>JAQGMJ010000045.1 GCA_028292405.1 Betaproteobacteria bacterium
CCACCTAGATGCAGTCGCCCTGCAATTGAATCAGCGCCCCAGGAAAACCCTGGACTTTATGTGTCCAGCTGAGAAAATCGAGACCTTTGTTGCATCGATCGGTTGAATCCGCCATAGTTTTATCAGGTTCTGCTGGCGAGGTGGCTGAAAACCGGGACGTGGCGTTTTTTGAAAACTCTCAGGTTTTGTCAGGTTCGAGAATCCCTATCGGAGGAACGCGGGATGCGCTGCGCTCCAGGCTGGCCGCGTGATCCGACCTACCGGGGCCTTGCTATGCCGTGCCAGGCATAGCTGCATTGCAAGCGCTCCCCTGCTCTTTTCCGGGCGCGCGCTTTAGACTCCGACGTTGATTTCGGCCAGCCGGCCGGTCCATATTGGGGCTTGCGCAGTGGAGCACACCTACACAGAACTGAAGGTCGACATCGAAGGCCATGTCGCCGTCTTCACCCTGAACAGCCCGCCAGTCAACGCGCTTACCCGCGTGCTCAACGACGAGTTGACCAACGCGCTGGACCGCGCTTCCGAACTCGATGAAATCCGCGCCGTGGTGCTGACGGGCGCCGGCAAGGTGTTTTGCGCGGGGGCGGACCTGAAGGGCCGCGCGGCCATCATCAAGGGGCCGGGCGATCTGCTGGCGCATTCGCGCCGCACGCGCGAGTGCTTTCACGCCATCCGCGAATGCGCCAAGCCGGTGATCGTGGCGCTGAATGGCGCGGCGCTGGGCTCCGGGCTGGCGATGGCGGCTTCGGCCGACATTCTGCTGGCGTCGGAAAATGCCACACTCGGCCTGCCGGAAATCGACGTCGGCCTGCTCGGCGGCGGGCGCCACGGCATGCGTCTGTTTTCCCACTCGCGCCTGCGCCGCATGATGCTCACCGGCTACCGCGTGCCGGCCGAGGAGTTGTATCGCCTGGGCATCATCGAGGCCTGCACCACGGCCGAGCGCCTGCTGCCGGCGGCGCTGGAAATGGCGCAGGCCATCGCCTCCAAGAGCCCGCTTTCCACCCGCCTGGCCAAGCACACGCTCAACACCATCGAAGACATGAGCCTGCGCGACGGCTACCGCTACGAGCAGGACATGACCGCTGCGATCGCCAAGACCGAAGACGCACAGGAAGCGCGCCTGGCGTTCGCCGAAAAGCGCGCGCCGGTGTTCAAGGGAAAATAGGCGGAGACACACGCATGGAGCAAGACAAGGGGCCGCTGTCCCACCTTCGCGTGCTCGACCTGAGCCGCATCCTTGCCGCCCCCTGGGCCGCGCAGATTCTCGCCGACCTCGGCGCGCAGGTGGTCAAGGTCGAACGCCCCGGCGCCGGCGACGACACCCGCGCCTGGGGCCCGCCCTTCCTGAAAGACGCGCAGGGGAATGACACGCGCGAGGCCGGCTACTTTCTCGCGGTCAACCGCGGCAAGCGCTCGATCACGGTGAACCTCGACAGCGCCGAGGGCCAGGCCATCGTCAAGAAGCTGGCGATGCAAAGCGACATCGTGCTGGAGAACTACAAGGCCGGCACCCTGGCGCGGTTCGGGCTGGATGCCGATTCATTGCGCAAGCTGAACCCGCGCCTGATCTACTGCTCCGTCACCGGCTTCGGGCAGACCGGCCCGCGCCGCGACCAGGCCGCTTACGACTTCCTGATCCAGGCCATGGGCGGGCTGATGAGCGTCACCGGCGAGCGCGACGGCAAGCCCGGCGCCGGCCCGCAAAAAGTCGGCGTGCCCATCGTCGACCTGATGACCGGCATGTACACCGCCGTCTCGGTGCTGGCCGCCGTCGCCCGGCGCAACGAAAGCGGCGTCGGCGACAACATCGACATCGGCATGCTCGACGTGCAGGTGGCGACGCTCGCCAACCAGGCGATGAACTACCTGCTCTCCGGCAAGACGCCCAAGCGCGGCGGCAACGCCCACCCCAACATCCAGCCGCAGGACGTATTCGAGTGCGGCGATGGCGCGGTCATCCTGGTGGTCGGCAACGACCAGCAATTCGCCCGCCTCTGCGAAGTGCTGGGCCAGCCGGAGTGGGCGCAGGACGAGCGCTTTCGCACCAACCCGCAACGCGTGCGCAATCTGGACGTGCTCGCGCCAGCGCTGCGCCACATCTTCGCCGCATGGAAGCGCGCCGAGTTGATCGCCGCGCTGGACGCCGCCGGCGTGCCCTGCGGCCCGATCAACAGCATCGCCGAAGTCTTCGACGACCCGCAGGTGAAGGCGCGCGACATGCTGCAATACGCGCCCCACCCGGCCGGCGTTGCCGCGCCCCAGGTGGCCAGCCCGATGCGCTTCGCCGAAGCGCCGCTCGCCCGCCCCGCGGCGCCGCCGCTGCTGGGGCAGCACAGCGAAGAGATACTGCTGGAGCTCGGCTATGACGACGCGGCCATCGCGGCGCTGCGTGGCGCCGGCGCGATCTAGGCCATGCGCCGCGCCCACTCTTGGCGCTGCCCGTTCGAGGCGATTCGTCCCGCGTGGCTCGTTCGGCGCAGCTCTTTTGGCGCAGTTCTTTTGGCGCAGCTCTTTTGGCGCAGTTCCTTTGGCGCAGCTCTTTTGGCGCAGCTCTTTTGCCGAGATTCCTTTGGCGCAGTGCGCCTAACGCAACTCGGCGTGCTGCGGCAGCGGAAACGCCGGCGCCACGCCCTCGGGCAGCGGAATCTCGTGTGCGTTAAGCGTCATCGCCACCATGGTGTAGTAGCCGATCAGCCCGGTCAGCTCCACCACCGTACGCTCGCCGAAGCGCGCCAGCGCACGTGCATAAGCCACGTCCGACACCGACTTGTAGCGGTTCAGCTCGACCGCGTATTGATGGATGATCGCGTCGTCCTCCGCCAGCCCCTCCGGCGTGCGCTCGGCGAGGATGGCTTCGATGATCGCCGTCCCGATGCCCGCCTTCTCCGCCTCCAGGCGATGCGCATACCACTCGAAGGGCGAGCGGCAATGCCGCCCGGTGACCAGGATGGCGATTTCGGCCTGGCGCCGCGTCAGCGTGGTGTCGTAGCGCAGCAGCGCACCCAGCGCCTGCCAGCGGTCCGCCAGCTCGGGGTTGTGGATCGCCGCGCGCAGCGGGCCCTGCACCCGGCCGCGCGGGCCGGAGACCACCTTGTCGTAAACCCGGCGCTGTTCCGGGCTCATGGTTTCAGGCGTGGGCAGGGTAATGCGGGGCATGCTGTCTCCTTGTGCGATGTCTGGTTTGTTGCCGCTGAGGGCCGGCGATAATGGTTGCCGCCGATTGCAGCCCACGTGTCGCCGGCGATTCTCTGTTGCCGTCGCCGGCGACGCTCAGGCGGCGAGCATACCAACCCGCGCCGCGCCGGACTACGCCCGGCGGCGCATCTCAGCTATGCCGCCGCGGGACTAGCTTCCTGCGGGCGCAGGCGCCACATGCCGCGCTGCGCCATCTCGTCGACGATTTCCACGATCTCGCGCACCACCAGCGTCACCGCCTTGTCCGGCCCCTTGGACTTCGCCGTCACCATCGATACCATGCGCTGCAGCGGCGGGCCGACCACCCGCGCCGCCTGCAGCTTGCCCTCTTCGAACTCCTGCCATACCGCGTGCAGCGGCAGCACCGTGTAGAGCTTCTCGCGCTCCACCAGCGAGCGCATCAGCGGCAGCGAATCGGCCTCGATCACCGGCGACAGCGTGATGCGCTGCTGGCGCGCCAGCGCGTCCAGCGCGTTGCGCAGGCCGTTTGGCGCACTCGGCAAGATGAAGGGCAGGCCGTCGAGCGCGGCAAACGGCACCTCTTCCCCGGCGGTGAGCACATCGCCCGGCGCGCCGATCAGGTAGCTGTCCACCGTGGCGAGCGACTGCTCCTCCTCCGGCAAGGCCGGGCCGTAGCGGTAAAGGATGGCAATGTCCACCCGCGCATCGGTCAGCCATTCCTCCACCTGCCCGCTCGAGCCTTCGAGTATCTTCAGGTGTACCGAGGGAAAGCGCGCGCGCACCCGGGTGAACAGCTGCCCGACCAGATGGTGGCCGATCGATGGCAGCGTGGCAATGCGCACCTGCCCCACCGGCTCGTGCGCCTCGCCGCGCAACTCGGCCTGCAGTTGCTCCGCGCCCTCCAGCAAGGCTTTGACCTGCGGAAAAATTCGCCGCCCAGTCTCGGAGAGATCGACCCCGCGCCCGGTACGGTTGAACAGACGGGCGCCGCATTCGCGCTCCATCGCGTTGAGCTGGCGGCTCAGCAGCGACTGGTTGCTGTCGAGAAACAGCGCCGCGCGCGTCAGGCTGCCGAGCTCGGCAATAGCGAGAAAGACGCGCCACTTTTGCAGGTCGGCGGCGACGTCCAGCTTGATATTGGTGGCTTTGAAGGTCTGCATTGCGGTGAGGGTGCGATGAGGGGCGCGATGAGGGGTGCGATGAGGGGTGCGATGAGGGGTGCGATGAGAAGCGCGATGCGGGGTACGGTGCAGCGGTCCGCCGGCCCGTCCGACGATGGAAACAGCGGCTGACTTTATCACGCTCACGCCGCCTGCATACCTGATATGTCTGCCCGGTATCTGGCCGCGCCGGCAGCGCCGTTTTCTAATGACGGGCTGCGCAAGCGCCGGCCATTGCCCGGCGGCACAACAAGTTCTCGAGACAAATCCCGCTACCTTTAGCTCCGCCCACCGGCAGAACACCTCTCCCATGCAGGAATACACCTTCATCGACCAGGCCGAGCTCGACCGCGAAGCCGCCTACCGCCTGATCATCGGCTGCGTGGTGCCGCGCCCGATCGCCTGGATCACCACCCTGAATGCCGACGGCAGCGTCAACGCCGCGCCCTTCAGCTCGTACAACTACGTCGCCACCGACCCGCCGATGCTGGCCATCAACATCGGCGCCCGCGGCACCGGCTTCAAGGACACGGCGCGCAACATCCGCGACAACGGCGAGTTCGTCGTCAACGTCGCCACCGAAGCCGCGATGGAAGTGATGCACGTCAGCGGCGCCGAATACCCGCCCGGCGCCAGCGAAACCAGCGCCCTGAACATCCCCCTGCTGCCGAGCCGCCGCGTCAAGCCGCCGCGCATTGCCGCAAGCCCGGTGCAGATGGAATGCCGCCTCGACCAGGCGATCAAGCTCGGCCGCGGCGGCAACACCCTGTACATCGGCGAGGTGCTGGCCTTTCACCTGTCGAACGACATTTACGACGGCAAATACGTGGATAGCGTCAAGATGCGCCCGATCGCCCGCCTCGGCGGCCCCTACTACGCGGCGCTCGGAGAAATCTTCCACCGCCCCTTGCTGAAAAATCCGCCGGTCAACGAAGCCGCCGCGGCCCCCGGAGACCAGGAGACCCCCGCATGAACCTCAAGCCCCTGCTGCGCACCGCGCTCTGCGCCCTCGCCTATGCCGTGCTCGCGCCCGCGCAGGCGCAGAACTGGCCGAGCCGGCCGATCCACATCATCAACCCCTACTCCCCCGGCGGCCCGTCGGACGCGGTCATCCGCGTACTAACCGAGGGCCTGGGCAGCGAGTTGGGCCAGCCGTTCGTGATCGAGTCCAAGCCCGGCGGCGGCACCGTGATCGGCGCCGCCTATGTCGCCAAATCGGCGCCCGACGGCTACACCTACCTGCTCTCCACCGTCGCCCCGCTGATCCTGCAACCGGCGATCAACCCTGCCCTGCCCTACGACGCGCAGCGCGACTTCGCCCCGGTCGGCCTGATCGCCTCGATCCCCAACCTGATCACCGTCCATCCTTCGGTGCCGATCAACAACCTCAAGCAACTGGTCGACTACGCCCGCGCCAATCCCGGCAAGCTCAACTACGCCTCCGCCGGGGCCGGCACCGGGCCGCACCTGGGCGCCGAGCTGTTCTCGCGCATGGCCAACATCAAGATGACCCACGTCCCCTACGGTGGCGCCGCTCCCGCGGTGCTGGGCGTGCTGGGCGGCCAGGTACAGGTCTCCTGGGTCAACATCACCCCGCAGATTGCACATGTGCGTGCCGGCAAGCTGCGCCCGATCGCCATCGGCAGCGCGCAGCGCTCATCGCTGTTTCCCGAGGTGCCGACCGTGATCGAGTCCGGCTATGCCGGCTACATCTCGGAATCGTGGAACGGCCTGGTCGCCCCGGCCGGCACCCCAAAAGCCGTGATCGCCAAACTGGCCGAAGCGATGGGCAAGGTAATGGCAGCGGCGAAGACCAAGGAGGTGCTGAACAACATCGGGGCGCTGAACATCTCCGCCGGGCCGGAGGAATTCGCCGCCTATATCAAGGAAGACGAAAAGCGCGAAGTGCCGCTGATCAAATCGCTCGGGCTGACGAATAACTAGGAAACAGGGAACGAGGCAGTTCAGGTTTACCAGCGCAGCAAATGCCGGCCGGTCGGAGAAGAGAGGAAAATGAACACGGTCACATTGACGACAACGGTAAACCAGAATACGACCCGGAAAGAAACCTTGCTGGATTTGTGACGCAACAGTTGTTGCGCGATGATCGCGCCCGGCCAGCCACCGACAAGGCCGAACACCAGCAGCGTGCTTTCCGAAATGCGGCTGCCAGCGGATTTCGCCGCCGACTTGTCGATGGCATAGGCGACAAAGGCGACCAGGCTCATCAGGCCGTACACGCCCGCCACCCACGCCGGCACGCGCCAGAACAAGGTGGCGGCAAGATAGAGAAGCATGAACAGCACAATCGCCGCCAGGCGCACCGCGTTTTGCCTTGTACGCCGCGAGCGCCCTGGCGCCGGCTCGCGCTTTTGCCCCGGCGCCGCGGAACCCGGTCCAGGGCTAGGGGCGCGGCGCCGGGGTTGCGCTGGCATTGACGCCGGCCGTTGCCGGAGCACCGGCGCCGGTCTGCGCGGAAGGCATCACGGTGCCCACCGTGGGCATCGGCGCCGCAGCATCGAGCACCTGGAAAAACAATTCGTCGTCGCGCACCATGCCGAGCTCGTAGCGCGCCCGCTCCTCAACCGCGCCGACGCCGTTTTTCAGGTCGCGCACTTCGGCATCCATCCCGGCATTGCGGCGCTTGAGGTTATCGGTGATCAGCTTTTGCGCCGTCACCTGGCGGTCGATCTCCCACACGCGCAGCCAGCCGCCCTTGCCGAGCCACAGCGGGTACTGCAGCAGCACCAGCAGGGCGAGAAAGGTATAGGTCAGCGTGCGCTGGACCGGCATGGCGTCGTGTGCAGAACCTAGCGCAGGTTGTAGAAGGCGGCCCGGCCGGGGTAGCTGGCGATCTCGCCCAGGTCTTCCTCGATGCGCAGCAACTGGTTGTATTTCGCCATGCGGTCGGAGCGGCTCATCGAGCCTGTCTTGATCTGCAGCGCATTGGTGCCTACGGCAATGTCGGCAATCGTCGAATCCTCGGTCTCGCCGGAGCGGTGCGACACCACCGCGGTGTAGCCGGCGCGCTTGGCCATCTCGATGGCGGCGAAGGTTTCGGTCAGCGTGCCGATTTGGTTCACCTTGATCAGGATCGAGTTGGCTACGCCCTTGGCGATGCCTTCGCGCAGAATCTTCGGGTTGGTGACGAACAGGTCGTCGCCGACGATCTGCACCTTCTTGCCCAGGCGGTCGGTCAGGGTCTTCCATCCGTCCCAGTCGTTTTCGGCCATGCCGTCTTCGATCGACAGGATCGGATACTTGTCGCACCAGTTCGCCAGGTAGTCGGTGAACTGCCCGGCGGAGAGGGTCAGCCCGTCGCCGCTCAGGACGTATTTGCCATCCTTGTAGAACTCGCTGGCTGCGCAGTCCAGGCCCAGCGCGATTTCGCGTCCCGGCTCGAAGCCCGCCTTTTCGATTGCCTCGATGATCAGCTTGATCGCCGCCTCGTGGTTCTCCACGTTGGGCGCGAAGCCGCCTTCGTCGCCGACAGCCGTAGTCATCTTGCGATCGTGCAGAATCTTTTTCAGCGTGTGGAACACCGTGGCACCGTATCGCACCGCTTCGCGAAAGCTCGGCGCGCCCACGGGGATGAGCATGAACTCCTGCATGTCGAGATTGTTGTCGGCATGCGCGCCGCCGTTGATCACGTTCATCATCGGCACCGGCAATTGCATCGCGCCGCTGCCGCCGAGGTAGCGGTACAGCGGCAGGCCGGTTTCCTCGGCCGCCGCCTTGGCCGCGGCCATCGAGACGGCCAGCATGGCGTTGGCGCCCAGGCGCGATTTGTTCTCGGTGCCGTCCAGCTCGATCATGGTGCGGTCGAGAAAGGCCTGCTCGTTGGCGTCCAGCCCGGCTACGGCCTCGGCGATTTCCGTGTTGATGTGTTCGACCGCCTTGAGCACGCCCTTGCCGAAGTAGCGGTCCTTGTCGCCGTCGCGCAGTTCGATCGCCTCGCGTGAACCGGTGGAAGCGCCCGAGGGCACCGCCGCGCGGCCCATCACGCCGGACTCCAGCAGCACGTCGCATTCCACGGTGGGGTTGCCACGCGAGTCCATGATCTCGCGGCCGATGATGTCTACGATGGCGCTCATGATGTTTTCCTGTCTAGCGTTTTTTCAAATAGGTGCCGCGCAAACTCGCGGCCCAATCGTTACAGCAAGTCTGCTACAGCGTTACAGCAAATCCTGCTCGGCGAACCGGCGCTTTTTCACCACCGCGTCCAGTTCGATCAAGGTTTCCAGCAATTCCTGCATGCGGTCCAGCGGCCAGGCGTTGGGCCCATCGGAAAGCGCCTTGGCCGGGTCCGGGTGGGTTTCCATAAACACGCCCGCCACCCCTGCCGCCACCGCCGCGCGCGCCAGCACCGGCACGAACTCGCGTTGCCCGCCGGACTTGTCGCCCTGCCCGCCCGGCTGCTGCACCGAGTGGGTTGCATCGAACACCACCGGGCAGCCGGTACCGCGCATCACCGCAAGGGAGCGCATGTCCGACACCAGCGTGTTGTAGCCGAAGGAAGCGCCCCGCTCGCAGACCATGATGTTGTCGGCGTTCGACGCCTCGCGCGCCTTGTTGACCACGTTCTGCATGTCCCAGGGCGAAAGGAACTGTCCCTTCTTGATGTTCACCGGGAGTCCGGCGGCAGCTACCGCCTGGATGAAATTGGTCTGCCGGCACAGGAAGGCCGGGGTCTGCAGCACGTCGACTACCGCCGCCACTTCCTCGATCTCCGGCGTGTCGTGCACGTCGGTGATCACCGGCACGCCGATCTGCGCCTTCACTTCGGAAAGAATCTTCAGCCCGGTCTGCATGCCGAGGCCGCGGAACGACTTCGACGAGCTGCGGTTCGCCTTGTCGTACGAGGACTTGTAGATGAAGGGGATGCCGAGCTTGGCCGTCATCTCCTTCAGCCGCCCCGCCGTCTCCATCGCCATTTCGCGCGACTCGACGACACAGGGCCCCGCCAGAAGAAACAGCGGCTTGTCAGCCCCGACTTCGAATCCGCACAGCTTCATGAGTCCGACTCTCTATCAAACCGGCGGCGCGCCGCGCTCGCCGTTGCACATCTTGCTTACGCCGCCTGCGACAGCACCCGCGCCCCGCCCTGCCGCTTGTGCACCAGCGCCGCCTCGATATACGCCTTGAACAAGGGGTGGCCCTTGCGCGGGTTCGAGGAAAACTCGGGGTGGAACTGGCAGCCGATGAACCAGGGATGGTCCGGCAGCTCGATCATTTCGCACAGCGCCTCGCCGGTGGTCGCCGCCTTGGCGCGCGCCGACACCACCAGCCCGGCCTGTTCCAGCTGGCCGAGGTAATGGTTGTTCACCTCGTAGCGATGGCGATGGCGCTCGTTGACCGTAGTCGAATGGTAGATTTCCTCGACCTTGCTGCCCGGCACTACTGAGGCCGGCTGCGAACCCAGGCGCATGGTGCCGCCCATGTCCGAATTGGCGCTGCGCCGCTCGACCTTGCCGTCGCGGTCCTGCCACTCGGTGATCAGCGCCACCACCGGATGCGGCGTCTCGACGTCGAACTCGGTACTGTTGGCACCCGACAGGCCCGCCTTGTGGCGCGCATACTCGATCACCGCCAGCTGCATGCCCAGGCAGATGCCGAGGTAGGGAATCTGGTGCTCGCGCGCATAGCGGATCGCCTTGATCTTGCCTTCGACGCCGCGCACGCCGAAACCGCCCGGCACCAGCACCGCGTCGAACGCCGACAGCGCCTTGGTCAGCGCCGCGTCATCGGCCTCGCCCAACACCTCGGAATCGACGTAGCGGATATGCACCCGCGACTTGGTGTGGATGCCGGCGTGGATCAGCGCCTCGTTCAGCGACTTGTAAGAGTCCGCCAGGTCGATGTACTTGCCGACCATCGCGATGGTCACTTCCTCGCGCGGATTTTCCAGGTCGTTGATCAGCGCAGTCCAGGCCGACAGGTCGGCCGACTTCGCCACCACGCCCAGCTTGTGGCACACCAGCTCATCGAGCATCTGCTGGTGCAGCATGCCCGGCACCTTGTAGATGGTGTCCGCATCCCACACCGAGACAACCGCGCGCGCCGGCACGTTGCAGAACAGCGCGATCTTCTTGCGCTCCTCTTCCGGAATCACCCGGTCCGAGCGGCACAGCAGAATGTCCGCCTGGATGCCGATCTCGCGCAACTCCTTTACCGAGTGCTGGGTCGGCTTGGTCTTGATCTCGCCGGCCGAAGCGATGTAAGGCACCAGCGTCAGGTGGATGTAGCAGCAATCCTCGCGCGAATTCTCCAGCCCCATCTGGCGGATCGCTTCGAGGAAAGGCAGCGACTCGATGTCGCCCACGGTGCCGCCGATCTCGACGATCGCCACTTCGGCAGCGTCGCCCGTGCCCTCGCCCGCACCCTTGCGGATGAAAGCCTTGATCTCATCGGTGATATGCGGGATCACCTGCACCGTGCGGCCCAGGTACTCGCCGCGGCGCTCCTTCTTGATCACGCTCTCGTAGATCTGGCCGGTGGTGAAATTGTTGTACTTGCGCATTCTCGCGGAGGAGAAACGCTCGTAGTGGCCCAGGTCGAGATCGGTCTCGGCGCCGTCTTCGGTGACATATACCTCACCGTGCTGAAACGGGCTCATCGTGCCGGGATCCACATTGATATATGGGTCCAGCTTGATGTTGGTAACTTTGATGCCGCGCGATTCGAGAATGGCGGCTAGTGACGCGGCGGCAATGCCCTTCCCGAGGGAAGAAACCACGCCA
This sequence comes from Betaproteobacteria bacterium, assembly GCA_028292405.1. GTDB lineage: Bacteria > Pseudomonadota > Gammaproteobacteria > Burkholderiales > JAEUOS01 > JAQGMJ01. Next base: position 11,060 of record JAQGMJ010000045.1, read on the forward strand.
CCGGTGACGAAAACGTATTTGGTCATGTGCTGACGTCTTCGGAAATTTGGATTTTACACTAATTGCACAATGCTTTCAGGATTTGATACGCACTTTCCGATGGGCCGGTCCGTGCATCCGCGTCAGTGCCCTCCTACGCGCGACGCCGCCCGCAACCGACAGCCCCGGGCACCCGCATTGCATAAGATCGCCTCATCGTCATCACCGAAAAAAGAGGCAGGCCATGTTATTCGACTACAACGGCATCATCGGCTTGATCATCCTTGTCCTGGACATCTGGGCGATCATCAACATCGTCAAAAGCGGCGCGCCGGACACCAACAAGATTTTGTGGGTGGTGATCGTCATCCTGCTGCCGCTGATCGGCCTGATCCTCTGGTTCTTCCTGGGGCCGGGCAAGAAACGCGGCACTTCGTTCTAGCCGCGGCAACATCGCATCCGGCGCCCATGCCGCCCGTCTCGCGGGCCGCATGGGCGTTTTGTTGCATGGGTGCGCTGCCTAGCTTCGCGGCTTCGCCGCCAGCCAGCCGGCCAGCACCAGCATCAACCCGGTGATGGCCGCCAGCGCCGCCGCCAGAAAAGCGGCGGGGATGCCCCAGAGCCGCGCAACCAAGCCCGCGCCCGGCCCGGCCAGCGCCAGGCCGAGGTCGAAGCAGGCAAGGAAGGCGCCCAGCACCAGGCCGCGATGTTCGCTGGCTACGCGCTTCATCGCCTCGATGCCCATCGAGGGAAACACTAGCGAATAGCCCAGACCCGTCAGCGTCGCGCCGGCGAAGGTCATCCAGGACGAGGTGCTGTGCCAGATCACCATCAGGCCGAGCGCTTCCACTGTCAGCGAGGCCGCGCCCGTCTGCTTGCCGCCGATCCGGTCCGGCAGGCCGGCGAACAGCAGGCGCATGCCGATATAGGCGCCACCGAAGCCGGTAAGCGCGTAGCCCGCGCCGGCCCAGCCTTCGATCTGGTAGCGCAGGGTCAGGAACGCGCTGATCGTGCCGACGCCGGAAGAGGCCAGCGCCATGGCGAGGCCGGGCGCCCAGATGCGGCCGAACACCCGCAGCAGCGAAAGCGGCGCGCGGGCGCCGGCGGGCTCTGCGTCGGTCCAGGTGAAAATCAGCGCCGCGCCCAGCAGCGGCGAGACGATGGCGCAGGCCGCCACCGCGCCGAAGCCGCCCGCATGCAGCACCAGCAAGCCGAGCGGCGCGCCCAGCGCCAGCGCGCCGTACATCGAAATGCCGGACCAGGCCATCGCCCGCCCGGCATTCTGCGCGCCGACCCGCACGATGCTCCAGGCCACCAGCGCGGTGATGAACAGGCTCTCGCCCAGGCCCAGCAGCAGGCGCCCGGCGAGCAGCAGCGTGAGGCTCAGGCGCGGCTGCGCCACCATGGCCTGCGCGCACAGGTACAGCAGGCCGGCGCCGGAAGCACAGGCAAAGCCGGCCAGGGTGGCGCGCTTCGGGCTGCCGGTGTCGCTCAGGCGCCCGGCGTATTGGCGCGTCAGCAAAGTCGCCAGAGATTGCGTGCCGATCACCACGCCGACCGCGAAGGCGGAAAAGCCCAGACTGTCGTGGACGAACACCGCCAGCGCCGGCAGGGGAATGCCGATGGCGAGAAAGCCGAGAAAACTGGCGGTGGTAAACGCGACGAGTTGCGCGGTAACGGTAGCGGGCTTGCTCATGCCCCGGACGCCTGCAATTGCGAAATCATTTTTCCGTACTGATCGAAATGCGCCCGCGGGTGCGCGGACGGCACGCATGGTCGCACAACTTTCATTGCAACGAAAATGATCGCCGCAGCCGCGCCGCTCGACGACTGTCCGGCCGAACGTGCCGGCTATCGCGCTTATGGCCGGAACGGCACGCCGTAGCGGTATGATGCGTGGTTATGATCTCTTGACCGGCGGCCCGCGCAGGGGCGTCCCTCCAAATCCCAACCAATAATCCCATGGTCAATTCGCCCTTCAATCCCGACGACGTCCTCGTCTGCACCCCGCACGGGGTACGGGCCGCCAGCGACGCCAACTCCACCCTGGCAGGGGGATTTCGCGAGGTGCTGAAAGCGATCAACGGCAAGCGCCCGGTGAAGGAGTTGCAGTCCCTCCTGCCGCAGCTGCCGGCGGCGAAAATCGCCATCTGGCTGGACGACGCGCGGCGCATGGACCTGGTCAAGGTGACGGGCGTGGCCGAGCCCGCGCCGTTGCCCGGCGCCGCCTTCGAGTACGGCGCCTATATCGAGAAGGACGAAGAGACGGCGGCGCTGGCGCGCGACATCGCCAAGTGGGCGAAGTTGAAGCCGCAGTCTGCGGTGCGGGCGCGCAACGGCGACCTCAACAAGACCGTGCAGATGGCTACCCTGCAATCGGGCACGGCGCTGGAGTCGCTGGCCAACAGCGGCGTGTTTACCACGGCCAGTATGGAAGGTCTCGAGGCCGAAGCCGAGCCGATGTTCCCGCCGATCGCCACTACGCCGCCTGCCGGCGCCCTGGCCGTGCCGCCTGCCGGCGCCGTGGCCGCGCAGCCGGCGGCGCCGGTGAAAAAATCCGCGTTGATCGCCGAGGAGGATGTGCCCGACCTCGGCACCCTGGCGGGCCTCTTGGGCGCGGCCGGCTATGCGGTGCGCGCCGCCGGCACGCGCAAGCAGTTTATCGACGAGATGAACCTGCCGGTGCCGCCGGACGTGATTTTTCTCAAGCTCGAATCGACCATCCTCGATACCTTCAAGACCCTGGACAAGATCCGCCAGCATCCGCAACTGGGCAAGATTCCGGTGATCGTCAGCGGCGCCGCGCCCAGCCGCGAAGACATCGCCAAGTCGATCATGCTGGGCGCCAGCGGCTGGATCGTGCGCCCCTACATCCGCGAAAAAGTATCGGCCGCCCTGCACGGCGCGCTGTCGGCCGGCACATGAGTTCCACCAACAAAACAGGGAGCAGCGCCGCGCATGGCTGAAGCACGTTATGTCCTCAAGTACCAGACTTCACTGCCCGGCCGCGCCGCCTTCACCATATTTCTCTGTGCCAGCCTGGCGGGGGTGATTTTCATCGCCCTGCCGCTGGCGCTGCTCGGCCTGCAGGCGGGCGGCGAGGCCGGCTGGGGCACAGTGCTGGGCGCCGTGGTGGCGGCGCTGATGTTCGCCGGCCTGTCGATGATGGCGGGCTTGCGCGCCTTCGGCCCGGGCGAGCGCATCACGCTTTCCAACGAAGGCTTTAAGTATGACGGGCTGTTCCGCGTTTCGCGCATTCGCTGGAGCGAAGTCGAATCGTTTCGCCTGACCAAGGGCGATTTCATTTCGCGCCTGCGGGTGCAGACCAGGCCGGAAGCGCGCGGCGGCGCGCGCCGGCTGGTGCTCGACGTCGGCGGCCTGACGCCCGACGCGGAAGAACTGGTGCGTGCCTTCGCCCAGTGCACCGGCATCGAGCCGCTGCTGGACAAGAAGGCGAAAAAGAAGCCTGCCGGAAAAGCCTGATCGGGATTGCGGGCAACAGGCGGCCAGCGCCTCCAGCCACGGGCGCGAGGCGCTTCTAGCGCCAGTGCACCATCGGCAGGCCGGCGACCGGTGAGCGGAAAAAGGGAATGCGATTTCCCCGCAGGCTGCCGATGTAGGCGGTGCGCAAGTCCGGTCCGCCGAAGGTGACGCTGGCCATCCAGGGGGCGATGCTGCCGTGGGTGGCGGTCATCATTTCGGCAGTCACGGTGCCCTCGGCCATGGCCTTGCGAAAAGCGGCGGTGGTGTCGGGCCGGCCATCGTCGAGCAGCACGCGGCGGTCGCCCTCGGGGGTGAGCGCGATCAGCTGGTCGACCATGATCAGGGTGCACCAGAGGTTGCCGAAGGCGTCGAAGGCGATGCCGTCGGGGTAGCCGCCGAGATTGTCGGGCCCGAATATCTCGCGCTGCGAAAGCGATCCATCGTCGCCCACCCGCATGCGCGTGACGCGCGGACCGGTGGTTTCGACGATGTACAGCCACTCCTCCTTCGCATCGAAGCGGATTTCGTTGGTGAAGTAAAAGCCCTCGGCGACGATGCGGATGGTGCCCTTGTCGACCAGCGCGATGTAGCCGTCCTGCACACGCGAGGCGGCGGCGGTGGTCCAGGGATTCACCTTGGTGGAAACGGTGATCCAGATACGGTCTTTCGAGTCGCGCAGGACGAAGTTGACCTTGCCGATGGGCTTGCCGTCGATGCGGTCGTAAAGCGTGCGGGTGTCGCCCTCGCGGGTCATCACTTCCAGCAGGTCGGTACCGAAGTTGGAGATCAGGATGTCGCCGTTGGCGGCGAACGCCAGGCCGTTGGGCAGGGTGCCGTGGGTGTACTTGTCCTCGATGCTCTGCGCGCTGGCCTCGGCTGCGCCGCCGAAGCGGCTGTCGGACTTCTGGCCGATGAAGGTCTGCGTGCCGTCGGCGGCGATGCGCATCACCCCGCCGCGCGCGTCAGCGCTCCACAGCGTGCCGTCGGGCTCGGCCAGGATGCATTCGGGCCGCTGCAGGTCGCGGCCGATGTATTGCAGGGTGGCGGGATCTACCGTAAAGCCGTCAAGCGGATTGGCCTTTGCCATGGGTCCCTGTCTCCTGTGTATTTATATGTTCGTGATCATGGTCATGGTGCGCATGCGCGTGGTCATCGTGGCCGTGATGCTCATGCTGATCATGATGTTCGTGCCGATGGTCCGCGCCGGCGGAGCGCGCCAGGCGCGGCCACACCGGCTGCAGGGTGACGTGGCCGACGCCGAACTCGCGCCGCAGCACCTCGCGCGCCTCTTCCAGCACTTGCGGCCAGTACTCGTGACTGTCGATCAGGATGTGCGCCGACAGGGCACGGCCTTCCGAACTCATCTGCCACACATGCAGGTCGTGCACCGCGGCCACGCCGCTGATTTCCGCCAGGCGCCGCTCCACCACGTGGTAGTCGAGGTCTTCGGGCACGGCTTCCATCAGTACGTTGACCGACTCGGCCAGCAGGCGCCAGGTCGAGCGCAGGATCAGCAGGGAGACCGCCATCGACAGCAGCGGGTCGATCAGGGTCCAGGCGGTGAAGGTGACAACAGCACCGGCAACGATCGCCGCCACCGAGCCCAGCAGGTCACCCAGCACATGCAGCACGGCAGCGCGCGAGTTCAGGTTGTGGTGGCCGCTTTTATCCCCGCGGGAGAGGACCCAGAGCACCAGCAGGTTGACCGCCAGGCCGATAGCCGCAATGCCGATCACCCAGGGGCCGGCCACCGGCTGCGGCTCGAGGATGCGCGCCACCGCTTCCACCATGATCCACACCACCACCGCCAGCATCACCAGGCCGTTGACGAAGGCGCCGATCACTTCCGCGCGGCCGTAGCCGTAGGATTTGCTGGCCGAGGCCGGGCGGCGCGCCAGGCGCGCGGCCATCAGGCCGATGAGCAATGCGGCGGCATCGGTGGCCATATGGCCGGCGTCGGAAATCAGCGCCAGCGAATGCGCATACCAGCCGCCTGCCGCTTCGACAAAGGCAAAGCCGCCGGTGATCAGCAGGGCGAAAATGAAGGAGCGGTCGATGGTCTCGCCCGCCGCGGGCTTATGGCTGTGGGCGTGACCGTGCCCATGTTCATGCGCATGGCCATGATCATGGCCGTGGTCATGTCCATGGCCCTCATGTTCGTGCCCATGGGTAGCCTGTTCCTGCTGATAGCAGGTGGAAGAGGCTGCGGTTTTTTGATCCATGCTTGTTCTCTGGCGCCCCTATTTTCCCTTGACCAATTCCTTGACGGCGGACCACTGGCGCCGGCTCACCGGCAGGCGTTCCGGCACGCCGGCCAGGATCACCTGCCACTGCGGGCCGCCCTCGGCGTCATTATCCGCCTCGGCGGCGGTGCGCTCGAAACCGGTGATGCGCCCGCGCGCCACCAGGGCGCTGCGATGCACGCGCACGAAGCGCTCGCGGAATTCTTCTTCCAGGTGCACCAGCGACTCTTCCAGCAGGTATTCGCGCGCCTCGGTGCGCACGGTGATATATTTCAGTTCGGCACGCAGGTAGACCACATCGGCCAGCGGCACCAGCATCAGGCGCCCGCGCTCGCTGATCGACAGTTGCTGGCGCGCGCCGTGCGTGCTCCTGGCCAGCGCCGACTCGTCCGGCGGGCCGCCGCGCACCGCGCTTTTTTTCAGCGCCGCCAGCAGGCGCTCGGCGCGCACCGGCTTCATCAGGTAGTCGAGCGCATTCACCTCGAAGGCGGCGACCGCGAACTCGTCGTGCGCGGTGACGAAAATCACCGCCGGCGGCCTGGATGTCTTCAGCAGGTGGCGCGCCAGCTCGATGCCGCTCATGCGCGGCATCTGCATGTCGGCGATCACCAGATCAGGCGCGTCGCGCTCGACGAAGCTGATCGCCTCCGCGCCGTGCGCCGCTTCGCCCAGCACCTCGTGCGGAAATTCGGCGGCGCAATCGGCCAGCAGCTCGCGCAGGCGGCGCCGCGCGGGCGCTTCATCGTCGACGATCAGCAGGCGGCAGCTCATGCCCTTCTCTCCACTCGGGGTGCTTCCTGTTCATGCATGGGCAAGGTGATTTTCACCCGGTATTCGCCGGCGCCGGTGAGCGCGTCCACGCCAGGCCCGGCTTCCAGGCGCGCCTCCACATCATAATGCAGCGCCAATCTTTCACGCACGTTGTCCAGCGCCATCTGGTTGCCGGCGCGGCCGGCCGGCTGGGTGTTGCCCTCGACCCGCGGGTTGATGATCTGGATTTCCACCAGCCGCCCCTTGCGTGCCACCGAGATCAGGATCAGCCCCGGCTCCGGATTGGGCTCGATGCCGTGATGCACCGCGTTTTCCGCCAGCGGCTGCAGGATCAGCGGCGGAATGGTGGCGCCGAGCGCATCCGGGTCGACCAGCCAATCGACGCACAGGCGCTCGCCCAGGCGCAGCGACTCGATCGCCAGGTAGCGCTTGCACAGGTCGATCTCCTCTTCCAGGCGCACCGCGCGGCGCTCCTCCCGCAGCAGTACGCGGAACAGGTCGGCCAGGTCTTCCAGGGTGCGCTCGGCCTGCTGGGGCTGGCTGCGGATCAGCGAGAGCACGGCGGTCAGGCTGTTGAACAGGAAGTGCGGGCGGATGCGCGCCTGCAACGCCTGTAACCGTGCCTCGGCCAGGGCCGGCGAGAAGGCGCGCTCGCGCAAATAGAAGTAATAGAGCACGACGCCGCAGATCATCGTCACCACCAGCCAGTCGTGGACCACCAGCTCAAGGTCGAAACCCAGGCCCTCGCCGCGCAACAGCAGGTGCAGGCAGACGGTAATGAGGAACTCGGTGACGACGATGAGGGCGACGCTGACCCAGTAGGAATAGCGGCGCAGCACCACGCGAAACGGGCACAGCACCACCAGGCTGGAAATCAGCACCGGCTCGACAAAGGCGGCGCCGGAAAACAGATTGCTCATCCACCCGGCCAGGGTAAAGGGCCGGCTTTGCGCCAGCGCCAGGGCGGCCAGCATCGTGTTGACCAGCAACAGAATGCGCAAGATCACGCCCAGATTGCAGAAATCGGGCAGCGCGGGCTGGGTAAGACGCGGTATACTTTGCAACTTTCCTCTAAAAAACAGTTGGTTAGGCGGATTTTCAAGACGTTTGACCAAGCTCCAAGTATGGCAGAACAACACCCAAACACCAAAACCTGGTCCGGACTCTTTTCCGAGCCGGTCGACGAACTGGTCAAGCGCTACACCGCCTCGGTCACATTCGACCAGCGCATGTGGGCCGCCGACATCGCCGGTTCGCGCGCGCATGCGACGATGCTGGCCAGGCAGAAGATCATCGGCGCGCAAGACCTCACCGACATCGAACGTGGCCTTGCCCAGATCGAAGAAGAGATCAAGGCCGGCAAGTTCAACTGGTCGCTCGACGATGAAGATGTGCACCTGAACATCGAAAAGCGCCTCACCGCCCTGGTCGGCGATGCCGGCAAGCGCCTGCACACCGGCCGCTCGCGCAACGACCAGGTCGCCACCGACATCCGCCTTTACCTGCGCGGCGAGATCGACCGCATCGCGCAGTTGATCCGCGCGTTGCAATTGAGCCTGATCACGGTGGCCGAGAAAAACGCCGACACCCTGATGCCCGGTTTCACCCATTTGCAGGTGGCGCAGCCGGTGACTTTCGGCCACCATCTGCTGGCCTACTTCGAGATGCTCGACCGCGACCACGCGCGCCTGGCCGATGTGCGCAAGCGCGTCAACCGCCTGCCGCTGGGCGCCGCCGCGCTGGCCGGCACCACCTACCCGATCGACCGCGAGTTCGTGGCGAAGGAACTGGGCTTCGACGGCGTCTGCGAAAACTCGCTGGATGCGGTGAGCGACCGCGACTTCGCCATCGAATTCCTCGCCGCCGCTTCGCTTATCATGACCCACATCTCGCGCCTGTCCGAAGAGCTGATCCTGTGGATGAGCCCGCGCTTCGCCTTCGTGCGCGTGGCTGACCGTTTTTGCACCGGCTCCTCGATCATGCCGCAGAAAAAGAACCCGGACGTGCCCGAACTGGCGCGCGGCAAGACCGGCCGCGTCAACGGCCACCTGGTCGCCTTGCTGACCCTGATGAAGGGCCAGCCCCTGGCCTACAACAAGGATAACCAGGAAGACAAGGAGCCGCTGTTCGACACGGTGGACACGCTCTCCGACACCCTGACCATTTTCGCCGACATGGTGGCCTCGATCACGGTCAACGCCGAGAACATGAAAAAGGCGGCGCTGGAAGGCTTTTCCACCGCCACCGATCTCGCCGACTACCTGGTGAAAAAGGGGCTACCGTTCCGCGACGCCCACGAGGTGGTGGCGCGCGCGGTACGCCATGCTTCGGGTCTGGGCCTCGACCTGGCGCAGGTGCCGCTGGCCGACCTGCAGGGCTTCTCGCCGCTGATCACCGAAACGGTCTACGACGTTTTAACCCTTGACGGCTCGGCCGCCAGCCGCAACCATATCGGTGGCACCGCGCCCGCGCAGGTGCGCGCCGCGCTGAACAGGGCGCGCGAGCGGATCAAGGCGTAGTTCAAAACCATATAAGCGCAAAGCGCATTCAGGGAAGCCACATGGACAAGATCGGTAAATACCGGGTGATCCGCAAACTGGGCGAAGGCGCCACCAGCGTGGTCTACCTTTGCGAGGACCCGTTCAACCAGCGCCAGGTGGCGATCAAGCGCGTCAACCCGGAAGACCTGCAGGACAGCGAGCGCGGCCACCTGTACAAAAAGCTCTTCATCGCCGAGGCCTCGCTGGCCGGCAAGCTGGTGCACCCGCACATCGTCACCATCTACGACGCGGTCACCGAAGAAGACGAAAAGTACATCGTGATGGAGTTCGTCCCCGGCAGCACGCTGGAGAAATACTGCGCCGTCGCCGCGCTGCTGCCGATCAAGACGGTGGTGGAAGTGATCTTCAAATGCACCCGGGCACTGGAGTTCGCGCACAAGGCGGGCGTCACCCACCGCGACATCAAGCCGGCCAACATCATGATGGTCGAGGGCGAAGACCATGACGTGAAGATCACCGACTTCGGCGCCGCGATCTCCAGCAACTCCAACGACACCCAGGTCGCCGGCATCGGCTCGCCCGCCTACATGTCGCCGCAGCAGGTGAAGGAGCATCCGCTCGACCACCGCACCGACATCTATTCCCTGGGCGTGGTGATGTACCAGATGCTGGTGGGCCAATTGCCGTTCCAGGCCAGCAACAATTTTTCGATGATCTACCAGATCGTCAACACCGAGCCCTCGCCGCCGGCCGCCATGCGCCCGGAGATTCCGCGCAGCGTCGACCACATCGTGCGCCGCGCCATGGCCAAGGACCTCGACGACCGCTACCAGGAGTGGGAGCAGTTTTCCCTCGACCTGGCGGAAGCCTTTCGCAACGAGGGCATGGAAGACGAGCAGAACTTCGCCGACAGCGAGAAGTTCAACACCCTGCGCGCCCTGCCCTTTTTCCAGCACTTCAACGATGTCGAGATCTGGGAGGTGTGCCGCTTTTCCAAGTGGGAAGCGCTGCCGCCGGGCCAGGTCATCATGCGCGAGGGCGAGGAAGGCGAATACTTCTGCATCCTCGCCACCGGCCAGGTCAAGGTCACGCGGCGCAACAAGCTGCTGAACATCCTCGACGCCGGCGAGTGCGTCGGCGAAATGGCCTACCTGTCGACCGAAAAGCGCCGCGGCGCGGATGTCAGCACCATGTCCGATTCGAAGATCATCACCGTGCCCACCGTCGCGCTGCAAGGCGCCTCTGACGCCACGCGGCACCAGTTCGACCGGGCTTTCCTGTCGATCCTGGTGGAGCGCCTGAACATGGCCAACGTGCGCCTGAGTTCGGTGTAGATACCCGCAGGCACCTACATGAATTTTTTGGCCAGGTTCGGATAGAGCTCCCCGACCTGGTCTTCGTCCCAGGCAACGCCGGCCGGCTCCGCAAGCGGACTGGCGCGGCCACGCGGCATGTTGGCATCGCCGGTCCTGGACTCGTAGGCGCTGGCGGCCGCGTAGAGCAGGTCCTCACCTTCCGCGTCTTCGCCAGGCTGCGCGTTGTCGGCCGCGCGTTCCGGATCCTTCAAGGCGGCCTCGAAATAGGCGCCGCCTTGGCCGATCAACCAGCAACGGAAATATTCAAAGCCATCGTCAGAGCAGCCGCTGTTGACGAGATAGGCCACCGCCCACAGGTCCCATCGGTAAGCCGCATCCAGCCGATCGTGGAAGAGGCGATCGAAATTCGACGATTTCCTGCGGCGTTTTTTTGCTCAGCCGCTCTGCCAGGTTCTCGGCGTGCTCCTCATTGCCGCCCACCTCACCGCCCGAACCACGTGATTGCTCGATCAGTTCCCAGAATTCAATAATATCCATGGCTTCGATGTTGTGTAGTTCAAATGACCCGGCGATGAATCGCCATGGCGCGGCGCCCTTCAATCAGGCTGAATTCCCGCCTCCCTGATCACCGTGCCCCAGCGCACGATATCCTCGTGCTGATACTTGGCGAAGGCGGCGCCGGCGCGGCCGTCGGCGATCACTCCCAGTTCCTGCATGCGCTTTTGCGTCGCCGGCAAGGCGACGATGGCCACCAGCTCGCGGCCCAGGCGCTCGACTACCGCGCTCGGCGTGCCGGCCGGTGCGAACACGCCGTGCCAGGTCTGCATGTCGTAGCCGGGCAGGCTCTCGGCAATCGGCTTGATGCCGGGCAGCGCGGGCAACTCGAACTTCGTGCTCACACCCAATGCCTTCAGGCGCTTGCTTTGCACCAGCGGCGCGGCGGCAGGCACCACCTCGAAGGCCATGTCGATCTGCCCGCCGACCAGGTCGGTCATCACGTTGGAGCTGCCCTTGTAGGGGATGTGGCGCAGCTTCGTCTTGGTCATGCTCTGGAACAGTTGCGCGGCCAGATGATGCGAGCTGCCGTTGCCGCTGCTGCCGTAGTTGAGGGCATCGGGCGCGGCGCGCGCGGCAGCGATGATGTCGCCCACGCTGTTGAAGCGGCTGTTCGCCGGCACCACCAGCACCACCGGCACGGTGTCGAGCAGGGCGACGGGCGTGAAGTCCTTCTCGCCGTGGTAGCCCGGGTTCTTCGTCAGGAATTGATTGGTGACGTTGGTGGTGGTGTTGCCCGCCAGGAGCGTGTAGCCATCGGGCGCGGCATGGGCGACGTATTGCGCGCCGATGATGCCGGAGACCCCCGGACGGTTATCGATCACCACCGCCTGGCCGAGGCGCTCGGCCAGCGCCGCGCCGACCAGGCGCGCGATCACGTCGACCCCGCCGCCGGCGGAATACGGCACCACCAGGGTGATTTGCTTGCTCGGGTAAACCTGCGCCTGCGCGGCGCCGCCCAAGCTGAATGACGCCACGGCAAGGCCGGCAGCGATTGCGCGCCGCAAGCCGCGGCGCAGCGCATTACATGCGCGATGATCCATTGTTGTCTCCTGTTTGCGGCACGGGCAGCGCCCCGCCATATCCGCCTCGGGCGGCAGTATGGCAGGCGCGAGGCGCGCCGCCCAGCAGCGCCGCGTCATGGAGCAAAAAAGCAATCGGCCTTTTAGCCCTCGGCGGGCAACCCAGGGCGGGTTGCGGTGATTGGGCGCGCTGCCCACCTAAGGCGGGCTGCTGTGATTGGACGCGCTGCCCACCTAGGGCGGGCTGCTGTGATTGGACGCGCTGCCCACCTAAGGCGGGCTGCGACGATCGGCCGCGCTGCCGGTGCGCTCCTCGCCGCGGCGGCGGTGGCGCCGCGGCCGGCCGTCCTCATCGAGGAAGAACTGCGCGGTGGCCAGCAGTTCCGGGTTGGACGAGCCCTGCGCCTTTTTCAGCACGGCCCTGCCGTAGAGGTCGTTGGTAAGGAATTCCTCAAGGTCGAACGGCTTGCCGAACTCGGCGCCGTAAAAGCGCAGCAGGCGCTCGATCATTTTCGCCATCTCGGGCGTCAGCACCGTGGTCGACTGGCGGCGCTCGCCCCTGCCCGGCTGGCGGCGGTCGCCCGCCTGCGGCTCGACATGCTCCGCGACGGTCAGCGGCCGGCTTTCCTCGTGCGTGGCGCCGGCGGCCAAAGTGGGCATTTTGCGGGTGGTGACCAGCGCGCTCTCGGACTCAAGCGGGCGGATGTTGATGGTCTCAAAACCCAATCCGAGGTCGATTTGCAGGTGCGCCGCCAAATGGCGCAGACTCTCCGACTGCGAATGCGCAGCCGTCTCCAGAATGGTGAAAGCGTACAGGACATCGGAGACGAATTCCTCCGGGTCGAATTCCGCATTCAACACTTCGCGATAAAGCCGCTGAAATTGCGCCAGACGCTCGTCGGGCGTCGCAGTTGCACTCATGATTTTCATGACGTTATTGATTCTTGACAGCCTTGCCTGGACGTCGACTCGTCGGGCCCTCCCACCGAGCACTATCAAAGCGATGCCAAATCCGTGCCAGCGCCGTTGTCGGCCACGGTAATTCTTGCAAACACATTCTGCCACAGCGGCCAGCCCGCAAGGGCGCATCCCTACGTTAAGCCATTGGCATAGACGCTCGCGCGCCGGCACCGCAGGGCTCAAGCCGCCAGCGCCACGCCCTGCCTTGCCCTGCCACCCTGCCCGGCTCTACGAATCGCCTGCGGCGGCTGGCCATAGACGCGCAGGAAAGCCCGGCGCATGCGCTCCGGGTCGGTGAAGCCGGCGCGCGCGATCGCCTCCAGCGACTCGCCGCCATCTTCGACCCGCAGGCGCGCGGTTTCCACCCGCAGCTTTTCCACCGCCTTGGCCAGCGTCTGCCCGGTCTCGGCGGCGAAAGCGCGGTCGAACTGGCGGCGCGACAGGCAGGCCACTTCGGCCAGGCGCTCCACGCCCAGTTCCTCGTGCAGATGCTCGCGCGCATAGACCAGCGCCTGGCTGATGCGGCTCGACGGCGGGTCCATTTCCAGCAGGCTGGAGAATTGCGACTGCCCGCCGGGGCGGCGATGGTAGACCACCAGTTCGCGCGCCACCGCGCGGGCGATCTCGGCGCCCAGGTCGTCCTCGATCAGGGCCAGCGCCAGGTCGATGCCGGCGCTGATGCCGGCGGAAGGTCCAGATTGGCCCGTCCTGGATGTAGATGCGGTCGCCCTCGAGGGCCTGGGCAACAGCTTTGCGTTCATCGCGCTGTTTCTCACCTCGCTGGCGATTCCCGCGTTGCTCACATCGGGAGCGTGGCCGCTGGTGTGGTTCGCGGCGGCAGTTTGCGCGCTGCTGGCGTGGCCTGTATTTCCGGCGGCGCCGAAAGCGGCCCTCGCCTGAGGCCACAAAGCAAAGGGCCGCGGGTCAGTTCAAACCCGGCGGCCCTTTGTTGCTACGGTTGAGCTACTCAGGTGCCGAGAATGGTACCCACCGCGATGCCGAAAGTATCCGCATTCGCCTTCTTGGCGTCGCCCAGCTTCGCCTTGGTGACGTGGATGCGGCCGTTTTGCGAACTGATGACGATCTTGCCGTTGCCGGACTCGACCACTTCGCCGATCTTGCCCTTGACCGCGCCGAAGGTGCGCACCGGTTCGAGGGACGAGTCATAGATGAACAGCTTGGCACCGTTGCACAGGGTCCAGGCGCCCGGCGCGGGGTTGCAGCCGCGGATCAGGTTGTAGACGATGGTGGCGTGGTTGGCCCAGTTGATGCGCGATTCGTTGTCGCGGCACCAACCTTCGTAGGTGGCTTGCGATTCGTCCTGCACGGTTTCGGTGTGCTTGCCGGCGACCACGAGGTCGGCCGCTTCGATCATCGCGTCCACGCCCTGCGGGAACAGGCGGTCGAAGTAGATCGTGCCGAGGGTGTCGTCGGCGCTGATCGGGGTCTTCTTTTGCAGGATGATCGGGCCTTCGTCGAGGCCGTCGCTGGGGCGGAAAATCGTCAGGCCGGTTTCCTTTTCACCGCAAATGATCGGCCAGGAAATGGAGGATGGGCCGCGGTATTTCGGCAGCAGCGAGGGGTGGTATTGAATCGTGCCGTGCTTCGGGATGCTGACGAATTCCTGCGGTGCGAACTGCAGCACATAGGCCATGATGCCGATGTCGGCATTCGCCGCCTGCATCACTTCCACCGCCTCGGGCGCCTTCAGCGACTTGAACTGGTGCACCTTCAGGCCAGCTTCCTGGGCGGCGACGCGCAGGGTATCCGGGCGTGCGCCTTCTTTTTCAGGGGCGCAGAACACCGCGACGATTTCGTCGCCGCGCGCGAGCAGTTTTTCCAGCACGGCCTTGCCGAAGTCCTGCTGGCCGATGATCGCTACTTTCATTGTGTCTCTCTTTATATGATTGCTACGTGGAGCCGCCCGTGGGCGGCTCCTTCCGCTTTTTTCTCTGGACTAGGCTGCTTTTTTCGGCGGCAGGCTGAAGGCGCCGGCGGCCTTGAGGGACGCGACCTTCGCTTCGTCGAAACCCAGCACTTCCTTCAGCACTTCGTCGGTGTGCTCGCCCAGCAGCGGCGAGCGCTCGATTTTCGCGGGGGAGGCGGAGAGCTTGATCGGCATGCCGACGTTGTGCCACTTGCCGCGTTTCGGATGGTCGAGTTCGACATACATCTCGCGGCCGCGCACGTGCTCGTCGTCGGCCAGGTCTTCGGTCGACATGATCGGGCCGCAAGGCACGTCGAGGTCGTTGAGGATCGCCATGAATTCGCGCTTGGTGTACTGCGAGGCGAACTGGGTCAGCATGGTCCAGACCTCGCCCTGGTTCTTGCGGCGATCACCGATGGTGGTGAACTTGGCGTCGGTGGCGAGATTCGGCTGGTTCACGTCAGGGCCGATGCGGCGGGCCAGCGCTTCCCACACCGCTTCCTGCACCACCACGTAGATGTAGTCGTTCGGGCCGTGTGGCTTGCAGTGAATGGCGTTGCCCAGCTGGCCGCCACCGGAGTCGTTGCCGGCGCGCGGGGTGTAGCTCATGCCCTTTTCGGTATGCACCGAGTACTCGGGCAGGTTGCCGTTTTGCAGGCGCTGGTGGTCCCGCCACTTGACGCGGCAGAGGTTCATCACCGAGTCCATCATCGCCACTTCAACGTACTGGCCGAGACCGGTGATATTGCGCTGATGCAGCGCGGCGAGGATGCCGATGACCAGATGCAGGCCGGTGCCGGAGTCGCCGATTTGGGCGCCGGTGACGAAGGGCGGGCCTTCAGGCACGCCGGTGGTGCTCATGGCGCCGCCCATGGCTTGCGCGACGTTTTCATAGGCCTTGAACTCGGCATACGGGCCGGTGGAGCCGAAGCCCTTGATCGAGCCCATGACGATGCGCGGGTTGAGCTCGTGGATTTTTTCCCAGGTGAAGCCGAAGCGGTCGAGCACGCCGGGGCCGAAGTTTTCCAGGATCACGTCGCTTTTCTTTAGTAGCTCGACGAATACGGCCTTGCCTTCCGGGTTCTTCATGTTCACCGTGATCGAGCGCTTGTTGCAGTTGAGCATGGTGAAATACAGGCTGTCGGCGTCCTTGACGTCGCGCAGCTGGCCGCGGGTGGCGTCGCCGTTGGGCGGCTCGAACTTGATCACGTCGGCGCCCATCCAGGCCATCAGCTGCGTGGCCGTGGGGCCCGCCTGCACGTGGGTCATGTCGAGGATGCGGAATCCCTTGAGTGCTTCCATTCTTTTCTGATCTCCAAAAATGCTTGGGGCGGCCCCGGTATTCCGGGGCCAAACCGGGATTTTGACCTATTTCTTCTTTGCGGCTTGCGGGTTCAGGCTGGTGATGCGGCCGCTCTCGGTACCGGCGCCCTCGTCAATCACCGCGTTGATCAGGGTCGGCTTGCGCGAACGGATCGCTTCTTCCATGGCTTTGCGCAGTTCGGCCGGGTTGGTGGCGTGCACGCCGACGCCGCCGAAGGCCTCGATCAGCTTGTCGTAGCGCGCGCCCTTGACAAACACGGTCGGTGCCGCGTCGGCGTGCCCGGTGGGGTTGACGTCCTTGCCGCCGTAGACGCCGTTATTGTTGAAGATCACCACGCACACCGGCAGGTTGTAGCGGCAGATAGTCTCCACTTCCATGCCGGAGAAGCCGAAGGCGCTGTCGCCCTCGATGGCGATCACCGGCAGGTTGGTCTCGATCGCGGCGGCCACGGCAAAGCCCATGCCGATGCCCATGATGCCCCAGGTGCCGACGTCCAGGCGCTTGCGCGGCTTGTACATGTCGACGATGCTGCGGGTGAAGTCGAGCGCGTTGGCGCCTTCGTTGACCAGCATGGCGTCCGGATTGGCCTTGACGATGTCGCGCACCACGTTGAGGGCGCTATGGAAATTCATCGGCGAGGGGTCCTTTGTCAGGGTCTCGGCCATCTTCGACAGGTTCTTGTCGCGGCGTTCGCCGATGGCGCCGGTCCACTCGGCCGGCGGCTTGGGGAAGCTCGCGCCCATGCCCTCGAGCAGCGCGGCAACGCAGGAGCCGATGTCGCCGATCACGGGTGCGGCGATGGCCACGTTGCTGTCGATCTCGGTGGGCGAAATGTCGATCTGGATGAATTGCTTGCCTCCCGCGGCGCCCCAGGTCTTGCCCTTGCCGTGCGACAGCAGCCAGTTCAGGCGCGCACCGACCAGCATGACGACGTCGGCCTCGGCCAGCACGTAGGAGCGGGCGGCGGCGGCCGATTGCGGGTGGGTGTCGGGCAACAGGCCCTTGGCCATGGACATCGGCAGGTAGGGGATGCCGCTCTTTTCGACCAGGGCCTTGATGTCGGCATCGGCCTGCGCATAGGCGGCGCCCTTGCCGAGCAAAATCAGCGGACGCTTGGCGCCCTTGAGCAGGTCCAGCGCGCGCTTGACCGAGTCCGGCGCGGGGATCTGGCGCGGCGCCGGGTCGACCACCTTGATCAGCGAATTCTTGCCGGCGATGGCGTCCATCGCCTGGCCGAACAGCTTGGCCGGCAGGTCGAGGTAGACACCGCCGGGACGCCCCGAAACCGCCGAGCGGATGGCGCGGGCCACGCCCACGCCGATATCCTGCGCATGCAGCACGCGAAAGGCGGCCTTGCACAGCGGCTTGGCGATCGCCAGTTGGTCCATTTCCTCGTAGTCGCCCTGCTGCAGGTCGACGATCTCGCGCTCGGAGGAGCCGCTGATGAGGATCATCGGGAAGCAGTTGGTGGTGGCGTTGGCCAGGGCCGTGAGACCGTTCAAGAAGCCGGGGGCCGACACCGTCAGGCAGATACCGGGCTTTTGCGTGATGAAGCCGGCGATGGCCGCGGCGTTGCCGGCGTTCTGCTCATGGCGGAAGGAGATCACGCGCATGCCGGCGGCCTGCGCCTTGCGGGTCAGGTCGGTGATTGGAATGCCGGGCAGGCCATAGATGGTGGTGATGCCGTTGAGCTTCAGGGCATCGATAACCAGATGGAAGCCATCGGTCGTTGCACTCTCGTTTTCAGTCGCGGCGGGTGCTTCGTTCATGTTGCCCATGTCGGGTATCTCCTGGGGGTACGGCTTGCAACTCGGGTGATTGGTGTCTGGCGGCGGAACCTGCTATCCGCCGGAAGGGCATCCCGAGGGTTGGATGAGAGAGCGGCGGCGTATTTTGCATGTTTGCACCGGCGCTGCCTTCGCAGAAGTAGGAATATAGAAATCCCCCTCCGGATTGACCTTGACTGAAGTCAACGAAGGCGCTTGACCCACCTCAAGACGGCCCCGTTTCCGGGTGGGCCGGAACTGTAAAACGGGGTTTGAATCCGCGCGGCACGTGGGCTTATAATCTGGCGTTGCCCCCGATTTTGCCAACGACGCGCGGCACTCATCCTGCATCACTCCGGCTCCTCCATGACCAGCATCGCCTCCCATCCGCAGCGCAACACCATCCGGGTGCAACTGAAGCAGAACGTGATCCTGCGCAAGGTGGAGGCGCGCTTCTGGGACGAGCTCGAGCCCAAGCTGGAGATTTCCGAGTACGCCAAGGGCGCGATGATGGTGACCCAGGGCTCCGGGCAGATGGAGCAGTTTTTCATCCTCGAAGGCATCCTCAAGCGCGTGGTCGGCAACTCCGAGGGCAAGGAGATGATCCTGCGCCTGGCCGCCGAGACCGACATGGACACCAGCTACGCCGCCTGGCGCCTGGAGCAGCCCACGCCCTACTCCATCGTCGCGCTGACCAACTGCCGCGTCGCCAAGATGCCGCTGGAGACCTGGGTGGAGTTCCTCGAACACCACCCGGACGTGAAGAACGTCTTCGAATACGAGATCATGCGCCTGATGTCGGAGGTGATGGCCCATACCATCACGCTGCACCTGCTGGACGCGCCCGGCCGCCTGGCCCGCTTCGAGCGCAAGCACGCCGACCTGATCGACCGCATCCCGAAAAAGGAACTGGCGGCCTACCTCAATATCACCCCCGAGACGCTGTCGCGGGTGAAACCGAAAAAATAACCCGTCTTCCAGACGGCGAAAAAGGCGCCGGGCATGGGCGCCTTTTTTATTCGCGCGATGCCGCAGCATCATGCCCGCTCGCGGCAGCCCTCAGGCGCCGCTGGTGGCCGGCTTGCCCTTGCCGCCGCCGCGCAGTTTTTTCAAGCCCAGGGCAAGCAGGGGCCAGAACAGCAGCAGCAGCGCCACGCTGGTCAGGCCGCCAACCAGGCCATTGGAAAACAGGATGCGCATGTCGCCCTGCGAAGCCAGCATTGCCTGGCGGAACGACTCTTCCGCCCGGTCGCCCAGCACGATGGCCAGCACCAGCGGCGCCAGCGGATAGTCCAGCTTCTTGAACACATAGCCGATCACCCCGAACAGCACCATCATGTAGACGTCGAACAGCGAGTTGTGCACCGTGTAGGCGCCGATGGCGCAGATCACCAGCACCACCGGCGCGATGATGGAGAACGGGATGCGCAGGATGGCGGCGAAGAACGGCACGCAGGTCAGCACCACGATCAGCCCGGCGATGTTGCCCAGGTACATCGAGGCGATCAGGCCCCAGACGAAGTCCTTTTGCTCGACGAACAGCAGCGGCCCCGGCTGCAGGCCCCAGATCAAGAGCGCGCCCAGCAGCACCGCGGCGGTAGGCGAGCCGGGCACGCCGAGCGTCATCATCGGCAGCAGCGCGCTGGTGCCGGCGGCATGCGCCGCGGTTTCCGGCGCGACCACGCCTTCGATCTGCGGGTCGTCGTCACTGCCGAACTTCGAACCGTTCTTGCTCATGCGCTGGGCAATGCCGTAGCTCATGAAGGAAGCCGGGGTGGCGCCGCCGGGCACGATGCCCATGAAGCAGCCGACCGCCGCCGAGCGCAGGCTGGTGACCCAGTACTTCGGCAGTTCCTTCCAGGTGTCGAGCACCACCCGCTTGTCGATTTTCGCCTGGATGCCCTTGAACTCCAGGCCTTCTTCCAGGGTCTGCAGGATTTCGCCGATGCCGAACAGGCCGATCACCGCGATCAGGAAGTCGAAGCCCTTGATCAGCACTTCGGTGCCGAAGGTCATGCGCAGGGTGCCGGAGACGCCGTCCATGCCCACCGCAGCGAAGGCGAAGCCCAGCATCATCGCGGCCAGGGTCTTCATCGGATTGCCCTTGCTCATGCCGATGAAGGCGCAGAAGGTAAGCAGGTAGACGGCGAAGAATTCCGGGCCGCCGAACTTCAGCGCGAAGCGCGCGACCATCGGCGAGAGGAAGGTGATCAGCAGCACGGCGACCAGGGCGCCGAAAAACGAGGAAGTGAAAGCCGCCGTCAATGCCGCGCCGGCGCGCCCTTTTTGCGCCAGCGGAAAGCCGTCGAAGGTGGTGGCCACCGACCAGGGCTCGCCCGGGATGTTGAACAGGATGGAGGTGATGGCCCCGCCGAACAGCGCGCCCCAGTAGATGCACGAGAGCATGATAATGCCGGAGGTCGGCGACATGCTGAAGGTCAGCGGCAGCAGGATGGCCACGCCGTTGGCGCCGCCCAGCCCCGGCAGCACGCCGATGATCACCCCCAGCACCACCCCGATCATCATCAGCATCAGGTTGAAGGGCGTGAGCGCGACCGCGAAGCCGTGCATCAGTGAATTGATTTCATCCATGATTCATTTCCGTTTTAACTTTTTCTGCTCTGCAATCGGGAACCTGTTTACACGCGGCCATCAGTTGAGATGCAGCCACGCTTCCAGCGGCCCTTTCGGCAGGGGCACCTTGAACCAGAATTCGAAGGTGGCGAAAAACGCCACCATCAGCACCACCGGGATGAGCACGGACTTGAGCCAGGAGTATTTGCCAAGCACGCGCATGAACCAGGCGATGAAGACGATCGACGCCACGTAGATGCCGGTCTGCTCGATCACCGCGACGTAGACGATGGTCGGCAGCAATACGAACAGCACCAGCTTGAGCTGGCCGCGGGTAACGAAAGACTCTTCGGCCAGCAAGCGATTCATCACACTGCGGATGAAGGTGTAGAGCGAGGAAATGCACAACAGCGAGCCGACGTAAAACGGGAAATAGCCGGCCTGCGGGCCGTCGTCGCCCCAGCGGTTGCCCAGACGTATGCTGTCGTAGATCACCAGCGCGCCGACGGCGAAAATGATCCCCGCCACCACCAGTTCCATGGTCCGCACCGAGGTGGCCGGCCGATCCTGATCTTGATTCATTTCGAAGCACCCGCGCTGATCAGCGCAAAAATTGCGAAAAAACGGAGAAAACCAAACCAAAAACCGCAAAAAACCGAACTACGGGCAAAAAAAGGCCCGGACGGTCAGGTCCGGGCCGGATGATGCCTACTTGCCGCCAGCCAGGAAGCCAGCTTCACGCATCAATTGCTGGTGGCGCGTTTCTTCCTTCGCCACCCAGGTGCGGTATTCCTCGCCCTTCATGGTGGTGGTGTTGAGCGCGCCCTTTTCCAGGTAATCTTTCCACTCCGGGGTCGCGCGCACCTTTTCCAGCAGGTCGACGTAGTACTTGGTCTGCTCCGCGGTCACGCCGGCCGGCATGAAAATCCCGCGCAGCATCAGGTATTCCACGTTCAGGCCCGAGTCCTTGCAGGGCGGAATGTCGTTCCACGACATGGTCTCGGTAACCTTTGCCTTGTACGGCATGCGCGTCTTGTCGAACACGCACAGCGGACGCAGCTTGCCGCCGCGCCACTGCGCCACCGCCTCGATCGGATTATTCACTGAAGAGTCGATGTGATCCCCCACCAGCTGCACGGCCACATCGCCGCCGCCCTTGAACGGGATGTAGGTCATCTTGATCTTGGCCTGCTTCTCGATGGCCACGGTGATGATCTGGTCTTCCTGCTTGGAGCCGGTGCCGCCCATCTTGAATTTGTTCGGGCCGGCGGCGCGCACGGCGTCGACATATTCCTTGGCCGTCTTGTAAGGCTTGTCGGCGTTGACCCAGAGCACGAACTGGTCAAGCGCCATCATCTCGACCGGGGTCAGGTCCTTCCAGTTGAAAGGAACACCGGTGGCCATCGGCGTGGTGAACAGGTTCGACAGCGTGATGATGATCTTGTGCGGATCGCCCTTGGCGTTCTTCACGTCGAGGAAGCCTTCGGCCCCGGCGCCGCCGCCCTTGTTGACCACCACCAGCGGCTGCTTCATCAAGTTGTTTTTCTTGATGATGCCGTCGATCAGGCGCGCCATCTGGTCGGCGCCGCCACCGGTGCCCGCGGGCACCACGAACTCCACTGTCTTGGTGGGTTCCCAGGCCGCCTGCGCCACTGGCGCCGTCAAACCCAAAGCACCGATCAGTGCAGCCAATACGGATATTTTTCCCGCTAACTTCATCTCAACCTCCTGTTTTGGTTTTCGACTCGACAAACGCGGGAAATTGTATTGCTTTTCCTGCACCTACGCAGAGAGGGTGCGAGCTGGTGCACCGCGTTCCCGCGAAAGTGGTCGCAATAAAGACGAGGATGCGCTTGAAGGAGCGAGGGATTGCAGGCAGGTTCCGGCCGGCCAGCCGTAGCGAAGCCCGTGCCTGGGCACGTTCTCGATCGATCTGCGCCTGCCACCTGCGAATGCGCCAACCCATTCTCCTTGGGCGACCCCGCTTACCGCCGCGGTTCCGTTTGCCGGGAGCCGCGATGCGGCTCCTTTGTCTCGTGGTCGTTTGTCTTTTTTACCGCCGGCCGGCACGCCCCCGCTGCATGCGAAGGCGCAATTTTTGACTGCGCCTGGCCTTAACCGCCCGCCTTTACCGCCTCTACCACCTGCTGCCTGCTGCCTGCCGCTCAGAACAGGCCCACTACCTTGCCGTTGTCGTCGAGGTCGATGATCTCGGCCGACGGCACCTTCGGCAAACCGGGCATGGTCATGACGTCGCCGCACACCATCACGATGAATTCCGCACCGGCGTTCAGACGCACTTCGCGGATGTTCAGCATGTGGCCGGAAGGCGCGCCGCGCAATTGCGGATCGGTCGAGAAGGAATACTGGGTCTTGGCCACGCAGACCGGAAAGTGGCCGTAACCCTCATCCTGCAGCTTCTTGATCTGGCCGCGGATCTTCGCGTCGGCGGTGACGTCGGCCGCGCCGTAGATCTTGGTGGCGATCTTTTTCATCTTGTCCCACAGCGGGTCGCTGTCTTCGTAGACGAAAGAGAACTTGTTCGGCTGCTCGCACAGCTTGACCACTTCGCGCGCGACATCGGCCGCGCCCTTGCCGCCCTCGGCCCAGTGACGCGCCAGCACCACGGGAACACCCAGCTTGCCGAGCTTGTCGCGCAGCAGCGCATGTTCGGCATCGGTGTCGTGGATGAAATGGTTGATCGACACCACGCAGGGCAGGCCGTAGTTCTTGGTCACGTTGTTGACGTGGCGTTCGATGTTGGAGATGCCCTTTTCCAGTGCGTCGAGATTCTCGGTGTTGATGGTCTTCAGATCGGCGCCGCCGTGATACTTCAGCGCCCGCACGGTGGCGACGATCACCACCGCCGAGGGACGCAGGCCGGTCTTGCGGCACTTGATGTCGATGAACTTCTCGGCCCCGAGGTCGGCACCGAAGCCAGCCTCCGTCACCACGTAATCGGCCAGCTTCAGCGCGGTTTGCGTGGCGATCACCGAGTTGCAGCCGTGGGCGATGTTGGCGAAGGGGCCGCCGTGGATGAAGGCCGGGTTGTTTTCCAGCGTCTGCACCAGGTTCGGGGCCAGCGCGTCCTTCAGCAGCACGGTCATGGCGCCATGGACCTTCAGGTCGCGCGCGCGCACCGCCTTCTGGTCGCGGGTGTAGCCGATGACGATGTTGCCCAGGCGCTCCTTCATGTCCTTGAGCGAAGTGGACAGGCAGAAGATCGCCATCACTTCGGAAGCCACGACGATGTCGAAGCCGTCCTGGCGCGGATAGCCGTTGGCCGGGCCGCCCAGGGCGATGGTGATGTCGCGCAGGCTGCGGTCGTTCATGTCGACCACGCGCTTCCACTGGATGCGGCGCACGTCGATGTTCAGCTCGTTGCCGTGGTGGATGTGGTTGTCGATCGCCGCGGCCAGCAGGTTGTTGGCCAGCGCGATGGCGGCGAAGTCGCCGGTGAAGTGCAGGTTGATGTCTTCCATCGGCACCACCTGGGCGTAGCCGCCGCCGGCGGCGCCGCCCTTCATGCCGAACACGGGTCCAAGGGACGGTTCACGCAGGGCGATGATGGCTTTCTTGCCGATGAAGTTGAGCGCGTCGCCCAGGCCCACGGTGGTGGTGGTCTTGCCTTCGCCGGCGGGCGTCGGGCTGATGGCGGTCACCAGCACCAGCTTGCCGTTGGGCTTGTCCTTCAGGGTCTCGATGAAATCGAGCGACAGCTTGGCCTTGTAGTGGCCGTAGGGGACGAGATGATCGTCGGAGATGCCCAGCTTGTCCTTCGCCACCTTGGAGACGCGCTCCATTTTGGCTGCTTGTGCGATTTCAATATCGGACTTTGGCATTCTTCCAGTCTCCGTGAGTTGTTGTATTCAGCGTGTTCGCCAGCAAAAATTCCAGCGCCACAAAATTTAGATTCGGGGTCGATTCGCAACCTTGATTGATATCAAGTTTGCGCCCTTGATTTTCGTTTTCTTGATGCGCGTCAACTTGACGGTGCATCAGGAAATTTTCATTTGGCGCAATTACCGCCGCGCCGATCGACATGACAACGCCGCGACAAACGGCGGCGCGCGCTGCCGTTTGCCGCATCAGGGAGTCACGCAGCCGTCAGCGCCAGGCTCTTGCCGCCGCCGTAGCTCGACAGCGGCAGCACGGTGCCGCCGCCGCGCACCCGCACCGCGCAATACTTGAACTCGGGAATCTTGCCGAACGGGTCCAGCGCCGCGTTGGTCAGCAGGTTGGCCGCCGCCTCGTAATAGCAGAAGGGGATGAAAATCGCGCCGCGCGGCGTCGCTTCGTCGGCGCGCGCCGCCAGCGCCACTTCGCCGCGCCGTGATTCGACGGTGATGACGTCGCCCGGCTTGATGCCGAACTGCTCGAAGTCCAGCGGGTGCAGCATCGCCACCGCGAACGGCTCGATGCGGTCCAGCACCGAGGCGCGCCGGGTCATCGAGCCGGTGTGCCAGTGCTCCAGCTGGCGCCCGGTGATCAGCACGAAGGGGTATTCCGCATCCGGCCGCTCGTTGGCCGGGATCAGGTCGGCCGGCACCAGTTTGGCGCGCCCGCTGGCGGTCGGGAAATTCTCGGTAAACACCACCGGGGTGCCGCGGTCGCCTTCCTTTTCCAGCGGGTAGGTCAGCGAATATTCCTTCGTCAGGCGCTCCCAGGTGATGCCGGCGATCGAAGGCATCGACTTGCGCATTTCGTCGAACACCTCGGCCACCCCGGCGTCATCGCCCTGGTAATTCCAGGAGAGGCCCATGCCCTTGGCGATCTGCTGGACGATCCACAGGTCCTGGCGCGCATCGCCGGGCATCTCCAGGGCCTTGCGGCCGAGTTGCACCATGCGGTCGGTGTTGGTCACCGAACCGGTCTTTTCCGGCCAGGCCGAGGCCGGCAGGATGACGTCGGCCAGGTACGCCGTCTCGGTCATGAAAATGTCCTGCACCACCAGCATTTCGAGGGCGGCAAGCGCCTCGCGCGCATGGTTCAGGTCGGGGTCGGACATCGCCGGGTTTTCGCCCATGATGTACATGCCGCGGATCTTGTGCGGGTCGGAATCCGGCGCCAGCGCCTTGTGCATGATCTCGACCACCGTATAGCCGGGCTTCTTGTCCAGGGGCATGCCCCAGAGCTTTTCGAACCTGGCGTTGGCCTCGGGATTGTCGACCCGCTTATAGTCGGGAAACATCATCGGGATCAGGCCGGAGTCGGAAGCGCCCTGCACGTTGTTCTGGCCGCGCAGCGGGTGCAGGCCGGAGCCGGGCTTGCCGATCTGCCCGGTCATCATGCATAGCGCGATCAGGCAGCGCGCGTTGTCGGTGCCGTGGATGTGCTGCGAGATGCCCATGCCCCAGAGGATCATCGATCCCTTGGAGGTGGCGAAGGTGCGGGCCACTTCGCGAATGGTTTCCGCCGGAATGCCGCAGATCTTGTCCATCACCTCGGGCGCGTAGCCCTGCACGTTGTCGCGCAGCGCCTCGTAGCCGCTGGTGCGGTCTTCGATGAAGGTCTTGTCGACCAGGCCCTCTTCGACGATGGTGTACATCAGGGCGTTGAGCAGGGCGACGTCGGTATCGGGTTTAAATTGCAGGTAGCGCCAGGCGTTGCGGTGCAGGTCGTTGCGACGCGGGTCGGCGACGATCAGCTTGGTGCCGTTTTTCGCCGCGTTCTTGATCCACGAGGCGGCCACCGGATGGTTGGAGCTCGGGTTGGCGCCGATCACCAGCACCACCTCGGCGTTCATCACGTCCGACACCTGGTTCGACACCGCCGCCGAGCCCACGCCTTCGAGCAGCGCCGCCACCGAAGAGGCGTGGCACAGGCGGGTGCAATGGTCGACGTTGTTGCTGCCGAAGCCGGTGCGCACCAGCTTCTGGAACAGGTAGGCCTCTTCGTTGCTGCCCTTGGCCGAACCGAAGCCGGCGAGCGCTTTGTTGCCGTAGTTGTCCTTCAGCCCCTTCAGGCTACCGGTGGCCAGCGCCAGCGCCTCTTCCCAACTCGCCTCGCGGAACACCTCGCCGATGGTCGCCGGGTCCATCAGGAAATCGGCGGTCTTTTTCACCCCGGCCTTGCGGATCAAGGGTTTGGTCAGGCGCTGCTTGTGGTTGACGTAGTCGAAGCCGTAGCGGCCCTTGACGCACAGTCGCGAGTGGTTCGCCGGGCCGTCGCGGCCCTCGACGAACAATATCTTGTTGTCCTTGATGTTGTAGGTGAGCTGGCAGCCGACGCCGCAATACGGGCAGACCGAGTCCACCTTTTTGTCGATCTTCGCCATGCCGACGTTGTGCGCCGGCATCAGCGCGCCGGTCGGGCAGGCCTGCACGCACTCGCCGCAGGCGACGCAGGTGGAGTCGCCCATCGGGTCGTCGAGGTCGAATACGATCTTCGCGTGGTCGCCGCGCATCGCATAGCCGATCACGTCGTTGACCTGCTCTTCGCGGCAGGCGCGCACGCAGCGGGTGCACTGGATGCAGGCGTCGAGGTTGACCGCGATGCCAGGGTGGGTCAGGTCGGCATTCGGGCTCATGCGCGCGGCTTCCATCAGCGGCATGCGCGGCGTGCCCACGCCCATGTGCTTGACCCACTTATCCAGCTCGGAATCCGGCTTGTAGGCCTTGGCAGGCATGTCGGAGAGCAGTAGTTCGAGCACCAGCTTTTGCGACTTTTCGGCGCGCGGCGAATTGGTCGTCACTTCCATGCCGGAGGTGGCGGCGCGGCAGCACGAAGGCGCCAGCACACGCTCACCCTTGACCTCGACCACGCAGGCGCGGCAGTTGCCGTCGGCGCGCAGGCCGTCCATGTAGCAAAGATGGGGAATCTCCACGCCCGCGCGTTTGGCGGCGTTGAGGATGCTCTCGCCGTCGAAGGCCTCGACGGTTGCACCGTTGAGCTTGAATTCGACGACTTCGGCCGGGACTTCGGATTTCACGGGTGCATTCATGCCGCCCCTCCAATTTCATGAGCAAAATGTT
This sequence comes from Betaproteobacteria bacterium, assembly GCA_028292405.1. Taxonomy (GTDB): domain Bacteria; phylum Pseudomonadota; class Gammaproteobacteria; order Burkholderiales; family JAEUOS01; genus JAQGMJ01. The sequence goes on from JAQGMJ010000045.1 coordinate 38,455, forward strand.
TGACGATCGAGCGGATCGGATTGGGCGCCGCCTGCCCCAGGCCGCAGATGGACGCGTCGCCCATCACCACCGAGAGGTCTTCGAGCAGCTCCTTGTCCCAGCCCTGCTCCTGCATCAGGTGCGCTGCTTTCGCCGTGCCGACGCGGCAAGGCGTGCACTGGCCGCAGGACTCGTGCTTGAAAAAGCGCATCATGTTCAAGGCCGCGTCGCGCGCCCTGTCCTTGTCGGACAAAATCATCACCGCCGCCGAACCGATGAAGCAGCCGTAGGGCTGCAAGGTATCGAAGTCCAGCGGGATGTCGCCCATCGACGCCGGCAGGATGCCGCCCGAGGCGCCCCCAGGCAGATAGGCGTAAAAACCGTGGCCCGGCAACATGCCCCCACAATACTCCTCTATGAGTTCCTTCACCGTGATGCCGGCCGGCGCCACATGCACCCCCGGCTTGACCACGCGCCCGGAGACCGAGAAGGAGCGCAGGCCCTTGCGGCCGTTGCGCCCGTAGCCGGCGAACCACTCGGGGCCACGAGAGAGGATGTCGCGCACCCAATACAGGGTTTCAAAATTATGTTCCAGCGTCGGGTAGCCGAACAGGCCGACCTGCGCCACATAGGGCGGGCGCAGGCGCGGCTCGCCGCGCTTGCCTTCGATGGATTCGATCATCGCGGACTCCTCGCCGCAGATGTAGGCGCCGGCACCGCGCCGCAGTTCGATCGGCGGCAGCGGGCAGGGCGGGTCGGCCTTCAGCCTGGCGATTTCGCGCTCGAGGATTTCGCGGCAGCCGTGGTATTCGTCGCGCAGGTAGATGTAGACCGAGCCCACGCCCGCCGCCCAGGCGGCGATGATCATGCCTTCGAGGAAACGGTGCGGGTCGCGCTCAAGGAAGGTGCGGTCCTTGAAGGTGCCGGGCTCGCCTTCGTCGATGTTCACCGCCATCACCTTCGGGCCCTTTTCCGCCCGCACGATGCGCCACTTGCGGCCGGTAGGGAAACCCGCGCCGCCCAGGCCGCGCAGGCCGGAGTTCTCCATCTTGCCGATCAGCGCTTCAACGTCCTCCTTGCCGGCCAGACAGGCGGCGGCCAGTTCATAGCCGCCGGCTTTGCGGTAGGCGGCGTAGCCGGTGTAGCCCGGCGCCACATCGGTAATTGCGCCGGGCGTGTTGCTCGCCTTGACATAGGCAGCCGGGTCGAAGGCGGCGCGGTCACTGGGACGCGGGTGCTTGACGCTTTTCTGTTTCACCAGCCCGGCCACTTTCTCCACCGTGGCGCAGGCAACGGGGTGCTGACCCACCACCACTGCCGGTGCCTGCTCGCAGCGGCCGACGCAAGGGGCGGCAAGCACGCGCACGTCGCGGCCCAGCAGGTTGGGCAGGCGGGTAAGGAGGTCCTTGGCGCCCGCCATTTCGCAGGACAGGGATTCGCACACCCGCACGGTGATTGCCGGCGGCGCGGTTTCACCGTCGCGCACGATGTCGAAGTGGTGGTAGAAGGTCGCGACTTCATAGACCTCGGCCATCGGCAGGTTCATCTCGCGCGCCAGGGCGGTGAGATGGCGATTCGACAGGTGGCCGAAGTGGTCCTGCACCTTGTGCAGGTGCTCGATCAGCAGGTCGCGGCGGCGCGGCGCGTCTTGCAGCAGCGCGCGCACTTCGGCCAGGGCTTCGGGTTCGGCGATGCGGCCCTTCGGCTTGTTGCGCAGGCGGAGTTCTTTTTCGACCGCCTGTAGCGGTATCAGGTTGGAGCTGCCCATGTTTGTTTTCGAGTCTCGGTTTGTGTTTGGTTTGCCTGGGCAAGCCGCCCGGCGCTTCGCCGGCATCTTCGCGCCGGACGTTGGATGGTGGCCCCACTGGACGGATGCCCGCTAGCCTCTTATCGAGGTTAGAAGCCTGCGTCCGAAGAGGCATTGACCCAAGTCAAAGGGGCCGCCATCACGTACAAAGCGATGCGCACGGCCATGCGGCGGCGACCGCGCCGGTGTCAGAACTTGATCGGCGGGAACAGGTCGTCGACCGGGCGGCTGTCGTCGTCGGCCGGCTGGGCCTCGAAGCCGCCGGTGAGGATGACGGTCTTGTCGAAATCCTCGGGCTGCAGCTCCTTGGGCGACCTGGAGGCGCCTGGAACCGGCATACCCGGCTTGAAAGCGGCAGGGGCGGGCCTGGGCGGCGTCTTGGGCGGGATCGGCTTGATCACCTCGACCTCGTCGGGAATCATCTTGGCGGGCCGTGCGGGGGGCGGTGGCGCACTGGCGGCGACAGGCGCAGCGGGGGCGGCCATTGGCGCAACAGCCTCGGGCAGAGGCGACAAATCCAGCGGCGCCATCAGTTCGCCCAGTTGCTCTTCCGGCACGGTGCGGTCTTCGGCTTCGGGGGTGAAGCCGCCGCTCAGTTCCACCGTCTTGTCCATGTCGAAAGCGGGTTCCGGCCTGCCAGCCGCAGGACGGCCGGCAGGTTCCGGATCGCGGGCAGCGGGTGCCCGGCTGCTGGCCGCACGAGCGGCCACAAGGCCGTCGGCCACACGAGAAGCTTCAGGGCTGCCGGCACCAGGATAGGCCGGCGGCATGTCGCTGAGGAATTCCGGGGCAAGCGCCTGCGTGCTGTTCTGCACCATTTCGCGCACCGGCGGACGCAACGGGCGCTGCGAGGCAGCGTAGGAGGCGGCGGTGGGCGGCGGTGGCGGCCGGTCGAAGTCGGCACCCATCTCGGTGGTCAGCATCGGGTTGCCCTGGAAGCGCGGCGGCTGGTCCGGGGTGGCGAAATGCTGGGAGGCGTCGAAGCTGGGCGCCAGGTCGGAGGTCGAGAGCTGCTGCGAGCGGTCGAAGCGCGGCGCCAGGTCCGAGGTCATCATCTGCTGGCTGGCGTCGAAACGCGGCGCAAGATCAGTCGTCAGGATCTGCTGGCTGGCGTCGAAGCGTGGCGCCAGGTCGGTGGTGAGGATCTGCTGCGAAGCGTCGAAGCGCGGCGCCAGGTCGGTGGTCAGGAGCGGCTGCGAAGCATCGAAATTGGCCGCCATGTCGGTGGTCAGCGCCGGCGAGTGGACATCGAAATCCGGGGCGATCTCGCTGGTTTCCAGTGGCGGCGCGTTGAAGTTGCCAAGCTCCGTGGTAGCCGTCCCGCCGGGCATGCCGAAGTGCGCGCCCATTTCGGTGGTCAGCACCGCATCGGCCGGCAGGTCGGAAACCGGGGTCAGCGGCAAGTCGGGCATCTCGGGACCGAGGTCGAAAGGCTGCAGGTCGGGGGCGGCCTTGCCCATGACCTGGTTGCCCAGGGCCATTTGCGCGATCATCGCGGCGGCGGCGGCCGGCAGCGGCTGCACCAGCACCTGCGACTTGCCGGTCAGTGGCGCGGCCTTGGCGCCGGCCGTCGCCGGCTCGGCCAGGGGCTCAGGCACCAGCGCGGGCGCCGCCGGCATCGGCGCCTGGGTTTGCATGGCGGGCGCCTGGCTGATGGCCGCGGCGACCTGGGCGAAGGCGCCCCAGCCGAGCGCCTGGTCGGGGCTGACTGGCGCGCTGACGGAACTGGGCTCGATGTCCGGCCCGGTCACCGCCGAGGGATGCACGGCCAGCGGACTGGCGCGCTTGGCCAGGGTGGTGGCCGCGCGCAGGCGCTTGACCATGGCGTTGGTGGCCAGGCGCTGGATTTCCTCGCGCAGCTCTTCGGTGGCGAAGGCGAAGGCGGAGGGGTTGATTTCGAGATAGGTGACCTTGTTGAGCGCCGTTACCGTAGCGCTGCGGGCGCCGCCTTCGGGATCGAGGTAGGCGATCTCGCCGACGATCTCGCCGCGGCCGAGCTTGGCGATGGCGCGCTCGCCCTTTTCGACCTCTACTTCGCCGTCAAGGATGAAGCCGAAGGACTTGCCTGCCTCGCCTTCGGTCATCAGCACCATCGCCGGCTGCATCACGCGCCAGGCGGAGAGGCGCAGCAGTTCCCAGACATCGACGTCGTCGAGCGCGCCCAGCACCGGCAGGCCGCGCACCGCCTTCCACTTGGCGTCGTCGGGGGCGATGAATTTGTCGTCGAGGATCTGGTAGCGCACCGCCGACAGGTCTTTGGCCATGTCGGCGCCGAGGCGGTAGCGCGAGTAGAGGTCCTTCTCCAGCGCCTTCTTGATCACCTTGTCCGACAGTTCCGGGATGTCCGGGTTGAGCTGGGTCACCGCGATCGCTTCGGTGTTGATGATCTTGTAGACCAGCGCGGCGGTGGAGGTGGCGCGAAACGGCAGGCGCCCGGTAAGCATCTGGTAGAACATGACGCCCAGCGAATACAGGTCGGTCTGGTGATTGAGCGTGTAGCCCTTGATCTGCTCCGGGCTCATGTACGAGGGCGAGCCCAGGCCGTTGATGAAGGTGGAGTCTACGTTGACGTTTTTCTTGATGTTCAGCGCCAGGCCGAAGTCCATCAGCTTGACTTCGTCGTCCTTGGTGATCAGCGCGTTGGCGGGCTTGATGTCGCGGTGGACGATGCCGCGGCGGTGCGCGTAGTCCAGCGCCATCGCCAGCTTGAAGATGATGCCGACCACCTTGTGCATCGGCAAGAGCTTGTCCATGGTGACGAAGCGGTCCAGGCCATCGCCTTCGACGTACTCCATCACCAGGTAGGCCTGCTTGTCCTCGACCTTCCAGTCGTAGACCTTGGCGATGTTCGGGTGGTCGAACTGCGCGGTGACCGCCGCCTCGGTGGCGAACAGCTTGCGGAACCGGCGCGACAGCTTGCTGCGGTCGTCGGTGAAATCGACCACCTTGATGGCGACCTGGCGCGGCGTGATCGGCCCGTCGCCCCAGGCAAGCGAGGGAAAACCCTCGGCCGGCTTGTCTTCGGGATTACCCGGGTCGCCCGCATGGTCCGGATTGACCTCTTCGGCCAGGTAGACCACGGAAGTCGCGCCGCGGCCGATCTCCTTGATCGCACGGTATTTGCCGAACATCAGCTCGGTTTTGTTTTCTCCACCCATATCTGGAAAGTTAACAGCTTTTCACTCAATTGCAAGAGATTCGCGCACAAAGCCGGTGCGCGGCCTCCGGTTCCGGACGGCGCTTTGTACGCCCTACCGAAGCCTTCCCAGCGCCGAGAAAAGATGCGCGATGAACAGCAAACGGCAGGATAGCATTTTTGGATTCAAATGCTCCTGGCATACTGCGGCGCGCGCGCCACGGTCGGCGAAAAAAAAGCTGCGTCCCCTTATACGGGCTATATAATGATTTTCGTGGGTGCCTGCCCGTCAGAGGCAGCGCCTGCTGATGTACATACCAATTAAATTATTCGGAGACAAATATGCAACGTCGTGCATTCCTGAAACATGGCGGCATCGCGGGCGTGCTGGCCGCGGGCGCCGCGCCCGCGTTCGCCCAGGGAGCGGGTGTCAAGTGGCGCCTCACCTCGAGCTACGCCAAAAGCCTGGACACACTCTACGGCTATTGCGAGAACGTCGCCCATCGCGTCTCGGAGCTGACCGGGGGCAAATTCGAAATCCGCTGTTTCGCCGCCGGTGAAATCGTTCCCGGCCTGCAGGTGCTCGACGCCGTGCAAAGCGGCACCGTGGAAGCCGGCTCCACTTCGATGTACTACTACTTCGGCAAGAATCCGACCTTCGGTTTCGCCACCGCCCTGCCCTTCGGCCTGAACACCCGCATGCAGAACGCCTGGTGGCACTTCGGCGGCGGCAAGGAGGCTTTCAACGAATTCCTCAAGCCTTATAACGTCGTCGCGATGGCCGGGGGCAACACCGGCGGGCAGATGGGCGGCTGGTATCGCAAGGAGATCAAGACCGTCGCCGACCTGAAGGGCTTGAAGATGCGCATCGGCGGCCCAGGCGGCGTGGTGCTGGCCAAGCTCGGCCTGATCCCGCAGCAGTTGGCCGCCGGCGACATCTACCCGGCGCTGGAAAAGGGCACCATCGACGCCGCCGAATGGGTCGGCCCCTATGACGACGAAAAATTGGGTTTCGTCAAAGTGGCAAAGTACTACTACGCCCCGGGCTGGTGGGAAGGCAACTCGATGAGCCATATCATCGTCAACCAGAAGCAGTGGGACGCGCTGCCCAAGGAATTCCAGTACGCGCTCGACGTCGCCTGCCACGAGTCCGACGACCTGCTGGTGGCGAAGTACGACCACCTCAACCCCACCGGCCTGCGCAAGCTCGTCGCCCAGGGCGCGCAGCTGCGCCGCTTCTCGCCGGAAATCCTGCAGGCGGCCTACAACGCCTCGCTGGAGGTGTACGACGAGTTCAGCGCCAAGTATCCCGAGTTCAAGAAGATCTACGAGGGCTGGCACAAGTACCGCACCGAGCAGAACCAGTGGTTCAACATCAACGAGGCCGCCTTCGACACCTTCATGGCGCGCGCCTCGCAACAGCCGGTCAAGAAGAAGTAAGCCGCGCTTTCACGCTGCATCTCCAAACACCCCGCGCAAGCGGGGTGTTTCGTTTGCGGAGCCAGGCGGGAATGTCTTGTTGCGCGGTCCGCGAGCATGGCGCTTCGTTTGCGCCGGACCGCGCGAGCAGTGTTTCATTTGCGCGGGCCGCTCTCGGCAAATCCGAGCTATTTGCGCTGTTCAACAAGCAAACAGCGCGCGGCCCTCGGTTATAATTGCGGGCTTATATTGGCCGTCGGGCAACCGCACTCGCGGCCGGTAAATGTAATGGCAATGTTTGCCCAACCGAGAGGAGATACGATCTCATGCAACGTCGTGATTTTATAAAGCACGGCGGTATTGCCGGCGTACTCGCCGCAAGTTCCGCCCCTGCCTTCGCGCAAAGCGCGCCCGAAATCAAATGGCGCCTGACCTCCAGCTTCCCCAAGAGCCTGGATACCATCTACGGCGCCGCCGAGCAGATGGCCAAGCGCGTCGCCGAAGCCACCGACAACAAGTTCCAGATCCACGTCTTCGCCGCCGGTGAAATCGTCCCCGGCCTGCAGGTGCTCGACGCGGTGCAAAACGGCACCGTCGAAATGGGCCACACCGTGTCCTACTACTACTTCGGCAAGGACCCGGCTTTCGCCTTCGACGCCGCCGTGCCCTTCGGCCTGTCGCCGCGCCAGATGAACGCCTGGATGACCGAAGGCAACGGCACCAAGTTGACCCGCGAATTCTTCGCCAAGTACAACGTGCTCAACTTCCCGCTGGGCAACACCGGCGCGCAGATGGGCGGCTGGTACCGCAAGGAAATCAAGACCGTCGCCGACCTGAAGGGCCTGAAGATGCGCATCGGCGGCTTCGCCGGCGCGGTGATGGCCAAGCTCGGCGTGATCCCGCAGCAGATCGCCGGCGGCGACATCTACGCCTCGCTGGAAAAAGGCACCATCGACGCCGCCGAATGGGTCGGCCCCTACGATGACGAAAAACTCGGCTTCAACAAGGTCGCCAAGTACTACTACTACCCCGGCTGGTGGGAAGGCGGCCCGCAGGTTTCGGGCTACGTCTCGCAAAAAGCGTGGGGCAGCCTGCCGAAGAACTACCAGGCGATCCTGCAAGCGGCGATGGCCGAAGCCCATACCGACATGACCTCCAAGTACGACGCGCGCAACCCCACCGCGCTCAAGCGCCTGGTGGCCACCGGCACCCAGCTGCGCCCCTTCTCCAAGGCCGTGCTCGACGCCTGCTACCAGGCCGCGCTCGAGGTCTACGAGGAAACCGGCGCGAAGAACCCGATGTTCAAGCGCATGTACGAAGACATGGTGAAATTCCGCGACGAGGAAACCCTGTGGTTCTCGGTCGCCGACCGTTTCTTCGACGACTACATGGCGAAGGTCAAGCGCGGCGGTGCCAAGTAACAGCAGGCCGTCCGCAAGACAAAAAGCCCGCCGCAGGGCGGGCTTTTTTCGCCTGGCGTTCCACGCTGCGGGCTTCATTCCCGCCCCAGACAGCGGGCTTTTCACACGCCGCCCCACGCTGCGGCCCTCCCCGCAGCGGACGCTCCCGTCGTCGCGCGCCGCGGGCCTTTCACCCGCCGCCGACGCGGCAGTTCCTTCGCCCGCCATTGCACGCGCACGCCGCAAAAAGGAAAAGGCCGGATCAACCGGCCTTTTCCTTCGAGCTTGCTGCAGCGCCTGCCGCGCGAGCGTCGCTACTTGTTGCCTTCGCGGATCGCTTTTTCGATCTCGTTGGTGGCTTTGTCTTCCGCCTTGCCCGACTTGTCCGGCGCGGCGGCGCCATCGGCCTTGGGCGCATCGCCCGCCGGCGCCGCAGTGTCCTTCCCTGCGTCCTTCGGCGCATCCGCCGGCGCGGGCGTGTCGGAAGTGCCGCCGAGTTCCTTCTGGATCTGCTGGGCCGCGTCGTCCGCCGACTTCTGGCTGTCGCCGCCGCCGGTGGAGCTGCCGTCGTCGTTCGGAATCTCGATCTTCACCTTGTCCAGGTCGATCACCTGCTGCTTATCGAGGAAGGCGGTCACCGAGAACGGCACGAAAATGACGATCGCCACCATGATCACCTGCAGCAGCACCCAGGGCACCGCGCCCCAGTAGATGTCCGAACTCTTCACCTCCTTCGGCGCCACCCCGCGCAAATAGAACAGCGCGAAGCCGAAGGGCGGATGCATGAAGGAAGTCTGCATGTTCACGCACAGCATCACGCCGAACCAGATCAGCGCCGCATCCGCCCCGACAATCGGCGCGAGCAGCTTTTGCGCGACCGGGGCGATCATCGGTACGATGATGAAGGCGATCTCGAAAAAGTCCAGGAAGAACGCGAGGAAGAAGACGAACAGGTTGATGACGATCAAGAAGCCCCAGGAACCACCGGGGAGCGACGTCAGCATGTGCTCGATCCAGCGCCCGCCGTCCACGCCCTGGAAGACGATGGAGAAGCAGGTCGAGCCGACCAGGATGAAGGCCACCATGGCAGTCAGGCGCGCCGTGGCCTGGTAGGCCTTGATCAGCAGTTCGCGCAGTTCCTTGATGAAAGCTGCGCGGATCAGCAAGTAGGCGATGGCCAGGTAGAGGATGGCGAAGGCGATACGGAACAGCATCCCCTTGGGGCCGAAGACCTCCAGGTTCGGGTTCGACATGTTGTAGAACACGATGCCCGCCAGGCAGGCGACCACGCCGACGATAAAGCACATACGCCCGACCTTGCCCAGCGCCGGGTGGCGGATCACCGCCAGCACGATGGCACCGACCGCGCCCATCGCGCCGGCTTCGGTCGGCGTGGCGATGCCGAACATCATGGTGCCCAGCACCAGGAAAATCAGCACTGCCGAAGGAACGATACCCCACAAACATTTCTTCCACAGGTCCCAGCCCTGCAGGGTGCGGTCCGATTTCGGCACCGCCGGCACATACTCCGGCTTGACGATGGAAACGCCGAAGGTGTAAAGCGCGAACAGCACGATCTGCAGGATCGACGGGCCCCAGGCGCCCAGGTACATGTCGCCCACCGACTTGCCGAGCTGGTCGGCCAGCACCACCAGCACCAGCGAAGGCGGCACCAGTTGGGTGATGGTGCCCGAGGCGGCCAGCACGCCGGTGGCGTAGCGCATGTTGTACTTGTAACGCATCATCACCGGGAGCGAGATGAGCGTCATGGCGATCACCTGCGCCGCCACCGTGCCGGTGATGGCGCCCAAGATGAAGCCGACGATGATGACGGAGTAGCCCAGGCCGCCGCGCACCGGGCCGAACAACTGGCCCATGGAGTCGAGCATGTCCTCCGCCAACCCGCATTTCTCCAATATGGAGCCCATGAAGGTGAAGAAGGGAATCGCCAATAACAGATCGTTGGCCAGGATGCTGCCGAACACCCGGCCGGGGATGGCCTGCAGGTAATCGAGGGTGAAGTAGCCCCACTCGATGGCGAAAAAGGAAAAGAACAGGCCGACGGCCGCCAGCGAAAACGCCACCGGGTAGCCGAACAGCATGAAGATGACGAGGCCGCCGAACATCAGCGGCGGCATGTACTCCAACGGGATCATTGCTCGGGCCTTTCGTAGTGCGCGTCCATCGGGATGCGCCCCGAAAGCATGGCAAAGCGTTTGATGATTTCCGAAATCCCCTGCAGGGCAAGCAGGCCGAAGCCCACCGGCAGGATCAGCTTCACCGGCCAACGCAGCAGGCCGCCGGAGTTCGAAGACATCTCATTCTGGTTCCACGACTGCATGAAGAAGGGCCAGGCCAGCCAGGCCAGCAGGAAGCACGCCGGCAGCAGGAAAACGAAGGTGCCGATGATGTCCACCCAGATCTTCTTGCGGTCCGACAGGCCCATGTAGACCACGTCGACGCGCACATGCTCGTTTTTCTGCAGGGTGTAGGAAGCGCCGAACATCACCACGATGGCGAACATGTACCACTGCAACTCGAGCCAGGCGTTCGAACTGTTGTCGAAGGCGTAGCGGATCATCGCGTTGATCGCGCTGACCAGGCAGGAAAGCAGCACGCAGATGTTGGCCGACCAGCCGAGTCTTTCGTTCAGCCAATCGACCGCCTTGGCAAACTTGAGCAAGAAGCCCACTGAGATGTCTCCTCTTATGAAGGAACGTCGATGCCTGAAAGCGCCGGGGTGGTTCCCCGCTACGCCCCTGTTGCCCGTCCGCGAATAACCCATGACGGCCAACCGGTGATTTTAACTTCAAGCGCCGCAGTCTAAGATAAAAAAACGTCAATCCCGCCCAAAAGTCATTGTGGCGACAAATACATACGCGCCGCAGTTGCAAAAGGACGCGGCACCATAGCCCAAGCGCACCGTTACCGCAATTCATTTAAGGGAAAACCCTGAGAGCGGCGCGGGCCCTTTGCCACCTACTTATTCCCCTAAGGAAAATGCCCTCGTGCCGATGGCATAAAACGACCGGTCATCGCGCCCGCGGCGAATTATATTTCTGTGACGAATCGTTGTACGCACCACGACAGAGCAACTCGGTTGCTGCGCGCGCCACGGTGCGCGCCCCTCCCCTGACCCCCTCTGCATCAACTCGCTCGCCTGCGAAGCGCGCGACTCCGCCGAATAGCCGGCGCACGCGGCGGCGCTGGCGTTCTGGTCTTTCAGGTATTCAAAGACGAACCGCTCCTGGCGGTGGGTGAGGGCGTCCATTTCGCATCTCCGGTAACAGGTCGACAGTTACAAAGATACCCAGGTCGATGAACTAAGTGTGGTTGATTTTGCAGAGCTAAACCCTGCAAAATAACGCGCACCGATGCCGCCGCGTCCGGCTATTCCTTCGGCGATTCGTCGGACTGCTTGCCGCCCGGACGCAGGCTGTTTCCCGGCCCCTCGCCCCTCACCGCCGGCACCAGCATGCCGTTGCGCACCTGGCGCACGCTGCCGTCGATCTTATAGCTCCCGTCCGGCGCCGGGCTCTTCTGCCCCTTGTCGAGCAAGAACAGTTTGTTGCCGACCAGTTCGCCGCTGAACTGGCGCCCTTGCGCATCTTCCACCTTGTAGGCGTTCAGCGCGGCTTGCGCGAGCACCGGCAGCGCCAGGGCGCAGGCCAGCAACAGGACTGAGGTGCGGGGTAGCTCGGGCAGAATCATGGTCGCGCTCCTTCGGTAGTGAAGTTCAATGGGCAATGCGGCACAGTTGCCAGCGTGAGTCGTGTGCGTGAACGGCAAGGTTCAAAACCACAGGCTTTGCGTGGCTGGACAGCAAAGGACAAAAGCGATTTGGATGCAAACCTGTTTACTGTTTGTCTTTGCCCGGATTCGCCAGGCACCAGCCGCCGCCCCTGAGTCTCTCCCTGAATTCCGGCTTGAGTTCACTTGGCCCGTTGTCACCGAGCAAGCCGCAGGGGTCGTACCAGTTGGGCGTTCTGGCGGCGCCAAGAATCGGCGGCAAGCTGCCCTCGAACTCCGGAATGTTCGGGCAGCGGTGGTGCCACAGCGCCCACCGGTCCGGCACTTGGCCGAAGCACAACAACTCCTTCACGCCGCCGTTGCAGTTGGTGCTGACCACCAGGATGTCACCCGGCAACTCGCTGGTGGGCGCATTGATCCTGAGGACGAGGTCGTGGTGAAACTCGCCCTGCTTCCAGTGCTCGACAATCGTATAACCGCCGTGGTTCTCACGCAGGTTTCCGAGCAGGCCTGCAAGCACCTGACTGCCGGCGAGAATGCCCAGATCGGTGCTGGAAGTGTCTGGCATAGCGATGGACTTTTCGATGTTGAAACAACGCTACAAGATAATAAATCGAACCCGGCGGCAATGGTCCGGGGCGCCGCGTAGTACGTGGATCAATTAAGAGGAGTCGCGGTTTCGCGGGGCGCCCAGCGCGCCTTGCAGGCCGGATGCTCGTAAATACCGGCAATAAAGCCTTTGCCCCGAGTAGTCATGCTAGTGTTAGGCCCTTTTCGCGGAACACAGCGCCAAATTGCCGGTCAGAAGCGCTATAAAACTAGACTAACCTAATCTTGCGGCGCCGCACAAGCGCCGACGATCCCTTAAAAAATCGAGAGCCCGGGCGCCCGTGAGCAGCAGGGGTACCGCGGACGGGTTTTGTCTGTACGGTTAAAATTGACGGGTTTTGCTGGAGGAGCAACTGCATGATTGAAGTAAACCAACTGTCGAAGGCGTTCGGCGCCAAGGTGGCGGTGAACCAGCTTTCGTTTACGGTGCGCCAGGGCGAGGTGCTGGGCTTTCTCGGGCCGAACGGCGCGGGCAAGTCGACCACGATGCGCATGATCACCGGCTTTTTGCCGCCGACGGCGGGGTCGGTGAAGGTGTGCGGCTTTGACATCGTGGAAGACCCGATTGCGGCGAAGCGCAAGATCGGCTATCTGCCGGAGGCGGCGCCTTCGTATGCGGACATGACGGTGTTGTCGTTCCTGAAGTTTTCCGCCGAACTGCGCGGGCTCTCTGGCAGCGACATCAAGAAGGCCGTGCGCCGCGTGGTGGACCTGACGTTTCTCGACAGCGTACTGGGGCAGGACATCGAGACGCTTTCCAAGGGTTACAAACATCGCACCTGCCTGGCGCAGTCGCTGATCCATGACCCGGAAGTGCTGATCCTCGACGAGCCGACAGATGGATTGGACCCGAACCAAAAGCATGAAGTGCGGCAACTGATCAAGCGCATGGGTGAGACCAAGACAATCATTTTTTCGACGCACATTCTTGAGGAAGTCGAAGCGGTGTGCGATCGCGCGATTATCATTGATCGCGGCAATATCGTGGCCAACGGGACACCGGCGGAACTGAAGTCGTCGGCGGACCTGGCGGGCTCGGTGGTGATGACCTTGCGTGCGCGCGAAGGCAGCGACATCCAGACCATACAACAGCAGGTGGCGGCGCGGCCGGGCGTGTTGCGCAGCGAGATCATCATGGCCGATGGCGCGCGCCTGGTGCTGCGCGCGCGGCCGGACCGGATGAAGCTGCAGGGCGGCTCGCTTTCCGGGCCGCTGGCCGAGTGGGCGGTGCAGCACGACCTCGGGCTGGAAGACATTCGTGTGGAAGAAGGCCGGCTGGACGATGTGTTCCGTGCATTGACGGTGACGGACGCGGCTTCGCAACAAGCAAAGAATCAAGCCCGCGCGGAAGCGGCGGCTGAAGGAGCACAGGCATGAGCGCGTTTACCGGTATCAAGACCATCGCCAAGCGCGAGCTGGCGGCGTATTTCGATGCGCCGATCGCGTATGTGTTCATCGTCATCTTTTTGTTGCTGGCGGGGTTTTTCACGTTTACGTTCGGGCAGTTTTTCGAGCGCGGCGAGGCTTCGCTGGTGTCGTTTTTCTCCTGGCATCCGTGGCTGTATTTGTTCCTGGTGCCGGCAGTCGGCATGCGCTTGTGGGCCGAAGAGCGGCGCCTGGGCACGATGGAGTTGCTGATGACCATGCCGATTGCGCCCTGGCAGGCAATCGTCGGAAAATTCCTGGCGTCGTGGATATTCATCGCGATCGCGCTGCTGCTGACCTTTCCGGCGGTGATCACGGTGAACTGGCTGGGCAACCCGGACAACGGCGTGATCGTGGCCGGCTACATCGGCAGCCTGTTCATGGCGGGGGCGTATCTGGCGATTGCGTCGATGACTTCGGCCTTGTCGCGCAACCAGGTGGTGAGCTTCGTGCTGGCGGTGATGATCTGCCTGGCCCTGGTGATGGTGGGCTTCGATCCGGTGACGACGCTGGCGTCGCGCTGGGCCAGCCCGAACCTGGTGGAAGCGCTGGCTTCGTTTTCGGTGATGACGCATTTCGACGGCGTGGTCAAGGGCGTGCTGGACTTCAAGGACGTGGTGTATTTCGCCTCGGTGATCGGCTTTGGCCTGTTCACCACCGGGGTGATCATCCGTTCGCAGCGCGCCTGAACCTATAAGCAGACCGACGAGACAAAAGCGGAAAGATCGAATCAATGCAACGCAAGACTGAAACCCTGATCTACTCCACCGGCGGCGTGGTGGTGGTATTTCTCATCCTGGTGCTGGTGAATTTTCTCGCCGCCCAGTTGCGCACGCGGGTGGACCTGACGCAGGGCCACTTGTTCACGCTGAGTGCCGGCACCCACGCGGTGCTGGACAAGCTGGAGGCGCCGGTGAAACTGCGCTTCTATTACACCCAGGGCAGCGACGACGTGCCGGTGGATACCAAGGCCTACGCGCGCCGCGTGGAAGACTTGCTGGCGGAATACCAGCAGGCTTCGCACGGCAAGGTGGTGGTAGAAAAGCTCGACCCGCAGCCGGATTCGGACGCGGAAGATTCGGCGACGCTCGACGGCATCGACGCGCAAAGCGCCGGCACCGGTGGCGACAAGTTCTACCTCGGCCTGGCGGTGAGCTTTCTCGACCAGAAGCTGGCGATACCCGTGCTGGCGGCGGACCGCGAGCGCCTGCTGGAGTACGACATCACGCGCGCGATTGCCCGCGCGACGGTGAAGGACCGCCCGGTGATCGGCGTGATGAGCTCGCTGCCGGTGATGGGTGGCGGACAGTTGAACCCGATGACCCAGCAGTTGCCGACGCCGCCCTGGGTGTTCATCAACGAATTGCAGCGCGACTTCACGCTGAAAAAGGTCGATGAGGTGACGGACTACATCGACCCGGCGATCAAGGTGCTGCTGGTGATCCACCCGCGCGAGATCAGCGACGACGGGCAATTCGCCATCGACCAGTTCCTGCTGCGCGGCGGCAAGGTGATTGCCTTTGTCGACCCCTTCGCCTACTTCGACCAGCAGGGCGGGCAGATGGGCATGGGGCAGAACAAGAGCTCCAACCTGGACAAGCTGATCAAGACCTGGGGCCTGACTTACGACCCGGGCAAGGTGGTGCTGGACATGAAGTATTCCACCGGCGAAGGCGACAAGAAGTGGCCGACGCTGCTGACCCTGACGGCGGAAGCGCTGAACCGCGACGACATCGCCACCAACGGCCTGACCACCATGATGCTGCCCTTCCCCGGCGCCATCGGCGGCACGCCGGCGGCGGGCCTGACGCAGACGGTGCTGATCAAGAGTTCGCCGCTGAACCAGATGGTCGATTCGATCATCGCGCAGACCCAGGGCGAGCCGGCGACGCGCGGCTTCGTGCCGAGCAACAAGGCGCTGAGCCTGGCGGTGAAGCTCACCGGCAAGTTCAAGACCGCGTTCCCCGGCGGGCGGCCCGACGAAGGCCAGAAGCCCGGCATGACCAAGGACGGCAAGCCCGCGCCCGAGGTGCTGAAGGAAGCGAAGGCCGACGGCGCCGTGGTGCTGGTGGCCGATGCCGATTTGATCGCCGACGGCGCCGCCGTGCAGCAGCAGGATATTTATGGGCAACGCGTGGTGGTGCCGATCAACGGCAACCTGGCGTTTGCGCAAGCGCTGGTGGAGCAGATGGCAGGCGACGCCAATCTGGTCACCCTGCGCAGCCGCGCCGATGCTTCGCGTCCCTTCATCGTGGTGCGCGAGCTGGAGGCGAAGGCGCAGCAGCAGTACTACGGCAAGCTGAAGGAACTGCAGGACAGCCTGACCGAGACGCAAGACAAGCTCAAGGCGATGCAAAAGGGCGACGGCAAGACCGCCGCCGTGGTGACGCCGGAGCAGCAGAAGGAACTGGACAACTTCAAGCGCAAGGCCACCGAGACCAAGGTGGCGCTGAAGGACATGCGCAAGAAGCTGCGCGCCGACAGCGACGCGCTGCAGGTGTGGACCAAGGTGGTGAACATCGCGCTGGTGCCGCTGCTGGTGGCGCTGGCCGGCATCTTCTGGGCGGTGTATCGCAAGCGCCGCACGGTGGAGGTGTGAGATGAGCCGCAAACTACTCGCCTCCCTGGTTTTCCTGCTACTGGTGCTGGTCGGTGTCGCCGGCTGGATTTACAACGGCGGGGTCAGCGCCTGGAAAAAGACCGACACCCGCACCGGCGCGCCCGTGCTGCCGGGCCTGGTGATCAGCAATGTCGCCAGCATGCGCCTCAACGGCGGCAAGGAGCAGACCACGCTGGAGTTGAAGAACAAGGTGTGGACCGTGCATGAGCGCGACGGCTACCCGGCCGACGTGGCGAAGATCGGCCCGCTGCTGGTGAAGCTGGCCGACCTCAAGGTGATCCAGACCGACACCATTACCGATGCGCTGGCGCCGCGCCTGAAGCTCGCGCCGCCGGGGCAGGCTGACGGCGGTATCGCGCTCGACTTGGCTGACGCCTCGGCCAAGCCGCTGGGCAGCCTGGTGCTGGGCAAGACCATCGATAAGGATTCGGAGATTCCGGGCGCGACCAAGAAGATGCCTTACGGGCGCTACCTGATCAAGCGCGAGCAGCCGACGGTGTCGATTGCGATCAACGATCCGCTGAACGAGGCCGACACCAGCCCGCGCGCCTGGATCGACAAGACCTTCATCAAGCCCGAGCGCATCAAGACCTTTGCGGTTACTTCGGGCGGCAAGCCACGCTACATCCTCTCGCGTAGCGAAGAGGCGGCGATGGCCTGGACCCTGAAGGACGCGGCCAAGGGTGAGGACCTGGACACCGGACGCGCGCAGGATGTGGCGGGCGCGCTGGCGGGGATCACGATGGTGGACGTGCTCACCGCGCCCAAGCCGGATGAACTGGGTCTGACCGATGGGGATGTAATCACCGCCGAGACCTTCGACGGCCTCACCTATACGCTGACCGTCGGCAAGAAGGAGGGCGAGAACCGCGCCCTGGCGCTGGGCGTCACCGGCAAACCCGAGCGCGCGCGCGAACGCACGCCGGGCAAGGAAGAGAAGGCGGAAGACAAGACGAAACTGGATAAGGACTTCAAGGACCAGCTCGCTGGCTTCGACCAGCGCGTGCAGCGCGAACTGGCGATGGACAAGAAGGTGTTTTTGGTGGCCGATGCCGGCGTGCAGGGGCTGCTGACGGATCGTGCCAAGCTGATGAAACAAAAGGAATCGGTCGCGGCGCCCTCGGTGCCGGGGCTCGACAAGTTCGAGAAAAAACCGGCGGAGAAAAAGGCGCCGGCGAAGAAGTAGCCGCCCTTCCGAAAAATAAAAAACGGCGACTTCGGTCGCCGTTTTTTATTTTCTGCCGTCCCCTACATCGCCACTTCGATCAGGTAAGGCCCCTTGCGCGCCAGCGCGCGCTTGAACTGCATTGCGAGTTCATCGAGGTTTTGCGCGCGGCCGGCTTCGACGCCGTGGCCTTTGGCGAGGGAGAGCCAGTCGAGGTCGGGCCGGTCCAGTGTGAGCATGTTGGTGGCGCGCACGCCGGGCGTGCCGGCGCCCACGCCTGCCAGCTCGCCGCGCAGGATGTTATAGGCGCGGTTGGCGAAGATCAGCACGGTGACATCCAGGTTTTCGCGCGCCATGGTCCATAGGGCCTGCAGGGTGTACATGCCGCTGCCGTCGCCTTCCAGCGCGATCACCTTGCGCTCGGGGCAGGCGATGGCCGCGCCGGTAGCGACAGGCAGGGCAAAGCCGATCGAGCCGCCGCTGTTGGGCACCCAGTCGTGCGGCTGCACGTTGGCGGTGAAGCGGGCGAAGCCGCGGCCGCTGGAGACGGCTTCGTCGATAACGATGGCATTTTCCGGCAGCATGGCGCCGAGCAATGTGCCCAAGGCATCCAGGGTGAATTTCCCGGTGGGTAGGGCCGGCGCGTCGAGCGTGGCGACGTGGAGCGGCGGGGTTTGCGCGGCGCCGAGTTCTTCTGCCAGCGCGCGCAGGGCGCCGGCCTGGTCGTCGCCAAGACCCGCTAGGGTGATGAACTCGCAATCTTCCGGCGCCTGCAGGCTGGGCTTGTTCGGGTAGGCGAAAAAGCTCACGGGAATTTTCGCGCCGACCAGGACGATGCGCTTCAGGCCCTTGAGCGTGGCCAGCGCCTGGTCCACCGCGTAGGGAATGCGCTCGGCGCGCACCCGCCCTGCCCCGCGCTCCATGCGGCCGTAGTTGTATTCTGCGAGGAGGCGGCAATTGGTTTTGGCGGAGACGCGGCCGGCAGATTCGAGGGCGTCGGCGCGCAGGGCGACGTCGCCCATTAATATGGCGGCGTCACCGGCGGCCAGGGCGCGCGCAGCTTTTTTCACGGCGTCGGCATCCACCGACTTGCGTACCGGTACCGGGAGCGCGGGGGCGATGCCGGTACCCGGGTTCCAGGCGGTGTCGGCGGGGAGGATCAGCGTGGCGATCTGCCCCGGCGGCGTGCGCGCGGCGGCGATCGCCAGCGCGCCGTCGGCGGCCACGGCTTGCGCCGAGGGCGAGGTCTTGACCCAGTCGGACATCGGGCGCGCGATGCCTTCGATGTCGGCGGTGAGTGGCGCGTCGTACTTCATGTGATGCGTCGCGTGTTCGCCGACGATGTTGAGAATGCCGGAGTGCGCCTTGCGCGCGTTATGCAAATTGGCGAGACCGTTGCCCAGGCCCGGCCCGAGATGCAGGAGAGTGGCCGCCGGCTTGCCCGCCATGCGGTAGTAGCCGTCGGCCGCGCCCGTCACCACGCCCTCGAACAGGCCGAGCACGCAACGCATGCCCTCGACCTTGTCGAGCGCGGCGACGAAATGCATTTCGGAAGTGCCGGGGTTGGCGAAGCAGACGTCGACGCCGCCGGCGATCAGCGTGCGCACCAGGCTTTCGGCGCCGTTCATTTCGGTTGAGCTCATGCGTTGCAGTCAGTGCCTTGGGGAACTGCGAATATACCGGATGCGCCTCGTGCGGGTTGGGACTGGCATACACTAGCCGCCATGTCCGATGCAGAAACCGCACAACTTCTCACCCGTCCGCGCGCGGCGCTGGCCGAGCATCGCGCAGGCGAGCTGCCTGCCGGCGAGCTGGCGCAAACACTGCGCGGCGAGACCGCGCTGCTGGCGCGATTGCCGCCGCGTTACGCGCAGGCGCTAAACGAAATCCTGCTGCGCCTGGAGTCGGCCGCGCTGTTCAGCGAGGAAAGCTGCTCCTTCAGCCAGCGCGACCTGGTTGAGGCGCTGGAGGACTGGCTTGCGCGCGCGCAGCAGCAGCTGCAGGCGGGCGGCGCGGCGAAAAGCGGGTAAATTACGCCAGCGCGGTTTGCATTTTCCGCAATCTACATCCAACAAAATCAGGAGAAGACATCCCATGAGCACCCTCAAAGTTGCGCTGGTCACCGGCGCCGGCAGCGGTGTCGGCCGCGCCTCGGCCATCGCCTTGTTCAAGGCGGGCTACAGCATCGTCGTCGTCGGCCGCCGGCCGGAAGAGTTGCAAAAGACGCTGCAGGTGGCCGGCTGCAACGACAGCAACGGCCTGGCGGTGCCGACCGATGTCGGCCAGCCGGAGCAGGTGAAGGCGCTGTTCGCCCGCGTGAAGGAAAAATTCGGCCGCCTGGACGTGTTGTTCAACAACGCCGGCATGGGCACGCCGGCCACCATCGCGCTGGAAGACATTCCCTACGAGAAGTGGTCCGCGGTGGTGGCGGTCAATCTCACCGGCATGTTCCTGTGCACCCAGCAGGCGATCCACATCATGAAGGCGCAGACCCCGATGGGCGGGCGCATCATCAACAACGGCTCAATCTCCGCCCACGCGCCGCGCCCTGGCTCGGCGCCCTACACTTCCACCAAGCACGCGGTCTCCGGCCTGACCAAGTCCACTTCGCTGGACTGCCGCAAGTACGACATCGCCTGCGGGCAGATCGACATCGGCAATGCCGCCACCGAGATGACCGAGCGCATGGCCGCCGGCGTGATCCAGCCCACTGGCGAGATGAAGGTGGAGCCGCGCATCGACGTGAACATCGTCGCCAACGCGGTGGTGCACATGGCGGGCCTGCCGCTGGACGCCAACGTGCAGAGCATGATGGTGATGGCGACCAAGATGCCCTTCGTCGGGCGCGGCTAGAAGGACGGACGGGAAACAGACGCGAAGCAAACCTGCGGCGAACGGCGAGCGGCAGGAAGGCGACGCGGGAGCGCCGCCCCAAAGTTGAAACAACCTCGCCCTAGCGCACGCCGCCGATATAGCGCGGCCCGCTGGGCGCGGCATGGCCGGTGACTTCGGCCACGGCGGCCTCGGTGGCCGGCCCCATCGGCGCGGGCGCCGGGTTGCGTACGGCGGCGGCCGAGCCGGGCTTGACGGCCGGGCTGAGTTCCATCAACTCCGACAGGCGGATCGCCAGCGCCTTCAGGTCGGGATGATTGGCGGAGGCGCACAGGCGCACCACCTCCATCGCATAGGCCTTGTTGGCGCTGGCCCATTCGATGTCGGTGATGCGGTTCAGGTCGCGGCGCAACAGCACGTGAATGCGCCCGAGAACCGCGAAAATTTCAGTACTGCTGGCACTCATCGCAACCTCCTCTGCTTAACGCAAGACTGCCGCAGCGGGCCCGCGCGCGACCGCGGGCCCGCTGTTTCAATGCACCATCTCTTCGTGCGAACTGATGTCCAGGCCGTCGCGTTCCTCTTCCTCGCTGACCCGCAGGCCCACCGTCATCTTGATCAGGGTAAGAATGATCGCCGTCATCACGCCGCTGTAGACCAGGGTGGCGCCGATGGCCGTGGCCTGCACGATCAGGCTGCCGTCGGAACCGCTGATGCCCTTGTCCACCAGCACGCCGGTGAGCAGCGCGCCGACGATGCCGCCGACGCCGTGGATGCCGAAGACGTCGAGCGAATCGTCATAGCCGATCATCCGCTTGAGCGAGGTGGCGCCCCAGTAGCAGAACAGGCCCGCCGCCACGCCGATCACCAGCGCGCCGCGCGGGTTGACGAAGCCGGCCGCAGGAGTGATGGCCACCAGGCCCGCCACCGCGCCGGAGCAGAGACCCAGCAGCGAGGGCTTGCCGCGCACGCCCCACTCCACCGCCATCCAGGTCAGCGCCGCAAGGGCGGTGGCGATGTGCGTCACCGCCATCGCCATGCCGGCGCGGCCGTCGGCCGCCACCGCCGAGCCGGCGTTGAAGCCGAACCAGCCCACCCACAGCATGGCGGCGCCGGCCATGGTGAGGCCGAGGTTGAACGGCGGGAAGGGCTCGGAGCCGAAGCCCACGCGCTTGCCCAGCATGAAGGCGCAGACGAAGCCGGCGATGCCCGCGTTGACATGCACTACGGTGCCGCCGGCGAAGTCCAGCGCGCCCATGGTGGCCAGCCAGCCGCCCGGCTCCCACACCCAGTGGGCGATCGGCGAGTACACCAGCAGCGACCATAGCGCCATGAAGAGGATCATCGCGGAGAACTTCATCCGCTCGGCGAAGGCGCCGACCACCAGCGCCGGGGTGATGATGGCAAACGTCATCTGGTACATCATGTAGACCGACTCCGGAATGGTGGTGGCGGCGTGGTGCACCGTCACCTTGCCGGCGTCCTTCATGAAATCCATGCCGAACAGCAATATGCGCTCGAAGCCGCCGAAGTACGGCGAGCCCGGCATGAAGGCGATGCTGTAGCCCGCGATCATCCAGACGATGGAGACGATGCAGGTGACGGCGAACACCTGCGCCATCACCGAGATCACGTTCTTCTTGCGCACCATGCCGGCGTAGAACAGCGCCAGGCCGGGAATGGTCATCAGCAGCACCAGGCCGGTGGAGGTGAGCATCCACGCGGTGTCGCCGCTGTTGATCTTGTCGACCGTCGTCAGGTAGGGCGCGGTCGGCGGCGGGGGTGGCGCCGGCGGCGCCTCCACTTTCGGGGCGGGGGCCGGCGCGGGCGCTGCAACCGGCGCGGCAGCGGAAGCGGCGTCGGGCGCCGGTGCGGCGACCGCGGCATCGCCAGAGGCGGCCGCCCCGTCGGCAGGCGGGGGGGCCGCTACGGGAGCGGCGGGATCGGCAGCGGCTGCGGCAGGCGCGGCCTGGGCGTAAGTTGACGGGCTTTCTATAAAGGAGGCGAGGACAAGGCCGGACAATACAATCGCTGCAACGCTGGGCAGTGCCATAACTACCTTCCCTGAAATAGTGATTTATTTCACAGTTAGCAGTTACTGTGCCAAACGGCACTTAGCGCTAAGCGCAATCAGGATGTGCGGACAATCATCTAGATGCCGCACCAATGCAGGGAATCGTGCGTCCCGCGACGCACTGCGCGAAAGCATGCGGCCCTTATTTGTTCAACGGCGCCAGAGGAAAGTTTGCAACACATGCAAACTTGCATACGCCGATTTAACCTTGTGTGAAGAATTTGTATACAGCGGACAGGGATTTTGATTTCGCCGATGTATACATGCCGCCTTCACGCGGCGCGCCGCGGCTTCTCCTGGCGATCGAGATGCGCGTCGCCCCACTTCTTCAGTTCGCGGATCACCGGCAAGAGCGTCCGGCCCTTGGGCGTGAGGCTGTACTCGACGTGCGGCGGAATCACCGGAAACACTTCGCGATGCACCAGGCCGTCGGCCTCCAGTTCGCGCAACTGGTTGGTCAGCATGCGCTGGCTGATCGAGGGCATGGTGCGGCGCAGTTCGGAAAAACGCTGCTTGCCCTCCATCAAGTGATAGAGCATCACGCCCTTCCACTTGCCGCCGATCAATTCCAGCGTCGCTTCCACCGGGCAGCCTTGCGAGCATTCGTAGGTCGAGTGTTTGGCGGGCATGGTCGGCTTTCATCGCTGACGGTATACAAATCGATACTATGATCAAAAAATGTGCGTACTTGCGCATTCAATATATATTCATAGAATATACATCGCCACTTGCATTTGCGAGTGGCCGTCAAAGGAAGCCCATGAAAGCCGTTGCCCTTACCCGCTACCTGCCGATCAGCGACCCGCAGTCACTGGTCGATGTCGAACTCCCCACCCCCGTCCCCGGCGCGCGCGACCTGCTGGTGAAGGTCGAGGCCATCGCCGTCAACCCGGTGGACACCAAGGTGCGCGCGCCAAAAGAAAAGGTCGAGGCCAGCCCGCGCGTGCTCGGCTGGGACGCCGCCGGGGTGGTCGAGCAGGTCGGCGCCGAAGTGACCCTGTTCAAGCGGGGCGACCGCGTCTACTATGCCGGCGACATCACCCGCCCGGGCAGCAACAGCGCTTTCCAGCTGGTGGACGAGCGCATTGTCGGCCACGCGCCGAAGTCGCTTTCATTTGCTGAAGCAGCCGCCCTGCCGCTGACCGCGATCACCGCCTGGGAGGCCTTGTTCGACCGCTTGCGGGTGGCTGCCTTCAATACGGCGTCGAACGCGCAGCGCAGCATCCTGCTGATCGGCGGCGCCGGCGGCGTCGGCTCCATCGCCATCCAGCTGGCGGCCAAGGTCGCGGGCCTGAAGGTGATCGCCACCGCCTCGCGCCCGGAGTCGGCGCGCTGGTGCAAGGAACTGGGCGCGGAGGTGGTGGTGAACCACTTCGGCAACCTGGTGGAGGAAGTGCGCGCCGCCGGCTTCAAGCACGTCGACTACGTGCTGATCATGAACAGCACCGACACGCACATGCCGGCCGCCGCCGAACTGGTGGCGCCGCAGGGGGGCATCTGCACCATTGTCGAAAACGCCAAGCCGCTCGACGTGGTGCCGCTGAAAAACAAAAGCGCGTTTTTCGCCTGGGAATTCATGTTCACCCGGGCCATGTTTACCACGCCGGACATGATCGAGCAGCACAAGCTGCTCACCGAAGTGGCGCGCCTGGTCGATGCCGGCGTGATCCGCACCACCGTGGCCGAGGTGCTCAAGCCGGTGAATGCCGCCAACCTGCGCGCCGCCCACGCCAAACTGGAGGCCGGGCGGGCCATCGGCAAGATCGTGCTGGAAGGGTTTTAAAACAAAGGGCGGGGCGATTTCACCATCGCGCCGCCCTTGTACGCACAAGCTCCTCTAAAGGAGCAAACACGTTCAAAAATGCGGCACCGCGACATCGCGGCGCCGTTTTTTTCTACTCGTGCGCCATGAAGATTTCCGCCAGCATGCCGCGGAACCACTTGTGCGCCGGGTCATGATGGAAGCGCTCGTGCCAGTATTGATGTACGTCCTGCTCGGGCAGTTCCAGCGGCACCGGCAGCACCTTCAGGCCCAGCTCCTTCGAGATCATCGTGCCGGAGCGCTTGGGCATGCACAGCAGAAGATCGTTGTCGCGGATCAGGTACGGCGCGGCGAGAAAGCTGGCCACGCGCATGCTGATGTTCTCGGCGCGGATCGCCGCGGTCAGCAGCTTTTCGATCTGGCTGTGGCCATGGCCGGTACCGGAAGCCGATACCACGACATGGCGCGCCTTGAGGAATGACTCGCGCGTCAGCTTGCCCTTGGCGGCCAGCGGATTGCCGGCGCGCATGACGCAGACATAGGTGTCGCGATACAGGCGCTGCTGGAACATGCCCCCGCCGAAATCCGGGAACACGCCGATGGCAAGATCCACGTCGCCCGACTCCAGGCCGCCGCGCAGGCCCTTGGCCTCGAGCTGGGCGGTGCGCAGTCGGACGTTGGGCGCGACCCGCGCAACCTTCTTGAGGATCTGCGGCATCAGGCTGAAGGTCGCGAGGTCCGTGGCGAAAATGCCGAAGGCGCGGGTGGCGGTGACGGGGTCGAAATCGGCCGGGCGCTCGAAGCGCGTCTTCACCGTCTCCAGCACGGTATCGACGGCATCCGACAGCTCTTGCGCGCGCGGCGTCGGCTCCATGCCGTGCGGCGTGCGCACGAACAGCGGGTCATTGAAATACTTGCGCAGCTTGGCCAGCGATTGCGACAGCGCCGGCTGGGTCAGGCCCAGGCTTTCGGCGGCGAGCGTCAGACTCTTGTGGCGGGCAATGGCGGCGAATACCGCGAGCAGACGCACATCTAGCGATTGGACTTGCATGAAGCTCTTATCCCCTCATCCTCGCGGCGCAAAAACACCCTTATGACGCCGATAAATACTTTCAACCCCTCTAATTTAACAGACGATCAGTTATTCCGCTTTGGCATAACAGCCATACCGCCAGCAAATACTGGACATGCCGCGCTATGAAACGAACAGGCATGCGCAGGCGCCCGATTGTGACCGGACGTTGATCCGCCATAGAATTTTTACGCATTAGCTTATTCAATAATTCACGTAAAGGCATGAACTGATGCCCGCTGACGCATCGAAGCATATAGATCGGCTCACTCGTTCTTGGACGACATGAAACCCCGTCCTTAATATGCAATCCAACGGGTATAGCCATATCCGAACGGACAGTTACGCCGCTTTTCCGCACCAGACCACCATGTACAAATACGACTCCCTGGACCAGACCCTGGTCGACGAACGCGTCACGCAGTTCCGCGACCAGACCCGCCGCTTCCTGGCCGGTGAACTCAGCGAAGACGAGTTTCGCCCCCTGCGCCTGATGAACGGCCTGTATGTGCAGCGCCACGCGCCGATGCTGCGCGTCGCCATTCCCTACGGCATGCTGGCAAGCAGGCAGTTGCGCATGCTGGGGCACATCGCCCGCAAGTACGATCGCGGCTACGGACATTTTTCCACGCGCCAGAACATCCAGTACAACTGGCCGAAGCTTGAAACCGTGCCCGACATTCTCGCCGATCTGGCAAACGTGGAAATGCACGCCATCCAGACCTCCGGCAACTGCGTGCGCAACACCACTTCCGACCAGTTCGCGGGCATCGCCCACGACGAGCTGGTGGACCCGCGCCCGTATTGCGAACTGATCCGCCAGTGGTCCACCTTCCACCCCGAATTCACCTTCCTGCCGCGCAAGTTCAAGATCGCCGTGTCGTCTTCCACCGAAGACCGCGCCGCCACGCTGGTGCACGACATCGGCCTGCACATCGTGAAAAACGATGCGGGCGAAGTGGGTGTGCGCGTGATCGTCGGCGGCGGCCTTGGCCGTACACCGATCATCGGCCACATCATCCGCGAATTCCTGCCGCGCGAAGAACTGCTGAATTATCTCGACGCCATCCTGCGCACCTACAACCGCTACGGCCGCCGCGACAACAAGTACAAGGCGCGCATCAAGATCCTGGTCAAGGAACTGACGCCAGCCAAATTCGCCGCCGAAGTCGAAGCCGAGTGGGCCAATCTCAAGGGCGGCCCGGTGGTGGTGCCCGAAGAAGAGTTCGCCCGCCTCGAATCGTTTTTCACCGCGCCCGCCTACGAACAACTGGTTGCCTGCGACGCCGGCTTCGAGCGCAAGCAGCTTGACGATCGCGGTTTCGCGCGCTGGGTCGAACAAAACACCTTCCATCACAAGGTGCCGGGCTATCGCGCCGTCACCCTCTCGCTCAAGCCCTATGGTGGCATCCCGCCGGGGGATGCCACCGCCGAGCAGATGGAAGGCGTGGCCGACCTGGCCGACCGCTACAGCTTCGGCGAATTGCGCGTCTCGCATGAACAGAACCTGATCCTCGCCGACGTCAAGCAAAGCGACCTTTACGACGTGTGGCAGGAAGCGAAGAAACTCGGCTTCGCCACGCCGAACATCGGCCTGCTCACCAACATCATCGCCTGCCCGGGCGGCGACTTTTGCTCGCTCGCCAATGCTCGTTCGCTCCCCGTTGCCGCCGCCATCCAGGCGCGCTTCGAAGATCTTGACTACGTCCACGACCTCGGCCCGATCGACCTGAACATCTCCGGCTGCATCAATGCCTGCGGCCATCATCACGTCGGCCATATCGGCATCCTCGGCGTCGACAAGGACAACCAGGAGTTCTACCAGGTAACGCTGGGCGGCGCGCAAGGTAACAACGCCTCGCTAGGCAAGGTGATCGGCCCCTCCTTCTCGGCTGAGGAAATCGCCCCGGCGGTGCAACGCATCATCGAAACCTTTGCTGAAAAGCGCCACGAAGACGAGACTTTCATCGACACCGTGCGCCGACTGGGCCTGGAGCCCTTCAAGGCGCGCGCCTATGACAAACCCGAACTGAAGGCGGCATGATCATGGCCAACATCATCCTCAATGGCGCGGTGGTTCCGAACACCTGGACCCTGATTGAGTCGGTCGAGCCGCTGGCGGCCGCCGACGTGGCCGAGGGCAGCATCCTGCCGCTGTCGGTCTGGCTGGCGGTGCGCGAAACGCTTCTGGAAAACCCGGCGCTGGCCGGCAAGCGCGTCGGCGTCTGGCTGGCGCCCTCCGACGAGCCCGGCGAACTGGTCGACGACATCGCCGGCCTGCCGCTGATCGCCGTGCAATTCCCCGCCTTTACCGACGGCCGCGGCTACTCCATCGGCCGCCTGCTGCGCGAGCGCTACGGCTATAAAGGTGAAATGCGGGCGATCGGCGATGTGGGCCGCGACCACCTGTTCAACCTGTTCCACTGTGGCTTCAACGCTTTCGAAATCAAGGCCAGCCAGACCCCCGAGCATGCGCTCGAGGGTCTGAAGGCGTTCAGCGACGGCTACCAGAGCAGCGAGCAGCGCAAGCTGCCGGCTTACCGCCGCCGTCCGCATGCGCAGACCGCCGATTCCTGGGCGGAGATTTCCTCGCCGAGCTAAGGGTATGAGACGCGGCGTGCGGCGCCGTGTTCTGCATTCCGCACCACATTCCCAAATGACCGCCACTGTCTACCTGGTGGGCGCCGGGCCCGGCGCTCCCGATCTCATCACCCTGCGCGCCGCCCGCCTGCTCGAGGCGGCCGACATCGTTTTTTACGATGCCCTGGTGCATGCCGACACCGTCGCCCTGGCGAAAAATGCCGAAAAAGTCGCGGTGGGCAAGCGCTACGGCAAGCACTCGGCCGCGCAACTGTTCATCAACAAGCGCCTGGTCGACGCCGCGCGCAAGTACAAGACCGTGGTACGCCTGAAGGGCGGCGACCCGATGCTGTTCGGCCGCGCCCAGGAAGAAATCGATGCGCTCGCCGAAGCCGGCATCGCCTGCGAAGTGGTCCCCGGCATCACCGCCGCATTGGCGGCGAGCGCCGAGCTCGGCATTTCGCTGACCCGCCGTGGCCTGTCGCGCTCGGTGGCCTTCGCCACCCCGCGCGTGGGCCGCGAAGAGCAGCCGAGCGACTGGGCCGCCAGCCTGATCAACGCCGACACCGGCGTGCTTTACATGGCGGCGCACGAAGCCCGCGAGATCGCCGCGCAGCTGATCGCGCGGGGAAAAAGCGCCGGCACCCCGGTGATGGTGGTGGAAAACGCCTCGCTGCAAAGCCGGCGTCACCTCACCACCCTGGGCGCGATGGCGCACGAGGGCCTGCCGGCGCTCGAAGGCCCGGCGGTGCTGATGCTGGGTGAGGTGTATCGCGCGGCGCTCGAGGCGGCCACCGCACTGCCGCAGTCGCCGCGCAAGGCAAACAACGCGGCAAAATAAGCGCGCGGCGGTATCATCCACCCCGCCCCTCAAAAGATACGCAGGAGATGCCATGACCGCCCACGTCGACAGCCTGGTCAACGAAGACATTCTGAAACGCGCCGGCGACTACGCCAAAACGCATAGCCTCGCTTACGCCGGCGCCGTCACCCCGGCCGAGGCGCACCAGCTGGTGCAAAGCGGCGGCGCCAAGCTGGTGGACGTGCGCTTCAGGTTCGAGCGCGAATACGTCGGCCGCGTGCCTGAGACCGTGGGCATCGAGTGGAAGGACATCAACACCGGCGCGGTGAACCCGGACTTCGTGAAAACGCTGTCCGAACAGTTCGGCAAGGATGACAAGCTGGTGTTCCTGTGCCGTAGCGGCGTGCGCTCGGACGCCGCCGCCAAGGCCGCGAGCCAGGCCGGCTTCACCCATGCCTACAACATCCTCGAAGGCTTCGAGGGCGACCTCGACGAAGCCAAGCATCGCGGCAACAAGGGCGGCTGGCGCCGCGCCGGTTTGCCGTGGATCCAGGGCTAGAGGTAACGAAAGGGGGCTGAACTACGCCCCCCTCGGACCCCCCGGGTGCCTTCGGGTGGCTATGGACCAGTAGCTTCGCTTTAATGTTTTTCGGGGCAGCGGTTGGGGCCGGGCAGGTTTGCCCTGCCGGCTATCGCTGTCCGGTCAACCCTGAACGGCTTGCACCGGCTCACTCTCGGGCCGGTCGAAGTAATAGCCCTGCGCCAGGGTGGCGCCCGCGGCGCGTACCTGGGCCACCTGCTCTGCGCTTTCCAGCTTGATGAACACCGGCTTGGTGCCGGCCTGCTCCGACGCTTTCACGGCACTGGCCATGCGCGCGGCCTGCCCTGCATACTGGTTGTGGTCGATCAGCACAAAAGTCGGACGGGTGCGCGCGAGCAGGTCTTCGAGGCCGCGGGCATCGCGTAACCGGACGGCTATCTCGAACCCATGCAGGCGGTAGCTGCCGATCAGGTAGCCCAGCGACATGGTGCGCAGGTGCGTGGGGTCGGGCAGGCAGATGACCACAGGCGCCTGCCCCAGGCCGGCGTCGTCGAGCGCCTCGCGGTAGGCGCGACCGTGATCGGCGGTGACGGTGTCGAGCAGGCGTGCATGCACCGGCACCAGGAGGCGAGTCGGGCGCGGCGCGGGAGCGTGATAGGCGGCGGCATGCGCCATGCGGCACAGGCGGTCGATGCGGACGATGTCCTGGTCGGCGCGGGCGGGGTCGAAAAGCTCGGTCACCGGCACTTCGGCGCCCTCGCGCTGCGGCCTGACCGAAGCGGTGTGGCCGACGACGCGGCCGGCGCGCAGGTCGTGCAGACCCTGGAATACGCTCGTAAGGCGCATCCCGGCGAATTCGCTCCTGGTCTTGCTGCTTGTCTCCGGCACGCTCATCTCCACCTCCAGCGTTGCCTCCCAGTCGGATAATAGCTTGGCATGGCGGCTTTTTGGCCGCCCGGCGGGTGAAAAATGCGAAAAATATGGATCATCGGCGGTCAGTCTAGCTGTCGGGCCGCCCATCGAGAACGAACCATATGGCGTAAGCAAATTCGCAGCCCGACTGAAACCGGCCCTATGCGCGGACCGTATGAGGACATAAGCATTGCTTCCTTCAACGCGGGGACGAACTGCGTGAAAATAGGCGGCTCGGCCCAGGGCCGCATTGTTCAGGAGATCATCATGACACTCAGGCTCGGCGATACAGCCCCCGACTTCACCCAGCAATCCACCGCCGGCGAAATCCATTTCCACCAGTGGCTGGGCGACAGCTGGGGCCTGCTGTTTTCGCATCCCAAAGACTTCACGCCGGTATGCACCACCGAGCTTGGCTATACCGCCAAGCTTAAAAGCGAGTTCGACCGCCGCCACGTCAAGGTGCTGGCCGTCTCGGTGGACGCGGTGGACTCGCACAACCAGTGGGTCGGCGACATTGCCGAAACCCAGGGCACGGCGGTGAATTTCCCCATCCTCGCCGACCCCGACCGCAAGGTGTCGGACCTCTACGACATGATCCACCCGAACGCCAACGACACGCTCACGGTGCGCTCGGTGTTTTTCATCGACCCGAAAAAGAAGGTGCGCGCGACCATCACCTACCCGGCTTCCACCGGGCGCAACTTCGACGAGATTTTGCGGGTGATCGACTCCCTGCAACTGACGGACGGTTATTCCGTGGCGACGCCCGTCAACTGGAAAGACGGCGATGATGTCATCATCCCCGCCAGCATCACCGACCCGGCTGTCATGAAATCGAAATTTCCCAAGGGCTGGCGTGAATTAAAATCCTACCTGCGCATCACTCCCCAACCCAACAAATAGGCTCGCGCGCTCCCACCCGGGGCGTCGCGGAAACATCGCAATGTCCCGACTCTCTTCCCGCGCCTGGTTTTTCATCGGCTTTCTGGTCTGTGCCGGCCTGATCGCCATCGCGCTGTTCCTGCAGTACTACGTCCACCTCGAGCCCTGCCCTCTGTGCATGCTGCAGCGGGTGGCTTTCATCGCCTTCGGCATCATTTTCCTGCTCGGCGCCCTGCATGGGCCGCAGCAAACCGGCACCCGCATCTACGCCTTCGCCGGCCTGCTGGCCACCTTCACCGGCCTGGGGCTGGCGACGCGCCATGTCTACCTGCAGTATTACCCGCCGGAGTACGTGAGCTGCGCCGGCGACTTCTATTCGCAACTCGAACGCATTCCCCTGGGCCGCCTGATCAGCAATGCCCTGCGCGCCACCGGCGATTGCAGCAAGGTGGACTGGACCCTGCTGCACCTGTCGATCGCCGAATGGTCGCTGATCTGGTTCACCATCCTGACCGTTTTGGGGCTGTTTTTGCTGATCCGCCGCGTACCGCGCTGAAAAGGATAGGCAACCTCCATAAAACCCCGGCGCCGCCGGGGTTTTTGCTTCCCGCCCGCCGCCGCCCGCACCGCAGGCATCTCCGGGGGCTTTTATGCGTCCCGCCGAGGAGGATCATAAGTATTGTTCATTGAATCCGCCCTCTTAATATATTAAAATAATGCCCTGATATCGCTTCGGGCCGCCGCCGTGCGTTTTTGCGGCCGGACCGAATAAAAGCGCCAAGCGGGAGAGCACCCCGGCGGCAGCCACGGCTCGCCGGACCGCTCAAGCCTCCATCCTCGTTCCAGGAAAATAGCTTCATGACCCACGTTGTCACCGAATCCTGCATCAAGTGCAAGTACACCGATTGCGTCGACGTCTGCCCGGTCGACTGTTTCCGCGAAGGGCCGAACATGCTGGTGATCGACCCGGATGAATGCATCGATTGCGCAGTGTGCATTCCCGAGTGCCCGGTGAACGCGATCTACGCCGAGGAAGACGTGCCGGACGGCCAGAAGAATTTCATCGACCTGAACGCCGAACTGGCGCAGGCCTGGGCCTCCATCACCAAGACCAAGGGCAGTATGCCCGACGCCGATGAGTGGAAAGACAAGACCGAAAAGCTGGAGATGCTCGACCGCGGCTGATTGCGTTCCCGCGAAAGCTGGAGGCCGCGGCTCGCGGCCTTTTTTATTGGCCGGCCGCCATATGCGTGGCGCTTATTAGCAAGTACGAAAGATAGCGATGTTGAAGCTGGGTTTTGATCTCGAGTTTGCCGACCTCTACCTGACCTCCGGTTTGCACAAGGTCGATGCCGCGTTTCTTTCCGAGCTCGCGCAGTCCGACATGGGCCTGTGGGCACGCTTGACCGAAGCGCGCAAGGCGAGCGCCAAGATGCCGGCGAAGGAAGAGTCCACTCTGCTGATCGACCTCGCGCCGCATGTCGAAGACTTCATCGGCGCGCTGTTCGGCGTGAAAGGCGAGATCGCCGAGCTGCAGGCGCGCCACCATGAGCTGGCGCCGCTGTTCACCGTCAAGCGCCAGTTCGTGCAGCGCAAGGCGGCGAAGGCATTCGATGCCGCGGCGGCCAATGCGCTCGACGGTGTTGGGCTGACGAAGGAATTGCAGGGGCTGATCGGCGCTACTGACACCGACCTTTCCGCATTCGAACTGGCTTTCGCCCATCACGTCACCCGCTGGCAGGCCGACGAAGCCACTTTCGCCGGCGCGCTGGACCTTGCCCTGAAATACGCGGCCTGGGCGCTCTCCTCAGAAGCCGGCCAGCACAAGCACCTGCCCGGCGTGCTGTTCAAGGCGCCGAAGAAAATCGACCCGCTGCACCTGGTCGATCACGCGGTGGACCGGCACGAAGGCGAAGTCACCACCTTCACCATCAAGCCCGAGCACATCCGCCGCCGCCAGGGTTTCAAACTCACCGACCCCGGCACCGACCTCACCGGCGCGCTGGACCAGGCCAACTATTGCATCTGGTGCCACGAGCAGGGCAAGGACTCCTGCTCCAAGGGCCTGAAGGAAAAGGCGGGGCCGGACGGCCATGCCGCCTTCAAGAAGACCGTATTCGGCGTCAAGCTTGCAGGCTGCCCGCTGGAAGAAAAAATCAGCGAGTTCCACAAGGTGAAAGCCGGCGGCCTGGCCGTCGGCGCGCTGGCCATCATCACCGTGGACAATCCGCTGGCAGCGGCCACCGGCCACCGCATCTGCAACGACTGCATGAAGTCCTGCATCTACCAGAAGCAGGAACCGGTGAACATTCCGCAGGCCGAAACCCGCACGCTGAAAGACGTGCTGGCCCTGCCCTGGGGTTTCGAGATTTACTCGCTGTTCACCCGCTGGAACCCGCTCAACCTGCACCGCTACCTGCCGCACAATGCCACTGGCTACAAGGTGCTGGTGGCCGGCATGGGCCCGGCCGGCTACGGCCTGGCGCACAACCTGCTGAACGACGGCCATACAGTGGTCGGCATCGACGGCCTGAAAATCGAGCCCCTGCCTGCTTCCCTCTCGGGCGTGAATACCGACGGCAGCCGCGCGGCGTTTGAGCCCGT
Source organism: Betaproteobacteria bacterium (assembly GCA_028292405.1). Classification (GTDB taxonomy): domain Bacteria; phylum Pseudomonadota; class Gammaproteobacteria; order Burkholderiales; family JAEUOS01; genus JAQGMJ01. Next base: position 71,829 of record JAQGMJ010000045.1, read on the forward strand.
AAGAGACATCGGCGAAATCCGCGAGGAGCTGGACGAGCGCACCCTGGCCGGCTTCGGCGGTGTCGCCGAATACGGCATCACCGTGCGCTGGGACAAGAACTTTCTCAAGGTGGTGCGCCTGCTGCTGGAGCGGCGCGACAGCTTCGCGCTGATCGGCGGCGTGCGCTTCGGCGGCACCGTGACGCTCAAGGGCGCGTGGCAACTCGGCTTCGACCACGTCGCGCTGGCCATGGGCGCCGGCAAGCCGACCACGCTCGACATCCCCAATGGCCTGGCGCGCGGCGTGCGTACCGCCTCCGACTTCCTGATGGGCTTGCAGCTCACCGGCGCGGCCAAGGCCGAGTCGATCGCCAACCTGCAGGTGCGCCTGCCGATCGTCGTCATCGGCGGCGGCCTGACCGCGATCGACACCGCCACCGAGTCCCTCGCCTATTACGCGGTGCAGGTGGAAAAATTCCTGACGCGCGCCGAGGTGCTGGGCCAGGACGCCTTCCTCGCCAGCCTGGCCGGCGAAGAACTGGAAATCGCCCGCGAGTTCATCACCCATGCCCAAGCCATCCGCACCGAGAAGGCCGCCGCCAAGGCCGCGGGCCGCGCGGAAAAAAGCATCGGGCTGATGCAGTCCTGGGGCGGCGCCACCATCGCCTACCGCAAGCGCCTGATCGATAGCCCCGCCTACACCCTGAACCACGAGGAAGTCGAGCTCGCGCTGCAGGAAGGCATCACCTTCGCCGAGTGCCTCTCGCCCGCCGCCGTCGAGGTCGATGCGTATGGCGCGGCGCAAAGCCTGAAGCTGGCCAAACAGATCGTCACCATGGAAGCCGACGGCAAGCACAACTGGTCCGAGGGCGACACCCTCACCCTGCCGGCGCGCTCGATTTTCATCGCCGCCGGCACCAGCCCGAACACCGTGCTGGCGCGCGAAGACCACGAGAACTTCGCGCTCGACGGCAAGTACTTTGTCACTGTCGACGAAGAAGGCAACGCAGTAAAGGCCGAGACCGCGATCTCCAAGCCCAAGCAGGCGCGCGTGCTGATGAAAAAAGGCGGCGATGGCCGCTTCGTTTCCTTCTTCGGCGACCTGCATCCTTCCTTTTTCGGCAACGTGGTCAAGGCGCTGGGCTCGGCCAAGCAGGGCTTTCCCGTCATCACCCGCGTGCTCGGCACCCAGGCACCGGTGCGCGCCGAGGAATCGCATCACTTCCTCGCGCACCTGAACAGCGAATGGCGCGCCACCGTGCGCGAAGTGCGGCGCTTGACGCCCACCATCGTCGAGGTGGTGGTGCATGCCCCGGCGGCGGCGCGCAACTTCCTGCCCGGCCAGTTTTACCGCCTGCAGAATTTCGAATCCCTGGCCCCCCGCATCGTCACGCAGTCGCCTGCCGGCGCCCTCAACGGCGGGGCGCTGCCGGCAACCCGCCTGGCGATGGAAGGCCTGGCGCTCACCGGCGCCTCCAGCGATCCACGCAACGGCCTGTTGTCCACCATCGTGCTGGAAATGGGCGGCTCCTCCGACCTCTGCGACCAGCTCAAGCCCGGCGAACCGGTGGTGCTGATGGGCCCCACCGGCACGCCTACCCACATCCAGTCCGGCGAGACCGTGGTGCTGGTCGGCGGGGGCCTCGGCAACGCGGTGCTGTTCTCGATCGGCGCGGCCTTTCGCGCCGCCGGCTCCAAGGTGCTGTACTTCGCCGGCTACAAGAAGATGGTGGATCGCTACAAGGTGCCGGAGATCGAAGCGGCGGCCGACGTCATCATCTGGTGTTCCGACGAAGGCCCGGGCTTCGAACCGGACCGTCCGCAGGACAAGCGCTTTGTCGGCAACATCGTGCAGGCAATGGTCGCCTACGCCTCCGGTGAACTGGGCGAAATCCCGATCCCGATGACGCAGGCCGACCGCATCATCGCCATCGGCTCGGACCGCATGATGGCCGCCGTCGGCCTGGCGCGCCACGGCGTGCTCAAGCCTTTCCTCAAGGCAGGCCACTTCGCCATCGGCTCGATCAACTCGCCGATGCAGTGCATGATGAAGGAGATCTGCGCCCAGTGCCTGCAGCCGCAAAAGCAGGCCGACGGCTCGATCAAGTACGTGTTCTCCTGCTTCAACCAGGACCAGGATCTGGACAAGGTCGATTTCACCGGCCTGAACGACCGCCTGCGCCAGAACTCCGTGCAGGAAAAGCTCACGGCGCGCTGGATCGAGCGCTGCCTCGCTCAAGTCTGAAGGCCTGAGGCCTGGGTCGTAGCGGGACAGGCCTGATGAAGGGGTGGAGCGTGACAGGCTTGCCGTAGCGGAACAGGTGTAGCCCGGTTTCGCGCCCCACCCCCGTTCGTCCTGAGCCTATCGAAGGATGCGCGCCCCACCCCCGTTCGTCCTGAGCCTATCGAAGGATGCGTGCTCCACCGCCGTGCCGCGCCATGCGGTTCGATGGGCTTGCCACGAACGGTGGAGGCGCGAGAGGGCCTGGGCGTGTCCTGTCTTGCGGCCTTCCGGCACTACCCCACAAATCGCCCAGCTATGCTACTGTACTGCCGCAATCCGGCTTGACCCAAGCCGCCGCGGCACACTCACTCTGCGCCGCGTCCTGACCCTCGACCCCCGTAAACGGAGATCGCCATGGCCCTGATGGACTTCATCAAAAAACAATTTATCGACGTCATCCAGTGGACCGAATCGGCCGACGGCGTGTTGTCCTACCGCTATCCGATGCAGGACATGGAAATCCAGAACGGCGGCCAGCTCACCGTGCGCGATTCGCAGGTGGCGGTGTTCGTCAACGAGGGCGTGGTCGCCGACATCTTCGGCCCCGGCCTGCACACGCTGTCCACCCGCACCCTGCCGCTGCTCACCAACCTGAAGAACTGGGACAAGATGTTCGCGTCCCCCTTCAAGAGCGACGTGTACTTTTTCTCCACCCGCCTGCAGCTCGACCGCAAGTGGGGCACGCCGACGCCGATCACCATCCGCGACAAGGACTTCGGCGCCGTGCGCATGCGCGCCTTCGGCATCTATTCCTACAAGCTGGCCGATGCCGGCCTGTTCTACAAGGAAATCTCCGGCACCCGCGACGTCTACACCGTGACCGACCTCGACGGGCAGATCCGCAATACCGTTATCGCCGCACTGACGGCCGCCTTCGGTGCCTCGAATGTCGCCTTCCTCGACATGGCCGGCAACCAGGGCCTGCTCGCCGACGCGGTGAAAAAGCAGATGGAGCCGCTGTTCGCCCGCATGGGCTTAGGCCTCGACACCCTGGTGGTGGAAAACGTCTCCCTGCCGGAAGAAATCCAGAAGCAGCTCGACACCCGCATCGGCATGAACATGATCGGCGACATGAACCGCTACACCCAGTACCAGACGGCCAACGCGATTCCCATCGCCGCCGCCAACGAGGGTGGCGGCCTGGCCGGCATGGGCGCCAACCTCGCGGTGGGCATGGGGATCGGCAACCAGATGGCGGCCAGCATGGCCGGCATCGGCCAGCAGCAGCCTCCCGCCGCACCCGGTGGCGGCATGGGTGGTGGCGGCGCGGCTCCAGCACCCGGCGGCAGCCCGGCCCCCGCCGCTGCGGCCAGCCCGGTCGATGACGTGATGGAAACGCTCGAAAAACTGCATGGCCTGGTCGGCAAGGGCATTCTGACGCAGCAGGAATTCGATACCAAAAAAGCGGAGCTGTTGAAAAAGCTCGCCTAATACCGTGACCGGCCACATAACAATCGGCCGGCTGGGAGGGTAGTACCGGTGAAAATCGGCAAATGCCCCTCTTGTGGGGCGCCAGTCAAGTTCCGTTCGGAAGCGTCGGTACTCGCGGTTTGCGAGTACTGCAATTCCACGCTCCTGCGCCAGGGCGAGGTGCTGGAAAACCTCGGCAAGATGGCGGCGTTGCAGGACGACCCCACCCTGCTGCAACTGGCCTCCGAAGGCAGCTACAAGGGCACGCACTTCGCCGTCATCGGCCGGGTGCAGATGCGCTATGAAGACGGCCTGTGGAACGAGTGGTTCCTGCTGTTCGACGACCAGCGCCAGGGCTGGCTGGGCGAGGCCTCCGGCGAGTTCTACGTCACCTTCGAAAAGCCGCTGCCGGCCGCGCCGCCGAATTTCGCCGATATCCAGGTAGAGCAGCGCGTCGAGCTCGACGGCAAGTATTACCAGGTCACCGACATCGAGTCGGCCATGTGCATCGCCGGCGAGGGCGAGCTGCCCTTCAGTGTCGGCCCGGGCTACGAGGCCCCGGTGGTCGACCTGCGCCTGGAACAGCAGTTCGCCACCATCGACTACAGCGACGCCACCCCGCGCGTCTATTTCGGCGAGCGCGTCGACGCCAAATCGCTGGCGCTGACCAACCTGAAGGAACCGGAGTCGCTCGACCAGGCCGAAGCGAAGAACCTGAACCTCGCCGCCTTCGACTGCCCGAACTGCGCCGCGCCGATCTCGCTTTCTAACGACAAGACCAAGAGCTTCGGCTGCACCTCCTGCGGCTCGCTGCTCGACATCAACAACCGCAAGGCGCAACTGGTCGCCAAGGCGCAGGAGGTGCTGAGCTACCCGGTAGCGCTGGAATTAGGCAGTACCGGCAAGCTCGACGGCACCGACTGGGAAGTGATCGGCTTCATGGAGCGCGGCTCGACCAATTTCTCCTGGGGCGAGTACCTGCTGTTTTCGCGCGGCAAGGGCTACCGCTGGCTGTCCGAATCCAGCGGCCACTGGAGTTATTTGTGGAACACCACCCAGCCGGCCAAGGTGGTAGGCACCTCCGCCTGGTACGAAAACAAGGAAATGGCGCACTTCGAGTCGTATGAAGCGACCGTCAAGTACGTGCTGGGCGAGTTCTACTGGAAGGTGCGCTTCGGCGACACCACCGAGACAGACGACTACGTCGCCCCGCCGCAAATCCTCTCGCGCGAAAAAACCCCGCGCGAAGTCACCTGGACCGTCGGCCGCTACATGCCGGTGGACGAGGTGCAGGCCGTATTCAAGCCGAAAAAGCCCCTGGCCCGCCCCAGCGGCGTGGCGCCGAACCAGCCCTCGCCTTATGAAGGCGAGATTCGCCTCCTGTGGAAAACGTTTTGCTGGCTCTCGCTGACCATCCTGGTCCTGCAGATGGCCTTCGCCTTTCGCACCGTCAAGGTCTACAGCGAAAACATCGCCATCGAGCAGGGCGCCGACCAGAGCGCCACCACGCAAACCTTCACCGTGCGCGGCAACACCGGCAACCTGGTGGTGCACAACGCCACCGACGTCGCCAACAGCTGGGCCGACCTGAGCTACACCCTGGTCGATCCGAAAAGCGGCAAGACCTGGAACGAGGCTCACGAGCTGAGTTACTACGAAGGCAGCGACGACGGTGAGAGCTGGAGTGAAGGCTCGAAGACCGACGATGTCGTGTTCTTCGGCGTGCCGCCCGGTGAGTACAAGCTCAACCTTTCGGCCGATCGGCCCGATGACGCCACCGGCCCGATCAACGCCGCGGTCAAGCTGGAGCGCGGCCACCCCTCCTGGCTCAACTGGCTGCTGCTGCAGATCGCGCTGCTGATATTGCCCTTCTGGGGCAGCTGGCGCGCCAGCAGTTTCGAGAAGCAACGCTGGGCCGACAGCGACCACCCGCGCGGCGGCAGCGACGATGATGATGACGACTGAGCGATGAGGACCACGGCCCCATGACCAAAATCTATCTCCTCACCAGCCTGCTCGCGGTATCCTTTTTCAGTTTTGCGCAATATCGCGGCATGAGCGTTTACACCGGCGGCAGCGCCGCCCAGCAATTGGCGCGCAGCGGCGGCCCCGGTTCCAGCGGCTATTCGCGTTCCAGCAGTCTTTCCCACAAATAGGAGGGTTCCATGGACTTCATCAATCCGCAAAACATCATCAATTCGCTGATCTACTCGATCCTCGGCGTCATCGTCTTCTGGGTCTCGTTCATCATCATCGACAAGATCACCCCCTACGACCTATGGGGCGAGATCGTCGAAAAGCGCAACACCGCGCTGGCCTTCGTGGTCGGCGCCATGTGTCTGGGCATCGCCATCGTGGTGGCCGCCTCGATCCACTGACGCCTTACCCGCCACACCCGCGGTCCCGCCGCGCGCGGCCCCTCCTGTGCGGCGCGGCGCGGATTGCATCTTCACGCTAGGCACTTCCTCGTTTTGCGTCCCGCCCTACTCTTTTCCGTTTTCGTCGTCGCCTCCTGCGGCCTGGCCTATGAGCTGATCGCCGCGGCATTGTCGAGCTACGTGCTGGGCGACTCGATCACCCAGTTCTCCACGGTCATCGGCACCTATCTCTTCGCCATGGGCATCGGCTCCTGGCTGTCGAAGTTCATCGACAAGGGCTTGACCGCCCGCTTCGTGCAAATCGAGCTGATGGTGGGCGTGGTCGGCGGCTTTTCCGCCGTCATCCTGTTCATGGTGTTCGCCCATTTCACCGAGCCTTTCCGCCTGGTGCTCTACGGGCTGGTGTTCACCACCGGCGTGCTGGTCGGCCTGGAAATCCCGCTGATCATGCGCATCCTCAAGAACGAAGTCGAGTTCAAGGACCTGGTCGCGCAAGTACTGTCCTTCGATTATCTCGGCGCGCTCGCCGTCTCGATCCTCTTCCCGGTCGTGCTGGCCCCGCACATCGGCCTGATGCGCACCAGCCTCTTGTTCGGCCTGATGAACGTCGCCGTCGCGCTGTGGGCGATGCGCCTGTTCCGCGCCACCATCGGCGGCGGCCGCTGGCTGCTGGCGCAGGGCGCCATCGCCTTCGTGCTATTGCTGGCCGGCTTCGGCTTTGCCGACAAGCTGACCATCCTGGCCGAAGAAGGCATCTACGCCGACCAGATCCTCTACGCCGAATCCACGCCCTACCAGCGCATCGTGCTGACGCGTTGGCGCGACGACATCCGACTCTTCCTCAACGGCAACCTGCAGTTCGCCACCCGCGACGAATACCGCTACCACGAAGCCCTGGTGCACCCCGCGCTGGCCACGCTCCCCGGCGCGCGCCGCGTGCTGATCCTCGGCGGCGGCGACGGCCTGGCCGCGCGCGAGGTGCTCAAGTACCCGAACATCGAATCCATCACGCTCGTCGACCTCGACGCACGCATGACCACGCTGTTTCGCACCAACCACCTGCTCTCCGCGATGAACAAGGGCTCCCTCTCATCGCCCAAATTGCACGTGGTCAACAGCGACGCCCTGATCTGGCTGGAACGCAACCCCGAGCCCTTCGATCTGGCCATCGTCGACTTCCCCGACCCCTCCAACTATTCCCTCGGCAAGCTCTACTCCTCCGCCTTTTACCGCCTGCTGGAAAAGCATCTCTCCGACCAGGGCGTGATGGTGATCCAGTCGACTTCCCCCTTCTACGCGCGCCGCTCCTTCTGGTGCATTGTCAACACCCTGGAAGACGCCGGCCTGAAAACCGCGCCGTATCACGCCTACGTCCCCTCCTTCGGCGAATGGGGCTATGTCATCGCCAGCCGCCGCGACTACGTGCTGCCGGCGAAAATACCCGTGCCGGTGCGCTACGTCACGCCGGAGACGATGAAGACCATGTTCGACTTCCCCGCCGACATGTCACGCATACCCGCCGAAGTCAACCGCCTGAACAACCAGGTGCTGGTGCGCTATTTCGAAGAGGACTGGCGCCGCGTCATGAAGTAAGCGGCAGCAGACCATGGACCGCCGCCACTTCCTCGCCTCCCTCAGCAGCCCGCTGCTCGCCTCCTGCGATTTCGAGCGCGGCAAACCCGTGCTGGAAGGCAAGCTCCTCGGCCCCGACATGGCCCTGGGCCACAAGCTGCGCGACAACAAGTTCGCTGCAGCCACACAAACCCAGCGCCTGCCCATCGCCATCATCGGCGGCGGCATCGGCGGCCTCTCCGCCGCCTGGCGCCTGCTCAAGCGCGGCATCACCGACTTCAAAATTTTCGAGCTGGAAGCCGAGCCTGGCGGCAACTCCCGCTCCGGCGCCAGCGGCACCATCGCCCACCCCTGGGGCGCGCACTACCTGCCCTTTCCCACGGTCGAATCGGTCAATGTCCGCGCCATCCTCGCAGATCTCGGCGTCCTCCTTGGCGACCCGTCCGCAATCGCCCCGCGCTACGACGAGCGCTACGTCGTCGGCGTGCCGCAGGAGCGCCTCTATGTGGACGGCCTCTGGCAGGAAAGCGTGCTGCCGAAAATCGGCGCGAGCAAGCGCGACTTCGAACAATACAAGCGCTTCGACGAACTGGTCGAACGCTACCGCCGCCTGCGCGGCGCCGACGGCGCCAAAGCCTTCGCCCTGCCCAGCGCCTTGTCCAGTAAACAGGCCGACATCCGCGCCCTCGACGGCCAGACCCTTCGCGACTTCCTGCTTTCGCAGGGCCTCGACTCGCCGCGCCTGCATTGGTACGCCGACTACGGATGCCGCGACGACTACGGCGCCCACGCCCACCACATTTCCGCCTGGGCCGGCCTGCACTACCACGCCAGCCGCGATGCACTCGCCACCGATGCCGACGCCCGCAGCGTGCTCACCTGGCCGCAGGGCAATGGCTGGCTGGTGCAGCAACTCTCCGCGTGGATCAAGCAACGCGCGCCCGATGCCTTCGCGCCGCAATCCCCCTGCGTGCGCCTGGAGACGGCCGCAAGCTACGCCGACATCGACATCTACAACGCGCCGCAAGACCGCCTCACCCGCTACCGCGCCGACCAGGTGATCTGGGCCGCGCCGGCGCAGGTGCTGGCCCACGTCTGGGCCAACTCGCCCGCCGGCTTGCGCGAAGCCGCGACCCAGATGGAAGTCAGCCCCTGGCTGGTCGCCAATCTCACCCTGGACAGCCTGCCGATCGACGCCGGCCCGGTCGGCCTCTCGTGGGACAACGTGCTCTACGACAGCCCGGCGCTCGGCTACGTGGTGGCCACCCACCAGAACATCGCCATCGGCCCCGGCCCCACCGTGCTCACCTACTACTGGCCGATCGACAACGAGCCGGTGCCGGCCGCGCGCAAGCGCCTCTACGACACCGACTGGAAGGTATGGGCCGACGCCATCATCGCCGAACTCTCGCGCCCCCACCCAGGCCTGCGCGAGCAGTTGCAGCACATCGACATCTGGCGCTGGCCGCACGCGATGGCGCGTCCGGTGCCGGGGTTTTTGACTGCGCCGATACGCGGGCTATTGGCAGGGCTGACGCGGCCCCTGAGCTTCGCCCATGCGGACTTGACCGGTTTTTCGCTGTTTGAGGAAGCGACCTACGCTGGCGTACGCGCCGCTGATTTCGCAAAGTAATGCGAGAGGAACTACGCCGCCATGCGGATACCTTCATTCTGAGTGAAACGAAGAATCTGCTTTTGATGCGCTACGAAGCCATAGTGGCAACGCGCGAAAAGCAGATTCTTCGTCGCTGCGCTCCTCAGAATGACACTGCGGGAAAGAGCAGGTAATACCTCTACTTCCGCGGCAACTTCATATAATCCTTCAGCGGTATCCCCTCTTCCACCAGCTTCAGCCGCTTGTGCTCCGCCGCCATGATGGCCTGCGCAACTTCAAGCACCTCCGCCGCGCGCGCATAAGGCACGAAGGCCACGCCCACCTCGTCGGCCAGCACCAGGTCGCCCGGGTGCACGATGATGCCGCAGATGTTCACCGCCACGTTCACGCCCACGGTCTGGATGCGCCACTTGCCGGTCATCGGGCTGACGGAAGACGACCACACCGGGTAGCCGATGCCGCGCGAATGGTCGATGTCGCGCACCGCGCCGTCGACCACCGCCGCGATCTCGCCGCTGCGCCGCGCGATGGTCGCCATGATGCCGCCCATCGACGACACGTCGCGCACCCCCTGGATCACGATGATGTCGCCCTGCACCGCCAGGTTGTGCGCCTCGATGTCGCCCAGGCCCGAGACCTTGCCGGCCACCGCCTCCGGCACCGTCTTGTTCACCCGCGTGTTGTGCAGGGTGATCGCCTGGCCCACCACTTTCGCCTTCGGGTCGGTCGGCCGCAGGGTCGAGCCGGGCACGATGCCGACGATGCCCAGGTCATCCATCGCATCCGAGGTAATGCCGGTCAGATCATCCAGGCCCTTGAAACCGGCGATGATCTCCGGGCTCAAGCGCGGAATCTCCATCATGCCGAAGGCGGTGGCGGGCAACTTGCCCAGGGGTTCTTTTTTGGTCGTCATGGCAGCCTTATCGGGTGGATGATGCAGCAGGATTTTATCTCCCCGCCTTGCGCGGAGTAGCATAGCGAGCGCAGTGTACGCGCGAGCGCCGCGCGCCAAAAGCATCGAATACGAATAACGGAGAAAAGCCCTTGACCACCGAATACCAGGTTGCCGTACAAGGCGCCGACATCCTCGGCGAAGTGCCCCTGTGGTGCGACCGCACAAAAAAGCTCTGGTGGGTCGACGTACGCCGCCCCGCCATCCAGTCCTACGATCCGGCCACGGGCAAACACACCGCCGTTCGCCTGGCCGCCGACATGCTCCCCGGCAGCATTGCGCTACGCGAAGCCGGCGGCCTGCTGCTGGCCACCAACACCGGCCTTTATACCTACGACCCGCTGAAAACCGAGGCCCCGGTGTTCCTGACGAACCCCGAAACCCACCTGCCGCAGAATCGGCTCAACGACGGCAAGGTGGACCGCGCCGGCCGCTTCTGGGTCGGCAGCATGAAAGACGGCGTGCGCGAACCGGCGGGCAACTTCTACCGCTTCGACCCCGACCACAGCTGCCATTTCCAGTTCGACGGCATCAACGTGCCCAACTCCATTTCCTGGAGCCCGGACTCGCGCACCATGTATTTTGCCGACACCCACGTGCAGTTGATCTGGGCCTTCGACTTCGACCTCGCCGACGGCGTGATGAGCAAGCGCCGCGTCTTCAAGGACTGGACCGGCACCCCAGCCAAGCCCGACGGCTCGACCATCGACGCCGACGGCTGCCTGTGGAACGCCATGGTCGGCACAGGCCAGGTGGTGCGCCTGACGCCGCAAGGCAAGGTCGACCGCGTGGTGCAACTGCCGATCACCAACGCCACCTGCCCCGCTTTCGGCGGCCCGCATCTCGACACTCTCTACATCACCAGCCACTCGCAGCGCCTGACGCCCGGGCAGGCGGCGAAGGAACCGCTGGCGGGCAGCCTGTTCGTGGTGAACCCAGGCGTGAAAGGTCTGCCGGAGACACGCTTCAAGGGCTAGAAAAACCGCAATGCTCCCTGGTAACTTGGAAGGTCCCTTCCCTTTCAACGGGGAAGCGGGCCACGCAAATGAGGATGGGGCTGGGGTGCGCGCTGCGCCTCAACTACCGCCCATCCTCTTCAACTCCGCCACCGCCCCCTGGTACTCCAGAAACCCGGGCGAACATTTGCCCAGGGCCGCCGTCAAGCTGAGCCGCGCCGCCCCGGTCTCACCGCGCGTCAACTGGAGTTCGCCGGCATAAAAGCTCGCTTCACAGTCCCGCCCCGCGGATTTGACCGGGTCCGCGCTGATGGTGGCAACCACCAGCAGCGCCTCCGGCGTGATGCGCCCGAGCAGCATCTCGCGCACCGGTCCGGGCCAGGCGCGGCCAAGGAAGCGGCTGGCCTCAAGTTCGCCGCGAAAGCCCGGGCTGTCGCCGGCACTGCGCACCTGCGCGATATAGCGCCAGATCTGCATGTAGCCGTAGTTCTCATCATCCTGCGGGCACTTTTCCAGATCAGGGATCGCATCACCGAAACGGCCATCGTAGAAGTTGGCAATGCCGCGGTCGCAAAAGGTCTGCGCACTGGCCGGCGGATGCGCGATTGCCGCGTCGGAATCCTGCACCGCGCGTCCGTACTGCCCGAGACCGCGCCACGCCAGGCTGCGGCGCAGGTAGTAGCCGCCGACGTCCGGGTTGATCTCCACCGCTTGCTTGAAGTCCTGCAACGCCGGTGCGAAGTCGTTTTGCTCCAGGCGGGTCTCGCCACGATTGGCGTACGTGTCGCCATCCGCACGGATGCGCAGGGAAGCGCTGTAGTCGGCCACCGCGCCCTCGAAGTCGCGGCTCTGGTGCTTGAAAATGCCGCGCAGCGAGAGGCTGGCGGCGTCGCGCGGATGCGCGGCCAGGGCGGCGTCCATGTCGGCGATCGCGCGGGCATATTCGCCCTTCCTGCCCCAGGCCTCGCCGCGCGCGGCATGGGCCCGGGCCAGCGCATCGCCGCGCAACGGGGCAGGCCCATCGATCAGCTTGTTGCAGGCGGTGAGCGCGGCATCGGGATCGCGCGCCTCCGGTCCGCAGGCGCCGGCCCCTTCAGCAGCCACAGGCACCGCCAGGGCGGCCATCGTGCAAATCAACAGCAGGTAAAGCTTGGGAAACATTTGGTGCTCTTCTTCGCGCGGCAAAGTACCGCAGGTTGGCCGCGTTCAGCGGTAAACAAAATTTCCCCGGCCGCCTGCGGCGGCTACTTCTTGTCGATCCGCTTCAGGTCGGCGATCGCGCCCTGCAATTCAAGGAAGTCACCGGGGCAGCTGTTCTTCGCCTCGGTAAGCCTCTGCTTCGCCGGCCCCTTTTCGCCACGGATCAAATGGTATTGCCCGATGTAAAAGCTGGCCTCGCATCCCTGCCCCTTCGCCTTCTTCGCATCCGGCTCGGCGGCCGCCGCCGCGATCAGTGCCTCCGGCTTCATCCGTCCGAGAATCATGCTGCGCACCGGCCCCGGCCACTCACGGCCCATGATGCCCTTCGCATCGAGCTCCATGCGGATCTCGCTGCCGTCGCCGCCGCTGCGCGCCTGCGCAATGTAGCGCCAGATGCGGATGTAGGCATAGCCGTAAATGATGTCCTTCGGGCACTTGTCGAGGTCCTTCACGGCGTCGCCGAAGTCGGCATCGTAGAAATAGGCGATGCCGCGCTCGCAGGCGGCAGTCATGTCCTTCGGCGCATACTTTTCGGCGCTCTCGAAATCTCGCACCGCATTTAGATATTTGCCGATCCCGCGCTGCGCCCGGCCGCGCCCGAGGTAATAGCTCGCGTTCTGGTAATCGAACTGGATCGCGTAGTCGAAGTCCAGCAGCGCCGCCGCGAAGTCGCTTTTCGCCAGCAGCGCAAAGCCGCGATTGGCGAAGGTGTCGGCGGCGGGGTCGATATGCAGCGCGGCGGTGTAGTCGGCAATCGCGCCGTCGTGGTCCATCAGCATGTATTTGTAGATGCCGCGGTTGGCCAGGTCGTCGGCCCTGCCGGGGCGCGCGGTGATGGCCGCGTTCATGTCGGCCAGCGCCTTGTTGTAGTCGTTCTTGCCATACCAGGCGTTGGCCCGCGCCGAGTAGGCCAGGGCCAGCTTGTCGCCGCGCAGCTTGCGCGCGTCGATCAGCTTGCCGCAAGCGACAATCGCGTCGTCATGGTCGGGGTTTTCGAATTCGCAGCCGGCTGGCTTGGGCGCGGCCTTGGCGGGCGCCGCAGCCGCGCCTTTGACGGCGGGTGCCGCCGCGGCTTTCGCTGGCGCCTGCGCATAGGCGCCCAGCGGGGCGATGGCGAAAGCAGCGACCACGCAGTACAGCAAGGCCTTGGGCATGCAGTGCATTTTTGCTCTTCTTCGGGTCGCAGGGAGAAGTCCCGCGGCTAGTGTAGCGTGGCGCGCAGCACGCATGCAAATCAACCACACTTGGCGCTTGGACAGGTGTATGTTAGGTACACGTAATCACTATTTCCGCGCCCCGATGTCCGGTTTTCCCGCTGCACCATCCGACAATTTCCGCGGATGTTTCGCGCAGGCAGCTACAACAAACGTGAAGGCCGTCCCGCAGAAAATCTCGAAAAAATCTCGGGGTTTATCAGGGTCGTGCCAGGAAAAATCAAAAAACCACCGTGCTTTACCGTGGTTTTTCGCGCCACCCACAACAAGCGTGTTAACGCCGCCTCAGCCCTTGGGCTTGAGCAGGTAATTCAGCACCACCTCGGTCGCATGCTTCAAGTGCACTTCCTTGGCCACCGGCGACATCAGGTCGCGCGCCAGAACGATGGAAAGCGTGTGGCGGTTCGACAGGTAGTAGTAGTTCAGGGCGACGAGCGTGATGTAGACCTCGGCGGGGTCGATGCCGCCGCGGAACACGCCGGACTCCTGGCCGCGCTGCAAAATCTGGCGGATGTTGGCCTGCACCGGCGAGACCAGTTGCGCCAGGCGGCGCGACTTTTTCAGGAACTTGCCTTCGTGCAGGTTTTCGTTGTTGATCAGATTGATGAACTCGGGGTGCTCGATGTAGTAGTTCCAGATGAACTCGACCAGGCGCACGACCGCTTCCACCGGGTCGAGGTGGCCCAGTTCCAGCGCGCGCTCGGCCTCGGCGAGATTGACGTAGACATTTTCCAGGACGGTCAGAAACAGCACGTCCTTGGAGGTGAAGTAGTAGTACAGCATGCGCTCGTTGGTGCCGGCGCGCTTGGCGATGCGGTCGACGCGGGCGCCGCCCAGGCCGTGCTTGGTGAACTCGTCGGTGGCCGCCTCGAGGATGCGCGCCTTGGTACGCTCCGGGTCGCGCTTCGGGCGGGCGGTGGCGCGGGGCTTGGCTGCTGGCTTTTCCATTGTTTTGAATTTCCGGCGTGCGCGCCGCTTTGTCTCGGGCCGGCGCGTATTGCATTGCACAAAATGGGATAATTCTAGCTTGAAAAGGTCCGCGCACCGCCGAACGCCGAAAGCGGTGCAAACCACGGACAAAAAAGCGGCAATCCAATGACTCCTTCGACTCTCGCCGACCGCATCGACGCCCTGCTGCCGCAGACCCAGTGCACCCGCTGCGGCTATGACGGCTGCAAGCCCTATGCGCAAGCCGTGGCCGTTGGCGCGGCCGACATCAACCAGTGCCCGCCAGGCGGCGCGGCCGGCGTGGTGAAGCTGGCGCAACTGCTGGGCCGCGCGCCGAAGCCGCTGAACCCGGCCAACGGCATCGAGCAGCCGCTGACCATCGCCGTGATCGACGAGAGCCTGTGCATCGGCTGCACCCTGTGCATCCAGGCCTGCCCGGTGGATGCAATCGTCGGCGCGGCCAAGCTCATGCATAGCGTGCTGCCCGATTGGTGCACCGGCTGCGACCTGTGCGTCGCGCCCTGCCCGGTCGATTGCATCAGTATGCAAACGGTGGCGCCGCCGCGCGACTGGACCCAGGCCGACGCCGACCTGGCGCGCAGCCGCTATCACGCGCGCAACGAACGCCTGGCCGCCGAGAAGCACGAGCGTGAACAAAAGCTCGCCGCCAAGACCTCTTCCAGCAGCCCGCCGCAAGACCCCGGCGCAGTGGAGGCGGCGGCGCGCAAAAAAGCAATCATCGCCGCCGCCATGGAACGCGCCCGTGCCCAGCGTGCGGCGGTGCAGCCGAAAAACACCGAGGTCAATTCACCCGAAGTGCAGCGCCAGATCGACGAAGCCGAAACCCGCCGCGCCCACCTGCACGCCCCGCGCAAAAAGCCCAACCCACTATGAACACCGCAAAGCGCACCGAAATCTTCCGACGCTGGCGGGAGGCCAACCCGCACCCGGAAAGCGAACTTGAGTACGGCTCCCACTTCGAACTCCTGGTATCGGTGATCCTCTCGGCGCAGGCCACCGACAAGGGCGTGAACGCGGCTACGGCTAAGCTCTACCCCGTCGCCAACACGCCCGAGACCATCCTGGCGCTCGGCGAAGAGGGCCTGGCGAAATACATCCAGACCATCGGCCTGTGGCGCGCCAAGGCAAAGAACGTCATCGCCACCTGCCGCCTGCTGATCGAAAAGCACGGCGGGCGCGTGCCCAACACCCGCGAGGAACTGCAGGCCCTGCCCGGCGTAGGCCGCAAGACCGCCAACGTCGTGCTCAATGTCGCCTTCGGCGAGCACACCATCGCGGTCGATACGCACAACTTCCGCGTCGCCAACCGCACCGGCATCGCCCCGGGCAAGACGGTGGAAGCGGTGGAGCGCGCGCTGATGAAATTCGTGCCGAAGGAGTTTCTGCTGCACGCCCATCACTGGCTGATCCTGCATGGCCGCTACGTGTGCAAGGCGCCCAAGCCGGATTGCCCGAACTGCAACATCAGCGACCTGTGCGAGTACAAGCACAAGACCCCCGACCCGCTCGCCGAGCCGAAGCCGAAGATTCCACCGAAAGAGGCGCCGGCGAAAATGACCATAGCCAAAAAAGCGGTGGTCACAAAGACCGCCGCAAAAAGCACCGCGCCTAAAAAGCCCGCGCCAAAAAAGGCCTCCGCTAAAACCCCCGCCGCCAAACGCGCCAAGGCCCGCTGACATGTTCAACCCGAGCCGCGACGAAGTCCGCAACTTCTTTTTCGACACCTGGCGCAAGTACAACGCCAAGGAGATCCTCACCCCGCTGGAAACCCAGGCCCTGGACTGGGTGCTGGAGCATCCCGAGTACCATGCGCTTCTGGGCAACCCTGACAAATATTTGCAGCAGGACTTCCTGCCGGAGTTCGGCGAGGTCAACCCCTTCCTGCATCTTTCCCTGCACCTTTCCGTGACCGAGCAGATTTCCATCGACCAGCCGCCCGGCATCCGCGCCGAGTACGAACGCCTGGCGCGCAAGCACGGCTCCTTCCACGAAGCCGCGCACGACGTGCTCGAATGCCTGGGCCAGACCGTATTCAACGCCCAGCGCAACAACACCGCGCCGGATGGCGAGGCCTACCTCGAATGCCTCAAAAGGAAATAAGACGATGAGCGCCAACGCCGATCCGATCGAGCTGCAAAAATTCAGCGACCTCGCCGCCAAGTGGTGGGACCCGACTTCCGAGTTCAAGCCCCTTCACGAAATCAACCCGCTGCGCCTGGCATGGATCGACGGCATCGCCCCTCTTGCCGGCAAGCAGGTGGTGGACGTCGGCTGCGGCGGCGGCATCCTCTCCGAATCGATGGCCGCCAAGGGCGCCAACGTGCTGGGCATCGATCTCGCCGAAAAGCCGCTCAAGGTCGCCGGCCTGCACAAGCTGGAGTCCGGCGTGATGCTGGACTATGAATGCATCAGCGCCGAAGACCTGGCCGCGCGCGAGCCCGCCAGCCGCGACGTCGTCACCTGCATGGAAATGCTGGAGCACGTGCCCGACCCCGCCGCCATCGTTGCCGCCTGCGCCGCGCTGGCCAAGCCCGGCGCCCACCTGTTTTTTTCCACCATCAACCGCAACGCCAAGGCCTATGCCCTGGCGGTGATCGGCGCCGAATATGTGCTTGGCATGCTGCCGCGCGGCACCCACGACTACGCCAAGTTCATCAAGCCCTCCGAACTGACGCGCTTTTGCCGCCAGGCGGGTCTCAACGTGCGCGAGATCCGCGGCATGAGCTACAACCCGCTGACCCGGGTCTACAGCCTGGGCGCGGACACCGATGTGAATTACCTGATCCACGTCACCAAAGACTAAGCAAACGACTCCATCCTCCCCTCCCCTGAGGGGAAGGAGAATATCAATCCAACATAAATCGAAATCGCTATTTCAATGATTCGCTGTGTACTGTTCGACCTTGACGGCACCCTGGCCGACACCGCGCCTGATCTCGCCGGCGCCCTCAACAAGATGCGCGCAGACCGCGGCCTGGAAGCCATGCCGCTGGAGCCCCTGCGGCGCATGGCCTCCAGCGGCGCGCGCGGCCTGGTCGGTGTCGGCTTCGGGATCAAACCCGGCGACGCGCAGTACGAGCAATACAAGACAGAGTTTTTGAACAACTACCAGTCCGCGCTGTTCGTCCACTCGCGCCTGTTCGACGGCATCGAGGCCCTGCTCGGCGACCTGGAAAAACGCGACCTCGCCTGGGGCGTGGTCACCAACAAGGCGAGCCGCTTCACCGACCCGCTGTCGCAGCTGATGGGCTTTACCGGCCGCGCCGCCTGCGTGGTCTCCGGCGACACCACGCCGCACGCCAAGCCGCACCCGGCGCCGCTGCTGCACGCGGCCGAGTTGTGCAAGGTCGATCCGGCCGCCTGCATTTACGTCGGCGACGACCTGCGCGACATCCAGGCCGGCCGCGCCGCCGGAATGAAAACCCTGGCGGTGACCTGGGGTTACATGGGCGACGGCGAGCCGGTACAGCAATGGGGCGCCGACGCCGTCATCGCCACGCCACCGGAAGTGCTGCAGCACCTCTAGGCCCGCTACCCGCGCCGGGCGGGAGCCGTTCTTTAACAACATGTAACCGGTGCATGCGGTTCCCGCATGCACCTTCTCGCCCGATTCCGCAAGCACGCCGGCCTATGCAGCCGATTCGCGCTTTGCGTGTGCACGCCCGCGCGCCTTCGTCCTAGAATGCCTCAACAACGGCGCCGCCACCGGCAGGCGCCACAGCGAGGAGACAAGAATGATCAACGCAGCCATCGTCGGCCTGGGCTGGTGGGGCAAAGGGTTGGTGCAGGCGGTGCAGGGCAAGAGCCAGGCCATCCGCTTCGTCCATGGCGTCACGCAGGAGATGGACGCCACCCGCGACTTCGCCGCCGCCCAGGGCCTGCCGCTTTCCGACAATCTCGACGCCGCCCTGGCCGACCCGCGCGTGCAGGCGGTGGTGCTGGCGACGCCGCACTCCCTGCATGCGGACCAGATCTGCGCTGCTGCCGCTGCCGGCAAGCACGTGTTCTGCGAAAAGCCGCTGTCGCTCACCGGGGCTGATGCGAAGCGCGCGATTGCCGCCGTCAAGGCGGCGAACCGCGTGCTGGCGGTCGGGCAGAACAAGCGCTTCTGGCCTTCGATGCAGGCTCTCAACAACACCATCAAATGCGGCAAGCTGGGCATGCTGATGCACCTGGAGGCGCATTACAGCAACGAGCACTCGACCAAGCACTTTGCCGGCTGGCGCGACCTGCCCGCCGAAACGCCGGGCGCCGGCATGACAGGTACCGGCATCCACCTGCTCGACGCCTTTGTCGGCATCGCCGGCGCGGTCAGCCAGGTCACCACGCAACTATGCACCATGCGCAGCGGCCACGACCCGCGCGACACGGTGTCGGTGATGCTCAAATTCGCCAACGGCATGAGCGGCTTTCTCGGCTGCGTGCGCGCCACGCCGATCTACTGGCGCGTGCACGCCTTCGGCGACGAAGGCTCGGCCGAAGCGCTGGGCGAGACCACGCTGGTGCTGCGGCAAAAGAACGGCCGCACCGACCAGAGCACTTACGCCCCGGTGGATTCGGTGCGCGCCGAGCTCGAAGCCTTTGCCGCCGCGGTGGCCGGCCACGGCAGCGGCGGACCGGCCTACCCCATCACCACCGCGCAAATGGCGCAGACCATCGCCGCGCTGGAAGCCATTTTCATCTCGCTGGAAACCGGCAAGTCCGTCACCCTGGAGGCCGCATGAGAACGCTCGCGCTACGCCTGTTCCTGTGCTCCGTTGCCTTGCTGTACAGCGCTTCGGCCCTTGCGGCCGACTACCCGAACCACACGGTGACCATGATCGTGCCCAACCCGCCGGGCGGCGCTTCCGACATCAACGCGCGCCTGCTGGTAAACCCGCTGGCGGCGGCGCTGAAGCAGCCGGTGGTGATTCTCAACAAGCCGGGCATGGGCGGGGCCATCGGCACCGCGCAGGCGGCCACCTCGAAGGCGGACGGCTACACCATCCTGCTGGCGCTCTCGGTGGTGGTGGTGGCGCCGGAAGCCGAGCGCATCTCCGGGCGCAAACCTCCTTACGAACTAGACCAGCTGGAACCGGTGGCGCTGATGTCCAGCGACCCGATGCTGGTCGTGGTGCGCCAGGACGCGCCTTGGCGAAACGCCAATGACTTTCTCATGGCCGCGCGCGCGGCGCCGGGCAAGCTCACCTATGCCTCCTCCGGCAACTTCGGGCCGATCCACCTGTCGATGGCCATGCTAACCGCGGAGGCCAAGGTCAACCTGCTGCACGTGCCGTTCAACGGCGGCGGCCCCGCGGTGCTGGCCCTGCTCTCGGGCAACGTCGATGCGACCACCGGTGCCCCTTCGGTGGTCGCACCGCAGATCACGGCGGGAAAAATCCGCCCGATCGCGGTCTCAAGCGCCAAGCGTATCGCCGCCTTCCCCGATGTACCGACCTACCGCGAGCTGGGCTACGACGCCGAGTACTACATCTGGGCCTCGATCTACGTTCCCACCGGCACGCCGCCGGAAGCCACCCACGTGCTGCGCGAGGCGATGAAGACGGCAGTGCACGCGCCGGAGTTCACCACTGGCATGGCCGCGCAGGGCCTGACCGTGGCCTACATGGATGCGCCCGAATTCAAGGCCTACGCGGATGCCGACGCCAAGCGCATGATCCGCATCGTCAGGCGCATCGGCAAGGTGGACTGAGGGCGTCCGGGCCGCAACGCGGGTTTACGCGGCTTACCCGCTTACCCGCTTAGAATGCGGCCATGCGCCGCACCGCCTACGCCGCCCTGCTCGAATCCGACCCCGCCCGCAAGGTCGAGCTGACGCGCGCCGCCTTCGCGCTGCGCGACGCGCCGCTCGACGACCTGGCGCAAGCCTACGCCGCCGAGCAGCCCGGCCGCCCGCCGCGGCCGGCGCTGGTGCATGCGGCACGCGTACCGTCGCGCGGGCTTGGCAGTCCGGCGGGACGCGCGGCGCTGATCCACGCCATCGCCCACATCGAGTTCAACGCCATCAACCTGGCGCTGGACGCCGCCTGCCGCTTCCCCAACCTGCCCGAGGCTTACTACCGGGACTGGGTCGGCGTCGCCGTCGAAGAAGCCCTGCATCACAGCCTTTTGGTGGAGCACCTGCAAACCCTGGGTCATACCTACGGCGACTTCGATGCCCACAACGGCCTGTGGGAAATGGCCGAGAAGACCCGCGACGACGTGGTCGGGCGCATGGGACTGGTGCCGCGCATCCTGGAGGCGCGCGGGCTGGACGTGACCCCGGCGATCCAGGCAAAAATGCTGCGCCACGGCGAAAGCCGCGCCGCCGAGATCCTCGACATCATCCTGCGCGACGAGGTCGGGCATGTGGCCATCGGCAACCATTGGTACGGCTGGCTGTGCGCCAAGCGCGGCCTCGACCCGGTCGCCGAGTTCGCGGCCCTGAGCCTGCGCTACAACGCGCCGAAAATACGCCCGCCGTTCAACCGCGAGGGCCGGTTGCGCGGCGGCTTTACCGCCGCCGAACTGGACGCCTGGGAGCGCGAAGCGCTTGCACAATCGCCCGAATAGTCCTGAACCTGGAACGATCAATCCCGAAAAAGCCGGCTGTCCCCTTTGCGGAACATTCCTACAATCGGGCTGTCATAAGCGTTACCGTCTTACCCAGGGAGCGATCTGCCAGGGCAAATATAACCCACAGCCCGGCAACGCGGCATCACGGTTTTACGCCGCGGACTTCGAGGAGAAGGAGTCCAGCATGTTTTGGGAACAGCAGTTGAACCAGTTTGTGCACGGCATCGGCGAGCGGGCCAATGTGCCATTGAAGTTGAAGTTATGGAACGGCGGGGAGTACGCCTTCGGCAAATCGCCCAAAGTCACCATCACCCTACCGGGTGCCAAGGCGCTGAAGTTCCTGTTGCCGCCCAGCCTGGACAATCTCGCCGAAGGTTATGTGCGCGGGCACTTCGACGTTGCCGGCAAGGCCGCCGACATTATCGAAACCGCTTCCGCCCTCGCCCGCACCGGGGTGGAAAAAACCGGCCGCTTCGGCCGCATGGTGCGCGCGGCGGTGCATACCAAGAAGCGCGACGCCGAAGACATCGCCTATCACTACGATGTCTCCAACGACTTCTACCAGCTCTGGCTGGACCCGCGCATGGTCTACTCCTGTGCCTACTTCCGTACTGGCGCCGAAGACCTGGCCACCGCGCAGACCGCCAAGCTCGACCACATCCTGAACAAGATCATGCTCAAGCCCGGCGAGCGCCTGCTCGACATTGGCTGCGGCTGGGGTGCGCTGGCGATCCGTGCGGCCGAACGCGGCGCCAATGTGGTGGGCATCACGTTATCGAAAAACCAATACGACTTGGCGCGCGAACGGGTCGCGCAGGCCGGCCTGCAGGACAAGGTGGAAATCCGCCTGCAGGACTATCGCGACATCAACGAGAGCTTCGACAAGATCACCTCAGTGGGCATGTTCGAGCACGTCGGCCTGAAAAACCTCGGCACCTACTTCAAAACCATTCACAAGCTGCTGCGCGACGGCGGCCTGGCGATGAACCACGGCATTACCTCAACCGACCCGGAAAGCGGCGCCACGCCCTACGGCGCTGCCGACTTCATCGAGAAATACGTGTTCCCGCACGGCGAGTTGCCGCACATCAGCCTGGTGCTTAAGGAGATGGAAGCCGCGGGCCTGGAGGCGCTGGACGTCGAATCGCTGAAGCGCCACTACGCCCGCACCCTGCAGATCTGGGCGGAGAACTACGAGGCGCACACCGAGGAGATCAAGCAACTGGTGCCCGACCTCACCTACCGGGTCTGGCGCGTCTACCTGGCCGGCTGCGCCTACGCCTTCGCGCAGCACTGGGTCTCGATCCACCAGGTGCTGGTGTGCAAGGCCGGCGCCGAGAGCACCCTCAACCCGACGCCCTGGAGCCGGGAATATATCTACGGCAAGTAGCCGTTGGTGACAAGCGAAGCGCCGTCAAGGCGCTTCGCACCACGCGGTAGGCGGCGCGCTCCTCGTTCGCGCTTGAGCCGCGCTGGTTTGTTATCGCCTGGCGCCACGCGGCACGCAGGCGCCGCACCAGGCGCTCGCGGTCGCCCAGCACTTCGCGATTGCTCAGGCGCAGCAGGATGATGCCTTGTGCCTGCAAGACTGCGGCCTTCAACTGGTCTTCGCGCCATTGTGCCTGGGCGCGATGGTAGCCGCCGTCGACCTCGATGGCCAGGCGGATCGAGGGAAAGTAGAAGTCCAGGAACCAGCCTTCGATCGGCCATTCCCGCTTGAACTCGCCGCGCAATGCCCCATCGCCCAATTGGTTGAGCAGGCGCTCAAGCGCTGCCTCGGCGGCAGTCGGCGCCAGCCGGCGTGCGTCGCCGGCCGCATAGAGCTCATCGAAGGACAAGCCTTGCGGCTTACGCTGGCGCGAGCGGATTCGCATATCCTAGCCGCGCAGCGCTTGCCAAACCCGCGCGGGGGTGAGCGGCATGTCGAGGTGGGTGATGCCGCGCGCGGCCAGCGCGTCGATCACCGCGTTGACCACGGTGGGGGTGGCGCCGATGGTGCCGAGTTCGCCGATGCCCTTGGCGCCCAGCGGGTTGGTCAGGCAAGGCACGGTCTCGTCGAAGGCGGTGACGAAGTCGCTGACGATGCCGATGTGCGGCGCGGTGTAGTCCATGAAGGAGCCGGTGAGCATCTGCCCGCTCTCGCGGTCGTACACCACCTGCTCCCCCAGCGCCTGGCCGATGCCCTGCACCGCCCCGCCCTGGATCTGCCCGTGCACAATCGGGTGGTTGACCACGTTGCCGACGTCGTTCACCGAGGAATACTTGACCACCTCGACCATGCCGGTCTCGGCATCGACTTCCACCTCCGCGACATGGCAGCCGTTCGGCCACGAGGGAGCGCCGACCGCGCTCACCGACTCGAGGTGGATGCGCTTGTCCGGCTGCTGGCCGGCGAGTTCGAACAGGCCGATGGAAATGTCGGTACCCGCCACACTGAACTTGCCGGCGGCGTAGGTTACGTCGCCCACCGCCGCCTCGAAAGACTCGGCCGCCAGCTCCTTGGCTTTATCGATGGTGCGCTCGGCGCCGACCTTCAGCGCGGAGCCGCCGACGAACAGCGAACGCGAGCCCACGCTGCCGCCGCCGGTCGTGATGTCGGTGTCGCCCATGATGACGTCGATCTTCTCGGCGCCGATGCCGAATACCTTCGACACCAGTTGCCTGAACGAAGTCTCGATGCCCTGCCCCATCGCCTGGGTGCCGGAGGCCACCGTGATGCGGCCGTTGTCGTTGACCGTGCAGAACACCTTCTCCTCGAACACATTGCCGCTGGTCCATTCGAGAAAGGTGGAGACGGCGCGGCCACGCAGCTTGCCGTTTTTCTCCGAGGCCGCCTTGCGCGCCGCATAGCCCTTCCAGTCCGCCAGTTCCAGGCCCTCGTCGAGCAGTTGCTCGAACTTGCCGGAGTCGTAGACCTGGCCCATCGGGTTCTTGTAGGGCATCTGCTCCGGGCGGATCAGGTTGCGGCGGCGGATTTCCGCCGGGTCGATGTTCATCTCGGCAGCGGCCGCGTTCATCAGGCGCTCGATGATGTAGATCGCCTCGGGCCGGCCCGCGCCGCGATAGGCGCCAGTGGGCGCGGTGTTGGTGATGATGGCGCGCAGGTCGAAGTCGATCAGTGGAATGTCGTACACGCTGGTGGAGACCCAGGGGCCGATCAGTAACTGGATGATCGGGCCGGCCTGGCTGGCGTAGGCACCGATGTTGGCCAGCGACTTCACGCGCAGTGCCAGCGCCTTGCCATTCGCGTCGAGCGCCAGCTCTGCCTCGCTAATCAGGTCGCGGCCATGGGTGCCGGTGAGAAACTCCTCGGCGCGCTCGCCGCGCCAGCGCACCGGGCGCTTGAGCAGCTTGGCGGCGTAGGCGACGAAGGCGTCTTCCGGGTACACCGAGGTCTTCATGCCGAAGCCGCCGCCGATGTCGCCGACCAGCACGCGCACCTTGTCCTTGCCGATTTTCATCACCGCGTCGCCGAGGGTGTCGCGGGTGCCGGTGGGGGTTTGCGAGCCGACCTGCAGGGTGATGCGCCCGCTGGCTTCGTCGAAGCTCGCCATCACCGCGCGCGGCTCCATCGCATTGGGCGAGACGCGCTGGTTCACCAGGTCGAGTTTCACCGTGCGCGCGGCCTTGGCGAACGCCGCGGCCACCGCTTCCGGGTTGCCGTGCTTGTTCACCGCCGCCAGGTTGCCGGGGGCGCCAGCCCAGATTTCCGGGGCGCCGGCGGCCAGGGCGTCGTGCGGGTCGGTGACGGCGGGGATTTCTTCGTACTCGATCTGCACGGCTTCAGCGGCGTCCTGCGCCTGGATGCGCGTCTCGGCCATCACCGCGACCACCGCTTCGCCGACGAAGCGGACGAACTCATATGCCAGGGCGCGGCGCGGCGGCGTCGACATCGGCTGGCCGTCGGCGCGCTTGAAAATCGGCACCGTCGGCAGGCTGCCGAGGCCGGCGGCTTCGAGGTCGGCGCCGGTGAGGATTTTCACCACCCCGGGCATTGCCGCCGCCGCGCTGCTGTCGATCGAAACGATGCGAGCGTGCGCCTGCGGCGAGCGCGCGAACATCACATGGCAGGCGGTTTCCGACTTCAGGTTGTCGGTAAAGCGGCCCTGCCCCACGATCAGGCGGCTGTCCTCGAAACGGTCGAAGACCTGGGAGGTGCCGAAGCGCGAAGTCGGGGAGGAAGCGGGAAGCGTGAGAGCCATGGTATTTCTTCGATGAAATGAGTTTTGGCCGCAGCGAAGGGCCGGGGCAGGTAACGCTGCCCACAGCCAAACTTTACGGCATTTGGCCCCCGGGCGTAAACGCCCGCGGCCCTTGAAAAACGGCGGCGCGGCGCCAAATACACCTACACGCAGCGTGGTCTGGGTCAAAGGACTACAATACGTATACCGAAATGCTTTTCCGGCAGCTTGCCGCCCGCACCAGTCGCACGGGCAGGCTGCCAACCAATCGGGGCCGACTTGGTTTCGACGTGGGTTGCGAAGCAGTGAGGGCATGCCGAGGGCCAGTATCCTCGTAAATCCATCTGGAAAACCACAAACGCCAATGACGAGCGTTTTGCTCTCGCAGCCTAAAAAACTAGCGAAGCCGTTGCACCGATAGTTCTCTGGATCGGGTTGGGTGTAAAAGCCCACAGCAACGTCATTTACAGGGAATCGGCTTGTGTCGGGTTACTTGGCACCGGCTTAAATTTAGGTGACTCGCCAGAGACCGGCCTGCCCGTCGGCTAAGTCGCTGGTTAAATCCAAATAGACAGGATACGCATGTAGAACTTACTGTGGAGTGCTTACGGACGGGGGTTCAATTCCCCCCGGCTCCACCAATATGTAAAAGAAGTCCTAAGTCGTACACGAAACCCGCATCTCTCCACGGAGGGTGCGGGTTTTTTGTTTAACAGCCTCCAAAGGGATTCATTGACAGCCAATAAATGCGGGGGCAACTTTCGGGGCAACTGCAAGCAATGAGCCGGCTCCTTATGCATTGGTCAAATATTCTTATCCGCCGCAGATCAATACGCTTGCCGCACTCCAAAACCAAACTTGGCTGGCGGCAGGGCCGTGCCTAAAGCGCCGCTTCGGCTGCTGTCAAGCCGGCGATCAGTGCCTTGACGGGCGCGCTCGGCATGATTTCCGCGCGAATAGCAATGTGCAGGTCCCGTATCGCCCAGGCGTCAACCAGCTCCGCGACGGAGATCGATTGCTGCAGCGCGTGGCGCCGAGCGATGGTTTCGGGGATGACACCGATGCCGATGCCCGATTCGACCAGGCGGCACAGGGTTTCAAAGGAATTCGCCTGGATGCGCAGTTTCATCGGCAATTGCTCCCGCGCTGCCGCGCGCAACAAGAAGGCCTGCATCGCCAGGCGTTCTTCCATGCCTACGTAGTCAAAGGCGAGCGTTTCGCGGAAATTCACCGGCCGCCCGATTGCCAGGGCATGGCCCAGCGGCATGACCAAAACGAGGCGTTCGGTGCGGTAGTCAACGTATCTCAGCCCCTCCTCACGCTTCTCGGAGGAGAGGATACCTAGGTCGGCCTGGCCCTGCTTGAGTGCGCGCGCGATTTCGTTGGAGCTACGTTCATGAAGCTCGATGTTTACTTCCGGGTACTCGATGAGGAAGGACTGAAGCGCGGCGGGCAGAAACTCGCTGATGGACAGCGTATTGGCGTACAGCCGGATATTGCCGCGCATACGATCGCCGTCGGCCTGCAGTTCGGCGGTAAGCTCACCGAGTTGCCCAAGCAGCTTGCGCGCGTGCCGCAAGACAGCCTCCCCCGCGCTGGTGGCGATCAATCCCTGGCTGCTGCGGTGGAAAAGGCCGACGCCCCAGTTTTCCTCCATCTTCTTCAAACGCGCACTGGCGGCCGGTGCGGAAAGATTGGAATGCTCGGCCCCCTTCGTCAGGCTTGAGGTCTCAACGATATGAACCAGCAGTCGCAGGTCGATGAAATCGATGTTGCAGGTCATGGCCAGGCCGGCAGGCCTCCGTGGCTTCCGCCCGAGCGTTAACCCTGACGAAAATGATTGTTCGGCAAATACGAATTGCCGCCGCCTGGGAAAAATCTCATCCTCTAGCGGCTTTTGCAGGAAATAGAATATCCGAAATGAAGGCTCCAAACGGCTTATCCGGGACAAACGTAATGCAGTTGCACGAGCTCAAGGCTGCCGAAGCAGGGCGTGCCATTGCGGCAGGCCTCGTCACCTCCGAAGCCCTGGTACGCGCCTGCCTTGAACGCATACAGGAATTTGATCCCGAACTGCAAGCCTGGTGCAGCCATGACGCAGACTTGGCAATCGGCACCGCGCGGCAGAGGGACCGCCAACCTAGCCGCGGGCCGCTGCATGGCGTGCCGATTGGCGTCAAGGACGTGATTGATACCAGGGACTTTCCAACCGCTTACAACTCTGCCATCTATCGCGGCCACCGGCCGGTGGCCAACGCCGCCATTGTCGAGCGCGCGCTCGCGGCCGGCATGGTAGTACTCGGCAAGACCGCGACGCAGGAGTTTGCGACGCGCGGCAATATGCCGCCGACACGTAACCCTGCGGCGCCGAACCGGACGCCCGGAGGATCTTCGAGCGGCTCGGCGGCAGCGGTTGCCGCCCGAATGGCGCCCCTGGCATTGAGTACCCAGACCGCCGGTTCGATCCTTCGCCCGGCCTCCTATTGCGGCGTGATCGGATTCAAGCCCTCTTTTGGCTGCCTTGACACCGGGGGAATGAAGCTAGCGGTACCCAGCTTCGATACCCTGGGTGTACATGTGCGCTGCGTTGCCGACGCGCAGGCCGCGCTTGGCTCATTATCGATTTTCTCTCCCATCAGGGCAGAGCCACCAGCCCCGCCCAGACTGAGATTCGCCTTGTACAGAACGCCTTTCTGGAACGACGCCGGTCCCGCAATGAAGGGGGCGCTATCCGCGGTGGCCGAGCTGCTAGCCGCAAGTGGTCATCACGTGGCTGAAGTGAATTTACCGGCATGCTTCGACGCACTCTCGGCTGCTCACGACACCATCAGCGACGCCGAAGCGCGCGCCGCCCTGGAATCCGAATGGCTACACTGCCGCACCCTGCTTTCTGCCGGTGTTCAGGCCAAGCTGGCTCGCGGCGACACGGTTTCACCGGAAGCCTGTCGCGAGGCTTTGCACATCATCGAGGAATGCCGCAGCCACGCAGATAATCTGCTGTCTGCCTATGACTGCATCCTTACGCCCAGCGCACCCGACATGGCGCCACTGCTCGCCACGGGCGACCCCGGCAGCTCGTCGTTCAACAAATTCTGGACCTCGCTGGGCAATCCGGCGATCAGCCTTCCCGTGCCTCGGCAATCGGCGCCGCCAATCGGCATTCAACTGGTGGGAAGATGTGGCGCCGACCACTCATTGTTGCGCGCCGCGGGCCGGGTGGAAGAGTTGCTTTGGCCGAATGAGATGACGTGAGAAGACGTTTGATATATCACAACCACAACGGAGACAACCATGCCTGGATTTAAACGGTGGATGGGACACGCCTTTCTAAGCCTCGCTGCCGCGGGGGCAATGTCGGCCGCCTTTGGCCAGGCCTTTCCGAACCGCCAGGTGCATATCATCGTGCCTTACGCGCCCGGGGGCGGCGCGGACATTCTTGCGCGCGCAATCGGACAGAAGCTCAGCAAAAACTGGGGGCAGCCCGTGATTGTCGAAAATCGCGCCGGCGCAGGCAGCTCCATCGGTACCGCATACGCTGCGAAGACACCCCCGGACGGCTATACGCTGCTGATGGCTTCGCCGAGTCACTCGATCAACCAGTCCCTCTACAAGAATCTGACCTTCGATGCGATTAAGGACTTCATCCCCATCGTGCTGGCGGCTTCGGGGCCATTGGTCGTGGTCGTCAACCCGTCGAATTCGGCAAAGTCGATCAGGGAGTTTATTGCCCAGGCACGCGCCAAACCCGGATCCGTCAGCTATGCATCGGCCGGCATCGGCAGTTCGCCGCACTTGGCGGGCGAATTGTTTCAGATGATGGCCAAAATCAAGATGCTTCATGCGCCCTACAAAGGCACGGGGCCGGCACTGACCGACGTCATGGGCGGCCAGGCCGACAGCATGTTCGCTCCAGTTCCCGCAATCGTCGAGTTGCTCAAGGGCGGCCAATTACGTGCGCTGGGTGTCACTTCGCTACAGCCATTTTCAGCGCTGCCAAAGGTTCCGCCGATCGCCAACGACTTGCCAGGCTACGAGGTTCTCCAATGGTGGGGACTGATGGCGCCAACCGGCACGCCCGCCGCCATCACGAACAAGGTTAACGCGGATGTAGCCGCCGTCCTGCGCGCCCCCGATATGCGCAAGGCCTTCGACACCATGGGTGCGGACCCGGGCGGCCAGCCGCCCGCGCAGTTCGCCAGGCTGGTCACCGACGAGGTTACCAAGTGGGCAGAAGTGATAAAAGCCGCCAACGTTCAGCCGGAATAAACCTCCACGTCCATAGGAATCAGCATGAGCACCACGCAAACACTGGCCAGGTTCGTCGCAAGTTACGACTCCAAAAACATCCCCGCTGAAGCACGCACCCTCGCCGTTCGCAGCCTGGTCAACTGGGCCGGCTGTGCCTTGGGTGGCGCTCGCCACCCCGCCATCGAAAGCGCGCTCGAAGCCCTGCAGCCCTTCTTCGGCGCGCCAAAGGCAAACATTATTGGCCGCGCCGAACGGGCCGACGCGCTGCACGCGGCGTTGTTCAACGGGATCAGCTCGCATGTGCTCGACTTTGACGATACGCACATGGCGACTCTGGTTCATCCCAGTGGCCCCGTGATCTCGGCGCTGTTGGCCGCCTCGCAGTTTTACCCCATCAACGGCAGCGCTTTTATCGAAGCGATCGTGATAGGCATTGACGTTGAATGCCGGGTGGCGCGCAGTGTTTTTCCACAGCACTACGACGCGGGCTGGCATATTACCGGCACTGCCGGCGGCTTTGGTGCGGCCGCGGCCGTCGGCAGAGCGCTTCATCTCGACGAAAAGCAGATGGCATGGGCGCTGAGCATCGCCGCGACACAGGCGGCCGGTCTGCGGGAGATGTTCGGCACCATGTGCAAGAGCCTGCACCCGGGGCGGGCCGCGCAAAGCGGCCTGAGCGCGGCCCTGATGGCGCGCGCCGGGTTCACCAGTTCAGAGCGCGGCATCGAGGCCCCACGCGGTTTTGCCCACGTAATGTCTTCCGCGCAGCACTTGGGGGCTGCTACGGAAAAGCTGGGTGAGCGCTGGGAAATCCTCACCAACAGCTTCAAACCTTACGCTTGCGGCGTTGTGCTGCACCCGGTCATCGACGCGTGTCTTGCCCTGCGTGGCGAACACCACCTCGATCCCTCGCTCATTGAGAGCATCGACATCCGCGCCCATCCCTTGGTGATCGAGCTTACCGGCAAGACCGCCCCGACGACGGGCCTGGAAGGAAAGTTCAGCGTCTATCATTCTGCCGCGATCGGCTTATTGAACGACAAGGTCGGCAGCCGGCACTATTCCGACGAGGTTGTTCTGGCCGCGGACGTCGTGAGCCTGCGCCAGAAGGTAAATGTCGAGATCGATGCGTCCATTGCCGAAGATGAATCCGACGTCACCATCAAGCTCATCGACGGGCGCAGTTTTCACAAACATGTTGATCACGCACTTGGCAGTTTCGCTCGACCGATGCTTGATGCCGATATCGACCTCAAGTTTCGCGATCTTGCCGAGACAGTACTAACCGGACGACAGATCGAGGAAGCGCTGGCATTGTTGCATCAGGTCGAGAAGCTGGACGACGCGGGCAAGATAGGCGAAATTCTCGCGCCCCGGGCAATATGAGCGGACATCAGCTACGGTCGGCAAGTGCCTTAAGGCACCATTCTCCAAAGAGCCTATAACTCGCTCGAGGATGTGTGCACGGCCGATTTTCTCGGCTTGTACACGCCGCGGGCAGTCGAACTCCTGGTTCAGGCTCTAGCCTGGGCCGCCCCTATCCAATCACTGTATGGAACCTTGCCGGGATGAGCCATGGCTCATTTCCATCGCAACAGGTGATTGCCGGCATCGAAGAGGCCGGCAATCCAGACGATCCGGTTTTGGCTAATGACGAGGGCAAAACCTTCTGGCCCCACCATTGACGCAGGCACTTTGCCGCAGTGCAGCTTGACCTCGCCAAACCGTAAATCGTAAGATTGTATAAATGTTATTCAATCCTGTACGGACAAGCCAAAGTCAATGACCGGTCTTGTTCTTGAAACCACCGAGCTTTTGCCCGAGCGCCTTGCCTCAACGATAAAAAAAGCGATTATCGGGGGGCAACTGCTGGCCGGCTCGCGCCTGGTGGAAGCGGATCTTGCCAAGCAGCTAGGCGTTAGCCGGGTGCCGTTGCGGGAGGCGTTCCGGGTGCTCCAGGGCGAAGGCTTCGTCGCCATCCACCCTCACCGCGGCGCTGTCATCTGCGAACTGTCCGAAGAGGAATTGATCGAGCTTTTTGCGGTGAGGGCGATTTATGAAGCCTATGCCACCGAAGCCCAGGCGGCAGCGCGCGACCCCGACGTGATCGCTGATCTGGAAACCTCGGTTGCCGACATGCGGAAGGCAATTCGCGCAAACGACATCGACCGGTATCACGATCTCGCGGTTGCATTTCACCAAATTATTGTCGACCGCTGCGGCAACAAGGTACTGGCCCGGCAATACGATCAGGTAAAAAAGCTGCTCGCCCGTTATCAGGCCGAAATGGTTTTGATCGCCGAATTGCCGGCCCATTCAATCCTCGACCACGAAAAGATGATCCGCGCCATCAAGGCCGGTGAACGCATGGAAGCGGCACGCCTGGCGCGCGCCCATGTCGATGATCTGGTCGCGCGCTATCGAGCCTCGAAGAGGAAGGCCCGGCCCGGCCCTTCCATCGCGGCCAAGAAAGCCAAAGGGCAGCGCTGATGCTGGCCCCCCGCCCGGCCGCACCGAACGTGCATTCCGAGGGCATCGGCGCATACGTGCGTCGGCGGGAAGACCGGCGGTTCATTGAAGGCAAGGGTCAATATGTCGCCGACATTCGCCCCGTCAACGCGCTGCACTGCGCCTTCGTGCGCTCCCCGCATGCGCACGCGCGCATCCTGGCGCTGCGAACCGAAGCGGCAAGCGTGGCGGATGGAGTCGTCGCCGTACTGACCGGCGCCGATATGGCGGCGGACAGCGTGGGGCCGCTGACGGCGCTATGGCGCATCGCGGGAGTCGATGGCGCAAAGATGAAGGAGCCGCCGCGGTTCGCCCTGTCCGGCAACATCGTGCGTCACGTCGGCGAGATCGTCGCCTTGATTGTCGCGGCGACTGCCGATCAGGCCGCGGATGCGGCCGAACTCCTGGACATCGACTGGGAGCCCCTGCCGGCGGTGGTCGATCTGCGCAGTGCCTTGGCCGCCGACGCCCCACAGTTGCATCCTGAAGCGCCCGGCAACCTTTGCCTGCATTTCATTCGCGGCGCGCGCGAGCCGGTAGAGCGGGCTTTTGCCGCCGCGGCGCACGTGGTCAAGCTCGACCTGATCAACCAGCGCCTGGTCTGCGCGGCCCTGGAGCCGCGGTCGGTCATTGCGGTGACCTCCCCCACCGGTGGCGCCGACTGCCATGCCCTGACGCTCTGGTCGTCCACCCAGGTGCCGCACCAGATACGTAAATTCGTCGCCGAGGCGCTGACGCTGCCGGAAACGGCCATCCGCGTCATCGCTCCGGACGTGGGTGGTGGATTCGGCACCAAGGGCAAGCTCTATCCAGAAGAAATCGCCCTGGCCTGGGTCGCGCTGCGCCTGGGCCGGGCCGTAAAGTGGGTTTCTTCGCGCAGCGAGGCGTTTGTCAGCGATTATCAGGGACGCGATCACGTCACGCATGCGCAACTGGCGCTTGACGCCGCGGGACATTTCACGGCGCTGCGCGTCGACACCCTGGCCTCCATGGGTGCGTACGTTTCCAGCGTCGGCGCGGCGGTACCGACCACGGTCTACACCGCGCTGCTCTCGGGGCCGTACCGCATTCCCGCCATTTTCGCCGACGTGCGGGCTGTCTTTACCAATACCGTGCCGACCGACGCCTACCGCGGCGCCGGGCGGCCCGAGGCCTGTTACGTACTCGAACGCCTGGTGGAGGAGGCGGCGCGCCAGACCGGCATCGATCGCTTTGACCTGCGTCGACGCAACCTGATTCCGGTGGAGGCAATGCCCTACACGACACCAATCGGCCCGGTTTACGACAGCGGCAATTTCGCCAAGCTGTTTGAGCGCGCGCTGGAGGTAGCGGATTACGCCGGTTACGAAGTTCGCCGGCAGGAATCGGCGCGCGGCGGTTTGCTGCGCGGCTTCGGCCTTTGCTATTTCGTCGAAAGCTCGGGTGTCGGTCCTTCAAAAATGGCGGCTGCTTTTGGTGCCCGCATCGGATTCTATGATTCGGCCACCGTCCAGGTAGCGGCCGACGGCAGCATCACTCTCTCCTGCGGCACTCACAATCATGGGCAAGGCCACTCCACCAGCTACGCGCAGCTCCTGGCCGCGCGCATCGGCGTGCCGATCTCGGACATC
Source organism: Betaproteobacteria bacterium (assembly GCA_028292405.1). Classification (GTDB taxonomy): domain Bacteria; phylum Pseudomonadota; class Gammaproteobacteria; order Burkholderiales; family JAEUOS01; genus JAQGMJ01. The sequence continues at coordinate 105,460 of JAQGMJ010000045.1, forward strand.
GCGATAATCGAAGGCGACACCGCCCGCACGCCCCTGGGGGCAGGCACCTTCGGCTCCCGTTCCATGGTGATTGCAGGAACGGCCATTCATCTGGCCGCCGCGAAAATCGTTCGCAAAGCCAGGCAGTTCGCCGCGCACCGCCTGGAAGCCGCAGAGGACGACGTCGAACACGCGGTGGTGGCCGACGCCGGCATCTTCCGCGTCGCCGGCACCGACCGCCTGATCAGTTGGAAGGAAGTGGCGCGCGGCCTTGCGCTGGCGCATGACCTGCCGCCCGGCATGGAACCCGGCCTCCACGAGACAGCATCGTTTGATCCGACCAACCTGACCTGGTCAAATGGCGCCCAGGCCTGCGAAATCGAGATTGATCCCGAGACCGGCGTCACCCGTGTCCTGCGCTATGTCGCTATCGACGACGTCGGCACGGTCATCAACCCCATCATCGTCGAAGGCCAGGTGCAAGGCGGCGCGGCGCAAGGCGTGGGACAGGCGCTGCTTGAGGCCGCGGTGTACGACCTGCAAAGTGCCCAACCGCTCACCGGCTCTTTTATGGACTACGCCATGCCGCGCGCCGGCTTGCTGGGTGAGTTTCTCGCCGAAACCGATGAGGGGCAGCCCTGCACCCACAACCCGCTGGGCGTCAAAGGCGCCGGCGAATCGGGCACCATCGGCGCGCCCTCGGCAATTGCGAGCGCCGTGCTCAATGCATTGGAACCGGTGGGCGTACGCCACCTGGACATGCCCTATTCCGCGCCACGCATCTGGCAGGCAATCCGCCAGGCGCATCAAGGGACCGCCCATTGATGTTACGCGGCGATCGCCGCCGCACATTTCTGTACTGAAGTTCGTTGCGACTCAAATACAAAAGAGGAGACTTTGCATGACACATCATCATTCCAGCATCGCCAGGCGCCATTTCATTGCATTCGTTGCCGCCACCGTGGCTGCGATCACGCCACAAGCCTATGCGCAATCCAACGCCCCGATCAAGATCGGCGCCATCCTCGACCAGAGCGGTCCGGTGGCGCCTCTCGGACAGTTCACCCGTGCCGGTATCGACATGGCCCTCAAGGAAGTCAACGCCGCCGGCGGTGTTCGCGGCCGCCAGATTGAACTGGTGTCCCTGAATTCCGAAAGCAAGCCGGACCTGGCCGCCAGCCTCGCAGTCCGTCTGTCGGGCGATGCGGACGTCATGGCCATCATCGGGGGAAATTTCGCGTCCTCCTCGAACTCCATCGGCGCAACGGTTGAAAAGCAGGCCATTGCCTACATCACGCCGACGGCGCTGTTGAATGACGCACAGGCAAAGTGGAAGTACAGTTACTTCACGCTGGCCGAATTCTCCGACATGGCCAAGCAGATCCTGGTCTATGCGCAGAAAAAGGGCTACAAGAAGGCCGGCCTGATCCGCGTGGAGCGCGAATACGGCGAACAGGGGTCGAAGTTCCTGCACCAGTTCGCAGCGCAATATGGCGTCACTCTGGTGGCCGAAGAACGCGGCGCCGACGGTGATCGCGACTTCACCGCGCAATTGACCAAGATCCGCCAGGCCAACCCTGACTTTTTGGTGGTGTGGTTTGCCAATCCGGGAGGCTCGCTGGTCCTGAAAAATGCGCGCCAACTGGGCATGACGCAACCGATGATGGCGCCGATCTCGATGGATGGCAGCGTGACCATCAAACTGGCAGGCCAGGCTGCGGAAGGCGTGGTGATCACGTCGCAAATTGCCGGCAGCGAGCCCCTGCCGCGTCAAAAGGCATTTATCGACGCGTATGCCAAAGCACATCCGGATGCGCCGGAGCCCAATTCGTTTGAAGCTGTCGGCTACGACCTGGTGAAAATGACCGTGGAAGCGCTGAAAAAGGTGGATCCGCCTTACACCCGCGCCAAGGTCCGTGACGCGATTAACGCCCTCGACTACCAAGGCGCCGGCACGGTTGTGAAATACAAGAACCGCAATGGTCCGTCGGAAGAGACCCTGGTGATGATCCAGGCTTCCAAGGGTCACTTCGTTCTCGCCAAATAGGACTGCAAACTTTGGACCTCTCCGCCGCGCTGCAGTTTGTTTTTTCCGGTATCACGATCGGGGCGTTTTACGCCTTTGTCGCGCTCGGCGTATCCATTGTTTTCAGCAGTTCCGGCATCGTCAATTTCGCCCAGGGCCAGTTCGTCATGTTGGGCGGGATGGTGGCTGCCACACTGGCGGCCAACGCGCATTGGCCGGTGCCCGTGGCGATGCTGTGCGGCGTCGTCGCGGCAGCGGCGGGCGGCGCCGTCATGGCGCGCCTGTTTGTCCTGCCGATGCTGCGCGCCGGCGAATTTCCGCTGATCCTCGTGACTCTTGGTCTGGGCGTATTGATCGAAGCGCTGGCCGTGGTGTTCTGGGGAACCGATCCGCAAATGCTGGACTCGCTGCTCAAGATCGAGCCTCTCCGGGTCATGGGCGCGACATTGAGCTCCGACAGCATCACCATCCTCTGCGTGCTGGCGATTGCCTTGATTGCCTTCACCCAGTTTCTGCGTCGCACCCGCTGGGGACGGGCCATGCGCGCGACGGCGATCGACCGTGATGTCGCGGCTTCGCTGGGCATCAATGTACGGGCGGTCATTGTGCTGAGCTTCACGATGGCTGCTGCCTTTGGCGGGCTGGCGGGCGCGCTGCTGACGCCGATCATCTCGACCGGCGCACAGTCCGGTTTCCAGATGACCCTGAAGGCCATCACGGCAGCCGTGCTGGGGGGTGTGGCGAGCCCCATCGGCGCGGTGGCGGGCGGGCTGCTGCTGGGCATGATCGAAGCGATGAGCAGCGGCTACGTTTCTTCCACCTACCAAAATGTCATTGCATCCGTCGTGCTGATCGTCCTGCTGTTTTTGCGTCCCCGTGGCCTGTTCACCGCATTGACAAGGCAGGCGTGATGAATAGCTATCGCAAAGCCGGATGGCTGCTCCCCGTCGTGGCGATTATCTTGCCGCTGTTCATTGGCGGCCTCCCGAGTGCGTTAAACCTCGCGATTCTCGTCGGCATCTACTTCACCGTCTGTATCGGCCTGACCCTGATTTTCGGTATTGGCGGACAGTTGAGCCTGGCGCCCGCGGCCTTTTATGGTCTGGGCGCCTACACCTCGGCGTTGCTGTCCACCAGGCTTGGCGTGCCGGTACTTCTTGGCTTCGTAGCCGCGGGTGTCCTGTGCGGCGTCATCGGCTGGCTGTTGGCGCGGCCGCTCCTGCGGCTGCGCGCCGTTTATCTGGCCATTGCCACGCTGGCCTTTGGCGATATCCTCAATACGTTGATTCGAGCCAACTCCGAAATCACGGGCGGTTCCTCGGGCATCGTGAATCTCCCCTCGCCCGCACTCGGATCATTCGAGTTCAACACTCCCCTGCGCTACTATTTTCTGGTGTGGGCAATCGCGCTGTTCGCGCTATGGATCGGCAACAACATCGTCAAGTCGCGCATCGGCATCGGCCTGCGCGGCCTGGCCGAGAGCGAGATCGGCGCGGCCAGCTGCGGCATCGATGTGGCGCGCTACAAGGCCTGGATGTTCACCATCGGCGCCATTCTCCCGGGCGTCGCCGGCGGCCTGCTGGTGCACTACCTGGGCTTCATCAGCCCGGACAGTTTCACGACCCAGTTCTCCATCCTGATCGTCATGATTTTGGCGGTGGGCGGTCGCGACAGCCTGCTCGGCGCCCTGACGGGGGCGATTCTCGTAACCGTTTTGCCGATCATGCTGGCCTCCTACGAAAAATACAGCCCGGTGATTTTCGCGGTGCTGTTCCTCGGCTCGGTGATGTTCATGCCCAAGGGATTGGCCGGGGCGGCAATGGCCGCGATGAGCAAATGGCGGCGGAGCCGGAATGACTGAGGCTATCCTGCAAATCAAAGGCTTGGGCCGCCACTATGGCGGGGTCCGGGCGGTCGACGATGTTACCTGCCTTGTCCAGCGGGGAATCGTCACCGCGCTCATCGGGCCCAACGGCGCGGGAAAGTCGACGTTGCTGAACGTCGCTTCCGGCGTCACGCCCGCCAGCTTCGGCAAGGTGGTTTTCAATGGCGAGGTCATGACGGGCAAGCGGTCAGACCAGGTCTGCAAGGCGGGCATTGCCCGTACGTTCCAGACGCCGCAACTCTTTCCCAACCTGACCGTACGCGAGAATGTGCTGGTCGGTGCGACGCGCCGCGGGCATGTCAGCCTGACCCGCATCGCCCTCGCCTTGCCAGGCGCGCGCCGTGACCTGCGGGAGATCGATGTGGATACTGATGCCTTGCTGGGCGAGCTCGGATTGGCGCCGATCGCCGAAAAGCTGGTCGGCAAACTGCCATTTGGCCAGCAGCGCATCGTCGAAATCGCACGTGGCCTGGCCTCCCGGCCCGAACTTTTCATGATGGACGAGCCAGCTTCCGGGCTGTCTCGGGCGGAAGTCGAGGGCTTCCGCGACCTGATCCTGAAGATTGCAGGCCGTGGCATCTCCGTGCTTTTGGTCGAACATAACATGCAGTTGGTGATGTCGACGGCGGACCAGATTCTGGTTCTCGACAAGGGCAAGCTCCTCGCGTCCGGCACTCCCGGCGAGATTCGCGCCAGCGAAGCCGTCAAGAGCGCCTACCTGGGTTCCTATGCTGAGCATTAATAATCTGTCGGCCGGCTACGGCGACGTCCAGGTGCTGTTCGACGTCAGTCTGACGGTCAATCCCGGCCAATGCGTCGCGCTGCTGGGACCCAACGGCGCCGGCAAGACGACGTTGCTGCGAACGGTCTGCGGGTTCATCCGCCCGCTACGCGGCAAGATTGAACTGTTCGGAAAATCGATCGGCGGCCATCCAGTGCACCGGGTCGTCGGCACCGGGGTGGCGCAGGTCATGCAGGGACGCCAGGTGCTCGGCCCGATGAGTGTTCGCGACAATCTGCTGCTTGGCGCCCATGTGACGATGGCGCGCGAAGGAGCGGAAGGCGTCAGGAAGCTGCTGGGCGAAATCTACGAGCTGTTCCCGATTCTGCTTGAACGCGAAAACGCTTTCGCCGCGTCGCTGAGCGGCGGCGAACAGCAGATGCTGGCCATCGGCCGCGCGCTGATGTCGCGCCCCAAGGCGATTCTTCTCGACGAACCTTCGATGGGACTGGCGCCGCGGATCGTGGAGCACATCGGCCATGTCCTGCGGCGCATCAAGGAGACGGGGATCACCATGCTCCTGGTCGAACAAAATCCGGAGCTGGCGTTCGCGCTGGCGGATCGTTGCAGCGTGATCGAGAGCGGTCACATCGTGCTTGAAGGGGCGACGGAAGAATTGCGCAGCCATGGTCGGGTCGCGGAACTCTATCTGGGTCAGGCGGGTTAGCGATATTTTGGGTGGCCTGGTGAAGGGCCTCATGTTGGGTACATTGATAGGAGAGCAAGATGAGCAATGAACTGCGGAATGTCGAAGATCTTCCTTTGGAGGAGAAAATTGCATCGGGCCGGTCGCACATCGTCGATGTGGTCGGCATGGATTGGTCTCCCAGCCCGTTTCCGGGCATCCAGCAAAAGGTCCTGTTCAAGGATCCGAACTCTGGAATGTCGACCATCCTGGTCAAAATGGCCCCAGGGTCGGAAGTGCCCCTGCACAAGCACATGGGGATCGAGCAAGCCTTCGTCCTCGAAGGAAGTGTGGTGGACCACGACGGCGAGGTGACGGCCGGCAACTACACCTGGCGGGATGTCGGCAATACCCACGTCAACAAGTCTCCCAAGGGGGCGATTGTGCTGGGGATTTTTACAAAACCCAATGTCTTCTATTCCGGCAAGGAACACATGGCGGATTTCGAAAAGAAATAACCATCGGGCAGGTTTCGCTTTCAACATGGAAGTCCGCGGCAATCCGCCAGGTTTTGATCGAAAAGAAATGCAATGAACGCAAGTCGAACAGGCAACAAGATCGAAGGCCGGGAGCATTGGGCCAAAAAGGGGGACGTCAGTCTTTTCTTGTGGGAAAAGCCGGCCGTGGCCGGCCTGCCCAAGCGAGGCACTGTCTTGTTCGTTCACGGCTCTTCGATGGGTTCGCAACCGGTGTTCGACCTACGCGTCGATGGGATTCCGGACGCCTCGACGATGGAGTACTTTGCCGAGCGCGGCTTCGATACGTGGTGCGTGGATATGGAAGGGTATGGCCGGTCCGACAAGAAGCGCGGGATTGATGCGACGATTGCGGAAGGCGCCGATGATCTGGCGGCGGCCTGGAACTACATCCAGGAACTGCGCAAGTGCGGACCAGTGATGCTCTACGGGGTTTCTTCCGGCGCGCTGCGGGCGGCCTTGTTCGCGCAACGGCACCCTGAGCGGGTGGCACGGCTTGCGCTGGATGCGTTCGTTTGGACGGGCGAAGGCAGCTCCACCCTGGAGCAGCGCCGAAAGAAACTCCCGGAGTTCATGAAGACCAGGCGCAGGCCGATCGACATGGCTTTCATGCGCTCGATCTTCGAGCGCGATCACCCCGGTACCGCGGATGAGCGAACCATCCAGGCATTCGGCGAGTTCGTTCTCGAACTGGATGACTCGATCCCGAACGGGACCTATATCGACATGTGCAACAACCTGCCGGTCGTCGACCCGCTTGAAATCACCGTGCCGACCATTGTCATGCGCGGGGAATTCGATGGCATTGCCGCGATTGAGGACGTCTTGCGCTTTTTTCAAAAACTGCCCAATCCCGACAAGCAATTCGCGATGCTGCCAGGTATTGCCCATGCATCGCTGCAGGAAAAGAACTTCCGCACCGTCCTGCACGTCATGCACAGCTTTTTCAGCCAGCCACCGCTGCTCTACGGACGGTAAACACGCGCCTGGCCGTCAAGGGGCGGAAGGAAGCGGCGCATCGATGTACTGCCGCCCTTCCCCCAGAAGCACCTCGTTGTGAGTCGCACCGGAGAGGATCATCGGAAAGCAGTTTTCCTGTGGCGCTACGCAGACGTCAAGAAAATAGGGACCCTGGCTATTGAGACAAGTCGTCAGCGCCGCCGATAGTTGTGCCGGGTCGGACACCCGTGCGCTTTGCCAGCCGAACGCGGCGGCAAGCGCCACAAAATCGGGAAGGGAATCGTTGTAGCTATGGCTATAGCGAGCGCCGTGATTGAGTTCCTGCCATTGGCGCACCATCCCCATGTAGCCGTTGTTGCAGAGAATGACCTTGACCGGCGTGCCATGCTGCCTGGCCGTGGCCAGTTCCTGGATGTTCATCAAGACTGAAGCGTCGCCGCTGATGCAAATCACCAGCTTGTCGGGATGCGCCACCTGCGCACCGATCGCGGCCGGCAGTCCATAACCCATCGTACCGGCCCCGCCGGAGGTGAGCCAGCGCCGCGGCGCATCGAAGCGCAGATACTGCGCGGCCCACATCTGGTGCTGACCGACGTCGGTCGAGACTACGCAATCGCGGGCTTCAAGCAGACCGGCAAGGGTGTGCATGAGTTGCTGCGGCACGATGTGGCCGGGCTGTTCGTGGAACGCCAGACTGCGCTCGGCGCGCCATTGCTCGATGTATTGCCACCAGGCGGCCAGGTTCGGCTTTTCGGCCAGCAGCGCCTCCACTTGAATGTTCAAGGCATTGAGCGTGTCCGCGCAATCACCTAACAGCCCGATCGCCGCCGGCACCACCTTGCCGATCGAAGCTTGGTCGATATCCAGGTGGATGACCTTCGCGCCGGGCGCGAAACCGGCAACCTTGCCCGTAACCCGATCATCGAAACGCGCACCCACGCAAACGATCAGGTCGGCACGATGCATGGCCAGGTTGGCCTCCAGGGTGCCATGCATTCCCAGCATCCCGAGGAAACGCCGGTCCGATGCCGGAAACGCGCCAAGGCCGAGCAAGGTCAGCGTACAGGGCGCGTCCATGGAACGCACCAGCCGCGTAAAGGCGGCACAGGCCGCGGGACCGGAATTGACTAGGCCGCCACCACCATAGAACACCGGCCGCTTGGCCGCCACAATGCATTTTGCCGCTTCCGCCACCAGCGCTTCCTGACCCTCGACCTTCAGGTTCACGGCCGGGGGCCCGCATGTGGCGCCGTGTCGAACAGGAAGTACAGCATCCAAGGTTTGTTTTTGCAGATCCTTCGGAAAGTCGATCAACACCGGGCCGGGACGCCCTTGCAAGGCGGTCGCGATCGCTTCCCCGATCAAGGACTCCAGCTCAGCGATATCGCGCACTTGGGCGTTCCATTTGGTGACCGGCCGGGAGATGCCGATTGCATCGCACTCCTGGAAGGCCGCGGTGCCGATCGCCTCAACGGCCACTTGGCCTGAGACGCAAAGTACCGGTACCGAATCACAATAGGCGTCCAGCAGCCCGGTCACCGTATTGGTCATTCCGGGACCGGACGTCACGAACACCACACCCAACCTGCCGGTAGATCGGGCGTACCCTTCCGCAGCATGGACGGCGGCCTGCTCGTGGCGCACCAGTATGTGCCGGATGCGCGTTTCCCCGTGCAGTGCGTCGTACAGCGGCAAGACGGCGCCGCCCGGGTAACCGAAGACGGTATCGACCCCGTGAGCCACCAAAATATCCAGCAAGCGCGCCGCACCTGAATAGACTGGAGGGACGTCGCTGGCAACGTGCGGTTGGGCAAGCAAGGTGGCGCTGTTCATGGAGAGTGATTCTATTTACAAGTCTGTGGAAAATGTGTCCTTAATTCTTCATATTCCCGTAATATTCAGAAAATCCTTCTAAATAATCAGGATTTCAAAGAATGGAACTGGATAAGTATGATCTTGCGATCCTGCGGGCCCTGCAAAAGGACGCACGCGCTAGCCTGAACGAAATTAGCGAGGCGGTGGGATTGTCGTCCACGCCTTGCTGGAATCGCATTCGGCGCATGGAGGCAGACGGGGTGATCCTCGGCTATACGGTAAGGATCGATCCAGCCAAGATCGGACTGACCGACACAGTCATCGTCCAGGTCACGCTCGAAAGCCACAACGACGAAATGCTTTATGAGTTTGGCCGGGCGCTCGACGAAATCCCGGAAATCCTCGAGGCATTCCTGGTTTCCGGCACTTACGACTATTACATTCGGCTCGTCGTGCGCGATACGCGGGACTACGAGCGATTGCTGCGCGAACGGCTCTACAAGATACCGGGCATTCGCCACAGCATCTCAAGTTTTGTCTTGCGGGTACTCAAGGAGGCGGCGCTGCCGCTGCCGGAAGGCGGCAGATTGATTCAAAGGAAATAGTACCGGGGGCGTCACATCGCCGCGGGATTCTCATTGCGACAGAGCCGCCAGAGCGCAGCATGCAGCGGCCCAGGAAGACGAAATGATTACTGCCGCCCTCTTCCCCCAGGATTTTCATCTGCTTTCATGCCGTGAACGGGGAAGCGATGCGCGTCGCCACCGAGCGAAAAAGCGGCTACGCCGTCGCCCTTGGCGATAGCCTCGACCAATTTCTTGTGCAACCGATTGCGCTTTGCATGGTGCGCACGTGAAGGCTCCGAACTTTTGATGACCTCGAGCGGCTCCCGAGCGACGATATCGAGAATCGAAAGGTAAAGTGATTGCAACACCGCGTTTCTGCAGGATTTGGCAATGCGCCGGTGCAGCCGCCAGTTCAACAGCATGCGGTCCTTCATCGGCGCATCCACGGTCGCCTCCATTTCCGCGACTATCTTCAGCAGGTCCTTGATGTCGGCGGGAGTGCGCTGCAGCGCAGCCTCCCTGGCGACCCAGGGGTCCAGCGCGTCCTTGACCAAAAAGCATTCCTCCAGCATGGAAGGAGAGTGCTTCAATTTCAGGACTGCGTCGCCAAATCGCACCAAGGGGGTCGCCTGAGAGACGAAAATTCCTCCCTTGGGACCCGGCCGCATCTCGATCACGTCCCGAGACTTCAATAAACGAAACGCTTCGTTGATGGTGCCCCGGGCGACGTTGAGTCGCCCCTGCATGTCTTCCTTGGTGCCGAGCGCGCTCGCGGGCGCGATCTTTTTGCGGATGATGGTCGCTTCGATCTGCCTTGCGACGGCCTCAGCCCGTGACTCGCCTTTTGAATTTGTGACCGGTACGAGAGATTCCAGGAATGCCATTGTTGTCGTCAGTTGACTGCGTTTATGGAATTATAGTTTGCCGCGCATCTGTTCCGCGACAAGGCAGCAAGCTGGCGCCTTGCTTCAACCCGGCACCCCAAAAAAAACGCACCGGTAAAGTGCCCGTGCGCACCGCACTTGAGCGGCGCTGGTAACGCTTGACGAAGCAATTTCATTAACTATAATGGTTATAATCATTAGCACCATTGTACCCTGAGCCGCACAATTAAAAGGAGACGTTGCATGAAGAAGGAAGCTGTATTCCCCGCGGGGATGCCCAAGCCCGCCGGCGTCTGGTCGCCGGTTGTCGTTGTCGAGAATCCGGGGAAGCTTGCGTTCCTTTCCGGCTTCGTCAGCCGGGGGGCCAACGGCGAAGTCGTGGGCGCAGGCGACATTCGGGCGCAAACCCGTCAGGTGTGCGAGAACCTGAAGGCTGCCGTGACCGCCGCGGGCGGCACCATGGCCGACCTGGTGCGGGTGGACGTCTACATCACGGACATGAGCCTGTTCAAGGAGATCCACGAGGTCCGCAAGGAGTATTTTCCGAAGGACCCGCCCGCCTCCACCATGGTCGAGATCAGCCGAATGACCCATCCCGACTTCATGATTGAAATCAACGCGATCGCCGCCATTGCCTGATCCTTCGGAGACGAAATGAGCGGCCCCGCTTTCACCGTGCACGGCGGCATATACGAGCATGTCGTCAATCTCGCCGGTATCGAAAATGGCATCGAGCTGAAGTACCAGCCGGAGCCGAACGTCAACGCGCTTTTTGCCGCAATGATTGCCAAGCGGGCGTTCGAGGTTTGCGAGTTTTCATTGGCGAACTACCTCACGTTGCGCGGCTCGGGAAACGATTGGCTCACGGCCATCCCCATCTTCCCGAACCGCGCCTTTCGGCATGCCACGCTCATGGTCAAGCGGGAGAGTCCGATCACCCGGATCGGCCAGCTTGCCGGCAAGCGAATCGGGGTGGAAGACTACTCGATGACCGCGGCGGTGTGGGTCCGGGGGCTGCTTCAGGATGAATATGGCGTCGATCCTGCCTCAATCACCTGGATAAGCGGCAAGAGTCAGCGCTTTGCACCACCGGCGGGCGCCAAGGTTGAAGCAAGCGACAGCGACTACGAGACGCTATTGATGGAAGGCAGCGTCGATGCCATTGTCGGCCTCACCCTGCGCGATGCCAAGCTGCCTCCGCGTGCACGTACCCTGCGCAGCATCCTGTCCGACCCCGAGGCGGCGGAGCTTGCCTACTATGAGCGAACGGGGATTTATCCCATCAATCACTGCGTCTGCATACGCAACGACGCGCTGAAGCAATGCCCGGAGTTGCCCGAGGCGATCGCGCGCGCCTACTTGCGATCCAAGGACCTCGCCTACCAGCAACGCCTTGGATCGACGCTGATCCCTTGGGGCAAATCTTATTGGAGCCGCATGTTCGAGGTATTCGACGGCGATCCGCTGCCGAACGGGTTGACGCCAGGAAACCGGCATGTCGTCAAAACCCTCGGCCGCTACCTGTGCGAACAGGGATTCATCGAGCAGGAACCCGATATCGATTCGATCTTTCTCGTCCCCCAGTGCCTGGCGGGCGCATAACGCAAGAAGGTTGTCATGAGCACGGTTATCCCCATCAAACGCACCTATACGCGCGCTTTCGAGGCCGCGCGTACTTTGGGCGCCCTCATGTGCCCTCCAGGGCTTTCATGGACAACGGAGTTGGCGCCAGGCCAGGCCGACCCCGCGGAGATCATCCTGCATATCTCCTGCAACGCGCACTACACGCTTTTCATTCCCTACATCGCGCAGGAAATTCTGAAAAAGCTGAACAAGGACTTCGTTGTCTTTGGGGGGCCGGAAAGCTGCTGTGGTTCGATCCAGTTCAACATGGGCGACCATGACCTCGAAGCCCAGAACGCCAAGATTGCCCTGCTGGCTTTCAATCGCGTCAAGCCATCGCTGCTGGTTTCCGTCTGCCCGGATTGCGACGAGGTATTTGAGAAGTTCCGCCTTCCGCAGACCCGATTCGAAATTGCCAATCTTTCCGCGCTACTTCCCCGCTTTATTGAAGAACTGAAGCCCTTCTTCAAACCCGTCAAGCGCAAGGTCATCCTGCACCACCATACCATTGACGCCGCCCGCACCGCGGACGGGACGAACATGCGCCTGCTGCTCGAAGCCATTCCCGGCATCGAGATCGTCGAAGCACACCGGCACATCGGGCCCGGCATCCATTGCCAGACACAGAAGCCCATGCCAGCCGCTGACCAGGAAGCGATGTTCGCGGAGGCCGTCGCCTTGGGCGCGGATACGCTGGCCGTGCCCTATCACTCCTGCTATCGACAGCACATCAAGATGGAACTGCGAACGCCGGTGCGGGTTCAGCACTACCTGGGAATCATGGCCGAATCCCTCGGCATCGAATTCGATGAACCCCTCAAATCGCTGCGCTTGCTGGGCACGGTGGACGCCGCAATGAGCGCGCTCGAGGGGGAGATCAAAGCGCGCGGCCTCCATGCGGACGACGTGCGGACCTATATCGAAAGGGCCGTGTTCCTGTGAGCGAGACGACCGAAAACCCGGGGGGCTGGAAGCAGGTTGTCCTTCTCTCTCAACTGCAGCCGGGCATGCAATGCGTTCAGGTCGACCGGCGCAAGGTGGTGATCGCCAAAGTGGGCGAAGAGATATTTGCGTATTCGAACCTCTGCCCGCATTCGGGCGGACCGATGAATCGCGGGGAACTCAATGATGCGGTAGTGACCTGCCCGTTGCACGGGTGGCGTTTCGACCTGAAAAAAGAGGGCGCGGAGACACACGGATACAGGCCGTTAAAAACGTATCCGACAAGAGAAGAAAGCGGAAATCTTCTGATCCTGATCTAACTGTCCAAGGTGCCTCCATGCGATTGATCCATGCCGTTTCTGCATTCTTATTTCCTTGTTGCGCCCTCCTGCCCGCCCTCGGGCACGCCCAGGACTATCCGGCGCGTCCGGTCCGCGTATTGATCGGGACCGTTCCCGGCGGCGCCGTCGATATCGTTGGCCGGCTTATCGCGCCCAAGCTTGCACAGGCGCTGGGTCAGCCGTTTGTCGTCGAGAATCATCCGGGGCCCTATACCGCCCAGAAAATGATCGCGGAAGCGCTTCCGGACGGCTATACCCTGATGATCACCAGCACCACGATCACCACAACACCCGGCCTGTATCCGAAAGCGGACCTAAATCCAAGCAGGGACGCGACGGCGGTCGCGATGGTGGCCGACACGCCGATCGTGCTGATGTTTCGCCCCGGTTTCAAGCCCAGGACCGTGCAGGAGGCCGTGGCATTGGCGAAATCGGAGCCTGGCGTGCTGACCTATGCTTCCGCCGGCTCCGGCTCTCCCCCCCATCTCGCGGCCGAACTGTTCAAGGCGGGGGTCAAGGCTGACATTTTGCACGTGCCCTACAAAGGGGTGAATCCAGCCTTGATCGATGTCGCCGCCGGACGGGTGGACATGATGTTCGCATCTTATGGGTCGGCCATTCCATTCATCAAGGGCGGCAAGCTCGTCCCGGTCGCCACCATCAATGCCAAACGTTTCAGTCAAATGCCGGACCTGCCTACACTGAAGGAACTGGGTTACGCCGACATCGCATTTGGATCCTGGGTGGGATTGATCGCCCCGCCCAGGACGCCGGGCGCCATCGTCAATATCCTCAATCGCGAGGTGGTGAAGGCTGCCGCGGACAAGACAGTCGTTGGAACACTGACCGATCAGGGATTTACACCCGCAGCCGGCTCGTCCAGGGCCTATGCGGATATGATCCGCGAGGACACCGAGATGATCACGAAGCTGATTCAGAAGTCCGCGATCAAGCCGAATTGACGCGTTGGTAGCCGCCATTGCTGGAAACGATGCTTTTTGGAGGATTTTTCATTGATGCGCAGAACAGCGGGTTCAATCTCACGTCGTTCGCTGTTGCTCAGCCTGCTTGGGGCTTGTGCCATTCCTGGGCGTTCCGTCCTCGCGCAAGCAGGCGGAGCCCGGGTTGTCCGGCTGGTGATGCCCTATGCCCCCGGCGGTACTGCCGACCCTTTCGGCCGGGCGGTAGCCGAACGGATGGGGGCCTTGTATGGCACCCGGGTTGTCGTGGACAACAAGCCCGGGGGCGGGACCTCGATTGGCACCCTGGCCGCGCTGGCTGCGCCCGCTGACGGCCAGACCATGCTGCTGGCCGCGTCCAGCTTCGCGATCCAGCCGTTGCTGTTCCAAAAAGCGCCCTATGAAGTGAAGGATTTTTCGCCGGTCGTTCTCATGGGAAGAAATCCCCATGTCTTGATTGTCAATCCGGGGATACCGGCCACAAATTTGCCCGAGTTTCTTGCTTGGGCGAAAAAGAACAGCAATGTGGCCGCGTACGCCTCATTTGGAACGGGATCTTCCAACCATCTCGGCTTCGAGTTACTGCAAAAGGAAGCCGGGTTCCGCCTGATCCACGTGCCCTATAAAGGAGGCGGTCCCTCCACGCAGGATCTGGTGGGCGGACAGGTCGCGACGATGCTTGCCGACCTCCCTGCGGTTGTTTCCCTGATCAAGGCCGGCCGTGTGCGCGCAATCGCTTTGGGATCGGCGCATCGGGATCCGTCGGTGCCGGATGTGCCGACCTTTTCAGAAGCCGGACTGGCAGGTTTTCAGTCGTACTCATGGTACGGCTTGGTGGTACGTGCGGGCACGCCGCCCGACGCCATTAAAACCCTTAATTCGCAGGTGAATGCCGCGTTGGCGGATCCGGGGCTTCGGGCAAACATGCAAGGCATGGGGCTGGAGATCATCGGCGGGTCCCCTGAATTCTTCCAGCATCATCTCGAGACCGAGGGCAAACGATTCCGCGACGCGGTACAGTTTGCAGGGATCAAACCCGAATAAGCGCGCCCCCATCCCCTGTTTCTTGCCATACTGTTCCGCTGCTGCGCGATTTCCATCTGCACAAGCGCATTGCGGCCGGATGTCGAGCGGCGTCACCCATGCCTGTATCGACCGCCGGCCTTCAGTCCTGCATGCCGCAGGGTGACCCGGCTCGACCAAATTTACGGCCGCCCCCTCGAGGAGCGGCCGTTTTCTTTTGTGCGCCGCTCAGTGGCCCTGTTGCGCGTCCGGCTGCTTGAGCGGATGGGCGCGGGCGAAGGCGTCGATCTTCATGCACTCGTCGAAGATGCGCATGACGGTGGGCATTGCCGCCGTATCGGCGTTGAAAAACTTTGCTGCCACCACTTGCGATACCAGGCAGAGGTCGGCCAGGGTAACGGTGTCGCCATGGCAGAACCTGCCGGTTTCCTTTTCGTGGGCCAGGTGACCTTCGAGCGCCTTCAGCGCCTCGCCGGTCCAGTGCGCCAGCCACTTGTTGCGCCCGGCCTCATCGACCTTGAGTTCCTTTTCCAGGTAGCCGCGGATGCGCGGCACGATCAGCGGGTGGCCGTCGGCGGTGGGAATCAGAGCCAGGCCACGTACTCGCGCACGGCCCTTGGCGTCCTTGGGCAACAGCGGCGAGGTCGGATAAGTCTCGTCCAGGTATTCGATGATCGCCAGCGACTCCACCAGCGTGGTGCCATCTTCCAGCACCAGCGCCGGCAGCGCGCCTTGCGGATTGACCGCCAGGTACTCCGGGCGCAACTGCTCGCCCTTGAGCAGGTGGACCGAAATATCCTCGACCGCAATACCCTTCAGGTTCAGCGCGATGCGCACGCGAAAGGTGGCGATCGAGCGCCAGAAGCCATAAAGTTTCATTGTCATTTTTGTCTCCGCTCGTTGAATTTTTTTTGGTGACAGCTCAGTTCTTCAGGCCGGGCATGTCAAAGCGCAGGGCTTCGAGGTCGTTCAGCAGGCCCTGGGTCTGCTCCTGGGTCAGTTCGACCAGGGGCGGGCGCAGCTTGGCCCAGCCGGCGTCGCCGCTCCAGTGCGCGACCGCTTGTTTCAGCGCGGGAATCATCGGGTACTTGGCGAAGGTGCTGCGCACCGCATCAAGCTGCTTTTGCAGGTCGTCGGCTTCCGGGGTCTGCCACTTCTTGTACAGGTTGGCGATCGCCGCCGGGTTGACGTTGGCGGTGGCGCTGATGCAGCCGACGCCGCCGTTGCGCAGGGCCGCCAGCAGGAAGGTCTCGCTGCCGGGGTAGACGTCGAAGCCTTCCTTGGCGAAGTTGTCCAGCACCGCCTTGGTGTTGCTCCAGTCGCCCGACGAGTCCTTGATGCCGGCAACGTTCTTCGGGTAGGCCTTGAGCAGGCGCTCGATCAGCTTGAGCGTAATCGGCACTTGCGATACCGGCGGGATGTGATACAGATAGATTTGCAGGCGCGGGTCGGCGACGCGCTCGATGATTTCGGCGTAATTGCGGAACAGGCCCTCGTCCGAGACGCCCTTATAGTAGAACGGCGGCAGCATCAGCACGCCGGCGGCGCCCAGCTTCACCGCGTGGGCGGTCAGGCGCACGGAGTCTGTGATCGCCGAACAGCCGGTGCCCGGCATCATGCGCTTGGGGTCGACACCGGCTTCCACCAGGCCGTCGAGCAGCTTCATGCGCTCGTCCACCGAAATCGAATTGGCTTCCGAGTTGGTGCCGAACACCGCCAGGCCGACGTCGTTGGCCAGCAGCCACTTGCACTGGCGCGCGAAGCGGACCGTGTCCGGGCTGTAATCGGCGTTGAAGGGGGTGACGACGGGCGAGAGTACGCCCTTGATGCGTTCGGTCATGATGATGGACTCCGGTTGCGTGACTGGTTCGGGGCGATATTGTGCCCGACTCGGCGCGGTCTTGCGGTGGCGGGTCAACACAACTGTGTTACGTGCATCCTGCACCCCGATAAAACATGAGGTTTTTTGGAAAAAATGAACCGACGGATTTGCGCAACCACGGTAAACAACGGTGCTTTTCGAAAATTGCGTTCCGCGGTTACCAAAAGGTAGTGGCGCTAGGGCGGCCTGAGAACACCGTGTGAACCCGCCGCTTCCGACTCCTTGATTCTCCTCGGCTCCGCACGAGATACTGGAATCAAAGATACGCGAACCCGGCAGCTAAATGTCGGCGTTTACAAATTTATTGCCCGTGCACCAAACCCGCGCGCGGAGCGGGCTCTGCAATCGGCCTGCCTGCCGCGCACGCGTCGGCGCATTCCCACATCACAATCGGCGCCACGCCTGCTTTTGCCGGTTCGCCATAGTGAGACATTGCGGCTTCAAGATTTCGTTCTTGATGTCAACCCTCCAGGAGAAACACCGTGAAAGCAGTCAAAATCATCAGCACCGTCATCGCCGCAGGCTTTGTTGCCGGTGGCATCAGCGTCGCCGTGGCACAAAACGTCATGCCGCGCACCCCGGAACAAGACACCGGCACCAAGAAGGACATCGAAGCCACCGGCGCGATGCGTCCGATGAGCCCCCGGCCCACCCCGGCGACCGCCGCTCCCGCGCCGACGACTTCCGCCGCCCCGATGAGCTCGAGCACCGATACCTCCTCGGCTGCCCCGGCGACGGCCGAACCGGCCGCCCAGCCTACCCGCGGCTAAGCGCCCCAGACAACCGCCCGCTTTACGCGGGCGGTTTTTTACCGCCCTATGGTTTTTTGCCTTACAGAACAGTATGAAACACGCCGAGTGCCCCACCCCCGACTCCCACCGCGAGCATATCGTCGCCGGCCTGCGCCAGGGTGCCCTGGTCGGCGTGGTGATGGCCGCCTTGGCGCTGCCGTTTACCCTATACCTGTCCCACAGCAACAGCGGCGCGCGTAGCGACGAGGTTGCTGCCTCGGCCGCCGCAGCCCCCGCTGCCCGCCTTGCCGATTTCAAGGGCGACGCCGCCAGCGCCGAAGTGCGCCACTTCGCCGACTGGGTCGCCGATTCCGCCAATGCCGGCGACAGTGGCTACGTGATCATCGACAAGAAAAATGCCCGCGCCTATGCCTTCGACGCGCAGTCGCGCCTGCAGGGCGCAAGCCCCGTGCTGCTGGGCCTGGCCCGCGGCGACGACCTGCCCTCCCTGCCCGGCTCGACGCCGCTGAAGCAGATCAGCGCCGAAGAACGCACCACCCCCGCCGGCCGCTTTGTCGGCCAGCACGGCCATGACGACAAGGGTGATGAAGTGGTATGGGTCGATTACGCCAGCGCGCTGGCGATGCACCGTGTCAAGCCGGTGAACCCCGGCGAGCGTCGCTTCGAGCGCATCGACACGCCGGGCGCGGAAGACAATCGCATTTCCTACGGCTGCATCAATGTGCCGGCGGCGTTTTTCGACGAATACATCAACCCGCTGTTCGCGCAGCGCCACGCGGTGGTCTACATCCTGCCGGAGGTCAAGGCGACGGACCAGGTGTTCGGCTCCTACGACGTGGCCGCACATCGCGCCGGGACGGTGCGCAAGTCCTGGCAGCCAGCAAGCCCTGACTAGCGCAGCAGCAGTTGCTGCGCCAGATGCCCATAGACGGCGGAGACGCGCCGAAGATGGCGCGACTCCGGATGGGTCAGCAGCCAGAGGTCGGTCTGCGCATCATCCAGCGCCTCGGTCAATTGCATCAGCCCGGCATGCCCCTGCGCCAGAAATAGCGGTAGCACGCCCACACCTAGGCCCAGCGCCACCAGCTCCATCACCGTGAGGATGCTGTTGACCCGGAAGGCCGGCACCGTCTTGGGAAAATGCCGCTTGCGCCAGACCACCGAGGGATGCTCGGGCAACGCGTCGTCCGGGGCGATCCATGCGGCCTTGCCTGCTTGCACATCCGCATAGCGCTTCACCTTTCCCTTTTTCGCGGTGAACAGCGCGACGCGGATCGGGCCGACCATCTTGCCCACCAGATGCTGCGGCGGCCGCTTGGTCGCGCGCACCGCGATATCGGCGTCGCGCCGCGTCAGGCTGGCCAATTCGTTGCCGCTGTGCAGCTCATAGCCCAGCAGGGGATGCTGCGCGCGCAGGGACTTGAGCGCCGGCGCCACCAGGCCATGCAGGACCGTATCGGTGGTGGTGATGCGCACGGTGCCGGAGACCTGGTCCGGCTTTAATTGCGCGGCCGCGCGGGCGGCCTCGAGGGCCGCATCCACCCGTTCGGCCTGCTCGGCCAGGCTTAGCGCCAGCTCGTTCGGCGCATAGCCGCTGCGCGCGCGGTCGAACAGCGCCATGCCCAGGCCCCGCTCGATGCGCTGCAGTCCCCGGAATACGGTGGAGGCATCGACGCCCAGGCGCTCGCCCGCCTGCGCCAGCTTGCCGGCGCGGGTCAGCGCAAGCAGGAGTTCGAGGTCCGAGGCTTCGAGCCGGTATTGCGTACGCGCAATCATGGTTTGCCGGGCTGCCTATTTTCATTGCCAATTTGCAATATTACATTAGGCACATCAATCATCCATTGGAGCAGCGCAATGCATTCCACCCAGCCCCCTGCCAACCCCAAACCGGTGCTGATCAGCCATGCCCTGTGCCCCTATGTGCAGCGCGCCGCCATTGTGCTGCTGGAAAAAGGCGTCGAGTTCGAGCGCCGCGACGTCGACCTGGCGAACAAGCCGGCCTGGTTTCTCGACATCTCGCCGCTGGGCAAGACGCCGGTGCTGCTGGCCGGCGGCGCCGCGCTGTTCGAGTCAGCCGCAATTTGCGAATACCTGGACGACACCACCTTGCCGCGCCTGCATCCGGCCGATCCGCTGACGCGGGCGCGGCATCGCGCCTGGATGGAATTCGGGTCGGAGACCCTGAACACCATCGCCGGCTTTTACAACGCCGCCGACGAGGCCATATTGACGCTGAAGGCGCGCGAGTTGCACGCGAAGTTCGCGCGGATGGAGCACGTTTTGGGAGACGGGCCGTATTTCAACGGCGCGGCGTTTTGCATCGTCGATGCGGTGTTCGCGCCGGTGTTCCGCTATTTCGAGGGGTTCAAGCGCATCGGCGAATTCGGCTTTTTCGATGGCCTGCCGAAGGTCAATGCCTGGCGCGCATCGCTGGCCGCACGCCCTTCGGTGCGCGCGGCAGCGCGGCCGGACTATGCGGAGCGCCTGCTGAAGTTCCTGCTCGCCCGCGCCTCGATGCTTTCGCGGCGCATCCTGGCACAGCAGCCGGATGCTTTCGGGGCGCCCATGCAACATTAAAAAAGGCCGCCCATGGGCGGCCTTTTTCCGGTGTCGGGGATTACTCCAGGGTGATGTTGTTGCTCTTTACCAGGGCACCCCAGCGCGCCACCTGGCCCTGGACGAACTTGGCGAATTCCTCCGGGGAATTACCCACCGGCTCGATGCCCTTGCTGATCATCTGCTTGCGCACTTCTGGGTTTTGCACCGCCGTGTGCACCGCGGCCGAGAGCTTGTTGACGATCGCCTTGGGCGTTGCGGCGGGAAGAAAAAAGCCGTTCCACTCCACCACCTCGAAGTCCTTGAAGCCGGATTCCATCATCGTCGGCACCTCCGGCAGGGCCTCCATCCGCTTGGCTGAGGTGACGGCGAGGGCGCGCAGCTTGCCGGAGGTGACGAAGGGCAGGCCGGAAATGGGGTTGCCGAAAAAGGCCGAGACCTGGCCGGCGATCAGGTCGGTGATGGCGGGCGCGCCGCCCTTGTAGGGCACGTGCAGCCAGTCGATCTTCGCTTCATTGCGCAGCAGTTCGCCCGCCAGGTGGGCGGTGCCGCCGGCGCCATAGGAGGCGAAGCTCAGCTTGCCGGGGTTGGCCTGCGCGTAGGCGATGAATTCCTTGATGGTCTTGTAGGGCGCGGAAGCCGGCACCAGCAGGAAGTTGGGCATGTTGAGGGCCTGCGAAACCGGCACCAGGTCTTTCAGCGGGCTGTACGACATCTTGCGCACCGCCGCGTTGACCGCGAAGGGAAAGGTGTCGTAGAGCATGGTGTAGCCGTCGGGCGCAGCTTGCACCGTGGCCTGGCCGGCGATCATGCCGGAGGCGCCGGTGCGGTTATCGATGACGAAGGTCTGGTTAAGCGCGGTACCCATGGTCTGGGTGATCAGGCGGCAGTTGACGTCGGCGCCGCCGCCGGGGGAGTAGGGCACCAGCACCTTGATGGATTTGTTGGGGAAGGCCTGGGCGCGGGCCGTGAGGGGTGCGAGCGCGGCAGTTGCACCGAGGGCGCCCAAGCTGCCGAGCGCGCGGCGCCGGGAAGAGAATTGAGTAGTCATGCTGTCTCCGCTGTTTGTAATTGAGTCGTGCCGGTCAGCTTGCGCCGAAACCGTAAAGCCTGGCCGGATTGTCTACCAAAATGCGGTTGCGCAACGTCGTGTCACCCACCCATTCGCCGAACAGGTCGAGCATGTGGGCGTCGTCGGGCTTGGTGTTCTCGGTGGGATGGGGCCAGTCGCTGCCCCAGACCATGCGTTCGGGGGCGAGCTTGCAAAAGGCTTTGACCACGGCGGCGCGGCTGGCGTAGCCGGGGGCGACATCATCGAGATAGGGGCCGGAGAGCTTGACCCAGGTACGGCCCTGCTCGATCAGGCGCGCAACCAAGGAAAACGCGGCATGTTTCTCGGCTTCAGGAGACGGCAGGCGCGCCATGTGGTCGAACACGATGGTGCAGCGCAGACTGTTGAGAATGGCGGCATGCTCGACGATCTGGTCGCCGCGCCAGTGAATCTGCACATGCCAGCCGAGTTGCTGCACGCGGGCAGCAAGGCCCTCTACCCATTCGAAGCGGGTGACGGCGGTGGCCGGGTTGAACATGGTGAAGCGGATGCCGCGAATGCCGCCCTGGTGCATCTCTTCGAGCTGCGCGTCGGTAACGTCGGGGCTGATGACGGCGACGCCACGGGTACGGTCCGCGCCCAAGGCGACGATGCCGTCCAGCGTCGCGCGATTATCGAACACGTGCGCGGCGGGCTGGATGATCACAGTGCGGCTGGTGCCGTTGCGCGCCTGGAGGCGGCGGTAGTTTTCCGGCGTGGCTTCGGCGAGCACGGAGGGCGAGTCCGACAGCTTGGCGTCGTAGAGGTGGATGTGCGAATCGCAGGCATTGGTCGGCAGCGGCACTTTGGGCGAGGCGGTGCCGGCGGTATAGGGAATGGTCGTGCTCATGCTTTGGCCTTTTGCCCGGCGAGCAGTGCCTGCGTGTGCTGGCCCAGGGTGGGCGCGGTGATCGGGTCCGGCCCCGGGGTGCGGCTGAACTTGATCGGGCGCTGGAAGGCGCGGTAGCGGCCGGCCACCGGATGTTCAAACGTCGTAATCATCCCTTCGGCG
Source organism: Betaproteobacteria bacterium (assembly GCA_028292405.1). GTDB lineage: Bacteria > Pseudomonadota > Gammaproteobacteria > Burkholderiales > JAEUOS01 > JAQGMJ01. The sequence continues at coordinate 127,697 of JAQGMJ010000045.1, forward strand.
GCGACCTGCGGGTCGTCGAACATGTCCTCCACCGTGCGTGCAGCGGCACAAGGCACTTCCTCGCCGAACAGCGCTTCCCATTCGAGCGCGCTTTTGGTCGCCAGCGCCGCGTGCAGGCGCGGCAGGATTTCGGCCTGGTGCTGGTTGCGCTTGCGCACGGTGTCGTAGCGCTCATCGGCCAGTATGTCGGCGAGGCCGGTCTTCTCGCACAGCGCTTTCCAGAAATGCGGGGTGTTGGCGGAGATATACAAATAGCCTTCGCGCGTCGGGTGAATGCCGGTGACCCCGCCGGAGCGCATGTCGCGGCCGACCTCCCTGCCTTCGCTCTCGGCCCACACCAGCCGCGTGCTTTGCATGGTCATGGCGGCGCGCATCAGCGAGACGCCGACGTACTGGCCTTCGCCGCTGCGCTCGCGCTCGTACAGGGCGGAAGAGACGCCCATCGCCACCATGGCGGCGGCGTAGAAGTCGACCACCGAGCCGTAGAGGATTTCCGGCGGGCCGCCGGCTTTTCCTTGCATCGCGGCCATGCCGGTCATGGTCTGCAGCACCTGGTCGTAGCCGGCCTTGCCCTTGAGCGGGCCGGTTTCACCATAGCCGCTGACGGCGCAGTAGATCAGGCGCGGGTTGAGGGCCCGCAGCCGGTCGTAGCCGATGCCCAGGCGCTCGGGCACGCCGGGGCGAAAGTTGTGGACAAAGACGTCGGCGGTTTTTGTGAGGTCGAGCAAGGCCTGCAACTGTTGCGGCTGCTTCAGGTCGAGCATCATGCCGAGCTTGCCGCGATTGACGCCGAGAAAGGCGCGGCTTTCGCTCGCAAGCGTGGAGGGGTATTTGCGCAGGTTGTCGCCGATCGGCGGCTCGATTTTGATCACCTCCGCCCCCTGGTCGGCCAGCAGCGCGCAACCGTAGGGGCCGGCGATGTAGGCCGAAAGGTCGAGCACGCGCAGGCCGCTTAAGGGGCCGGGCGGGCCGCTGCGTTCGGGGATGGGGCTGTCGGTGGGCGTCATTTGCACAGTCCTTCGGTGAAACGCATCATGCGCTCAGGCGTCATCTCGGCGAGCGAGTTGATGCCGAGAAGCGCCATGTTGCGGCTGATTTCCTCAGACAGGATGGTGATGGCATCGCGCAAGCCCTGCTCGCCCGCCACCGAAGCGGCGTAGTTGAAGGGGCGGCCGACGAAGGTGAATTTGGCGCCGAGCGCCATCGCCTTGAGAATGTCGGTGCCGCGGCGGATGCCGCTGTCCATCATCACGGTGAGGTCGCGGCCCACCGCATCGGCGATGCCGGGCAGCACGCGCAGGGGCGCGACGGTGCCGTCGAGCTGGCGGCCGCCGTGGTTGGAGACGATGATGCCTTCGGCGCCGTGGTCGCGCACCTTCACCGCGTCGTCGCGATGCATCACGCCCTTGACGACCAGGCGGTGGGTCCAGCGCTTGCGGATCAGCGCCAGGTGTTCCCAGTTGAGGTGGTCGCGCGCGCCGAAGTCGCGCAGGACATTGCGCGCGAGGATGGGGGCACCGCGCGTGGCTTGAGAGTTCTCAAAATGCGGCATGCCGTGCGTGAGACAGGTGCGCAGGAACGTGCCGAAGGCCCAGCCGGGGTGGGCCAGGCCATCCAGTGCCAGGCGGATGCTCGGGCGCAGCGGCGTGGAAAAGCCGGCGCGCTGGTTGTTTTCGCGATTGCCCGAGACCGGCACGTCGGCGGTGACGACCAGCGTCTTGAAGCCCGCTGCCTCGACGCGGTCAAGTAGCTTGAGGATGCGCTCAGGCTCGCCGGGGACGTAGGCCTGGAACCAGGCCTCTGGGTTCTCCTGCGCCAGTTCTTCCATACGGATGAGGGAGGAGCCGCTCATGATCATCGGGATGTTGGCGGCGCGGGCGGCGCGCGCCATCACCAGGTCGCCGCGATAGGCGGTGAGCGCGGACATGCCCATGGGCGCGATGCCGAAGGGGCCGGCCCATTCGGTGCCGAACAGGGCGGTCTTCTGCGAACGCTGCGATACGCCGGCGAACATGCGGGTGACGAAGCCGTATTCGGTGAAGGCCGCGAGGTTGTCGCGCAGGCCGGTTTCGGTTTCGGCGCCGCCGGCGATGTAGGCGTAGATCGGCGCGGGGAAAAAGCGCCGGGCGTGGATTTCGTAGTCGTCGAGCGAGTAGTAGCGCTTGGCTGGCATCTGGAATTGTTGGTTGGTGGCGGCTGGCTGCTACTCGGGCTGGATGTTGGCGGCTTTGGCGACGCGCTTCCAGCGGGCGATTTCGCTGGCGATCAGCTGGCCGAACTCGGCCGGCGTGGTGGCCGAGGGCTCGGCGCCTTCGCGCAGGAAAAAGTCCTTCATGTCGTAGCCCTTGACGATGCGGTTGATCTCCGCGTTGAGCTTGTTGACCACCGGCGCGGGCGTGCCGGCGGGGGCGAGCACGCCCCACCAGAGTTCGGCGCTGGCGTTCTTGAAACCGGATTGCTCAAGCGTCGGCAAGCCGGGTGCCACCGGCGACTGGCTGGGGCTGGTGACGGCGATCGCGCGCACCTTGCCGGCCTTCACCTGCGCGCCGATCGAGGGGGCGCTGCCGATCAGCATTTGTGTCTGGCCGCCGATCAGGTCGGTGACGGCCGGACCCATGCCTTTGTAGGGGACGTGGGTGATCTGGATACCGGCGGAATCGGCGAACAGGATGGTGGAAAAGTTGTTGATGCTGCCGACGCCGGAGGTGGCGTAGTTCAACTTTCCGGGATTGGCTTTCGCATACGCCACCACTTCGGCGATGGTCTTGTAGGGCGTGGTGTTGGAGACGGTGACCAGCAGCGGGCCCTTGGCGAGCATGGCGACCGGGGCGAAGCTTTTCAGCGGGTCGTATTGCAGCGTGGTCATGATCGCCGCGCTGGTGGTGAAGGTGGAGGACAGCACGACGATGGTGTAGCCGTCCGGCGCGGCCTTGGCGACGTAGGTGTTGGCCAACAGGCCCTGCGAGGCCGGGCGGTTTTCCACCAGCACGGGCTGGCCCCAGGCGTCGGTGAGGTGCTTGGCGAGGGCGCGGGCGAAGGTGTCGTTGGAGCCGCCGGGGGCGCTGCCGACTTCGATGTTGATCGGCTTGCTCGGGTAATTGCCCTGGGCGTAGGCGTCCAGGGCGCAGGCCGCGCACAGGGCGGCGGCGATCAGGTGCTTCATGTTTGTCTCCAAAAAATCCGGACGTCTCTTTTATTGCGGCAGCAGGCCCATGCGTTTCGCCGTCGCCACGATCACCTGGGCGCGGGCGAAAAAAGGCGGGTCGATCATCTTGCCGTCGACCACGTAGGCGCCGATGCCCTTTGCGCCGGCCTCGCGCGCGGCCTCGAGTATTTTTACCGAATGCGCGATTTCTTCGTCGCTGGGGCGGAACACCTCGTTGGCCATGGCGATCTGGCTGGGGTGGATGCAGCTTTTGCCGAGGAAGCCGAAGCGCTTGGCCATTTCGGCTTCGGCGCGGTAGCCGGCTTCGTCCTTGATGTTGGCAAACGCCGCGTCGTAGGCGAATACGCCGGCTTCGCCCGCGGCCATGCGTACCATGAACATGGCTTGCGCAATCGCCGCGTTTTCGCGCCGGGCCACCCCCAGGGGCTCGAACAAATCGCCCAGGCCGAGTTGCAGGCCGGCGACGCGCTTGTGTGCGCCCGCCAGTTCGGCGGCCATGCGCAGTGCCTGCGGCGACTCGATGTTGAGCAGGAGTTTCACCGGCGTCTTCACACCGTTGCCGGCCTCGGCGCGCTCGATGGCGGCAACGGCGGCGCGCACGTCCTCCACGCTGCCGGGCTTGGGCAGGTTGAGCATGGTGAGGCCGGGCTGGACCACGGCATCGACATCGGCGGCGAAGTAAGGCGTGTCCATCGCGTTGACGCGCACGATCATGGTCTTGCCGCCGCCCTGCGCGGCTTCGCTGCGCAGGAATTCGCCGAGACCCTGGCGCGCTTCCTTCTTGCGGTCGGGGGCGACGGAGTCTTCGAGGTCGAAGGAAAGGCCATCGGCGGCGCCGGCCAGGGCCTTGGCGAACAGCTCGGGGCGCGAGCCGGGTACGAACAACTTGCTTCTCATGGTTACTGTCTCCAGCCGGCGGGCATGGGATGCGGCGCCGGTGGAGCGAAGTTTACCCTGAGCGACGGGACCGGCGGGGCGGCTAGCCCGGCGCCTGCGCGGCCTTTTTGGCGACGTTGGCTTCGCTTTCCCAGGCGCGGGCGACGGCGGGGGTTTCGGCGACGGCGCTCAGGATCAGCAACTCGCTCATCACCTCGAAGGGAAAGCCCTGGCGACTGCCGCGCTCATCGACAATCAGCTTGCGAAGGAAAGCGACGCATTCGGGCGTGCCCCAGATGCCCACCATCTTCTCGGCCAGGTGGGCATATTGTTCCTCCAGGTCGCTGACGACGTGGATCAATTCCGGTGGCGGCTTGGCGAAGGCCTTGTCGATCAGCCCGGCATCGATCAGCACCGGGTGGCCGGCGGTGACGGCGGGCGCGGCGCGGGTTTCCAGTTCGAGTTGCTCCTTCAGGCGCTCGTCGAGGGAGGAAAAGGCGTCGGTGAAGCTCAGGTCGACGTCGGGCGATGCCTGCGTGGGGGTAGTAGGCGACCTGGAAGCGGCGCGCGGCGGGGTGACGGCGAGTTGCTTGCGGGCGGCGGTGGCCGACAGGGGCGGAGGCTCCGCCCGCACCGGCTCGCCGCCGGCGGCCAGGGCGACCAGGTCGTCGTCGAGGATGAAGGCATCAGGCCGCGCTGCGGCGGGCCGCTTCGGCATGACCTCTTGGTGCTGCTGCATGGCCGCCAGCGCCGATTCCAGCTGGCGCATGCGCGTTTCCAGTTCCTTGATGCGCAATTGGCAATTGGCCAATTCAGCGGCGACGCTCATCAGGATTTCCTTGCGAGTAGGTTGCGACCGTGGCGGCCGGAAGCGATACAGCGCAATGTGCCGCAACCCCCTGGTGACCCCACCTTGCCGGGTTGGATCGCGCCGGGCGCAAAAGATTCCATGCAGGAATCGCGCCTGTCGGCTCCCGGCTGCCGCCCAGCCGCGCATGCCGGCGGCATGGCGCAGCCCGGGCATGGCGCGGCCCGGGCATGCCGCGCCGCACGCGCGAGGGAGCTCTACTGCGGCGTGATGCCCGCCTCGCGGATCACCTTACCCCATTTTTCCTGCTCGGCCTTGATGTAGCGATCGGCTTCCGGGGCGGTGCTGCCCAGGGGTTCGGCGCCCAGGCCGAGCAGCTTTTCCTTGATGGCGGGCTTGGCGACCATGCGGTTCACCTCGCTGTTGAGACGCGCGAGGATGTCCGGCGGGGTTTTGGCCGGCGCCAGCAGCGCGAACCAGCCCAGCACCTCGAAGTTGGACAGCGCGCCGCCGGAGGAAGCGACGGTGGGCAGGTCCGGCATCAGGGTGCTGCGCTTTAGGCTGGAGATGGCGATCGCCCGCAGGCTGCCGGACTTGACATGCGGCACGATCACGGCGACATTTTCGAACAACATGGGCACGCGGCCGGAAAGCACGTCGGGCATCAGCGCGCCGGTGCCCTTGTAGGGGACGTGGACGATGTTGACCCCGGCGCTGCGTTTCAATAGCTCGCCCGCCAGGTGCTGGCCGGTGCCGGGACTGGAGGAGGCGAACTCGACCTTGCCGGGATTGGCCTTCAGGTACGAAATCAGCGTCGCCATGTTGGTGGCGGGCATGCTCGGGTGCACGACTAGCAGGTAGGGGGTGGTGGCGATCATGGCGATCGGCACGAGTTCCGACTCGGCGTAGGGCAGGCTGCTGTACAGCGCCGGCACGGTGCCGTGGGCGCTGGAGACCACGATCAGGGTGTGGCCGTCGGGCAGCGCCTTGGCGGCGATGCCGCTGGCGATGATGCCGGAAGCGCCGCCGCGGTTGTCCACCACGGCCGACTTGCCCAGGCCCTCGCTCAGCTCCTGCGCGACGATTCGCCCGACCACGTCGGTGGTGCCGCCGGGCGGAAAGCCGACCAGCACGCGAATGGTCTGCGAGGGATAGGGGTCGGCGGCGCGGGCTGCTCCGCAAGGAATAAGCAATAACGAAAGCAGCGCGGCCGCGCAGGCACGCAATGCGGGTTTGAACATGTCTCCACCTTTTATGGTCCGGCCTTAAGGCCGGTTATGCACGCATCGTAGAGGGAGCGCGCGTGGCGCGTCAACCGCTTTTGCCGCTGCACCCGCAGCATAAGCACCGGCGATGGACAAAGGCAGGTGAATTGGCTACATTGTTTTCATAGCATCGTTAGACACGGAGACAAATATGTCCGGCATTACCGTCACCCCGGTGGGCTACGCGCTCGGCGCGGAGGTTACCGGCATCGACCTGGCGCAGCCGATGTCCAGGGAGGACGCGCAGGCCGTGCTCGACGCCTGGCACCGCCACCTGATCCTGGTATTTCCCGACCAGCACATCACGCCGGAACAGCAGATTGCTTTCAGCCGCCACTTCGGCGAGCTCGACCAGCACGAGAGCCAGCCTTTCAACCGTCATCCCGATCACGACGAGATGATGCTGATCACCAACAAGCTGGTGCGCGGCAAGCCTTCGCAGACCAAGACGGCGGGGCAGAACTGGCATACCGATCTTTCCTACACCATCAGGCCGGCCAAGGGCACGACGCTGTATTGCCTGGAAAAGCCCTCGGTCGGCGGCGACACGCTGTTCGCCAATATGTACCTGGCCTACGAGACCCTGTCGGACAAGATGCGCCAGTTTCTCGACGGCCTGGAAGGCGTGCACGACGCCAGCCTGGTGGCCAGCCTGGACAAGCGCGACCCGGCGCTGACCGCCGAGTTCAAGCGCCTCAATCCTTTGGTGATCCACCCGGCGGTACGTACCCACCCCGGCACAGGGCGTCGCGCGCTGTACGTGAACCAGCGCGTGCGCAATTTTCTCGGCATGAGCGAGGGCGAGAGCCGCGCCATCATCGACTACCTGTGCGACTACGCGGTGCAGCCGCGCTTCGTTTATCGCCATCGCTGGCGGCTGAACGACATGATCATGTGGGACAACCGCTGCCTCACGCACCTGGCAGTGGGCGACTATGACCCGGCCGAGCCACGCCACATGCTGCGCACTTCGTTCCTCGGCGAGTATGTGGGGCGCCTGCTCAATCCCGGGGATGCCGCCACGGCTGCCGCGCCGGCGCAGGCGCGTGATCTTGCGGTAGCGTTGAGCAACGCGCACGATTGAATCCGCTTACCAATAAAAAACGGCGCCATTGCGGCGCCTTTTTTTTTCGTGCGATGTTCAATCGACCTTGGCGCCGGAGATTTTCACCAGGTTGCGCCACTTGTCGATTTCCGGCCCGATCATCTGCTTGAACTCGGCTGGCGTATTGCCCACCGGCTCCGAGCCCTGCTCAGCCAGTTTCGCCTTGGTCTCGGGCTGCAGCAGCACCTTGACGATCGCCTCGTTGAGCCTGGCAATGACTTCCGGCGGCGTTTTTGCCGGCGCCAGAATGCCGTTCCACAGCGCCACTTCATAGCCCGGCAATTGCTCGCCGATCGCCGGCACCTCGGGCAGCAGCGGCGAACGTTTTTTGGTGGTGATGCCCAGTGCCTTCAACCGCCCGGCCTTCACATAGCCGACCACTTCGACCAGCGGGCCGAACACCGCCTGGATCTGCCCCGCCAGCAAATCGGAATTGGCAGGCGCGCCGCCCTTGTAGGGCACGTGCTGCATCTTGCCACCGACCATGCTGTTGAACAGCGCCGCCGACAAATGCTGGGAGGAGCCGTTGCCCGCCGAACCATAGTTCACCGGCCCCTTGTTCTGCTTCACGTAGGCGATGAACTCGGCGAGATTGTTCGCCGGCATGCCGGGGCCGACAACCAGCAGGTTGGGAATCAGCGAGACCTGCGTGATCGGCGCCAGCTCCTGCGCGAAATCGTAGCCGGGGTTGGCGTAGAGGCTGACGTTGGTGGCATGGGTGCTGGTGGCCATCAGCAAGGTGTAGCCATCGGCTTCCGCCTTCGCTACCTGGACGGCGCCGATATTGCCGCCGGCCCCCGGCTTGTTGTCCACCACCACGGTTTGCCCCAGCAGTGGACGCATGCCGTCCGCGACCACGCGGGCGGTGATGTCGGTGCTGCCGCCGGCGGCGAAGGGCACCACCAGGCGAATCTGGTGCGCCGGCCACGCCTGCGCATGCGCCGCGCCTGCTCCCGCAAGCAGGACCAAAGTGCAAAGAAATCCTGAAACGAGCGGACGCGGCCGGCGCAAAACGCGCGCGGACGCCGGTGTGATGCGCGGCATGATTGTCTCCTCCGTTATATTTGTTTGCCGCGACTGCTTGCGCGCGCGGCCCGCGCTCGTTGCTTTTTGCACATGACGACCTCTGGTCGTCCAGGCTAACTCCTTGACCGTTGTTGTCTTGTCATGGAATCGGCTGGCTCTGCCAGCGATTCCATGCAAATCAGCCCCGACAAAAGCAGGTTTTTACTTTTGTCGGCTACGGTTATTGGTGGAGTGCCGCCTCGGGTCCGAGTATCGAGATACGCATGCGGTTCTTGATGTACGAAGCCTCGCGCGGCGGCAGCACCAACGGTAGCTTTTCCGCATCGATCTTCACCTGGGCGAACAGCGGACCGCGCATGCCGTCGATCAGCGGACGCAGGCGCAACACGTCTTTTTGCGCCGTGATGTTCATCGTGCGCGCGAAGCCCGCCGCCTTGGCCATGCCGGCCATGTCGACGCCGTAGCCGGTGTGGGTGCGCTGCATGCCGGTCTCGCCGTAGTGCTCGTTGTCGAGCACGACGATGGAGAGGTTTTTCGGCTTTTGCACGGCTATGGTCGCCAGTGCGCCCAGGGCCATCAGCATTTCGCCGTCGCCGGTGACCACCAGCACGCGGCGCTTGGGCTGCGCCAGCGCCAGGCCCAGGCCGATCATCGCGGCGGCGCCCATCGCGCCCCAGAGGGGAAAGTTGTTGTCGTGGTCGCCGGCAGCCGTGATGTCCCAGGCCGGGGCGCCGAGGCCGCCGATTACCACCATGTCGCCGCGTTTTTTCAGCAGCTCTTTGACCACCGTGCGGCGATGCAGAAGTTCACTCATTGATATCTCCCGCCGGCTGGGTGAGTTTGCGGAAATCCTTCGCGCCGGAAACGCGCTGGCCGATCAGGATGGCCACGGGACGGAAGGTGTTGAATGCCAGGCGCAGGCCGGAAGAGACCATTTCCGGCACGTCGGCGGCGATGTCGGCGCGCTTGACCAGTACGCCCACCGCTTCGAGCACCGCCTGGGTGGAGTCGCCCATCGGCACCTGGGCGGCATTGAATTCGCCGTGGTCGCCGCGCATGGTCACCAGAATGAGCAACGGCATGCTGCACGCCACCGGCAGGGAGAGCATGTTGATGCAATTGCCGACGCCGCTGCTTTGCATCAACAGCACACCCTTCTCACCCCCGAGCCAAGCGCCGGCCAGCAGGGCCACGCCCTCTTCCTCGGTGGTCAGGCGGACGATGCGCATGCTCTTGTCCGCTTCGCAGAGCTGGATCAGGCGCGAGTGTCCGGCATCCGGCACCAGGCCGACCTGGCGGATGCCGGCCTCGACCAGCATCGGGTGGACCTGCTCGGCCCAGTGCGAGGTACCCGCGGGCATCACCGGCTTGGGCGCAGCCGGTGCGGGACGCGGCGCGGCGACGCGTGGGCGGCGGGCGGCGGCGCGTGCCGCCGGCTTCGCCGCCTTCGAAACTGTTGTCATTTTGTCTCCAGTATGGGTCGTGTATGCTCGCCCGTGCATGTGACCTTATGCCGACACCGCGCGGACAGCGCCTATATTAGCTCGCAGCGGCAAATCGTAAGGCCCGCGCGGCATCGGGACAACCGCCGCCGGCGCATTGCCCGGATTAGCGGCGCCTCCATCCGCCCGCTGCCGGAGCGGACGGACAGCAGCCGAATAAATGGTATAAACTATTTATACTTTTAACCCAGAGAAGGCCCAGACGCATGGAAACCACCAGCAAATCCACCCGCAAGTCCGCGGCGCGCAAGAGCACCCGCCCCGCCGCGAAAAAGCCGGCGCCGGCCGCGGCGGAAAAAAAGCCGACGCCGGCCGCGCCGGCAAAAAAGACGCCGCCCGCCACGCCGGCAAAAAAGACGCCGGTCAAGGCGGCCAGGAAGGCGACGAAAAGCAGCAAGTCCGCCAAGCCGAAAAAGGCCGCGGCCCCGGCCAGCGAATTGAAAGTGGTGCGCGACGGCTTCACCATGCCGCAGGCGGACTATGACAAGATCAAGACAATGAAGGCGCGCTGCCTGAAAAACGGCGTCGAGGTAAAAAAGAGCCAGTTGCTGCGCGCTGGCCTGCTCGCCCTCGAAGCCCTGCCGCTGGCGGAGTTGCTGGCGCGCATCGCGGCGCTGTCGCCGGTCAAGGCGGGACGCAAGAAGAAAAAGGCCTGAAGCAAGGGGGAGAAGGTGCGCCGGTGCGTTGCATCTTGCACGAGGCTGGCGCACAATCGGGCATCCGCCGTCACGGGCGGCAATAACAAGTTGTTTACGCCCAAGCCCCCATGCTCCCTCCCCGTGTACTGGTATTCGCCGGCAGCGCGCGCAAGGCCGCGCTTTCCAAGCGGGTGGCGCGCGCCGCGCACATCGCGCTGCTCGAAGCCGGCGCCGACGCCACGCTGATCGACCTGGCCGACTACCACGCGCCGCTGTACCACGGCGACCTCGAAGCCGAGCAGGGCGTACCCGAGGTGATCACCCGCCTGATGGCGGTGATCGATCAGCACGACGCCTTGCTGATCGCCACCCCGGAGTACAACGGCTCGATGCCGCCGCTGCTTGTGAACACGCTGGACTGGTGCTCGCGCATTTTCGCCGCCCCTGGCCGTGTCGCCGGCCTGGATATCCTGGCGCAAAAGCCGGTGGCCATCGTCGGCTCATCGCCCGGCGCGCTGGGCGGCCTGCGCTCCCTGTTCCACCTGCGCGACCTGCTGGGCAACCTCGGCATGCTGGTGATGCCGAAACAGCTGGCGGTGGGCCGATCCAACGAAGCGGTCACCTCCGAAGGCCATTTGGTCGATGACCATGTACGCGCCGCCATGCTGGGCGTGGCGCGTGCGCTGGTGGATGCCACCGCAAAACTGAAGGCCTGAAGAAGATATGCCGATCGCCCTGTCGCTCCAACCACATGAAAAAGACCTGGGCGGAGGTTTCATCGTGCGCCGCCTGCTGCCCGCGGCCGCGCGCCAGGGTATCGGCCCGTTCCTGTTTTTCGACCACTTCGGCCCGGAAACCTCGCACCCGGAGGACAACCACGACGTGCGCCCGCACCCGCACATCGGCCTGGCCACGGTTACCTACCTGTTCGAAGGCGCGATTCTGCATCGCGACAACCTCGGCAGCGTGCAGCGCATCGAGCCCGGCGCGATCAACTGGATGACCGCGGGCAGCGGCATCGTGCATTCCGAGCGCACCCCGCCCGACCTGGCGCAAAAAACCCGCGTTTCCCACGGCTTGCAGCTTTGGACCGCCCTGCCCCGCGAATTTGAAGAGACCGGCGCCGCGTTTCACCACACCCCGGCGGATGCGCTGCCGGTGCATCAGGCACCCAACTTCAACGTTCGGGTATTGATCGGCAGCGCCTTCGGCCTGAGTTCGCCGGTCAAGACCTTCGCCGCGACCCTGTATCTCGATTTCAGCGCCCAGGCCGGCGCCAGCTTCGACTTTTTGCCCGAGGCTGACGAGTGCGCGCTCTACAGCGTCGATTACCCGCTGATTGTCGACGGCGTGCCGCTGCCCGCGCACACCCTGGCCCTGCTGGAAGCCGGGCGCAGCACGCGCATCCAGGCGCCGGAGGGGGCGCGCTTTATCGCGCTGGGCGGCGCGCCGCTGGACGGCCACCGCCACATCTGGTGGAACTTTGTTTCCACCAGCCGCGAGCGCATCGAGCAGGCCAAGGCCGACTGGGCAGCCAATCGCATGGGCCAGGTGCCGGGCGAAACCGAGTTCATTCCCCTGCCCAAATAAGCGCCAGCCGCCGGGGGCGGAGATGGCACGGGCATTGCAGCAGGAGCGGGTATGCCTGATCGTATACCAACGCATCGCCGCCCCTGCACCATCGCGAGCCGGAGCGAATTCAATGCGCCCTTTTTTGTGCACCCAGGAAGCTGCCGGATGAACGGAGAAACAATGCCTCGACCCCACGTCGCGCCCGGTGCGCGCGGCCTGCCATGAAGCCCGCCCCGTTTCGCTACGCCGCCGCGCAGTCGCTCGAACATGCGCTGGCCCTGAAAGCCGAGGCCGGCGAGGAGGCGCGCTTTCTCGCCGGCGGCCAGAGCCTGATTCCGGCGATGAACTTCCGCCTGGCGCAGCCGGCCATGCTGATCGACCTCAACCCGCTGGATGACCTGGACTACATCACGGTGGACAACGGCGCGCTGCGCATCGGCGCGCGCACCCGCTACAGCCGCGTCGAGCATTGCGCCGAAGTGGCGCGCTGGCAGCCGCTGCTGGCCGAAGTGCTGCCGAACATCGCGCACCCGCAAATCCGCAATCGCGGCACTTTGTGCGGCAACCTGTCGAATGCGGACCCGGCCTCGGAGCTGCCGGCGGTGATGCTGGCGGCCGGTGCGCGCATGCATGCGCATTCGGCCGGCGGGGACCGCTGGATCGCGGCGGCCGACTTTTTCATCAACCTGTTCGAAACCGCGCTGCAGCCCGACGAGATGCTGGTTGAAATCGAGTTGCCCGCCCTGCCCGCGCGCAGCGGCACCTGCTTCATCGAAGTGGCGCGCCGGCCCGGCGACTATGCAATGGCGGGAGTCGCCGCCAGCCTGACCCTGGATGCGAACGGCCGCTGCGGCAGCGCCAGCATCGCCCTGTGCAACGCCGGGCCGACGCCGATGGCCGCCGCCGCTGCCGCGCAGTTGTTGATCGGCGGCGTACTCGACGCCGAGGCCATTGCCGCCGCCGCCGCGCAGGCGCAGGAGGAAGTCGAGCCCAACGGCAACGTGCATTGCACCGCGGACTACCAGCGCCACCTGGCCGGCGTGCTGACCCGCCGCGCCCTCACCAGCGCTGCCGCCCGCGCGCGCCAAGGAACATCCGCATGAGCAGCAGCGATTTCGAACACGAGGTCAAGCTTTCCCTCACCGTCAACGGCCGCCGTTACACCCGCACCGTCGAGCCGCGCATGCTGCTGGCCGACTTCCTGCGCCATGAGCTGGGCCTCACCGGCACCCACGTCGGCTGCGAGCACGGCGTGTGCGGCGCCTGCACCGTGCAGTTCGACGGCGAGCCTGCGCGCTCCTGCCTGACTTTCGCGGTGCAGGCGCAGGGCCATGCGATTTCCACAGTCGAAAGCCTGGCTGGCGGACCCGGCAAGCTCTCCGTGCTGCAGGAGGCTTTTCGCGAGTGCCACGGACTGCAATGCGGCTACTGCACGCCGGGCATCCTGATGACCATGCAGGCGTATCTGGCGCAGCATCCCGATCCCACCGAGGCCGAGGTGCGCGAAGCCCTCTCCGGCAACCTGTGCCGCTGTACCGGCTACCAGCACATTGTCGACGCCGTGCTGCTGGCGGCGAAAAACCTGCGCGCGGGGGCTGCGGCATGAGCACCCGCTACTTCGGTCAGCCGGTCAAGCGCAACGAGGACGCGCGACTGCTCACCGGCAGCGCGCTGTTCGTCGACGATGTCGAACTCTCCGGCATGCTGCACGCGGCATTTTTGCGCAGCCCGCATGCGCACGCGAAAATCATCTCCATCGACGTCGAGGCGGCGAAGGCGCGCCCCGGCGTGATCGCCATCTACACCGCCGAAGACCTGGGCGACTACTGGCAGCATGGGCCGCTGCTGGTGCCGCCGCCGCCGGTTCCCGGCATCGTCTTCAACCTGCGCACCCAGGTGCCGCTGGCCAAGGGCGTGACGCGCCATGTCGGCGAGCCGGTGGTACTGGTGATCGCCGAGAGCCGCTATATCGCGGAAGACGCGGTGGGCGACATCTACATCGACTGGGAGGCGCTGCCGGTAGCCGCCGAACTGGAGGCGGCCGCGCGACCCGATGCGCCGCGCGTCTACCCGGACATTCCCGGCAACGTCGCCGCGCACGCGCACCAGAAGCGCGGCGACTATGGCCGCGCGGCGAAGGACGCCCATGTCACTATCAAGCGCCGCTTCACCTATGACCATGGCTGCTCGCAGCCGATGGAGACGCGCGGCGTGGTGGCGCAGTGGGACAACAAAGCCGACAAGCTGACCATCTGGGACACCACGCAGGCGCCGGTGGCAATACGCAACGGCATGGCGGCGATGCTGGGACTTTCCGAGCGCCAGGTGCGGGTGATCGCCCCCTTCATCGGCGGCGGCTTCGGGCCGAAGATCATGATGTTCTACCCGGAGGAAGTGCTGATCCCCTGGGTGGCGATACAACTGAACACGCCGGTGAAGTGGATCGAGGACCGCGCGGAACACTTCTTCGCCACCACGCATGAGCGCGGGCAGATCCACGATGCCGAAATGGCGATCGACAAGGAAGGCAAGATCATCGGCATCAAGGACGTGTTCCTGCACGACACCGGCGCCTACGACCCCTACGGCCTGACGGTGCCGATCAACAGCCAGTGCACCCTGCTCGGGCCCTACGTGGTGCCGCACTACGACAGCATGTTCACCGCCGTATTCACCAACAAGACCCTGGTGACGCCGTATCGCGGCGCCGGGCGCCAGCATGGCGTGTTCGTGATGGAGCGTTTGCTGGACATCGCCGCGCGCGAGATCGGCATTACGCCGGCGGAAATCCGCAGGCGCAATTTCATCGCGCCGGATGCCTTTCCCTACAACCACGGCATCATCTACCAGGACTTCACCGAGCTTACCTACGACAGCGGCAACTACGAGCCTATCCTCGACCAGGTGCTGGCCACCATCGGCTACGAAAAATTTCTCGCCGAAGAGCAGCCGCGTTTGCGCGCCGAGGGGAAGTGCGTCGGCATCGCGGTGGTCTGCTATGTCGAGGGCACCGGCATCGGGCCGTACGAAGGCGCCAAGGTGCAGGTGCAGGCCAGCGGCAAGGTGAGCGTGGTCACCGGCATCGGCACCCAGGGCCAGGGGCACTTCACCAGCTTCGCGCAAATCGTCGCGGACGCCTGCGGAGTGGATGTGACCAACGTGGAAGTCATCACCGGCGATACCGACGCCTTCTACTGGGGCGCCGGCACGTTCGCCAGCCGCGGCGCGGTGGTGGCGGGCAATGCCATCGGCCAGGCGGCGGGGCTGGTGCGGCAAAAAATCCTCGCCACCGCCGCCGAGCATTTCGAATGCGCCGAGACTGATTTGATCATCGAAAACGGCAAGGTCTCGCTCAACGGCGTGCCGGGACATTCGATCACCCTGGGCGAACTCGCCGGCATGGCCAACCCGATGCGCGGCGCGGTCGCGCCCGGCACCGAGCCGGGACTGGAAGCCACCAGCTACTTCGGCCCGCCGATGGGTGCCACCGCTTCCGGCGCGCACGCGATGATTGTGGAAGTCGACCCCGAGACCATGATGGTGGAGATCAAGCGCTACGCGGTGGCGCACGATTGCGGGGTAGTGATCAACCCGCTGATCGTCGAGGGCCAGGTGCAGGGCGGCGTGGCGCAGGGCATCGGCAACGCGTTTTTCGAGGACCTGGTCTATAACGACGAGGGCCAGCTGCTCAATGCCTCGCTGGCGGACTACCTGTTGCCCAGTTCGATGGACGTGCCGCGGATGGAAATGACGCATACGGTGACGCCATCGCCCCTCAACCCGCTGGGCATCAAGGGCGTGGGCGAAGCCGGGGCGATTCCGGTGGGACCGTTATTCGCGCAGGCGCTGGAAGATGCGCTGCAACTGCCGAAGCGCGGTGTGGAGTTGCTGGACATTCCGCTCAGTCCGTCGAAGCTGTGGGAGCTTGCGCGCAACGCTTGAGTTCAGGGCGCGGCGGTGTAGGCCATTACCGCCAGCATCACGCCTTATGCGTTGGCGGTGTAGACCATCACCGCCAACATCACAATAGGCAGCTTCACCAGTTGCTCCGGGCCGTGCGGCACCTTGCCGTCGAAGGTCAGGGAGTCGCCCGGCCCGAGCATGAAAATCTGGTTGCCATGGCGGTACTGGATGCGCCCCTCCAGGATGTGCAGGAACTCCAGCCCCTCGTGCTTGAAAGCCGGGAAGACTTCGCTTTCGTCGGTAAGGGTCACCAAAAAAGGCTCGAAGGGCTTGTGCGGGCCGCGGTTCGAATAGAGCAAGTGGTAGGTGTGCCCCTTCTTGGTGCCTCGCCGGATCACTTCCAGCCCACCGGCCTTGGGCACGTATTGCACTTCGCCCGCCGCGCTTTCAAAGTCCTGCATCAGTTCGGCGATGCCCACGCCCAGCGCCCGCGCCAGGGTGCGCAAGCTGTCCAGGCTGGCCGATACCTGGCCGTTCTCGATCTTGGAAAGCATGCCGGGGCTCAAACCCGAGAGGCGGGCCAGGTCGGTGATGGTGAGGCGGCACTGCATGCGCAGGCCGTGCACGGTGGAGCCGATATGCCGGTCCAGCGCGCGCGGGTCGTCCGCCGGGTCTGTGGATACAGCCTGCGCCGGCTTGGCCGGAGGTTTTTTCGCTGCTGGCATCAATGCTCCCTTAGCAGGCGTCACTATAACGCACCAAATCCGGGCGAAATTTACGCTGCCATGCACTTTTCCTGTGAGGAAAATACTATTTCTCCACAGTATTGACAAGGCATTTTTCGCTCCTTACACTCGCCTGACTTTTTCTTCCTACGGTTGGTGTTTTCATGCCCTGGCGCCTGCTGCGCTTCGCCCTCTCCAAAAAGCACCCGGAACCACGCATGTTCCGTGCGCACGCGGAACTGAAGCGCTCTTATGACGTGGTGATCATCGGCGCCGGCGGGCACGGGCTGGCAGCGGCGTATTACCTGGCGCGCGACCACGGCATCACCAACGTGGCGGTGCTGGAGCAAGGCTATATCGGCGGGGGCAACACCGGGCGCAACACCACCATCATCCGCTCGAACTACCTGACGCCGGAAGGCGCGAAGTTCTACGACATGAGCGTGAAGCTGTGGCAGGACCTGTCGGAAGACTTCGACCTCAACCTGTTCTATTCGAATCGCGGCCACTACACCCTGGCGCATACGGATTCGGCGATGCGCACCATGCGCTGGCGCGCCGAGGTGAACAAGCACTACGGCATCGACAGCGAAGTGGTCGATGCCGCCGCCGTGCACAAGGCCTGCCCGATGATGGACCTGAGTTGCAACGGCCATGCGCCGATACTCGGCGCGCTGTTTCACGCGCCGGGTTCGATTGCGCGGCATGACGCTGTCGCCTGGGGCTACGGGCGGGGTGCCGACCAGCGCGGGGTGGAGATCCACCAGCAGACCAAGGTAACGGGCATCGAGATCGTCGCCGGCAAGGTCAAGGGCGTACACACCAGCCGCGGGCACATCGCCACTTCCAAGGTGCTGTGCGCGGTGGCGGGCTCGACGCCGCGCATTACGAAGATGATCGGTATCGACACGCCGCTGTTCATCCACCCGCTGCAAGCGATGGTCTCCGAGCCCCTAAAGCCCTGGCTCGACCCGATCCTGGTCTCCGGCAGCCTGCACGTCTATGTCAGCCAGACCGCGCGCGGCGAACTGGTGATGGGCGCCTCGCTCGACCCCTATGAGTTGCACAACACGCGTTCGACTTTCGATTTCGTCGAAGGGCTTTCCTCGCACATGATCGACATGTTCCCCTTCCTGGCCGACGTCAAGGTGGTGCGCCAGTGGGCCGGCATGGCCGACATGACGCCGGACTTCGCGCCGCTGATGGGCAAAACCGAAGTCGAAGGTTTTTACCTCGACGCCGGCTGGGGCACCTGGGGCTTCAAGGCCACGCCCGCCAGCGGCAAGACCATGAGTTATACGGTGGCGAACGACCGCAACCACGAGTTGATCGAAGGCTTCACCCTGGACCGCTTCCGCAAGTACGCCCCCACCGGCGAGAAGGGAGCCGCCAGTGTCGGCCACTAATCGAGGGACCCGGACGTGAAGCTGATGACCTGTCCGATCAACGGCCCGCGCCCGGTCTCGGAATTTTTTTACCATGGCGAACTGCGGCCGATGCCCGACCCGCAGGCGGCAACGGACGATGCCTGGGCCGACTACGTGTTCAACCGCAACGGCGCCCCCGGCGTCAAGCGCGAATGGTGGTACCACCTGCCTTCGGGTGTGTGGTTCATCGCCGAGCGCGATACTGCCACCGACCAGGTATTGCGCACCTATCTTTACAGCGACGCCGTGGCGGAGGCTGTGCAATGAAGCGCCTGCCGCCGCAAGCCGGCGAGTGGATCGACCGCGGCAAGCCGCTGCGCTTCACCTTCGAAGGCATCGGCTACGAGGGCTATGCCGGCGACACCATCAGCAGCGCCTTGCTGGCCGCCGGCGTGCGCGTGCTGGGCCGCAGCTTCAAGTACCACCGGCCGCGCAGCGTGCTTTCGCTGGCGAACCACGACGTCAACGCGCTGATGCAGGTGAGCAGCTGTTTTTCGGTGCCCAATGTACGCGCTGATGTGACGCCGCTGGCCGAGGGGCTGCGCGCCACGGCGGTCAATACCATCGGCGGCGTGGCGCGCGATCGCGCGCGCTTCCTCGAATGGCTGGCGCCGTTTTTGCCGGTGGGCTTTTACTACAAGGCGTTCCACAAAAAATCGCAGTTTCCTTTCTGGGAGCGGGTGTTTCGCCGCACCACGGGCCTGGGCACCGTCGATTTTTCCGCGCGCCGCAAGGGCTCGCCGAAGCGCTATGCATTTTGCGATGTGCTGGTGATCGGCGGCGGTCCCGCCGGCCTGGCGGCGGCCGATGCCGCCTTGCGTGCCGGCGCGCGGGTGGCCCTGGTGGACGAAAATCCGCGCCTGGGCGGCAGCGGCCTGTACAACCTCGGCGGCGCCGACGGCGAGCGCCAGGCGGAAGAAACGCGGCGCCTTGCCGCCATCGCCGCCGCCGGTGCGGTGGTCTACGTCTCCAGCTACGCCGCCGGCTATTACGCCGACCACTGGGTGCCCATCGTCACCCCTGGCCATGTGGTGAAAATGCGCGCCCGCGCGGTGGTCGTCGCCACCGGCGCCTACGAGCAGCCGGCGGTGTTCCGCAACAACGATTTGCCTGGCGTGATCCTTGCGTCCGCAGCGCAGAGAATGCTTGCCCGCTACTCTATCGCTCCCTGCAAGCGCGCCGTCGTGCTCGCCGCCAACGACGACGGCTACCGGGCTGCGCGCGACCTGGCGGCGCATGGCGTGGAAATCGCGGCGGTGGTGGATTTGCGCGGCGCCAATTCGCGCGGCGCGGTGCCGCCCGGCACCCTGGTGCTGGAAGGCCATGGCATCCATGAGGCCCTGGCCGATTCGCAGGGCGCCCTGCGCGGCGTGCGGGTGGCGCCGCTTGCGCGCGACGGCACGCTGGACGGTTACCAGGCGCGCGAATTCGAATGCGATGGCCTGCTGATGAGCACCGGCTGGGCCGGTGCCGCCCCTCTGCTCTACCAGGCCGGCGCGCGGATGGAATTCAGCGCCGAGTTGCAGCAGTTCGTGCCGGCCGCCTGCCCGCCCGGCGTGTATGCCGCAGGCCGGGTCAACGGTGTCCACGGCTTCGCGCAAAAGCTGCGTGACGGCGCAGCGGCCGGGCGGGCTGCGGCAGCGCAGTCGCGCAAGCCTGGCAGCGTCGATGGCGCCGCGCCTTCATGCAGGCAGGAGCGCGCGCAATCCGGCATGCCCAGCCATCCTTATCCGATCTTTGCGCACCCCAAGGGCCGCAATTTCGTTGACTTCGACGAAGACCTGCAATTGAAGGATTTTTTCAACGCCGCGCAGGAAGGCTTCGACAACATCGAGCTGATGAAGCGCTATAGCACGGTGGGCATGGGGCCTTCGCAGGGCAAGCATTCGAACATGAACGCGATTCGTGTGCTGGCGAAAATCCTCGGGCGTACGCCCGGCGAGGTCGGCAGCACCACGGCGCGGCCGATGTTCCACCCGGTGCCGATGTCGCACCTGGGCGGGCGCGGCTTCATGCCGGAGCGCGCCACCCCGCTAGAAGGGCGCCACGCCGCCGCCAGTGCGGTATGGATGCCGGCGGGGCAATGGCAGCGGCCGGAGTATTACGCCGTGGAAAACCAGACGCGCGAAGCGGCGATCCGCGCCGAAGTGGCGGCGGTGCGCGGCGCTGTCGGCGTGATCGACGTCGGTACGCTGGGCAAGATCGAGCTCTTCGGGCGCGATGCCGGCGCCTTTTTCGAGCGCATCTACACCGCTAAATTCGCCGGCATGAAGGTGGGCAGCACGCGCTACGGGCTGATGCTCGACGAATCCGGCGTGGTGATCGACGACGGCGTGATTGCACGCCTGGGCGAAGAGCATTTCTACTTCACCACCACCACTACCGGCTCGGCCACGGTGTACCGCGAACTCACGCGCCTGAATGCCATGTGGCGCATGGAAGTGGGCATCGTCAACGTCACCGGGCATTTCGCGGCAATCAACCTGGCCGGCCCGCGCTCGCGCGAGGTACTGGCGCCGCTGACCGCGCTTGATCTGTCGGAGGCAACATTTCCCTATCTCGGCGCGCGCGAGGCGCAAGTGGCGGGCTTGCCGGCACGCCTGCTGCGCGTCGGCTTCGTCGGCGAACTGGGTTACGAAATCCATGTGCCCGCCTCGGGCGCGGCGCACCTGTGGGACCAGTTGATGAAGACCGGCGCGGCCCACGGCATCCGCCCCTTCGGCGTCGAGGCCCAGCGCCTGCTACGGCTGGAGAAGGGACACATCATCGTCAGCCAGGACACCGACGGCGTCACCAACGCGCTTGAGCTCGGCATGGACTGGGCGCTGAAAATGGACAAGCCGTTTTTTGTCGGCCAGCGCAGCCTGGAGGCGATGGGCCGCCTGCCGCGCAAGCAGGCCCTGGTGGGTTTCACTCTCGACGAGCCCGACACCGGCATGCCAAAGGAATGCCACCTGGTGATCGAAAGTGACGAGCCCGCCGGGCGCATCACCAGCATCGCGCATTCGCCGGCTGTTGGCAGAGTGATCGGCCTGGCGCTGGTGGCGCCGGCCTTGAGCAAGGTCGGCAGCACATTGAATATCCGTATCGACGGCGGCCGCATGGTGCGTGCCACGGTTTCGGAGACGCCGTTTTACGATCCGAAAAACCTGCGGCAAAAGCAGCCGGAGACCGCATGAGCGAAACCGCGCTGCGCCTCTCGCCCTTGTACGAGGCCTATCGCGAGCAGGTCGCCGACTGGGCCGTGGTCAATGGCATGACCCTGCCGCGCGCCTTCGGCCGTAGCGGCTTGCCGCCCGTAACCCTCAGCGACGTTTCCGCGCTGGCACGCTGCGGCTGCAAGGGACCGGGCGCCGCGGATTGGCTGGTGAGCCAGGGCGTGCCGGTACCTGCCGCCTTCAACAGCTGGACCGCGACGGAAAACGGCCTGGTGGCGCGCCTGGCTGCCAGCGAGTTCCTGATCGAAGACGCGCGTGCCGAGCGCATCGAGACGCTGACGCGCGAGCTGAGCAAGGGCCGGCGCAGCGCAAGCGGCCCCTGTTACCCGGTGCTGCGCGAAGACGCGGCGCTGCTGCTGGCCGGCCCACAAGCCAACGAGGTATTGCTGCAGACCTGCAACATCGACTTTGCCGGCCTCGACTTGGCTACCGGGCCGCTGGTGATGACTTCGATGGTCGGCGTCTCGGTGCTGGTAATTGCGCAAAAGCGCCCTACCGACGTTGCCTACCGCATCTGGTGCGACCCCACCTTCGGCTGCTATCTCTGGCGCACCCTGCTGGAGATCGTGCGCGAACTCGGCGGGGACGCCGCCGTACATACGCTTTAGTTCCTGACCTTTCACTCTGACCCGATTTCGGAGGACCCGCCATGACGCCGCAAGCAGCCAAGAGGTTTCTGAAGGACAACAAGCTCAAGTCCATCCTGGCGCAGTTCGTCGACATCCACGGCGCGGCAAAAGCGAAGGCGGTCCCTTCCGAACACCTGGACATGGTACTGAACGATGGCGCGGGCTTTGCCGGATTCGCGGTCTGGGGCCTCGGCATGGGCCCGCATGGCCCGGACTACATGGCCAAGGGCGATTTGAGCACCCTCACCGCCGTGCCCTGGATGCCGGGCTTCGCGCGCATGGTGTGCGATGGCTACGTCAAGGGCCAGCCCTATGAGTATTGCTCGCGCGTCGCGCTGAAAAACCAGTTGAAGGTGCTGGAAAAGCGCGGCATGACGCTCTACACCGGCATCGAGCCCGAGTTCATGCTGCTGCGTCGGGGCGCTGACGGCGCGCTCGAACCCTTCGATGCGACCGACAATCTGGAAAAACCCTGCTACGACTACAAGGGCCTGGCGCGTACTTCCGAAATGCTGCAGGAGTTGACCGACGCGGTGCGCGCGGTGGGCCTGGACGTCTACCAGATCGACCATGAAGACGGCAACGGCCAGTTCGAGGTCAACTTCACCTATGGCGACTGCCTGACCACCGCTGACCGCTATACGTTTTTCAAGATGGCAGCCAGCGAGATCGCTCACAAGCACGGCATGGTCGCCACCTTCATGCCCAAGCCGTTTTCCAACCGCACCGGCACCGGCTCGCACTTTCACATCTCGCTGGGTACGGCAAAAAACAAAAACCTGTTCTTCGATGCCAAGGACAAGAACGGCCTGGGCCTGTCGCAGACCGGCTACTGGTTCCTGGGCGGCGTGCTTAAGCATGCGCGCGCCTTGTGCGCGCTGGCCGCCCCCACCGTCAATTCGTACAAACGCCTGGTGGTCGGCCGCGCGCTTTCCGGCGCCACCTGGGCGCCGGCCTACATCACCTACGGCGACAACAACCGGACCACCATGGTGCGCATCCCCTACGGCCGGCTGGAGCTGCGCTTGCCGGATGGCTCCTGCAATCCCTACCTGGTAAGCGCCGGGCTGATCGCGGCGGGGCTGGACGGCATCGACAAGAAGATCAACCCCGGTGTGCCGTCGAACGACAATCTCTACGAGGCCACGCCGGAGCAACTGAAGAAACGCGGCATCGGCCTGCTGCCGCAAAACCTCAGCGAGGCGATCGACGCCTTCGAGGCCGACGAGGTGATCCGCGGCGCCATCGGCGAAGCCTTGTCGAAGGAATTCATCGAACTCAAGCGCATGGAGTGGATCGAATATTCACGCCATGTTTCCGAGTGGGAACGCAAGCGCTACCTCGAATTTTTCTAAGGAATATCGTATGTGCGGCATTGTTGGATTACTGGTCAAGAGACCCGCGTTGCGCGAGCGCCTGGGCGAACTCATGCTGCCGATGCTGATCGGCATGACCGAGCGCGGACCGGATTCGTCCGGCATGGCGGTGTTCACCGAACCGGTGGCGGCGGAGAAGCGCAAGCTTTCGCTGTATGCAGGCGCCCAGGCCATCGATTGGGAAGCCCTGCGCGCTACCGTCGCCGCCGCGCTGAATACACAGGCCGAAATCAGCGTCAAGAAAAACCACGCGACGTTGACCACCGGCGCCGCCCCCAACGCGGTGAAGGCCTGGCTGAAGGCACACCAGCCTGGCATCACCGTGCTTTCCGCCGGCCGCGCCATCGATTTGTACAAGGACCTCGGCCTGCCGATCGAAGTGGCCCAGCGCTACGACTTCGCCCATCTCACCGGCACCCATCTGGTCGGTCACACGCGCATGGCCACCGAATCGGCGGTGACGGTGGAAAATGCCCACCCCTACACCGCCGGCGAAGACTGGTGCCTGGTGCACAACGGCTCGCTTTCCAATCCGTATCAATTGCGCCGCGAACTGGAGCCCCTGGGCATCGAATTCGACGGCGATTGCGATACCGAAGCCGCCTGCCGTTACCTGGAGTGGCGCATGCGCGAAGGCGATGACCTTGAAACCGCGATCGAACACGGCTTCACCGCCTTCGACGGCTTCTACACCTTCCTGATGGGCACGCGCGACAAGCTGGCCCTGGTGCGCGATCCCTTCGCCTGCAAGCCGGCGATCGTCGCGGAGACCGACGACTACGTGGCGATCGCCTCCGAATTCCGCTCCCTGGCCCACCTGCCGGACGTGAAGCATGCGACCCTGTTCGAGCCCAAGCCCGAGCACATCTACTCGTGGAGCATCTGAAATGAATGCGGTGGCGGAGGCAATCGCGTTCGACCTGGCGAGCCAGAAGCTGCGCGAACTCAACCAGTTTTTGCACGGTGACCTCGGCATGGTCAAGCAGGTCCGCGTACTCAACCCGGACGGGGCGCATTCGATCGCCGTCGGTGTCAACGCGCCTGTCACTATCAACATCGCCGGCCATGCCGGCTACTACGCCGCCGGCATGAACCAGTTGGCCGATGTGGACATCGCCGGCAATGCCGGCCCCGGCGTGGCGGAAAACATGATGTCCGGCCGCGTCCATGTACACGGCTTTGCCAGCGTCTCGGCCGGCGCCTCGGCGCAGGGCGGCCTCTTGATCGTCGATGGCGACGCCGGCCTGCGCTGCGGCATTTCGCTCAAGGGCGGCGACATCGTAGTCGGCGGCGATGTCGGCGCCTTTTCCGCCTTCATGGCGCAAGCCGGCAACCTGGTGGTCTGCGGCGACGCCGCCGAGAATCTCGGCGACTCGCTCTACGAAGCCGTCATCTACGTGCGCGGCAAGGTGAAGTCCCTCGGCGCGGATGCGCAGTTCGAGCCGATGACCGACGCCGACCACGTCACCGTCGCCGGGCTACTCAAGCAGGCGGGCCTGACGCATGACCCGAAGGAATTCAAGCGCATCGCCTCGGCGCGCAGCCTTTACCACTGGAACGCCGACGCCAATCAGGAATACTGAGGCAGGAACCGATATGGACAACAACACGCCCGACACCGGCCCTTCGCTGGAAGAGAGCTGGGGATACGACCGCAAGACGCTTGACTACATCCAGCGCGCCTCCGCCACCGGCCTGTACGAAATCCGCGGCCTCGGCGCCAAGCGCCGCGTGCCGCATTTCGACGACCTGCTGTTCCTCGGCGCCTCCCTTTCCCGCTACCCGCTCGAAGGCTATCGCGAGAAGTGCAGCAGCAAGGTGGTGCTGGGCACGCGTTTTGCCAAAAAGCCGGTCGAACTGGAAATGCCCATCACCATCGCCGGCATGAGCTTCGGCGCGCTCTCGGCCAACGTGAAGGAAGCCCTGGGCCGCGCGGCCAGCGAGGTCGGCACCTCCACCACCACCGGCGACGGCGGTATGACGCAGGAGGAGCGCAACTCTTCCAAGACCCTGGTGTACCAGTGCCTGCCCTCGCGTTACGGCTTCAACCCGGACGACGTGCGCCGCGCCGACGCCATCGAAGTCGTCATCGGCCAGGGCGCCAAGCCCGGCGGCGGCGGCATGCTGCTCGGGCAGAAGATCAACCCGCGCGTGGCGAAAATGCGCGTGCTGCCCGAAGGCGTGGACCAGCGCTCCGCCGCGCGCCATCCGGACTGGACCGGGCCGGACGACCTTGCCATCAAGATCATCGAGCTGCGCGAAATCACCGACTGGCGGATTCCGATCTATGTGAAGGTCGGTGCCACCCGTACTTTCAACGACGTCAAGCTCGCCGTACATTCCGGCGCCGACGTGGTGGTGGTCGACGGCATGCAGGGCGGCACCGCCGCCACACAAACTACGTTCATCGAAAACGTCGGCATCCCAACCCTGGCCGCGCTGCGCCAGGCGGTGGAGGCGCTCGAAGACCTGAACATGAAGGGCAAGGTGCAACTGATCATCTCCGGCGGCATCCGCAGCGGCGCGGACGTTGCCAAGGCGCTGGCAATGGGCGCCGATGCCGTGTCGGTCGGCCAGGGCATCCTGATGGCGCTGGGTTGCAATTCAGGCAGCTACATGCAGGGCGGCAAGCACATCAGCGCGATAGCCGACTACACGAAGCTTGGCACCGCACCCGGCTTTTGCCACCACTGCCACACCGGCCAATGCCCGGTCGGCGTCACCACGCAAGACGCGGTGCTGGAACAACGCCTGGAACCCGCGGTCGGAGCAAAACGGGTGCGCAACTACCTGAAGACCGTGAACATGGAACTGACCACCATCGCCCGCGCCTGCGGCAAGCAGAACGTGCACCACCTGGAGCGCGAAGACCTGGTGGCCCTCACCGTCGAAGCCGCCGCCATGGCCGGCGTGCCCCTGGCCGGCACCAGTTGGATACCCGGGCGGCAATGATGCGCTCGCCGTCACCCTTGCACCTGAAGTCCACACGTTTGCCATGACCACCCAGCCCCCCAAGGAAGGCGCCGCGCCGGACAAGCGCGACGCCAGCGCCCCGGTCAGCGCCGCCGGCATGCAGCAGCGGCAGACTTTCAGCGCTGGCAGCGCCTGGCTGGACTCCACCGCCCCCTTCAACCCGGGCGGTGCGGGCGCGGCGGCCGCGCGCGGCCCTGCCCGCATGCTGATCTGCGGCGACATCGGCGGCACCAAGGTGTTGCTGGCGCTGGCCGAGCAACAAGGCAGCGGCCTGCGCTGGCGCCTGCAGCGACGCTACCTCTGCGCCCACTACCCTGATCTTGCGGCGATGTTTGCCGACTTCATGCGCATCGCCGGCGACGCCGCCCTCTACCCCGGCGATATCACCGGCGGCTGCCTGGCAGTCGCCGGCCCGGTGAGCGAGCATGGCAGGCGGGCGCAACTCACCAACTTGCCCTGGGAGATCGACGCTGCCGCCCTGGCTGCCACCCACGGCACCGGGCCGATCCGACTGGTCAACGACTTCGCCGCGGCCGCCGCCGGAGTCGATGCGGTGGAGACCGCAGACCTCACGGAATTGCAGACGGGTGAAACCGAAAAGCGCGGGGTGCGCCTGGTGATTGGTGCCGGCACCGGCCTGGGAGTCGCCACCCTGATGTGGCACGGCGGCCCGGAAGGCGGCTACCGGCCGCTGCCCGGCGAAGGCGGCCACCTCGGCTTTGCGCCCACCGATGAACTGCAGGTCGAACTCTGGCGTTACCTGCAAGCGCAGGGCCTGCGGGTAAGCAACGAGCACATCGCCTCCGGCCCGGGGCTGATGTCGGTGTATCAGTTCTTGCGCCAGCGCGCGCAAGCCGGGCCGGACGCCCTCGATACACCAGAGAAGATCGCCGCCCAGGCCGCGACCGATCCCCAAGGCCTGGCCGCACAGGCACTCGACCTGTTTTTCCGCGTCTACGGCGCCGCCGCCGGCGACCTGGCGCTGGCGGTGATGCCGCGCGGCGGGGTCTACATCGCCGGCGGCATCGCCGCGCGCCTGTTGCCACAGATGCAGGCGAGCTCTTTCATGACGGCTTTCAACGACAAGGCGCCGCATGCGGCGCTGCTGCAGCGCCTGCCTTTGCGGGTGATCACCGACCTGGACCTCGGCCTGAAGGGTGCGGCGCGCATCGCCTGCGGCTGGGCGCAGGTTTAGGCGTTTTCCCGGCAGTTGCCTAGAGTGGCTTGAGCAACACCGCCGCTAGCGGCGGCAGGGTCAGCGTCAGCGAAGCCGGCCGCCCCATCCACGCACGCTTGGTGGCGCGCAAGTGCTCACCGGCCGGCACGCCGCTGCCGCCGTAAATGCCGCTGTCGCTATTGAGCAGCACCTCGTAGGTACCCGAGCGTGGCACGCCCAGGCGATAACCGGGACGCGGCACCGGCGTGAAGTTGAGCACGGCGATCAGCACGCTGCCGTCCTGCGCGATGCGCAAAAAGCTGATCAGCGATTGCTCGGCGTCGTTGCAGTCGATCCACTCGAAGCCGCCGGGCTCGAAGTCGAGCTGATGCAAGGGCGCGAGGTCGCGCACCATGCGGTTCAAGTCGCGCGATAGGCGCTGCAGCCCGGCGTGCGGCGCTTCGTTCGACAATGCCCAGGGCAACTCCTCCTGGCTGCGCCACTCATGCGGCGAACCGATTTCGTCTCCCATGAAACCAAGCTTCTTGCCCGGCATCAGCGCCTGGTAAGCCAGCAGCAGGCGCAGGTTGGCGAAACGTTGCCAGGGATCACCGGGCATTTTCATCAGCAGCGAACGCTTGCCGTGCACCACTTCGTCATGCGACAGCGGCAGCACGAAGTTCTCGCTATAGGCGTAGATCTGCCCGAAGGTCAGCTTCTGGTGGTGGTAGCGCCGGTGCACCGGGTCCTGCTCCATGTAGCTCAGGCTGTCGTTCATCCAGCCCATGTTCCACTTCATCGAAAAGCCCAGGCCGCCGAGGTAGACCGGGCGCGAGACCATCGGCCAGGAAGTGGACTCCTCCGCGATGGTCAGCGCGCCGGGGAAGTCGCGGTGAACCATCATGTTCAACTCGCGCAAAAATTCCATCGCCTCCAGGTTTTCGCGCCCGCCGAATTTGTTCGGCAACCATTCGCCGGCCTTGCGCGAATAGTCGAGGTAAAGCATGGAGGCCACCGCATCTACCCGCAGGCCGTCGACGTGGAATTCGGCAAGCCAGTAATGCGCGCTGGAAAGCAAAAAGCTTTGCACCTCCTTGCGGCCGAAGTTGAACACATGGGTGCCCCAGTCCGGGTGCATGCGCATGCGCGGGTCGGCGTGTTCGTAGAGGGTGGTGCCGTCAAAGTGGGCCAAGGCAAAATCGTCTGCCGGGAAATGTCCGGGCACCCAGTCGAGGATCACGCCAATGCCGGCGGCATGGCAGGCGTCAATCAAAAAGCGCAAATCGGCCGGCGTGCCGAAGCGGCTGCTGGGAGCGAAAAACCCGGTGCACTGGTAGCCCCAGGACTCGTCCAGCGGGTGCTCCATCAGCGGCATGAACTCGATATGGGTGTAGCCCTGCTCCAGCACATAGGACAGCAGGCGCGCGGCCATGTCGCGGTAGTTGTAAAAGGCGCCGCCGGGGTGGCGCATCCAGGAGCCGGCATGCACTTCGTAGATCGACAGCGGCGCGTGCAGCCAGTCCCAGGTGGCGCGCTTTTGCATCCAGGCGGCGTCGTTCCACACATGCGCGCAGGCATTGACGCGCGCGGCGGTGGCGGGACGGAATTCGAACTCGCGGCCGTAAGGGTCGGTCTTGCGCAAAATTGCGCCGGTCTCGCGCTGGCGCAACTCGTACTTGTAAAGCGTACCCGGCGGCAGATCGGGGATGAAAAGCTCCCACACGCCGGAGGCGCCCAGGCTCGCCATCGGGTGCACCCGGCCGTCCCACTGGTTGAAATCGCCGATCACCGAAACCCGTGCGGCATTCGGCGCCCAGACACGGAAGCAGACACCGGCAACGCCGCGCCGGGCCTGGGCATTGGCGCCGAGCAGCCGGTAGGCCTGGAGGTGCCGGCCCTCGTTGAACAGGTACAAGTCGTCGGCCGGCGGCACCGGCGCGAATGCGTAGGGGTCATGGCGGTTTACGCCGTCCACACGCAAGGTGTAAGGTATGTCGTCGGCGGTTTTTTGCGCCGGCAGGCGCAGTTCGAATACGCCGGCGGGATGGGTACGCTTGAGCGGCAGGTAACTGTCGCCCTGCCTGACGGCGACTTCCCGCGCATGCGGCTGGAATACCCGCAGCAGGGCTTCGGAAGCGCCCTTCGGGCCACCGGGCACCGGGTGCAGGCCCAATACCTGGAATGGATCATGCATGCGTGCTTCCAGCAGCGCCTGCAGGGCGGGATCCTTCTTCGGGGCTGGGGTCATCGGGGGCTTGGGCGGGAGCGGGAACAAGGAAAAAGCGACAGCAGCGGAAGAGAAAACGAACGTCCGGCCGATGACGGAACCGGGCGTCGAAACGTGAAAACGAGCGGAAAAGCGGAAATGACAACAACGGGCAGACAGCCTGCAATGCTTGCATTGTAGCCATGGCAGGAGACATGATGATTCCGCAAACCACGGGTTCCCCCCCAACACCCGGCCGCGCCGCCGGTTCGCTGGCGCGTTCCACCTGCGCCTTTGTGCTGGCGGGCGGCCGCGGCACCCGGCTGATGCAGCTGACCGACTGGCGCTGCAAGCCGGCCGTGCCTTTCGGCGGCAAGTTCCGCATCATCGACTTCACCCTGTCGAACTGCGTCAACTCCGGCATCCGCCGCATCGGCATCGCCACCCAGTACAAGGCGCAAAGCCTGATCCGCCACATCCAGCGCGGCTGGAGTTTTCTCGACGGCCGCTTCCAGGAGTTCGTCGACATCCTGCCGGCGCAGCAGCAGGTGACGGAAAACTGGTATCGCGGCACCGCCGATGCCGTGTTCCAGAACCTCGACGCCTTGAGGCGCAACAACCCGCGCTTTACCCTGATCCTCTCCGGCGACCACATCTACAAGATGGACTACGGCAAGATGCTGGCGGCCCACGTGGAAAGCCGCGCCGATCTCACCATTGCCTGCATCGACGTGCCGGTGAAGGACGCCAGCGGTTTCGGCGTTGTCAGCGTCGATGGGGAACACCGGGTGCGCGAGTTTGTCGAAAAGCCTGCGGTGACCCCGGAAATCCCCGGCCGCCCCGGCCGCGCCCTGGCAAGCATGGGCATTTACGTGTTCAACGCCGACTTTCTCTACGAACAATTGATCCGCGACTCCGCCGAACCCAATTCCAGCCACGACTTCGGCAAGGACCTGATCCCGCACCTGGTGCCGCGCTACCGCGTCTATGCCCATAGCTTCTCCGACAGTTGCGTCGATGGCGGCAACGCCGGCGACAACGGAGCCCGCGAGGCGCGCCCACCCTACTGGCGCGACGTCGGCACCATCGACGCCTACTGGGAAGCAAATATCGAGCTCACCAAGGTCACGCCCGAACTGAACCTGTACGACGAGGACTGGCCGATCTGGACCCACCAGGAGCAATTGCCGCCGGCCAAATTCGTCTTCGACGACGAAAACCGGCGCGGCATGGCGATCGATTCGATGGTCTCCGGCGGCATCATCATCAGCGGCGCCGAGGTGCGGCGCTCGATGCTGTTTTCGCGCGTACAGGTGCATAGCTATGCAAGCATCGAGGACTCGGTGATCCTGCCGAACGTCGACATCGGCCGCAATGCGAAATTGCGCAAGGTGGTGATCGACAAGCATTGCCGCATTCCCGCCGGCATGACTATCGGTTATGACCCGGTGGAAGACCGCAAGCGCTTTCACGTTAGCGAAGGCGGCGTCACCCTGGTGACGCCGGAAATGCTCGACCAGCGCGTGCATCACATCCTTTAACCGAAAAGAAAAAACGGCCGATGAGCGAAAAACTCGACCTGGTGTTTCTCTGGCATATGCACCAGCCCGACTACCGCGACCACACCAGCGGTGAATTCATCCTGCCCTGGGTCTATCTGCACGCGCTGAAAGACTATACGGACATGGCGGCTCATTTCGAGCGCCACCCGCAGATCCGCGCCGTGGTCAACTTCGTGCCGGTGCTGGCCGAACAGATCGAGGACTATGTCGCGCAGTTCGACAAGGGCACTTTCCGCGACCCGCTGCTGCGCATGCTGGCCGCCGCCGATCTCGACCACCTCGGCGCCGAAGAGCGCGTGGCACTGGCCCAGGCCTGTTTTCGCAGCAACCACCAGACCATGCTCACGCCTTTCGCGCCCTACAAGCGCTTGCACGAGGTCTACCGCAGCCTGGCGACGGTTGCCGAGACCGGAAGCGAGGCCGACGCGCCCGACCTGAGCTATCTGTCCGGCAGCTATTTTTCCGACCTGGTGGTCTGGTACCACCTGGCCTGGACCGGCGAGACCGAGCGCCGCCGCTGGCCGCTGCTCACCGACCTGATGAAAAAGGGCGTGGCCTTCACCCTTGATGAACGCCAGTCCTTGCTGGCCCTGCTGGGCACCATCCTGCGCAACCTGCTGCCTCGCTACCGCACCCTGGCCGAGTCCGGGCAGATCGAGCTGTGCTGCACGCCGCAGACCCACCCGCTGTCACCCTTGCTGCTCGATTTCTCCAGCGCGCGCGAAAGCGTGCCCGATGCGCCGCTGCCCGCTTCTCCCGCCTACCCCGGCGGCGCCGAGCGGGTGGACGCGCACATCCGCGCCGCGCAAGCCAGTCACGAAATGCGCTTCGGCAGCGCCCCCGCCGGCATGTGGCCGGCCGAGGGCGCGGTTTCGCAAGCCTTCGTCGAGCGCATGGGGGCGCTGGGTTGCGGCTGGGCCGCCAGCGGCGAAGCGGTGCTGCGCGCCAGCCTGACGCGCTCGGGCATCGAGGATGCCACGCCGGCCTACCGCCCCTGGCAGCCCGCGGGCGCGCCGGGCCTGACCATGTTCTTCCGCGACGACCGCCTCTCCGACCTGATCGGCTTCGAATATTCGAAGTGGCATGGCGAAACCGCCGCGCGCCACCTGGTGGGCGAACTCGAAGGCATCCAGGCGCGCGCGCCGGCGGACGAGACACCGGTAGTCTGCATCATTCTCGACGGCGAGAATGCCTGGGAACACTACCCCTACAACGGCTACTATTTTTTCGAGGAACTGTACTCGCGCCTGCACCCCCATGAGCGCATTCGCGGCACCACCCTGCGCGACCTGCTGCGCGAAGGCGTGCCGAGCGCTAAGCCGCTGCCGAAACTTTCGGCCGGCAGCTGGGTCTACGGGACGATGTCCACGTGGATTGGAGACCCCGATAAGAACCGGGCCTGGGATTTGCTCTGTGCCGCCAAGACAGCTTACGACGGCGCGCTGCCGGGCTTGGCGGAAAGCGAACGCAACACCGCGCAAACGCAACTTGCGGTATGCGAAAGCTCCGACTGGTTCTGGTGGTTCGGCGACTACAACCCGTCGGCGGCGGTCGCCAGTTTCGACCGGCTCTATCGGCGCAATCTTTCCAACCTCTACGAATTGCTCAAACTCCCGCCCCCGCCCGAACTGCAGCAGCCGATCTCGTCGGGCAACCGCCATGCCACCCATGACGGCACCATGCGCCGCGCGCAGGAAACCTGAGCCGCACTCCGGCTCAAGCACCCACCACCCATGACCATCGCCCTGCTCTTCGGCGTCCACGCGCACCAGCCCGTGGGCAATTTCGATGAAGTGATCGCCGAGGCGCATGTGCGCTGTTACGGCAAGTTCCTGCGGGTGATGCAGCACTACCCGGATTTTCGCTTCACCGTGCATATCTCCGGCTGGTTGCTGGGCCAATTGCAGCACCGCTATCCTGATGACATGGCGCTGCTGTCGCGCATGACCGCGCGCGGCCAGGTCGAGTGGTTCGGCTCGGGCGACACCGAGCCGGTGCTGGCGATGATTCCCGAGCGCGACCGCATCAGCCAGATCAACGGCCTGTCGGACCGCATCCAGCGCATGGTGGGCCAGCGACCGAAAGGCGCCTGGCTGACCGAACGGGTGTGGGAGAGTTCGGTGGTGGGATCGCTGGCGCGCACCGGCATCCGCTTCGTCGCGGTAGACGATTACCACTTCCTCTGCGCGGGCACCGACCCGGCCGAGCTGGACAGCTTTCACAGCACCGAAGACAACGGCGCCACCGTCGACCTGTTCCCGATTTCCGAGCAGTTGCGCTACCGCCTGCCGTTCTCGCCCGCCGCAGAGGCGGTGCGCTACATCGAGGAACTGGACGAGCGCGGCCAGCGCGCGGCGATCTATTTCGACGACATCGAGAAATTCGGCATCTGGCCCGAGACTTACGATTGGGTCTATGAGCGAGGCTGGCTGACGCAGTTCGTCGAGGGCGTGCTGGCTTCGCCACGCATCCGCACCATGAGTTTCACGCAATATCATGCGGACAACGCCACCCGCGGCATCGTCTACCTGCCGACCACCTCCTACATTGAGATGAACGAGTGGACGCTGCCGGCGCCGGCGGCACGTGACTATGCTTCCCTGGTGCAGTCGCAAAAGGACGCCGGACTCTTCGAGAAGCACAAGGCCTATTTGCGCGGCGGCATCTGGCGCAACTTCCTCTCGCGCTACCCGGAATCGAACTGGATGCACAAGCGCATGCTCGCGCTGTCGGCGCGCTATGCGGGCTTGCCCCAGGGCCAGCAGACGCCGGAACTGCTGGAGCTGCTGCACCGCACCCAGGCCAACGACGCCTATTGGCACGGCCTGTTCGGCGGGCTTTACCTGCCGCACTTGCGCCGCGCGATCTGGAACAACATCATCGCGATGGAAGCGCATCTGCACAGCCTGGCGGCGCCGCTGCCGATCGAAACCATCGACCTCGACCTTGACGGGCGCACCGAGATTTTCATGCGCAATCCCCTGCTGCTGGCAGCGGTGCGCGAAGATGGCGACGCCTGCGCGATCGAGTTTTCCAGCTTTGCCTTGAAACATAATTTCGGCGATACCCTCAGGCGCTACGTGGAGGGCTACCACGACAAGCTGAACCAAGCGGCGCAGTCGCACGCCGCCGAGGGCGGCATCGCCTCGCCGCACGAGCGCATCGCTTTCCTGCAAGCGATCACGCCGGCCGATGCGACTTCCGACACCCGGCCGCGCGGCATCGGCGTCGATACCTGGGTCGACGAAGCCGGCGCCGCCCATGCGGTGGCCGACTACAGCCTGCTCGACGCCGGCGCCGGCGGCGCACGCTTCGCCGCCACGGTGGATTGCGGCCACGTGGAGAAATGCATCAGCCTGCACGGCGCCGCACTCAAGCTGCACTATCGCACCGAAGGCGTGGGCGGGCGCTGGGAGGTATGCATCAACCTGGCGATGCCCAGTTGCGATGGCCCCGCCGGGCGCTATGTCGCCGCCGACGGCAGCGTGCCGGGCGGCTTCGGCCAGCCGCTTTCGCTCGACGCTCTGGCAAGCATCACCCTGGAAGACGCCGTGCTCGGTGGTACGCTGAAACTGAGCGCGGAGCCGCCGGCGCAACTGCGCGCCAAAGCGCACCAGACCGTTTCCCAATCCGAAGCCGGGTTCGAGAAAATCATGCAGGCGGTCGAGATCACCCTGAGCTGGCCGGCGGACGCGGCGGCGCAGGCGAACAAATTTACCGTCAGCCTCGAGGCCGGCGTCCTTTCCCCCTCCCCCAACACTGATCAATAAACGGAGTTCACCATGGCGGGTACGCGCTTTCAGATCGAGATCAATCCCGAGATACCGCAGCGCCTGGCGCGGCTCAGTGAACTGGCCGACAACCTCTGGTACACCTGGGACCGCCACGGCCGCGGCCTGTTCGCGCGCCTGAACCCGCCGCTCTGGGACCTGGTGGGCCACAGCCCGAAGGCCTTCCTCAAGCGCATCGACCAGAACTACCTGCGCCAGGCGGCGGACGACCCGATTTTCCTCGGCACGATGAACCGGGTGCTGTCTTCCTACGATACCTATCACCAGAACCTGACCAGGGTCGAGCTGCCAGGACGCCCGCCGCTGCAGCACACCGACCTGATCGCCTATTTCTGCGCCGAGTTCGGCTTTCACGAAAGCCTGCCGATTTATTCCGGCGGCCTGGGGATTCTTGCCGCCGACCATTGCAAAGGCTCTTCCGACCTGCGCCTGCCCTTCATCGCCATGGGTTTGCTGTACCGGCAAGGCTATTTCCAGCAGACCATCGACCGCAACGGCCGCCAGCGCGCGCAGTACAACGACACCGACTTCGATGACCTGCCGATCACCCCGGCGCGCCGCCCGAACGGCCCGGACGAGGATGTGAAGGTGGCCGTCGAAATGCCCGGGCGCACCGTCTGGGCCAAGGTGTGGAAGGCGCGCGCCGGCAACGCCACGCTCTACCTGCTGGACTCCGACTTGGCGGAAAATTCCGAAGCCGATCGCGGCATCACCCACCAGCTCTACGGCGGCGACCGCACCACGCGCATCGAGCAGGAAATTCTGCTGGGCATCGGCGGGGCGCGCGCCCTGCGCGAACTCGACCTCAAGCCTACCGTGTGGCACATGAACGAGGGCCACGCCGCCTTCCTGGTGCTGGAGCGGGTGCGCGGCCTGGTGGCCCAGGGCCTGCCCTTCGACACGGCGCTGGAAGCGATCGCCTCCAACACCCTGTTCACCACCCATACGCCGGTGCCGGCCGGGCATGACCATTTTTCCAACGAGATGATCCTGCAGTACTTCAGCGCCTATTGCGCGGGGCTGAAGATCGACCCGCAGCGCCTGCTGGGCCTGGGGCAGACGCCGGACTCCCCCGAGTTCAACATGACCGGCCTGGCGATCCGCGGCTCGCGCTTTCACAACGGCGTCTCGCGCATCCACGGCACGGTGTCGTCGAACATCTGCGCGCATTTCTGGCCGGACATCGATCCGGAAGAAAACCCGATGGACTACGTCACCAATTCCATCCACGTGCCGACCTTCCTTGCCACCGATTGGTATGAAGTGTTCGACCGCCATCTCGGCCTGGGCTGGCTGCACCGCATGACCGACCAGAGCCACTGGCAGGGTGTGAACCGGATTCCCGACCAGGTGTACTGGGCGATCCGCCAGTCGCTCAAGGCGCAACTGCTGCACCTGATCCGCCATCGCGTGAAAGCGCAGTACCTGCGCAACCAGAGTTCGGAAGCCCATGTGGACCGCGTGCTGCGCTACATCGACCCGAACAATCCCTCGGTGCTGACCATCGGCTTCGCGCGGCGCTTCGCCACCTACAAGCGCGGCACGTTGCTGTTCAACAACCGCCAGTGGCTGAAGGAAATCCTGAGCGACGCGCAGCGCCCGGTGCTGTTCATCTTCGCCGGCAAGGCGCACCCGGCCGACCTGCCGGGGCAGGAGCTGATCCGCCAGATCCACGAACTATCGCGCGACCCGGAGTTCGAGGGCAAAATCCTGCTTCTGGAAGGCTACGACCTGCACCTGGCGCGGCGCCTGGTGGCGGGGGTGGATGTATGGCTGAACAATCCGGTGTATCCATTGGAAGCCTCCGGCACCTCGGGCATGAAGGCGGCGATCAACGGCGCGGTCAACCTCTCGGTGCTCGATGGCTGGTGGGACGAGGGCTACGACGGCAAGAACGGCTGGGCGATCAAGCCGACCGCCGACGGCGACGGCATGGACCCGTCGCAGCGCGACGCCGAAGAGGCGCGCACGCTGTACGAGATCCTGCAGGACCAGGTGCTGCCGATGTACTACCGCACCGGCGCGCTGGGCTATTCGCCGGAGTGGGTGGCAATGTCCAAGCATTCCATCGCCACCATCATGCCGCGCTTCAACATGCACCGCATGGTGAGCGAGTATGTCGGCAAGTTCTACGCCAACGCGGCGGCGCAATGGCGGCGCTATGCCGGCGAGAACTTCGCCGGCGCGCAACTGGTGGCGGAATGGAAGACCCGGGTGCGCGCGGCCTGGCGCGGCGTGCGCGTGCGGCGCATCGACGAGCCGCAGTCGCGCATCCGCTACGGCTCGCCGCTGCATTTCGAGGTGGCGCTGTTCCTCAACGGCCTCGACCCGAAGGACGTGACGGTGGAACTGGTGTTCAGCCGCCAGGGCGAGGAAAGCCTGGCCAAGGCCAAGCGCCAGGTGCTGCGCCCGGTGAAGGCGCTGGACAACGGCGAGTACCTGTATGGCCGGGAACTGACGCCGGAGCATTGCGGCAAGCTCGACTACCGCATCCGCGCCTTCCCGGAACACAAGCTGCTGACCCATCCCTTCGAGATGGGCCTGATGACCTGGCTGTAGACCGGGCAAGAAGAGAAACACGGGCCGTGGGGGCGGCCCGATTTGACGAACCGCGTTTCCATCGCCATCTTCCGTTAAAGTGACACCCCCATGAGCAATCCCCTGATTTCTTCCGCGCCCTGGCGCCAGTTGAGCGCCCTGGCCGAGGCGCAGGCCACCGTGCTGCTGCGCCAGCGCTTCGCCTCCGACAAAAAACGCTTCGACAATTTTTCGCTGCGCGCCGAAGGCATGCTGCTCGACTACTCCAAGCAGCGTGTCGATGCCGCGGTGATGGGCGCGCTGCGCGGTCTCTACGCGGCCGCCGATGTGCCCGGCTGGATGGCGCGCATGCGCGCCGGCGAGCCGATCAACAACAGCGAGAACCGCTCGGTGCTGCACATCGCGCTGCGCCAACAAGGCGACACGCCGGTGATGTCCGAAGGCAGCGACGTGATGCCCGACGTGCGCAAGGTACTGGCGCAGATGCGCGACTTTTGCGATGCCGTGCACAGCGGAAAATGGCGTGGCGGTAGCGGCGAGACCATCACCGACGTGGTCAACATCGGCATCGGCGGCTCCGACCTTGGACCGAAGATGGCCACGCAGGCGCTGGCGGCGTACGCGCATCCCGGCATTCGCGTGCACTATGTATCGAACCTGGATGCCGCGCACCTGGCGGGCATGTTCAATACCCTGGACCCCACGCGCACGCTCTTCGTCATCGCCAGCAAGACCTTCACCACGCTCGAAACCATGCGCAACGCGCAGTCGGCGCGCGCCTGGATCGTCGCGGCCAGGGGACTCGGCGAGGCGGCGGTGCCCAAGCATTTCGTCGCGCTCTCGACCAACCTCAAGGAAGTGGCGAAGTTCGGCATCGCCCCCGAGAACACCTTCGCTTTCTGGGACTGGGTCGGCGGCCGCTACTCGCTGTGGTCGGCCATCGGATTGCCGATCGCGCTTGCGGTGGGCTACGCCAACTTCGAGCGCATGCTGCAAGGCGCGCATGCGATGGACCAGCACTTTTTCAGCGCGCCGGTGGAGCAGAACCTGCCGGCTACCATGGCGCTCTTGGGCATCTGGAACGTCAACTTTCTCGGCGCGCCGACTCTCGCCATCCTGCCCTATAGCCAGTCGCTGGAACACCTCTCGCGCTATCTGCAACAGCTTGAGATGGAAAGCAACGGCAAGCAGGCGGGACGCGACGGCAAGGTTGTCGGCACCGAAACCTGCCCGATCGTCTGGGGCGAGCCGGGCACCAATGGCCAGCATGCGTTTTACCAGTTGATCCACCAGGGCGGACGCCTGATCCCCTGCGACTTCATTGCCTTCAAGCAGGCCGACTTTGACCTGCCCGGCCACCAGGTGCCGCTGCTGGCGAACGTGCTGGCGCAAAGCCAGGCGCTGATGCTCGGCAAGACGCTGCAGGAGGCGCGCGACGAACTGGCTGCCTCCGGCGCCGACGCGGCGACAGTGGAGCGCCTGGCGCCGCTGAAGGTGTTCCCCGGCAACCAGCCATCGACTACGCTGCTGATGCAGCGCCTGGACCCGTACACGCTGGGCCAGTTGATCGCGCTGTACGAGCACAAGGTGTTCGTGCAGGGCATCATCTGGAACGTCAACTCCTTCGACCAATGGGGCGTTGAACTGGGCAAGGCGCTGGCGGTGCGCCTGATCCCCCTGCTCGAAGCGGGCAGCACGGCATCGACCGATGCGCTGGATGCCTCCACCGCAGGGCTGATCGCCGCGCTGCGCAAGTAATTTCTCGCGGCGTTTCAATAACAACCAAGACAAAGATTTCATGCGCATTCTGTTTGCCGCCTCCGAAATGGCGCCGTGGGTCAAGACCGGCGGCCTGGGCGATGTCGCCGCCGCCCTGCCCATCGCCCTGACCCGTTTGGGCAATGAAGTCAAGGTGCTATTGCCCGCCTACCCCGGCCTGTTGAAGGATTTTTCCGATGCCCCGGTGGTAGCCGAGCTTGCCGGCCTCGGCGGCACCCTGCCCGATGCCCTGCTGCGCGAAGCACGCACGCCGGAGGGTGTGGGCCTGCTGCTGATCGACTCCCCCGCGTTGTATACCCGCGGCGGCAACCCCTACCTCGGTCCCGACGGCCGCGACTGGCCGGACAACGTCAGCCGCTTCGGCCTGTTGTCGCGCGCCGCCGCCCTGCTGGCCAGCGAG
Source organism: Betaproteobacteria bacterium (assembly GCA_028292405.1). Classification (GTDB taxonomy): domain Bacteria; phylum Pseudomonadota; class Gammaproteobacteria; order Burkholderiales; family JAEUOS01; genus JAQGMJ01. Next base: position 167,338 of record JAQGMJ010000045.1, read on the forward strand.
TCCTCTCCGCTGTCCTGGAAGCCCGAAGTGCTGCATTGCCACGACTGGCAAAGCGCGCTGGCCCCGGCCTACCTGCATTACCTGCACACGCAGCCCGCCGGTGTGCTGCTGACCGTGCACAACCTCGCCTTCCAGGGCAAGTTCGCCCGCGACACGCTCGAGGGTCTGGGCCTGCCGGCGCGCGCCTGGAGCATGGACGGCGTCGAGTTCTACAACGAACTCTCCTTCCTCAAGGCCGGGGTGCAGTTCGCCGACTGGGTTTCCACCGTCAGCCCCACTTACGCCCGCGAAATCCAGACCGACGCCGAGGGCATGGGCATGGCCGGCCTGCTGCGCGGCAGGAGCGCCACCCTCTCCGGCATCCTCAACGGCATCGACGAGACCGTGTGGAACCCGGCCCTTGACCCGCTGCTGCCCGCGCCCTACAGCCAGGCCAAACCCGAAGGCAAGGCCGCCAATAAGCGCGCCCTGCAAAAAAAGCTCGGTCTGGAAGTGCGCGACGACGTGATGCTGTTCGGCGTCGTCAGCCGCCTGACCTACCAGAAAGGCCTCGATCTCCTGGCGCAAACCGAAGCCGAGGCCGCGCTCATCGCCCTTCCGGCGCAACTCGCGGTGCTGGGCAGCGGCGAAGCGGCGCTGGAGGAAAAGTTCAGTGCCCTGGCAAAGCGCCACCCCGGCCAAGTCGCGGTCACCCTGGGCTTCGACGAGGGCCTGGCGCACCTGATCGAGGCCGGCGCCGACTGCTTCGTGATGCCCTCGCGCTTCGAACCCTGCGGCCTGAACCAGATGTACAGCCTGGCCTACGGCACCCCGCCGATCGTCCGCGCCACCGGCGGCCTGGCCGATACGGTGATCGACCTGCCCGCCGGGGCGCGGTCGGCGGGCACGGCCAACGGCTTCGTCCTCGGCCCCGCCGTCCCCCCCGCGCTGATCGAGGCGATGCGCCGCGCCCATGCCGCCTGGCGCTCCCCGGCGCTGTGGCGCCAGTTGCAGGCCAACGGCATGGGCAGCCGCTTCGACTGGCGCGCGCCGGCCGGGCAATACGCCGCGCTTTACCGCCGCATCCGGCGCCCGGCCGCTTGAGGGCGCCACCGGGTTTCCCGTAAGGAATCGCGCGTTCCCGCCTTTCCTTTATCATGGGCGGGCCAGAAATCAAAAGCCGCCTCTCCGAGGGCGCCTCGATCCGCCACCAATGAGCCCCTTTCGCCTCAAGTCCGTGACCGCCAGCCGCTTGCCGCTGGTGTTCGGTGGCGCCTTGCTGGTGGCCATTGCGATCGCCTGCGTCACCTCGGTGCTGGTGCTGCGCCGCCAGGCGATCGACGAGTGGAGCCAGCACGTCGACAACCTGTCGCTGATCCTGGCCCAGCACGCCGAGCAGACCATGACCTCGGCCGACCTGATCCTGGCCGGCTTAGTCGAGCATGTCAGCCTGGCCGGCATCGCCGACGACGCCACCTTGCGCGCGGTGATGTCGACACCCGACGTGCACAAGATGCTGCGCGACAAGGCGGGCGGCTCGCCGCAGGTGGAGTCGGCCTCGATCGTCGCCGCCAACGGCGACCTGATCAACTTCGCCCGCGCCTACCCGGCGCCGCCGCTGAACTTCGCCGACCGCGATTTCTTCCAGGCCCACGCCAGCGGCAAGGGGCCGGACCTGTATATCAGCGCGCCGGTGAAAAGCCGCGGCGGCGGCAACTGGACCTTCTACCTGAGCCGCAAGCTGACCGGCGCCAACGGCCAATTCATCGGCATCGCGGTGGTCGGCATCCCCTGCAAGTTTCTCGGCTCCTTCTACGACCGCATCAGCCTGGGGCCGACGGCGACCATCAACCTGACGCGCAACGACATGATCCGCCTGGCGCGCTCGCCGCAGCGCGAAGACCTGCTCGGCAAGCCGGCCTACGGCGGCGGCATCGCGCAGGTGATCGCCAACGGCACCAGCCACGGCGTGTCGCTGCTGGCGACGCCGCGCGACTCGCTCGACGGCGCCGCGGCGCCGCGCCTGACCGGGGCGCGCCGGGTCGACAAGTTTCCGCTGTTCGTAGGTCTCACCGTGCCGGAAGACATTTTCCTCGCGCAATGGCGGCGCACCGCGCTGTTCATCGCCACCCTGAGCCTGATCACCGCCATCGTGGTGGTGATCGCCGCCTGGCTGTCGCGGCGCCTGCTCAAGCGCCACGAGGAGGACCTGCAGTTCACCCGCGCGCTGATGCTGCGCGCCGAGGCGGCCAACCTGGCGAAATCGGAGTTCCTGGCGATCATGAGCCACGAGATCCGCACGCCGATGAACGGCGTGATGGGCATGTCCGAACTGTTGCTCGCCACGGAGCTCGACCCGCAGCAGCGCGAGTACGCGCAGACGGTGCAGCAGTCCGGCGAGATGCTGCTGGCCACCATCAACGACGTGCTCGACTTTTCCAAGATCGAGGCCGGGCGGATGGAGCTGGAAGCCGCCTCCTTCGACCCGCGCGCCCTGGCCCGCGACCTGGTCGCGCTGTATGCCGAAAACGCGCAGAAAAACCGGGTACGCGTCGAGCTGCAAGTGGCCGATAGCGTGCCCGCCCTGCTGATCGGGGACGCCATCCGCCTGCGCCAAGTGCTCTCCAACCTGGTCTCCAACGGCATCAAGTTCACCCGCGACGGCAGCGTTGTCCTGAGCATCGCCGCCGCCGGTGCTGCCGCCGTCCCCGTCACCGGCAAGCGCTCGCGCCTGCGCTTCGCCGTCAAGGACAGCGGCATCGGCATCGAGCCCGACACCATCGAGCGCCTGTTCCGCCCTTTCACCCAGGGCGACGGCTCGATCACCCGCAAATACGGCGGCACCGGGCTGGGGCTGGCCATCTGCAAGCGCCTGGTCGAGCTGATGGGCGGCACCATCGGCGTGTCCAGCCAGCCCGGACAGGGCGCGGAATTCTGGTTCGAGGTCGAACTGGGCGTGGCCGCCGCCCCGCCCGCCATCGCTGCCGCCACCCCGCCCGCCGCCGCGCCGGCCATCGCCGGCGAGCCCCCTTCCGGCACGGTGCTGGTGGTCGAAGACAACGAGATCAACCGCAAATTCGCCGAAGCCCTGCTGCGCAAGCTGGGCTACGGCTACCGTTCCGTCGGCAACGGCCGCGAAGCACTCGATGCATTGGAGCGCGACGCCTACGACCTGGTGCTGATGGATTGCATGATGCCGGAAATGGACGGCTACGAGGCCACCCTGCGCCTGCGCGCCCGCGAACAGGCCAACAACGCCGCGCCGATGCCGGTGATCGCGCTGACCGCCAGCGCCTCTTCCGGCGACCTGGAGAAATGCATGGCCGCCGGCATGGACGACTACCTTTCCAAGCCCTATACCGTCGAAGCCCTGCGCCTGAAAATCAACCGCTGGGTCAGGCACGAACCAGCCGCCGCGGACACGCCTGCCGCCTGAGATTCCAATCTCGCTGGCAAAAGCCGCAAGTCTCGCGGCCCGAGGCCCCGACCGCCACTGCCCGAAGTCCCCAGCCCGCACCGTGCCGCCGGCCCCGGGCCGCCGAACTGGAACGCTTCTTGCGCCATGTTTGCCGCGGCGCCGCCCTAGAGCGCCCGATATACAGGAGGCAATATGGAGTCCAGCCCGGCCGTTCCCACCGTCCCTGACCTGCCGGGGCCGCTTCGCGCCGCCGATGTCGCCATCAGGGACCTCGGCCCCTGCCTGCTGCCTTCCCCGGTGGCTACCCACTTGGGCGAGAACGCGCTGCACTTCGTCGGCACCGCCGACAAGGTGCTGATCGGCGACAACCTTTCCTCGCTCAAGGGCTACGACGGCAACATCGCCGAAGTACCGGCGCTCGAACTGGCCGGCCCGCGCAACAAGATCTTTTTCGACCCGCGCACCGTGCGCTGCGGCATCGTCACTTCCGGCGGCCTGTGCCCGGGACTGAACAACGTGGTGCGCGGCATCGTGATGGAACTGTCGCAGGCCTATGGCGTCAAGCACATCGTCGGTTTTCGCTATGGCTACCAGGGCCTGATCTCGCGCTACGGCCATGCGCCCATCCCGCTCACCCCGGAGTCGGTCGCCTTCATCAACAACGACGGCGGTACCATCCTCGGTTCCTCGCGCGGCGCGCAGGATCCGAGCGAAGTGGTGGACAACCTGCAGGCGATGGGCATCGACATCCTGTTTGTCATCGGCGGCGACGGCAGCACCCTCGGCGCGATGACCCTCACCAAGGAGATCGCCAAGCGCCAGGAGCGCATCGCCGTCATCGGCATCCCGAAAACCATCGACAACGACCTGCACTTCATCGACCGCAGCTTCGGCTTCGAGTCGGCCTACTCCGCCGCCGTCGAGGTGCTGCGCGGGGCGCATGTGGAAGCGCGCGGCGCGCACAACGGCATCGGCCTGGTCAAGGTGATGGGCCGCCACTCCGGCGTGCTCGCCTGCCACGCCGCGCTGGCCTCCGCCGACGTCGACCTGGTGCTGGTGCCGGAAGTGCCGATGGTGCTGGAAGGCAAACACGGCATCTTTCGCTATCTCGAAAAAGTGCTGGACCGCGCGGGCAACGCGCTGATCGTCGTCGCCGAAGGCGCCGGCCAGGAACTGATCGTCGACCCCGCCAGCGCGGGCGCAAAAGACAAAAGCGGCAACGTCAAGCTCAAGGACATCGGCACCTTCACCCGCGACGCGATCAACCGCCACTTTGCCGCCGAAGGCCGCGAAATCACGCTCAAATACATCGACCCCAGCTACGCCATCCGCAGCGTGCCCGCCACCCCGGCCGACGCGGTGTTTTGCTGGCACCTGGCGCGCAACGCCGTGCACGCCGCGATGGCCGGCAACACCGAAATGCTGATCGGTTGCTGGCATGGCCGCTTTGTCCATGTGCCGATGCCCCTGGCGACGCGCGGCGGCAAGCAGGTGGACACCTCGGGCGACCTGTGGATGTCGGTGATCGAATCCACCGGGCAGCCACGCACGTTTTCCTGACGGCCGCCAACACGGTTGTGTTGGCTCCGTGCAAAACAACGGGAAATCACGGTGGTTTTTAGAAAAATTTCCTTCGCGCCTTACGCCGACCCTGATAAACCCTGAGGTTTTTTCCAAAAATCGACAGGACCTGCCGACTACAACCGCGGTCACATTCTCTGGCACCAGGGTTGCCGCCGCGAACAAAATACCGTCGGGCGCGCTCAGGCTCTTTGCGCTTGCCGCTTTGCCATCGACTACATCTGTGTTGATCGGGGGCCGGCGCCGACAGCGACCGGCGTGCTGCTCAAAAGAACAAAAGGACGCGCCGCATGGGTGCCGCGCCGAGGCGGCGAACGAAGCAAAACAGCCTTTGCCCATGCTCCAAACATACCAGCTTCGTTCAACCAAGTGTGGTTGAATTACGGTTCTGTTCCGGAGGCTTTATGTGCAGAAATATCAAGACCTTGTTCAACTTCGAGCCGCCCGCCACGCAAAGCGAAATCCGCGACGCGTCGCTTCAGTTCGTGCGCAAGCTCTCGGGCTTCACCCATCCTTCGCAGACGAATGAAGCCGCGTTCAACCAGGCGGTGGACGAGGTGACGGCGGCGGCGCGCAGCCTGATCGCTTCGCTGGTGACGACGGCGCAGCCGCGCGACCGGGTGATCGAGGCGGCAAAAGCGCGCGCCAGGTCGGCGGCGCGCTTCGGCGCGCGGGACTAGTCGCGCCGTTCAGGCGTCGGCTTTTGCCTTCGCTGCCTTGGGCTTTTCCGCCTTCGGCTTTGCTTCACCGCCCTGCAGGCCGGCGTTCAGCAGTTCGGCCACCAGGTCGTTCAGCGCTACTTTGCGCTCTTCGGCCAGGGTGCGGATCTGCGCGATCAGCGAGACTTCGAGCTTGCAGGCGAAGGGCACGAGACCCTTGGCCTGGTCCAGCTTGCGCTGTTCGCGGCGGTCCGGCGGCGCGGGCTCGCCGCTCGGCTTGCCGAGGGCGCCGTGGGGCTTGATGTTGCCGTTGATCTTCGAGCCCTTGCTCTTGTACATGTCGGCGAGTTTCATGATGTGGGCTTATATGAATGAGTCAAAGACGTATTTTACTCTTCAGGCGGCCCCCGCCCCGGCCGCCTGAAATGGACGGCAGCACCGTTTTGAGGTTCAGATGCAATATTTGACCGGTTCATGCCCGCCGAATAAACCCTGATGCCCGCGCGGGATTCGTAAGTGAAACGCTCTATAAGCGCATCCGAACAAACTTTAATGTCGTTATCACAGACGCGGCAGCGCGGCCCCGGTAGACTGCGTGCCGGCGCGGCACCACCGCCGACACGTTGCCAAGACGACGACGCCGATGAAGAAATACCGTACCTCAAGTAACAGCCATGCCCGCGAACGATAAATCCAACCGCCCCCTGGTCATCGCCTCGGTGATGAGTTCGATGGCGATGACGGCCTTCGAGGCGACCATTGTCGCCACCGCCATGCCGCAGATCGTGGCCCACCTCGGGGGACTCAGCCTGTACAGCTGGGTGTTCTCCTCCTACCTGCTGGCGCAGACGGCGATGACGGTGATTTTCGGCAAGCTGGCCGACCTCTACGGCCGCCGGCCGATCGCCTTGGCCGGCATCGCCGTGTTCCTGCTCGGCTCCATCCTCGCCGGCTTCGCCTGGTCGATGCCGGCGATGATCGTGTTCCGCCTGATGCAGGGAGTGGGCGCGGGGGCGATCCAGCCGGCCAACCTGACCATCGTTGCCGACCTCTACCCGGTGCATGAGCGAGGCAAGGTGCAGGGCTATCTTGCGAGCGTGTGGGCGATCGCGGCGGTTATCGGGCCGATGATGGGCGGGCTGATCATCCGCGAACTGTCGTGGTCGTGGATTTTCTGGATCAACATTCCGATCGGCCTGGCGGCGGCCGCCGGTTTCGTTTTTTACCTGAAGGAAGACGCCTCGACCCGGCGGCCGAAAATCGACATTGCAGGCGCGGCGCTGTTCACCGTCTCCGTGTCCGCCCTGATGATTGCGCTGACCGACATCAGCGGCATGTCGACGGCGCTGGTGGCGGCCGCACTGGTGATCGCGGCGGTGTTTGCCGTGCTGTTCGTCTGGCAAGAGCGGCGCGCGCCGGAACCGATGATTTCCTTCGCGCTGTGGGGGCGGCGGCCGATCGCGGTGGCCAACAGTGCGGCGGTGCTCTCCGGGATGGCGCTGATGGGCATCACTTCGTTTTTGCCGATGTATGTGCAGGGCGTGCTGCACCGCTCGCCGATCGTCGCCGGCCTGGCGCTGACGATGGTGATGTTCGGCTGGCCGGTGGGGGCGACCATCGCGGTGCGCCTGCTGCGCCGGCTCGGGCCGCGGCCGATCCTCATCACCGGGGCGCTGGGCCACTTGGTGGGCGCGGGTATCTTCGTCTTCCTGACGCCGGACAGCTCGCCCACGGCCGCCGCCGCCGGCTCTCTGATCATGGGCCTGGGCATGGGGCTGTTCGCCAACAGCGCGCTGCTGATGATCCAGGCCATCGTCGATCCTTCCGACCGCGGCAGCGCCACCGCTTCCAACCTGTTTTCGCGCAACCTCGGCAGTACCCTGGGCGCGGCGCTGTTCGGCGCGGTTCTCAATTTCGGGCTGGCACATGCCGGGGGTGAGCATCATGTCAGCGCCGACGAGTTGAAGGCCTTGCTGACCGCACCGGAGGGCGTGGCTGGCGCGGCTAGTGTCGCCGGCACTGCCTTGCAGCATTCGCTGCATCTGACCTTCATGGCACTGCTGGCGATTTCCGCCTGCCTGGTGGCGCTGACCACGCTGGTGCCGAAGATCGCCATTGGCGGGGCGCGCAAGGCGGCGGCCGAGGCGCAGGGCGAGCCGCATGCCGGTGTGGGGCACTGAAGGGGGCGTCGCTCCGGTATAATTTTCAGTCGTCGTCCTCGGACTCCGGTCCGGAATTGAAGGCATGAAAGCAGCATTGCGCACTACTCTCCGCACTATCCTCCGCATTGTCCTCCGCATTGTCCTCTCATGGACCGCCTGGCCAGGGCTTTTGCTCCTGTGCCTGCTGGCCACCGCCGCCGGTTTCGCCCATGGCATTCCGGTAATCGCGTTCAACCTCACTTATTTTTCACTGGCCATCGTGCTGCTGCTGCTGGAGCGCTGGATGCCGCATGAGGTGGCATGGACGCGCGCCGACGGTCAGCTTGGCGCCGACATTTTGCACACGCTGCTGAGCAAGGGCGCTGTGCAGACGCTGATCGTGTTCAGCTCCGCCGTGGGCCTGGCGGCGCTGATCACGCCGCTGGCAGCGCCCGGCAACGGTATCTGGCCGCGCCACTGGCCTTTGTGGGCGCAGGTGGTGCTGGCGCTGACGGCGGCGGAATTCGGGCTTTACTGGGGACACCACATCGCGCACAAGTGGAAGCCGCTGTGGCGCTTTCACGCGGTGCACCACAGCGTGAAAAAGCTCTGGGTGGTCAACACCGGGCGCTTTCACTTTGTCGATTCGATCAAGAGCATCGTGCCGGCGCTCGCCATCCTGGTACTGCTGGGCGCGCCGCTGGAAGTGGTGACCTGGCTCTCGGCGATCACCGCCTATATCGGCATGCTGACCCATTGCAACATCGAGATGCGCTTCGGCTACCTTTCATGGGTGTTCAATACACCGGAACTGCACCGCTGGCATCACAGCAAGGATTTGCGCGAAGGCGACAAGAACTTCGGCGAGAACCTGATGGTGTGGGACTGGATCTTCGGCACTTACTTCAATGAAAGCCGTCGCCCGCCGGTGGACATCGGCATCAAGGACCAGATGCCGGCGCGCTTTCGCGACCAATTGGTATGGCCGTTTCGCCGGCCGGTGGTGCTGGTGGACGATGGCGTCGGCATCGCTGGCGCGCGCGAATAGCGGCACAGCGCATGGCCCTGCCCCAGCGCACGTTTTTCATTCCTGATAGCGAGATCGAGCTCACGGCGGTGCGCTCGCAGGGCGCGGGCGGACAGAACGTCAACAAGGTGGCGAGCGCGATTCATTTGCGCTACGACATTCTCGCCTCTTCGCTTTCCCCCGCGCACAAGCAGCGCCTGCTGGCGCTGAACGACTCGCGCATCACCAGTGAAGGGGTGCTGGTGATCAAGTCGCAGGAGCACCGAAGCCAGGAGATGAATCGCGCCGAGGCAATGACGCGCCTGCAGGAGTTGCTGCAGGGCACGGCGAAGGCACCGCGCAAGCGTTATGCGACCAAACCCTCCAAAAGCGCGAAAAGAAAGCGCGTGGACAGCAAGGTGCTGCGGGGGAAGACCAAGGCGTTGCGGGGGCGGGTGACGGACTAAGCACGTCCGGGTTCGGCGCCCGGGCATGGCACGCACCCTGCCCTAAGGGCCTTCCTTCGGGGCGCCGACAGGCTCAGGGCGAACGGGGGTGGGATGCGAGACGGATGGAGGCACCATGCAGGTGCCCCGCCCATCATCGCGCCGCCCGCTGCCCCGCCCGTGCCGCCGATAGTTCAGGGCTGCTTAGTGGACGTTGTCCAGTTCCGGGATCACCGGGATTTCGACGCCGTACTGGCCGACGTCTTCGCGGATCTTGTTCACGCCCTTGCGGATGATGTCCATTTCTTCGTCCGGGTGCGTGGCGCCGAGGCCGTGGCTGGAAGCCAGTTCGCGGTTTTTCGCCGAGCGGGCGCGCTCGTCAGGCGGCAGGTTGACCACGGCGTAGACGCCGTTGAGCAGGCTGCCGCGCAGCTTTTTCGCGACCTTGATGCCGATGTTCTTCTTCTCATCGGCGGGCAGCTCGTTGAAAAAGCGCCGCATAATGATGCGGCCGAACTGGATGTGGCGCGCTTCGTCGCGCAGCACCAGGCGGCAGGCTTCCTTGATCGAGGTGTAGCGGGCGTTTTCGTAGCGCGCCTGCAGCAGTTCGCCGGAGAGCTGCTCGAACAGGGTGTTGACGGAGAGGCCGGCGAAAAAGCTCATCGACTTTTCATCGGCCTCGTTGTGGAACTTGGGGATGATGTCCTTGAAGTAGTCGGCGCGCGGCGTGGGCTGGTAGCCGCCCAGGCCGTCGGCAATGCGAAAACTGACTTCGTGATGGCGCAGTTCTTCGGCGATGAAGTTGGTGATGTGCTGCTTGATCTCGAAGGGCTGGTGCTGGTAGATGGCGTCGCGCAGGCGCTCGGCGCCATAGGGGGTGGCGCCGTGTTCCATCCAGGCGCGCAGGCTCCACCATTCGGCGCCGGCGGCGCGCACTTCGGGGGAGAGGTCGGCATTGACCAGGTCGGAATAGTCGATCGCGGTGACCGGGTCCCAGGCCAGTTCGCGCGCCTGGGTGCACAGGCGCCAGACTTCCGGGTACTCGACCGTGCTTACGACGGGATAGGGGTTGGGGACGGCGGCGACTTCTTCGAGCAGGGAGGGTTGCATGGTGCGGGCCTCGGGAGGGACGGAGCGGACGCTGTGCGCGGATTCGCGCGGGCGCTCCTGATGGACAGATTCTATGATAGAACTGCGTCAGTTGCGCCGTTTCATGGCGATGGCCGATCAGCCTTTACCGGAGTACCAGCATGCAGTCGATTTCCTTGCGCCGCGCGGCACTGGCGATGGTGTTGTCCCTGGCGGCGGGCACGAGCCTGGCGCAGACCTACCCGACACGCCCCGTCACCCTGGTGGTGCCCTATCCCGCCGGCGGCTCGGCGGACATCCTGGCGCGCCTGGTGGGGCAAAAGCTGTCGGTGAAACTGGGCCAGACGGTGGTGGTGGAAAACAAGGGCGGCGCCGGCACGGCGATCGGCGCGCGCGCGGTGGCGGAGTCGGCCGCCGATGGCTATACGCTGCTGATAGGCACGGTGAGCTCGCAGGCGATCAACCCGGCGATGGCCAAGGTGGGCTATGACCCGGTGAAGGATTTCACCCCTGTCGCGCCGCTGGCTTCGATTCCGTTCGTGCTGGTGGCCAATCCGGCTTCTCCCTATCGCTCGCTGGCCGACGTGATCGCGGCAGCGAAGGCGAACCCCGGCGGCATCGGCTACGCCTCGGCCGGGCCGGGCACTTCCAATCACCTGGCGGGCGAGATGCTGGCGATGGCCGCGCATGTGAAGCTGCTGCATGTGCCGTATCGCGGCAGCGCGCCTGCGCTGGCCGACGTGCTGGCCAACCAGGTGCCGCTGATGTTCGACCTGCTGACCACTTCGCTGCCGCACATCCGCAGCGGCAAGCTGCGGCCGCTGGGCATGACCAGCGCGAAGCGCAGCACGCTCCTGCCGGAGGTGCCGACGCTGGCGGAGAGCGGCCTGCCCGGCTTTGAGGTCAGCGCGTGGTTCGGGCTGTTCGCGCCGGCGGCGGTGCCCGCGCCCATCGTCACCCAGCTCAATGCGGCGGCCAATGCGGTGCAGCGCACGGCGGAGATGGAAAAGGCGCTGCGCGAGATGGGCATGGACCCGGACCAGCGCGGCCGCCAGGAGTACATCGCCTATGTGAAGGACGAGAGCGTCAAGTACGGCGGCGTGGTGAAGGCCGCGGGTTTAACGCCCTAGGTGACGCCCTAGGCGACGCCCTAGGCGATCCGCCGCGCCTTCAGCGTGCGGCGAAGGCGGCGGCGCAAAAGTCGAGAATCTCTTCGCCGACGAATTCCTCTTCGGTGTTGAAGTGGGCCATCAGCGACATGTGGTTGTGGTCGGCGACGCTCAGGAAACGCGGTGCGACGCGGCGCGCCATCGCCATGCGGTAGGCAAACTCCAGGCTGTAGAGATCGATCAGCGGGTTTTCGTACTGCGCGCAGATGATGAACATCGGCAGCTTCGAAGCGGCGGCGTGCGTCACTGGTGAGCGCGCTTCGTATTGCGATTCGTCTTCGCCGAAATAGGCCTTGACGCCGGCGGCGTTGGGGTTCTCGGCGCCGGCATCGGCGCGCAAGCGCGAGGACATCAGTACCAGGCAGGCGATGTGCTCGCCGAATTTTCCAGGTTGCGGATCGAAGGCGTAGGTGGCGGCGTGGGTGCCGCCGGCGGAGTGGCCGATCAGGCAGACGCGCTTCGGGTCACCGCCGTATGCGGCTATCGACCGGTGTACCCAGGCGCAGGCGTCGCCGACGTCGCGCCCGCCTTCCGGATAGGGCGCTTCGGGCGGCTGGCGGTATTCGACGTTGACGCCGACATAGCCGCGCCGGGCAAACCAGGTGAGGACGTTTCCGTACATCTCGGCGTTGATGTTCTTGTCGCCGCGGACGAAGGCGCCGCCGTGGACGAAGACCACCACCGGCGCGTTTTGCGCGCCGGCGGGACGGTAGACGTCAAGCGTGCAGCGCGCATGCGGGCCGTAGGCGATGTCGCGCGTGACCTCGACGCCCGCCTTCGGCGCGGCGGCCAGGTGCGGCAGGTAGGTTTCCTTGGTGCGGTCGCTGGCGTCGCGGATGTTGGATTGCCAGCGCGGACCGAGGTCGCGCAAAAAGCGGGTGAGGGATTCGGGACGGGCGCCGGCGGCGCGGCGCGGGGTGAGCGGATTTTCCATGGAGCCGATGTTAAGCAGAACGGCGCGGCGATTCCAATATTATTTGCCGCGCCCTTGATGCGTTTTTCGAATCAAGCGGCCTGGCCGCCAAAGCGCGGCTCGCCATGCCACTACGCTAGCGGAAAAAACGCGGCTCGCCGTGCCACGACCTGGCCGCCAAAGCGCGGCTCGCCGTGCCACGACCTAGCCGCCAAAGCGCGGCTCGGGGACTCCCTGGATGCCCAGCCCGGAAATGCGGAACAGCGCGCCGGCGAGGAACTGCGGCTTGACTTCCTTGGCGAACAGTTCGTGCACCGCCGGGTGCTTTACGCGGGCCATCGAGGTGACGTAGATCTCGTCGAGCTTGTCGCCGCCGAACATCACGCTGGTGATGTTGCGCACCGGCATGCCGATGCGCCGCTCGACACTGCCGTCCGGCGCGTAGCGCACCAGGTCGCCGCTGATGAGCGAAGCGTTCCACAGGCAGCCTTCGGCATCCACTGTCGAGCCGTCGGCGACGCCGGGGTCGTTTTTCATGTCGACGAAAATGCGCTTGTTGGAGAGCAGCCCCGTCTCAATGTCGTAGTCGTAGGACCAGTATTCCTTCTGGAAGGTGTCGGTGAAGTAGAAGGTCTTGTCGTCCGGGCTCCAGCAGGGGCCGTTGGAGCAGATGATGCCTTCATCGACCTTGGTGACCGTGAGGTCGGGGTCGAGGCGCCAGATGGCGCAGTTCTTCAGCTCTTCCTTGTCGTCCATGCCGCCGGCGAAAAAGCGGCCGCGGCGATCCACCTTGCCGTCGTTCAAGCGGGTGCGCGGGTTTTCGGCGTCGATCAGGGTGATGAGGTCGAGCTTCTCTTTGTCGTAGTCGTAGAAGTAGAAGCCGTCGTCCAGCGCCATTACCGCGCCGCCGTTCTTGCGCAGCGCCAGGGCGCCGATGTCGCGGTCCAGGCTCCAGTGCTCGACCTTGCCGCTCTTCGGGTCGAGGCGCCACAGCGAGGGCTTGCCGACGCGGCGGCCGGTCCCGTCGACCCAGTAGAGCCGGCCTTCCTCGACGTCCCACACCGGGCCTTCGCCGAGGTGGTTGCCCGCTTCGACCACGCATTCGATCTTGATGCTCATTGCTTGTCTCCCGCGCTGAAGCGCTGTTGTCTGTGCGGGCGCGAAGCCCGTTGCAGCGGGCATTAGAGCATTACGGGGGCGCGGCTCCAAGGGGCTACGGCGCCATAGTGCCCATTACCCGTTTCGCCCCTCAGGGCGCGGCGGCCTTGATGCGCATCAGGGTGCGCTGCAGGATCTTGGCGTCGCTGCTGGCGCGGTGACGGGTAAGCTTGAGTTCGGTGATCACTTCGGCCTTGACGGCGGCCCAGCGTCCGGCTTCGCTATCGTCGAGCAGCTTGCGCAGGCTGTCGAGCTGGAAGTGCATCGGCAGCTCGGCGGCGTCGAACAGGCGCGCCAGCCAGGGGTAGTCGTTGCCCCAGGCGTCGGAAAACAGGGTGAGGCCGGCGGCGATACGGTTGAGCTCGCCGGCCACGTGTTCCAGCGGCTTGCCGTGGGTGGCGAGGATGGGCCGGGTGATGCCGTGCACGCGCTCGGCGCCCTCGTCCCAGGCGATGGCGTCGTTTTTGGTCCAGTCCGCCGGCGGGCTGATCAGCGAGCAGTACATGCTGCCTTCGCTGGTGATCAGGCCGACTTCGATGGGATAGCCGCGCGTGCCCAGGCTGGAGGCCTCGACGTCGATGAAGGCCGGCACCTGGATTTCCCTGCGGGACAAGACGGCTGTCACGAGCCGCCCTGGCCAGGCAGCGGCCGTCGCCCGCCGGGCAGACTGCCGGCAGCGCCCGCCCTGCATGCCGCAACCCTACCCTCGTCCATCCACATTTGTGTCCCCCTGCCCGGCCAGCTTGATTCAGCCCGGATTGTGCATGATTCCCGCACCGGACGGCGGGGGTCACGCGGCTCATTTATTCGGCTTCAGCCCCGCAGGCCGAAGCTCGCAACGTCCATGCCACCGTAGCGCCAGGGAACGGCAGCACGGAAGGCAGCAGTCCGGGGCGTGGATTCATGTCTCCCGCGCCTGCCGGCGTTTCGCCCACGGGCGGAGCCAGGCACGCACGCGCCTGGCGCAATTCGGCGCCGCAATCGAGCAGCACGAGAGTGACATCGTCGCCGGCGGCGCGGCCGGCGAGATGTTCGACGATGGCGAACTTGAGTGCCTCCAGGCGCACCCCGGGCGGCGCCTTGGCCAGGGCCTGCAGCAGCGCGGCCTCGCCGAAGGCCAGGCCCTGCTCGTCCTGCGCCTCGATGGCGCCGTCGGAAAACAGCACCAGTTCGCCTCCGGCGTGCAGGACTCGCGCATCGGGCTGCGGATCGAGTTCGTCGGAGTCGACCACCCCGAGCGGCAGGTGGCTGCTGGTCCAGGCTTCGGTCACCTCGCCGGCGGCGCCGATCATGAAGGCGGCGGGATTGCCGCCGTTCCATACCTCGACCACCCCGGCGGCGGCGTCGAGGTTGACCAGGGTGGCGGCGACGAAACGGTGCGAGGGCAGGTCGCGGCGGATGGTATGGTTAAGCTCGACCACCATGGCCGGCAGGCTGAAGCCTTTTTGCGCCATCGACTGAAAGGCGCGGCAGACCGGCAGCACGTTGAGCGCCGCCGACAAGCCGTGACCGACACCGTCGGCCAGCAGGACCTTCAGGCTGCCGTCGGGCGAGCGTTCCGCCACCGTGGCGTCGCCGCTAAATTTGAAGGCGGGAGCGATCCAGGAGCGGATCCTGCCGGAATGGTAGGCCTGGGTGCGCAGCAGGCGATCCATGATGGCGCGCGCGCTTTTGATCTCGTCCTCGGTGAGTTCGAAATAGTCTTCCAGGTATTGGCGGCGCCGCACGAACTGGCGTTGCCGCGACATGTAGCGCGTGAGTTGCGCCACGCGGGCTTCGAGCAGGCGCAGGTTCAGCGGGCGCGCCAGGAAAACATCGGCGCCGCGCTCCAGGGCCAGCGCTTCCTCGGTAGCCGGCGCACCGGCGCGGCCGAGGCACCAGATCGGGATCCAGCGCGGATCTTCCATCAGGCGCAAGGCCTCGACGGCCTGGTAGCCGCCGCTGCTTTCGCATTGCAGGTCGATCACCGCCACATCGGGCCGGTGTTCGGAGAACAGCGCGGGCACCATGGCGCCGCCGATGCAGCCGGCGGCCGCGCCGAGCAACTCGTGGCCGCGCTCGCCGAAAATGCGCCGCACCACGCCGAGTTGGGCATTGTCGTCGCCGACGATCAGTACCCTCAGGCGCGGCATCGCGGCGGGCGTGGGCCCTTGCATGGCATGTCCCTTACTGCAGGATGAACAGCTTGTCGAAGTTCGCCACTCTCAATACGTCGCGCACCGCGCCTCCGCAGTTGACCAGGCTGACCGAACGCGAAGCCGCCTTGCACTTGTCGCGCAGCAACAGCAGCATGCCCAGGGCCGAGCTGTCCAGGTAGTC
Source organism: Betaproteobacteria bacterium (assembly GCA_028292405.1). Taxonomy (GTDB): domain Bacteria; phylum Pseudomonadota; class Gammaproteobacteria; order Burkholderiales; family JAEUOS01; genus JAQGMJ01. The sequence continues at coordinate 183,216 of JAQGMJ010000045.1, forward strand.
CACGCCCTGCATGTCGAGCACCATCTCGCCGGTGCCGCCGGCGGAAAAGGCCGTCTCGCATGCCTGCTTGAAGCTGCGGTGCGAGGTGTAATCGAACCGGCCGCGCAATTCCAGGCGAGCCTGGCCGTCGACTTGGCGCACATGTACGTCCATTTGCCACTCCCGATAAAAACAATCCTGTCCTGCCGGTGCCGCCTTCAGGCGGAAAGCCGTGCGGCCCGCGGCCCGCTTTTCATCAACTGCCCGACCACCCGCCCGGCGATCTCGTCGAGCGGCGCCACTTCATGCGCCGCGCCGGCGGCGATCGCTTCGCGCGGCATGCCGAACACCACCGAGCTCGCTTCGTCCTGGACGATGTTGTAGGAACCGGCGTCGCGCATGTCGCGCATTGCCTGGGCGCCGTCCTTGCCCATTCCCGTCAGCATCACCCCGACCACCGCGTGCCCCGCCGCCTCGGCGCCGGAATGGAACAACACCTCGACCGAGGGACGGTGCCGGTTTACCGCCGGACCATCGGACAAGGCGGTGACATAACCGGTGCCGCTGCGCTTGAGCAGCAGGTGGTGGCTGCCGGGGGCGATGTAGACATGACCCGGAAGCACCCGCTCGCCGTCTTCTGCTTCCTTAACGGACAGCTTGCAGTATTTATTGAGCCTGTCGGCGAAACTTTTGGTGAATCCCGCGGGCATGTGCTGGGCGATCAGGATGGCCGGCACCTCCGCAGGCAGGCCGGAGAGGAGTTCGCGGATCGCCTCGGTGCCGCCGGTGGAGGCGCCGATCAGGATCACCCTACCGTCGCCAGCCCCGCTGCTCATGCGCGCGGCCGCCAGTTGCGCGATCGGCCGGTTGCCGACGGCGCGCAGCGGCGCGGCGGCGGCAGCAGCCGGCGCGGGGACAATGCGGCCACGCGGCCGTGCCCGCGCGGCGGCGCGAATCTTATCCGCCATTTCGGCGGCGTACTCGCCCATGCCCTTGTTCATGTCGAGCTTGGGCTTGGGGATGAAATCGACCGCGCCCAGTTCCAGCGCGCGCATGGTGGCCTCGGCGCCGGCTTCGGTCAGGGTCGAGACCATCACCACCGGCATCGGGTGCCGCTGCATCAAGCGCTCGAGGAACTGCAGGCCGTCCATCCGCGGCATTTCGATGTCGAGGGTCAGCACCTGCGGCTTGAGCTCGGTAATCATCTGGCCGGCGATCAGGGCGTCGGCGGCCGTGCCGACCACTTCCATGTCCGGCTGCACGCCGATGATGCGCGCCAGCAGATTGCGCATCAGCGCCGAATCGTCGACTACCAGAACCTTGATCTTTTCCATGTGCGTTTCCGTCGCTGGTGAGTGTGGATCAGGCGTCGCCGCGCCGCGGGCCCTGCTTGGCCGCAACCGCAGGGTTGACCTCGTAAACGGTCTTGCCCAGCAGGTGGAAAATATCCCGCGCCTGCGAAAAATTCTCCGAGTGCCCGACAAACAGCAGGCCGCCGGGACCCAGCAGCGGCGCGAAGCGGCGCAGGATGGCGAACTGCGTTTCCTTGTCGAAATAGATCATCACATTGCGGCAGAAGATGGCGTCGAAACCGGTGCGCAGCGACCATTGCGGATCGAGCAGGTTGAGCGGCCGGAAGGTCACCATCGCGGCCACCTCCGGGCGCACCCGCACGTAGCCGGCATTGGCGCCGCTGCCGCGCAGGAAATACTTGCGCAGGATTTCCGGCGGCAGCTTGGCCACGGCGTCGTCGCGGTAGGCGCCGGCGCGCGCGGTGTCGAGCACGCTGGTGTCGATGTCGGTGGCGATGATGCGCACCGGCGGGTCGAGCGAGGCGAAGGCCTCCATCGCCGAGATCGCGATGGTGTAGGGCTCCTCGCCGGTGGAGGCGGCGCAGCACCAGATGTTGATGCGCTCGCGCCCGCGCAATTTGCGCAGGTGCTCTTCCAGCACCGGGAAGTGATGCGCTTCGCGGAAAAACGAGGTGAGGTTGGTGGTCAGGGCATTGACGAAGTCCTGCCATTCGGCGCCGCCGCCGGCACCTTCTAGCCAGTCGAGATATTCCTCGAAACTGCCCTTGCCGGTGGCGCGCAGGCGCCGCGCCAGGCGGCTGTAGACCATGGTGCGCTTGCTGCTGTTGAGCGCGATGCCGGCGCGGCGCCGGATCAGCTGGCAGATGCGCTCGAAGTCCCGCGAGGACATGTTGAACTCGTTGGGCACGACAATGGGCGGCGCGCCGGGAATCGGCGCGAAAAGCGGGTTGTGCGGAATTGTCGCCATGGATCAGCCGGTCAGGGGTTGGGGATGCGCCAGCGCGGTCCGGAAACTCGCCCGTGTCCTGCCCAGGCCTTCTCCCGTCCCGCGAAAACGTTCAAACGTAATTCCTACGGTGTATGCTTGCGCGCATGCCTCCCGGCCGGCAATTCGCCGCCCGGGAGGCATCCACGCCCCGATTTCGTATACTTGCAAGCTGCGTGCATGATTTCCTTATCTGATTATTCCCCGGGAACACGCGCCCCCATGCGCGAAGAAATGGCATGAAATCCCCTCTGTTCTCTGCGCTTCCCCGCGGCCCTGCCCGGATTGCACCGCCACGCCCTGCCGTCAGGATGGCCGCCCGGGGAGCCGGTGAATCGGCCGGAAAGCCGGCAAAAAGCGGCGGGTTTTCGCCAAACCGCCGGCGGGAGCGAGCATGAGCGAAAAGCGCAGCGACGAGCGCCTCGGCATTACCCAGCGCTTCGAGGTGCTGAACAAGGTCAGCGAACAGAAGCGCGTCGCGCCGGTGCGCATCCTCTGCGTCGAGGACTCGGAGGCCGACTTCGAGTTGCTGCTGTTCGAACTGCGCATGGCCCGCTTTGCCCACACCGCCACCCGCGTCGAGGACGAGCCGGGCATGCGCCAGGCGTTGGCCGACGATAAATGGGACGTGGTGATCTCCGACCACAGCCTGCCGCGCTTTTCCTCGGTGGCCGCGCTGCAGGTGCTGCGCGAGGAGCACCCGGACATTCCCTTCATCATCGCCTCCGGCGCCATCGGCGAAGATGCAGCCGTCGCCGCCCTGCAGTCGGGCGCCGACGACTACCTGCTCAAGCACAGCATGAAGCGCCTGGTGCCGGCGATCGAAAACGCCCTGGCGGCGGCCCGCGCCCGGCGCGAGCGGCGCGCCGCCACCGACGACCTGCGCTCCGGCCTGGACTACCTGCGCGCCCTGCTGCGCGCCTCGCCGGTGGGCATCATGGCGCTGGACGCGGGCAGCAACATCACGCTGCTCAACGCCGCCGCCGAGCGGATTTTCGGCATCCGCCGCGAAGAGGCGCTGGGCGCGCCGCCGCCGATCGCCGCGCCCGACAACCAGCGCATCCTCGACCGCCTGCTGCAAGCGGTGAAACAGGGGCCGGTGGAACGGGTGGAAGAGACCTGGGTGCGCGGCGACGGCAGCGCCTGCGACCTGTCGTTCTCCGCGGCGCGCCTGCAGGGCGGCGCCGACGTGGTGCTGTTCGTCGCCGACCTGACCGAGCAGAAAAGCGCCGAACTGGCGCAGCGCGAGACCGAGACCCGCTTTGCCGCCATCACCGCCAACCTGCCCGGCGTGGTGTTCCAGATGCTGGCGCGGCCGGCAGAAGAACAATTCCTGATGCCCTATGTCAGCCCGGGCTCGATCACCTTGTTCGGCGTGGCGCCGGAAGCCTTCCTCGCCCGGCCCGGCCTGTTCATCGACCTGCTCGACCCTGCCGACCGCGCCGACCTGCGCGACGCGGTGGCCCAGGCGCTGCGCCACCGCCTGCCGCTGGAGGGGCAATGGCGCATCGGCCGTGAAGGCGTGATGCGCTGGATCCAAGTGGCAGCGACCGCGCGCGAAGCCAACGGCGGCAACTGGCTGCTCGACGGCATCATCACCGACATCACCGCGCAAAAGGAAGCCGAGCAGGAGCTGATGCAGTCGCGCGAGGAACTGCGCGCGCTGACTGCGCACGCCGAGAGCGTGAAGGAACAGGAGCGCCGGCTGGTGGCGCGCGACATCCACGACGAGATCGGCAGTACCCTCACCGGCATGAAGGCCGACCTGGCCTGGCTGAAAAAGCGCTTCGCCGAGGACCCGGAAGTCACGGGCAAGCTCGCCAGCATGGGCGAACTGGTGGACGGCGCCGTGCAGACGGCCAACCGCATCATCCAGGCGCTGCGCCCGGGCATTCTCGACTACGGCATCGCGCCGGCGCTGGAATGGCAGGCCAGCGATTTCGCCGCGCGCATGGACCTGGAGGTGGCGTTCGAAACCAACGCCGAAGACCTCGCACTGGACATCGAGCAGTCCACCGCCCTCTTTCGCGTGTTCCAGGAGTCGCTGACCAACGTCGCCAAGTATGCAAAGGCAACCCGAGTCGAGACCGAGCTGTTCGCCACCCCCACCAGCGTGACCCTGGAAGTGCGCGACAACGGCGTCGGCCTGGCCGACGGCGCCCTGGCCAAGAGTACCTCCTTCGGCATCCGCGGCATGATGGAGCGCGTGCGCGCGCTGGGCGGCTGGCTCGACATCAACGGCGCGCCCGGCAAGGGCACCACGGTGATGCTGTCGATTCCGCGGCGGCGCCCGCGCACCGGCGCCGCGCCGGCGCAGAAACAACACTAGAGCCCCAAGGAAAACGACGATGATCCGCGTCCTGATCGCCGACGACCACGCCATTGTGCGCAAGGGCATGGTGCAGATCGCCTCCGAAAGCCGCGAGATCGAGATCCGCGGCGAAGCGAAGGACTACGGCAGCCTGATGAAGCTGATGCGCGAGCAGGAGTGCGACGTGCTGCTGCTGGACATCTCGATGCCGGGGAAGAACGGCATCGACGTGCTCAAGGTGGTGAAGGAAAGCTACGCCAAGACACGGGTGCTGATCCTTTCCATGTATCCGGAAGACCAGTACGCGATCCGCGCGCTGAAGGCCGGCGCCCACGGCTACCTGACCAAGGACAGCGCCCCCGAACGCCTGGTGGAGGCGATCCTCGCGGTGTCGCAGGGCAAGAAATACATCACGCCATCGGTCGCCGAAATGCTCGCCACCCACCTCACTTCGGACACCGAGGGCGAGGCCCACGAGCATCTCTCCGACCGCGAGTTCCAGACCCTGAAGCTGATCGCCTCCGGCAAGCAGCTGTCGCAGATCGCCGAGGAACTGGTGCTGTCGCCGAAAACGGTGAGCGTGTACCGCGCGCGGGTGCTGGAGAAGCTGCAGTTGCGCAACAATGCCGACATCGCCCACTATGCCTTCAAGCATGGGCTGATGGAGTAGCCTGCGTCTAAAGAGCAGGCGCGGAGGCCAGAGCGGTGGCGATGACGACGTTGCCGGCACCACTGTAGTTGACCTCGGAAAAGCTGACGATGCGCGCCATAGCGATGCCGCGGCCGTGGCTGTCGTAGGCGCGCTCCGGGCTCATCTCCAGGTACTGGTGCCAGTCGAAGCCGTGGCCCTCGTCGCGGATCTCGAATTCCAGGCGCCCGGACAAACGGCGGAATTTCGCCGTGGCCCGGCGCGATGCGTACCGCGGCAGGCGCAGGCGCCGCTCCACTTCGCCCCGCCAGGTGCCGGCTTCGTTGAGCACCGATTTCTCGGCGTAGCTGATTTCCAGGTTGCCGTGCTCGATGGCATTGATCATCAGTTCGCACAGGCCGAGCACCGCCTGGTCCGGCTGAGCGGTCAGGCGCGCCAGGAAGCCGGCCAGCCGGCGCGCTTCTTCCAGGGTGCGAAAGCTGAATTCGGCACTAGTCAGCGTCGAGTAGTCCAGCCGGTCCTTCACCAGGCTGGTGCGGATGCGCGCCTGCTCCAGGGCCGCTTCGACGATCGCCAGCAGCACCACCCGCTCGAACGGCTTGGTCAGGTAGTAGTAGGCGCCCTGGCGCAGGCCTTCGGCGACCTGGTCCTTGGCCGCCGCCGCCGTCTGCATCACCACCGGCAGGTGGCGAAAGCGGCCATCGGCCTTCAGTTTCTTCAGCAGTTCCATGCCGCTCATTACCGGCATCATGCGGTCGAGCAGGACCAGGTCGAAGCCGCCAGGTTCGCGGTCGAGCCGCGCCCAGGCCTGGGCGCCGTCGCCGGCGAATTCGAGTTCGTAGCGCTCGCCGTCGAGATGCTCGGCGATGATTTCCAGGTTCATCGGCTCGTCGTCGACGACCAGGATTCGCGGATGGCCGCGGACCGCGCCGGGATCGGCTTGCGGTTCAGTGGGCGTCTGCGCCGAATGGTCCATTTTCACCTCAGGGATAACGGCCGGCGCGGCGGCAACTTGAGCCGGCCCGGCGGGATGCAGGCAGCCCACTTCAGCCCGCTTCGTTCGCGAGCAGCGGCAGGCACAGCACGAAACTGGCACCGCGCAGCGGCGGCGGATTGTTGCATGCCACGATGGTGCCGCCGTGGGATTGCACGATCTCGCGGCAGATGGCCAGACCCAGGCCGGTGCCGCCGGCGCCGGTCTTGGTCTTCGACGATTGCACGAATTTGTCGAACACCGCCTCCAGCTCCATCTCCGGAATGCCGACACCCTCGTCCCGTACCCGCAGCTCCAGCATTGGGCCGGAAACGTCGCCGGTTTGCGCCGCTTCGAGCCGCCGCATGCCGAGAAGCACGCGGCCGCCTTCCGGGCTGAATTTGATGGCGTTCGACAGCAGGTTGCCCAGTACCTGCAGCAGGCGCGCGCTATCGAGCTGCGCCGTCAACTCCGGTTCCGCAAGGTCCAGTTCCAGGCTGATTTCACGATGCTTGGCCAGCGCCTCGGCCTCGATGACCGCCTCGCGCAGCAAGTCGGCGGGCCGTACCGGTTGCGGGTCTATGTCCATCTTGCCGGCTTCCAGCTTGGAGAGGTCGAGCAAATCGTTGAGCAGGGCCAGCAGCCGGTTGCCGCTCTTCTGGATGTTGTGGAAATAGTGCGACAGCTTTTTGCGCTCGGCCTCGCCGGCCTTGTCGACCCCGAAAGTGGCGAAGGAGAGGATGGCGTGCATCGGCGTGCGCAGTTCATGCGACATGTTGGCCAGGAACTCGCTCTTCGAGCGGTTTGCGGTCTCCGCCGCCTCGCGCGCGGCCACCGCCTCGACACGCGCCGACTCGGCGCTGGCGGTGCGCTCCTCGACCAGGCCGGCGAGGCCGTCGCGGTGACGCCGCAGTTCCTCCTCGGCCAGCTTGGCGGCGTGGATGTCGGTGAGCGTGCCGGAAGTGAGGATGGGGCTGCCGGCGCTATCGTAGGTGATGGTGCCGCGCAGGCGGAACCAGCGGTAGGACTCGTCGCGGCAGCGCAGGCGGCACTCGATTACGCCGCGCTCGCGCCGCTGCAGCATCTCGTCCAGGCCCCGCTTGAAGCCGGCCCGGTCTTCGGGATGCACGCGCTGGCGCAGGTTGCGTGTGTCGTTGCTGAACTCGGCGTCGGTAAAGCCCAGCAGTTCCTTGAAGCGGGCGGAGTAGAACACCCGGTCGGTGCGCAGGTCGCGTTCCCACATGCCGTCGTTGGCGGCGTCGAGCGCGCGCTGGTAACGCTCCTGCACTACGCGCAAGGCGGCCTCGGCGCGGCCCCGCTCCTCGCCCGCCGCGCGCTCGCGGCTGACGTCGTGCAGGGTGCCGACGGAAATGAAATCGCCGTCGGCGTCGGTGCAGGACTGCACCCGCGCCTCGAACCAGCGGTAGTCGCCGTTCTTGCAGCGCAGGCGTGCCACGCTTTCCACATATTCGAGGCCGTTGGCGGCGCCGCCGCCGGCCATGCGCGCGGCGGCCTCGCCGTCCTGCGGGTGCACGTAGTCGCGGATCGGCAGGCCGATCGCCTCTTCGACCCCGAATCCCGTGGCGTCGGCAAAGGCGCGGTTGAGAAAGACGAAATTGCCTTGTGCGTCGGCCTGGAAGATGATGTCGCGCACGCCCTCGACCACGCGGCGGTACATGCGCTTGCTTTCCTGGATGTATTCCTCGGCTTCCTTGCGCGCGGTGATGTCGTGGCCGACACCGCGATAGCCGATGAAGCTGCCGTCGGCGGAGAACAAGGGCTTGCCGTTGATCGAGCGCCACAGGACGCGGCCCACGGGCGACAGCACCGGGTTTTCCACATCCCTGAACGGCAGATGTGCCTCCAGCGTGGCGCGGTGCTCCGCCCAGGCCGCTGCGTCGAGCAGGCTGGCGGGGTTCTCCCACGGGCGGGTGCCGAGGCGCACCGGTTTGGAACCGTCGCTGCCGCCGAGTTCGGTGAGCTGGACGAAGCGGAAATCGGTGTCCTGTTCCCAGAAAAAGTCGGACGAGAGCTCTGTCAGGTCGCGGAAGCGCTGTTCGCTCTGCGCCAGCGCCTCGTGCATGGTGCGGGTGTCGGTGATGTCGCGCTCGATGGCGACATAGCGCTCCAGTTCGCCCATGTGATCGAACACCGGTGCGCATTCCAGCGCCACCCAATAGGCGCGGCCATCCTTGGCGTAGTTCAGCACTTCGGCGGTGAAGCTGTCGCGCGCGGCAATGCTCCGGCTCATGTGCGCCACCGTAGCCGCGTCGGTGCCCAGCCCCTGCAACAGGGCGCCCGGATGCAGGCCCAGCACCTCGCGGCGCAGGTGGCCGGTGACGTGTTCGAAGGCCTGGTTGACCCATTCGATGCGGCCGGCGCGGTCGCAGATCATCACCATGTTGCGGGTATGGCTGGCCACCGCCGAGAGCATGCGCCCTTCCGATTCGCTATGCCTGAGCGCCTCCACCATCTGGCGCCGCGCGGTTTTGTCCTCGATCACGCGCCACACCAGCGCGCCGCCGCCGGCCTCCGCGCAGCGCGCGCCACGGACACGCACCGGCACCAGCATGCCGTCGCGGTTGAGCAGTTCCGTCTCCAGCGGCGCGAACGAGCCGCGGCTCTCCAGGGCGGCGTGCGCGGCGTTTTCCAGCACGCGCGCGCTGGCGGGCACCAGCATCTGATAGGTACGGCCGCGCAATTCGTCGGCGCCCAGGCCGACGAGCTTCAGAAACGCTTGGTTGGCGCGGATCAGCCCGCCGTCTTCGCCGCACAGCACCAGGGCAAGCGGCGAATCATCGTAGAGCATCTTCGCCAGTTCGGCCGACATGCGCGGGCCGGCGTCGGTAAATGCCCGGGCCCCGTGCGAGCCCGCCTGCCGGAACAGCGCATGCGCGGCGATTGCCGTGGCGATAGCGGCCAGGCCGGCGCAGAGCAGCCTGAACCAGCCGCTGGCCGGATACGCCGCCTGCAACCAGCCACCGGCCAACAGGGCCAGCATGACCAGGAGGCCGGCGCCGCCGGCGAGCCCCGCGCAGCGCGCCTGGCGTCGCCATGGAGGCACGATCGGGGTTTCGACAAGCAGCGGATTCATGCGGTTTCCACCGGCGGATATGGCTGCGGATCCCGGCCCGGCCGGCCGCCGGCCGCCGGCAAACGCAGGACAAAGCAGGCGCCGCGCGCCGGCGGCGGATTGTTGCGCGCGCCGATGTCGCCGCCGTGGGCGTGGACAATCTCGCGGCAGATCGCCAGTCCCAGGCCGGTGCCGCCGGCGCCGGTCTTGGTCTTCGAGGACTGCACGAATTTGTCGAACACCGCTTCGAGTTCGCCCTCCGGAATGCCGATGCCTTCGTCGCGCATCGCGATTTCGATCCAGCCTCCTGCCCCATCGCCGCATTGCACCGCCGGCAGCGCCCGCAGTTCGATCGCCACGGTGCCGCCCGGCGGGCTGAACTTGATGGCGTTCGACAACAGGTTGCGCAATACCTGCAGCATGCGCGCGCCGTCGAGCTGCGCGGACAGCGCCATCGGCGGCACGTCGAGTTCGATGCGCACGCAATGGCTGGTGGCCAGCGCCTCGGCCTCCGCCGTCGCATCCCGGATCAGGCCGGCGGGATCGGTGTCGCGCAACTGCATTTCCATTTTTCCGGCCTCCAGCTTGGAGAGGTCGAGGAGGTCGTTGAGTAGCGACAGCAGACGGGCGCCGCTTTTCTGGATGTTGCCGAAGTAGTGCAGCAGCTTGTGGCGCTCGGCCTGGGCCGCCTTTTCCACGCCGAAGCTGGCGAAGGAGAGGATGGCGTGCATCGGCGTGCGCAACTCGTGCGACATGTTGGCGAGGAATTCGCTCTTCGAGAAATTGGCGGCCTCGGCCGCCTCGCGCGCGCGTTCCGCCTCCAGGCGCGCCGCCTCGGCGCTGGCGGTGCGCGCCGCCACCAGGCCGGCGAGGTCGTCGCGATGGCGCGTCAGTTCCGCCTCGGCCAGCTTGGCCTGGTGGATATCGCTCATGGTGCCGGAGCTTAAGATGGCCTCGCCGCGCTCGCCGAAGGTCGCCATGCCGCGCATGCGCACCCAGCGGAAGCTGCCGTCGCCGCGCATCATGCGCAGGTCCCACAGGTGGGTGCCGGGGTTGCCCATCAGGTATTCGGCCGCGCCGATATGGCGCGTCAGGTCGTCGGGGTGGATCAGGGCGCGAAAGCCGAGATTGCTGCGCGGGCCGTAGCCGCGCGAGAGGCCCAGCAGGTCGTCCATGCGCTCGGAGCAGAAAAAAGCGCCGGTGCGCGGGTCCAGTTCCCAGATGCCGTCGTTCGCGCCGGCCAGGGCACGGTCGTAGCGCGCCTGCGCTTCCTTCAGCGCCGCTTCGATGCGCCGGCGGTTGCTGATGTTGCGCAACACCACCGAGTAGTAAAGCACCACGCCGGAGCCGCTGCCGTCGCCGTGGCCGACCACCACCTGCGACACCGGCAGCATGCTGCCGTCGGCCAGCGCCAGTTCCGTTTCGCCCTGCCACACCGTGCCGCCGGCGCAGTTCATGCTGACCTCGGAGCGCGCCATGCGGGCGGCGATGCGGACCAGCTCGCCGCGCACGAAGGCGCCGGCGCCGCCCCACCCGTCACCTTCGCCGCCGGCGCCGAAGGTGCGCCGCGCCGCTGCGTTGAGATAGGTGATGCTGCCTTGGGGATTGAAGGTAAGCGTGATGTCCGGGCTCGACTCGATCACCCGCAGCAGCCGGTCTTCGCGTTCCTGCGCCTCCTCCTGCGCCTGGATGTCTGTCAGCGCGCCGGACATATAGCGTTCGCCGTCCGCCGCCGCCGATACGCGGGCGCGCAGCCGGAACCAGCGCGCCGCGCCGCTGCCGGCGGCCGGATTGACGCGCAGCTTGAGGTCGAGTTCGCCGCCGTTTCGCATGCAGAAAATGAATTGCCCGAGCAACCGGCGGCGGTCGCGCAGGTCAATCCGCCTCACCGCCCACGACAGGTCCATGTCGCCGCCGCGGGCGCTCCAGCCAAGCAGCGCCTGGCAGCGTGGCGAGCCATACGCCGCGCCGGTGGACAGGCTGATCTCCCAGACGCCGTCGCTGGTGCCGCTGACCATGCGTTCGAAACGCGCCTGGATGGCGCTCAATTCGGTGGTCATCTCTCGGGCCAGGCCGAGCGCCGCCTCGCGGGTGCGCGCAACGCTCCATACCATCAGCGCGCCCAGGGCCGTAATCAGCAGCCCGGCGCACAGAACGGTGGCCTGCTGGCCGCGCGCGTTGGCGATGCCGAAGTCCCAGGGCGCGATGAAGCGCGCGTGCCAGGTTCGTCCGCCTACCCGTACCTCGCGCAACACTTCCTGCAGCGGCGCCGCGCCGCTCCAGCCCGCGCCGGCATCCCGCAGCCGGTGCCTGAACAGGTTGTTGTCGGCGCCGGGCGCGCCGTCGAACAGTTCGATGCCGATCTCGACCTGGCGCCTGCGCAGGATCTCGCGCATCAGCTCATGGCTGCGGAACACGGCAAAGACAAAGCCGCGCAGGTCGGCGTGGCGCTCGCCGGGCTTGCCGGCGTCGATTGCGCGCCGCGAGACCGGCATGAACAGCAGCACGCCGGGCTGGGCGCCTCCGCCCGGGTTTTCGCCCAGCAGTGATACCTTGGCCGAAAGCGTCGGCGCGCCGTTGGCGGCGGCGCCCTCCATCGCGCCTCGGCGCGCCGGCTCGGCGTTCAGGTCGGAGCCGACGACGCTGCGGTTGCGCGCGGTTTCCGGGTACACATAAAGCACCGGATAGAGCTCGGAAGGCAGGGCCGTTCCAGGCGCCGGGCGGATGGCGATCCGCGTTTCCTGGTCGCGGCTGGCGCGCGCCTCGAACTCGCGCCAGTGTTCGCCGGTGACGCGCTCCATGTAGCCGAGGTTCTGGATACCCGGGTAGTTGCGCGCGATGTCGAGAGAGGCGGCGTAGTCGCTCCAGTCGGCGCGGGTCACCAGGTCGCTGGCGTGAAACATGCCGGCGCCGGAGGCCAGCATGGTCGAGTAGACATTCATCCGGGCGCGGATTTCGTCGCCGACCCGTTCTGACTCGACGCCAAGATTGAGCCGCCCTTCCTCGCGCAGGGAATCGCTGACGCGGCATACCAGGGCCACCGTCAGCGCCAGGCCGACGCAGGCCACCAGCGCGGCGGCGCGCCACTGGCGCAAGCGCCCGGCGCCGGCGTCATGCGCCAGCTTCAACCTGCCACGGGATTCGCTGTCGCTCGGCGGCATCGCGCTTCACGCCTTCAGCCGGCGACGCAAACCCGGTTCTTGCCGCTCTGCTTGGCCTGGTACATGGCGGCATCGGCGCGGGCGATCAGGGCGTCGCGGCTCTCGCCGGCGACACGTACGGCGACACCGGCGGAGAAGGTGATCAGCACGCGCTCGTTGTTGTGCAGGAAAAACTTGCGCGTCAGGGTGCGCTGCACCCGTGTCATCACGTGCACCGCCTCGGCCTCGTCGGTGGCCGGCAGCAGCAATACGAACTCCTCGCCGCCGAAGCGCGCCACTGCGTCGGACGGGCGCACGGTCTGGCGCAGCACCGTGGCGAGGTACTTGAGCGCTTCGTCGCCGGCCTGGTGGCCGAGCTTGTCGTTGATCTGCTTGAAATTGTCGACGTCGAGCAGCGCCACCGTCAGCGGCGCGCCGTTGCGCTCGGTGCGCGCGGCCTCGACGGCATAGGCTTCTTCCATGCCGCGGCGGTTCAGGGTGCTGGTCAGCGCGTCCTCCTTGACCAGGCGGCCGACTTCCTCGAGTTCCTTTTCCAGCATGCGCACCTGCTCCTCGCGGCCCTGCGCGTCCTCGCGCATGCGCAACAGTTCATCGCGGGTGGCCTGCATATCGGCCTGGGCCCCGCGGGTGTCGCTGAGCAGCTTGCCCAGCACATCGGAGAGCTGGCGGATGTCCGGCGCGGCCTCGATCTGCAGCGCATAGCCGGCGAACTTTTCCTGGTAGCCGCCGGTCGATTCGCTCAGTTGCCCGAGGCGGTCGATGAACATGCTGACCATGGTCTTGAGCGCGGTCTTGGCGCTGTCCAGGCTGCTCTTCAGGCTGCTCTGCCGATACACCACCTCGCGGAAACCACGCTCGGCCTCATGCAGGGCCTTCACATCCAGCGGCTCCTTGAGCAGCGCGTCGGCGCGTTCCATCTGGTTTTTCAGCCAGTCGTCGCCGCTGGCCAGCTCGCCGATGTTCTGCGTTAGCAGCTTGACCAGGGTCAAGAGGCCGCGCATCAATTCATCGACCGATTCGCCACGCAGTTCCAGCTTGAGCCAGAGCTGCTGCAGCGCCTGCGCCGCCTTGTTGCAGTCCTTCAGGTTGTGCGCCTCGCGGAACAGCATGGCGATGCGCGCCGCCTCGCCGCCCAGTTGCGGGCTGTAGCCGAGTCGGTTGGTGACGGCGAAATCCAGGGTCTGGGCCAGCACGTCGCGCAGGAAGCGCGGCAGTTCTTCGGGGTCGGCTGCCTTGTCGGCGCTGAGCGTGCTTTCGGTGACGCGCGCCACCGGCGTCTCGGCCCAGGACTTGACCAGGGCGGTCAGGCGCAGGAACATTTTGGCGGCGTCGCTGCGTGAGTTGTCCAGCACATGTTCCAGCGCTTCGCGCTTGCGGCCTTGAGGCAGGCCGTCATGGCGCAGTTCCCACTGCTTGAGCAGGTCGCGCACCAGCACATGCCAGGCCGGCGGCTCGCCGGCCTGCGAGCGAGCCAGGGGCGCCAGGTGGTCGCGGATTTCGTCCCATTTCTGCCGCTTCACGCTTTGCATCAGGGCGCGCCCGAGGGCCGCGTTACCGCCGGACTGACGCGACATTTCAGTGCCGAAATCGGCCAGCGCCTGGGCGGCGGGATGCACCACCTCCTCGCCCGAAATCTCGGCGTAGAGACGGCCGTAGTTGTCCGGCGTGGGGGCGATGCGCTGCATTGCCAGCCGGCGGATGGTTTCGCGGGCGACTTCCGTGGGATTGGTATTTGTATTGTTCGACAATGCGCTGGACATGGCTTCTCGTGCTTTGCAACGGAATCCCGGTGTGGACTCGCAGAATAGCCGGGAGTCCGCCGCGCCCAGACGCCGAACAGGCCGGCTTTTAGGCTGTATTTCGGTCCGGGCGAATATTTTCCGGCCAGGCCTAAAGTTCGGCCGCGGCCCGCCGATATCCCGCACGTACCCCTTTAATAATGACCGGACCGGCCATGCAAATCCTCATCGTCAGCGATTCCCCGGAACAGGTCGGCACCCTGCGTGCGCTGGCGCTGGACGCCGGCCTGAAGCAGGTGGAGGGCTTCACCCATCCTGCCGCCGCCCTCGACTGGTGCGCCGACAACGAGCCCGATCTGGTGCTGGTCGACCTGATGATGCGCGCCTGCGACGGCCTGGAGTTCCTGCGCCGCTTTCGCGCCATGCCGCACCTGGGCGAGGTGCCCTTCGTGCTGATGCTGCCGCCGCTGGCCGGCCTGGGCTCGGTACGCGCCATGGCCTGGAAACTCGGGGCCACCGACTTTCTTTCCCTGCCGGTTGACCATACCGAATTCGTCGTGCGCCTGCGCAACCTGCTGCTGCTGCGTTCAGCCGCCCTGACGCTGGCGGAGTTGCCCGGCATCGCGGCGCGGCCGCTGCAGGCGGGCGAGGCCCACTGGCTGGGAGCACCGCCCGCCGACCACCGCAGCCTGGCGCAATTTCACTAAGCACGGCTGGACCCGGACAACGCGGCCCTGACGTGGGGCCGGCGGGGTCCGCGCACGCCCGTGACAGCGCGGGCGAATTCAAGTTTGCCGCGATTGCGCCGAAAACTTCAGGACGTGGCCGGCTTTCCGCCTGCCAGCCTCGCCCTGCCCCCCCCGGCCGGGCATACGGAGATCCCATGAGCACCCTCGTCGCTGCCCTGCTTGCCGCCTCCCTCGCCGTTGCCGCCGTACACGCGCGGCGGCTGCGGGTACTGCGCTGCCCGGGCCGCCGAACGGGTCCCCGATCGGAACCCCAGGGATGATCCGCCGTATCTTCGGGCGCCTGCCGATCGCTGTCGCGCTGATCGGCCTGCTGGTGCTGGTGGCGACCCTGCCGCCCGGCCTGGGCTACCTGTTCGGCAGCGGCACGGTGGCGGCGCTTTCGCTCGCCGTCGCGCTGCTGCTGGGCTGCCTGCTGGCGCTCGAGCTGACCCGGCCGCTGCGCGAACTGCGCGCCCGCGCCATCGCGCTGGCGGTGCGCCATGGCGCGCCGGCGGCTGCCGAGAGCCGTGGCGGCAACGAGGTGTATGCGCTGCAAAGCGCCTTTGCCGCGATGACCGAAAGCATGGAGCGCGACCGCCGGCGCCTCGAGCTGGCGCATCAGGAGGCCACCGAGCACAGCCGCGAACTGGCGCGGCGCGAACACCAGGCGCGCGACCTGGCGATGGTCGCCAGCCGCACCCACAGCGCGGTGATCATCACCGACGCCGCCGGACTGGTGCTGTGGGTCAACGACGGCTTCACCCGGATTTCCGGCTATGCCCTGCAAGAGCTGCGCGGGCGCAAGCCCGGCGCGCTGCTGCAGGGGCCTGGCACGGACCACGACACCGTGGCCGCGATGCACCAATCCCTCGCCGCGGGCACCGGCTTTCACTGCGAAATCCTCAACTACGCCCGGGACGGCCGCGAATACTGGCTCGACCTCGAGGTGCAGCCGATCTACGACGACGCCGGCCGGATCGAGAAGTTCATGGCGGTGGAGCTCGACATCACCGACCGCAAGGTGAAAGAGCAGGCGTTGCGCCAGGCCGAGGAGTTTCTCGACTCGGTGGTGGAAAACATTCCCGCCATGGTGTTCGTCAAGGACGCGCGCGACCTGTGCTACCAGCGCATCAACCGTGCCGCCGAGCAGGTTCTCGGCCTGCCGCGCGAGGGCTTCGTCGGCAAGAGTGACTTTGACTTTTTCGACGCCGCCAAGGCCCAGCGCTATATCGCACAGGACCGCGCCGCCCTCGCCGCACAGGTACCGCTGGAGATCGAGAACGACGAATTCGTCACCGCCGATGGAAGCTTGCGCGTGCTGCGCACGCGCAAGCTGCCGATCCGCGACAAGAACGGCGTGCCGCGCTACCTGCTGGGCATTTCGGAAGATGTCACCGAGCAGCGCGACCAGCAGGCGCGCCTGCGCCAGGCCACCGAAGAGGCGCTCGCCGCCAGCCGGGCCAAATCGCAGTTCCTGGCAAACATGAGCCACGAGATCCGCACGCCGATGAACGGCGTGCTCGGCATGACCGAGCTCCTGCTCGGCACCCAGCTCTCGGAGCGTCAGCGCCGCTTCGCCGAGACGGCGTACAGCTCCGGCGAGGCGCTGCTGCAAATCATCAACGACATTCTCGACTTCTCGAAGATCGAGGCCGGCAAGCTGGAATTGCAGATCGAGGAATTCGCGCTGGCCCCGCTGATCGGGGAAATCGGCGAGCTGCTGGCGCCGCGCGCCCACGGCAAGCGCATCGAGCTGACCTGCCAGGTCGATGGCGTGCCGCCTCCCACGCTGATGGGCGATGCCGGCCGCCTGCGCCAGGTGCTGCTCAACCTGGCCGGCAACGCGGTCAAGTTCACCGAATCCGGCGAGGTGCTGGTGCAGGCCAGCGTCCTCCCCGGCCCGGAGGGCGCGGCGGCGTGCCGGGTGCGCTTCACGGTGCGCGACACCGGCATCGGCATGTCCGCCGAAATGCAGGAACGGCTGTTCCGCGTCTTCGAGCAGGGCTCTTCCAGCACCACCAAGCGCTACGGCGGCGCCGGCCTGGGCCTGGCCGTCGGCCAGCACCTGGTGCAGATGATGGGCGGCCGGATCAAGGTCAGCAGCAACGCCGGCGCCGGCTCGACTTTCGAGTTCTGCCTGAACCTGCCGGCGGGCGCGCGGACAACGCAAGGCGAGCCCCCGGCCGAGCCGGTGCCCACGCTCGAAGGCCGGCGCATCCTGGTGGTCGAGGACAACCCGACCAATCGCGGCATCCTCGCGCAACAACTGGAAAACTGGGGGGCCGAGTGCGCTGCCGTCGACCAGGGCTTTTCGGCGCTGGATGCGCTGGAAGCCGCGGCCGCTGCCGGCTTGCCCTTCGATGCCGCGCTGATCGACATGAAAATGCCCGGCATGAGCGGGCTCGAACTGGCGCAGCGGATCAGGCGTTCCCCGCGGCTGGCCGCTACCCGCCTGGCGCTTCTGACCTCGCTTTCCGGACCGCGCGATCCGGCGCAGGCCCGTGCCGCCGGCATCGACCTTTACCTGGAAAAGCCGGTGCGCCAGACCGAGTTGCGCCAGGCCTTGCGCCGCCTCCTGGGCCAGCACGGCGCCCCGTCGCGGCCGCAAGCCCTGCAGGCGAAACCCCCAACGGCGCCCGCGGCCCGCGCGGCGCCGGCGCAAGGCGGCGGCCGCGTGCTGGTGGTCGAAGACAACCCGGTGAACCGCGAAATCGCCTGCACCATGCTCGAACAGCTCGGCCGCGGCCACGAGGTGGCGGAGAACGGCCGCGATGCGCTCGAGCGCCTGGCCGCGCAGGCTTTCGACCTGATCCTGATGGACTGCCAGATGCCGGAGATGGACGGCTTCGAAGCCCTGCGCCAAATCCGCGCCGGCACGCCGCTGGCCGTCACGCCCGGGGTGCCGGTAATCGCGCTGACCGCCAATGCGCTGGCCGGCGACCGTGAACATTGCATCGACGCCGGCTTCAACGACTATCTGAGCAAGCCGTTTTCGGAAGCCGACCTGCGCACCGTGCTGGCACGCTGGTTGCCGCAAGCCGCGAACGCCTTCACGCCACCCGCGGCGCAGCCGATATCGATCCGGCTTGAACCGGCGGCGGCACCATTGGACTCGCCGCTCGACCCGCGCATCCTGCACAACCTGCAGACGATGGAGCAAGGCGGCGCCCACGGCCTTATCGCGCGCCTATGCGGCGCCTTTCTTGCCAGCGCGCCGCCGCTGTTCGAAGAGCTGCGCGCCGCCGCCGGGCGCGGCGACATGGCAGCCGCGCGCCTGGCCGCCCACACCCTGAAATCGAGCAACGCCAATATCGGCGCCCTCGCCGTCTCCAAGCTGTTCGCGCAAATCGAAGCCGATGCGCGCGCCAGCGAAACCGCTGCCGCCGCCGCCCGCCTGGACGAGGCGGAACGCGAGTTGCGGCGCGTCTTCAGCGCACTGCAAACCTTAAGCCCCGCATGAAGGAGAATCCCATGCAACCCTCCCCCGCCACCGATCTCGTGCTGCTGGTCGACGACGACCCGGTCGCACGCATGCTCACGGCCTCGGTCCTGACCCAGAACGGCATGACAGTGCGCGAGGCCGGCAGCGGCAGCGAGGCGCTGGCCGCCTTCCGCGAACACCTGCCCGATTGCGTGCTGCTCGATGCGCTGATGCCGGGGATGGACGGCTTCGCCGCCTGCGAGGCGCTGCGCCACCTGCCCGGCGGCAGCCAGGTGCCGGTGCTGATGCTCACCGGCCTGGAAGACGAGGAATCGATCGCCCGCGCCTACGAGGCCGGGGCCACCGACTTTTTCGTCAAGTCCTCGCAATGGACCCTGCTGGCGCAGCGCACCCGCTACCTGCTGCGCGCCTCGCGGATGCGTCAGGAACTGGAGCAAAGCCGCGCCACCCTGGCCAAGGCGCAGCGCATCGCGCGCCTCGGCACCTGGGAGTGGAACCTGCCCAGCGACCGCGTTTCCGCCTGCGGCATCTGCCGCGCGATTTTCGGCCTGCCGCCCTCCAGCGAATTGCTGACCACGGAAAAGCTGCTTTACCGCGTCGACCCCGCCGATTTCCCGCGCCTGCGCGACGCCCTGATGCGCCTGAAAAGCGGCGCCATTCCGATCAACATGGAATTCCGCGTGCGCGGTGAGCAGGGACAGAACTACCACGTGCACCTGGAGGCCGAAGCCGAGTGCGACAGCGCCGGCCGCGCCGCCCTGATCGTCGGCACCGCGCAGGACATCACCCAGCGCAAGCTGGCCGAAGAGCAGATCAAAGCGCTGGCCAACTACGACAACCTCACCGGCCTGCCGAACCGCCGCCTGTTCAGCGAGCGTTTCAACGCCGCCATCGAGGTCGCGCGCCTGCATTCGGGCCGCCTGGCGGCGCTATTCGTCGACCTCGACCGCTTCAAGCAGATCAACGACACCCAGGGCCACAGCGCCGGCGACAGCGTGCTGTGCGAAGTCGCCGAGCGCCTGAACCGCTGCGTGCGCGGCGGCAACGACGAGGCCGATGTGGTGGCGCGCCTGGGCGGCGACGAGTTCGTCGTGCTGCTGACCCAGGTGGCCGAACCGCAGCAGGCGCACCGGGTGGCCGAGCGCATCCTGGTGGCCCTGCGCAAGCCCTTCAACATCAACGGGCATGAGAATTTCATCAGCGCCTCGGTCGGCCTGGCGCATTACCCGGAAGACGGGCTGGATGTCGACAGCCTGCTGCGCAATGCCGACGCGGCGATGTATTCGGTGAAGGCGCAGGGGCGCAACGACGTGCGCGCCTACCGCCCGGAACTCAACCTGGCCGATCGCCAGCGCTGGGAGATGGAGCGCGACCTGCACAAGGCGCTGGAGCGCGAGGAACTCGAGTTGCACTACCAGCCGCAGGTCGATGCCCGCACCGGGCTGATCCCCGGGGTGGAAGCGCTGATGCGCTGGAACCACAACGGCCGCACCGTGCCGCCGAACGAATTCATCCCGATCGCCGAGGAGAACGGCCTGATCGTGCCTTTCGGCGAATGGGCGCTGGACGCCTCGGCGCGCCAGGCCTCGGCCTGGCTCAGGCAGGGCCTGGGGCCGGTGCGGGTGTCGGTGAACATCCCGGGTTCGCACTTCCAGAAGCCGGGCTTCGTCGAGCTGGTACGCCGCGTGCTGGAGCGCACCGGCCTGCCGGGACACCTGCTGGAAATCGAAATCACCGAAACCATGCTGGTGCAGGACATCGCCACCACCCTGGTCACGCTCAAGGGCCTGCAGGAGATGAACGTGCGCATGTCGATCGACGACTTCGGCACCGGCTATTCCTCGCTTTCCTACCTACAGCGCTTCGACATCGACCAGTTGAAGATCGACCGCTCCTTCGTCACCGACATCGACACCGACGGCGGCAACGACACCATCACCGCCGCGATCATCGCGATGGCCGCGGCGCTCAAGCTGGAGGTGATTGCCGAGGGGGTGGAGACGCGCGAACAGGTACAACTGCTGCAGCGGCGCGGCTGCCAGATGATGCAGGGCTACTACTTCAGCCGCCCGTTGGCGGCGGCGAAGATGACCGCCCTGCTCGTCGAGGTGCTGAAAAACGGGCCGCCGATGGCGTGGCGCTTTTCCGACGTCGGCAAGGTCCTGACGCTGGTGTCCGGCCTGCGGCTGGCGAGCAACGGCTAAGCGGCCACCGCTATTTGCGGCCGCCGTCTCAGAACGGCGCGCCGGGCGGCCATTTTCACGGCGGCCGTCACCAGGCGGACTACGCCAGGTAGTTGAACAGGCTCAGCTTGGAAATCTTGGCGAAGGTCTGCTGCGCGGCGGTCAGCGCGGTTTGCTCTGAAGCAAGGTCGGTGGCGGCGGAGGCGTAGTCGAGGTCGGTCAGGTTCGACAACTGGGTCTTCTGGCTGACCACCGCCGCGCTGGCGACGTCGCCCAGCGAGCTCACCTGGTTCATGTTCGAACCCAGCGCGGAGCGCGCCTGGCTGATGTGGTCCTGCGCCGCGTAGACGTTTGCCAGCACGCCGTTGATCTGGCTGGTGCGCACGCTGTCGGGCGCGTTCGATTTTAGCGCGGCGATACCGGCCGATAGCGCGGCGAACACGCTCTGGTTGGTCGAGGGCTGGGTGGTGAAGGTGTCGCCGGCGGCGGGGTTGCCATTGATGGTGAACTGCATGCCGGCCACGGTCACTGCCGAACCGGTCTTGAAGGTGTTGCCGGTCGAGACGGTGGTACCGGCAGTTGTGTCGAGCAGGTCGTAGGTGCCGCTGGCGGTGAATTTCACTTGGTAGGCATGGCCGTCGAGCGCCGAGGGGTTGACCACGCTGCCGCTGTCGATCACGCCGGTGCCGGTGTTGGCGGTGCCGGCGGAAGTGGCGAACACGCCGTTGCCGGTTTTGATGCGCATGAAGGTGTCGGCGCCGTTGGCGCTGACCGGCACGTTGCGGCCGGCGCCGATGTCGAGCTTGCGCACGCCGTCGTCGCCGGCATAGGAGACGCCGCCGGCGCCTTCGGTGAAGGGCAAGGTGCCGTCGGAGTAGCCGGCGAACAGATAGCCGCCGGCGCCGTCGCGCGAGTTGGCCAGGCCGGTCAGGGTCTGCAGCATGGCGTCGAGCTGGGTCGCGGCGGCGGCGCGGTCGCTGGCGCTGAAGGTGGCGTTCTGGGTGGAGATCAAGAGGCTGCTGGCGCTTTGCAGCACGTCGCCCACCGAGCCCAGCGCCGATTCCGATTGCGACAGCGTGCTGGTGGCGGCCTGCTGGCTGGCCTGCTGCTGCCCAGTCAGCGCCAGGCCCTGGCTCAGGCGCAAGGCGGTGGAGGCGCCCGCCGGATCGTCGGCGGCCGACAGCATGCGGCGCTGGGTCGACATCTGCTGCTGCGTCTTGTACAGGGCGCTCTGCTGATCGGACATGCCGGCCGAGCTCAGGTCATACATCATCGATGTGCTGATTCGCATGGCGTTTATTTCATTATCGAGAGAATCGAGTCGAACAGCGAATTGGCGGTGGAAATCACCTTGCTCGCCGCCTGGTAGGCCTGCTGGTATTTCAGCAGGTTGGCCGCCTCTTCGTCGAGGTTGACCCCGGAGACGCCCTGCTGCGCGCTGTCGGCGTTGGTCAGCACGGTGGCCTGGGCGGCCGCGCCGATCTGCGCCGCATGGGTCTGGCTGCCGATGTCGCCGACCATTTGCGAGTAGGCATCGTTGATGCTGGCGGTGCCGCCGCCCATCAGCTTGGCCAGTTGCAGGCCGGCCAGCGCGTTGGCGTTGCCGTTGTCGCCGCTGGCGTTGCTGTTGGTGCCGACATTGAAGGTGTCGCCGTTGGCCGGGGTGCCGCTGAGCGTCGCGTTCCAGCCGTTGTAGCTGATCTGCATGCCGGGCGTATAGGTCAGGCCGGTCGGGTTGCCGGTGCCGGTGCCGACGACGTTGAAGGTGGTGGGGCTGGTGAAGACGATGCTCACCGCCTGTCGCAGGTTGGCGTTGGCCGGTGGTGTCACGCCGGTGACGTTCATCGTGCCGGTGCCGGTGTTGGCATTGGCAATCGAGGCGCGCACCGGCAGCGCGGCGGCGACCCGCGCCGGGTCGGTGACCAGGGTGTCGATCGAGGAGGCGCCGCTGCGGGTCGGCTGGATGATGAAGCTGTCGCCGGCGGCCATGCTGCCGCTGGTGACGCCGATGGTGACGCCATCGACGGTCTGCGGCAGGCTGGGGAAAACCTGCTGCGTCTTGTCGGACAGGCGCGTGACGGTGTAGTTGGTGCCGTCGAAGCCGAGCTTGTAGTCACTGGTGGTAAGCGCGCCGACATTTGAAATGGAAGCGCCGATCTGCGCGTTGCCGCTGTTGTTGGCGTTGGTCAGGGCCAGCGGCGTGCCGACGGAAAAGAAATCGGTGCCGAGGTTGCCGTTCAGGTCCTGGCCGACATCGTGCTGCGCGTTGAAGCCCTGCCCCAGGCTGATGGCCAGGCGGCCCAGGCCGTTGGCCGCGCCGTCGAGCGACTGGCGGAAGGCCAGCGCGCCGCCGAGCTTGCCGCCGCCGATGCTGCTGTCGGAATAAGGCTTGAACTGGCCGCCGACCATCATGCCGACAGCGGTGTTTTCCGGGTCGCCGGGATCGGCCTGCGCCTGCAGCTTGGTCTGCTGGCCGCCCAGCACCAGGGCCTGGCCGTTGTTCATGAACACGCTCAGGCTGCCGTCGTTGGCCGGCACCACCGAGACGCTGATCTCCTTGGAGAGGTCGCGCAGCAGCGAGTCGCGCTGGTCGAGCAGGTCGTTCGGCGGCGCGTTGGCGTTGCCCGAGGCCGCGGCGATGCTGTTGTTCAGCTTGGCGATCTGGTCGGTGAGCGAGTTGATCGTGCTGACCGACTGGCTGATGGTGGCATTGGTCTGGTCGCGCATGCTCGACAGCTGGCCCGACAGCGAGGAGAAGCGGGTCGACAGCGTCTGGCCGGCCGAGATCATCGCCTGGCGCGCGGCCGGGTCGGAAGGATTGGAAGCCAGCGTGCTGACGGCGCTGAAGAAATCGTTCATCACCGGCGTCAGGCCCATCTGGTTGTCGGCCAGCAGGTTGTCGATGTTCTGCAGCATGCTCGACTGGGTCGAGAGCTGGCTGGAGGCGCTTTGCGCGGTGCGCGCCTGCGTGGTGAGGAAGCTGTCGTACTGGCGCCGCACGGTGTTGATGTCGACGCCCTGGCCGACATAGCCGATGCCGGAGAACTGCGGCGTGTTGGTGCTTTGCACCGTCTGCTGGCGCGAATAGCCCGGCGTGTTGACGTTGCTGATGTTGTGCGACGTGGTGGCGATGCCGGCTTGCGCCGCATTCAGCCCGGAGACGCCGATGTTGAGTATGCTCATTGCCCGTTCCTCATTGCCCGTTCCTCATTGCCCGTTCCTTATGCGACCGCCCGCAGGGTCTGCTGGATCACGCTGGTGAGTTTTTTCGCGTAGTTCGGGTCGGTGGCGTAGCCGGCCTGCTGCAAATTGGTGGCGAACTGCGCCGCATCGTTGCCGGCGGAAAGCGTCTTGGCGTAGCGCGCGTTGCTGGTCAGCAGCTTGGCATAGTCGGAAAAGCTGTCGGCGTAGGAGGAATAGGCGCGGAATTTTTCCGTCGTCTTGCGCGCCACGCCGCCGACGTATTCGGTGGTGACGGCATCGACGGTGGCGCCCTTCCAGTTGCCGCCGGCCTTGATGCCGAACAGGTTGTGGCTGGTCGAGCCGTCGGCGTACTTGATGTCGCGCTTGCCCCAGCCGGATTCGAGCGCCGCCTGGCCGAGAATGAATTGCGCCGGCACCCCGGAGGCCTGCTCGGCCGCCTGGGCGTCGGCCCAGCGCGCCTGCACGAAGTCCTTCGGCGCGCCGGACAGCGCGGCGGCCGACGGGTCACCGGAAGCGCCCGAGGCGCCGGCGGCGGAGGTGGCGGACTTCAGGCGCTGCAGCGTGCTGGTGGAACCGGCGGCGCCGGACTGCAGGTCTTTCAGCGCGGCGGGGTCGATCAGTTTCTTGTCGAGTTGCTTGACGATCATGTCGGCCAGGCCCATGCCTTTTTTCGACATGGTCTGCGCCAGTTGCTGGTCGAACATGCTGGTGTAGGTGCGGGTGGTGTCGCTATCGAGCATGCCGTCTTTCGGCATGCTGTCGCGCATGGTCTTGAGCAGCATGTTCATGAACACGGCTTCGAACTGCCCCGCTGCCGCCTTCAGCGCCTTCTTCTGGCCGTCGCCGCTGGTGTCGGCGGCCTGGCGCTTGAGCGCCGCCAGGCCATTGGCGTCGAGCGCGAACGAGTTGCTGGCGGAATCGGCCGCGGACAGGTAGGTGCCGCTGCTCATATCAGATGATCTCCAGCTCGGCGCGCAGCGCGCCCGAAGCCTGCATCGCCTGCAGGATCGCCAGCAGGTCCTGCGGCGTCGCGCCCAGGCTGTTGAGCGCCTTGACCACGTCGGCCAGCTTGACGCCGGCGTCGAGCATCACGATCTTTCCGCCGTCCTGCTTGATCTGGATGTCAGCCTTTTCCGAAACCACGGTCTGCCCTTGCGAGAACGGCGCGGGCTGGCTTATCACCGGAGTCGCGTTGACGGTTACCGAGAGATTGCCGTGCGCCACCGCGCAAGCCTGCAGGGTCACCGCCTGGTTCATCACCACCGACCCGGTGCGGGCATTGAGGACAATCTTGGCCGCGCCTGAGGAAACGGTGACGGTGAGATTTTCCAGTTGCGCCATGAATGCGACGCGGTCGTTCGGCGATTGCGGCGCGCGCACCTGGATCACCCGGCCGTCGAGGGCTAAGGCGGTGGTGCTGCCCATGCGCTCGTTGATCGCGTCGGCAACGCGGCGCGCGGTGCCGAAGTCGGTGGCGTGCAGTTCGATGCGCAGGGTGTCGCCGGTGGCGAAGGAACTGGCGACCGCGCGCTCCACCGTGGCGCCATTCGGAATGCGCCCGGCGTTAAGCTGGTTGATCTGCGCCTTGCTGCCGCCGGCCGACTCGCCGGCGCCGGCGATCAGCACATTGCCCTGGGCCATCGCGTAGATCTGGCCGTCGGCGCCTTTCAGCGGCGTCAACAGCAGGGTGCCGCCGCGCAAGCTCTTCGCGTTGCCCATGGAGGAGACGGTGATGTCGATCGGCTGGCCGGGCTGCGCGAAGGCCGGCAGGTGCGCCGTGATCATCGCCGCGGCGACGTTCTTCAGTTGCAGGTTGGTGCCGGCCGGCAGGTTGACGCCCAACTGCTGCAGCATGGTGGCCAGGCTTTGCACCGTGAACGGCGTTTGCGTGGTCTGGTCGCCGGTGCCGTCCAGGCCCACCACCAGGCCGTAGCCGATCAATTGGTTATCCCGTACGCCCTGGACCGAGGCGACGTCCTTGATGCGCTCGGCGCGCGCCTGGCCGGCGGCGAACATGCCCAGGCCGCACATCAGCATGATCCACGGCAGGGCTTTGCGCAACATCGCGTGCATTTCGTCTACTCCGGCGTCAGAAGGGAAGGAAAGTCAGGAAGAAGCGGCCGAGCCAGCCCATCACCGCGGCTTCGTCGACCTGGCCCTGGCCACGCACTTCGATGCGCGCGTCGGCCACCTGGGCGGAGGAAACGACGTTGCCCGGCTGGATCTGCGCCGGGTTGACCACCCCGGAGAAGCGGATGAATTCGACCTCGCGGTTGGTGCCGAGCTGCTTCTCGCCGCCGACCACCAGGTTGCCGTTGCCCAGCACGTCGATTACCGTCACGGTGATGGTGCCGGTGAAGCTGTTGTTGGCGTCCGACGAGCCCTTGCCGTCGAAGGTGCTGGAGGAGCCGCCGGAAACGCCGATGTGGTTCAGGCCTTGCAGCACGCCGATCGGCAACTGCACATTGGTCGCGTCGGTAGTGGTATTGCCGACCTTGCTGACGCTGGAATTCTTTTGCGTCGAGGCGGCCAGTTTTTCGTTGATGTTGATGGTCAGGATGTCGCCGATGTAGCGCGGGCGGTTGTCCTCGAACAGCGGGCGGTAGGAGACGGCCTGGAAAATCGCGCCGTTGGCTTGCGGGCTGCGCTGCACCGCCACCGGCTTGGCGGTGATGGCGTGGGCGATCTCGACCTTCGGCATCGGTGCGCAGGCGCCCAGCAGCGCGGCGCAGGCAAGCAGCGCCAGGGTGGTGACGCCGTGGAGAACGGAAAACATCTCGCGGGAAAATTTCATCATTACCTCCATCACGACAGTTGCGTCAGACGCTGCAGCATCTGGTCGGAAGTCTGGATCGCCTTGGAGTTGATCTCGTAGGCGCGCTGGGTCTGGATCATCGAGACCATTTCCTCGACCACGTTGACGTTCGAGGCCTCGACATAGCCCTGGTTCAGCACGCCGGTGCCGTTGGTGCCGGGGGTGGAGGTCTGCGGATTGCCGGAGGCGGCGGTCTCGGTATAGGTGTTCTGGCCTTGCGACTGCAGGCCGGCCGGATTGACGAAGTTGGCCAGCTGGATGCTGCCGAGGGTCTGCACCGCGGCGCTGCCGGGCACGGTGACGCCGATGGTGCCGTCGGTGCCGATGGTGATCGACTGCGCATTGGCGGGAATGGTGATCGACGGCTGCATCGGGTAGCCGTTAGAAGTGACGATGACGCCGTTGGCGTCGCGGTGCAGGCTGCCGTCGCGGGTGTAGCCGACGGTGCCGTCTGGCATCTGGATCTGCAGGAAACCCTGGCCGTTGATCGCCACGTCGAGGTTGTTGCCGGTCTGCTGCAGGCTGCCCTGGGTGAAGATGCGCGAGGTGGCCACGGGACGCACGCCGGTGCCGACCTGCAGGCCGGTGGGCACGGTGGTGGTCTGCGAAGACTGGGCACCGACCTGGCGCAGGTTCTGGTACAGCAGGTCTTCGAACACTGCCCGCGAGCCCTTGAAGCCGTTAGTGCTGACGTTTGCCAGGTTGTTGGAAATGACGTCCAGCTGGGTTTGCTGGGCGTCCATGCCGGTTTTGGCGATCCAGAGTGAGCGAATCATGGCCTGCCTCGTGAAATCGGAGCGCTCGATACAACGCGCAACATGCGCGTCTACTGCTCCATGCGCCATTTCCTCATAACTTGAGGGTGGCGCATCAACGAATAAAAGAGGCTTATGCCCTTCAATTCAACGGCAGCCGCCGCGTTTTCTTTAGGGCCGGGGCACGGACGTGCCGGAACGTCGCCGCAAGCGGCGGAAAAAGCGCCTCCCGGCGCACATATTTACTTCTAAAACAGCAGTTAGGAGCCGCTGGCGAGGACTTGCGTGCCCTTCCGGGAATTGCTCTCCGCGGTCTGTATCAGTTTCATCTGCATTTCGAACTGGCGCGCGAGGGAAATCATCCCGGTCATCGCCTCGATCGGATTGACGTTGCTGCTTTCGATGCTGCCGGAGGCCACGCGCACGGCCGGGTCGCTATCGGCCGGGGCGCCGCTCTTGGTGCGAAACAGTCCGTCGTTGCCGCGCGTAATGTCGGCGGCGGGCGGGTTGACCAGCTTCAGGCGCCCAAGCGAAATCGGCGTTTTCGGCCCGGTCAGGGGAATCGCAGAGACGCTGCCGTCGGCGGCAATCGCCACGCTGTTGCCCGGCGGTACCGCAATCGGCCCGCCGTCGCCCAGCACCGCCTGGCCGCTCATCGTCTGCAGCGCGCCCTGCTCGTTCAGCTGGAAGCCGCCGTTGCGGGTATAGGCTTCGGTGCCGTCGCCGGCCTGAACGGCCAGCCAGCCCTGCCCCATCACGGCGACATCGAGCGGCCGCCCGGTGGTGGTGATCGCCCCCGGCGTAAGGTCGGCGCCGGTGGTGGAGTCGGCGACGAAGGCCCGGGTCGGCAGGCCCTCGCCCTGCACCGGAGCGACGCGAAAGGCCACCGTCTCGGCGCGAAAGCCCGGCGTGCTGACATTGGCCAGGTTGTTGGCGAGCACGTCCTGGCGCGCCATCATGCTTTTGGCGCCGCTCATCGCGGTGTAGATCATCCGGTCCATGGCTCGTGCTCTCTTTTACGCTTTATGTGGCTGGTTAACGCAGGCTGACCAGGGTCTGCATCACCGAGTCCTCGGTCTTGATGGTCTGCGCATTGGCCTGGTAGACGCGCTGCGCGGTGATCATGTTGACCAGCTCGGCGGTGAGATCGACGTTGGCGTCTTCGGTGGCCCCGGATTGCAGCACCCCGAGGTTGCCGGTTTTCGCCGCCCCGGAGGCCGGCGCGCCGGAGGCGGCGGTTTCGCCCCACTGGTTGTTGCCCAGGTTGGCCAGGCCCTGCGGGTTGGTGAAGCTGGTCAGGGCGATTTGCCCCTGGTCGCGGGTCTGGCTGTTGGAATAGCGGCCGGTGATGGTGCCGTCGGCGGCGATCGAGTAGCCGGTCAGCTTGCCGGAGGCATAACCGTCCGGATGCAGGCTGTTGACGCCGAAGGCGCTGCCGAACTGGGTGCTGCCGGTCATGTCGAGGGTCATGCTGATCGGCGCGGCGCCGGTGGACACCGGCAGCGTCATCGAGAACGGCGTGCTGCTGGTGAGCGCGCCGCTTGAGTTGAAGGTCATCTGGCCGAGCGGCGCGGCGCCGATCTGCGCGCCGTCGTTGGCGCCGTAGACGTCCCAGCTATTGGCCGCGGTCTTGACGAAGTACATCGACATGGTGTGGGCGTTTCCCAGGCTGTCGTATACCGACATCGAGGTCGCGCCCTGGTAGGTGGTCGAGTCGTTCATGTTGAAGGCGGCCGTGCTGACAGCGGTCTCGCGCGAATCGAGGTTGACGTTGGCGGCGGCCTTGGTCGTGACCGTCGGCGGCATGTCGGCGGCGGACACCTGCAGGTCCACCGGCGAAGCGGTGGATACGCCGCCGGAAGTGTTGGCCGGGTAGCCGGTCAGGTGCTGGCCGGAGGAATTGACCAGGTAGCCCTGGTCATCGGTATGGAACTGGCCGTTGCGGCTGTAGGTGATGGCGCCGTTGGTCGACATGCGAAAAAAGCCGTTGCCATTGATCGCCACGTCCAGCGGATTGTTGGTCACCGTGATGTTGCCCTGGGTGAACTGCTGCGACACGGCTTCCAGCGTGGTGCCGATGCCGACGTTGCTGCTGCCGGCGCCGCCCAGCGAAGCGGCGAAGACGTCGCCGAATTCCGCGCGCGAACCCTTGAAGCCGACGGTGGCGGCGTTGGCCACGTTGTTGCCGATCACGTCCAGGTTCTTCGACGCCGCGTTTAGACCGCTCAAACCTTGCTGAAAGCTCATGGATATCTCCGGATTAAATGACTTGCTTGACCTTGTCCCAGGTCACCGCGCCGTTGGACGTGTTGAGGACCGGGCCGGTGGCGGCATTGGTGATGCCGTCGACCCTGCCGATGGAAAGGTTGGAACTGGTGACCTTCTTGCCCTGGTTGGTGGCCTTGACGTCGAAGGTGTACTGGCCGGCCGCCGAGGTGCCGCCGGAATCGGTCAGGCCGTCCCACTGGAAAGTCTGGGTGCCGGCGTCGACGTTGGAAAGCGTCGCGGTGTGCACCACCTGGCCGTTCGGGCCGGTGACGGTGACGGTGACGCTGTCGGCCGCGGTGTCGAGGGTGAAGCCGCCGACGGCGGCGCCGTCGGTCAGGGTCAGGGTGTTGCCGTCGGTCAGCACGTCATGGCCGACCAGGGAAGTCGCCTGCATCGCCTGCGAGGTGCTATAGCTGCCCAGCAGCGTCTGCAGGGTGCTGTTGAGCGTCTCGATGCCCTGCACGGTGTTGATCTGCGCCAGCTGCGTGGTCACCTGCGAGTTGTCCATCGGGTTGAGCGGGTCCTGGTTCTGCAACTGCGCGACCAGCAGGTTGAGGAACTTGTCCTGGGTGGCGGCGGCGCTGTTCGGATTGCTGCTCGAGCTGCCGCTGGTGCTGCCGGTGCCGCCTGTGCTACCGGTGCCGTTGACGGGAGTGGTCATGGTGGTTCCTTGTTAGTTGCCCAGTTGCAGGGTTTTCAGCATCAGCGACTTTGCAGTGCTCATCACTTCAATATTGTTTTCATAGCCGCGCGCCGCCGAGATCATGTTGACCATCTCCTCGGCCACGCTGACGTTGGGCAGCGAGACGTAGCCCTCGGCATCGGCCATCGGGTTCTTCGGGTCGTGCAGGCGCCGCGGCGGCGAATTGTCGGTGGTCACCTGCTTCACCCGCACGCCCTGCGCGCCGGGCATGCCGTCGGGCGAGGGCACCGCCTCGAAGATCACCTGGCGCGCCTTGTAGGTCTGGCCGTCCGGGCCGGCGGCCGAGTCGGCGTTGGCCAGGTTGGAGGCGACCACGTTCAGGCGCTGCCCCTGTGCGGTGGCGGCGGAGCCGGCGATCTGGAATGCGGAAAACAGGGACATGGTGGCTTTCTATTGGGTCTAGCTCTGGACCGCGCTCAACATTGTCTTGATCTGGCCGTTAAGGAACTTGAGCGCGGCTTCGTAGCGCACCGCGTTTTCGGCGAACTGCGCACGTTCGGAATCCATTTCGACCGTGTTGCCGTCCACCGAAGCCTGCGAGGCGGTGCGGTATTGCACATTGACCGGCAGCGAGCTCAGGGTGGTGCCGCCGCTATGGCCCGGCGCGGTGGCGGCCAGTTGCACCGGCTGCGTTGCGGCTGCGCCGTTTTGCGCGCCGGTGGCGTTGGCCAGTGCGCGGCCGAAATCGAAGTCGACCGCCTTGTAGTTGGGCGTGTCGGCATTGGCGATGTTCGCCGACAGCATCTGCTGGCGCTCGGAACGCAGCTTAAGCGCCGTGCTCTGAAACGATAACGCCTGATCCAATGTGTCTATCATGTGCGGCTCGCTTGAAATGATCCTGCATGCCCGGCGTGGGTTTCCGGGTCCATGGCGGCAATTTGACCAAAAGCTTGAGCCCGTCATTGCCCCAATTAGGATGATTTTTACACCGCTGTTCGGCATATGACCCCTAAAGGCCGCGCGTAAGCTGCCGTTATTGTTTTGTTCGGCTCAAGGCGGCATTCCATGAAACTGCGCTATCCATTGAACCTCCGGCTGTTGCAAGGCTTGTTGTTCTGCACCGCCCTCGCAGCCGGCGGCCTGCTGGCCTGGGGCACCGCCGATGCCAGCACCGGCGGCCCTGGCGACCCGCTCAAGCTCTATGTGGAAAAAGCCACCGCCGGGCTGCCGGGGCGGGTCGAAGTCAACATCGGCACCCTGGATGAGCGCCTGAAGCTCGGCCCCTGCGGCCGGGTCGAACCCTATATTCCCGCCGGCACGCGCCTGTGGGGCAAGACCCAGATCGGCCTGCGCTGTATTGAAGGCAGCCGCTGGAGCGTGTTTTTGCCGGTCGAAGTGAAGGTTTTCGGCCAGGCCCTGGTCAGCACCCGGCCCCTGGCCTTTGGCGTGCCGGTGAATGCCGACGATGTGCGCCTGGATGAGGTGGAGTTCACCAAGGAGGCCGGCATGGCGATTTCCGACCCCCGCCAACTCGAAGGCAAGACCACTACCCGGATGGTCGCCGCCGGCCAGGTCATGCGCATGGAATACCTGCGCACCCCGCCGGCGATCGGCGCCGGCGACCCGGTACGGGTGGTCTACACCGGCGACGGATTCAACATTTCCACCTCGGGACGCGCCATGGGCAACGCCGCCGAAGGCCAGTCGGTGCGGGTGCAGACCGACGCCGGGCGGATCGTCCAGGGCACCGCCCGGGCCGGCCGAATCGTCGAAATGCGCCTGTAAACTCCCGCTGTTCCGGATTAAAGTTCCCCCCAAAGGTGCCGTAAACTCGGTATATGCGATTGGTCACCAGCGGCAAGGCGCCGTTCCAGACTGATTGCTTTTGGAGTCACCCATGAAAATCAACGGACCTACCGATCCCGCTTCCGCCCTGCAGAACTCGGGCAAGACCAGCGCCAAGAGCGGCGCGAAAGCGTCGGAAAGCACCAAAGCCGCCTCGGTCAGCTTGAGCGACCTGTCGGCGCACCTGCATGCGCTGGAAGGCAGCAATGGAGCAGACAGCAGCTTCGACGCCGGCAAGGTGGAAACCATCAAGCAGGCGATCCGCGACGGCAAATTCGGAGTCAATTCGGAAGCCGTGGCCGACAAGCTGATTTCCAGCGCCCACGAACTGTTCGGCCAGAAGCACTGATGGCCTCCCTGCAGCTGATCAACGGCCCGGCCCAGGACGGCGCCGCCGACCATCAGATGGCGCTGGCCGAACGGCTGCTGCAGGTGCTGGACGAAGAATTCGCCGCCCTCGAATCGAACGACGCGCCCGCCCTGGTGGCGATCGCCGAAGACAAGGCGCGCCTGCTGGGGGCCATCGACCCCTACGCCCCCGCCCGCCTTTCCGGCAGCGCACGCCAGCGTTTCGAAGCCCTGCTGCGCGATGGCCGCGAACGCAACCGGCGCAACGGCGAATACGTCGCCGCCCAGCATGCCTACGTGCGCGCCCGCCGGGCCGGCCTGTCGGCCGTCGCCGGCCAGTCCTCGTACTACAACGCCGAAGGCGTCAGCCGTTTCGGCTCCCGCTTCGGCTCGGCCCTCGGCCAGGCCTGATCGCCGCGGCGCCCCCGCGCGGCGGCAAACGGCGGAACTGCGGGTGTTTGTCCCCGCTTAGCCACGCATCGCTTTCCCCCTCGCTCCCTAGACTGCCAACAGGCGATTTTTCCTGATTTGCAGTGCGAAACAAAAAGAAGGAGCGGACCAAATGTTTGCAAAAGCGCGATGGCGCGGCCTGACGGCT
Organism: Betaproteobacteria bacterium; assembly: GCA_028292405.1. GTDB lineage: Bacteria > Pseudomonadota > Gammaproteobacteria > Burkholderiales > JAEUOS01 > JAQGMJ01. Next base: position 216,228 of record JAQGMJ010000045.1, read on the forward strand.
GTCTCATTTCTCTGCCTGGCGCCCGGCGCCGGCGCGCAGAGCGTCGCCGCCGGCCCGGTCACGCCCGGCACGGCCGAGGACTTCTTCCGCGAAGCGCCGCGCATCCGGCCGGACAACGCGCCGCCGCCCAGCATCACTCCGCGCCCGCTGATACCGCCGCGCCTGAAGACGGAAGTGCACGTCAAGGGCTTCGTCTTCAGCGGCAACACGCTCTATACGCAAGAGCAGTTGCAAGCAATCGCACGCCCCTTGCTCAAGCCGGTGATGTCGCTGGGCGAGATCCAGTTGCTGGCCGAGCAGATCACCGAACGCATGCATGCCGACGGCTACCTGGTGGCCAGCGCCGCGGTGCCGGCGCAAAAGATCAAGGACGGCCTGGTGCGCATCGACATCCTCGAAGGCAAGCTTGAAAGCCTGCGCATCATCGGCAACCAGCGCTATTCGGACGAGCGCATCACCTCCTACCTGGCGCCCCTGCAGGCCGCGCCGGCATTGACCGACAAGGCGCTGGAGCGCAGCCTGCTGCTGCTCAACGAGTTGCCCGGCGTGACCGCGCGCGGCACCCTCGCCCCCGGTGCGCAATACGGCCAGACCAATCTCGACGTCGAGATCAGCGAGCGGCGCTTTCGCGCCGCCGCCGGCCTGAACAACTACGGCAGCCCGGAACTGGGCCGCGCCCGCGCCGACCTGTCACTGGACTTTTTCAACCCGCTGCGCATCGGCGACCACGTCAACGTGCGCCTGATCGAAGCGCAAAACAGCCAACTCGGCCTGGGCCGCATCGGCTACGACTTCGCCCTCGCCCCGGCCTGGCGCGTCTCGCTGGCCGCCGCGCGCATCGACTACCGCGTCGCCGGCGCCTTCTCCGCGCTGCAATTGTCCGGCAACTCGTTGACCCGCGAGGCCAGCCTGGCGTATGCCTGGGTACGTACCCGCGGCACCAGCCTGACCGTCACCGCCGGCGCACGCGATGTGCGCACCAACCAGGAAGCCCTGGGGCAATCCCTCGGCGGCCTGCATGTGCGCGCCGGCTACACCACCCTCTCCGGCTACACCACCTACGGCGGCGGCCTGACCAGCGGGCTGGCGGCGATCACCAGCAACGGTCGCGGCCAGGCCGGCGCCGGGATCGCCGGCGACGGCATCCGCCTGAAAACAGAACTGGACGTCACCCATGCCCGGCCGCTGCCCGGTGACTTCGAGATTTCGCAGCGGGTCGCCCTGACCCTAAGTCCGGACGCCCTGCCCGACACCGAGAAATTCAGCCTCGGCGGCCCGGACTCGGTGCGCGCCTTCCCGATCGCGCAATTGCGCGGCGACGAGGGCTTCCTCTCGGTCACCGAAGTGCGCCGGCGTTTCCGTTTCTACAACACCCAGAGTTACGTCGGCGCGTTTTTCGACTACGGCTCGATGCGCCTGCGCCAGCCGATGCTGCCGGCCTACCGCGACAGCCTCTCCGGCGCCGGCTTGACCGCCAGCGTCACCCACGAGCACCTGCGCCTGAAACTGGACGTCGCCCGCGCCATCAGCAGCGACAAGGCGGCCGACGGCCACCGCGCCCGGATCTGGCTTTCGGCCACCTGGCTGTTTTGATTACTGGCGTTCCGGTACCGGTCGTGCTTTACGGCCGGTGACCGATTTGTAAAAAAGTCTTTAGTTCGCGCGTTTGCTGCCGTTGAAGCACTGAGATATCGGTCGCGCTGCCCATGGGGCGGCGTGAAAGTCCCAGGCTTCCGGAGAACAACGCAATGAACGCAGCCCGCCCCGCTCCCACGAAAACCATCGGCGCCGGGGATCCGCGGCGACCCGCCATGCGCAAGCTGGCCCAGGCCGTCGCGCTGGCCTGCGGCCTGGGCGCCGACCTGGCGCTGGCGGCCCCCGCCCTGCCCGACACCGGCACCGTGGTGCAAGGCTCGGCCAGCATCAGCAACCCCACCTCCAGCAGCATGCAGGTCAACGTCGGCACCTCGAAGGCGGTGATCAACTGGAACGGCTTTTCGATCGGCAACGGCGCCTCGGTACAGTTCATCCAGCCCGGATCGGGCTCGGTCGTGCTCAACCGCGTGACCGGCTCGGGGGCCAGCATGATCGACGGCAGCCTGCAGGCCAACGGCCAGCTGTTCCTGGTCAACCCCAACGGCGTGTTCTTCGGCGCCACTTCACATGTCGATGTCGGCGGCCTGATCGCCTCCACCCTGGACATCAGCGACAACGCGTTCATGAACGGCTCGTCGTATGTGTTCGACAAGAGCCCCGGCTCGGCGCTGGGCCAGGTGGTCAACAACGGCAGCATCAATATTGCCAGCGGCGGCTACGCCGGGCTGTTCGGCGAACAGGTGGTCAACGGCGCCAGCGGCGTGATCAGCGCGCCGGCGGGGCGCATCGCGCTGGCCGTGGGCGAGCGCGTCAGCGTCAGCTTCGACAGCAACCAGTTGCTCAACTTTTCGGTGGACCAGCGCGCCCTCGATTCCGCCGCCTACGCGCAAAACAGCGGGCAGTTGCTGGCCGACGGCGGCCGAGTGTCGATGACGGCGATGGTTTCCAACGCGCTGGCCTCGGCCGTGGTCAACCAGAGCGGCCTGATCCGCGCCCAGGGCGTGGTCGATAAAAACGGCGAGGTCTACCTGTCGGCCGACGGCGGCAACATCGAAGTCAGCGGCAGCATCGAAACCGGCGCCCTGACCGGCGCCCCGCCCTCCGCGCTCAGCCTGTCGGCCACCGGCGGCGGCATCACGGTAACCAGCACCGGTTCGCTGTCGGCCAACGGCGCCACCGGCGCCAATCTCTATGTGGTAGCCACCGGCGCGGTTTCGCTCAACGGCAGCATCAGCGCGCAATCTTCCGAAGGCGGCACCAATCTCGCCGTGCAGGGCAGCTCGATCGCGCTCAACAGCGCCAACGTCGACAGCAGCGCCTACCTCAGCTCCTACATCGTGATGGACGCCAGCGCCGGCGGCATCACGCAAAACGCCGGCGGCATCCTGCACTCCGCCACCACGGCCACCGTGCAGCAGGCCGCGGCGGTCGGCGGCTATGCCTTCGCCGGCATCAACCTGACCAGCACCGGCGCGCAAAACCTCGGCGGCACCGTCTCCGCCTCTTCCCACGGCCCGCAAGGCTGGGCAGTCATCTCGGCGGCCTCCAGCCAGGATTCGGTGACCGTCAACAACGTCTCGGTCAATACCGACGGCGGCGGCAACTACGCCAATCTTTCGCTTTCCGCCGCCGGCGACGTCACCACCACCGGCAACCTGAGCGCCGCGGCCGACACCGGCCCGGCCACCGCGATCATCGCCGCCGGCGGCGCGGTACAACTGGGCGGCAACCTCTCGGTACAGGGTAGCTCCGCCAGCAACAGCGCGACCCTGGCGACCATCACGGCCGCCGGCGGCGACGTGCACATGGCGCCCGGCACCTCGATCAGCGTATCCGACGGCGGCTCCGGCCCCTCGGCCGGCGCCGGCTTAAGCATCAACGCGAACCAGGGCCAGCTGGTGCTGGCCGACATCGGCGTGGCCTCCGGCGCCGGCGCGGCGCAAACCCAGCTCTACGGCGCCAACGGCGTGACCATCACCGGCAACGTCGGCACCACTGGCGATTCCGCGAAAATCGACATCGGCGCCGCCGGCAGTGCAATCGTCGTCGATGCCGGTAAGACCGTGCAGGCCACCGCCACCGGCGGCAACGCGCAACTCAACGTCTCCACCCCCGGCGGCAGCCTGCAGATCGACGGTTCGCTGCAGACCCAGACGCCGGGCGGCGGCATCGGCCGCATCACCACCAACCCGGCTTCGCCCTGGGCCACGCCGGACCCGATACTGGTGCTCGCCGACCCCAGCCAGGAATTGCTCGGCCGCCTGCTGACCCTCGCCCGCACCACGCCGTCCAACCCGCTGGCCGGCAACGGCCTGATCGTGATGCCGTCATGGAACATCGTCGGCTTCGGCCCGCTTTCCAACGGCAGCATGGACGCCGCGCTGGTCGAGGACGATGGCCAGGACAGCATCGTCCCGACCTCCGAAATCAAGGGCGATGGCGCCCCGATCAACGCGGCGATGATAAAGCGATGAGCGCAGCACGGAACTACGGTGCGGCACGCGGAGAAATGCGCAGAGAGATGCACCATGCATGACGCCCCGCGCATCCTGATCGTCGACGATTCCGAGGAGGACGTGCTGCTGGCCGCCGCGCAGATCCGCCGCTGGGCGCGCGACGCGGTGATCCGCCGGGTCGACAATGCCGCCGACTTCAGCGCGGCCATCGAGTCGGGCTCATGGGACCTGGTGCTGTGCGACCATGACATGCCCAGCTTCGACTCCGGCGCCGCGCTGGAATTGCTCAACAGCGCCGGGCACCATCTGCCGTTTTTCGTCTATTCGGGGTATTTCAGTCCGACGCAACGCGAGAACGCGCTGCGCGAAGGCGCCAGCGGCTACGTGGACAAGCGCGACATTGCCGGCCTGATGCGCGCGGTGGACGGCACCCTCAATCCCGCGCCGGTCGTGGGGCAGGCGCAGGCGCCGGCTGCCGGCAAGGCCGCCTAGGCGGCGTCGGCCGGGAGCTGGTTGATGCCCAGCCAGTAGTGGGTAAGGCGGGCCAGCGAGTCCATCAGTTGCTCGAAATTCACCGGCTTGACTACATAGCTGTTGACCCCGGAGTCGTAGGCCTCGGCGAGGTCGCGCTCTTCCTTCGATGACGTAAGCATCACCACCACCAGGCGCTTCATGCCGGCGTCCGCCCGGATCGCCTTCAGCACTTCCAGGCCGGTAAGCTTGGGCAGCTTGAGGTCAAGCAGGATCAGCTTGGGGCGCGCGGCGCGCGAGCGCGCGGCATAGGCGCCGCGGCAGAACAGGTAGTCCAGCGCCTCGACCCCGTCGGCCACCCGCGCCATGGTCACAGCCACCCCGCCGCGCTTGAGCGCACGGCTGATCAGTTCGGCATCATTCGGATCATCTTCGACCAACAGGATGTCTGCACCGAGATCGGTGGCCAGGGTCACGGTCTGCTCCTCTTCGCGTCTTCGTCTGCTAGGTTGCCCATGCCAAATTCATCCTCGGATCGACAAGATCCCAATGACCTTGGCATACGCGTTCCCACCGACCAGCGGCGTTCACCAATTCTAGCAGGCTGTGTCCAAAACTCACACAGCAACCCGCCGCACGCGGGCCGCCCAAGGCGCATCAAACAGGGGCTGCGCCGGCCAGCGCGGCGGCCGGCAGGCTGAAGTGGAAGCTCGCCCCAACGCCTGGACGGCCCTCGGCCCAGACGCGCCCGCCGTGGCGCTCGATCACCCGCTTGACGATCGCCAGGCCGACCCCAGTACCCTCGAACTCGTCCTGCCGGTGCAGGCGCTGAAACATGCCAAAGAGCTTGTCGGCGTAGGCCGGGTCGAAGCCGGCGCCGTTGTCGGCCACGGTAAAGCGCATGCCCCCGGCCTCGGGCTGCGCCGCTATCGTCACCTTGCCGCCGCGGCGCTTGCTGGTGAACTTCACGGCGTTGGCGATCAGGTTGACCCATACCTGGCGCAACATCGCGGCGTCGCCCAGCATGTCGGGCAGCGCGCCGACGGCAAATTCGGGCCGCAGGCCGCCCGCCGGCACCTGCGTTTCCAGCACCACCGCCTCGACCATCGGCCGGGTGGCCACGCGCTGGCGCGCCGGCTCGCCGCGCGAGAAGCGCGAAAACTCGAGCAGGCCGTCGATCAGCTCGGCCATGCGCCGCGCGTTCGACGAGATGATGTCGAGGTCGCGGCGCATGCGCTCGTCGAGCCGTTCGCCGGCATCGACCCGCAGCATGCGCGAAAAGCCGTCGATGGCGCGCAGCGGCGCGCGCAGGTCGTGCGCCACCGTGTAGGAAAACGACTCCATTTCGCGTGTCGCCGCCGATAGTTCGGCGGTGCGCTCGGCAACGCGCGCCTCCAGGCTTTCGTTCAGGCGCATGATCTCGCGCTCGGTCCATTTGCGCGCGGTGATGTCGTGCACCTGCGCCTGGATCACCAGGCCGCGATCGCGGCTGACCACCGACGAGCCGACCTCCACGTCCATCCGCGTCTGGTCCAGGCGCACCAGCTGCATTTCGACAAAGCCGGCACCCGATGTTCCGGCGCGCATCGCCAGGCGCCGCCCGCGTGCGATCACCTGGAATTCCGGCGCCAGCAGCTGCTCCACCTTCATGCCCAGCAGCGCCCCGGCATCGGGCGCGCGCATCAGCGCGACCATCGCCGGGTTGACGTATTCGATGACTTCGTCGCGATAGACGAACACGCCCGCCTGCGCGCCTTCCACCAGGCTGCGGTAGCGCGTCTCGTTCTCGCGCAGCGCGCTCTCCGCCTCGGAGCGCTCGATCACCACCCCGGCCAGGCCGGCGGCCGACAGCGTAAGCTCGCGGTCGGCCGCCAGCGGCTCGCCGGCGAGGTCGTGATAGACCGCCAGGGTGGCGATCACGCGGCCGCCGGCCCCGTGCACCGGCACCGACCAGCAGGCCTGGAAGCCGGCCTGCGCGGCCACCGCGCGGTAGGGCACCCAGCGTGGATCGGTCGCGATATCGGCAGTGACGGTCACCTCGTCCCGCAGCGCCGCCACCGGGCAACAGCCGACGTCGTCGGCCAGCGGCAGCACCCGCGTGGCCTCGCGGAAACTCTCCGGCAGGCTGGGGCCGGCCAGGTGCAGCAGTTCATTCCCCTTCACCAGATTCAGCGCCGCCACGCCGCGCCGCGCCAGCGCCGCCTCGACCGCGTGGCACAACAGCGTCATCAGCTGTTCCAGCGGCGCGCCGGCGGCCAGTTGTTCAAACAGCTCCTTCTCCCCGGCGCGCAGCGCGTAGATGCGGTAGCGCTGGGTAATGTCGGCGCCGACGCCGCGATAGCCGGTGAACACGCCCGCCGCATTGAATACCGGCTCGCCGCTGATCGACCAGTAGGCACGCTCGCCGTCGGCCCCGGCATAGCCGATCACCAGGTCGGCGAATGACTTGCGCTGATCGAGGTCGTGGCGATGCGCCTCCCAGGTGAAGCCGACCGGGCGCAGCTCGGGGCGTTCCCAGCGGCGGGTGCCGAGCAGCGCATCGATGCTCAGATGCGGCAGGTCCTCGCGCCCGGTGACGGCGGCGAAGCGGTATTCGGCGTCGAGTTCCCAGTACCAGTCCGATGACAGCGCGGTCAGGCGGCGAAAACGCTCCTCGCTCTGCATCAGCGCCTCTTCGGCTTCGACCCGTTCGGAAACGTCCATCGCCATGATGACGATGGAAGGCCGCCCGCCCTCGTCGTCGCGGACCAGCGCGCCGAACCATTCGCACTGGATGCGCGAGCCGTCGCGCCGCAGGTTGGTCACGCGCCGGCCGGCCGGCGGCTCGACGCCGGACAGGCGCAGGCGCAGGCGTTGTCCCAGTTCGGCATGGCGCTCGGGCGGCGCGGTCAGATCGAGCAGGCTGCGTCCCAGCGCCTCGGCGGCGGTATAGCCGAAGACCCGCTCCGCCGCCGGGTTCCAGGTGCCGATGATCCAGTCGGCGTCATGCACGATACACGGCAGCGGCATGGTCTCGATGATCTGGTGCAGCCGCTTGAGCAGCCCGCGCGATTCAACCTGCAGGCGCTCGCGCTCGGCCTCCAACGCGCGGCGCTCGCTGATGTCCACCACCGACAGCCGCAGCAGCCCGGCGCCGCCCGGCAGGCGCGCCATCCGCAGGTCGGCCGGAAACGCGCGCCCATCAGCCGCCACGAACAGCCACTCCACCGCCACTTCGCCGCCCGCCAGCGCCTGCCGCATCAGCGCCAAGCCGTATTCGTGGCTGTCTTGTCCGTCCGGCTGCAAGGGCGCGCTGAAGCGGCCCACCGGCGCGGCCAGCAGTTCCTCGCGCGGCATGCCGAACAGGCGCACCGCACTGGGATTGGCGTCGAGTACCTTGACGGCCTCGACATCAACCACAAAAATCGCCTCCGGCGCGCTATCGATCAGCGCGCGATTGCGCGCCTCGGACTCACGCAAGGCCTGCTCCGCGCGGTAACGCCGCGTGATGTCCGCCCCGGTACCGCGATAACCGCAAAAGCCGCCGGCATCATCAAATATCGGCTCCCCGCGCAGCGCCATCACCCGGGCCGGACCGCTGTCCATGGTGCGCTCGACCAGAAACGCGGAAAAAGCCTGGTGCGCCTCCAGCTGCGCGCGATGCGCCTCCCAGCTCAAGCCCAGCGGCCGCAGCCGCGCATGCTCCCAGGGCCGCGAGCCCAGCAATTCAAGCGCGATCGCACGCGCCTGCTCGCCCGGCTGCACGCCATCGGTCTCGACAAAACGAAAGTCCGCGTCCAGTTCCCAGAACCAGTCCGAAGTCATCGCCGCAAGGTGGCGAAAGCGCTCGCCGCTGCGCCTGGCCGATTCGCTCTGCCGCTGCAAGGCCTCGGCCATGCGGTCGAAGTCCCCCGCCAGCGCATCGAGCCCCCCGCTCCCCGCCAGTCGCTGCGTACGAAAAGCGAAATCCCCGGCCGCCAGCCGCGCCGCCCCTTCGCGCAACTGGCGCAACTGCCGCGTCACCCGGCGCGTCCATACCCACGAAAGCAGCAACACCCCGAGCGCCCCGACCGCAGCAGCAGCCTGCGTCATCGCCCCCGCAGCCGCCGCCGGATCCAGCACCACGTGCAGGACCAACGCCAGCACCAGCGCAATGCCGGCCAGGGAGAGCAAAAACATTAGAAACTCAAAGCGGCGCATAAAAAGAACCGGCGCGGCGCCTTGGCGCACCCGCGTCTCGGTCATGCGGCCTCCGGGGCGGAATGGTAAGTGCCGGGCATTCTACGTGATGCCCGTTGCTGGTGCCGGATGCCGTTGCGGGAAGCCGCCAAGTCTGCCTGGCTCGGCGGCCGTCCCTACGGTCTTTAACTTGCTGCGATGCTCGCCACCGCATGGCCGAAATCCCCTGGGGCAAAAAATAATTGCGAACCTGTCCCCCCTTTATCGCAAGGTAATATGTGCAGCCAAGAAAACGCCGGCTGAACCAGCAAATCCCAACATGACGATCAGACAAGAATGGCAAGCATCAATTCTCCGGCGCACGCGCGCGGCGGCGCTGCTCGGCTGCTGCTTGCTGGCCGGCGTGGCTGGCGAGGCTGCCGCGCAAGTGCCTCCCTCGGCCACCGAGCAGGCGCAATACACCGACCTGATCGCCGCAGCCGCCAATGGTGACGCCGCCCGCATCAAGGCCCTGCTGGCAGGCGGCGCCCCGGTCGATGCGCGCGACGGCCACGGCCGCACCGCCCTGCACGTCGCCACGCACCTAAAGCGCATCGAGGCAATGCGCGCCCTGGTGGCCGGCGGCGCCAACCCCAACGCGCTCGAGTCGGGCCGCTACGACATCGTCACCATCGCCGCCGTCGCCGACGACGTTCCCACTCTCAAGGAAGCGCTCGCCCTCGGCGGCAACGCCAAGAACATCACCAGCCGCTGGGACGGCACCGCCCTTATCGCCGCCGCCCACCTCGGCCACGCCGACGTCGTCAAAACGCTGATTGCCGCCGGCGCCCCGCTCGACCACGTCAACAATCTCGGCTGGACCGCGCTCATAGAATCCATCGTCCTCGGCGACGGCGGCGCCCGCCACACCGCCACCCTCAAGGCCCTGGTCGATGCCGGCGCCGCAACCCAGTTGGCCGACCGCGACGGCAAGACCCCGCTCGCGCTGGCGCAATCGCGCGGCTACCGCGAGATGGTGGCGATCCTGGAACGGCCGCGGACGCGCGGTAATTCATAAGTTTCTGCGCTCGCCGGACCAAAAAATTTAGACGAGAGGCCCCTTAATTCCTTTCCAAGCGCGTAAGCGACCCAACCCCCAAACAATGAGGACTTTATGGAACAGAATGTCTCTGCCGTGATGCATAGGTTCAGGACGGCTAGCAGAGAGTTGTTCAATCAATATTTCAGGATCGAAAATCCTTGGAACGGAGCACAAGACGATGCTTGGCTTTTAGTTGAGCGATTTAATGACGTAGAGAGCGTTCTATTTGGCACGATGGTATTGGGGGCACTAAGCATAAATGGTGTCGAATACGGACGCCCGCAGCCAAATATTTTTGTTATTTCTCAACGTAAAACTGAGATGGCAGCACTTGTCAACCGAGACATAGATTCCGGATACTGGGATTTTCCGACTGTGGCTATTCCACCGGAAGCTAATTTGCAGTTCATAGCTTTTTTTGATTGGGACTCTTTGTCGATCCGTGACAACCGATATGCCCGTGTTCTCATCGTCTCTTGTCCGCCAGTGCCCCAAATTGTTGGAAAGCATGCGCTCTTGGAAGCTCAGGATATTTCTTGGCAGATTCAAATGGCAAGTGCGACAGATTGATTAAAAGCATTAAAGGGCCAGGCTGAGCTACCCCGGATTTCGTGGACACCCGAATTAAGCATCCATGAAGTCCTGCTCAACCTGCTCGGGGGCGTGAAATCAAAGAGGCCAGGCTCTGAGGTTTCCCCACGAATTTCAGAGTGAGAGCGAGTATTTTGACGAGACTGCGCACATGGGGATTTCGGCAAAGCCGCCGTACGCTGCCGAGGGAGAAGGTCGAGTAGCTTCCTAAGAGCGAGAAGATAGTCCTTCCCTGCACCAAAAGCTATTTCATTGAAATCTAAGGAAATTTAGTGGGGAAACTCAGGGCCAGGCTCAAATTTATTTTCGAGCCCATCAACCCAAGGCCATTTTTGAATAAATTGGCCAGCCTAATTTCCTTATTTTGTTTTGCATCACGCAAATGGATGCAGTGTATCCCTTTGTTTCCCCGCCGCTTTTCGCATCTCCCGCTGTCCATAAAATCAACCACACTTAGCGCACCGACTTGCGTATGTTTGTTTCCATAGACCTTTCTATGGAGACCCACATGAAACCTCTCACGGACCGCCAGGAGCGGTTCATCTTCGAATACACCTTCGACCAGAACGCCACCGCCGCTGCCGGCCGCGCCGGCTATTCGGACAAGACCAAGGGCACCCACGCCGCCCAGATGATGAAGAACCCGCAGATACGCGAGCGTATCGTGGCGGAACTGGGCGACTTGTTCACCCGGCTGAAACTCAATGCCAACGATTTGCTGCGTGCGCAGATAAATGCTGCGTGCTTCGACCCGGCCAAGCTGTTCGGTGCGGGGCAGAGGGCGATACCACTGGCGGACCTCGACGAACAGACGCGCAGCGGGCTGACGGTGGCTTATACCCTGAAGGACAACGGACAGCAGACCGTGCGCGTGAAGCAAACGCCGCGGCATATCGCGCTGGCGACGCTGCAGAAGCGGCTGGACGCGTATGCGAAGCTGCAGGAGGAGGTTTTTGCGCAAGAGGGGGAGGAGAAAGAGGCGGCGGTGGTTGTTGAGGCCGTAGACAAGCAGATTCTTTGGCCCGAGGCCACTTCCCCCGGGGCGCGCTCTGCTCAGAATGACAGTGGTGGGGATGCGGCCGGGAGTGCCGAAGGCGTGGCCTCGCTTTCTCCAATGCCGACATCGTCGTCCCCATCATCGTCCTCGCGCATCACCAAAGTCATCAAGAACTGGCTGAAGCTCGATTTCAAGCTGGCCGAGCCGATGGAGAAGTTGGTACAGGTGAAGACGGCGATTGCGCGGGCAGTGCAGTCCATCGGGCATAAGCCGGAGGCGGATGTAGCCCTGCTGTGGGGATCACTGGCGGACTTCGCGGCGAGCCAGCCGGTGGATAAGAAGAATCCGCCGCCGCCCTCGCCCTACGAACCGGGATACGAATTCAAGAAGGACCCGAACGCGATAGACGGGGGCCGATTTACGAAGTGGATGGAATACTGGACAGAGAAGCGCAACGCGGCGCGGCACCAGGCCGAGAAGGAGGCGGCTCATGCTTCGCCGTCGGCGAACATGCGGGTACGGCCGGGGATGGTGGTGCCGGGGCGCATGGAGCCGGGGTATAACCCGCCGTGGCATCGGGACAACCGGCCGCGCGTGGCGATTGGGGCCAATGAAACCTATCTGGGTTGACTGGGCGGCAAATTGGCGGCGGAATTTATTGAAAATCTACCGTGATTTACCGTTGTGCCCCCGCCTTACCAGTCCTTCAGCTTGACGCGAATGCGCGCCACCGCCTGGCTGTGCAACTGGCAGATGCGCGATTCGGTGACGCCCAGCACGGCGGCGATTTCCTTGAAGTTGAGGTCCTGTTCATAGTACAAGCCCATCAGCATTTTTTCGCGCTCCGGCAGGCCGTCGATGGCCGCTACCAGGGATTTCTTGAAGCGCGCGTCCTTCAATTGTTCCAGCGGGTCGCTGCCGCTGGTAATGGAATTGCGGTCGAGGAAGGGTTCGTTGTCGTCCTCGGCGTCGATCTCGTCGAAGTGCACCAGTTGCGCGCCGCGCGCGTCGGAGAGCATTTCCTGGTATTCGGCCAGGGGCACGCCCATTTCCTTGGCGACCTCGGGCTCGACCGGGGGGCGGCCGAGCTTGTGTTCGAGCTTGCCGATGGCCTTTTCGATGTCGCGCTGCGCCTTGCGCACGCCGCGCGGCATCCAGTCGTTGGCGCGCAGCTCATCGAGCATCGCGCCCTTGATGCGCTGGCTGGCATAGGTTTCGAATTGCGCGCCGTGCCCTTCCTCGAAGCGCCCGGCCGCGTCCATCAGGCCGATCATGCCGGCCTGGATCAGGTCGTCGGCCTGCACCGAGGCAGGCAGGCGCGCCAGCAGGTGGTGGGCCATGCGCTTGACCAGGGGGACGAACTGCTCGATTTTTTGGTTGCGTTCGAGAACGCCGGTTGCCGTATACATGTCGCGCAGGACTCCTACGATGGGCGGTGCTTGAGGTATGGATTAATTCGGTTGGGAAGACTGGTCATCGGCCATGCATTCGGCCAGCGGCCAGGTGGCGCTTTCCTGCGCCACCCGCTGCAGCGCGCGCAGCGCTTCGGGATAAGCCTGCGTGGCCGCCGAACGGCCGAGCGCAACGCCGCTTGCGGCCGGCGGCACATGGCCGGCGTATTCGACCTGGACGGCGAGAAAGCGCCGCGCCGCCTCGGCGATCTTGGCGCACACCGCGCGCGCGGCGCGCTCGCTGGCGGCGCCGTTGATCAGCACGCGAAAGGCCGGCTGCACAGCCGCGCCCGCATACGCCTGCTTGATCGCCGCATAGGCGGCCGTGAGGTCGCTGTCGCCGACGCCGGCAACCAGCAAATTGATCGACGAGTTCGTCGGCACCGGCAGCCACAGGCCGCCGGCGGGCGTGAGGGTGCCGACCAGGTTGAGCACCAGGGTGTCGGCGGGCTCGGCGAGATTGAGAAAGCCCTCGAAGAATTGACTCCCGGCAGCATCGGCGGCAATCAGCGCCGGCAAGCCGGCAGCAGCGGCGACATAGCGCAGCCCGGGCGCGATGCGCAGGGCAACACCGTCGAACTCTTGCCGACCTTCGATCAGGGCCAGCAAGTCGTGACGCGGCCTGGCGCCCAGGGCCTGTGCGGCGGCGCCGCTCTCGTCGAGCAGGATCACCTGCCGCCCGCCAGCGGCCAGTTCACGCGCCAGCAGGGCCGCTGCCGCGCCCTGCGCGGCCGGGTCGCCGGCCGGCAGCACCGGCAGGATGCGCAGGGCACGGCGCTTGAACAGCGAGCGCAGTCCGGCAGCCTGGTCGCGCGGCGTGGTCATGGTGTGCGGATTGGGAACAACGACGTTCATTCAGCGGCCTCAGGCGTGCGCGGATTGGGACATGGCGCGCAGCGGCACTTCGTCGTCGCGCAACGCAAACACCGGGTCGGCCGCCAACTTCAGCGAGCGGTGGACCAGCACCTGGGCCTTGGCCGGGTGCAGGTCTTCCGGCACGCGCTGGCCGGTGGAGACGTAGAAAACGTCCAGGCTGTGGCGCATCGCGGTGTCGAGCACGGGGCCGAGCTTGGCGGCTTCGTCGATCTTGCTGAAGACCACGCCGGTCAGCGGGCGCGCGCCGACGGCGCGGCCCTGGTAGGCGCGGGCGACGTCGTCCAGGGTTTCGGCCTGGGCGGCGGCGTTGAGCAGCAGCAGGCGCTGCACTTGCGGCAGGTCGAGCAGGTTGATCTGCTCGGCCAGGCGGCTGTCGCGCTGGCCCATGCCGGTGGTATCGATCAGGATCAGGCGCTTGCCGCGCAGGGTGCCCAGCGTGGCTTCGAGTTCGGACAGGCACTGCGCCGAATGCACCTTGACGCCGAGGATCTTGCCGTAAATGGCCAGCTGGTCGAAGGCGCCGATACGATAGCTGTCGGTGGTGATCAAGCCGAGGGACTGCGCGCCGTACTTGACCACGCAGCGCGCGGCCAGCTTGGCGATGGTGGTGGTCTTGCCCACGCCGGTGGGGCCGACCAGGGCGTAAGTGCCACCGGCTTCGACCAGGTCGCGGCCGGCATCGGCGCAGCGCAGGTTGCGCGACAGCACATCGCCCAGCCACTTGCGCGCCTGCACTTCGGTGAGGTCGTCGGGCAGCTTGTCCACCACGGTGCGGGTGACGGTGGCGGAAAAGCCGGCGTCGGACATTTCGCGCCAGAACTTCATCGCCAGGGGACGGCGCTGGCTCATGTCGCGGAAGGCAAAGCCCTGCAACTGGCCTTGCAGCATCGCGCGCATCGCCTTGACTTCGCCAAGCAGGCGCTCTTCGTTGGCGGTCGGCTGGGTAGAGAGGGAAGGCATCGGATGATGGGCAACCGGGGCGGCGGCCGGAGCAGGAGCGGCGGCTTGCACGACAGGCGCGACCGGCGCAGGTGCAGCGGCTTGGGGCGCGGGCGCAGCCTTGCCCGGCGCACGGCGCATGGCGCGTGCCGCCGGCATGCC
>JAQGMJ010000038.1 GCA_028292405.1 Betaproteobacteria bacterium
GAGCTGGTCAAGGCCGGCTGGGGCATCCTGTTCATCCGCATCCTGTGCATCGCGCTGTTCCGGATCGCGATGCCGGCGCTCGGGGCGGGGCAGCCGCGCATCCTGCACGAGATCGTGTTCGTGCTCGCCGTGATCGGCTGGTGCCTGGTGCGCCTGCGGATGGCCGGCCTGGAGCTGGGCGGGATCATCACCACGTCGGCGGCAATTACCGCGATCGTCGCCTTCTCGATGCAGGAAACGCTCGGGAACATCCTCGGCGGACTGGCGCTCCAGCTCGACAAATCGCTGCACCTTGGCGACTGGATCGCGGTCGAGAATGTGCGCGGCAAGGTGGTCGAGGTGCGCTGGCGGCACACCGCGCTGCTCACGCCGAACGGCGAAGTGGTGGTGATTCCGAACAGCCTGTTGATGAAGTCGAAAATGACGGTGGTGAGCAGCGCGGAGTACCCGATGGCGCGCCGCACGGTGCGTTTCTCGACCCCCAACCAGGTGCCGCCGCACGAGGTGATCGCGGTCGTTGAAAAGGCGCTGCGCGACGCCGTGATGACCCATGTGGCGGCGGCGCCCGCGCCCGATTGCGTGATCTGCGACTATGAAGGCGGCACCATCAGCTTCGCGGTGCGCTACTGGCTGCTCGACCAGCTGCACGACGCGGCCGTCGATTCGACCGTCCGCCTGCATATCTACAGCGCGCTGCGGCGTAACGAATTCTCGCTCGCGCGGCCGGTGCTGGACGTGCGGATGGACGCCGAGGCCGAGGCGCGCAAGGACGATCTGCGCAACCAGGAAATCGAGCGGCGCATCAAGGTGCTGGGCGGGGTCGCGCTGTTCGCGGGCCTGCAGCCCGATGAACTGCGCACCGTCGCGGCCGGGGCGCGGGTAACGCCGTTCGTGAAGGGCGACGTGATCACGCGCCAGGGTGCGGTGGCGCACTGGCTGTACGTGCTGGTGAGCGGCGAGGCCGACATCTGGTACGAGGGCGCGGATGGCGAGCGGCGCTTCGTCTCGACGCTGTCGCCCGGCACCGTGTTCGGCGAAATGGGGATGATGACCGGCGCGCCGCGCAGTGCCACGGTGTCCGCGCGCAGCCATGCGCTTTGCTACCGGATCGACAAGGAGAACTTCGAAGGCGTGCTGCGCGCGCGGCCGCAACTGGCCGGCCAGCTGGCGAGCGTCATGGCCGAGCGAAACTCGGCGCTCGAAGCGGTGCGCGCCGAGCACAATGCCAACCAGCCGGAGACGGATGACGCCAGCCTGGCGGCCCGGATCCGGCGTTTCTTCATGCTGGGATAGGGCCGCGTGCACAACCTACTTTGCGTAATCGGCTGGTCCGGCAGCGGCAAGACCACCTTGCTCGAGTTCCTGGTCGCGCGGCTGGCCGGGCGCGGCCTGCGGGTGAACGTCATCAAGCACAGCCACCACGACGTGCTGCTCGAGCCGCCGCACAAGGACAGCGCGCGGCTGCGCACGGCGGGCGCCGCGCAAGTCATGCTGGCCTCGCCGTTCCGGGTGGCGATCATGCGCGAACTGCGCGGCGCCGGCGAGCCGCCGCTGGCCGAGCACGTTGCGCGCCTGGGGCCGGCCGACCTGACCCTGGTCGAGGGCTACAAATGGGAGCCGTTGCCGAAACTGGAGGTGTACCGGCCTTCGCTGGGCAAGCCGGCCCTGTATCCGGACGATGGCAATATTGTCGCGGTGGCATCGGATGCGCCCCCGCCGCAAGGTTTGCGGGAAAGCATCGCCTGGCTCGACTTGAACCAGCCTGCCACGGTGCTGGCCTGGCTCGACAACTATTTTGACGAAATTTCCTAAAGTTTCGAAAGAAACGTCCGTAAAGAAGAGATACGCCTTATTACGGAGGATGAAATGGAAATTTCAGCAATTGCCCGGGGTGCCGCCAGTATCGCCGAAACGGGAACCAAACAGGAGGTCGATATCGCCGTCCTGAAGATTGCCCAAAAGATTGAGGGTGCGACCACGACCCAGCTGATCGACGCCGTCAAGTCCACGCCGACCGTGCAGAACCTGCCGGCCAACCTGGGCAACACCATCAATACCACTGCCTGACCGCCTTCCCCCTGCGTTGCGCGAAAAAAACCGCTGCGGGCGTCAACAGAACGCCCGCATGCGGCGTTATTGGTGCACGTAACGCGTCTTCGAGACAACCTTAAAAGGAAGCAAGCATGAAAATGTTCATCGCCGCTCTCGTCGCCACCACGTTTGCAATGGGCTCCGCCTTCGCTCAGGCGCCCGCCGCACCGGCCGCACCGGATACGCCGGTCGCCACTCCGGTGCATAAAAAAGCCGCCACGAAGGCAAAGCACAAGAAAGCGCCTTCCAGGAAGCTCCATGCAAAGAAAGCAGCTGCCGTTTAAGGACAGTTACGTAGAACCCGGCCCCTTCCCGACGGGAGGCGCCGGGTTTTTTTACGCCCGCCCAGTCCGGCGTCCAGTGTAAAATCAAGGCCTGCCCACCAGCAGCCGTTTTATAACCAATCGCAGGAGATCGAGCATGAACAAACGCCAAACCCTCATCGCCGCCGCCCTCGCCACCGTTTGCGCGGCTGGCGCCGCCAGCGCACAGACCGCGTCGGCCAGCGCCAAGGCCGAGCAGGAAAAATGCTTCGGCATCGCCAAGGCCGGCCAGAACGACTGCGCGACCGGGGCGCATGGCTGCGCCGGCCAGGCGAAGGCGGACAAGGGCGCCCAGGAATGGAAGAATGTTGCCAAGGGCACGTGCGTAAAGGCCGGCGGCAAGCTGAGCGCGCCGAAGTAATCGGCAAGGCGGGGCGCCATGCAGGATCGGCAAGCGGCGCACCCGGCCTCGCAGCCAGGGGTCGGGGTCGGCTTGCGCGCCCCGCATTACCGGCAGTTCCTTGAGCTGCGGCCGGCCATCGGCTGGCTTGAAGTGCATACCGAAAATTATCTCTGCCAGTCCGGATGGGACTGGCATGTGCTGCAGCAATTGCGGCGCGACTATCCCATCAGCCTGCACGGCGTCGGCCTCGGCCTCGGTTCGGCGCGCGGCTTTTCGGAGCAGCACCTCGAGCGGGTGCGCGCGCTGGTCGAGCGCATCGACCCGCTGCTCGTTTCCGAACACCTCAGCTGGGGCGCCGTTCACGACCGTCATCTCAACGACCTGCTGCCGCTGGCCTTGAACCAGGCTGCCCTCGACCTGCTGGCCGAGCGGGTGGAACGGGTGCAGGAGACACTGGGACGCCGTATCCTGCTCGAAAATGTGTCAGCTTATGCGCGCTTTCGTGACGACGCGATGAGCGAGGCGCAGTTCATGGCGGCACTGGCGCGGCGCACCGGCTGCGCGCTGCTGCTCGATGTCAACAACCTCTACGTTAACCAGTGCAATCACGGCGAAGATGCGCTGGCGGCGATTGCGGCGCTCGCGCCCGGCAGTGTCGGCGAGATCCACCTGGCCGGCCACCTGGTGACGCCGCAGGCGGTGATCGACCACCACGGCGCCACGGTCGCGCAGCCGGTGTGGGCGCTGTACCGGGCGGCACTGGAGCGCTTCGGCAGCCTGCCCACCCTGATCGAATGGGACACCGAAATCCCGCCGCTCGAGTGCCTGCTGGGGGAGGCGCGCAAGGCGGAGGCGATCGCCGGCGCGTACAGCACGCGAGCGGGACGGCAGCCGGAGGACGGCGCGCGGTCCGGGCCAGGCTCGCTTGCCGAGCTCGCTGATGGGCAGCAGGCTTTCGCCAGCGCCTTGTTCGCGCCGCAGGCCGCGGCGCCGCTGCTGGCGCAACTGGGGGACGGCGGCGAGCACGCCATCGCGCTGTATCGCGGCAACCTCACCGCCGCCTGGGACAAGACCCTGTCGGCCGCCTACCCGGTGCTGCGCCAGCTGGTGGGCGCGGAATTTTTCAGCGCCCTGAGCCGCGCGTTCGGCATGGCGCATCCGTCCATCGACGCCGACCTGAACCGCTTCGGCGCCGGGTTCGCCCGCTTCCTCGAAGGTTTCGAGCACGTCGCCGAAAACCCGTACCTGCCGGACATGGCGCGCCTCGAGTGGGCGCTGCACCTCGCCCATTTTGCCGCCGATGCGCGCGTCATCGGCGCCGGTGCGCTGGCCGCGTTCACGCCCGAGCAACTGGAAGCGGCGCGCTTCCACCTGCATCCGGCCTGCGCCTTGCTGGCGTCAAGCTGGGCGGTGGTGCCCTTGTGGCAGGCGCACCAGGACGGCAGCGGGGTCGCGTTTCCGGCGCTGATGACCGCGCCATCGTTCGGCGTTGTCGCGCGACCGCACTGGAAAGCCGAGCTGGCGCCGCACAGCCACGCCGCGCACGCGGCCTTGTCCGCGCTGGCGGCGGGCCGGAAGTTCGGCGCCGCGCTCGACGCCGCGTTCGAGATCGATGAAGGTTTCGACGTGGCGGCGCACCTGCAACGCTGGCTCGACCTCGGGTTATTCGTTCGGTTCAATTGAAAACGGCGCCGTCAAGGCGCCGCGCGGATCCTGCGGAAATGAAGCGGGCTTAACTGAGCGACTTGAATGCGCGCAGCACGCGGGCTTCGCCGCTCTTGTCGGAATGCATCAGGCTGGCGGCCTGCGTGACCTCGATCATGCGCTCGAGTTGCGCGTCCTCGAAGCGGGCCAGTTCTTCGGTGGCCGCGGTCAGGGCAAGCGCCAGTTTGGCGCGCGCGCTCTGGTAAAGCAGGCTGGTGTACTGGTCGGTGTTTTTCAGTAATTCTTCCGCGTTCTCGATCACGAGGCGCAGGTCGCCGATCAGTCTTTCCTGCGTTTGCTGGCTATGTTCCTGGCTATCCATGGCGCTCACCTATCAGCCGGTTGATCACGTCTTATGATAGGAGCAAGCAAGCCCATGCAGGTTTGTGTAGTCGCAAACGACGTGGACCAGCTCGCCTCCGTTCTTCCTTTGCAATGCTATTTCGCAGTTCATGCGCCATCGCCATTTCCGGCCGTCACGCTGATCCGCACATCGCCAATGCTCACCGTCTGCCCGGCGCGGATCTTGGCCGTCTTGCGCAGCTCTTTCTTGCCGTCGACCGAGACGGCGCCGCTGGCGACCAGGTTCTTGCCGGCACCACCGCTGTCGCACAGCCCCGATAACTTCAGCAACTGGTTGACCTCGATGAATTCCGAAATGAGTTCAAAAGTAAGTGTTTGCATTTTATCCTCGCGCGCGCAGGCTGTTAGTTCGATAACGCACAGTGTAGCGGCTCGCGCAAGATCAGGTGCTGGGCAGGCCAGGCCGCGTCATGTCCAGCGGCACGATCCATTTATCGAATTCCTCTTCGGTCCCATATCCCAGCTGTAACGCGGCCTGTTTCAGCGTGGTGCCGTCCTGCTGGGCCAGCTTGGCGATCTGGGCGGCGCGGTCGTAGCCGATGTGGGGCGCCAGGGCGGTGACCAGCATCAGCGAGCGCTCCATCAGTTCGCCGATCCGCGCGCGGTTCGGCTCGATGCCGCGCGCGCAGTGTTGTTCAAAGGAACGCATGCCATCGGCCAGCAGCCGCGCGCTTTGCAGGAAATTATGGGCGATCATCGGCTTGTAGACGTTCAGTTCGAAGTTTCCCGACGCCGCGCCGAAGCTCAGCGCCCCGTCGTTGCCGAACACCTGGCAGCACAGCATGGTCAGCGCCTCGCATTGGGTGGGATTGACCTTGCCCGGCATGATGGAACTGCCCGGCTCGTTTTCGGGGATCGAGATTTCTCCGAGTCCCGAGCGCGGCCCGGACGCCATCCAGCGCACGTCGTTGGCGATTTTCGTCAACGCGGTGGCGAGCGTCTTGAGCGCGCCGTGCGCCGCCACCAGCGCATCGTGCCCGGCCAGCGCGGCGAACTTGTTGGGCGCGGTTTTGAAGCCGAGGCCGCTGTGGGCGGACAGCTCGGCGGCGATCCGGGTCCCGAACTCGGGATGGGCGTTCAGGCCGGTGCCGACCGCCGTGCCGCCGGCCGCCAGCAACAGCAAGCCGGGCAGGGCGTTCCTGATGTGATGCTCGGAAAACTCCAGCTGCGCGACGTAGCCGGAAAACTCTTGGCCGAGGGTCAGCGGGGTGGCGTCCTGCAGGTGGGTGCGGCCGATCTTGACGATGCCGGCGAAGTCGCGCGATTTCACTTCCAGGGTGCCGCGCAACTGGGCCAGCGCCGGCAGCACGGCGTGCATCACGGCATGCGCTGCCGCTACGTGCAGCGCGGTCGGAAAGATGTCGTTCGAGGATTGCCCCATATTGACGTCATCGTTCGGATGCAGCAGGCGGCCCTCGCCGCGCGGGCCGCCCAGCAGCTCGGAACCGCGGTTGGCCAGCACTTCGTTCATGTTCATATTGGTCTGGGTGCCCGAGCCGGTCTGCCACACCACCAGCGGGAACTCGTCCGGATGGCGGCCGGCCAGCACTTCATCGGCGGCGCGCACGATGGCGTCGGCCTTGGGGGCCGCGAGCAGGCCGAGCGAGCGGTTCACTTCGGCCGCGGCGCGCTTGACCTGGGCCAACGCGCCGATCAGTTCGGGCGGCATGCGCTCGGTGGATATGTGGAAGTGTTCGAGCGAGCGCTGGGTCTGGGCGCCCCACAAGCGATCGGCGGGTACCGCGATCGGGCCGAAACTGTCCTTTTCGATCCTGCTCTCCATGGTTTTTCCTGTTCTTTATGAAGTTGTCGTTAAAGAGTTTACTCCAACGCTCGTTAATGACGCTTGGGGTACGAAGTTCGCGCCCGGCTTTTATTGCTCGTAAGCATCATCCCTATGACAGACCGCCACCTTACCCGCCTTGCAAGACTAAGCAGCGCGATCCTTCTTTTCGGCCTGCTCACTTGCGCGCGCGCGGTGGAGCTGGGCGATAGCCTGATGCGATCCCATATCGGCCAGCCCTTGATGGCCGATATCGAGCTGACCGGGATTGCCGACGAGACGGTCTCGGTGCAGGCGGCGCTGGCCAGCCCGGATGTGTATAGCGGCGCCAATATCGGCATGCATCCGGCGCTGTCCGGGCTGAACATCACGATCGTGCGGCGGGAAGGGCGGCGCTACCTGCATATCGCATCGGCCAGAGCGGTCGAGACCGAGCATGTCACTATTTTCTTCGCGCTCACCGAGAACGGGCGCCAGTCGGTGCGCAGTACGACCTTGTGGCTGACCCCCGATCCGCATCCGGCGCCGCCGCCGGCGCCAAAACCGCTGTCGCCGCCACCGGCGTTGAAGCCGGTCCCGGCGCCCGCGCCGGCAATCGCATCGGCGCCGGTACCGGCCGCGGCCGTTGCGCGGGCGTCTGCCGTGCCCGCCCCAGCGCCAGTGATTCGCCCAGTGCCCGCGGCGCCAGCGGCCGCATGCATTCCGAAATTCACCGCCGCCCAGATTGGCACCTGCGCCGCGCTCGACGCCAGGAACGCCGCGCTCGCCGCCCAGATCGTCCAACTGGAAGAGAAGGTCGGGGTGCTGACGATCGCGATGCGAGGAACGACCGAACGCGCCGCGCCGCCGCGCGCGCTTGCGAAGCCGCTTGCGATGGCGCCCAAAACCGCCGCCGTTCCTGCGAAGAAGCAGGCCGGCGCTACGCCGTGGCTGTTCATCGGCATCGCCAGCGCTGCGGTGCTCGGGCTGGTGGGCGTGCTCGGGTACATTATCTGGCGCAAGCGCAAGAAGGCCGCGTCAAACCCGGCCGTGCGCCCGAACACGGGCTTGATTGCCAGCGTCAAGAGCCGCCTGTAGCCGCGTCAAAACTCTTTGCATTTGAAAAAGATTGCAAAAATGGCGAGATTGCACGTGAACTCGTCTACACAGCTTAGTTTTAGGCTATACTGGTTTCGTGGTCTTGATGACTACGAAAAACGGGCCAGGATCTGGCGCAGCCACCAACGATAGCGTGGCGCGACAAGCAGATGAACGTTGAATAAACGCCTGTCCCGGAAGCTGTCTGTTGGGCCTGCGATTGTGCCCGCGGACGCCGGATGCAACCGGCAAGAGGCGACGCCAGGAGATACCTGGTGTTCGCTCTCCTGAATTCCCGCCCCGCTCGCGACGAGCAGGGGCAATAAAAATGCGCCCCGCGGGGCGCTTTGTCGTTGGCGCTGGCGCTTAGTGCGCGGCCATCGCTTCTTCCAGCTGGCTCATCCATGGTTCGGTGACTTCGCGGATCGCGCGGTCGTTGGCCATGATCTGCTTGAGCAGGTCGATCTTGCGCAGGCGGGGCGCGCCGGACAGGGCAGGCACGCCGGTCGCGGCCGCCGCAGCCTGGGTTGCGCACTGCTTTTCAAGGCTGGTCAGGCTGGTCCAGTCGCCGTCCTGCGCCACTGCCGACATCCGGCTGGTCAGACCCGCAAGGTTTTCGTACATCGAGAGAACTTCGTTTGACGTCATGGTCGCACCAGCCTGGAAATTGAGCGAATTACCGCGTGTCCCTCCATAACGGCACGAATTGAGCCAACTTTAGGGTTTTTTTGAAAAACATCGAAAATATTTTTTACTTTGCCGCTGCGGTGAAAAATATTGGCGAAACTGCCACGTTATCGAAGCAGCTCTTCGAGGCCGGCGCTCAGCTCGCCAAGTCCGGGCATCTCCATCAGCATCGCGGCCGGCGCCAGCCCGAGCGCCTGCGCCGCCGCGGCCGGAAACGGATCGACGCCAGGCTCGCCGCCGCCATTCTCGTTGGCCCGGGCGCGCCAGGCGGCCAGGTGGATCACCGCGGCCATCGGCAGCCGGGGGGCGCCGTCCGGAAAGGCGCGGATCGCGGCGGCGAAGGTGTCGGGAAACTTCCAGCGCACCGCCAGTTCCGCGCCGACGTCGGCAAAGTTGAAGCCGAGGGCCACCTGTTCCTGAACCAGCCGCTGGCAGTGATACGGACCGGCCAGCAGGCCGAGTTCGGCCGCCTGGGCGGGCAGGCCGGCATGGATCATCAGTTGGCCGATCGCATGCATCATTCCGATGGTAAAGGCCAGCTCGCCGCTCTGGCCGGCGCGGGTGGCGATCCACCGGGCGCCGGCGGCCGTGTTCAGGCTGTAGCGCCAGAACTGCCTGAGGTCGATCCGCGGTACGGTCTTGAAGGCGCTGACCAGGCCGGCGCTGATGACCAGCGTACGCACCGTCACGAACCCCAGCATCTGCACCGCATCCTGTACCGTGCCTATCCTGCGCGAGGCGTGGTAATAGGCCGAGTTGGCAAGCCTAAGCAACTTGGCGCTGAGCACCGGGTCGGCCGACAACTTGCGGACGATTTCCTCCACCGACACGTCGGCATTCTCGAAGCTGCCGATCAGTTCCTCGACTACTTTAGGGGCGGACGGCAAGCTGTTGGGGAGGTTGAGCAATTCTTCGGGCGTCATGCAAGTCTCCTTATTGATATTTTTTTCGCAACTTCTATCAGGCAAACTATATAGCGATTCGGTAAGAAAATGCGGAAATTGCGGAGCCAGTGTTGCGCCCGGACTTCCCCATTCCGCGATTTTGACGTTTTGGCGCGGCTTTTCGCAGTTTGTCGCATTCAGGAAGCATCGGTCCGCCAGCTTGAATACAGTGCGTGCTGGGATATTCCGCCGCCCCGGCATCGAAAAACAAGAGAAGGAACCCATGAGACACCTGCCCAGGAAGCAACTTGCAAGCGCCGCCGCGCTGACCTTCGCCGCGCTCGCGGCCCACGCCGAAGCCCCCTACCAGTTCGGCGCCACGCCTGGCAAGTTGCCGAAAGACGTGGTGCCGGTCCAATACGCGGCCCACCTGGTGCCGAACATCGCCGACAGTACCTTTCTTGGCTCGGAATCCATCGAGATCGACGTGCTCGCCACGACGGCGAAGATCATGCTCAATGTCGACAATATCGAGATCGACGCCGCCAGCCTGGCCGGCAAGAATATCGGCGAGATCAAGCTGACGCCGCGGATCGACCAGCAACAGCAGACCCTCAGCTTTCACCTCGAGCAGCCGCTGGCGCCGGGACGCTACAAGCTGGCGCTCAAGTTCCATGGCCTGATCAACCGCGAGGCGCGCGGAATGTTCCATGTTAACTACAAGGTGGGTAATGCCGACAAGACCATGATCGCCACCACCATGGAACCGACCGACGCGCGGCGCCTGCTGCCAAGCTGGGACGAACCCTCGTTCCGGGCCGCCTTCAAGCTGACCGTGGACTTGCCTGCCCACCTCAAGGCCTACTCGAACACCCCCATCGAGAAGCAGGAAAAGATCGACGGCGGCCTGCAGCGGACATGGTTCGGCGTGACGCCGAAGATGCCGAGCTACCTGGTGGTGCTGGTTGCCGGCGAACTCGAGCGCGTGAGCGCGAAGCAGGACGGAGTCGACATCGGCGTCGTCACCACCGAGGGCAAGCGCGACTCGGCGGCCTACCCATTGGCGGTGTCCAGGGACCTGCTTCGCTACTACAACAATTACTTCGGTTTGCCTTATCCACTGGCCAAGCTCGACCAGATTGCGATTCCCGGCGGCATGAATGGCGCGATGGAAAACTGGGGCGGCATCGTCTACAACGAAGCGGCCTTGCTGTACGACCCGAAAAAGAGCCCGGACAGCGTCAGGCAGACAACCTTCAGCATCAATGCGCATGAGGTTGCGCACCAGTGGTTTGGCAACCTGGTGACGATGGCCTGGTGGGACAATCTTTGGCTCAACGAAGGCTTCGCGTCGTGGATGTCGACCAAGGCGACCGATCATTTCCATCCCGAGTGGCGGCCTTACCTGGACAGCCTGGTCGAGCGCGAAAATGTGCTGAACCTGGACGCGCGCAAGACCACGCACCCGATCCAGACCCCGGTGCTGAATGAATTGCAGGCGGCCAATGCCTTCGACAGTATCACCTACGGCAAGGGACAAGCCTTCCTGCGCATGCTCGAGGCCTACCTTGGCGAAGAACCGTTCCGCAAGGGGATCCGGGCTTACATGGCCAGCCACCAGTACTCGAACACCACCAGCGCGGACCTGTGGGCGGCGCTGGAAAAGGCGTCCGGCAAGCCCGTCGAGCAACTGGCGTCGGACTGGACCACCCAGCCCGGCTTTCCGGTAGTGAAGGTCGAGCAGGTGTGCGAGGACGGCAAGCCGCAATGCAGGCGCAGACCAACGAGGAACGCAACCGCTTCGGCCGCGCCCTGACCCGGGTCAGCGACCGTGCGCTGGCCGGGCGCGCCTTGCAGCTGGCGCTGTCCGCGCAATTGCAGCCGTCGCTGAAAACGATGATCGTGCCGCGCGTGGCCGCCAATGAACATATCGACCAGGCGTGGTCGTTTGCCGTCGCCAACCGCGATGCGCTCTTGAAGAACGAGGATATGTACGGCCAGAACCACGCGTTTTCGGGTATTGTTGCGAATTCATCGAACCCGGCCCATGCCGACATGATGGAATCCTATGTTGGACAGCACTTCGGCCCCGACGCGTTGGTGGAAGCCCAGCGCGTCGGCAACGGCATCCGGATCCGGGCGGCGCAGAAGGCGCGCCTGCTGCCGCAGGTGCGAGCGGCACTGAAGTCAGAAAATTGATCCACCTCCAAAGAAAAGGGACGCTATGAACACCAGCTGGACACCGATCAAAACCGCCATCCGCCTCGCCCTGTGCGGTGCGGCACTCACTTTTTCCCCGGCATTCGCCGCCGGCCAGGCCGCCGCGCCAGCGCCCGCCAAGCCGGGGGGGCCGGCCGCCGCCATGGCAATGTTGCCGGGCGATGACTTCTTCACCTACGCCAACGGCGAGTGGCTCGCGAAGACCGAGATCCCGGCCGACCGCAGCAGCTGGGGCGCGTTCGGGGTGATGGCCGAGGATGCGAACGAGCGCATCGTCAAGCTGTTCGACGCCATCCCGGCCGACAAGAAAGCCAGCGCCGAGGCGCGCAAGGTGGCGGCGTTCTACCACTCGTTCATGGACGAAGCCGCCATCGAGGCGAAGGG
>JAQGMJ010000079.1 GCA_028292405.1 Betaproteobacteria bacterium
CGGCGCCCGGGTTGGGCACTTCGCTTTTCAAATCCACGACCGACGCTGCCATCTTTGCGCTCCTTAAAATTGTTGCGCGTAGCCGGCGACCGCGCCGCTCCCGCTACGTTTACTGCTACGCCGCCACCGCCGCCTTGCCGCGCAGCGTCATCTCCGGCGGCGCATCGCGCAGGAAAATCGGCAGGTCGATGGTCGGCGCGCGGTGGCCCGGCACCTGGAACATCAGCTCGCCGACGAAGCCGCGGTGGTACGTGTGGTGGTTGACGATGTGCAGCATCATCTCGCCGCGCGTCAGCGAACCGGGGCCGCCGTCGACATACTTGAACTCGACCATCTCGTCATAGCTTGCATCGCTCATCGCGTCGGCATAGCCCATGTACCAGGCGTTGATCTCGGCCTGCGCGGCGCGCAGCTCAGGCAACGCGGGCACTTCCTTGGTGACGCGCGCGGTGTAGCCGTGCGGCTTGTTCTCCAGGTGGCCCTTCCAGATGCGGTCGACGATCAGGTTGTGGTTAAGCGTGTGCAGCATGCCGCCGAAACCCTTTTTCTCCATCGACGCGCCCTCGGGCAGCTTGACCAGCGAGTCGAACATTTTCTCGTCGGCCCAGTGGTTGTAGCGGGTCAGCATGCGCAGGTTGTGCAAGAGGGTGGTCATGGCGTTTGGCTCCTGGGTCTGGTTTTGGGGGAAGCTGCAGCGGCGCATTATGCGCCTCCCGTGCCTGGCTGGCCGCGCCTGTGGCGCGTCTTCGTGCCAGGCTGGCCGCGCCTGCGGGGACAGCCCCCTTCACCGTCATCAGGGATCAGGTCTTTTTGCGCAGCGCCTCGACGAACTTGGTGTCGATAAACGTGTTGTAGTCCGGCAGGGCGCGGATCTGCTTCATCTCCAGCATTTGCGAGCCGTAGTAGCGCGCGCGCTTGACCCAGTCGCCGTCCACATCCCAGGTGAGTTCCACGTTCGGCGCGGCCACTTCCACCGTGGCTTTCGGCTGCCCGAGTTTCAGCACCGTCATGTCGACGAAGGCGGCGCGGTTGCCCATGGCGTACTCGGTGGCCTTGCGGTGGATTTCGAGGAACACGCGGATCAGCTCCGGCTTGTTCTTGGTGGTGTCGGCGTGCGTGGTCATCACCATGTTGAGGCCGCCGATCGGCGTCGTATACGGGTACTCCAAAATCCTGCCGACGCCCTTGGCCAGGCTGATCGAGGGGCCGGGCTCGGCGCCGACGTAGGCGTCGACATCGCCGCGCTCCAGCGTCGCCGGCATCTCGGAGAAGGGCACGCGCACGGCGATGATGTCCTTCACTGTCATCTTCTCCTGCTCGAGCCGGTTAAGAATGACGACTTCCTGCGTCGAGCCGGGAAGAATGGCGACCTTCTTGCCGCGCAAGTCCTTCAGCGTCTTGATGTCCGATTTCGCGCCGACCACGATGGCCATGCCCTTGTTGCATTGCGCGCCGATGATCACCACCGGCTCGCCCGCCGCGCCGCCCAGGGTGGCCGCCGCGATGCCGTAGGTGCCGAAGTCCACCGACTTGGTGACGACCGCGTTCTTGCCGTCGGTCGGCGTCTCGTACGGAATCACCTCGATCTTGTAGCCGGCCGGGGTGAACTTCTCGTAGAAGTAGGGCGTAATCGCGTGGATCAGTTTCAGCGTGCCGACCTTGATGACCACGGTGTCGGCGCCGAACACGCGCGCCGGCCCGGCGGCCAGCAGGCTTGCGGAGACGGCCGCACCAACGGAGGAAAGAAACTTGCGGCGGCTTTGCATCAGGCGACTCCTTGAAGGACGGGTGAGGCCACCGGACCGGAACAAGGCAGGCCGGCGGCCAGGGAACAACGAAACGCAGCCACGTTTCAGCCCATGGCAGCGAATAAAGCAATCCACATACCAACTTGCATACAAGATGACCACAAACCGATTTCCGCTTCCAGAACAGCAAGTTACCCGCTGGCACCGGCATTACCGCCGCTGCCCCCGCACGCACAATGGAGGTGCGGCCCAGGGCGCCGGCAGGCGTTTCGGCCTTGATCTGGTGCCGGCGCGCCTGAGGTTCCCGCATGGCGCCCCTCCTGTATGGACGCGACGAAAGAACGATGGGAGGAAGTCGAGCAAGAGGCGCGCCATGTGACGGCGAGACGGGAGAGGGAGCAAAGGGAATACGCGCGCATCGCACGGCGGCGCGGCCCGAAGCGATGCCACGGTCGGAGGCGGGCGGCCAGCGGCGGCGGCGCCAGGACCGGCAGCACCGCGCGCGTCCGTAGGCCGACGCCGACGCCTCTATCATCATTTGCCTCTATAGGCGCCGGCCCGGCAGGTGTACATTCGAACCATACCTAGACCGTCCCGCTGGAGACCGTATGACCGAAGAGCCCGACCGTGGTCCGCTGGACCGCAGCCGCATCAACCTCTCGGAGAATGAGGAACGCCGCTACTGGGCGGAAAAATTCGGCGTCACCGAAGAACGCCTGCGCGAAACGGTGCAGCAGGTCGGCGCCGCCACCGAAGCGGTGCGCAGCGAACTCGACAACGCCTGACCCCCGGCGACTCCCTCTTTCTGCAATCCCCAGTGACCCTGATCAAAGGCATCACGATGACCTCAACCAGCATGCTCGAAACCACCGTGGAAGCCGAAAAGGCCGTGGAAAATCTTCTCACGCCGGCACAGCGCAGCGTCACCCAGCGCAACCGGCAGCGCAAGCTCGCGCGCCTGCTGCTGCTCGATGTGGCCGAGTCCGGCTGCAAGGGCATGCAACTGACCCAGGGCAGGTACGAATTGATCGTGCGGCCGGCGGCCGAAGAAGCGCCGGACGCCTAGAGTTTCGGTTGTGGAGGTCTCGCGCCAGCGGGCGCATGACCCGGCGCGTGACCGGGCGCATGACCGGGCGCATGACCGGCCGTACCAACGCTCCGCGCTTGAGCGGCGGCCACGGGTCTTTCAGCCGTTCATGGCCAAGCCTGTCGAAGGCCGCAGCAGAACCCCCAGGGCATGACTTGTGGCTTCTTGACACCACGCGCCGCGCGGCACACGTGGGTCACAAAAAGCGGCACACCAGGTACAGCCGAGGCAGACGCGCCCTTACAAGGTCCTCCAACGGAAGTGCTGGACCTCAGCCCTTCGCACCAACGCCTCGCGCCTACGC
Organism: Betaproteobacteria bacterium; assembly: GCA_028292405.1. Taxonomy (GTDB): domain Bacteria; phylum Pseudomonadota; class Gammaproteobacteria; order Burkholderiales; family JAEUOS01; genus JAQGMJ01. The sequence continues at coordinate 3,140 of JAQGMJ010000079.1, forward strand.
CTGTGCCTCCAGCACCTCCACGCTCGCCGCCTCGAACACCCCGGCCAGCGCGAGCGACCACTGCCCGCTGACGCGCACGCGCTCGCCTTCGCGCACTACAGCGTCTTGCACCGCGGGCTGGGCGGCGATGCACAAATACCGCGTCTCGCCGCAGAGGATATCGAAATTGAAGCGCACGCCGTCTGGCTTGAAGGGCACGACCAGGCCTTCGAGGGTGACTTTTGCGCGGGGATTCATCTGGAGCCCCTTTCATGTTATTTCATCGGCGCCCTTCCGCAATGGCGGGAGGCTGCCGCTGAGCACAGGCACGTCGCATGCGCGGCCCGCTTCATCGACTCTCCGCCGGCCCGCATGCGCCGGCTTGCTGCATTCAACGAAAACCGTACCACGAAACGGCGCCGGCGCCAACCTGCATGCCGCCCGCATCCTGCAACTACCCTAACTCAACCGGCGATGGTTTCCACATTGCGACGCGGACCGGGCGTGAACCAGTGGTCGACGCCGCCGTGAAAGGCGCAGGCTTCCAGCGGGTCGCGTGTGCGCGTCACGGTGTTGTCCGCGCACATCGCGGTGGCGCCGTTGGTGACGTCGCCGCCCAAGGGCGCGCGGCCGTCGGCCATGCTGCGCACCAGGCGCTCGCTCTCCTGCGTCGTCAGCACCCGTGCCAGCGGCGGCGGGCCGGGCTGCGGAATGTCGGCCGAGGGATAAGCGGTATCCGCCGCGAACGACGCGGGCGCCAAAGCCCCGCCCAGCGCGATGGTGAGGGGCAGGACCAGGGTGGAAATCTTCACTGCTTTCATGGTCTTTCTCCCGACTGGTGAAAGTGCAATGCATGATCTCACTTCGGGAGCGCGCGCACTGTCGGCACGGACTCAAAAGCTTGTAGGACAAGGCCGATGTAGATGGAGTAGCGAAAGCGGGCGCGAGCAAGAAAGGCGAGTGGACAGGACACCGCAACAATTGCCCGCCCCCCGGGATTCAATCTTGATGCGAGATACGGTATTTTCGATCCATTTGGTCATCGTATTTCTCCCGTATGAAGATGATCCAAAGATACAGATTTCCAATCGCCACGTGTGGTTGATTTGCATGCATTGAGAAACGCCACACCGGGTTACGATAGCGCACCGATGAAACTCCCCTTCGCCCAAAAACCCCTGCTCTGGCTGCTGGCCATCCCCCTGCTCGCCGCCCTCGCCTATATCGCGTGGTGCTTCTACGAGGAATACGGCACCGCGCAAAAAGCCCGCGACTTTTGCGCCGGCGTGAAGCCCGGCGACGCCGAAAACGGCCTGGCGCAGCGCGCCATCGCCGCCGGCGCCGACGCCGAGAAAATCCGCTGGGTGCAGCCCCTGGTCGGCCCGCGCTGGATGGCCGTGCCCTTCACCAGCCGCGGGTTTTCGTGGCACGGCGGGCGCGGCGAGATCATGCGCCATGTGTGCGCGGTGACGGTGGAAGACGGCAAGGCGCGCGAGGCGCGCTATGAGCGCGCCGAATAACAAAGACCCGGACGAAAACCCGCCGCAGGCAAGCGCTCCCTCGACCGGCGCCCGCGGGAAATCACACCGCTCGCGCCACGCGGGGCCGGGTAGCTACACCACTCCGCAAGGCGCGCCGCAGGAAATCGGGGCCGGATCATGATTTTCGGCCTTTTGAAAATTGTGCTCTGACGCCGATTTCCGGTTTGCGAAGTTACTCGATCGCACTTCTAGCCGCGCCCCGGTCCCGTGGCCCGCCTCTCCAGGTTGCCGATTGCGCGAAAATGCAGGCCCGCCCCCTGATCGCACCGATGAAACCGCACGCCCTGCGCTTGACCCTCGACGCCGACACCACCGTCTCCGCCCTCCTCGATGCGCCGCCCGCGCCCACCGCCTGCTACGTGATGGCGCACGGCGCCGGCGCGGGCATGGCGCACCCCTTCATGGCCGCCGTGGCCGCCGGCCTGCGCGAGCGCGGCATCGCCACGCTGCGCTACCAGTTCGCCTACATGGAGCGCGGCTCGAAGCGGCCCGACGCGCCCGCGCTGGCGCACGCGGCGGTGCGCGCGGCCGTTGCGGCAGCCGCCGCGAAGCTGCCGGGTTTACCGTTGGGCCTGCCAATATTCGCCGGCGGCAAATCGTTCGGCGCGCGCATGACTTCGCAGGCGCAGGCCGCCGCGCCGCTGCCCGGCGTGCGCGGCCTGGTGTTTGTCGGCTTCCCGCTGCACCCCGCCGGCAAGCCGGGCGTGACGCGCGCGGAGCACTTGGGCGAAGTCGCCGTGCCGATGCTGTTCCTGCAAGGCAGCCGCGACAAGCTGGCCGAGCTTGACCTGCTGCGCCCGGTGGTGAAAGCGCTGGGCCGCCGCGCGGCGCTACGCGTGTTCGAACACGCCGACCATTCGTTCCATGTGCCGGCGCGCTCGGGGAGCAATGACGCGCAGGTGATGGAGGAGATGCTGGAGGCGGCGGCGGGGTGGATGGCGAAGCGTTGAGGGGAGGCTGCGATCAGGCAGCCGCCGTGGCGTCTCTTGCACGCTCTTGTGGCCGGGGAAGAAATAATCTACGTCGTCTCCAGCCTCTTTTCAAGGCTGACGCGCCGCCTCAGCGCGCGCGCTTGCGCCGCTCGCGGGCGATGCTGGGCGCCAGCGGCGCAATGTCGCGCAGCTCGCCGCTGGCGGCGTAGCGCCGCGCGATGCCGCCGATGATCTGCGTCGCCGCGCGCGCGTTGGCGGTGGGCGGCGAATCGGCGCGGGTGTAGAGGCCGACGCGCAGCGGCACCATCGGGCGGGTGAGGGGAATCTCGATCAGCTTGCCGGCGGCGACGCTGGCGCGCAGCAGCGGCGGGGTGAGCGTGATCAGCATGTCGGTGGAGGCAACCAGCTCGAACACGGCCGGCATGAAGGAGCCCCAGTGCACCGCCGGCAGCGGCGCGGCTAAGCCGGCGGCGAGAAAGGACTGGGTGGTGATGTCGTCTGGAATGCCGGGCGCGGTCTGCGCCACCCATTGCGCGCCGGCCAGCTCGGCCAGCGCGCGGGTGCCGGCCAGCGGGTGGCCGGGGCGCGCGGCGACGCGCAGCTGTATGTCGAACAGCGGCCGATAGCGCAGGCCGGCGTCGAGCCCGGCGCGGGTGCGCTGGGTGACGGCGAGTTCGACGGCGCCGTCGCGCACCTGCGGCAGGATGGCCGAGGGCGGCATTTCGAGAATGCGCAGGCGGGTGCCGGGGTACTGCGCCTGCAGCTTGATCGCCATTTCCGGCAGCAGCAGGCTGGCGGCCACCGGCGACAGGCCGCAGGTGACCAGGCCGCTGGCGTTCTCGTTGCTGCGCCGCGCCTCTTCGAAGGCCTTGCCGATTTCCGAGTGCGCCACCCGCGCGCGCGCCAGGAAGGCGCTGCCCGCCGGCGTGACGAGGATGCCGCGCACCCCGCGCTGCACCAGTTGCACCCCGAGTTCCTCTTCGAGCTGCTGCAGCGAACGCGTGAGTGCCGGCTGCGACATGCCAAGCTGGCGCGCCGCGCCGCGGATGCTGCCGGCCTCCGCCACGGCGATGAACTGGTCGATTCTTTGCAGCCGCACGGGCTCTCCGCGAATTGGTGCCGGGGTGATGCAGATTATGCATCACTATGCTGCATCGCGCATCTTGCGGGCGGCGGTGCGGCGTGGCTCAATGGCGCTGCCGCGGGATTCGCGCCACGCAAGAACAACAAAGGAGTTCTCTTCCATGCACCCTGTTTCCGCCTCACGCCGGACCTTCATGCGGCGCGCCGGCCTGGCGCTGGCCGCCGGCGCCGCGCCGCGCGCCTTCGCCGCCGCCGCTCCCATCGACCAGCTGCATGTGCTGGTGGGCTTTCCCGCCGGCAGCATTCCCGACCTGGTCGCTCGCCTGGCCGCCGACAACATGGCCGAGGCCTACCCGCGCCGCGTGCTGGTGGACAACCGCCCCGGCGCCGCCGGGCAGATCGCTGTCGGCGCGCTCAAGGCCGGCCCGGCCGACGGCTCGATGCTGCTGCTGGCGCAAGGCACCGCCGCTTCCGCCTACCCCTACCTCTACAGCAAGCTGGGCTACGACCCGGCCGCCGACCTGAAGCCGGTCTCGCTGGCCGCCGAAGTCACCCTGGGCGTGGCCGTCGGCCCGGCCGTGCCGGCCAGCGTTGGCAATGTGCGCGAACTGGCCGAGTGGATGCGCCGCAACCCGGCGCTGGCCAACATCGGCTCGCCCGGCGTCGGCACCCCGCCGCACCTGCTCGAAGCGATGCTGTTTCGCAGCCTCGACGCGCCCTGGCAGCACATCGCCTACCCCGGCGGGCCGCCCGCCGTGGCCGCGCTGCTCGGCGGGCAGATCGCCGCCGTGGTGCTGCCCGAGGGCCTGCTGCGCCAGCAACAGGCAGCAGGCAAGCTGCGCGTGCTCGCCACTTCCGGCGCGCGCCGCAGCGCCTACCTGCCGGAGGTCGCCACCCTGGTCGAGCAGGGCTACCCGAACCTGGTGGTCTCGGACTGGTTCGCCTTTTTCATGTCCTCGCGCGTCAGCCGCGAAACCATCGAGGCGACCTCGCAGACCCTGCGCGCCGCGCTGGCCAGGCCGCAACTGGTGACGGCCTACGCCGATGCCGGCATGCTCGCCGCCCCCAGCACGCCGGCGGCGCTGGCCGAACGCATCAGCACCGATGCCAAAGTGTGGGAGCAGGTGATCCGCGCCAACAACATCCACGTCGATTAGCGCCATGCGCGCGGCATAATGCAAAGCACTACGGCAAAGCACTGCCGTGGTGCGATCCCCGCCGGCGCAAGCGCTGATGCGGGGTATTGCACACTTTCTTGTATACCAACAAAAATCCGCGTGCTAAATTATTCGAAAGCCGGCGCCTGGCCGCCGGCGGCTGGCTTCGCAACAGCTTCCGGAGGCACCGATGAAAAACAAGAAATTCGCCCTCGCAGTACTCTTGCTCGGCTTGTGCGCGCCATTCGGTGCGCCCTTCGTCGCGCCGGCACCGGCGCAGGAGGCGCCGAAAAGCACGGAGGCGCCGAAAAGCACGGAGGCGCCGCCCGCGCCGGCGGCGCTGCCCGAGTGGGCCTACCCGCGCCTGCCGCCGCTGGCGGTGTTCGACGCCGTGGTGCAAAAGCAGATGCCCGGCAGCAGCAAGCGCTTCACCCAGGCGCAGATCGAAGACGACTTCGCGCCGCCCGACTGGTACCCCGAAGAGCATCCGCCGATGCCCGAGGTGGTGGCGCATGGCCGGCCGCCGGCGGTGCGCGCCTGCATGAAGTGCCACCTGGCCAGCGGCGACGGCCACCCGGAGTCTTCCAGCATCGCCGGCCTGCCGCCCGCCTATTTCGTGCGCCAGCTCGAAGCCTTCAAGAACGGCACGCGCGGCAACCCGCGCGCCGGCTCGATGATCCCGATTGCCAAGGCGATCAACGCCGAAGAGGCGCAGGCGGCGGCGGCCTACTTCGCCGCGCTCAAGCCCACGGTGTGGATCACCGTGGTCGAAACCGCGACCGTGCCCAAGAGCTTCATCGGCCAGGGCGCGATGCGCTTTCCCCTGCCCGGCAACGAGACCGAGCCGATCGGCAACCGCGTCATCGAACTGCCGCGCGATGTCGAGCGCGCCGAAAGCCGCGATGCGCATTCCGGCTTTATCGCGAACGTGCCGCCGGGCAGCATCGAAAGGGGCCGCGTGCTGGTGACCAGCGGCGGCGGCAAGACGCTCGCCTGCGCCGCCTGCCACGGCGCCGCCCTGCGCGGCGAGAAGGACGTGCCGAGCATCGCCGGGCGCGCGCCGCAGTACGTGTTCCGCCAGTTGAACGACATCAAGGACGGCCGGCGCAAGGGCAGCGACGTCGAGCCGATGCGCCCGGTGGTGGCCAACCTCGGCGCCGAGGACATGATCGCCATCGCCGCCTACCTGGCGAGCCGCCCGCAATAGCGTTTGCAGTTGCCGCGCGAACGGAAGATCGCGCGGCCGAAAACTTCCCGGGCATGGACACTTCCGCGCATCACCCATGCCGCCCACGATAAAAGGCCGACCGCATATGTCACTCCGCTTTGATTCGCGCTTTGATGCGCTCCTCCATCCCGTCATCTGCGCCTTGCTGTTCGCCGTCGCCGCGATGCTCGCCTGCGACTTCGCCGGCGCGCAGGAGGGCCAGGGCGGCCGCTCGCCGGACCAGGTCGGCAAGGTGAATTTCTCCAACTCCTGCACGCCCGCCGCGCAAGCCGACCTCGGGCGCGGCATGGCGATGCTGCATTCCTTCTGGTACAGCGCCGGCGAAAAGGCGTTCCGCGACGCGCTGGCCAAAGACCCCGGCTGCGCGATTGCCGACTGGGGCATCGCCAGCCTGCTGATGCTCAACCCGCTCAACGGCAACGGCCCGGCGCCGGCCTTGGCCGCCCGCGCGCAAGGCCTGCTGGAGCAGGCGCGAAACATCGGCGCGCGCTCGCAGCGCGAGCGCGACTACATCGAGGCGCTGGCCGCCTATTACCAGGACTGGGCGGCCAAGCCCGAGCGAGCGCGCCAGGACGCCCGCTCCAAAGCCTATGCGCAACTGGCCGCGCGCTATCCCGAAGACGACGAAGCGCAAATCTTCAATGCGCTCTACCTGGTCGCCACCCAGCGCGCCGACGACCAGACCTACGCGGCCTACGCAAAGGCCGCGGCGATCCTCGAAGTGCAGTTCGCCAAGTACCCGAACCACCCCGGCGTGGCGCATTACCTGATCCACGCCTACGACGCGCCGCCGCTGGCGCAGCAGGGCCTGAAGGCCGCGCGCCTCTACGCCACCCTGGCGCCGGACGCGCCGCATGCCCTGCACATGCCCTCGCACATCTTCACCCGCGTCGGCGCCTGGGAAGAGTCGGCCGCCACCAACCGCCGCGCCTACCTGGCCGCGCTGCGCGGCAACGAATTTTCCGAGGCCTACCACGCCAGCGACTACGCGGTGTACGGCTACCTGCAGGTGGGCCGCGATGCGGCCGCGCTGGGCGCGATGCAGGACGCCTTGAAGGTGACGGTGGCCGCGCCGGTGCCGCCCGCCACCTGGTACGCCACCGCCGCCATGCCGGCGCGCTACGCGCTGGAGCGCGGCGACTGGCGCGCCGCAGCGCAGCTCGCCATGCCGCCGGGCAACCTGCCCTACGCCGAAGGCATTACGCTATTCGCCCGCACCATCGGCGCCGCGCGCAGCGGCGACGTCGCCGCCGCCGAGGCCAACGCCGCCGAACTCGCGCTGCGCCACCAGAAACTGATCGAGGCGAAAAACGCCTACTGGGCCACCGAGGTGGACGTGCAGCAGCGCGCCGCCGCCGGCTGGATCGCTTTCGCGCGCGGCAATCGCGACGAAGGCATCGCGCTGATGCGCGCCGCCGCCGACATCGAGGACAAGAACGAAAAGTCCATCGTCACCCCCGGCCGCGTGCTGCCGGCGCGCGAGCTGCTGGGCGACATGCTGCTCGAAGCCGGCCAGCCCGCCCTCGCCCTGAAGGAGTATGAAACCTCGCAACTGCGCGAGCCGAACCGCTTTCGCGCCTACTACGGCGCCGCCCGCGCGGTGGAGGCGATGGGCGAGCGCGAGAAGGCGAAAACCTACTACGCCAAACTGGTTTCGCTGACGCCGAATGCCGACACCCAGCGCCCGGAACTTGCGCGCGCCAGGGCGTATCTCGCGCAGTAGGCCGCGCGGGAAACCGGACGGTAAAAGGCGATACAAAACAAGTGGTAACTCGACCTGCTGCGCCGGTGGTGAAAGCGCTGGGCCGCCGCGCGACGCTGCGCGTCCGAGCAGGCCGACCGTTCGTTCCACGTGCCGGCGCGCTCGGGGAGCAGCGATGCGCGGGTGACGGAGGAGACGTGCGAGGCGGCGGCGGGGTGGATGGCGAAGCACTGAGCGTGCGGGCGCGGCCAGGCCGGCGCGATGCTTCAGGGCACCTCGAAGGCGTCGCCTTCCGCCACCTTCGGCAGCTTGGCCGAGTACATCACCTTCCAGTTGTCGCCGTCGAGCGCCTGGTCGGCGGAGACCAGGCTGGCGACGCGCTTGCCGTCTTTTTCCACGGTCACGCCTTCCTTGAGCCAGCCGCGGCCGAGGCCGCTGTACACGGTGTAGCCGAAGCCGCCGTTGGCGAAGCGGAAATAGTCCGCGCCGCCGCCGGAATAGCCGGCCACGCCCCAGCTGAATACCTTGCGCGGGTCTTGCGCGGCCGCGGGGTAGGCCAGCTCCAGCGCGTTCTTCCTGCCGTAGCGGTATTGCACCGCGCCGCCGGCCGCCGAGAGATCGGCCGAGGCGCACAGCGAAACGATCTTGCCCTTGACGTGGCACGAGAAGGCCACCTGCTCTTCTTTCGCGCAAAGGGTTTCGCGCGGGGCCGCGTGGGCCGCCGCCATGCAGGCCAGGGCGGCGAAGGAAAAAACGGCGCGGTGCAACGGCATGTCAGGCCTCATCGGAATTTCCACTAATGCGTGGCGCGGGACATCGTCGTCATTGCTAGCGCCGCGTCTCGCCGCGCGGGTCGGGCACCGGCTCGCCGCAGGCTTCGGCGGCGCCGGCCCTTTTGGTGCCGTAGGTATGCTGGTAGCTGGCGTAGCACTCGGCGCTCTCGCGGAACGCCTGCATGCGATCGTCGCTGACGCCGCTGTAGCCGGGGCCTTCGTCGTGGATGGCGGTGCGCCCGGGGTCGGTCTTGTGGCCGTCGTAGAGGGCGTGGTCGTCGGCGCGGTTGGGGGCGACGCGGCCGTCCTTGATGGCGCGGGCGTCGTTGTCGGTGCGTTCGTTGGCATAGCGGTTGTTGTGGCGGTCGTTGATCGGCGGCAGGTTGGCGGCGCGGGTGTAGTTGACGGGCGTGTCGTCGTCGTCGTTGTCCTCGCGATTGGCGTCGGGGCGCCTGGCGCCGGCGCGGACCGGGGTGTGGCCTGCGGTGTTGCCGGCGGTGCCGCCGGCGGTGCTACCGGCCGTGCTACCGGCCGTGCTACCGACGGCGCTACCGGCTGTGCTACCGGCGGTGCCGCTGCCGCCATGGGCGCCGGCCGGGGCGGC
>JAQGMJ010000042.1 GCA_028292405.1 Betaproteobacteria bacterium
GCATGCCTTCGGACAGACCGGTCTTGGCCGACGAGCCGGCCAGGATCAGTTCAGAAACGCGGGCGCGGACGGTGTAGTCCTGGTAGGCCGGCAGCGCAACGGCGGCCAGAATGCCGATAATCGCAACGACGATCATCAGTTCGATGAGGGTAAAACCCTTTTGTACTTGCTTAATCATTTTGAAGCTCCCGGAGATATTGTTAAGACGAGGTTGAGTTCCTCGCCCGTGCAAAAATGCAGAAAGCATGCCATTGTTCTACTGCGCAAACCGGGCTTGCAACTGGTTGACTTATTTATAGAAAATTAACATTGTTAAAGCCCTGTGACAAACCCTGCGCCCGGTCCGGACAATGGAAGGCAACAAAGTGCCAAAAAACGTCATCTCATGCTGACGCACCGCGTCAAGGCTGCCGGCCCGGCCTCAAGTTTGCGCCAGCATCTCCAGCACCCGCCGGACCACGCTTTGCCAGTCGCCCGCGCCGGCCTGGCGGGCAATCCGCATCGACGGATACCAGGGCGAGTCCTCGCGGTCGAGCAGCCAGAAATTGCCGCTTTCCCATTTCAGCATCAGGATCACCGGCTTGCCGACCGCGCCGGCCAGATGCGCGACCGAGGTGTCGACGCTGATGACCAAATCGAGATTGTGGATCAGCGCGGCGGTGTCCGCGAGATCGTTGAGTTCTGCGTCGAAGTCGAGGATGGTCAGGCCGGGGCAGGGCAGTTCCTCGCGCGCCGGCCCTTTTTGCAGGCTGATGAAGGTGGCCTGCGGCAGCGCCGCCAGGCCGGCCAGCATTTCGAGCGGCACGGCCTTGTCGCTGCGGGTTTGTCCGCCCCAGAAGCCGGCGCCCCAGCACAAGCCGATTTTTCGGCCGCGCGCCGGCGCCAGCCGTTCAGCCCAGCGCGCTATATCGGCGGCCGGCGCGGCCAGATAGGGCGCCGCCGACGGCATGTTGTCCAGATCGCTGGCGAAGACCACCGGCAAATCCAGCAGCGCCACTTGATAATCGACCTCGATGTCGCTGATCAGCGAGAGTGCCTGGTTCACGCCCGGTATGCCGGCGTAGAGTCTGCGCCCGGCCTCGCTGCAGGCGAAGATCAGTTCCCCCGGCTGGCAGTCGCGCGCCAGTGGCGCGAGGTAGCGGGCGAATTGCAGCTCGTCGCCCAGGCCGCCCCAGTCGAGCCACACCAACAGGCGCTTGGCCGCAAGTGACTGTCCTTGCCAGCGCGGTATTTCGCGCGGCCAGCCGGTGGCCGGCGGGTTGGCCAGCTCGTTGCGGGCGCGCATCAATATCAGGCCTTCGCGATACTCGCCCTTGAGCATCAGCTGGATCGAGAGCATGAAGCGCGCCATGGCGAACAGGGGCTCGGCCGCCAGCGCCAGGCGATACAGGCGGATCGCCTCATCGGTATGCCGGCGCGCCTGCGCCAAGCCGCCGGCGTTGAACAGCAAGGGCGCGGCGCCGGGAAAGCGTTGCAGCGCCGGCAGCATCACGGCCGCCGCTTCCTCCAGCCGCTTCTGGCTGACCAGGTAGCCGCCAAAGGTGGCGGCGGCGTCGACGTCGTCCGGGTGTTGCTCCAGGTGCGCGCGAAAAATTTCCACCACCCGGGCGTGGTCGCCGCGTTCCTGGGCCTGCCCGGCAGCCTGGTAAGGACCGGCGCCTGCCTGGTCCGGCGCTGACACAGGCACGGGTGCCGCGTCGGTCGCGGACGGCGTGTTCAGCGAACGCAACAGATTGCGCAGCATGGTCTTCAGGCCGGGAAGCGGCGCAACAGTGGCGTGATGGCGCGACAGCGGCGCATCAATCCGCGCGCCACTCGCCCGATTTGCCGCCTTGCTTGGAGAGCAGGCCGATGCCTTCCATGCGCATGCCGCGGTCGGCCGCCTTGCACATGTCGTAGATGGTCAAGAGGCCGATGTGCACCGCGGTCAGCGCCTCCATCTCGACGCCGGTGCGCCCCAGGGTTTCAGCAGTGACGGTGCAATGGACGCTGGAGCTGGCGCTGTCGATCTCGAACTCGGCGGCGACCCGCGTAAGCGCCAGTGGGTGGCACAGGGGAATCAGGTCCGAGGTCTTTTTCGCCGCCTGGATCGCGGCGATGCGCGCGATGCCGAGCACGTCGCCCTTTTTCACGTTGCCCGAGGCAATCAGGGCGAGGGTGGCCGGCTGCATGCGGATGCTGCCGCGCGCCACCGCGACACGCAGGGTCTCGGCCTTGGCGGAGATATCGACCATATGCGCCTGGCCATCGGCGTCGAAGTGGGTGAGAGGGGAGGTGGGAGTGGTCATGCGCGTAGCGTCTGGAAACAATTTCGCGCCCGGAAACGGAGAGGGGTGAGTAAAAACAGGCGCGGTTCGCAGTTATCATATCACCCATGAAATCACGCCTCCGCGCACACCTGTCCGCGCACCGCTGCGCGCCGCGTGCGCGGACCAGCGTGCCCGCGCACGCCGCCGCCCGCAAGCGGGCCCTGGCGTGGTTTCTGGCCGTTGCCCTGGCCGCGCTGCCCGCGCCCGGCGCCGCGCCGCGCGCGCAGACCAACCTGCCGGACATCTCCGACGAATCGGCCAACCTGTTGACGCCGCAAATGGAGCGCCGCATCGGCCTGGAGTATTACCGCGAACTGCGCGGCAGCCCGGACTACCTCGACGACCCCGAAGTCACCGCCTATGTGCAGGAGCTGGGCGAGCGCCTGGTCGCCGCCAGCCCGCAGCCCGGCCTGGACGTCGAATTCTTCCTGGTCAAGGACGACAGCATCAACGCCTTCGCCATGCTGGGCGGCTTCATCGGCGTCAACACCGGCCTGTTGCTGGCGGCGCAAAGCGAGTCGGAGGCCGCCAGCGTGCTCGGCCATGAACTCGGCCACCTGATCCAGAAGCACGTCGCGCGCGGCGTCAGCGCCGGCCAGAAAACCTCGATCGCGTCGCTGGTGGGCACCGTGCTGTGCATGCTGGCGGCGCGCTCCAGCTCGCAGGGCACCCAGGCCTGCGCGATGGTCGGCATGTCGCTGCCGATCAGCCAGCAACTGGCCTACTCGCGCGACTTCGAGCGCGAGGCCGACCGCATCGGTTTCGACATCCTGAAGAAGGGCGGCTTCGATGTCACCGCGATGCCACTGTTTTTCGAGCGCCTGCAGACCGCCGGCCGGGTCTACGACAGCAATGCGCCGGTCTACGTGCGCAGCCACCCGCTGACGACCGAGCGCATCGCCGACGTGCGCAACCGCGCGCAGGCCGTGCCCTACCGCCAGCATGCCGATGCGCTGGCCTTCAGCCTGGTGCGCGCCAAGCTGCGCGCCACCATGTCGGCATCGGTCGACGGCAAGCGCGACGCCGTGCATTTTTTCTCTACCCAGATCGCCGGCAAGACCTATTCGAACCTCAACGCCGCGCGCTACGGCCTGGCCTGGGCGCTGCTGCAGTCGCGTGAATACGACCGCGCCCAGGCCGAGCTGGCGCAAATCCCGAAAACGACCGCCCACCCGATGTTCGACAACCTCGCCGCCACCCTGCTGGTGGAACGCAAGGAATACGTCGGGGCGATCGCCGCCTATCGCGCCGCCGCCGCCAAATACCCGCGCGCGCGCTACCTGCAGCTCGGCCTGATCGACGCGCTGCAAAAGGCCGGCCGCCACGACGAGGCCCTGGCGCTGCTGCGCGACCAGGCGCAGATATACCGCAGCGACGCGCGCGTCTACGAGATGCAGGCCAGGAGCTACGGCGCCGTGGGCAAGCGCATGCTGCAGCACCAGGCGCAGGCCGAGAGCTATGCGCAGATGGGGCGCAACCAGCCGGCGATGAGCGAGTTCATGGTGGCGCGCTGCGCCAGCGACGGCGACTTCTACCAGCAGTCGATCATCGACGCGCGCATGCGCGCGCTATGGGACGAAATGGTCGAGGAAAAGCGCGATCGCGAAGGCAAGTCCGGTGACGACAAGAACCCGAACGCGCGGCGTCTGCCGCCGATGAACGAGCGGCCGCCCGAGGCGCGCTGCTGACCCGGCCTGCTCTGCCGGCTGCTCGAATCCGCAGGCCTTTTTCAGGGTCGCCTGTCCCGGCGGCTGCCGAACCCGAGGGGCTTTTGCAGCCGCCTACTTCGCCGGCTGCTCGAAGTAGGCGTCGTACAGCAGGTCGAAGGTCTTTTCGGTTTCCGCCAGCAGCGCCTTTTCATCCGGCGCGCGGCGCTGCGCACCCTGCAGCAGGCTCTCCACCCCGGCGGCTTCCGGCACCTCGCGGCCGCCGATGTCCAGCGCGTGGATGATGCCGGCAATGCGCTTCAGGGCCGGGTCGCGCAGGGCGAAGGCCTCCAGCAGCACTTCGTAGGTCACCTGGGTCGCGGTATTGCAGAACTGCGCGCCCTCGAAGCCGAAGCTCACGGCAGTCTCCGGCACCGCCTGGGTGCGCTCGCCCCACAGCACCGTGCCCTCGACGTCGATGAAGCGGCGGATTAGCCAGGCCGAAGCCAGGCGGTCGGCCCATAGCGGCTGGCGCGTCACCCAGATGCGGCGGAAGTAGCGCGCCCGCGCGGTGATGCGCTGGGTGGTGCTGGAGTCGGCCGTCTGCGGAAACAGCAGCTTGCGCACATCGGACTGCGCCGCCGCCAGGGCCTTTTCCGCGCGTTCGCGGGTGGCGCTGGGGAAAAAATCCAGCGAGGAGATCGCCTCGAACTCGCGCGCCAGCTTGATCACGGTGCGCGAAATGGAAGTGGGGTCGGTGACGCCGAAGCCGGCGCGCAGGCTTTCCAGGGTCTTGATCAGCTCGACATAGCGGTTGTCGCGGTTGAACAGCTTGGCAAAAGCCGCGCTTTGCGCCTCGTCGCTTTGCACGTTCAGCAGGTGGTGGGTGCCGCCGTTGGCCGAGATGTGCTCGCCCAGCTTGGGCAGGCCCTGGCGCGCGGCCTGCGCGTCCGGCAGCACGAAAACGCTGTCGCGCAAGATGCCGCAGCCCATCGCCTCGAGCATGCGCAGGATGCGCATGCGCGCATTGGCTTCGTCCGGCAGCTGGGTCACCAGCACGTGCCAGGTTTGGTTTTTCGAGGTGGGCGGAGCGGCCATCGCTTGGGGTTCTTGGTCTTGCCGGCGTACGCGAAGGGAAGCTTGAACCGTTAATTATGCCGTTTTCCGCGCCCCGGTCCAAGGAAATGCGTCACACACCGGTTTTGCGGACAAGTTACAATATGCCGTTATCAATTTGTCCTGCCTCCGGCATCCAAGCCCATGGATTTCAACAAGGAAATCGACACCCGCGGCCTCAATTGCCCCCTGCCCATCCTGCGGGCGAAAAAGGCATTGGCCGAACTGGACAGCGGCCAGGTGCTCAAAGTGGTGGCCACCGACCCCGGCTCGATGCGCGATTTCGCCGCCTTTTCCAAGCAGACCGGCCACGGCCTGCTGGAAAGCAGCGAAGCCAACCGCGAATACTTTTTCTACCTGAAGAAAAAGTAATTCGGCCGTGCGCGTCAAGCGCACGCCGCCGGCTGCTGGCAACTAGTCCAGCGCCGCCAACTGCTCACGCATCTTGGTCAAGGTGGCTTCAAAGGCCGCCAGGCGTTCCTTCATTTGCGCCACCACTTCGGCCGGGGCGCGTTCGACAAAACTCGTATTGCCCAGCTTGGCTTTGGCTTTTTCGATTTCGCCTTCCTGCCGGGTGATTTCCTTTTGCAGGCGCGCTTTTTCCGCGGCGATGTCGATCTTCACCTCCAGCATCAGGCGGTAATCGCCCACCACCGCGGAAGGCGCCGGGCCGGCCGGCAGCACGTCGGCGGCGCGTACTTCGGCGAGGCGGCCGAGCATCTGGATGTAAGGCGCGAAAACGGCGATGTCGGCGGCGTTGCCGGTCATGATCATCGGCACCTTTTCGGCCGGCGACAAGCTCATCTCGCCGCGCAGGTTGCGGCAGGCGTTGGTCAGGTCTTTCAGCGTCGCCATGCGCGTTTCGGCGGCGGCATCGATCTTCGAGGCTTCTGATTGCGGATAGGGCGCGATGCTGATGCTTTTCCCCTCCTTGCCGGCCAGCGCCTTCACCGAATGCCACAACTCCTCGGTGATGAAGGGGATCACCGGGTGCGCCAGGCGCAGCGTCGCCTCAAGCACGCGGATCAGCGTGCGCCGCGTGCCGCGCTGCTGCGCTTCATTTCCCTGCTGGAGTTGCACCTTCGCCAGTTCCACATACCAGTCGCAATACTCGTCCCAGACAAAGCGATAAAGCGCGGTGGCGACGTTGTCCAGCCGGTAGTCGGCAAAGCCCTGCGCCACGCCTGCTTCGGTGCGCTGCAACTGGCTGATGATCCACTGGTCGACGAAAGAGAGTTCGACGGGGTCGGCGGCGTTGAGACCGGTGTCTTTGCCCTCGCAATTCATCAGCACGAAGCGCGTCGCGTTCCACAGCTTGTTGCAGAAATTCCGGTAGCCCTCGCAACGCTTCAAATCGAAATTGATATTGCGGCCGAGCGACGCATAGGCCGCCATGGTGAAGCGCAGTGCGTCGGCGCCGAAGGCCGGAATGCCTTCCGGGTATTCGCGCTTGGTCTTTTTGGCGATCGACTCGGCCTGCTTCGGGTTCATCAGCCCGGTAGTGCGTTTTTCCAGCAGGGCTTCGAGCTTGATGCCGTCGATCAGGTCCACCGGGTCCAGTGTGTTGCCCTTGGACTTGGACATTTTCTGTCCCTCGGCATCGCGGATCAGGCCGTGGATATACACATGCTTGAACGGCACCCGCCCGGTGAAATGGGTGGTCATCATGATCATCCGCGCCACCCAGAAGAAAATGATGTCGAAACCCGTCACCAGCACGGTCGAAGGCAGGTAGAGGTCGTAAGCGGCCTTGTCTTTGCCCTCGGATTCCGGCCAACCCAGCGTCGAGAAGCACACCAGGGCGGAGGAGAACCAGGTATCGAGCACGTCGTTGTCGCGTTTCAGCGTGCCGGTATATCCGGCGGCCTTGGCCTGCGCCTGCGCATCGGCCTCGGTGCGCGCGACAAAAATCTGCCCGCTCTCGCCGTACCACGCCGGAATCTGGTGGCCCCACCAAAGCTGGCGCGAGATGCACCAGTCCTGGATATTTTCCAGCCACTGGTTGTAGGTGGTGGTCCAGTTTTCCGGCACGAACTTCACTTCGCCGTTCGCCACCACGTCCAGCGATGTTTGCGTGATGCTCTTGCCCGAGGGCCCCGGCTTGCTCATCGCCACGAACCACTGGTCGGTGAGCATCGGCTCGATCACCGTGCCGGAGCGGTCGCCGCGCGGCACCGTCAGCTTGTGCGGCTTGATCGAATCCATCAGCCCCTGCGCTTCGAGGTCTGCGACGATCTGCTTGCGCGCGGCGAAACGGTCCATGCCGCGATACGCGGCCGGGCTGTTGTCGTTGATCTTGGCGTCCAGCGTCAGCACGCTGATCATTTCCAGCGCGTGGCGCTGGCCCACCTGGTAGTCGTTGAAGTCGTGCGCCGGGGTCACCTTGACCACGCCGGTGCCGAAAGCCTTGTCCACATAGCTGTCGGCGATCACCGGAATCTCACGGTCGGTCAGCGGCAGCTTGACCTTCTTGCCCACCAGCGCGGTGTAGCGCTCGTCTCCCGGGTGCACCATCAGCGCGACGTCGCCCAGCATGGTCTCCGGCCGCGTGGTCGCCACCGTCAGCGAGCCGGAGCCGTCGGCCAGCGGATAGCGGATGTGCCACAGGTGGCCGTCTTCCTCCTCCTTCTCCACTTCGAGATCGGAGAGCGCCGTGCCCAGCACCGGGTCCCAGTTGACCAGGCGCTTGCCGCGATAAATCAGCCCCTGCTCGTGCAGGCGCACGAATACTTCCACCACCGCCTTGGAGAGCTTGCCGTCCATCGTGAAATATTCGCGGCTCCAGTCGCAGGAGTCGCCCAGGCGCCGCATTTGCCGCGTGATGGTCGAGCCCGACTCTTCCTTCCAGGCCCACACCTTCTCGACGAACTTCTCGCGGCCCAGGTCGTGGCGCGAAATTTTTTGCAGCCCGAGCTGACGCTCCACCACCATCTGCGTGGCGATGCCGGCGTGGTCGGTGCCCGGCAGCCACAGCGTGTTCTCGCCCTTCATCCGGTGGTAGCGCGTCAGCGCGTCCATCACCGTCTGGTTGAAGGCGTGGCCCATGTGCAGCGTGCCGGTGACGTTGGGCGGCGGCAGCTGGATCGAAAAGGAGGGTTTCGTAACCTCGTACCCCGCCTTGAAATAGCCGGCCGCCTCCCATACCGGGTACCACTTGGCCTCGATGGCGTGGGGTTCAAAGCTCTTGGCGAGTTCGGCTTGCGACATGGTGTGTGCGATCAAAAGGCTGCGCCTCGCCGTAAACGGCCGATGCTGCGGCGCAAAACCCTAAATTCTACCGTGTTGTGAGGGGCGGCTTATTGCGCAGCGTCAAATTCGTAGCGGGTGGCGGTGAAGGTCACCGGCCCGTCGCGCCCGGCCACGCGCAGTTTGGCCGGCAGCCAGTGCTGCTCCGGCGCCAGCCACACCTGCACGCCGCCTTCGCCTTCAGCGCGGCGAAAATCGAAAAAGCGCGTATTCACCGTAAAGCGCTCGGTGGTGAGCACCTCGTCGCGGCGCTCCACCAGGCGCACCTGCTCGACGTTTTCCTTGTTCGCCATCATCAGCAGCGTGCCCACCGGCATCTCCGGGTTGAGGGCCAGCGCATAGGGCAGGCTCATCAGGTCCGCCACCGGGCCGGCCAGCGCCACGCTCTTGTGGTTGCCGCTGGCTTCGCTCACCTGCGCGTTTTTCGGGTCGCTGGCAAAGTCGATGGCGTTGACGCGGCCATTGCGGTCGTCGCTATAGCGCTCCGGCCTGAGAGTCGCGCCGGTGACCGCGCCGCTGCTGTCGAAGGCCACGCGAAAAAACAGCACCCGGCCCGCCATGCTGACGCTGTAGCGCCCGTCCTGCATGCGCCACTCCTGCGCCACATAGGCGCGAAAGTTCTTCCCTTCCATCAGCAGATCGAACTCAATGTGCGCGCGCCCCGGCAGCGGCGAGGCCTTGGGTGGCACTGGCGCTGCAACCGGCGCTTGCGGCGCCGCACTGGCGACCACCGGGGCGTTGCCGGTGCCCGTAGCAGTGTCGCCGGCAAGCACATCGCCGCTGGCCACAGGTTGATCGCCAGGGGGGCTGCTCAGCACCGGCGCCGCGCTGCGCGCCTGTGGGCGCGGTGTCGCCGGCCGGTGGATCGGCGCCGGGCGGATCGGCGGCTCGGGCAGCACTTCGCGCGGCACCGGCGGGGGTGGCGGGGGGGGCAGCAGGTGCGCCTTCACCACCACCGGCTCTTCCGCGGGCGGCGAGGAGAAGGGGTTGCCCCATTCCATCACCGCCCCGCCCACCAGCAGCACATGCGCCGCCAGCGAAAGCACGACCGCAAGCAGCACGCGCCTGGGCGGGGTGGCGAATTCGAAGCTGGCGGGCGGTGAGTTCATTACAATGTGCATCATACGAGAACCTGGGACTGCACCCCGGTCATAAAGTGCCCGGACCGCTAATCCACCCGGACGTGATTACCCGCGAGACAAATGGCAAACATCTACGATCAGGGCTTGCCCAAGACCCCGGCCAACCACGTGGCCCTGAGTCCGCTTTCCTTCATCGCCCGCGCCGCGGCGGTGTATCCCGCGCGCCCGGCCGTGGTTCACGGCAACGTCGCCCGCACCTGGGCGCAAACCTACGTCCGCTGCCGGCAACTGGCCTCTTCCCTCAACGCGCGAGGCGTGCTTCCGGGTGACACGGTGGCGGTGATGCTGCCGAACATCCCGGCAATGGTCGAAGCCCATTTCGGCGTGCCGATGACCGGCGCCGTGCTCAACTCCCTCAACACCCGGCTCGATGCGGCGGCCATCGCCTTTATGCTCGACCACAGCGAAACCAAAGTCGTGCTGGTGGACCGCGAATTCGCCCCGGTGATGAAAGAGGCCCTGGCGCAGGCCAAGGTAAAGCCGCTGGTGATCGACGTCGACGACCCCGAGTACAGCGGCCCGGGCGAGCGCATCGGCGCAATCGAATACGAAGCCTTCGTTGCCTCCGGCGACCCCGCCTACGCCTGGCGCCACCCCGAAGACGAGTGGGAGGCCATCGCGCTCAACTACACCTCCGGCACCACCGGCAATCCCAAAGGGGTGGTCACCCACCATCGCGGCGCGTACCTCAACGCCACCTCAAACGTCGTGGTCTGGACCTTGCCGCACTTCGCGGTCTACCTCTGGACCCTGCCGATGTTCCACTGCAACGGCTGGTGCTTCCCCTGGACCCTGGCCGAAATCGCCGGCACCAACGTCTGCCTGCGCAAGGTCGAGGCGGCGAAGATTTTCGCGCTGATCCGCGAACACAAGGTGAGCCACTACTGCGGCGCGCCCATCGTCCATTCGGCGTTGATCAATGCGCCGGAGGCGATGAAGCAGGGCATCACCCACAAGGTCAGCGCCATGGTCGCCGCCGCCGCGCCGCCCGCCTCGATGATCGAGGGCATGGAAAAGCTGGGCTTCGACCTCACCCACGTCTACGGCCTCACCGAGGTCTACGGCCCCGCCGCCGTTTGCGCCCGCCACCCTGAATGGGCGCAGGCCGACATCGCCGAGCGCACCCGCCTGATGGGCCGCCAGGGCGTCGCCTATACCTTGCAGGAAGGCGTCGCCGTGTTCGACCCCGCCACCATGCAGCCGGTGCCCCTCGATGGCGAGACCATGGGCGAAATCATGTTCCGCGGCAACATCACGATGAAGGGGTATCTCAAGAATCCGCAAGCCACCGCCGAGGCCTTCGCCGGCGGCTGGTTCCGCAGCGGCGACTTAGGCGTCGCCTACCCCGACGGCTACGTGAAAATCCGCGACCGCAGCAAGGACGTGATCATCTCCGGCGGCGAAAACATTTCCTCACTTGAAGTCGAAGACGTGCTCTACCGCCTGCCGCAAATTCTTGCCTGCGCCGTGGTTGCCACACCCGACCCGAAGTGGGGCGAAACGCCCTGCGCCTTCGTCGAATTGAAAGAGGGCGCCGACCTTAGCGCCTCGCAAGTGATCGAACACTGCCGCGCCCACCTCGCGCATTTCAAGGTGCCGCGCCAGGTGCTGTTCGGCCTGCTGCCCAAGACTTCCACCGGCAAGATCCAGAAATTCGTGTTGCGCGAACGCGCCAGATCCGCCGCCGCCATCGAGTAATCCAGGAGAGACCATGAACGCTCCCACCCCCACGAACGCACTCGCCGAACCCTTCGTCTTGCGCAGCGATGCTGACGGCGTCGCCACCTTGACGCTGAATCGCGGCGACCGCTTCAACCCGCTTTCCTCCGGCATGATCGCCGCGCTGATCGAAGCGCTCGACGCCATCGGTCCGGATGCGAATATCCGCGCCGTCGTCATCGCTGCAAAAGGCCGCGGTTTTTGCGCCGGCCACGACCTCAAGGAATTGCGCGCCCATCCGGACGAAGCCTGGCAGCGCGGCCTGTTCAAAGCCTGCGGCGAACTGATGCTGAAAATCGTCCGCCTGCCGCAGCCGGTGATCGCCCGCGTCCACGGCATCGCCACCGCCGCCGGTTGCCAGCTCACCGCCACCTGCGACCTCGCCGTGGCCGCCGACGACGCCCGCTTTGCTCTCCCTGGCGTCAACATCGGCCTGTTCTGCTCCACGCCCGCCGTCGGCGTCGGCCGCAACCTCAACCGCAAGCGCACCATGGAAATGCTGCTCACCGGCGACATGGTCGATGCGCCAACCGCCCTCGATTGGGGCCTGATCAACCGCGCCGTTCCCGCCGCGCAACTCGATGCCGAGATCGCCAAGTTCACCGACGCCATCAAGTCCAAGAGCGCCGCCTCAGTCGCCCTCGGCAAGGAAGTGTTCTACCGCCAGATGGACATGGACCTGCCGCACGCCCTGGCGCTCGCCGGCGAAACCATGACCTGCAACATGATGCTGGACGATGCCGCCGAGGGCATCGACGCCTTCATCGGCAAGCGCGCGCCGCAATGGAAGGGCCGCTAGCCATGCCCGAGAACGACGACAGCAGCTAGACCCGCCTGCGCCCGCTGGACGCCGCCTGCGAAGACGCAGGCGTAACGCAGGCCCTCACCCCGCGCGGCGAAATGCTGGTGGTGAACAAGCTCGCCGCCAAACTCGAGTTCTACCGCGTAGACATGGGTGACGAGACCCGCGAACCCCTCGCCAGCATCGACATGCCGAAATTCCCCCACGAAGTCCTGCTCTCGCGCGACCACAGACTAGCCTACGTTTCGATCTACGGCCAGGGCGTGTTCGGCAAGAACTTCGATCATCCCGGCGAAGAAATAGTGATCATCGGCCTGGAAACCCGCACCCATATCGGCGCCATCAGCACGCTGCCCTACAAGGCCCCGCACGGCATGGCCTTCGACGCGGCAGGCATGCTCTGGGTCTCCTGCGACGTCTCCGGCGTCATCCTCGTCATCGACCCGGCCAAGCGCGAAATCCTCAAGGCCGTGCCCACCGCCAGCAACGGCACCCACTGGATCACCATCACCCCCGATGGCAAAAAACTCTACGCCAGCAACAAGACCTATCCCAATCTGGTGGTGATCGACACGCAAAAGCGCGAAGTCGCCAAGCAGATTCCGCTCGCCCCCGGCAGCGAAGGCCTGTCGCTCTCGCCCGACGGCAGCCGCCTCTACGTCACCGCGCAACGCCCGCAACAGTTTTACGTCGTCGATACGGCGAGCGACGAGGTGATCGCCACCGTGCCCATCAGCGTCTTCGCCCCGGTCGAAGAGGGCAAGAACCCGCAAAAGCGCGTCAAGGTCTCGCCCGACGGCAAGCTGCTGGTGATCAGCAATTTTTCCAGCGGCGAAATCGCCATTGTCGATGCCGCCGACCTCTCATCGCAGCGCCTGCTCAAGGTCGAAAAAGGCCCGATGGGCATCAGCTTTGTCAGCGGCACCCGGGCCTATGTGATGAACCACGACCAGGGCTCGATCATGCTGGTCGATCTCCAAGCCGCCGCCATCCTCAGCCGCTTCGAGACTGCCGCCGGCCCGGAGACCATGGCGCTGTTCTGACAGGTTGCCTACGCCCGCACGGCAGCCAGCGGTTCCAGGTAACCCATCAGCACGCCCGACATCTCCTCTTCCAGCCGGTAACCCGGCAGGCGGTGGGCGAACAGGATGGTCCGCTGCAACAAGCCCTCCACCACCGTCTCGGCGGTAAACGCCGCGTGCTCCAGGCGCACCGGATCGGCGATCAAATGCGCCAGCGCCCCGCGAATCTGCTCGGCCAGCGAAAACGAAACCTGCTCGATGCGCCGCCACAGCGCCACCCGCGGCATGCCGGCGATCAGCAGGCGGTTCAGGTCCACGTTCTGGTAATGCGCCTCGATCACCGCGCGCGCGATGGTGGCGACGATCTCCTTCAGCGGCCGCCCCTGCACCGCCGCCAGGCGCTCGCGCATCACCCGCGCCATGATCTCGGTCTGGCGCTCCACCAGCGCCGCCAGCAGCGAAGCCTTGTTCGGAAAATACTCGTACAGCGAGCCGACCGACACCCCCGCCAGCTCGGCGATGCGGTTGGTGGTCGAGTTCGCGTAACCCTCCTTGACGAACACCCGCGCCGCCGCCTCGACGATGGCGTCCACCGTCACCTGGGAGCGTTTTTGCACAGGTTCCTTGCGCGGGCGCAGGGAAGGGCGTTGTTTCGAGGGGCGGGTGGCCATGGGATCTCGTGATGACATGCTGGGTAACGAAAGCGCGCCGAAAGTGCGCGAAGAGCGCAGCTATCATAACGAGAATCGGCGCCAGGCCGCAAAACGGCGCCGCGCACGGGTGCCGCGGGCGCCCGGTTTGGTTATTGTGGACTCGGGCGCCCGCGGCCGGCTGGGTTAATCGTGCTTAACCGTTGATCTGCTTGACCTGCATATTGCCCAGGGTGACAAAGCGAAAGCCCTGTTTTTGCAGTTCGGCCAGGCCCACCGACAGGCCCTCGGCGGTGTCGCCATTCGGCTTGTTCATGTGGGCGATGATGATGTCGCCCGCCTTCACCGTCTTCATGCGCTCGATGATGGCGCCGCGCTTGAGCGTCGCGCCGGCGTCGCCGTTGACCGAGAAGCCCGCCACCTGGTAGCCCATCTCGGCAATCGCTTTCAGCGCCGCCCGGTCGTAGATCGCGGTCGCGTCGCGGTACCAGCGCGGCGCGCGGCCGGTGGCGGCGGTAATCGCCGCGGCGCCGTCACGCACCTCGCTTTGCAGGGCTTCCAGGGTGGCGTCGCCGGCAATGCCGTACACCTTGCGGCCGATGCCGATCACCGCCGGCACGTGGTTGGCGCCGTGGTCCTCGATCTCGAACTGGTCGGCATGCGCGCGCAACAGCGCCATCGCCTCGGGGTTGCGGTCCAGCCACTTGCGGGTGGCGAAAATGCTGGCGGGAATGCGCGCGTGGATCAGGAAGTTGATCAGGTCGGCATCGAAAGCGCCACCGCAGGCGTCCAGGGTCAGGGCTACCGTCTTGCCGGCGTCCGCCGGCAGCACCAGGCGCTGGTGCACCTCGATCGGCGTGATGGCGTGCAGCAGCTCGTGCTCGGTGCCCAGGGCGATCAGCGGGCCGGCCTGCGCCTGGCCGAAGGCCAGGGCGGCAAGCAACGATGCAAAAAAGGTTTTCATGCATCGTATAACGCACCAACCCCCGCTTCGCTTGAGCTTTTTTACACTTTTTGACTATCTGATTGTAAGGAGGTGTATCAGCCGGGACGCCGGCTCAGAGGATGCCGGCCTCGCGATAAGGCTCGCCGCGCTCGATGCGCGCGTAGCCGAAGCGCGAGAGGTCGATGCTGCGGAAGGCGCCGTGCACCATCAACTCCGCCAGCCCGCGCGCGGCAGCCGGCGCGTGCATCATGCCGTGGCCGGAAAAGCCGGCGATGGTCCAGAAATTCTCCGCCCGGCCGGCCCAGTTGCCGATCACCGGGTTGCCGTCCAGCTCGCACACCTCGTAAAGCCCGGACCAGGTGCGGTGGCAGCGCGCCGCCTCGAAGGGCGGAAAGCGGTGCGCGATGGCCGGCCAGACCGCGCGCTCGAAATAGTCGTGGTCCACCTCGAAGTCGAAGCCGCGCTGCTCCTCGCCATCCACCAGGCCGCCGGAAAAGCCCTGTCCTTCGGAGCGAAACGCCAGGCGCGCCATGTCCTTCACATAAGGCAGGCGCTCGATCAGGTTGCCGGCGGTGAAGTAATGCTCGAAGCGCCGTAGCGGGCTTACCGGCAGGCGCATGCCCGCCATGTCGGCAACCTGCCCGGACCATGCGCCGGCGGCGTTGACGAAATGGGTGGCGCGGATTTCGCTGCCTGAGGCGAGTTGCGCCGAGGCCAGCGCCGCGCCCTGGGCGGCCAAGCCGGTGACGCGGTCCTGGAGGAAGGTGACGCCGAGTGAGGCCGCCTTGCGCTTGAAGCCCTGCAACAGCCCGTTGGGGTCGCACCAGCCGTCGCGCGGCGAATGGCTGCCGCCGGCCAGGTCGTCCACATGCATAGAGGGAAAGCGTTCCTTCAACTGCGCCGGGCTCAAGAGCTCCACCTCGCAGCCCTGCGCCAGTTGCGCCGCGTGGCTTAGCTCCAGTATGCCCATGCCCTCCGGCGGCACGATGAACAGGTAGCCGCCTTCGACCCAGTCCACCGGCGCCTCGCGCCCTTCCACCGCCATTGCCTGGGGGAAAGCCTTGATGAATTCGATGCTCCAGTTCGACATCGCGATGTTCTCCGGACAGGAGAAAAGGCGCCGCGCCCCGCCGGAGGCGCGCAGGGTGGAGCAGAACTCGTAAGTGGGGTCGGGCTCGATCACGCAGACCTCCAGCCCCGGCGCCAGCGTCTTGAGAAAGTAGGCCGTGCTGCAGCCCATGATGCCGCCGCCGATGATGGCGGCGTCCCAGGTTTTTTGCTGCTGCATGGTGTGTTCCGGTGAGGTGGTCCGGCATTGTAGCCAGGGGCAAAATCAGCCACACGCGGCGCATGCTTTGCTGTATGTTTGAAGCCAGGGACCGCGCTGTTGCCGGGTGCTCGCAAGGCTGCCCGGAACCGTGGCAGCGAGCTGGAATCAAACGGCATCAGGTCGTGACCAATTGCGACCCGGCACGATTTCGCATCAGGGCTCTGGTCAACACGAATGTAGTACCGGCAGCAATTTTTGCGAAAAATACCGCGATTTACCGTGGTCCCGCCCTCTGGGGCGCCCAGGGCGGGGCGAAACAGCCGATTTTTCTCAGGTTTTCTCAGGGTGGCGCCCTGAACCACAGTTGTGTTGCGCTGCGGCATGTTTCCGTAAATGCGGCGCATGCGGGGAATCCGAGCCGTCGCCGCGACGCAATCTTTTATAATTCGCGGGTTCGCCCACGTTCAAACTCTGCTCAAACCATGAAAATCCTGGTACCCGTCAAGCGCGTTGTCGATTACAACGTGAAAGTGCGCGTCAAAGCCGACCAGACCGGCGTCGAAACCGCCAACGTCAAGATGTCGATGAATCCCTTCGACGAAATCGCGGTGGAAGAAGCCGTGCGCCTGAAAGAGGCGGGCATTGCCACTGAAGTCATCGCCGTCTCCTGCGGCCTGCTCTCCTGCCAGGAAACCCTGCGCACGGCGCTGGCCATCGGCGCGGACCGTGCGATATTGGTCGAGACCGATGTGGAGTTGCAGCCGCTGGCCGTGGCCAAGCTGCTCGCCGCCGTGTTCAAGAAGGAGTCGCCCGACCTGGTGATCCTCGGCAAGCAGGCGATCGACGACGATTCGAACCAGACCGGCCAGATGCTCGGCGCCCTGCTGGGTCGCCCGCAAGCCACCTTTGCCTCCAAGGTGGTGATTGAAGGCGGCGCCGCGCAAGTCACGCGCGAAGTCGATGGCGGCCTGGAGACCATCAAGATCACCCTGCCGGCCATCGTCACCACCGACCTGCGCTTAAACGAGCCGCGCTACGTCACCCTGCCGAACATCATGAAGGCGAAGAAAAAGCCGCTGGAAAATGTGAAGCCGGCCGACCTCGGGGTGGACGTCACCCCGCGCCTGAAGACCCTGAAAGTCACCGAGCCGCCCAAGCGCAGCGCCGGGGTCAAGGTGCCGGACGTGGCGACTCTCGTCGCCAAGCTGAAGAACGAAGCCAAGGTCATCTGACCTCCAGCCCGAACAGATTACGGATAGACAAATGACCGCCCTCGTCATCGCCGAACACGACAACGCATCCATCAAGGTCGCGACCAACAACACCATCACCGCTGCCGCGAAATGCGGCGGCGAAGTGCACGTGCTGGTGGCCGGCCACAACTGCAAGGCCGCCGCCGACGCCGCCGCGCAAATCGCCGGCGTCACCAAGGTGCTGCTGGCCGACGCGCCGCAATTCGCCGACGGCCTGGCGGAAAACATCGCCGCGCAAATCGTGGCTCTCGCCGGCGCCTACAGCCACATCCTCGCGCCCGCCACCGCCGCCGGCAAGAACTACCTGCCGCGCGTCGCCGCCGTGCTCGACGTGCAGCAGGTTTCCGAAATCGTCTCGGTGGAGTCGCCCGACACCTTCGTACGCCCGATCTATGCAGGCAACGCGCTGGCGACGGTGCAATCGAGCGATGCGAAAAAAGTCATCACCGTGCGCACCACCGGCTTTGATGCCGCGCCGTCCACCGGCGGCTCGGCTGCCGTGGAAAGCGTGACGGCCGCGCCGGATGCAGGCCTCTCTTCCTTCATCGGCCGTGAAGTCGCCAAATCCGAGCGCCCGGAACTCACCGCCGCGCGCATCATCGTCTCCGGCGGCCGCGGCATGGGCTCGGGCGAAAACTTCAAAATCCTCGAACCCCTGGCCGACAAGCTCGGCGCCGCCATGGGTGCCTCGCGCGCCGCCGTGGACGCGGGCTTCGTGCCGAACGACTGGCAGGTCGGGCAGACCGGCAAGATCGTCGCCCCGCAACTCTACATCGCGGTGGGCATCTCCGGCGCGATCCAGCACCTGGCCGGGATGAAGGACAGCAAGACCATCGTCGCCATCAACAAGGACCCGGAAGCGCCGATTTTCAGCGTCGCCGACTACGGCATCGTCGGTGATTTGTTCACCATCGTGCCGGAGCTGGTCAAAGAACTCGGGTAACCAAAACGTGTAAAGCGAAAGCGCCGCCACCTTAACCGGGGCGGCGCTTTTTCATCGCGGCATGGTTTGGCCGTGGATGAAATCAGGAGAAGACAATGAGCTACGTCGCCCCGGTCAAAGACATCAAGTTCGTGATGCAGGAACTCGCGGGCCTGGAAGCCATCAACAAGCTGCCGGGCTGCGAAGAGGCGACGCTTGAAACCGTCGAGGCTATCCTCGAAGAAGACGCGCGCTTTTGCGGCGAGGTGGTGGCGCCGCTGAACCGCAGCGGCGACCTCGAGCACAGCGTGCGCCAGCCCGACGGCTCGGTGAAAACGCCCAAGGGCTTCAAAGAAGCGTTCAAGCAGTTCGGCGCGGGCGGCTGGCAGGGCCTGCATTTCCCCACCGAGTTCGGCGGCCAGGGCCTGCCCAAGCTGGTGGCCACCGCCGCCATCGAGATGATCAACAGCGCCAATCTTTCCTTCGCGCTGTGCCCGCTGCTCACCGACGGCGCGGTCGAAGCGATATTGCTCACCGGCACCGAAGCGCAGCGCAACACCTACCTGCCCAAGCTGATCAGCGGCGAGTGGACCGGCACCATGAACCTGACCGAGCCGCAGGCCGGCAGCGACCTGGCGCTGGTGAAAAGCCGCGCCGTGCCGCAGGCCGACGGCAGCTTCCGGGTCTTCGGCCAAAAGATTTTCATCACCTTCGGCGAGCACGACATGGCCGACAACATCATCCACCTGGTGCTGGCGCGCACGCCTTCCGCGCCCGAGGGGGTGAAGGGCATTTCTCTGTTCATCGTGCCCAAGTTCGTGGTCAATGCCGACGGCACGCCGGGCAAGCGCAACGATGTGTATTGCGCCTCGCTGGAACACAAGCTCGGCATCAACGCCAGCCCCACCGCCGTGCTGCTGTACGGCGACAACAAGGGCGAAGTGGGCGAGGGCGCCATCGGTTATCTCATCGGCGAAGAAAATCGCGGCCTCGAATACATGTTCATCATGATGAACGCGGCGCGCTTCGCCGTCGGCATGCAGGGCATCGCGGTGGCCGAGCGGGCATACCAAAAGGCCGTGGCCTATGCGAAGGACCGCACGCAAAGCCGCGCGGTCGAAGGCTCTTCGGGCCCGGTCACCATCATCCATCACCCGGACGTGCGGCGCATGCTGATGACCATGCGCGCCTACACCGAAGGCGCGCGCGCGTCGGCCTATGTGACGGCCGCCGCGCTGGATGCCGCCCACCATCACCCGGATGCCACGGTGCGCGCCGAGAACCAGTCCTTCTACGAATACATGGTGCCGCTGGTCAAGGGTTTCTCCACCGAGATGTCGCTCGAGGTCACCTCCCTCGGCGTGCAGGTGCACGGCGGCATGGGCTTCATCGAGGAGACCGGCGCTGCGCAGTATTACCGCGACGCGCGCATCCTGACCATCTATGAGGGCACCACCGCCATCCAGGCCAACGACCTGGTCGGGCGCAAGACCGCGCGCGACGCCGGAAAAACAGCCAAGGGCATCATCGCGCAAATCCGCAAGACGGAAAGCGAGCTGGCGCAATTCGAGCATGGTGATCTCGCGGTGATCCGCAATCAGCTCGCCGCTGCTTCAAAAGCTTTCGAGGAAGTGGTGGACTTCGTGGTGGCGAACGCCAAGGCCGATATCCGCGCTGTGTACGCGGGCAGCGTTCCCTATCTCAAGCTCGCCGGCATCACCGTGGCGGGCTGGAACATGGCGCGCGCCGCGCTCGCTGCACAGGCGAAAATCGCCGCCGGCGATAGCGACCCCTTTTACGCGACCAAGGTGGTGACGGCGCGCTTTTACGCCGACCACATCCTCACCCTGGCGCCCGCGCTGCGCAGCGCGATCGTCGGCGGCGCCGAGGGCGCGCTGGCGCTGGAACTGGATCAATTCTGAGCGCTCTTTCAACCTATCCATCAACACTGGTCGGAGCCGTGAAGCGCCGGCGCAGCCGGAGCATTGCATGACACAAACGCGGGGCACGCCCCGAAATACGGCAGCGCGCGGCACAGCAACAGCAGTGCGTGGGGCAGCAACAGCAGCCCGTGGGACGGCAACAGCATCGGGTGCGCCGGGCCAGCGCCTCATCGGCCTGCCGGCGGTGGTGGCGGCCGATGCGCGCGTGCTGGTGCTGGGCAGCTTTCCGAGTGCCGCCTCGCTCGCCTCGCAGCAGTATTACGCCCATCCGCAAAACCGTTTCTGGCTGTTCATGGGGCGCATCTTTGGCAACCGACACGCAAATGAGGATTGGCGCATGCTGTCCTATGAGCGGCGCCTGCAGCAGGCGCGCGCTGCCGGCGTGGCGATCTGGGACATCTACGGCGCCTGTGAGCGCGACGGCAGTATGGACGCTGCCATACGCAATCCGGAGTACAACGATTTCTCTGGCCTGCTCAAGCAGGCGCCGGGCATCAAGCGCATCTGCTTCAACGGCGCCACCGCCGCGCGCGCTGTGCGCCACCTTGAGTCGTTCGGGCTGGAGACCGTGGCATTGCCCTCGAGCAGCCCGGCCAATGCGAGTCAATCGGTGGACTCGAAACTGGCGCGCTGGCGCGAAGCTTTGTTGCCCTGAGGCGCCTGGAAAATACGCTGATGGCCAAGCCTTTCGAAAAATTCTTCAAACCGCGCAGCCACCCCGAGATCAGCATCTCGGAGGAAGACGGCATCCGCTACCTGCACTTCGGCTCGGTGTGGATCCAGGGCGCGATGCGCATCCGCGACCCGTTTCACCTCGAACTCGACTACACGCGCGAGCTGTTCGCCGGCATGCTGTTTCATCCGGAGCCGCGCAACATCGTGCTGCTGGGTCTCGGCGCCGGCTCGGCGAGCAAGTTCGCCTGGAAGGCCTGTCCGAAAGCGAAGATCACCAGCGTGGAGCTGAACCCGGCGGTGATCGGCGTGGCGCGCAGCCAGTTCGAATTGCCGGCCGACAGCAAACGCATGCGCACCGTCTGCGGCGATGCGCAGGAGTTCATCGCCGAGCCGTCGACGCGGGCGGACTATCTGATCGTCGACGTCTACGACGCCGCCGCCAAGGGGCCGGTGCTCTCCAGCCCGGAGTTCTACGCCGGTTGCCGTGCCGCGCTGAGCGAGAATGAACTGGGCGTGATGGTGGTCAACCTGTTCGGCCGCCACAAGTCCTACGAGGTCAACCTGCGCAACATCGAAAAGGCCTTCGATGGCCGCATGCTGGTGCTGCCGGCCTCCGAGCGCGGCAACGTCATTGCCTTTGGCCTCGCCGGCGCGCCGCTGCAGATCAAGCTGGCCGAGTTGCGGGCGCGGGCTTCGCACTTAAAGGAAAGCACTGGCCTGGAATTCAATCGCTGGGTCGGCGCGTTTCGCAGCGCCAACCAGTTCGAGGGCACTACCTGGACCGTCTAAGCACCAGGGTAAGGTCGCTCTAGGAGGCCGCCCAACGCTTGCGCCCAAGCAGCACCAGCAGCGGCGCAATCAGGCAAAAGAAACCCTGGCTGGCATAGGCAAGTCCCCAGGCGGTGGTGTCGGCGTTGCCACCGGTGTGGTCCAGCACCCAGCCGAACACGGTGGGCGAGATGACGCCGGCGCCGAAGCCCAGCGTCGCGTGCACGGCGAGCGTGATGCCGCGCTTGTCCGGCGCGGCGGCGGCAACGGTGCCGGCGGTGAGCGAGGAAGAGTCCGTCATCACCAGCATGGTGTAGAGGCACAGGCAGAACACTGTGACTGCCGTCGGCAGCGTGGCGGTGAAGCCGACCGCGCAACTCATCAGGCCGGAGGAGAACATGTAAAGCAGGATCATGCGCCGGCGGCCATAGCGCATGGCCAGTTCGTTGCCGTAGATCGAGGCGGGCATGCCCCAGAAGTTGATGAAGGCGGCGATGATCGCCGGCGCCACCACCACCGCGCCGCCGTGGGTGGCGGCGGCGAAGCTGATGAAGGCGACCAGCCAGGAGCGGCTGCCCAGCAGCTCCCAGCAGTGCGCCGTGTAGCCGAGGATGTAGCTCATCGCCGGCCGGTTTTTCAGCACCGGGCGAAAGTCGAGTAGGGCCGCGCTTTGCGCCGGGCGCGGCGCCAGCGGCACCGGCGCGATGCGCCAGACCATCACCAGCGCCAGTAGCGGGCCGAGCGCGCTGACGGCGAACACGCCCTGCCAGGAGAGCGCGGGCATCGCGATGATCGGCAGCAGGAAGGAGCCGCTGGTGCCCAGCGTAAAGCTGGTGGTGTAGAAGGAGACGTAGCGGCTTTGCTTGGGGCCGTGCACCCGGTCGGAAAGGATTTTCAGCCCCGGCATGTAGGTGCCCGCCAGGCCTGCACCGACGCAAGCCTGGAACAGCGCGGCAGTGAGAAAGCCTTGGGCGGCGAAGGCAAAGCCGAAACTCCCGAGCGCGGCCAGCGCGCAGGCGAAGATGTAGACGCGGCGCGCGTCGATGCGGTCGGTGATCGCGGTGAGCAGCGGCACGGCCAGCATGTAGCCGCCGAAGTAGGCGCCGCTGATCACGCCGGCTTGGGTGTTGCTCATCCCCCAGGTCTTCTGCAGCAGCGGCAGCAGGGTGGGGAAGGTGGCGTACCCGAGCATGGTGCCGATTTCGGCGATGCACAGGTAGGCGGTGATCCTCGCGGCGGAGACGGCGGGCGGGGCGGATGCGGCGGTGGTCATGCCCCGGGTCATGCCTCCGGGTCAGGCCAGCGCGCGCGCCAGCACCCGCGCCACGTGCAGCGCCTCGCGCGCGGCGCCGTCCTTGATCTGGTGCCGGCAACTGGTGCCGTCGGCGACGATCAGGGTGTCGGCCCCGGCCTTGCGCACCGCCGGCAGCAGCGAGAGCTCGGCCATTTGCATGGAGACGTCGATGTGGTCCTTCTCGTAGCCGAAGGCGCCGGCCATGCCGCAGCAGCTCGACTCGATCAGCTCGACGTTCATGCCCGGGATCAGCCCCAGCACCTTCTGCACCGGCTTGACCGCATCGAAAGCCTTCTGGTGGCAGTGGCCGTGCAGCAGCGCCTTGGTCTCAGGCAATGCCTTCAACGGCAGTTTCAAGCGGCCGGCGTCGGACTCGCGTGCGAGGAACTCTTCGAACAGCAGTGCATGGTCCGCCAGCTTTTGCGCGGCCTCGCCGAATCCATAGACGAGAAATTCATCGCGCAGCGTCAGCAGGCAGGAGGGCTCCAGGCCCACCACCGGCACGCCGCGTTCGACGAAGGGCAGCAGCGCGTCGAGCATGCGCCGCGCCTCGGCCTTGGCTTGTTCGGTGAGGCCGGAGGCGAGGAAGGTGCGGCCGCAGCACAGCGGGCGCTCGCCGGGTTTGGCGGAGAGATGCACGCGATAGCCCGCCGCTTCCAGCACCTTCAGCGCGTCCTTCAGGTTCTCGCTCTCGAAGTAATTGTTGAAGGTGTCGGCCAGCAGCACCACTTCGCCGGTGCCCGTCTGCTTCGGCGCGGCGCTCCGGGTGAAGGCGCTGCCCCAGCGCGGCAGCGAGCGCCGCGCGGAGAAGCCCGCGACCTTCTCTGAAAGCCAGGCGCCGCCGGGCAGGGTGTCGCGCAGGTTCATCACCCAGGCGAAGCCGGAAGCGCGCGGCGCGTAGTGGGGCAGGTAGGCGATCAGCTTGTCTTTCAGCGATAGACCGTGCTTGGCGTTGTACTGATGCAGGGCTTCGATTTTCATCTTCGCCATGTCCACGCCGGTGGGGCAGTCGCGCTTGCAGCCCTTGCAGGAGACACAGAGGTCGAGCGCGTCATGCACTTCATCGGAAGCCAATGCTTCGGTCGCGGCGATGCCGGAGAGCTGGCCCGACAGCGCCAGGCGCAGCGTATTTGCGCGGCCGCGCGTCAGGTGCTTTTCCTCGCGCGTGACGCGGTAGGAAGGACACATGGTGCCGGCGTCGAACTTGCGGCAGTGGCCGTTGTTGTTGCACATCTCCAGCGCCTTGCCCAGGCCCAGAGATGGGTCGCCGCCGGTGCCGGGGGCGCTGACTTCGTCGGTCGCGGGATCGGCGCTGACGTTCCAGGCGCTCCAGTCGAGCGCGGTCGCGGTCGATGCCATCGCGTAGCCGGGCTTGAGGCGGAACAGGGACTTGTCGTCCATCTTCGGCGTATGGACGATCTTGCCGGGGTTGAGCAGGTTGTCCGGGTCGAAGACGTACTTGATCTCCTTGAACACCTCGTTGATGCGGTGCCCGTACTGCCACTCCACCCATTCGCCGCGCACGATGCCGTCGCCATGCTCGCCGGAAAAGGCGCCCTTGAACTTGCGCACCAGGGCGCCGGCTTCTTCGGCGATCGCGCGCATCTTGGTCGCGCCGTCGCGGCGCATGTCCAGCACCGGGCGCACGTGCAGGGTGCCGACCGAGGCGTGCGCATACCAGGTGCCGCGGGTGCCGTGCTTCGCGAACACTTCGGTCAGGCTGTCGGTGTACTCGGCCAGATGTTCCAGCGGCACCGCGCAGTCCTCGATGAAGGAGACCGGCTTGCCGTCGCCCTTCATGCTCATCATGATGTTGAGACCGGCCTTGCGCACTTCCCACAATTCCTTTTGCGCGTTGGCGTCCGTCATCTCGACCACGCTGCCGGGCATGCCGAGGTCGCCCATCAGCGCCACCAGGTCTTTCAGGTGGCGCAGCTGCGTGTCCTTGTCTTCACCGGCGAATTCGACCAGCAAGATTGCCTGCGGCGCGCCGATCAGCGCGGCATCGACGACGGGACGGAAAGCCGGGTTGGCGCGCGCCAGGTCGATCATGGTGCGGTCCACCAGTTCGACGGCTACGGGTTTCAGTTTGACGATGTGCTGCGCCGAGTCCATCGCCTTGTGAAAGCTCTCGAAGTTCACCACGCCCAGCACCTTGTGCCTGGGCAATGGCGATAGCTTCAGGGTAAGGCGGCGCGAGTAGGCCAGGCTGCCTTCGCTGCCCACCAGGATGTGCGACAGGTTGACCGTGCCGTCCTCTGTGTACGGCCGCTCGCTTTGGCAGTTGAAAATGTCCAGGTTGTAGCCGCCAACGCGGCGCATCACATGTGGCCAGGCCCGCTCGATCTCGTCGTTCTCGCGCGAAGCCAGGGCGAACAGGGTGGTGACGATCTGCCGCTCGCGGTTGCCGGTGAGCGGCTCGTCGAAGGAGCCGAAGTGGATCTCGGTGCCGTCGGCCAAGAGCGCGTCGATGCCCAGCACGTTGTGCACCATGTTGCCGTAGGCAATCGAGCGGCTGCCGCAGGAGTTGTTGCCCGCCATGCCGCCGATGGTCGCCTGCGCGCTGGTGGAAACATCCACCGGGAACCACAGGCCGTGCGGTTTGAGCCAGGCATTGAGGTGGTCCAGCACGATGCCCGGCTGCACGACAACGGTGGCGGCATCCTTGTCGAAGGAAATGATCTGGTTCAGGTAGCGCGTGTTGTCGATCACCAGGCATTCGCCGACGGTCTGGCCGCACTGGCTGGTGCCGGCGCCGCGCGCGAGGATGGGCGTTTTCAGGTCGCGCGCGATGGCAAAGGCCATGCGCACGTCGTCTTCGCTCTTCGGCACGAACACGCCGATCGGCTCGACCTGGTAGAAGGAGGCGTCGGTCGAATAGCGCCCGCGGGTGGCGGCGTCGAACAGCACTTCGCCCTGGGTGTGCCGCCGCAGCAGGTCGGCCAGGCGGCTGCGTGACAGCAGCGGCCCGGAGGCTACCGGGCGAAGCGCGCTTTCGGCGACCGGCGCGTTCATGCCGTGGCGGCGGCTTGCGCTTCCTCGATGGCGCCGAGCAGGGTCTCGGGCTCATGCGCGCCGGAGAGGCCGACGCGCTTGTTGAAAATGAAAAACGGCACGCCCTCCACGCCCATGCGCCGCGCTTGCTCGTCCTGCGCGTTGATGAACTCGCGTGCCTCTTCGCTATGCAGGTTTTTTTCTGCTTCGGCGCGATCCAGGCCGGCCTTCTCGGCGAGGTCGAGCAGTACCTTCTCGTCGGTGAGGTCGAGGGTGTCGATGAAGTAGGCCTGCAGCAAGGTCTCCTTCACGCGGTCCTGCGCCGGGCCGGGCTGGGCCATGGCGATCAGGCTGTGCGCCGCCAGGGTATTGGGCTGGCGCACGATCTTGTCGAACTGCATGTCGAGGCCGACCGATTGGCCCACAGCTTTGACGCGCTCGTACTTTTGCGCGCCGCCGGCGCCGAACTTCTGCGTTACGTAGTCCTGGCGCGACATGCCTTCCGGCGGCAGGCCGGGGTTGAGCTGGAACGGGTGCCAGGTTACTTGCGGCGCGGGCGCGTCCGGGTGCTTTTCCGCATAGAGCTCGAGCGCGGCTTCGAGGCGGCGCTTGCCGATGAAACACCAGGGGCAGACAACGTCGGAAACCACGTCGATGGTCAGGGCTTCGGTCATGATGATTCCTTCAAAAATTTGGCGGCTCAAGCGGCAGCAACTTGGCTGCCTTCGAGCGAGGCCAGAATGGTAGCGCGCTTGTTCAAAAGATGCTGGGTCAAAAGGGCGCGCAGGGCAGGGCCATCGCGCGCTTCCAGCAGGCGCAGGATCTTGGTGTGCTCGGCGATCGCCTGGTCCCAGCGTTCGTTGGAAAGGTTGGAACGGTAGCGGGTGCCGTAGATGCGCTGGTTCAGGCGCAGGTAAGTCTCGGTCAGCACCGGGTTGCGCGCCGCCGCGTTGATCTTGTTGTGGATCTGCATGTTGGCGCGAAAGTAGCCCGGCAGGTCGCGCCGCGCGTGGCTGGCCAGCATGTCGAATTGCAGCGCGCGTATTTCCGCCAGTTCTTCCGGCTGGATACGCGCCGCCGCCAGTTCGCCCGCCAGCCCTTCGAGGTCGGCCATCAACTCATAGGTAGCCGAAACGGTAGCGGCATCGACGACCGCCACCACCGCGCCGCGTTGCGGCAGCAACTCTACCAGGCCTTCGCCCGCGAGTGTCTTGAAGGCTTCGCGCAATGGCGTGCGCGATACCTGCAGTTCCTCCGTCAGCACGCGCTCGTTCAGGCGCGCGCCGGGCGCGATGCGGCCTTCGATGATCATGTCGCGCAAGCTGGCGGTGGCGACATGCGCCAGGGTGGCGCGGTCGATGGGAATGGGGGCGTTCATGGGCAGCGGAGAGTAGTTCACATAAATGTATACAAAATATTGATATTCGTCAAGCCTTGCTGCGCTGCAAGAGGAAAATGGAGGATTGACAGCGTCAGCGTGAATCCATAAAATGTATACAAATTTCAGATTGATTTGATTCCGCCAACGGCGCATGCTCCGCTTCCGGACCATGCGCTTAAGCACAGCGCGCTCAAGGAGCCTTTCATGCTGCAATATAGTTTCGCCAAGTCGGGCCGCCACTTTTTGCAGATTCCCGGCCCGTCCAATGTGCCGGACCGCATCCTGCGCGCCATCGACCGCCCGACCATCGACCATCGCGGCCCGGAGTTCGGCGTGCTCGGCAAATACGTGCTCGAAGGCATGAAGGGCATCTTCCAGACCAAGTCGCCGGTGGTGATCTACCCGGCCTCCGGCACCGGCGCCTGGGAGGCGGCGCTGGTCAACGTGCTCTCGCCCGGCGACAGCGTGCTGATGTATGAAAGCGGGCAGTTCGCCACGCTGTGGAAAAACATGGCGGTGAAAGTCGGCCTGAAGCCCGAGTTCATCGAAGGCGACTGGCGCCGCGCCGCCGATCCCGCCGCCATCGAAGCGCGACTGAAGGAAGACCGCGGCCACCTGATCAAGGCGGTGTGCGTGGTGCACAACGAAACCTCCACCGGCTGCGTTGCCCGCATTCCGGAAATCCGCAAGGCGATCGACCGCGCCGCCCATCCCGCGCTGCTGCTGGTCGACACCATCTCCTCGCTCGGCTCCATCGACTATCGCCACGACGAATGGGGCGTGGACGTCACCGTCGGCGGCTCGCAAAAAGGGCTGATGCTGCCACCTGGCATCTCTTTCAACGCCCTGTCGGACAAGGCGATTGCCGCCTCGAAGAATTCCCGCTCGCTCAAATCCTTCTGGGGCTGGGAAGAAATGCTCACCGCCAACAAGAACGGCTACTTTCCCTACACCCCGAACACCAACCTGCTTTACGGCCTGCATGAAGCCATCGACATGCTCAACGAAGAGGGGCTGGAGAACGTGTTCGCGCGCCACAACCGCCACGCCGAAGCAGCGCGCCGCGCCACCCGCGCCTGGGGCATGGAGGTTTTCGCCCGCCTGCCCTCCGAGTATTCCGGCGTGCTCACCACGGTGATGATGCCCGATGGCCATAACGCCGACGCGCTGCGCAAGGTCATCCTGGAAAAATTCGACATGTCGCTGGGCCAGGGCCTGGGCAAGATCAGCGGGAAAGTATTCCGCATCGGCCACCTCGGCGACTTCAACGACCTGATGCTGATGGGCACCCTTTCCGGCGTCGAGATGGGCCTGGAAGTGGCCGGCGTGCCGCACAAGAAGGGCGGCGCGCAAGCCGCGATCGACTATCTCGCCGAGTGCGCCAAGGCGCCGGTGGCGCTCAAGGCGGCTGCCTGACCACGCGCGCTCAAGTGCATCCATCAAACCCGAGCCGCATCGCGGTGTTGCTCGGGGTTTCTTTCGCCTCGACCTCCTGAACAGGCTATCGCGATGACCGATTCCGTATTGCTTTCGCGCGAAGGCGCGATCGCCACCATCACCTTCAACAAGCCCGAGCGGATGAACGCACTGGACCGCGGCATGTGGGAGCACCTCGGCGTGCTGATGCGCGAACTCTCGGCCGATGACGACCTGCGCTGCATCGTGCTGCGCGGCGCCGGCACCCGCGCCTTTGCCGCCGGCGCCGATATCGCCGAATTCGCCACCGAGCGCGCCGACGCCAAGCAGGCGGCAGGCTACGGCGAGGCGATCCATCACACCATGCAGGCGGTGCGCGAGTGTCCGCACCCCACGGTCGCGATGATCCACGGCGCCTGCGTCGGCGGCGGGCTGGAAGTGGCGGCGATGTGCGATATGCGCATCTGCGGCGAATCCTCGCGCTTCGGCATCCCGATCAAAAAGCTCGGCCTCACCATGGCCTACGGCGAACTGATGGGCCTGCTCTCGGTGGTCGGCCCGGCCGTCGCGCTGGAAATCCTGCTCGAAGGCCGCGTGTTCAAGGCCGACGAGGCGCTGGCCAAGGGCCTGGTCAACCGCGTGGTGGCCGACGGCATGGTCGAAACCGAGGCGATGGAGGCCGCGCAGCGCATCGCCAGCGGCGCGCCGCTGGTGGCGCGCTGGCACAAGAAATTCATCCGCAAGCTGCAATACGAGGCGCAGCTTTCCGCCGCCGACTGGACCGAGGGTTTCGCCTGTTTCGACACCGCCGACTACAAGGAAGGCGTGGCCGCTTTTCTCGCCAAGCGCGATCCGGATTTCCGCGCCAGATAAACGCGGAAGAGTCCGTGCCGGGCGAGCGCCGGGCGAGCGCCGGGAGGGCGCGCTTCTGCTATTCTGGCGGCTCGAGAGGCGGCAACCAAAGCCTCGCTGGAATACAACAATGCTCAAGATCATTCCGATTGCGCTGGCGCTCTTTGCCTGCGGCGTTGCCCAGGCCCAGGTCTACAAATGGGTCGACAGCAAAGGCGTGACCCACTACGACCAGAAGCCGCCCGAAGGCGCCAGGTCGAAGGAGCTGCAGCTCCATGACGGCCCGCAGCCCGGCGCCGCGCCCCCGGCAGGCAGCGGCGCGGACTGGGAAGAGCGCTCCCGCGCCTTCAAGGAGCGCCAGGCCAAGCGCGAAAAAGATGCCGCCAAGCAGGACGCCGACCGCGAAAAACAGGAAGCGCAATGCAAGTCCATGACCGGCCAGCTCGCCCAGATGCGCAGCGCCCGGCGTTTTTTCAACAACGACGCAAACGGCGACCGCGTCTACATGGACGACCAGCAGCGCGAGGCGATGATGGCGCAGCGCGAACAGGAATACAATCAGAAGTGCAATTGACTCCCGCCTGGATGCCGCAATGAACGCTGTCGTTACGCCCAGTCCCGCGCCCGCCGGCGGTTCGGCCGCCTGGCCGAAGTACGAGCGGCGCATCGCGCTGACCGAAGTGCTCGATTCCATGGTCGCCGAGGGCCTGATCGAGGCGACGCAGGCGGAAAAGATGAAGCTGGAGTCGCGGATGAAGAAATCCGTGGACCATCCGTTGGTGCAGGTGGCGGCGCAGGCCTGGAAGTCGCTGAAGACCGGCAAGACGCTGACCATCGACTCCCTCAGCGAGTGGCTGGCCGCCAAGGCGGGGATGGAGTATTTCCACGTCGACCCGCTGAAAATCGACTTCACCCGCGTCGGCGAGCTGATGTCGATCACCTACGCCACGCGCTTTTCGATTTTGCCGATCGAGCGCGACAAGAATGTCGTCACCATCGCCACCAGCGAGCCTTTCCTCAGCGACTGGGTGAAGGAGCTGGAGCAGATCCTGCGCGTGTCGATCCGCCGCGTGGTCGCCAACCCGGCGGACATCAAGCGCTACATCGCCGAGTTCTTCACCCTGGCCAAATCGGTGAAGGGCGCCTCGAAAGACAAGGACGGCATCGAGTCTGCCGGCATCAACAATTTCGAGCAACTGGTCGAGCTGGGCAACACCGGCCGCGCCATCGACGCCAACGAGCAGCACGTGGTGCGGGTGGTCGACTGGCTGTTCCAGTACGCCTATGCGCAGCGCGCTTCCGACATCCACCTGGAGCCGCGCCGCGAGCAGGGCATCGTGCGCTTTCGCATCGACGGCGTGCTGCAGCAGGTCTACCAGGTGCCGCCGGCGGTGTTCGCCGCCATGACCTCGCGCATCAAGATCATCGGCCGGATGGACGTGGCGGAGAAGCGCCGCCCGCAGGACGGCCGCATCAAGACCCGCGCCGCCAACGGCGACGAGGTCGAGTTGCGCCTGTCCACCCTGCCGACCGCCTTCGGCGAAAAGCTGGTGATGCGGATTTTCGATCCCGACGTGCTGGTGCGCAATTTCTCCGAACTCGGCTTCGGGGAGGAAGACCTGAAGCGCTGGAACGGCATGACCGCGCGTCCCCACGGCATCATCCTGGTCACCGGGCCGACCGGCTCGGGCAAGACCGTGACCCTGTATTCGACCCTGAAGCAACTGGCCACCGCCGAGGTCAACGTCTGCACCATCGAAGACCCGATCGAAATGATCGAGGGCAGCTTCAACCAGATGCAGGTGCTCTCCGCCATCGACCTGAACTTCGCCGAAGGCCTGCGCGCCCTGATGCGCCAGGACCCGGATATCATCATGGTGGGCGAAATCCGCGACCTCGAAACAGCCGAAATGGCGGTGCAGGCTGCGCTAACCGGCCACCTGGTTCTCTCCACCCTGCACACCAACGACGCGCCTTCCGCCGTCACCCGCCTGCTCGACCTCGGCGTGCCTTTCTATCTGCTCAACGCCACCCTGCTGGGCATCATGGCGCAGCGCCTGGTGCGCACCCTGTGCCCGCATTGCAAGGTGGTGTCCGAGCTGCATCACGAAACGCTGTGGAACGAACTGGTGGCGCCCTTCAAGGCGCCCGCACCCAAACAGGTGTACAAGCCGGTGGGCTGCATCGAATGCCGCAACACCGGCTACAGGGGGCGCGTCGGCATCTACGAGGTGCTGATGCTGTCTTCCGAGATCAAGCGCCAGATCAACGAGGCCACCGACATCAGCAAGGTGCGCGAGATCGCGTTCAAGGAAGGCATGCGCCCCTTGCGCGTCTCCGGCGCCATGAAGGTGGCGTCCGGCCTGACCACGCTCGACGAGGTGATGCGCGTGGCGCCGCCCGCCGAAGCCTGAACGCCCCGCAAGCACCATGTCAAAGACCACCATCAGCCCCGCCGGGCTGCAGGGAAACGCCGTCAGCCCCGCCGCGCTGCGTGTGGCCCTGGCCGACGGCGGCGAGCTCGCGCTGATCGACGTGCGCGAAGGCGGCGTGTTCGCGCAATCCCACCTGCTCACCGCCAGCAACATCGCGCTTTCGGTGCTGGAGTTGCGGGCGCCCGAGTTGCTGCCGCGCCGCGGCGTGCGCATCGTACTCATCGACGATGGCGACGGTCTGGCCGAACGTGCGCGCGCGGTATTGGGCCGCCATGGCTACACCAGCCTCGCGGTGCTCGAAGGCGGCACGCCGGGCTGGGGCGCGGCCGGCTACGAATTGTTCTCCGGCACCTTCGTGCCCTCGAAGGCCTTCGGCGAATACGTGGAGCATGCCGACGATACCCCGCGCATCGAGCCCGAGACCCTGAAGGCCTGGCAGGACGAAGGGCGCGACATCCTGATCGTCGATTCGCGGCCACAGGACGAATACAAGATGATGAGCATCCCCGGCGCGATGGATTGCCCGGGGGCGGAGCTGGTGTTCCGCGTGCCCGGCATGCTGCTGTCGGAAAAGACCACCGTGGTGGTCAACTGCGCCGGCCGCACCCGCTCGATCATCGGCGCGCAGTCGCTGCGCAACGCCGGCATCGCCAACCCGGTGGTTGCACTGAAAAACGGCACCATGGGCTGGCACCTGGCCGGCTTCGAAGTGGCGCGCGGCAAGACCAACCTGGCCCCGCACCCCGAGCCCGAAGGCCTGGTGATCGCGCAAAGCCTGGCGGGCGAAGTGGCGCGGCGCTTCGGCGTCGGTTTCATCGACGAGGACGAGCTCGATGCCTTTCGCCTCGACGACGAGC
The DNA here is from genome assembly GCA_028292405.1 of Betaproteobacteria bacterium. GTDB lineage: Bacteria > Pseudomonadota > Gammaproteobacteria > Burkholderiales > JAEUOS01 > JAQGMJ01. The sequence goes on from JAQGMJ010000042.1 coordinate 32,659, forward strand.
GCACCACCTACATCTACGACGTGCGCCTGCCGGAAGACTTCAACGCCGGCCACCGCGAAGACAGCCTGAACGCGCCCGGCGGCCAATTGGTGCAGGCCACGGACACCTATTGCCCGGTGCGCAACGCGCGCATCGTGCTCATCGACCGCGACGGCGTGCAGGCGGTGATGACGGCGCACTGGCTGAAGCAGATGGGCTGGCGCGAAGTGTTCGTGCTGAAAGACGGGCTGCAGGCGCCGCTGGTCACCGGCCGCGCCGGCGCCAAGGCGCTCGGGCTCGATGCCCTGACCGCGCCCGCCGTTGCCGTCACAGACCTGCTGGCTCAGGTGGAGGCCGGCAGCGTGGAAGTGATCGACGTCGACTCCAGCCTGAAATACCGCAAGAGCCGCATCCCCGGCAGCTGGTATGCGCTGCGCTCGCGCCTGAGCGATTGCCTCAAGCGCTTCGCGCCCGGCACCCGCCTGGTGTTCTCCTCTTCCAATGGCGTGCTCGCCCGCTATGCCGCCGAGGACGCGAAAGCGCTCGGCTTCGAGGCCGCTTACCTGAAGGACGGCACCGCCGCCTGGAAACACGCCGGTTACCGCATGGAGGCGGCCAGCGGCGACGACGATCCGAAATTCTTGAGCGCCACCGAAGACGTCTGGTACCGCCCCTACGAGCGCAACGGCGGCGTCGAGCAGGCGATGCAGCAATACCTCACGTGGGAAGTAAACCTGCTGGCGCAGCTGGAGCGCGAGCCCTACGTCAGCTTCACCACCACGCCGAATTAGGCGCTAGGCAAGCAGCCCGGCGGACTTGGCGATGCGCCACAGGCCAAGTGCGGCGCAATCAGCCGGGCCCGCTGCCGTGGCCATGCCGGCAATCGCGAAGGCCTCTACATAGCGCTGCGTCAGCGCGGCATTGCCGAGGATGGTGATGGCGTCCGCATGCGGCGTCGCACCCGCCGCGCCGGCGATTTCGCTGCCGATCAGCAAGCCCGAAAGATAAGAGGGCAGGGCGGCTTCGCTTAACTGCCCGAACAGGCCGAGGGTACGCGCGGAAAACACGCGGCTCATCAGTTCCTGCGGTGCTTCCAGGCCATAGCGCACGCCGCGAACGAAGGCGGCGGGGTCGTGCGGCGCGTCGGCCTGCATCATGCGGCCCAGAATGGTGTGGCCGCTCAGCGCGGCATAGATTTCGCCGGTCATGTAGCTGGCGAAGCGCACGACTGCGCCTTGCTCGACCCAGGCCCATTTACTGTGGGTGCCCGGCAGCACCGCGAGATGGCTGCCGGCGGCGGATAGGGCGCCGATGATCTGGGTTTCCTCGCCGCGCATTACGTCGGGCACGCCGGCCGCGTTGGCGCAGGAGAGGCCCGGCACGATGTGCGCGGAACGGCCGGAGAGCGGCAGCGGCGCCAGTGCGGCGGCGATGGCGGCGGCGTCCGCCGGGCAGGCGCAATAGGGGGCCTCTGTCCAGCCCTGCTTGCTGCCGATCATGCCGGCGAGGAGCACCGGCGCCTGTGGATGCGTGCGTAACCAGTCACCGCACGTTTGCGCGAACGCGCCGGCGAAATCACCGTTTTGCACCCGCATGATGCCCAGGGGGCTGTCGCGCTGTTCGAGGATCGAGCCTTCTGCCCCGAGAAAATAGGCGCGCAGGCTGGAGGTGCCCCAGTCCAGGCCGATCAATCGCGCCGCGCTCAAGCCTGCTCCAGAAACGCCTGCACCGCCTCGCGCCGCGGCAGCGGCGCGACCGCGCCGAAGCCGGTGGTGGTGAGCGCGGCGGCTGCGTTGGCATAGCGCGCGGCGGCGAGCAGGTCGTCGCCAAAGTGCAGGCGCGCGAGAAAGGCGCCGTCGAAGCAGTCGCCGGCGCCGGTGGCGTCGACCGCATCGACCGTGTGCCCGGCGATGCGCGTGCGTTCCTCGCGAGTGGCTGCAATGCAGCCGTAGTGGCCCAGCTTGAGCACCACATTCCGCGTTCCCTGGGCGAGGCACCAGTCGATGATGGCGTCGGGCTCGTTCAACCCGGAAAGGGCCTGCATGTCTTCCAGGCTCGGCAGCAGGTAATCGGCCAGCGCGATGGCGCGCAGCATGACTTCGCGCGCGCGTTCCAGCGGCCAGAGTTTCAGGCGCAGGTTGGTGTCGTAGGCCACCTTGACGCCGGCGGCGCGGGCGATTTGCATCGCCTGAAACGCGGTATCGGCGGCGCTTTCGGAGATCGCCTGGCTGATGCCGGAGACGTGCAAATAGCGCGCGCCTTCGATCAGTTGCACCGGCAGATCTCCCGGCACCATGCGGCTGGCGGCCGAGCCCTGGCGCAGGTAGGAGAACACGTGGCCGCGCGCGTCGTGGGTGACGAAGTAGACGGCGGTGTGCGCGGTTGCGGCTATGCCTACGCCGCGCGTATCGACACCTTCCGCGCGCCACAGCGCCTCCAGCATGCGGCCGAACTCGTCGTCGCCGATGCGCGTGATGTAGCCACAAGGGGCGCCCTGGCGCGCGCAGGCGATGATGGCGTTGGAGGTGTCGCCGCCGTAGCCCTGAAGGTAGTTCGGCTCGCCCGGCCGGGTCTGGTTGAACTCGATCATCGGTTCGCCCAGGGCAAGGATGGCGGGCTGGGTCACGTCAGCGGGAGATGATGCTCAGCAGGTCCATCACATGGCGCGCTTCGTCGACCAGCGCCTTTTGCTCGCGCGAGCGCATCGCCGCGCCGGAAAACAGGCTGCTGCCGATGCCCACGCACTTGGCGCCGGCGTCGAACCACTCTTCCATGTTGTCGGCGCTGATGCCGCCGGTGGGGCAAAAGCGGGTGTCGCGAAATATCGCGGTCACCGCTTTCAGGTGCGCCGTGCCGAGCGTGGAAGCGGGAAAAATCTTCACGATGTCGGCGCCGTCGCGCAGGCAGGCGGCAATTTCGGTCGGCGTCATCGCCCCCGGAAGATAGGCGGCGTTGCCGGCATGCGCCACCGCGCCCAATCCGGGCGCCAGCCCGGGGGAGACGATGTAGGCGGCGCCGGCATGCAGTACCTCTTCGCATTCCTGCTCGGTCCACACCGTGCCGGCGCCGATCAGCTGGTGGCTTTCCAGGCGGCGCGAAAAGGCGCGGATCAGCTCGGTGGCGTCCGGCATGGTGAGGGTGATTTCCACCGTCGGAAACCCGGCCTTCAGCGCGCAGTCGATCGCCAGCGCGCCGTCGTCCGGATTGTCGTAGCGGATGACGGGGATCACGCCATACTTCACCAGCAGGTCGGCAGTTTCGCGTGCGCTTGGCATCAATCGACCTTGATGTTGGCGCTCTTGATGATGCGCGCCCACTTGTCGGTTTCGGTTTTCAGGAAGCCGGCGAATTCGGGGCCGTTTTGCGTGGCCACTTCAGCGCCCAGGGCCTTCAGGTGCTCGGTGACTTCCGCCGAGTTCATCGCGGCGACAATCTCTTTGGTCAGGCGCGCCACTACAGCCGGCGGCGTGGCTATAGGCGCCAGCGTGCCCCACCAAGTGGTCGCTTCATAACCGGCCAAGCCGGACTCGGCCAGCGTCGGCACGCCTGGCAGCCAGTCCACCCGCTTCGCGCCGCCTACGCCCAGGGGCTTCAGGCGGCCGGACTTGATCTGCGCTTGCACTTCCAGCGGGTTGGTCAGCATGAAGGTGAGCTGGCCGCCGATCAGGTCGGTGACGGCCGGCGCGCCGCCTTTGTAGGGCACGTGCAGCGCGTCGACCTTGGCGGACGCCTTGAACAGTTCGCCCGCCAGGTGTTGCGAGGAGCCATTGCCGGAGGAGCCGTAACTGAACTTGCCCGGGTTGGCGCGCAATGCCGCCAGCAGTTCGGCGAAAGTCTTGTAGGGCGAATCCGCCCCCACCACCAGAATCAGCGGCGCGCCACCCAGGCGCGCCACCGGCGCGAAGTCCTTGAAGGTGTCGTAAGGCAGCTTGGCGTATAGCGACTGGTTGGTGGTCACCGCCGGGATCGCCATCAGGATGGTGTAGCCGTCCGGCGCCGACTTCGCCACCGCTTCGGCGCCGATGTTGCCGTTGGCGCCCGGCTTGTTGTCGATGATCACCGGCTGGCCCAGTTGCTGTGTCAGCTTCTGCCCGAGCGTGCGCGCAACCGCGTCCACCGCGCCGCCCGCCGCCAGCGGCACGACGATGTGCACGGGCTTGTCAGGGAAGGTTTGCGCTTGTGCGCCGTTTGCGGCCAGCACGCTTGCGAGGGCGCAGCCCAGCAGGGCGCACCGTTGAAAAAGTTTCGACTTCATCTCATTGCCTCCACATGGGGGCCTGCCTCGCAGGCGCCCCGCTTTTTCGTAGTAGTTGAACCACAAAATCATCCGCTCGTTGACGTAGATGAGGCCGGTGATTTTTTTGCGGGTCAAACCAGACAAAAGCGACAGCTTTCTTTTAAAAGAAAGCTGCGCTTTTGTCTGCTTCAGAACGTTCCAGGGTACGCCCCACCGTCCATCAGCAGGTTCTGCCCGGTGATGAAACCGGCATGCGCGCTGCACAGGAAGGCGCAGGCGGCGCCGAATTCCTCGGCGGTGCCGAAGCGGCCGGCCGGGTTTTCCTTGCGGCGGCGTTCGGCGGCCTCGTCCAGGGGAATATTGGCGTTCTTCGCGGCGGCGGCGATCGTCGTCTTCAGGCGGTCGGTGTCGAAGGGGCCGGGCAAGAGGCCGTTGATGGTGACGTTATGCGCCACCGTCTTGCGCGACAGGCCGGCGACAAAGCCGGTCAGGCCCGAGCGGGCGCCGTTGGACAGTCCCAGCACCTCGATCGGCGCCTTCACCGCGCCGGAGGTGATGTTGACAATGCGGCCGAACTTGCGCGCGATCATGCCGTCCACGGTGGACTTGATCAGCTCGATCGGCGTGAGCATGTTGGCGTCCAGCGCCTTGATCCAGATGTCGCGGTCCCAGTCGCGGAAGTTGCCCGGGGGCGGGCCGCCGGCGTTGTTGATCAGGATGTCCGGATCGGGGTTGGCGGCCAGCGCGGCGGCGCGGCCCGCCGGGGTCGTGATATCACCAGCCACGGCCGTGACTTTCACCCCGAAGAGTTTGCGGATCTCGGCGGCGGTGGCTTCCAGCGCCTCGGCGCCGCGCGCGGTGATCACCAGGTCCACGCCCTCGGCGGCCAGCGCCATCGCGCAGCCGCGCCCCAGGCCCTTGCTCGCCGCGCACACCAGTGCGGTCTTGCCCTTGATGCCCATGTCCATGTTCTACTCCTTGTAGATAAATCAGCGCGCCGGAGCGCTTTTTGGTTTTTGAGAGATGAACCATACACCAACCAGCACCAGGCCCATGCCGGCAAGCTGCGAAACCGAGATCGTCTCGTTAAGCACGATCATGCCCAGCACCAGCGTGGCTACCGGCCCGGTCGAGCCGAGGATGCCGACGTGCGCCGGGCCGATGCGCCGGTTCGCCTCCGATACCATGAACACCGGCAGCACCGTGCAAAATAGCGCCATCGCCGCGCCGTAGGCAAACACCTGCCAGGGCAGGTTCAGCGCGGAGAGCGGGTTGGCGATGAGGAAATGGATGATGACGGCGATCGACGACACCGTCATCGCGTAGGCGGTGAAGGGCACCGAGCCGATGCGCCCGATCAGCTTGTTGCTGAAGATCAGGTAAAGCGCGTAGCAAAAGGCGCTGGTGAACGACAGCAGGCTGCCCAGCACGGTGTGCCCGGAGTCGCCGCTCAACTGCACGTCGTGCAGCAGGCACAGCGCGATGCCGGCGTAGCAGGCGAGCATGGCGGCGACTTCGCGCCCGAGGATGCGCCGCGAGAAAAACAGCGCCATCACGATCAGCGTAATGGTCGGGTTGAGGAACAGGATCAGGCGCGCCAGCGCCGCCGAGATGTATTGCAGGGCGACGAAATCGACGTAGCTGGCGAAGTAGTAGCCGAGCAGGCCCAGGCCGATCAGGGCGGCAATGTCCCGTCCGCTCAAGGGAACGGGCGGCGTCTGCCGGCCTTTTTGCGCCCAGATGCCGGCGGCGATGAAAAAGGGCAGGGCAAACACCATGCGCAAGGCGAGAAAGGTCACCGGGTCGACGTGGTATTCGTAGGCCAACTTGATCAGGATGGAGCGGGAGGAAAACAGGATGGCGCCGGCGGCGGCCAGGAAAAGGCCTGCCGGCCGGAACCAGCGCGAGTCAGGGGACATTCGGGGGCGGGGCGGAAATGCGGCTGCGGGAAGACCGGCGAATATAACAAACTTGCGCATCGTCGGCTTGCATACGGGCGCTTATACAGGGCGCACGTCCAGGGGGTAAGATCGCGCATGGACGGCCGGCTTGCCGCCGCGCCGCCGACCAGAAACCAAAAAACGGAGACTCCCATGGCCCTGGCCACCCCCGACTGGAAAGAGGAAAGCGCGCTCAAGCCCTTGTCTTCCCGCTACGTGCCGATCGACTCGCTGCCCTGGAAGCCGACGCCGTTTCCCGGCGTCGACATGAAGATTTTGATGGAAGACCGCGAAACCGGCCTGATGACCACGCTCACCCGCATGGCGCCCGGCGCGGTGCTGCCGCTGCACCAGCACGTGCAGGTCGAGCAGTCCTACATCATCGAGGGGCGGCTGGTGGACGACGAAGGCGAGGTGCGCGCCGGCGGCTACGTCTGGCGCCCCAGCGGCAACACCCATACGGCGCACGCGCCCGAGGGCGCGCTGATCCTCGGCATGTTTTTGAAGCCGAACCGCTTTCTTTGACATGCCCCCCGATGGCTGGATGGTAAAATCGCGGCCTCCGATTCGAAGGCAACAAAGAGAGCAATATGGCCGGTCATTCCAAATGGGCGAACATCCAGCACCGCAAGGGGCGCCAGGATGCCAAGCGGGGCAAGGTTTTCACCCGCCTGATCAAGGAAATCACGGTGGCCGCGCGCATGGGCGGCAGCGACCCGGCGATGAATCCGCGCCTGCGTCTGGCGATGGAAAAGGCCTCCGAGAACAACCTGCCGAAAGATACGGTGGACCGCGCCACCAAGCGCGGCGCCGGTGAGCTCGAAGGCGCGCACTACGAGGAAATCCGCTACGAGGGTTACGGCATCGCCGGCGCCGCGGTGATCGTCGACACGATGACCGACAACCGCATCCGCACTGTCGCCGAAGTGCGCCATGCCTTTGCCAAGTTCGGCGGCAACATGGGCACCGAGGGTTCGGTGGCCTTCATGTTCAAGCACTGCGGGCAATTCATTTTCGCCCCCGGCGCGAGTGAAGAGAAGATCATGGAAGCGGCGATCGAGGCCGGCGCCGAGGACATCGTCACCGATGAAGACGGCTCGATCGAGGTGATCTGCGCGCCGCACGATTTCGACGCGGTGAAAAAGGGCCTGACCGCCGCCGGCCTGAAGGCCGAAGTCGCCGAAGTGACGATGAAGCCGCTCAACGTCACCGAACTTTCCGCCGACGACTCGGCGAAAATGCAAAAGCTGCTGGACGCCATCGAAGACCTCGACGACGTGCAGGACGTGTTCACCACCGCCGTGTTGTCGGAGTAAGGGCGATGAAATTGCTCGTCGTAGGTGCCGGCGGCCGCGAACATGCGCTGGCCTGGAAGCTGGCGCAATCGCCGCGCGTGCAGATGGTCTATGTCGCGCCGGGCAACGGTGGCACCGTGCTGGAGCCTAATCTGGAGAATCTGCCGATCACCGATCTGGCCGCGCTCGCCGATTTTGCGCAAAAGGAACACATCGCCTTCACCGTGGTCGGCCCCGAAGCGCCGCTGGCCGCCGGCATCGTCGATCTGTTCCGCAGCCGTGGCCTGAAGATTTTCGGGCCGACCAAGGCCGCCGCCCAGCTCGAAAGCTCGAAGGATTTCGCCAAGAGCTTCATGGTGCGCCATGGCATCCCCACCGCCGAGCACCAGACGTTCTCCGACGCCAAGGCCGCGCACAACTACATCGCCGCCAAAGGCGCACCCATTGTCGTCAAGGCCGATGGGCTTGCCGCCGGCAAGGGCGTGGTCGTCGCCATGACGCTGGATGAAGCGCATGCCGCCATCGACATGATGCTGCTCGACAACAAGATGGGGGTTCAATTCAATGAGGCCGGCGCACGCGTGGTGGTGGAAGAATTCCTCACCGGCGAGGAAGCCAGTTTCATCGTCATGGTCGACGGCCACAACGTGCTGGCCCTGGCCACCAGCCAGGACCACAAGCGCCTGAAGGACGGCGACATCGGCCCGAACACCGGCGGCATGGGCGCCTACTCCCCGGCTCCGGTGGTAACGCCGGAAATCCATGCCGACGTGATGCGCCACATCATCATGCCCACCGTGCAGGGCATGGCGTCCGACGGCATGCCGTTCAGCGGCTTTCTCTACGCCGGTCTGATGATCGCCGCCGACGGGCGCGTCAAGACCCTCGAATTCAACTGCCGCATGGGCGACCCCGAGACCCAGCCGATCATGGCGCGGGTGAAAAGCGACCTGGTCGAGGTGTTCGAGCACGCCGTGTCCGGTACCCTCGACCGCGCCGAGATCGAGTGGGACCGCCGCGCCGCGCTGGGCGTGGTGATGGCGGCACACAACTACCCCGAGACGCCGCGCAACGGCGACGTCATCAGCGGCCTGCCCAAGCCGGGCGCCGCCGCCGACGCTTTCGTGTTCCATGCCGGCACCGTGGCCGCGGGCGAACTGACCAAGACTGCCGGCGGCCGCGTGCTCTGCGTCACCGCCCTGGGCGATAGCGTCAAGCTGGCGCAAAGGCGCGCCTACGACGTGGTCAAGGGCATCTACTTCGACGGCATGCAATATCGCCGCGACATCGGCCACCGGGCTATCGGCGTCAAGCGCGCGGGCTAGTCCCGTGGGCGCCGCCGAGCTCATCGCACAGGCCTACGCCAGCCACGACAGCGGCGATACGCCGCAGGCGCTGCGCCTGCTCGACGAGGGCCTGGTCGAAGCACCGAATGCCCCCGATCTGCTGTTCGCCCGCGGCAACGTGCGCCGCGAGTCCGGCGACACGGCCGGTGCCGAGAGCGACTTTCGCGCCGTCATCGCGGCCGACCCGGCGCATGCCAAGGCGCAAAACAATCTCGGCGCCATCCTGCTGGAACGCGGGCAGTGGGCGGAAGCGCAAAGCTGCTTCGAAGTCGCATTGCGGGCCGATCCGCAACTGGCCGACGCCGCTTTCAACCTCGGCACCGCGCTGCATCGCCAGGGCCGGCCGGAGGAGGCGCTGCCGTGGCTTGAACGCGCCTGCACCTGGCGCCCGGGCTTTGCCGGCGCGTTGCTGCACCTGGGCCAGGCACTTTCCGATCTCGGCCGGCTGGAAGAGGCGCTGAAAGCTTTCAACGGCTCGATCGCCGCCGACCCCGGCGCGGGCGCCGGCTACAACGACCTCGGCCTGCTGCTGCTGGAACTGAACCGCCAGCCGGAGGCGGTGAAAGCGCATGAAGAGGCAGTGGCGCTCGCGCCGCAGAACGACGTCTACAAGACCAATCTCGCCCTGTGCCTGATGCAAAGCGGCGACTTCGCCCGCGCCTGGGACCTCTACGAGCACCGCTGGCGCGAAGACGGCAAGTTGCGCGAAGCCTATCGCTATGACCCAGCGCTGGAATGGCGCGGCGAGCATCTTGCGGGCAAGCGCCTGCGCGTCTGGTGGGAGCAGGGCATGGGCGACACCTTTTGTTTCTCGCGCTATCTGACTATCGTCGCGCAACGCTTCGCGCCCGCCGCCATTTCGCTGGAATGCCAGCGCGGCCTGGGCGCGTTGATGCGCAACAGCCTGCCCGGGGTGGAAGTGATTGAGCAGGGCGAGCCCGGCAGCGGCTTCGATGTGCAGGCGCCGCTGCTCAATCTGCCGCAACTCTGCGGCCTGCCCGAGCGCGGCTTGCCGGCGGCGCCGTTGGCGCTCCAGGCCACCGATGCGGCCATCATGCGCTGGCGCGCGCGGGTGGAGGCATTGCCGGGGCCGCGCGTCGGTCTCAATTGGTCCAGCGGCCTGTGGCCCGGCGGCTACGGTGTGCTGCGGCGCCAGCGCAACGTGCCGCCCGAGGTGTTCGAGCGCCTGCTGCAAGTGCCGGGCATTTCCTTCGTCAGCCTGCAAAAGGGCGCGGGCGCGGCCGATGCCGCGCGCTGGGCCGGCCTGCCCAACTTCAGCGACTGGACCAATGAACTGGCCGACTTCAACGACACCGCCGCGCTGATGTCCTGCCTGGATGTGATCGTCACCGTAGACACTTCCGTTTCGCATCTCGCCGGTACGCTCGGCCGCCCGACCTGGGTGTTCCTGCGCTGCGAGGGCGGCAACCTGTGGGCGGCCAACGAAGAGCGCAGCCCCTGGTACCCGCGCATGCGGGTGTTCCGCCAGTCGCGCCAGGCCGAGTGGGACGAGCCGGTCGAGCGGGCCGCCGCCGCCCTGGGCGAACTGGCCGCCGCCGGGGGCGTGGCCGAGGTTGTCACTTGAGCACAGGCATTGCGCGCGGGGTCCGGGCTTCGGTGATCTCCTCCTTCGGCTTTGCCACCATGGACGCCTCCACCCGCGCCCTGGTGCAGACCATGTCGCCCTCCGCCGCGCTGGTGCTGCGCACCGTGTTCCTGCTCGCCGGCACCTTCGCCTGGGTGCTGCTGGCACGGCGTAGCGGCGTCTTCGCCACCCGCGCGGTGCGCGGCACCGCCTTGCGCTCGATCGCCTTCGGCCTCACCAGCCTCTTGATCGTGGTGTCGTTCAAATACCTGAGCCTGGCCGAGACCATGGCGATCTACTTCCTCAACCCGGTGCTGGCCGTGCCCCTGGCCGCCTTCCTGCTGCGCGAGCCGGCCGGGCGCTGGGCGATACCGGCGGGGGCGCTGGGTTTCGCCGGCGTGCTGTGCGTGATCCAGCCCAGCGTCGAGGGCATCAAGTGGGCCTACCTGATTCCGCTGGGCGCGGCCTTTTCCGGTGCCATTCACGACGTCATGTCGCGCCAGCTCAAGGGGCAGGCCGCGCCGCTGACCCTGATGATCTACGGCATGGTCGCCGCGCTGTTCTGGGGCCTGCTCACCGCCGACTGGCGCAGCTTCGCCTGGCCGGTGGGGCGCGAATGGGGCTTTCTCGCGCTCGCCGCCAGCGCCGGGTTTGTGGCCAACCTGTTTGTCATTATCTCCTTCCAACTGGTGCCGGCCAGCCTGTCTTCGCCGCTGCGCTACCTGATCCTCGCCTGGGCGGCGGTGATCGGCTACGTGGTGTGGAACCAGTTGCCCAACTTCTGGGCCTGGGTGGGCATCGCGCTGATCCTCGCCGCCGGCTTTCTCGCCATCGCTTCCTCGATGCGCCCGACGCCTGCCGTGGGCGAGGCGGCTTGAGTGGGGCCGGTTAGAATGCGCCACGGCAGCTGATCCGCCCCATACGAAAGCCCATGCTCAAGACCCTGTTCAAACAGATGGCGCGCGCGCCCCAGTCGCCGGCCAGCGCCGCGCCGGCCGCCACTGCCGCGCCCGCCGCGCCGGCCGCCCTGCAGCAGTTCGGCGCCCTGCAATTGCGCGAGTGCCGCTACGGCTGGATGCTGTTCGAAGGTCCCTTCATCGGCAAGTGCTTCGAGCTCTACGGCGAATACAGCGAGGGCGAAGTGGCGCTGATGCGACAGTTCGTGCGCCCGGGCGACACCGTGATCGACGTCGGCGCCAACATCGGCGACCTGGTGCTGCCGCTGGCGCGCATGGTCGGCGAAGGCGGCCGGGTCTACGCGGTCGAGTCGCACTCCGACGTGTTCAACGTGCTGTGCGCCAACCTGGCGCTGAACGGCTTGTCCAACGTCAAGCCGCTGAATGCCTTCATCGCCAAGAGCGCGGAGTCGGCCGACACCTCCTCCGGCTGGGGGGAGCATGCCTTCGTCAGCGAAAAATGGGCCGCGCCCTTCGTGGCGCTGGACAGCCTGAATCTGCCGCAATGCCGCCTGCTGAAAATCGACGTCGATGGCAAGGAACTCGACGTGCTGCAAAGCGGCGCGGACCTGCTGGCGCGCTGCCGCCCGGTGCTGTATTTCGAAAACGACCAGGCCGAGGTCTCCGAAGCGCTGCTGGGCCATGTGCTCGATCTGGGCTATGACTTGTATTGGCATGCGCCGCCGGTGTTTTCGCCGGCCAATTTTCTCGGCAACCCGGTCAATCACTGGGCGCCCGACATCGTCACTTCGGCGATGATGCTCGGCCTGCCGCGCGAACTCGGCCTGCGCGCGGAAAACCTGCCGGCCGTCGAAGACCGGCGCGACTGGTGGAATCTCGAAGAACCGCGCATCGTCGCGCAGACCACCGCGGATTTCTCCGTACGTATTGTCCCTAAGTCCTAGCGCGGCTTGGTCAAATCGGGGCGGGAAAGGCTTGACGGAAACGGGCGAGCCGTCTATTGTCACGGCCATGCTGCAGTGCAGCGCCGGCGACGGCGGGCATGATTGGAGATGGCGTAAAAAAGCCGTTACGATGCAGCCGGGTTAGCTCCCCAATGTGCGTTCACTCAACTCTACTGCGCCGGATGTGAAGCCGCTGCCATTGCCCACCAAGCCGCCTGTTGTGAACGTCGCGCCTCCGCGAGAGAGGTTTGGCCCGTTCATCGCCGCCGCTTTTGCCGCCGGCCGATCCAGCCGCCGGGTTCCGGCCGGGCGGCGGCAAGCGCATTTGCGCGCCCAGGCCCGCTCCAGCATGCGCGGGCGCCTGGCGCTGGCATTGCTGGTCGCTGTCGCGTTGCTGGGCTGGAACGCCTATAACTTTTTTCTCGATGCCGGCAGCTATCTGGAAGGCCCGGCGCGGGCGCCGATCGCCTCCGACCTGATCGTCTCCCTGGGCGGCGACGGCGGCCAGCGCGCGCAGAAGGCGGCCGACCTCTACCGTGCCGGGTTTGGCCCACACGTATTACTCACCGGCATGGAGACACTGCCAGGTAGCCACTATGCCGAATGGCGGGTTCACCTGCTGCGCGATCGTGGCGTGCCGGGCCGGGCGCTGATGTTCGATTCCAGTGCCTCCAATAGCTGGGAAGAGGCGGTCCGCACGCTTGAAGTGATGCGCGAGCACGGCTGGGAGCGGGTCTTGGTGGTCAGCGATCCGCCGCACCTGCGCCGGCTGCAATGGACCTGGGACAAGGTATTCGAAGGCAGCGGCAAGAAATTCGTCCTGGTCGCCTCCAACATGCAGAACTGGGATGCCGACGCCTGGTGGCGCGAGGACAACTCCAAGCACTTCGTCGCCAGTGAATACCTCAAGCTGGCCTACTACATCGCCACCAAGAAAATCGAGCGCAAGGTCGGCCCGACCTGAGTCTTCGCCCCTCGCGGCGGCGCATTTATAATGCGCCCGTGAACATCGATTCCGACGCTGTAAAACAATATCTCCTTGGCCTGCAGGGGCGCATCGTCGCCGGGCTGGAAGCCATCGAAGGCCAGCCCTTCCTGCGCGACGAATGGCGCAAGGCCGAGGACGACCCCTCGCCGCTAAAGGGCGGCGGCATCGGCAGGGTGATCGAGCAGGGCCGCGTGTTCGAGCGCGGCGGGGTGAACTTCTCCCACGTCACCGGCCCGCGCCTGCCGCCTTCGGCCACCGCCAACCGGCCCGAGCTGGCCGGGCGCGGCTTCGAAGCCATGGGCGTCTCCCTGGTGATCCACCCGCTCAACCCCTGGTGCCCGACGGTGCACATGAACGTGCGCATGCTGGTGGCGCGCGAAGCGGGCGCCGACGACATCTGGTGGTTCGGCGGCGGCATGGACCTCACGCCCTATTACGGTTTCGAGGAAGACGCGGTGGCCTTTCACCGCGCCTGCAAGGAAGCGCTCGACCCCTTCGGCGCCGCCTACTACCCGCGCTTCAAGCAATGGTGCGACGAGTACTTCTACCTCAAGCACCGCAGCGAGCCGCGCGGCATCGGCGGGGTGTTCTTCGACGACTTCGCCGAGCTGGGCTTCGAGCGGAGCTTCGCCCTGATGCGCGCGGTCGGCGATTCCTTCCTGCCGGCCTACAGCGCCATCATCGAACGCCGCCGCGCCACCGCCTACGGCGAACGGGAGCGCGACTGGCAGTGCTACCGGCGCGGCCGCTACGTGGAGTTCAACCTGGTGTTCGATCGCGGCACCCACTTCGGCCTGCAGTCGGGCGGGCGTGCAGAATCGATCCTCATGAGCATGCCGCCGCTGGTGAAATGGCGCTACGACTACCGGCCCGTTGCGGGATCGGCCGAGGCGCGCCTGCTGAGCGACTTCCTGGTGCGCCGCGAGTGGGTCTAGCGGGTGCCTCGCCGTGCCCCACGTTTGCGCCGGGGTTGCGTACCCATGCACCGTGATTGTGTGCGAGGCATCGGAGGCGTACTGAACTGCCCGCTGAAATTCGCGCATGTTGCGCGCCCCACTATGCGGCGCGCGTATGACCTTCATAACAATGTCTATTTCGCCTCCGCCCCGGTTCGCTCTAGATTAGCGGCTGACAGGGGCGGGCGTCTTGCCGTTCCGGGGCCATGCGCATGCGCGCTGCGCCGCGCGCGCAAGCAGGCGGGCACGAAATCCGCATTGGTCCGGGAACATTTGGTTCAACCTGTCAGGGAGATTCGGCAATGAGGTTCTTTGCGTGGGCGGCGGCGGTCGGCGGCATGGCACTGGCATGCGGGGCATGGGCGCAGGGCGCGGCTTCGTATCCGGTGAAGCCGATCCGCATCATCGTGCCCTACACGGCGGGCGGCTCGGCCGACTTCATGGCGCGCATGATCGGCCAAAAACTCACCGAGGCCTGGAAGGAGCAGGTGCTGGTCGAAAATCGCGGCGGCGCCGGCGGCAACCTCGGCTTCGAGGTGGCGGCGAAAGCGCCGAACGATGGCTACACCCTGGTGGTGGTGAACAACAGCCAGGCGATCAACGAGAGCCTGTATACCCATCTGCCCTTCGAGCTGAAAAAAGACTTCGCGCCGCTGATGATGCTGGCCTCCTCGCCGATGCTGCTTGCCGTGCATCCGCGCGTGCCGGCGAACAATGCGGTGGAATTCACCGAACTGGTGAAAAGCCAGCCGGGCAAGCTCTCCTACGGCTCCTGCGGCGTCGGCACGCCGATGCACCTGGCGGGCGAGCTGTACAAATTCCTCACCCACACCTACATCGTCCACGTGCCTTACCGCGGCTGCTCGCCGGCCACGCTGGACGCCATCGGCGGCCAGGTCGATGCTGTGTTCGCCACCACCGCCACCGCGCTGCCGCATGTGCGCGCCGGCAAGCTGAAGGCAATTGCGCTCACCACCTCCAAGCGCACACCGGCCGCGCCGGAAATCCCGACCTTTCGCGAGTCCGGCGTGCCGGCGCTGAAGGACTACGAGGTGGACAACTGGTACGGCCTGATGGCGCCGGCCGGCACGCCAAAGGACATCATCGCCAAGCTGGAAGGCGAAATCCGCAAGATCGTCAGCGCGCCGGAGGCGAAACAGCGCATGGCCGCCGTCGGCATCGACCCGGCGCTGAGCACGCCGGACGAGTTGATGCGCCAGCTGGTAGCCGACATCGACAAGTTCGGCAAAGTCATCAAGTTCGCCGGCATCAAGGGCGATTAATTTCAATCGGAGACATTACAAAATGATAGACCGCCTGCAGATACAAGCTTTCGTCGAGCGCGCGCTGATGGAAGACATCGGCTTTTGCGACCTCACCGCGGAGATCGTCATCCCCAAGCACGCCACCGCCGAGTTCGCCATCAACGCGCGCCACGCCATGGTGATCGCCGGCATCGAGATCGCCGGCACGGTATTCAGCCGCTACGTGCCGGAGTGCAAGGTGGAGTTGCTGGTGGAAGACGGCACGCGCGCCACCAAGGGCCAGGTGCTGGCGCGGATCACCGGCCCGGCGCGCGGCATGCTCTCGGCCGAGCGCACCGCGCTGAACATCCTGCAGCATCTCTCGGGCATCGCCACGCTCACCTCCACCTATGTGGAAAAAATCGCCGGCACCAAGGCCGTGCTGCTCGATACCCGCAAGACCACGCCGGGCCTGCGCATCCTGGAAAAGCATGCGGCGCAGGTGGGCGGGGCGAAGAACCACCGCTTGAGCCTGGCCGACGGCCTGATGATCAAGGACAACCACATCGCGGTGTGCGGCTCGATCAAGGCGGCGGTGGCCACCGCCAAGAAGATGATCCCGGTGCTGACCAAGATAGAAGTGGAAGCAGACCGGCTCGACCAGGTGGCCGAGGCGCTGGAGGCCGGCGCCGACATGATCCTGCTCGACAACATGAGCAACGAAATGCTGCGCGAGGCCGTGGCGATGGTGAAAGGCAAGGTGCCGCTGGAAGCATCCGGTGGCGTCAATCTCGACACCATTCGCGGCATCGCCGAGACCGGGGTCGACTACATCTCGGTGGGGCGCATCACGCAGTCGGCGCCGGCGGTGGACATCGGGCTGGACGAGATCATTCGTACCTGATGCGCCCTTCCATCGGCCTGTTCTGCTCCGCGTCGGACCATTTGCCGCAAAGCGCCTGCGACCTGGCGGCGGAGTTCGGCCGCCTGGTGGCCGGGCGCGGCGTGCGCCTGGTGTACGGCGGCAGCGCGCGCGGGCTGATGGGCATTGCCGCGCGCGCCGCGCATGCGGCCGGCGGCGAGGTGATGGGCTTCATGGTCGAGGCCCTCTCCGTGCGCGAGCATGCGGACGCGACCATCGGTGTGCTGCACTACGTGCCGACCCTGGACGACCGCAAGCGCGCCTTCGCCGAGTGCGCCGACGCCTTCGTGGCCCTGCCGGGCGGCATCGGCACCCTCGACGAGATCACCGGGATGCTGACCCTGGACGACATCGGCGCCCAGGCCAAGCCGATGATCCTGTGCGACAACGACGGTTTCTGGGACCCGTTTTTCGGCATGCTGGAGCGCTTCGGCGAATACGGCGTGCTGCGTCCGGCCCTGGCCCACGACCTGTTGCGCGCCCACGGCCCGCAGGCCGCGCTGGAGCAGTTTGCCCGCCTGGTGCCCCTGGCGGCAGCAGGCGGCGCGGCGGGCGTGCTGCGCTGAATCCGGGCGCGCCGATGCCGGGAGGCATTGCGTTATAAAATCCGTATCCGACCCATATACGCGCGTTTGCGCCAAGGCATATTTTTGAGTTCCCTCGTGAGTTCCGGTACGGAGCCTCTCGGCCTGCTCGGCGGTACCTTTGACCCGATCCACTTCGGGCACCTGCGGCTGGCGGAGGAGTGCGCCGATTCGCTGCGCCTGAATGAAATCCGCCTGATTCCCGCCGCCAAGCCCTGGCAGCGTTCCGGCCTGATCTCGGCCATCGAGCACCGGCTGGAGATGGTGCGCCTGGGCGTGGAGGGCAACCCGCGCCTGCGCCTGGACGCGCGCGAGTCCGAGCGCATCGGTCCCAGTTATACGGTCGATACCCTGGCGGGCCTGCGCGCCGAACTGGGCGAGACGCGCCCCCTGGTGATGATCGTCGGCAGCGACCAGTTCCTCAATCTGCCGACTTGGCACCGCTGGCAAAAGCTGTTCGAGTTCGCGCACATCGCGGTGGCACGCCGGGCCAACGAGTCTTTCGACCTCGGCGAGTTGCCGGCGGCATTGGCCGGCATGGTGGCCAACCGCCTGACCAACGACCGCAGCGCGCTGGCCGAGCCGGCCGGGCGGGTTTTCAGCATCGAGATGACGCCGCTGAAGATTTCCTCCTCGCAGATCCGCACCCTGGTGCGCACGCGCCAGAGCCCGCGCTACCTGCTGCCGGCGGCGGTGTACGATTACATCATCGGTCACGGGCTGTATCAGTAAGCGCAACCCACAATTAAAATCCTGCAAACGCAAAACCGCAACACATCAGTTTCAACCCAGAGGTGAATTTGGACATTCGTACACTGCAATCCGTCATCGTCGAGGCGCTTGACGACATCAAGGCCCGCGACATCGTGGTTTTCGACACCACCGGCGGCACCCAGGAATTCGACCGCGTCATCGTCGCCACCGCCGACGTCGCGCGCCAGACCCGCGCCATGGCGATGAACGTGATCGAAAAGGTCAAACAGGCCGGCGGCTACGTGGTCGGCACCGAAGGCGGCGACACCGGCGACTGGGTGCTGGTCGACTGCGGCGACGTGGTGGTGCACATCATGCAGCCGACGGCGCGCCAGTACTACAACCTCGAAGAGCTCTGGGGCCAGAAAAAGGTCAGCGTCAGCACCGTTGCCGAGAAGGCAGCGACCGCGAAAAAAGCGGCCGCCGCCAAGGAGCGCGACCTGACCGAGCAGGCGCGCATCACCACCGAGCAGGTGCTGGCCAAGGTGGCGAAGAATGCCAGGAACGCTTCCGCCAAGGCGGGCGAGCCCGCTGCCGCCGTTGCAGTGAGCGAAGCACCGGCGGCAAAGAAGGCCGCGGTGAAAAAAGCCGCGGTGAAAAAGGCTGTTGCGAAAAAGGCTGTGGTGAAAAAAACGCCTGCGAAAAAAGTTGCCGCCAAAAAAGCCGTAGTGAAAAAGGTCGCTGCAAAAAAGGTCGCTGCGAAAAAGCCGGCAGCCAGGAAAGCCGCGGTAAAAAAGCCCACTGCGAAAAAAGCCGCGCTGAAGAAGGTCGTGGCGAAGAAGGCAGTCGCGAAAAAGCCGGTGGCAAAAAAAGCCGTTGCCAAGAAGGCCGTCGTCAAGAAGGCCGTCGCCAAAAAGGTGGTAAAGGCGCCGGCCCAAAAGGTGGCGGTGAAAAAAGTCGCCGCGAAGAAGGTTCCGGCGCAAAAGGCAGTTGCCAAAAAAGTTGTGGCTAAAAAAGCCCTCGCCAAAAAGGTTGTGGTGAAAAAAGCCCCGGCTAAAAAGGCGGTGGTGAAAAAGGTCCCGGCCAAAAAAGCATTGGTGAAAAAGCCCGTTGCCAAAAAGGTTGTGGCCAAGAAACCCATGGCCAAAAAGGCGCCGGTGAAGGCCGCTGCCAAAAAGGCGCCGGTGAAGGCTGCTGCCAAGAAGGCGCCGGTGAAGGCCGCTGCCAAGAAGGCCGCCGTCAAGAAATCGCCGGCCAAAAAAGCAGCCAAGGCCGTGAAGAAGACGTCGAAGCGTTGAAGCTGTTCATCGTCGCTGTCGGCAACAAGGCGCCCGCCTGGGTCGTCAGCGGCTTTGCGGAGTACGCCAAACGCATGCCGCCGGAGGCCCGGGTCGAACTGATCGAGGTCAAGCCCGAGCCGCGCGAAGCCGGCAAGACGCCGGCGCAGATGATGGCGGCGGAGGCCAAGCGCATCCTCGCCGCCGTGCCGCAGGGCGCCAAGGTGGTGGCGCTGGACGAGCGCGGCAAGGATGCGGCAACCAAAGACCTGGCGGCGAAAATCAGCGCCTGGCAGCGCGAGGGCGACGATGTCGCCTTCATCATCGGCGGCCCCGATGGCCTCGCCGAAGAGGTGAAGACCCGCGCCACGCTGATGCTGCGCCTCTCCAGCCTGACCCTGCCGCACGCCCTGGTGCGGGTGATCCTCGCCGAGGCCTTGTATCGCGCGGTGAGCCTGAACCAGGGGCATCCCTACCACCGCGAGTAGTTGGCGAACAAGCGGACGACCACGCGCCCAACCAACCGCCGAACCACGCGACAAAAAATGCGCACCATGCCCACGCCGAACATCTACCTCGCCTCCGCCAGCCCGCGCCGCGCCGAATTGCTGCCGCTGATCGGCATCGGCTTCGAGGTGCTCAAGCTGGGCGAATTCGGTGTTGACGAGGCGGTGCATGGCCACGAGGCGCCTGCCACCTATGTGCAGCGCCTGGCGCGCGAAAAGGCGCAAGCCGGCGTGCGCGCCGTCGCCGCGCGCGCCCTGGCGGCGCGCCCGGTGCTGGGGGCGGACACCACGGTGTGCGTCGGCCGCGAGATTCTCGGCAAGCCGGGCGACGCCGCCGATCGCGAGGCCGAGGCGGCGCGCATGCTGCGTTTGCTGTCGGGGCGCACGCACCGGGTGCTGACTGCCGTGGCGATCGCCACGCCCAAAAGCGTGCGTGTGGCGCTTTCCGCTTCGCGGGTGACGTTCCGGCGCCTGACCCGCGCCGAGATCGCCGCCTACATTGCCACCGGCGAGCCTTTCGACAAGGCCGGCGGCTACGGCATCCAGGGGCCGGCGGCGGCATTCGTCAGCCATTTGTCGGGCAGCTATACCGGGGTGATGGGTCTGCCGCTGTTCGAGACGGCGCAACTGCTGGGCGCGTCCTAACGCCTCCCGGCCGCCTCCGGGTAACCCTTCCCAAAGCTGGTTAACTGTATTAATATACAGTTATGAGCCCGCCGTCCCGCCCGCGAAGCGCCCAGCCGAAAATCCAGCGTCCCTGGAACGAGCGCGAACATCCCGTGCGTCCGCGCGCCGAGGAGGAGCCTGTTTCGATCGAGCGCGAGCGCGCGCCGGTGAAGGGGCGCGGGGCGCAGATCGCGCCGCAGGTGCGCTTCGACGCGCTGCAGCGCGAGGCGGTGGACGATGGCTGGGAAGGCGCCTATCCGCCGGAAGAAGAGGCGGCGCCGCCGAAGACCACGGTGACGGTGCAGACGGCCAAGAGCATCATCAGCAGCAACGATTCGCCGGACATCGGTTTCCGGCTGTCGATCAACCCGTACTACGGCTGCGAGCATGGCTGCATTTATTGTTACGCGCGGCCGAGTTACGCCTATTGGGGGCTGTCGCCGGGGCTGGACTTCGAGACCAAGCTGTTCGCCAAGGCGAACGCGGCGGAGTTGCTGGTGAAAGAGCTTTCCAGGCCGAGCTACAAGTGCGAGCTGATCGCCATCGGCATGAATACGGATTGCTACCAGCCGATCGAGCGCGAGTGGAAAATCACCCGCTCGCTGCTGGAGATTTGCGCCGAATTCAGGCAGCCGATCGGGCTGGTGACCAAGTCGGCGCTGGTGGAGCGCGACATCGATATTCTGGGGCCGATGGCCGCGCAGGGGCTGGCCAAGGTGTACATCTCCTGCGCTTCGCTCGACGGCGACCTGGTGCGCAAGCTGGAGCCGCGCGCGGCGGCGCCGTACAAGCGCATCGAGACCATCCGCAAGCTGGCGGACGCCGGCATCCCGGTGGGCCTGCTGGCCGCGCCGCTGATCCCGATGCTCAACGACCGCGACATCGAGACGGTACTGGAGGCGGCATGGGAGGCGGGGGCGCGCGAGGCGTCGTACACGCTGGTGCGCCTGCCGCATGAGCTGCGCGAGATTTTCAAGGACTGGCTGGCGCGTTATTTCCCGATGCGCGCCGAGCATGTGATGAGCATCATCCGCCAAAGCCGGGGCGGGCGCGAGAACGACTCCGAGTTCGGCAAGCGCATGAGCGGGGAGGGCGTGTTCGCAGAACTGATCGCCCAGCGTTTCAAAAAGGCTTGCGAGCGCCACGGCTTCAACCAGCGCATGTACAGCAAGGGCAGCAACACCAGCCTGTTCACGGTGCCCGAGCGCCTGCGGCCCAAGCCGAAGGAACAGCCGCAGCTCTCGCTGTTCTGAGGGCGAGGGCGAGGGCGAGGGCGAGGGCGAGGGCCAGGGCCAGGGCCAGGGCCAGGGCCAGGGCGAGGGCCAGGGCCAGGGCGAGGCAGGGCAGAGGGCGAGGGCCAGGGCGAGGCAGGGCGCGTTGGGCGAGGCGGCCAGGGCTTCGCGATTTGCGAAGACTGGTTTCGCAAATCGCTTATTTTCAATCCGGCCGGGCGCGGGCATGCTGCGGCCCGGCGAGCCTCTGTTGCGTCGTTTTGCCGCATCGCATTAAAGCCTCTTCACATAAGCTGCGCCGAGAGCGGCGAACCGGTAAAATCGCGCCCGGCTGGATAATTTCTGGAGGCATGATGATCAAACGTACCCTCGCGCTGGCGGCCGTGGCCGTGGCCGCGGCGCTGGCCTCGCCTTTTGCGCACGCGCAGGCGCCCGAGAAAAAAGACGTGCACATTTCCGTCGGCGGCAAGCCTGCGTTCTACTACCTGCCGCTGACCATTGCCGAGCAGCTGGGTTACTTCAAGGACGAAGGCCTGAACGTGAAGATCAGCGACTTCGCCGGCGGTTCCCAATCCTTGCAGGCGGTGGTGGGCGGCTCGGCCGACGTGGTCTCCGGGGCCTTCGAACACACCATCAACATGCAGGCGAAAAAGATCTCGATGATCGCCTTCGTGCAAATGGGCCGCGCGCCGCAGATTTCCATCGGCATTTCCAAGGCAAAGGCCGGCAGCGTGAAGACCGCGGCCGACCTGAAGGGGATGAAAATCGGCGTCTCCGCGCCGGGCTCGTCCACCAACATCATCCTCAACGCGTTCATCGGCAAGGCGGGCTTGAAGCCTTCCGACGTTTCCATCATCGGCGTGGGCACCGGCGCCGGCGCGCTGGCCGCCATCAAGAGCGGGCAGATCGACGGCACCTCCAATACCGACCCGATCATGACCAAGCTGGAGATGGACGGTTCGGTGAAGATCATCGCCGACACCCGCACCATGAAGGGTACCGAGGCGATTTTCGGCGGCCCGCTGCCCGCCGCCTCGCTCTACGCGCCGGCCAAGTGGGTGAAGGAAAACCCGAACACGGTGCAGGCCCTGACCAACGCCATCGTGCGCGCCGACAAGTGGATCGCCAAGGCCTCCGCCACCGACGTCGCCAAGGCCGTGCCCGCCGCCTACACCATGGGCGACGCCGCGCTGTACATGTTCTCCTTCGACAAGGTGAAGGACGCGTTCTCGACCGACGGTTTCATCGCCGAGGCCGGGGTGAAGAACACGCTCAAGATGCTCGCCACCTACAACCCGGAAATCAAGCCGGCCGAGATCAAACTGAACGAGACGTTCACCAACGACTTCGTCAAGAAGGCCAACGCCAAGTACAAGTAAGCCGGCGGCAGCGCGGGAGGGCCCGGGGCGCGCAAGCCCGGGGGGACGGTGATTTCGCCGGTTTTCGTATATTCTCCTGCGCTGCCATCCCTGCCCCATCGGCCGTACCGATCGTTCCCAGCCGTACCGAGAGCCGGTGCGTCGCCGGGTGCGGCCGGGGCCACAAACCCGGGCTACCTGACATTGGGTCTGGCCCACAGCGAACGCCCCCCCAGCCGCTCACCGCATGTCCGCCCTGCTCTTAGACGACATCACCTGCACCTTCATTTCGCGCGACGACCCCGCCGCGCGCTATACCGCCGTGCGCAACGCCAGCATCGCGGTGGGGGAGGGCGAGTTCGTCTCCGTGGTCGGGCCCACCGGCTGCGGCAAGTCCACGCTGCTCAACGTCGCCGCCGGGCTGCTGCAGCCTTCCAGCGGCGACTGCAAGGTGTTCGGCAAGACGCTGGAAGGCATCAACAGCCACGCCGGCTACCTGTTCCAGACCGAGTCGCTGATGCCCTGGCGCCGCGCGCTGGACAACGTCATCGCCGGGCTGCAGTTTCGCGGTGTGCCGAAAGAAGAGGCGGTGCCGCGCGGCGAGGAGTGGCTGGCGCGCGTCGGCCTCGCGGGTTTCGGTGGCCGCTATCCCCACCAGCTCTCCGGCGGCCAGCGCAAACGCGTGGCGCTGGCGCAATGCCTGATCCTCGACCCAAAGATTATCCTGATGGACGAGCCCTTCTCTGCGCTGGACGTGCAGACCCGCCAGCTGATGGAAAACGAGTTGCTCGAACTCTGGGCCGCCGACCGCAAGTCGGTGCTGTTCATCACTCACGACCTCGAAGAAGCCATCGCCTTGTCCGACCGCGTGATCGTGCTCTCCGCCGGGCCGGAGACGCACCCGATCGGCGAATTCGCCATCGACCTGCCGCGCCCGCGCGACGTTTCCGAGGTGCGCCTGACCCCGCGCTTTCTCGAGCTGCATGAGAAGATCTGGCATGCGATGAAAGAGGAAGTGCTCAAGGGTTACCGGCAGCAGCTCAAGGCCTGATACTCCTCCCATCCATCCAGCCTAGCCCAGCCCAGCCAAGCCCAGCCCAGCCAAGCCCAGTCAGCCAAGCCCAGCCCAGCCTAGCCCAGTCAGCCAAGCCCAGTCAGCCAAGCCCAGCCCAGCCAGCCCATCCGCCATGTGGAAGCGCCTCAAACCCAACCGCAAGAACCTGCGCATCTACCAGGTGCTGATCCTCGTCTTGCTGCTGGCCTTCTGGTACATCGGCACCAACCCCAACGTGCCGGCGATCTACTTCGACGACGTCAACAAGGCGCCGTTCTTTTTCGGCGAGCCGCTCAAGGTGGCTTCGCGCCTGTGGGACTGGTTCTACGGCGGCGAGATCTATGCGCATCTCTGGGTGACGCTGGTCGAAACCATGCTGGCCTTCGCCATCGGCACAGTCGCCGGCTTGGCTATCGGTTTGTGGCTGGGACTGGCGCCGGCCTGGGCCGATGTGTTCGACCCCTTCATCAAGGGTGCCAACGCCATGCCGCGCGTCATCCTCGCGCCGATTTTCATGGTGTGGTTCGGCCTCGGCATCGGTTCCAAGGTGGCGCTGGGTTTCACGCTGGTGTTCTTCATCGTCTTTTTCAACGTCTACCAGGGCGTGCGCGAGGTCAGCCCCGTGGTGCTGGCCAATGCGCGCATGCTCGGCGCCAACAACCGGCAGCTGCTGCGCTCGGTCTACCTGCCCTCGGCGATGAGCTGGGTCTTCGCCTCCCTGCACAACGCGGTCGGCCTGGCCTTCGTCGGCGCGGTGGTGGGCGAGTACCTCGGCTCCGCTTCCGGCGTCGGCTACCTGATCCACCAGGCCGAGGGGGTGTTTGACATCAACACCGTGTTCGCCGGCATCATCCTGCTCACCGTCTTTGCCATCGTGCTCGACTGGATCGTCGGCATGATCGAAAAGCGCCTGATGGTATGGCAGCCCCGCGCCGGGGAAACCGAGCGCATGTAGCGCACGGTGATACGCTTGTAGCCCATGACGACCTTCGTGCAGCGGCTCAAGGGTTTCCTCGGCCAGGCCACGGCCCACCCCATCGGCGAGGCCTGCGGTTGCGCGAGGCCGCCTTTCCACCACGCGCAGTTCGAGCGCGCCGAGCTGGGTGAAGACCCCTTCCATGCCGACGTCGCCGTCGACCGCTGCAAGCGCTGCGGCCAGTCCTGGCTGCACTACGCGCTGGAAGATGCGGAGTACTCAGGCTCCGGCCGCTGGTGGCGCGCGGCGCTTAGTCCGGAGCAGAGGGCCGCGTTGAAGGCGGCGGAGGCGCGCGGGTTCATCGAGGCGCAGTACGCGTGCTTTGCCGGCGGCAGCTACTTCGATTCGACCGGGTTTGAGCAGAGGGCGCCGATCCGAGTGGCGTGATCACCCGGCGCTTTTGCGCGGACGGCACCTTGGCCGGTCGACAATTTAAAGAACAAACAGCACGCGCCAGGCGGCGCCGCAATCAGGCGCGCGCCCGTCATCCCGACGGACGCGGCCTGCCATACGCTTAACGCGTAAACGGCTCCTTCAAATCCCCCGACTTGAACTCCGGCGGATAGAGGATGGGCTGCACGCCGGGCTTCTTGAACTGCTCGGGGTCGTTGCCTTTTACGCCCTGGTACTGCACGTAGATCAGGCGCGGTTTTTCCCACTCGCCGCTCTTGTCGAACTTGACCTTGCCGACCACGGTGTCGAAGGTGTGGCTTTTCATGAAGTCGTTGAGCTTCTTCTGGTCGGTGCCGCCGGCGCCGACAATGGCCTGGCCGATCACCTGCATTTCGGCGTAGGCATAGGGAGGGCCGTAGATGCCGATCGGGTCGGCGCCGGCCTTCACCGCCAGCGGACGATAGCGCTCCAGCATTTCGTTAAGGCCGGGGAACTGCATGGTCGATTGCGGCGAGTAGACGTCGTAGCCGACGAAGCCGTTCAGGTTCTCGCCCATCGCGACCTTGATGCCGCCGAACTGCAGGCCGATCATGCCGCCGCCGACCATCCGCGCCTTCAGCTTGATTTCGTTCGCCGCGCGCACCATGCCGACCGAATCCGACGGGTAGGAGGCGATGAAAATGATGTCCGGGCTGGTCGCCTGCACCGCGCGCAGGATAGGCGAGTAGTCCACCGTGGAGGGCGGGTAGCTCTTGTCGTACACCACCTTGAAGCCGGCCTTCTTGGCGTGGACGCGCGCGCCTTCGACGGCGTTTTGCGCGAACTCGGCATCCGCCGACACCAGGGCGATGGTCTTCGGCTTCGGGTTCATCTTCTCGGCGATGGCGAAATAGCCGCGCGAGAACTCGGCAGTGGAGTCGGCGCCGGAAGGGGTGATGCCGAAGTAGCGGTCGTACTTGAACTTGTCATTCGTGCCGGTGTTGAACACCGTCATGAAGGTCATGTTCCGCTGCATGATGGTGGGCATGGCCGGCGCCGTCATGTTGGTGCCGTAGGGCGAGACCACCACGTCGACCTTGTCGACTTCCAGCAGCTTGGTGTAGAGGCCCGGGACCTGTGCGCCGTTGCTCTGGTCGTCGTACACCACCAGCTCGACCTTGCGGCCGAGCAGCCCGCCCTTGGCGTTGGTGTCGTCGGCCCACATCTGCATGGCGATCAGGTGCGCCTTGCCGGTGGCGGCGAGCGAGCCGGTCTGGCTCATCGAAAAGCCGATCTTGATCGGGCCGGTTTGCGCCGCTTGTCCGTATGCGACGGGGGCAAACAGGGTAGCCAGGGCGATGCCGGCAATGCCGGCCAGCCCCTTCAGGCGGGTGGTGAGTTTCATGTCTCCTCCGATGTTTGTATGCAAAGGGCGAAAATCCTTTTCCGCCTCAGCCGTGCATTATGCCGCGAACGTAAAAACCATGTAAAAAACTCGTCAAACTGCCTGACTGATTTCAGTTGTGCAGGGCTACTTCGTTCGATGCTTCATCAATTCAAATTGCCCGTTAGGAGGTCTCCTCCCCTTCAAGGGGAGGGACAAGGGTGGGGATGGGTGAGCCCGCACTAAGAGATACTGTTCCGGAGCCAGCACAACCCCATCCCCACCGGGTCTGTGTAACCCCCTCCCCCTTGAAAGGGGAGAGACCTGCTAAGTTGTTCCGTCCTGGAGGGAGAGGTCGTTCAACAACCTACCTCCCTTCCACTTCCCTCCTCACTATCGCCGCCCCCTCCACCATCGCCCGCATCTTCCCGTCCGCCACATCGCGCGGCAGATACTTCATGCCGCAGTCCGGCGCGACGATGATGTTTTCCGCCTTGGCATAAGGCAGGGCGCGGCGGATGCGCTGGGCCACCACTTCGGGCCGCTCGATGTTCATGTCCGCCAGGTCGATCACCCCGAGGATGATCTTCTTGTTGTCCAGGTCCGTCAGCGCGCGGGTGTCCAGATTGGACTGCGCCGTTTCCAGCGACACCTGCTTGCAGGTGCAGCCGTGCAGCTCCGGCAAGAACGAATAGCCCGAGGGCCGCGCGTGGATCACCGCGGCGTAGCCGAAGCAGATGTGCACGGCGGTGGTCCCGGTGATGCCTTCGAGCGCCGCGTTCAGCGCCTTCAGCCCGAACTCGCGCGCCTTCTCCGGCCGCGCCTGCATATACGGCTCGTCGATCTGCACCACGTCGGCCCCGGCGGCGAAGAGTTCGCGTATCTCCTCGTTCACCGCCGCCGCATAGGCCATCGCCGCCGCCTCTTCGCTGGGGTAGAAATCGTTCTGGGCCTGCTGCGTCATCGTAAACGGGCCGGGCACCGTGATCTTCGCCTGCTTGCCGTCACGCAAATGCGCCTTGAGGAACTTGAGGTCATCCACCTCCACCGCCCGCAGGCGCCTGATCTCCCCCACGATGCGCGGCACCGGGTTGGGGTGCCCGCTGCGGTCCAGCCCCACCCCCGGGTTGTCGATATCGATGCCCGAGAGCGCCGTCGCAAACCGGTTCGAATAACTCTCGCGGCGTATCTCGCCATCGGTAATGATGTCCAGCCCCGCATCCTCCTGCGCCTTGATCGCCAGGCGCGTCGCATCGTTCATCGCCTCCTCCAGGTAAGGCTCGGGGATGCGCCACAACTCCTTCGCCCGCGTGCGCGGCGGAAAGCGCCCCGCCAGCTTCTGCCTGTCGATCAGCCACTCCGGCTGCGGATAACTCCCGACCAGGGAGGTGGGAAATAAATGCATGGTTGTCTCCTGCTCTTATGATTGGATGCGCTGCCCGAGCATTGTAGAACAGGCCCGGCCCGCTACAACAACTGTGGTCGCCGGGCGGCGCACCCTGAGAAACCCTGAGATTCTTTCGACAATTTGAAAGGCCACCCTGAGAAAACCTGAGAAATTTTCGACAATTTGCGCACCGGCGTTATGCCGACCACGGTAAACAACGGTGGATTTTCGAAAAATCTCGCCGTGATGCTGGCTGTCACTACAAACGTGGTTAGTGGGCGCAACCACAGTAAAGAACAGGTTTTCTCGCAACTCGCGCAATCCAGCCATACTTCGTCCGCGACTCCGGTGCCAAGCGGTTTCGCCGACACAACTGTAGTAACCCGCCGCGACCTCGCACCGGCCGCGCCGGAGCGGAGGAGTGCCGGGTAAAAGTGAGTGCGTGTTGTTCATAGGAAATCAGGGCAGAGCACCGCCCATGTTTCAAACATACGCTAGTCGAGCAACTAAGTGTGGTTGATTTGAAGTGCGTTGCCGCGCTCAGAAACGTCCCCTCAGATGCAAGCCGAATGCGATCCCTTGGGCCAGGAGTGCAAGAGACTGCGGAAACATTGCCAAAATCACCCACATCAAGATATCCGAGGGGTCACCCAGAATGGCCTGGAAGCCGAACTTGAGAATCCACAAAAGATTCAGCGCGACCGCAATCCCGCTTGCCCATATCCAGCGCTGTAGCGGCCACATCGCCAGAACGTTTGCCAGAGGCGCAAGGGCGCACCAGCCGAAAAAAAGCGCGATGTCGAAAGCTCCACTTAATAGCGTCGCGCCGAACACAGCCGCCAGCGGTAAGCATTGAAGCAGATTGAGTACCGCCGCCAGATGGCGCAGCAAGCTCAGCGGTGGCATCTCCTGCTCATGGATGACATTCGGATTCCACCCCCGCATGTCTAAGGCCGCTCGCGCGGCAATACGGCTAACGCGAACCCCTGCACCGCCAGAGCCAGCGCCTGTGGACCCACCACAAACGCCTCCAACACCAAGCCGTTCATACCCCCGAAAAGCAGCCAGCCACCCATCCCCAGCACCCACACAAGGTTGACCCCAGCGCCTGCCACGTTGGCCCACCGCTTGCGCCCGAAGGGCCACAAGGCAATCACATTCGCCACCGGCGCCAGCGCAAAGTACAACAGCGGCGGCGCTTCATCCGGCTCGTGGCTGAAGGCCACGTAATACAAAAACGCCAGCGCCGCGCATTGCAGAAAATTCAGCGCTGCTGCCACATGCCGCACTACGGCCAGCACCCGCACCGGATCGGCATCGGTCCACTCGTCGATGCGCGACCTGGACGCCCCATACATGGCCTGAATCACATTCGGATCGCGTGTTCTCATGCACGCTACTTTGCCCGCTCAATCTGGGCGGGATATGGCGCTACGGCGATGCTTTATGGCACTGAAATGTGGTCTGAGCCGCCCCGTTTTTTCCTAACGCTCGACGATGCAACGGGTGTGCCAAATTAACGCGGCGCAGAAAAACCTCCATCCTTGTCAAAGTATGGGCAACTCAATTGGCCAAAACCTTGCCAGAGGATGTCCAGCATTGGACGGAAAAAGCTATCCACTCCAACAGTCGATTCGATATTCTCAACCCACACTTCGGGCAATATCAAATTGTCACGATCAGAGCGAGCAAATTGATGGAAGAAGTCCACGCCAATGCCTAAATGATAATTTCCAATGTTAAGAAGCGCGATTCCGACAATGGCCGGGCCGGAGAACCCATATTGGCGCGCTGCGTTTAGAAAACGCATGATGCCTTCCCGATAAAACTGCGCTATGTAAGCGGAAGCAATGCTGAGGCGGTCTTGACCGTCCTTATATCCGATGGAATGCCTCTTGCATTGCCATGTATGCTGCAACGATGCGGCCGACCTCAAACAAGCTTGGAAGACCATAAATGAACACCTCGACATGCGTGCCCGGCCACCCGGTTTCAGTTTTTAGCTCCGTCACAAGCACCGCTATAGCGCGACACTTGGGTTGCGTGCTCGCGCTTCTGGTACTCGCATTCGGATGCTTTGCGGCCCCAGCCTCCGCCCAACAATGGCCCACCCGCCCCGTGCGCATCATCATCCCCTTCCCGCCGGGCGGGAGCACGATGGAGCAGGTGGTGCGTTTGCTTACGCAGAACATGCAGGCGACGCTGGGGCAGGCGATCATCGTGGAGAGTCACCCGGGGGCGGGGACGGTGATCGGGGTGGATATGGCGGCGAAGTCGACGGACGGGCATACGTTCGTGGGCGTGGCGAACAGTTTTACGGTGAACAAGACGCTGGTGAAGACGCTGCCTTACGATACGGTGAGGGATTTGCGGCCGGTGATTTTGTTGTCGCGGACGGCGAATATGTTGGCGGCGCGGCCGGGGATTCCGGTGTCTACGCTGAAGGAGCTGGTGGCTTATGCGAAGGCGAATCCGGGGAAGCTTTCGTATGCTTCTTTCGGTAACGGGACGACGGCGCATTTCGCGGGGGAGATGTTGAAGATGGATGCGGGCATCGACATGGTGCATGTGCCCTACAAGGGGCAGGGGCCGGCGTTGACGGATTTGCTGGGCGGGCAGGTGGATGTGATGTTCGGCAATCTGCCGGATTTTTTGCCTTATGTGCGTTCGGGGAAGCTGAAGCCGCTGGGGACGACGTTTTTGACGCGGGTGTCGCAGGCGCCGGATATTCCGACGATTGCGGAGCAGGGGTATCCGAAGTTCGAGACGGATTCCTGGTACGGGTTGATGGCGCCGGCGGCGACGCCGAAAGAGGTGGTGGCGCGGATGAATGCGGAGTTCAACCGGGCGTTGCAGGACCCGGCGGCGCGGAAGGTGATGGATGAGCGGGGGCTGGAGGCGATTGGTGGGACGGTGGAGAAGTTTGGCGCGCACATTACGAGCGAGATTGTGAAGTACGAGACGATTGTGAAGACGGCGAATATGAAGATTGATTGAAGGCGGCGAGGATATTGGTGCTGCACCATGGCACATGTCCTGCCCTGAGGGCCTTCCTTCGGTCGTCGACAGGCGCAGAACGAACGGTGGTGGGGCATGGGGCGTGGAAGAAGCGCTCTGGCTCACGACAGTGGTGGTTCGGCCGTTACAATCTTTGCAACTTACTTTTTAGAAAATTCGAACAGACATGACCAATCCAGTACCGATTTTCGAAGCAGGCGGCTATCGCTATATCAAGGCGGTGTTCCAGTATTCCGGCGGTGTGGCTGCGCAGCCGGGGTTCGAGATGGAGCGGGCGCGCTTTTTGAAGCCGTTGCCGCTGGCGCAGGCTTATGCGGCGGTGGAGGCGCATCTGAAGGCGCTGGGGCGGCCGACGGCGGCGTTTGCGGCTTGCGAGTTGCGCTCACCCGCGCCGTTCAACGATCAGGGGTTTATCGATTTCAACAAGGTGTATGTGCAGACGCTGGCGCGCTGGGGTATTTACCAGGGCGAGCCGGGCGCGGCGGATGCTGTCAACCCGGTGGCGCGTACGAATGTTTGCCCGATGTATGGGGAGCCGAAGGAGCCGGTGATGTATGCCTTTTCGTACAGCGTGCCGGCGCAGGCGGGGGCGAAGCCGAGCTTTGTGCTTTCGGGCGGCGGGGACCGGCGCTCGGGCAAGGGCACGTATGCGGAGCAGATCGTGCGTTACCAGGACACGTCGGCCGAGGGCATGCGCGAGAAGGTGGAGTTCGTGGCGGCGGAGATGGAGCGGCGGCTGCAACTGCTGGGGTTTACGTGGGCGGATGCGACGGCGGTGGATGCGTATACGGTGCAGAACATCGGGCACCTGGTGGGCGAGGTGCTGGCCAGGCGCGGGGCGGCGGCGGGCGGGGTGACGTGGCATTACGCAAGGCCGCCGGTGATCGGGCTGGAGTATGAGATGGACGTGCACGGGGCGGCGCGGGAGCTGGTGCTGTGAGGGGCGGGCGGCGCGGCTGAATGGCGTGTTGTCAGGCGCGAAAAAAGGACCGGCTTGCGCCGGTCTTTTTTTTGCGGCC
>JAQGMJ010000043.1 GCA_028292405.1 Betaproteobacteria bacterium
GCATGCCTTCGGACAGACCGGTCTTGGCCGACGAGCCGGCCAGGATCAGTTCAGAAACGCGGGCGCGGACGGTGTAGTCCTGGTAGGCCGGCAGCGCAACGGCGGCCAGAATGCCGATAATCGCAACCACGATCATCAGTTCGATCAGGGTAAAACCTTTTTGCATCGACTTCATGGAAAACTCCTTGGGTAGGTATTGCGGAACGGAGGGTGGCAACGACGGGACTGGCCAATTGATTGTTGGTTGTTATTGACGGCTCTTCTTTTATGAGTCGCTTCCCTCTCAACGCATTAAAGGTGCCAGAAAATCCGCCCTGTTAGCGGTAATCGGCCGGGCCACCCAGAAAGCACGAATATGTCACGACATTTTGTAAAAATTTAACAAATCCAAAGGTTTCTGGCGGCTTTTAGGGGTTGTTTTTTTCAATATAGAAGAGAAAAACAAGGAATTCCCTTAAGAAGGGCTGGCCATCCGCTGACCAACGGTGACAAAGGTTGACGTAATTTGTCACTTTTCAGTGGCGATCCGGGGCCTGAACGCAGGCAGGCCGCCTACCCTGAAGCGAAAACGGCTGTCCGGCAAAACCGCCTATGCCGAGGAAGTCAGGCCTCGCCAGGGAGCGTGGCGTAGCCGGCAAGGAGGTCCGACGACGTCGCCGCCAGGATTTCATTGGACAGGGCCGGATCGTCGACTGCGCGTGCCAGGATCACGGCACCGACCATTTCGGACATGGTGGCGATGGCCTTGCGGCGGCGCGCCTGCCGTGACGGGCCGTGCACCGTCCGGCCGAGCAGCTCCAGCAGCGCGTTCAGGCCGCCGGTAAAGGCGCTGCGCACGCCGCTCTGCTGGCGCGCCGCGTCCGCGCCGAGCGATGCAAACATGCAGCCGCGGCTGGCGTCGTCGCGATGGCGCTGTGAAAGATAATGGGCCAGCAGGGCCGGCAGCGGCGCCTGCTGGTCGTCTTGCAGCAGGCGGCTCCATTTGTCGGCGGTGCCGTCCATCGCCAGTTTGCAGGTCTGCGCTGCCAGGTCGTCCTTGGAGGCGAAGTGGCGATAGAAGCCGCCGTGGGTCAGGCCGGCCGCGCTCATGATGTCGGCGATGCCGACGCCATCGAAGCCTTTTTCGCGAAACAGGCTGCTCGCCGCGGCCAGGATGCGCTCGCGGTTTTCGGCGCATTGTTCGCGACTGACTTTCATTGCTGTCCCCTTGAAAATTTCCAGTTGACAAATTATATGATGATCGACATCATTACGCAATTATAGATGTTGGTCATCATCTAAAACCGCGATGGCCGCAGGGTTTTATGCTGCGTCCTTTTGCTTTTTTGTTCGCGCAGCGGGCTGGTTCCCCCGCTGCGCTCTCCGGGGCAATTCCATGGTTTCCTCCGCATTGGCCGCAACCCTTTCCAGACGCGACGTCCACTATGGCTGGGTGGTCGCCGGCGTCACCTTCCTCACCATGCTGGTGACGGCCGGCGCGATGGGCGCGCCCGGCGTGTTCATGGTGCCGCTGCAAAAGGAGTTCGGCTGGAACGCCGCCGACATTTCCTCCGCCCTGGCGGTGCGCTTCGCCCTGTTCGGCCTGATGGGGCCGTTCGCCGCCGCATTCATGAATCATTTCGGCGTGCGCCGCGTAATGGTGGTGGCGCTCACGGTGGTGATCAGCGGCCTGTTGCTTTCGATCTTCATGAACCAGCTCTGGCAACTGGTGATGCTGTGGGGCGTGGTGGTCGGCCTGGGTACCGGGCTGACGGCGATGGTGCTGGGCGCCACGGTGGCGACGCGCTGGTTCTCCGCGCGCCGCGGCCTGGTGGTGGGCATGCTGTCGGCCAGCTCGGCCACCGGGCAGTTGGTGTTCCTGCCGGCGCTGGCAGCGCTGACCGAGGCGCATGGCTGGCGCTTTTCGCTCGCCTTCGTGTGCTGCGCACTCGGCCTGGCGCTGGTGGTCGTGGCATTGCTGATGCGCAACCGGCCGGCCGACATCGGCCTCGAACCCTATGGGGCGAAGGAAGCCACGCCTGCCCCCGCCGCCCGGCAAAGCCTCTCGCAAATGCTGCTCTCGCCGCTGAAAATCCTGCGCGAGGTTTCCGGCAGCCGCGCCTTCTGGGTACTGTTTGCCACGTTCTTCATCTGCGGCGCTTCCACCAACGGACTGATCCAGACCCACTTCATCAGCCTGTGCGGCGACTACGGCATTGTCCCTGTCGCGGCCGCCGGGGTGCTGGCGACGATGGGTATTTTCGATTTCTTCGGCACCATCGGCTCCGGCTGGCTGTCGGACCGCTTTGACAACCGCAAGCTCCTGTTTTGGTACTACGGCTTGCGTGGCCTGTCGCTGATCTACCTGCCCCACAGCAACTTCAGCATGACCGGCCTGTCGGTCTTCGCGCTGTTCTACGGGCTGGACTGGATCGCCACGGTGCCGCCGACGGTCAAGCTGATCGCCGACCGCTTCGGGCCGGAGCGCGCCAACGTGGTGTTCGGCTGGGTTTTCGCCGGCCACCAGTTGGGCGCCGCCTCAGCCGCCTTCGGCGGCGGCTGGAGCCGCACCGTGCTCTACTCCTACCTGCCGGCCTATTTCACCGCCGGCGCGCTGTGCATCGGCGCCGCGCTGATCATCATGACCCTGGCGCGCCCGGGGCAGGCCGGCGCCAGCCCGCGTCCCGCCGCCGCTTAAGGCCACGCTAAACGCGGCTGTCATGCCGGGCTCACTATAATTCCGGCGCGGGCGCGGTTTGCGCCGCGCGCTTTTCCGGAAAGTGGTGGAATGATCAAACGGATTGCGGCATTTTCGGCAGCGCTGCTGCTCGCGGTGTGCAGCGCCGGCCTGGCGCAAAGCCGCAGCGACATCCTGTGGAACATCGTCAACAATTGCCTCGCCGCGGATGCCGCCTCGCGCGCGGCGGCCTGCCCGGCGCAGCCCCGACCGGCACGGCCCCTCGCTTCGTTTCAGGATGCCGCCGAAGCCCGGCGCGATTGCCGCGCCTCCACTGAAATCTGGGACCAGGCGCCCGGCGCCTTCGTCGCCTTTCGCGACATCAAGCAGTGCGACTGCCTCGGCCGGCAGGATTTTGTTCACGGACTGGCACTGCCCTTCGCCGAGGTCACCGGCGTCGAAGACCCGCAGCGCCCGGACGGCCTCTGGGCCTTCGCCTGGAGCGTGGCCCTGCAAAAAATCGGCGACAAACAAATGATCGGCCTGGTGGTCAACCCGGAATCCGGCCGCACCCAGAACCAGTTGCACGTCCATCTGGTGCGCCTTCGGCCTGATTACCTCAAGCGCATCGCCGCCAACCCCGGCGCGGTGCTGCGTACCGTGCCGCTGCGCGACCTCTCGCGGGTATGGCCCGCAACCTTGCCCGCCGCCGGCGCCGGCGGCTTTCGCGACTTCGGCGTGCTGGTCACCAGCGACGGCGCCGACGGCTACCTCCTGCGTGTAATTGACCCCGGCACCAGCCCGGAAGGCGAATACACGCAGTGGTCCTGTAAAAACTGAGAGGCTCGCGGCTCAGCCGGCTTGCATGGAGACGATTTTTCGCCGCGGCTGATTCGAAAAATCATCCGCGCATTACGCAAATGAGGCAGGTGCCTATATGGATACTGGAGTCCGAAAAAGCAGGGGTGCTCTTTTTACAGCTTAAAGCGCCGGCACTTCCCCGTCGACGATGGCCAGCGGGTGTTCCGGCAAGGGGAAGGCCGACAGGTCGCTGGCAAAGGCGGCCTTCATGAAGGTGTTGACCCAATCGTAGATGTCGCTGCGGCGGATCGAATGGCGCATGCGGCGCATGCGCGCGCGGCGCTCGCCGACGTCCATGCACTCGGCCTGCTGGATCGCGTCGGCCACGCCTTCGATGTCAAAGGGATTGACCAGCAGCGCGCCCTCGCCCAATTGCGAAGCGGCGCCGGCGAACTGCGAGAGGATCAGCGCGCAATCTGATTCCACGCTGCAGGCGCAATACTCCTTGGCCACCAGGTTCATGCCGTCTTTCAGCGGCGTGATCAGCGCAATGTCGGCGGCGCGGTAGTAGGCCAGCAGCTCGAGCGAGGTCAAGCTGCCGTAGACGTACCAAACCGGCACCCAGCCGCCGGGGCGCTGGAACTCGCCGTTGATGCGCGCCACCAGCTGCTCGATGTTGAGCTTGAGATCGTTGTACGAAGGAATGTCGACCCGGCTGGGCACCACCACCTGGATCAGCGAAATGCGCTCGCGCAACTCCGGATGGCGCTGCATCAGCGACTGGAAGGCGCGCAGGCGGTGCGGAATGCCCTTGGTGTAGTCGAGGCGGTCGATGCCCAGCACCAGGTTGCACTTGGGCAGCAGGCGGCGCAAATCAGCCACCTTCTCGGCCACCTCGGGCGCGGCGGCGCGGCGCGCGTAGTCCTTGAAGTCGATGCTGATCGGAAAGGCGCCGATGCGCACCACCCGCGTGCCGACCCGCGCGGTAATCATCTGGCCGCGGCCTTCGAACTCCACCTGCGAGTCGAGCGCACGCACGCATTGCACGAAGTTGCGGCGGTCACGCAGGGTCTGGAAGCCCACCAGGTCGAAAGCCAGCAATGCGCCGATGATCTGCCGGCACCAGGGCATCTTCAGGAACAGGTCGGGCGGCGGAAACGGGATGTGCAAAAAGAAGCCGGTGCGCGCCATGCA
Organism: Betaproteobacteria bacterium; assembly: GCA_028292405.1. GTDB lineage: Bacteria > Pseudomonadota > Gammaproteobacteria > Burkholderiales > JAEUOS01 > JAQGMJ01. Next base: position 4,652 of record JAQGMJ010000043.1, read on the forward strand.
TTTGAGCAAGCGCAATTCCAGTGCCACGTTCATCAGGTGATAGTCGTGCACCCAGATGAAGTCGGTATCGCGCACCTGGTTGTCGACGATCGCCTGCGCATACTTGCGGTTCACGCTCTGGTAGGCGCGCCAGTAGGCCGGCTCGAAATTGCACAGCGAAGGCAGGTCGTGGAACAGCGGCCACACCACCTCGTTGGAAAAGCCGAGGTAAAAGTCGCGAACATCTTCAGCCGTTAGCGAGACGGGCCTCAGCATATACCCGGCCTCGTCGCTGGCCTCCGACAGGGCCTGGCCGAGTTCGCCGTCGGCCTCCGAAGTGCCGGGCCAGCCGATCCAGGTGCCGCCGCGGTTGCGCAGCACCGGCACCAGCGCGCTCACCAAGCCGCCGGAGCCGCTTTCCGCATGCCACTCTCCCTCGGCGTCCCTCTTGAATACCAGCGGCAGGCGGTTCGATACGACGATCAGGCGATGGCGTTTGGCGTCCATGTTTTGTCCCCTCTTTGTTGTGCGCGCGCGGGCTTGTCGATCGCGGACGCGTCCGGTTCGTTGGCCGGCGCGGTGTTGTGATCGGGTGCCAACTGCACCGCCAGGGCGGCGCCCGGCGCGGCTTGCAGGGTGCGCACCGGATGGGCGAAGTCCAGGCCGGAAGAAAGGAAATAGCGGTGGGTGTCCAGGTTGATCTTTTGCTGGATGTCCATCGCCAGGCCGTTGTCCGGCGACAGCACGAAGTAGACGACTTCGAAGACGATCGCCCACTCGCCGAATTCCTTGAAATGCACGCTGTCGAAACGCACCGGTGTATTGGCCTCGATCGACTGCTTGAGGAAGCCCGGCAGGGCTTCGAGCTGTTCGGTGCGCGCGCCGTAAGCCACGTTCAGGTTATAGGCGACGCGGCGCTCGTACATCTGCTTGTAGTTGCGCATCCGGCTTTTCAGCAGGTCGCTGTTGGAAAAAATGATCAGTTCTCCCGAGAGGCTGCGCAAGCGCGTGGTCTTCACCCCGACCTTCTCCACCGAGCCCATGAAGTTGTCGACGATGATGAAGTCGCCCACCACGAAGGGCTTGTCGAACACGATGGAGAGGGAGGCCAGCAGATCGCCAAGCACGTTCTGCACGGCCAGGGCGACAGCCACGCCGCCCACGCCCAGGCCGGTGACCAGTGCGCTGACGTTGAAATCGAGATGGTTCAGGATCACCAGCAGGATGAAGGTCCACACGACCGTGCGTGCGATGAAACTGACCAGTGCCAGCGCCGTCACCGCCTCGCCATCGGTGCCGCGGCGCTTGTCGATCTGCCCGGTGAGCCAGAGGCTGATCAGCGCGTTGATCCAGAATGCCGCCTGCACCAGCAGCATCACCACCACCAAGCGGTCCAGGCCGTGGTCCAGCTTGTCCGGCAACTGCACCGCAGTGGCGCCGACATACATCGCCAGCGGAATCAGCAGCCACAGCCGGGTCGAGGCCACCAGCGCCGCCGGCACCTTGCTCAGCGGCGCGGTGCGGTCGCGTTTTTCCAGCGCCTTCAGGATCAGTTCGGCGACATGCCGCGCGACGATCAGGATCAGCAGCGTCGACAGCGCCAGCAGCGTCGCCAGGCTCCACTCGGGGACGGTGTTCTCATGCCAGGCCTGCAGCAGTATCCTCATGCGTGCACCCGGTCCCAGTGCGAGATGAAGCTCTTCAATTCATGCGGTGGGCGGATCCACAGGTTTGCATTGGTCTCGCGCAGGCGATCGCGCACCAGCACGGCCAGGCCGCGGTCGCGCACCTCCATGAAAGCCTCTTCGTCGGTAATATCGTCGCCGAGATAGGCGATCGCGCTGCCTTCCTCCGCACGCTCCAGCACCTGGCGCACCGCGAATCCTTTGCGGTGGCCGCGCACCAGGATTTCCAGCCCGCCGGCGAAGGATTGCAGTTCCAGCCCGTCAACGCCCGCCATCGGCTGCCACACCGCGCTGATCCACGCCTGCGTCTTCAGGCGCTTGATCAGCGCCAGGCCGCGCCAATGCAGCGCGATGCTGGCGGTCTTGCGTTCCAGCCGCGCGCCGAATTCCAGTGCGTTTCGCGCCGCTTCAAAAGCGCTGTCGAGCAACTCGACTTCACGGGCGGAGATTTCGCGCACGCTCAACTCGCCCTCGGGCGACAGCCGTTCCCAGCCGTGCGCGCCCCAGATTTCCGGCTGGCGCGCCAGGCGCAGCAGAGGCATGATTTCTTCGGCACGCCGCCCGCTGATGATTACCACGCGGGTGCGGCCGTCGCGCATCAAATGATCCAGCGCGCGCGTGACCTCCGGGTAAGGGTAGGCCATGTGCGGGCGCGGATGAAAAGGCGCCAGCGTGCCGTCGTAGTCGAGCATCAGGATGCGTTCGCTGGCACCCGGTATCTTCTCGAAAAATCCGGCGACGTCGGTGTGCTCGTTCAGGATACGCATGGCGAATTTGGCAAGCCAAGCCCACGATTGGTTCCCTCTACGCGCTCCGGGCGCGTTTCTTGTGACATGTAGGAGAAGTCCTACGCTGCGCCGACTGCGCGCCGACAGACAGTGCGCCCGAAAGTGAATCGGGCCAGCGTGCCTGGGCATCGCTTATGCGATGCCGAGCCTGTGTTCGCTTACGCGCCGATCGCCACCGACAGCATGCTGATCGAGCCCATGTCGATGCCCGCGGTCGGAAATGACATCGTGTCGTCTTTTTGTTGTTGCGCCAGCACGTATAACAGCGGGAGATAATGTTCCGGCGTTGGCACTGAAAGGCGCGCGGCCTCGCCGAAGCTTTCGTAATCGATCAGCGCCTGATGCTCGCCGCTTTGCGCATGCTCGCGCACGGCGCGCTCGAAATTTTCCGCCCAGTCATAGGGTGCATTGATGCCATCGCGGCGCAGGTTGCGCAGGTTATGCACTACGTTGCCGCTGGCGGCGATGAGCACACCCTCGTCGCGCAAGGGCGCCAGGTGTCTGGCCAGGTCGTAGTGATACTGCGGCGGCCGGGTGCCGTCAATCGACAGTTGCACGACCGGTACGTCGGCTTGCGGATACGCGTGCGCCAGCACGCCCCAGGTGCCGTGGTCCAGACCCCATTCGTTGTCCGGCTGCACCTGCACCGGCTTGAGCAGCCCGGTGACGCGGGCAGCCAATGCCGGGCTGCCGGGCGCGGGATATTCGACATCGAATAGCGCTTGCGGAAAGCCGCCGAAATCGTGGATCGTGCGCGGCTGCTGCATTGCCGTCACCGCGGTGCCGCGCGTATACCAGTGCGCGGAGACCATCAGGATTGCTTTTGGCTTCGGCGTACCGGCGCCGAACCGGCCCCAGGCTTCGCTGTAGCGGCTGGTCTTGATCGCGTTCATCGGGCTGCCGTGGCCGAAGAAAATCGCCGGCATGCGGGTTGTCGTGCTGATGTTCGTGTCCATCTCAAAACTCCTTTGCTGATGCGTGCGCCGCGGCGGCGGCGCACGCCGGGCCCTAGCCCCTAGCTGTCGGCGCCGTCGACGCTCAGTGGACCGCTGCCGTAAACCACTACATACAGCAGGCCGCCCGCCATCGAGATGTTTTTCATGAAATGAATCATCGTGTTCTGTACCTGGTCGGCACGGACCGCCCAGAAGTTGTGGAACAGGAAGCCCGCCGCCAGGGTGAACAGCAGCAGCGCCGCCGCCGCCCAGCGCGTCTTGAAGCCGGCAATCAGCATCAAGCCGCCGCCCAATTCCACAATCATCGATACCACCGCCAGCAGATACGCCGCCGGCAAGCCCTGGCTGGCGATGTAGCCGGCGGTGCCCTGCAGCCCGGTCAGCTTGGCGATGCCGGAAAAGACGAAAATCACCGCGATCAACAAGCGGCCCGCTGCCGGGCCAAAGCGCTTCAATGCATCCATGTTCTCTACTCCTCGAAAAGTTTGGGTTATTGCTTCCACGGAGCGGATATTGGTCCTGATACGAACAAAGATAAAGAGCCAAACCGGCAAAGATTGTTGCTGATATGGGAGCAATCGACCGGTATTCACGTACTGTCAGTCCATCCGGCGCAGGGGGATTGAACCAGACGCGGCCGCGCGGCGACTCAAAGGTTCATGCGCATCGAAGGCGCAAGCGCATAAATAAGCCCACGCGCCCGACCGGGCTTGCTAGCATCTACCGCAATGAAACTGCATATCCTTTCCGACCTGCACATAGAGTTTTCTCCCTTCGCCCCGGCTGACACCGGCGCCGACGTGGTGATCCTCGCCGGCGACATCCACAAGGGCGGCGCCGGCCTCACCTGGGCGCGCGCCGCCTTCCCGCGCCAGGAACTGATCTACGTGGTCGGCAACCACGAGTTCTACGGCGGCGACTGGGAGCGCACGCTGGTCGAATTGCGCGCGCTGGCCGCCTCGCTGGAGATTCATCTCCTGGAAGACGACGAACTGCTGCTCGGCGGGGTGCGTTTTCTCGGCACGGCACTATGGACCGATTTCGATTTTTTCGGCCGCTCGAGGCGCCGCGAAGCGATGCGCGCCTGCGTGGAATATTTGACTGATTTTCGCCTGATCGGCGCCGCCCCGGAGTCCGACGACTGCGGCGCCGGCCTGCCGGTGCCCAATCGCGGCCTTGACCGCCTTACCCCCGCGCACGTGCGGCGCCGCCACCTGGCGAGCCGGGCCTGGCTGGAACAGCGCCTGGAGTCGCCCTCCGGTTGGCCGACGGTGGTCATTACCCACCACCTGCCCGGCGCCGGTTCGGTGGCCTCGCGCTATCGCGATGACCTCGGCAATGCCGGCTTCGCCTCGCACCTCGATCACCTGATGGGGCCGGCCGCGCTCTGGGTGCATGGCCACACCCACGACTCCTTCGACTACCGCAAGGGCGGCACCCGCGTGGTGTGCAATCCGCGGGGCTATCCGACCAATGGCGGCGGCTTCGAAAACCCGCGCTTCAACCCAGAGCTGGTGCTGGAGTTGTAAACTGCGGGGATGCCTGCTGAAAACCCGCTTCAAAGTTCGCGGCTGCCGCTTTGGCATGCCGGTCGTGCCGTACCCGCGCTACGCGCCGTCATGGCGTTGCTGCTGCTCGGCGCCTGCGGCCTGGCTGCCGCGCAAGCGCCCGCCGCCGCGCGCGGGCAGACGCTCTACCTGCCGGTTTATTCGCACATCTGGCACGGCGAAATCGACAGCAAGGGCAAGCCCGCCAAGACCCTGGTCTCGGTACTGGTGAGCGTGCGCAACACCGATCCGGCGCACGCCATCCGCCTCACCTCGGCGCAGTATTACGACACCGAGGGCAAGCGCATCAAGGAATACGTGGCCGCGCCGCGCAGCATACCGCCGATGGGCACCTATGAAATCTACGTTCCCACCAGCGACGACAGCGGCGGCTCCGGCGCCAATTTCATCCTGATGTGGAAGGCCGACGGCGGCGCCAGCCCGCCGATCATCGAGGCCCTGCACGCCAACCTGCCGACCGGCCGCGCCATCGTGTTTGTTACTTCGGCGCGGGTGGTGCAGTCAGAGTAGGCGCGCGGGCGGCTACTCGCGTTTCGGCGCTGGGGCCGCGGTGTCCGGCTGGATCACCTGCAGCATCGCCGTCAGTTGGCAGGTGTCGCGCTGCGCCAGCAGGCCCTTCCAGTCGAATTTCTTCGGATCGCGCTGCGCCGCGTCCAGTGGCGTGCCCCTGGGTTTTTGTGCCGCATCCTTCAGTTCGGCGTCCTGCGCCAGCGCTTTTTGCACCTGCGGCCAGGGGGCGGCGGCGAATGCGCCGGCCAGGCGCTGCGCGCGCGCGTCGCGCACCAGGCCGGCGACGCGATCGATGGTTTCCTGATTGCGGTTGGCGGCAAACTGCCCCCACGGCAGGGCATGCGGATTGGCCTTCAACTGCTCCATGTAATTCGGCGGAATCTTGTCGTAGATCTTTTTCATCCCCGGCTCATGGGTGGCGACATATTCCGTCTCCGGCCAGTTGAGCTGGTTCATCTGCGTGGCCAGGGCGCTGCCTGTCATCGGGCTGGGACAGAGATTGTCTTGCGCCTGCGCAGAGCCGGCCAGCAGGGCCAGGCCTGCCCCCGCCAGCCCTCGTTTGGTTTGTCGGTTAAGTTTCATCATCTACTTGAATGGGTGTGCGCTCCAGGCGCTATTCTGGATCAGAACCGGGTCTGCGGATATAGTTCCGGTTTCTCTTTGACGCGGGCAAGCGCCATGCAAATGCAGGACCTGTCAGAGAAGGAGATGCTTGGCGGCGGTTTGCGCATCGGCCCGTTTGACCCGCAAGACGCCGACTCTTTCGCGGCAGCGGCACGCGAATCGGCGCAGAGCATGGCGCCCTGGATGCCGTGGTGTCACACGGGCTACAGCACGGCCGAGGCGGCGGCCTGGATCGAACTGTGCGCGACGAACCTGCGCGACGACATCGCCTACGATCTCGGCATCTACGACGCCGGCCGGCAGATCCTGCTGGGCGGAATCTCGATCAACCGGATCGACCGCATGAATAGCTTCGGCAACATCGGCTATTGGGTGCGCGAATCGCACCGCGGCGCGGGCATTGCCGCGCGCGCGGTGCGGTTGATCGCCCGCTTCGGTTTCTTGCCGCTGAATCTGATGCGCCTGGAAATCGTCGCCGCTACCGGCAACCATCCGAGCATTGCCACGGCGCGGCGCGCCGGCGCGTATTCGAAGGCATCGCACGCCGGCGCCTGCTGCTGCACGGCGTGGCAAATGATGCGGCCATTTTTTCCCTGGTGTCCGCTGACTTTCAGCGGACGTAAAAAAGGCGGAGGCCTTGTGGGCGCTCCGCCTGCGGCCCAGGCTGATGAGCCCGGGTCGTTGGTCTTGCCTCAGGCAGCCGGCCAGCCGCCGCCGAGGGCCTTGATCACGTCGGCCACGGCGCGGCGTTGCGCCGCCAGCGCATCGATGCGCGAGAGTTCGGCGCCGAGCAGGTTGCGTTCCGCGTCGAGCACGTCGAGCAGGCTGGAAACACCGTTGTCGTAACGCATGCGCGCCAGCTTGTAGGCCTTGTCCAGGCTTTCGGTGCGGCGGGTCTGCGTCTCGGCCGTCTCGCGCGCGGCGGCATAGGCGGCGAGCGCGGTGCGCACGTCGGCAAAGGCGTTTTGCACTGACTTCTCGTAATTCGCTAGTGCTTCCTTCTGCTGCGCGGTGGCGTAGTCCACCTGTGCGCCCAGGCGGCCGGCGTTCCAGAGCGGCGCGGTGATGCCGGCGGCGTACTGGAAAATGCGCGCCGGGCCGGTGAACAGGTTGGACAGCGCCGTGCTCTCGGTGCCGAGAAAACCGGTGAGCGAAATGTCCGGAAAGTAATTCGCCTTCGCCGCACCGATGCGCGCATTGGCCGCGATCAATTGCTGCTCGGCCTGGCGCAGGTCCGGACGGCGCTCCAGCAAGTCGGAAGGCAGGCCGGCCGGCACCGCCACCGGGCCGTTGCCCGTCAGTTCGGCGTTGGCGTTGTCCATCCGCTTTTCCCAGACTTCACGCGGGCTGCGGCCGAGCAGCACGGCGATGCGCGCATCCTCGGCCTCGCGCTGGTTGACCAGCGAAATCAGCTGCACCTTCGCCGCATCGCGGTCGGCCTCGGTCTGGCGCACTTCCAGTTCGGAAGCAACGCCGGCCGAAAAGCGTTTCGACTGCAAAGTGACGAACTGCTCGCGCGTATCCAGGGTGCGCTGCGCCGCCTGTTCCTGGCCGCGCAGCGAGAGCAGGTTGTAATAGCTCTTCACCACGTCGGAGGTCAGGCTCAGCAACACGGCATCGCGGCCGGATTCGCTGGCCAGCAGGTCGGCGCGCGCGGCTTCGGAAGCGCGCCGGTACTTGCCCCAGAAATCGGTTTCGTACGAGACGTTCAGGGTCAGCCGCGTATCGTTGTTCTCCAGGAAGTTGGCCGGCACCGGCACCGTGCCCACCGAAGAAATGCGGCTGCGGTTGGTGTTGCCGCTGGCATAGACGACCGGGTAGCGGTCGGCGTTGACAATGGTCAGGTTGGCGCGCGCCTGCTCGATGCGCGCCGCCGCCGCCGCCAGGTCGCGGTTGTGTTCCAGGGCTTCGGCGACGATGCCGTCGAGGGTGGTGTCGCCATAGACGCCCCACCACTTCTCCTGCGGCTTGGCCGCCACCGGGGTGGCGTCTTCCTTCTTGCCCCAGAGCGAAGGCAGGTCGAACGACGGCCGCTTGTAGTCGGGGCCCACGGTGCAGGCGGAGAGCAGGATCGCCGCCGCCAGGGCGGTCATATATTGCTTACGCATTGCCGTCCTCCTCTTGTCTTTTTTGCGGCACATGATGCGGATGATGGATTTCGCCGTGGCGCAGCGCGTGTTCGCGCGCATGCTCGGCCTCTTCGCGGATTTCCTGCGAGGAGCGCTTTTCCCTCAGGTGGCCATCGACCAGCAGCTTGAAAAACAGCGGGATGAAAAAGATCGCCAGGAAGGTGGCCGCGAGCATGCCGCCCATTACCCCCGTGCCCACCGAGGTACGGGCGCCGGCGCCGGCGCCGCTGGAAAACGCCAGCGGCACCACGCCGAGAATAAAGGCCATCGAGGTCATCAGGATCGGGCGGAAGCGCAGGCGCGCCGCTTCGGCCGCCGCTGCCGCCGGCGACATGCCCTCATGGTTTTTCAGCACAGCGTATTCGACGATCAGGATGGCGTTCTTGGCGGCAAGGCCAAGCAGGGTCACCAGGCCGATCTGAAAATACACGTCGTTGGTCATGCCCCGCAAATGCACCGCCAGCAGGGCGCCGAAAATTCCGAAGGGCAGGGCCAGCATTACCGAGAACGGTAGCGACCATTTTTCATACTGCGCCGCCAGGATCAGGAACACCATCACCACCGCCATGCCGATGGCGAGACCAGCCGTACCGGTGGAGCGCTTTTCCTGGAACGAGGCGCCGCCCCAGTCGTAGCTGAAGTCCGCCGGCAGGCTGGCCTTGGCGACACGCTCGACCGCGGCGATCGCCTGGCCGGAGCTTACGCCCGGCGCGCCCGAACCGATCAGTTTCACCGCCGGCAGGTCGTTGAAACGGTCCATGGTTTCCGGCCCCGAGGAATACTTGATCGTCGCCAGCGCCGCCAGCGGCACCATGTCTCCCTTGGAAGAGCGCACCCAGGCCGAACCGAGGTCGGAAGGCGACCTGCGGAACTGCGGTTCCGCCGACATCAGCACCTGCCAGGTACGGCCGAACTTGTTGAAGTCGTTGATGTAGGCGCTGCCCATGGTGGCGGCGAGCGCGTCGAATACTGTATTCACCGGCACGCCCAGCGCCTTCGCCTTCTCGCGGTCGACATCGACGTAGAGCTGCGGCGTGGCCGAACGCCACAGGGAGTTGATCATACCCAGTTGCTTGTCCTGGGAGGCAGCCTGGAGGAACTTCTGCTTTGCCGCTTCCATCGCCTTGGCGCCGCCTTCCCCCTTGTTCTGGATGTAGAACTCGAAGCCGCCGGCGCTGCCCAGACCAAAGATCGGCGGCGGCGCGAAGGCGAGTATCAACGCCTCCTTGATGCCGCCGGTCTTCATGAAGAACTCGCCTACCAATTGCTTGGTGTCGACGCCGGGGCGCTCGTCCCAGTGCTTTTGGGTGACGAACATGGTCGCCGCGTTGTTGCGGTAGCCGCCGCCGAGGAAGTCGAAGCCGGTAAAGGCGATCACGTCCTGGTTGGCCGGGTTGGACTTGATGATGTCCGTCACCTGCCGGACCACGGCGTCGGTGCGCTGCAGGGAGGAGCCGTCCGGCAGGATTACTGCCGCGATGTAATAGCCCTGGTCTTCATCCGGCACCAGGCTGCCCGGCGTGTCTTTCCACAAAAAGCCGGTAATCAGCCACATGCCGATCACCAGGAACACGCCGACGAAGGCGCGCCGGATCATCCAGATCACGCTGTCGGCGTAATGGCGGGTGACGCGCCCGAACCAGTTGTTGAACCAGCGGAAAAATCCGCGCGGCTCGCGGTGCCCGTGCTTGAGCAGCAACACGCAGAGCGATGGCGTGAGCGTCAGCGCCACCAGACCCGAGATCACCACCGCGATCGAGATGGTCACCGAGAACTGGCGGAACAGCTCGCCCGTCAGGCCGCCCAGGAAGGCGATCGGCACGAACACCGCGCACAGCGTCAGCACGATGGCGATCACCGGGCCGGTGACTTCGGTCATCGCCTTGATCGCCGCTTCGCGTGCCGTCTTCTGCTCCTCCTGCATGATCCGTTCGACGTTCTCCAGCACCACGATGGCGTCGTCCACCACGATACCGATCGCCAATACCATGCCGAATAGCGTGAGCGTATTGATCGAGTAGCCGAGCAACAGGAGGCCCGAGAAGGTGCCGATCAGCGACACCGGCACCGCGATGATCGGGATCAGCGTGGCGCGCCAATTCTGCAGAAACAGGTACACCACCAGGATCACCAGGATCATCGCCTCGCCCAGCGTCTTCACCACTTCGCGGATCGACACCTCGACGAAACGAGTGGTGTCGTAGGGAATCGAATAATCCAGCCCCGCCGGGAAACGCTCCTTCAGCGTTGTCAGGGTCTTTTTCACGTCCTTGGCAACGTCCAGCGCGTTGGCGCCCGGCAGCAGGAAAATACCCACCAGGGTGGAGGCCTTGTTGTTGGTGCGGCCGATGAAGTCGTAGTCCTTGCTGCCCAGCTCGACCCGCGCCACGTCCTTCAGGCGCACCACGGAGCCGTCCGGATTGGCGCGCACGATGATCTGCTCGAACTCGTGCGGGTCGGACATGCGGCCGCGCGTGGTGACGCTGTAGACCAGTTCCTGCTTGCCGCCATTCGGCGACTGCCCGATCTTCCCGGCGGCGAACTGCGCGTTCTGCTCGTTGATCGCCGCGGCCAGGTCGGCGGTGGAGATTTTCAGCTGCGCCATCTGGTCAGGGCGGATCCAGATGCGCATCGCGTAATCCTTGGCGCCGAAAATCTGCACGTTGGTCGTGCCCGGCACGCGCTTCAGCTGGTCCAGCACGTTCAGCGTCACATAGTTGCTGGTGTAGATGTCGTCGAAACGGTCGTCGGGCGAATAGAAGGACACCACCTGCAGGAAGGCCGAAGAGCCCTTCACCACGGTTACGCCCTGGCGCTGCACTTCCTGCGGCAGGCGTGCGAGAATCTGCTTCACGCGGTTGTCCACGTTCAGCGCCGCCTGGTCGGCATTGGTACCGATATCGAAGGTCACCTGGATCTGCAGCACGCCGTTGGAAGCCGAGGTGGAGCTCATGAAAATCATGTTCTCCACGCCGGTGATCTGGTTTTCAATCGGCGCGGCCACGGTCGACTCCAGCACTTCGGCGGAGGCGCCCGGGTAGATCGCCTGCACCGTGACGACGGGCGGGGCGATCTCGGGATATTGCGCGATCGGCAGCGCGCGGGAGGCCGCCAGGCCCGCCAGCACGATGAAGATCGACAGCACCGCCGCGAAAATCGGGCGGTCGATAAAGAATCTTGAGAACATGGAGGCCTCTGTTTACTTTTTCTCGGCTTCAGGCGCGGCTTTCGCCGCATCGGCTTTGCCGGCGTCCTGCGCGGCGGGCGCCTTGCCCGCGTCGGCCGGGCCGCCCTTGGCGGCGGCTGGCGCACCTGGCGCGCCGGCCGGGGGCCCAAGCACCACCGGAGCGCCGGGGAAGAAAATCTTCGACATGCCTTCGGTGATCACCTGGTCGCCGGGCTTCAGGCCCGAACGCACGATCCAGGAGTCACCCACCCAGTCGCCCACTTCAACGGGGCGCGGCTGGGCGATGGTGCCGCCCTTGCCGTCACTGGCTACCAGGTAGACCATTTTGCCGTTGCCCCCGGGTGCTTCCAGCACCGCGCGCTGCGGCACCTTGATGGCGCCCACGCGCACGGCGCCGGAGAGATGCACGCGCACGAACATGCCGGGGCGCAGCGCCAGGTCCGGGTTGGGCAATTCGGCGCGCGAATCGCTCATGCCGGTGGAAGGGTTGATGCGCACGTCGGAGAAGTCCATCTTGCCGGTCTTGGGATAAAGCGTGCCGTCGGGGTATTTCACCTGCACGTCGAGCTTGCCGTCGGAGCCGAGCTTCACCGCGCCGGAGGCGATGTCGTTGCGCAGCTTCAATTGGTCGCTGTCGGGCACGCCGAAGTTGACGTAGATCGGGTCGACCTGCGAGACGGTGGTCAGCAGCACGTCGGGGCCGGACACCAGCGCGCCCTCGGACTTCAGCGCGCGGCTGGCGAGACCGGTGATCGGCGAGTCGACGCGCGCATATTGCAGGTTGAGCTTGGCCTGGTTCAGTTGCGAGCGCGCGCTCTTGACGTTGGCGGCAGCAACCTGCGCGCCGGAAGTGGCGTCGTCGTAATCCTTCTGGCTCACCGCATTGGCTTCGATCAGCGGCTTCAAGCGCGTGGCCTGGCGTTGCGATTGCGCCAGGCTGGCTTCGGCGCTGGCCAGGTCCGCCTCCGCCTTGGCGGCGGCGATCTGATACGGGGCCAGGTCGAGAGTGAACAGGGACTGCCCGGCCTTCACCATGCCGCCTTCGGTGTAGTTGCGCTTGAGCAAAATGCCGGTGACGCGGGCGCGAATTTCCACCTCGCGCGAGCCGGCGGTCTGCGCCACATATTCATAGTCCACCGGAATGTCGGCGGTGGCCACCGTCATGGCGGACACCGGGGCCGGCGGCATGCCGTGCTGGCCGCCGCCCTTGTCGCCGCAGGCGGCGAGCAACACGGCTGCCGGCAAGGCGAGCATCAGGAATTTGGGAGAAAGCGCGGGGGAGAGGCGGGGCATATTGCGCCGCAGCATCTGCAAGCGAAGCATGGGCATGTCCTTGAAAGGATCTTAAAAAATTGGGAATTGGAAAACCGGGCGGGGTTATGGCGCGTATAATACATACATTCGCGGATGTATGTAAAGATATCTGCGTAAATTATTTGATTGTCATAACAGAAAGGATAAACGCATTGCCCACTCTAGCCGACGCACGTTGCGGCAGCGTAGGGCTTGTGCAAAGTTTTATGAAGCAGGCTTTCCGTCGGCGTGGCGTGGCCCCGTTCCGCGCGCCCAACCGCAGTGAGATATAGCAACATGGCCAGGCGAACCAAGGAAGAAGCCCAGGAAACGCGCAACCGTATCCTGGATTTCGCCGAGCATGTATTCAATGAAAAAGGCGTCTCGCGCACTTCGCTGGACGACCTCGCGCGCGCCGCCGGGGTGACCCGCGGCGCCATCTACTGGCATTTCCGCAACAAGGCCGAATTGTTCGACGCCATGATGGCGCGCATCACCCTGCCGATGGAAGAAGTGCGGCAGCGCGCCGGCGAAGGCCGCGACGATCCGCTGGCTTACGTGCGCAGCTGCGCGCTCAACGTGCTGATGCGCACGGCGACCGACCCGCAGGTGCAGCGCGTCTTCGACATCGTCTGCCACAAGTGCGAGTACGTCGACGAAATGGCCGAGCTGAAGGCGCGCCACCTCGAATGCCGCGCCGAATGCCTGAGCGAGATCGAGCGCGCCTTCGCGCAGGCGATCGCCGCCGGGCAACTGCCGGCGACCGTGGATGCGCGCCGCGCCGCGGTGGTGCTACACGCATTGATCGACGGCCTGATCGCCAACTGGGTGCTCGACCCCAGCTATTACCCGTTGGCGGCCGAGGCCGAAACCATTGTCGACGGCTACCTCGCCGGCCTGGCCGTGCCGCGGCCGCAGGCAAGTGCGGCCGCGAAGCCGCGCAAGAGCGCGGCGGTGGCTGCCGTGCCTCTGGCAGCGGGCGTGTAAGGCGCATGGCCGCCCGCGAATACCGCGTCGGCCTGATCGCCGACACCCACGGCCTGCTGCGGCCGCAGGCGCTCAAGGCGCTGGCCGGCAGCGACTACATCATCCACGCCGGCGACATCGGCGGCCCGGAGATCATCGAACAACTCAAGCGCATCGCGCCGGTGACGGCGGTGCGCGGCAACAATGACCAGGTGCCCTGGGCCGCGCACTTGCGCGACACCGAGAAGCTGCGCGTTGGCGAGGCGGAGATCTACGTGGTCCACGACATCGCCGAACTCGATTTCGATGCCGTCGCCGCTTGCCAGGCGGTGATCGCCGGCCACTCGCACAAGCCGGGGCAGGGCGTGATCGACGATGTGCTGCATGTAAACCCGGGCAGCGCCGGGCCGCGGCGCTTTACCCTGCCGGTGTCGGTCGGGCGCCTGCGCGTGCGCGGCAAGCAGGTGGAAGCCGAACTGCTCACGCTGGAAGTCTGAGGCTTCCGGCGAGCGCGGCGCTTTTATTCCTCCTTCATCCCGGTGCTTTTGACCACGCCGCCGAGGCGCTCGCGCTCTTCATCGACGAACTTGACGAAGCTGGCGCGGTTGCCGCCGATCGGGATGATGCCGACGTTTTTCAGTCGCGCGATGGTGGCCGGGTCCTTCATTGCCGTATCCACCGCCGCCGCTATCTTGTCCATGATCGCCGCCGGGGTGCCCGCCGGCGCATGGACCCCAGCCCAGTGGGCGATGCGGATTTCCGGAAAACCCTGTTCGGCTGCCGTCTTCAACTCCGGATAGGCCGAGATGCGCTCGGTCCAGGTGTCGGCCAAGCCGCGCAGCTTGCCGCTCTTCAGGTAAGGCAGCACCACGATGCTCGCTTCCGAAGTGGCTTCGACAAAGCTGCCGAGCACGGCCGTGACCGACTCCGCGCCGCTCTTGTAGGGCACCAGGTCGAGCTTGGCGCCGTATTTGGTGGTCAGCAGCCCCTCGACGAAATGCGGCGTGGTGCCGACGCCGGCAGTGGCGAAGTGCAGCCCGGAGCCCTTCTTGCTCGCAGCGATGAAGGCGGGCAGGTCCGCATAAGGCGAATTGCCCGGCACCACGATCACCGAAGGCGCCAGGCCGATCATCGCCACCGGCACCAGTTGGCTGTCCTTGTAGGGCATGGATTTCTTGAGCATGCTGTTCGACACCACGCCGGCGGCGCTGATCAGCAGGGTATAGCCGTCCGGCGCCGCATTGGCAACGATTTCCGAGCCCAGCACCGAACCCGCTCCCGGGCGATTGTCCACCACCACCGACTGGCCCAGTACCTTGGTCGCGCCTTCGGCGGCGGCGCGGCCCAGCAGGTCGTTGGCGCCGCCGGCCGAAAAGGGCACGACAAGGCGAATCGGCTTGGCCGGCCATTGCTGCGCATGGACTGCGCAGGTGGCAAATGCAAGGGTGAGCGCGGCGAGCAGGGGCGCGCGGCGCAGGAAGCTGCAAGGCTGATTCATCGCTTGTCTCCGGAGGTCGTTATGGCTGCAACCCCGATTCTAAGCGACGCCGCCGCCCCCGGCGGGAAAGCGCGACACTCTAGCCTGAATGTCACCAATACGTTATAATTGCGGTTTGCCCGATCGCGCGTTGGCGAGCGAAAAAAGCAGCACTGCAGCACGAGTCTGCTAGATGGGTCGTTAGCTCAGCTGGTAGAGCAGCGGACTCTTAATCCGTAGGTCGAGTGTTCGAGCCACTCACGGCCCACCATCTAATTCAAGGGGTTAGCTTAACTGCTAACCCCTTTCGTTTTCTGGCCGTAGGGAAAACGTAGAAGCGGTATTACGTTCTCCCCACTGTTCCGCTGAATCCTCGACGCTGCGACCTGCAGATTGTCCGTAGCAAATTTGGCGTAACGGTCCACCATCTCCCGGGATTTCCAGCCGCCCAAGTCCTTGAGCTCATCGCAACTCGTACCGGCCTGCCGATGCCATGACGCCCAGGTGTGGCGGAGCTCATGGAACCGAAAATCCTCAATGCCTGCCTTCTTCAGTGCGGTCAACCAGGCGGTATTCGACAACTGCCACCCGATAGGCTCACCCCGGAAGGTAAAGCAGAATCGCGCATGCTTTTCGCGCTGTTCCTGCAATACGGCAAACGCATCGCCGTTCAACGGTACGCCGCGCGGCGTTCCATTCTTGGTTTGGTTTAGCCAGGCGGTCTCGCGATCCAAGTCCACCCGGTTCCACTCCAAGCCGGTGATCTCCTTTGCACGGCAGCCTGTTGAGAGTGCGAATCGGACGACTGCCGCGAGATGTTCAGGGCTGGCCAAAATCAGCCGCTCCGCTTCCTCTCGCGTTATCCAACGATCACGCTCAACTTCACCTTGCAACATGCGGACTTTCGGGAAGGAATCAATCCATTGCCCTTCGTCACGCGCCATGCGCAACAAGCTACGGATTAACGCCAAGTACCGATTGATGGTTGCAGGCTTATTGCCCTTGCCCATCTCGCCTTGTATCACGCTCCAAATCACGTCGCCGGTAACTTGGTCGAGCCTTGTCGGTTCGGTACTTGGCTAACACCGCCTCCCATGCTGGACCGCACTGCGCAGAAATAATGATGAGTTCTCGCAGGCGCTCGGGGGTAAATTTCTCGGGGAGGTGCCGCGACCAGTCAATTTTTATCATGCCCGGCATTATGCCGATAGAATATTAGTATGCAACTGCTCGGAGTCGGACCAGTTACCCACAGGGCCGCTCGCTCATGCCGTGGAGGGGCAGCCGCGGCCCCGTGGATAACTGGCCGAAGAGGCCGATTTAGCCACTGGCCGAATAGACCCGGATAGCATTAGACTAGACGAATGCGGAAGCGTCCAGGCTAAAAATGATCATCATAAACCAGCGATATGACTATGCCGCCGGGGGCTTTTCGGCGGTCTTTCTAAGTTCGACTACGGTGTCCGCAAGTCTGTCGGCTTCGCGGAGCATGGCTCCATTTTCGTGTGAACTGAGGTCGTGCTCTACCTGTGCAGCCCGCCTTAAGAGCGCCTCCCTTTCTTGCAGGGCGCGGATGCTGGCCCAAAGCGTCTTTTCGGCCATTTCTTCCTGCGTCGATGCCAGGCTGCGAAGACTGTAACCGTGACCAGTATGGCAGCGGAAGCGAAGAGGAGTTTTGTCCTTCAACTCAAAAAGCGTGCCTCCACAATCGAGGCATGTGAAGGGCGAAGGCGTTGCAATTTCGCTTAGAGTTTTCATCTGCGGATCACCAAAGCTAGACATCTGCTCTAGCGTAAGCCACTCCGGGGCCTCCGCCTTTGCACCGGCTATGGTGCGAGCGGCAAGCGAACACATGAGGGCTGGGATATTCTCAAGCGTTGTCACGTGGTCGGCATCGACTACGCGTAGCGCGCTCATCGGCATGCTGGGCGCGACCGCGTCCGTCGGCTCCTGCACAATGGTCAAACCACCGCAATTTTTGATCGCGCGCAACCCTGAAGCGCCATCGTCCAGCATTCCAGTCAGAATTATCCCGACTGCTCTCGGCCCCAACGAAATCGCGGCAGACCGGAAAAGCGGGTCAATGGCCGGGCGTGTATGGTGCTCCTTGGGGCCACGCGTCAACCGTATGACGTCACCATCCATCATCATGTGTTGGTCGGAAGGCGCAATGTAGATGGTTCCCGGTAATGGACACTCACCGTCCTTTGCTTCTACCGCATTGTTTGGCCCGCGCCTTCGAATCAATTCCGGAAGGTGACTGCGATGTGCGCCGATGTGCTGGACGACCAAGATCGGCGCTGGAAAATCCTTGGGAAGCCTCGATGACAGAAAAAATAAAGCCTCCACACCTCCAGTGGACGCGCCAATAACAAAAAGGTCGGTGGTTGGAGTTTTCCATGATAGCCATAGAGGTTGTGGGTGCAGCACACACAAGATCAGCAAGAATTAAGCCCTGGTACTTCAGCAGGAAAGTTCTCAGGAAGGACGCTACTAACCGGAAGTTACGCACATTTTTTCAAAAAGCCGCAAAAGGTACTAGCATCAGACTCACGCTTGGGTCGCTTACCGGCCGCTTTTCCGGCGTCACGGGAAGCGATAAGGCATCCCGCCCCCTACGTTGGGACACTTTATTCTTTTGATGAGAAGAACATTTTGACAGACGCAATAAATGAACATTCTCTCAGCTGAGTGTTCGGCGGGGTACCCAGCACCGGATTTGCTGACCTTTTACAGGCGGCAATTCCTCGCATTGGTCGGCGGACGGCAACCCGCATTGCCTTCGTACGGACACGCGAAGGGCGCTAGGCGAATCTGGCCCAGTTGAAGTAGGCCGGAACTCCTTCCAACGATGGCCGGTTCAATCAGGCGGTCTTGTTATTGGTTATCCTTGGTATAGCGCCCAGGACTACGACGCAATCTGCGCACATTTATGGTCGATGGGGATACCGTGCCGGCCGCCTTCGCAGACTGGGGAGCGAGTGTTAAGAAATGTGGTGCGAGAACCATTCGATGACCCCGGACGCGAATGCGCGATATGCTACGCGGCATCAATCCAGTCGGACAAGGCCGGAAGCTGCGAGGGAGGGATAGTCGGCGCTCTCGCTTCGCTATACTGCCGGCTCGGGCATGTCCGAGCGCAGGCCTATGTGACTCAGCAAATCTACATTGCTTCAACGTCCACTAGGCATCGCGTACCCCGCTCGACCGGGCCTATATTCGGTTTCGCAAATCAACTGTACGCGGAAGTTTCGGTAGGGTAATTTTAAACTCAAGCCGGTTTTCTGTCGCCGAAGCCGTTACCTCGCCTTGGTGGGCTTTTGCGATCTCGCGCACAACAAATAATCCCAGGCCCAGATTTTTAGGGGTAGCGTCGTTCCGCCCAGCATGCCGCCGCAGGGGCTCGAACATACTGTTCAGCACCTCAGGGGAAATCGGTTCGGCGATATTTTCCGTTGATATCTCGACGGCTGTGTCCGTGCCCGTCACGGCCACCCTGACTACGCTTCCATCGGAACTGTGTTGGGCCGCATTGGAAATCAGATTGCCCAGCGCTTCGCGAACCCGCGAGCTATCGAAGAGACCGCGCGTGTCGCCCGTGAGACTGAAGACGATTTCCGTGCCTGGAAAGGCGCTGCGTAGCATTTTCACTTCCTCTTCGCAGGACGTTCCCAGATTTACATTCCGCCGATCAAGTGGAATGGCGACACCGAGTTCGGACTTGCTGTACTCCAGTAATGAATCAAGTAAGGTCGTGATGCGACGCCCGAAATGGAGGACAGCGTCGATATGGTTCAAAGCGGCTCCGCTGGCCTTCCCTGCCGCCAATTGAGCGGTAAGGAGCATCGCATTCAAAGGATTGCGCAAATCATGGCCGAGTACCGCGAGGAAAATGTTTTTCCATCTTATTGTCTCTGCGTGATGGAACGTGACGGACTCTGCAACAGCTTGGTCGATGGCTTCGTTGAAACGCAAAGTGTCTGCAATGACAGTTGGATCGGGTTCGTGGGTTTCGGTCCACATCCGTAGGACGCAGGATCGAAGTACACGGTATTCGGCGAACACCTGCTCAATATCCAGGCCGCTTCGCGCACGCAATTGACCATGGGTTTGTGCAGCCGTCTCTGCCGACCCTAACGGTGCATTTCCTCGGGACTTTTCGATGGACTGAGCACGACTCTGGGGCTGGTGGAGATCGCGAACGATGGCGTCCAGAACCAGAGGGAGATGATCCCGTAAAGTCTCGGGCGGGGCGCTTTTCAATGCCGGAATTCGCGCAGCGTAAGTCATTGACTCGGCAATGATCTCTTCGCGTTCGTGATCGATGAATTCCGCAAGTCGCATGGGTTACTCGCCAGTTCGGGCTGTTACATGAATATTAGCCGGGGCTACAGCATTATAAAGTCCGTACTCCTCCTACACCGAAAACATAAAGCAGCGGGATGGGCTCAATGCCGTACCCAGTTTGTGCTCTCAATTTTCTAAAGACCGTCTTAGCCGTTCCTTGTCTCAGCGAACGCGGGAGCGGGTCTGCAAATTGCTCAAAAATCAGGCATCTATACCCCCGTATACCATTACAGGTAGTTAAATGCTCTACAGAATTATCGTTGTTGATGACAATGAAGACGCCGCGGACACGCTCCACGCCATTTTTGCGCTACTGGGTCACGCCGTTCGCGTTTTTTATTCCCCGGAGGTGGCCCTTGCGGAGTGCGAACTGTTCCACCCGCATGTCGTTGTTTCCGACCTGGGCATGCCGGAAATGACAGGCTACGAGCTGGCTGCTGCGATTAGGAAGACAAAAGGGGGGAGCGACATTGTCCTCATCGCCCTTTCAGGATGGGGTGACGAAAACGCAAGGAGCCTATCAAAGGCCGCTGGCTTCGATAGTCACCTCGTGAAGCCCACACTTCCTGAGCGCGTCCTCGAAATTGTAGACCTTCATAGAAGAAACGCTGATAGGTCTACCGCCGTGGACGATTGCGACCAGTAGTTAGTTGCTGCGTTGCCCGCAGCTCCACGCCCTTTACCACCGCGCTTACTTAGACGGGCCAGCCGAGGCTTTAACGGGGGCCGTGGGGAATTCTCCCTGGCTTGGCGGGTACAGGCGGGCGAGGGCGGGCCAATACGAGTTAACTCATTGATTTATGGAAACTCTTAATCCGTAGGTCGAGTGTTCGAGCCACTCACGGCCCACCATCTATTTCAAAGGGTTAGCTTAGGCTAGCCCTTTGCCTTTTCAGGCGCCAGACGGTTGTAGCCAAGTTATACCGGCGAACAGAGAGGGCACAGCAGATGTCACTCTATCCCCTCGCCGGAGCTCTGGCAAAGTAGGTGTTTGGGCTTGCCCCAATGCCAACCTCAATGCGGAAGTCCGCTCGATTTCCGGTTAGGTAAACCACTTTCACCCCTAGCGTTTTCAGGGAAGGCCGCCCGGATTTCTTCGACGGCCGGGGTCGTATATACCTTCCACCGAATGACTCGGAGTTCGGCTGCGGCCATGCTTTTTCCTTCTTGGCGTCCGCAGCAACCCGCTCCGCCCTTTGGTGAGTTGGGTCATCTAGCTCAATGACGGCGACGACACTCGCATCCCTATTGCAAACCACAAAGTCAGCGCTCATGCGATTGATGCGGTTGAACCAGGCCTGATAGTTGTAGCCTCTCTTGACTCCGAGCAATCGCGACAATTGCATTTGGGCAAAGACAATGTGATTCGGCAAAGGCCTGGACTAGGCGGAGATAAAGCACCTGCTCTGGCGGCGACATAAGCTTCTTGGCGTAAAAGGGCCAAATTTCGCGTCTCGCTCTGGCCGTCTCTTTGTATTTGAGAACAACTAGGACGAAAACCACCAGAGCGATTAAAGCCAGGAGCGGCGCCATTGACTTCATTGTTTTTATTTGTGGCTAAGTTGGAGTTGAAACACTCACCGCTGCGAACACAGTTGAATTCGCATGACCAGCCAGACCGTTAACCGCGGAATCAAAGAAGCCCAGCGGCTCCTTTTTTTATTGCCAACAGGTGGGACCTTGATTTTGGCTGGGCTAGCCCACGGCTTGAAAATATATTTTCGCTAAAAGGCCTATTTGCGGCAATTTCCAATTTCCGGGAGCTAACCTAAATATAGGACAGCACTTTCGAGGGTCGTTACCGGAAATTGGAAAAACAATGCAAACAAAACAGAAAAATATTATTCAAAAAGCTGTCCACGTTCTTGGTGGTCCGAATGAAACGGCTCGTCTGCTGCGGGTCAACCCACACGAACAATCAGAAAGTGGGTAGAGATTGGACGGATCCCGAAGCTACAAAAGGCACGCGAAGTTGCCCATCTAATTTGGATGTCGGCTTACCAAGGCCAACCTTCACAGAGGTAACTTTGAAATCGCGCTTGCGCCTGTATTCCTGTAAAGCCATTGGGAATCCTTCACTCTCACGAGCGCTCATCATTCGGATTTTGTTCCCCTGGCTCTGCCGGTGGGCGCCGCCCTGCTTCCGCAGGAGGTGGCGAATTCTTTTTGCCGGAATATTCCGACAGCAAGATAAGCGCAGGCTGGCAGCTTCACATATCGGAACCGGCGACGATGCAGTCTTCTAGACCCTCCAGGAGACACTGCAATGTCCGATAACTTGCAAGACCGCGGCCCCGCCGACCGCGCCCGGATCAACGTCAACGAAGACTACGAACTGCGCTACTGGACCAAGAAATTCGGCGTCAGCTTCGACGTGCTCAAAAAGGCCGTAAAAGATGTTGGTCCGAGCGCCAAGGCGGTGGAGGAGAAACTTGGCAAGTCGAAGTGAACGCTCCCATGCCTGCTGTCGTACCGCCAACAACTGCATCCGCAGAATGGGTCGGCAAGCCTTTCTCCGTAGACCGTTGGAGACCCTGACGGGAAGGACTTGAAAAGGCTTCATGACATGTACGTGGCATTGCTGAAAAACCCCGCACTGAAACCCCGGTTCCTTAACCCTCAAATTCGTCTGGAGACACCATGCAAAACCGGCCACAGCACCAAGGAGCGTGGAAATGGCCCCATTCCCCCATTGAACTGCCCGGCGCAATACCTGGGAGTGACGCTCGGGCCGCCAATGATGAGCGAATTGCGGCGGAGGCCTACCGCATCGCTGAGGAGCGCGGGTTCCCGCTGAACGCTGCCCTCGATCATTGGCTCGAAGCCGAAAAACGCATTTCACAAGAAGAGAATAATCGTGAGCGGAACTAGCCATTCACTCCGACCTTTAAAAGACTACATGGCAGAGGAATTGGCCATGGAAAAGTCTCAAGCCGATTTGTACATATCGTCGCTGTATTCTTGATTGGAGAAACCATCCGTATATCGAATAACCAGCCTTCGCACGTCTCTTTTCCTGTGGTAGACCTAGTATCCGGTTATACGTCGCAGGACAGGAGACAGTGTGCTTAAAGAACCCGAAGACCGACTCTTTAAGATCATGGCGGATCAGGTTACTGATTACGCGATTTTCCTGCTATCGCCAGAAGGCCTCGTTCTCAGTTGGAACGCGGGCGCGGCCAAGATCAAAGGTTTCGTCGCAGGCGATATCATCGGCAAGCATTTCAGCACCTTCTATACCCAGCCGGACATCGACCGACGTTGGCCCGACCATGAATTGCGTCTTGCGCGGACGGAGGGGCGGTTCGAGGATGCGGGATGGCGTATGCGCAAAGACGGCTCACGTTTTTGGGCCAACGTCATCATTACGGCGCTGCGGGATGAAAAGGGAGAATTACTGGCATTCTCAAAGATTACCCGTGATCTGACCACGCGCAGGGAGCAGGAAGAGGAGCTTCGCCAAAGCGAAGAGCGCTTTCGCCTTCTAGTGGAAGGTGTTCAGGACTATGCCGTCTACATGCTCAGTCCCGAAGGCATAGTG
This sequence comes from Betaproteobacteria bacterium, assembly GCA_028292405.1. Taxonomy (GTDB): domain Bacteria; phylum Pseudomonadota; class Gammaproteobacteria; order Burkholderiales; family JAEUOS01; genus JAQGMJ01. Next base: position 27,702 of record JAQGMJ010000043.1, read on the forward strand.
ACGAGCTGGAATACCGGTGCGCGGCGGATCAAAGGCTACGACGCCGCGGACATTATCGGACGGCATTTCTCTCAGTTCTATTCGTCCGAGGATATCGACGCCAACAAGCCTTGGGCCGAACTTGCGATGGCCCGTGAGCATGGCCGTGCCGAGGAAGAGGGTTGGCGGCTCCGCAAGGATGGATCGCGTTTTTGGGCCAGGGTTGTCGTGACGGCGCTTTATGACGCCACCGGCGCGCTGCATGGCTTTGCCAAGGTTACGCAGGATTTAACGCAGCGGCGTCAATCGGAGGCCCTTGCGGAGACGGCTTCGAAGGTCAACGACTTTATCGCCATCTTGGCCCACGAACTGCGCAATCCGCTGGCCCCTATTCGTAACGCCGTGCGACTGCAACTCTTGCCCAATGTCGATCAAGACAAGAAGACGATGGCCAGCGAGATCATTGACAGGCAAAGCGCCCAGCTTTCCCGCATTGTCGATGACCTGCTCGATATCACGCGCATCAATAGGGGAACGTTCAGCGTCGAGCACGCGCCGTGTGACATCGCCAACGTCATTGAGCATGCCATCGAAACATCCCGTCCTGGGATCGAAGCCGCGCGCCACACCCTTGATGTCGAGATCCTTGATAAGCATCTTGTGGTCGAGGGAGATGAACTGCGGCTGGCACAAGTCTTAAGCAATCTGATCAACAACGCTGTGCGCTATACGCCTGTAGGCGGCCATATCACCGTTACGGCCTCGCGCCAGCAAGGGCGGGAAGGGCATCCCGAGGTCCATGTTTCGGTCGCGGATAACGGGCGCGGCATTGCCCCTGAAATGATCAAGCCAATCTTCGGGCTATTCGTTCAGGCCAAGGATCATGCGGCCAGGCCAAGTGCTGGCTTGGGCGTCGGGCTTGCTCTTGCAAGGTCAATCGTGGAGTTGCACCACGGAACGCTCGAGGCGAGCAGTGCTGGCATCGGGCAAGGCGCGGAGTTTGTCATCAAAATGCCGTTGTTGAAAAGCGCGAGCCGATTGGGGGCCGGCGCGCCTGTCGTGTCGGAGGAGTCTGCGCCGCAGCTTTCTCGCCGCGTTCTCGTTGTTGATGACAGCGAAGACGCTGCCGAGGGCTTGAGCGGTCTTCTCAGCGCGCGCGGGCACTTGGTGAAGACAGCCCATGATGGCGGCAGGGCGATCGAAATTTTCACGGAATTTTGCCCCGACATCGTCTTGCTCGATATCGGCATGCCGGGCATGAGCGGGCTTGAAGTCGCACGACGGCTACGCGAGCGCAACAGAATCCCGCGTCCATTCATTGTTGCCGTCACGGGCTGGGGTAAGGCCGAAGACGAAGCCAGAACGCAGGACGCCGGATTTGATCTTCATCTGGTCAAGCCAGTTGAAGAAAAACAGATTATGGAAATTTTAGGCGCGCTGCCGAGCGCGGGGAATCAGGTTTTCGCACTCTAACCACCGGCACGGGACTTTAGCCTGCTGCCGGTCGTGGCTTTGTCGTTCGGTAGCTCATTGATATGACTGGCGCTCCGTTCCCGGAAAGGTTCCGGCTCGCAATTACGAGGACTTTCCCTTGCTCTCGGACCATTTTCGGGTGAACGCCAGCATGTCTTGAAGCGGCAGCGCCGGGCTAATCAAATAACCCTGAATCTCGTCGCAATGCAGCAAGGTCAAAGCATCCTCCTGCTCTTGCGCATCCACCCCTTCGGCTATGACCTTCAGCTTGAGCGAATGTGCCAAAGAAATGATCGTGGATACCAGCGTCATCGAATTTTGCTCCTTCAGCATCGAAATGATGAACGAACGGTCGATCTTCAGGTAATCGGCAGGTAAGCGGGCCAAATAGCCAAGCGACGAGTAACCGGTGCCGAAATCGTCGATGGCGATATTCACGCCGAGAGCACGGATCGCCTTGAGCTTTTCTATATTCCCCTCGATATCCTCCATCATCAAACTCTCTGTGATTTCCAAGTCGATGCCCGGCGCACTGCCAGTATCCCTTATCGCATCTTTCACGACATCGACAAAGTTGGCTCGTCGTAACTGTATCGGCGATACATTGACCGCAATGCGCAGCGGGGGCACACCCAACACTTGCATGATCCTGTAATCGAGGACAGCACGACGTAAGACCCAAGCGCCGACCTCCAATATCAAACCGGTCTGCTCCATCAAAGGAATGAATTTCAGCGGCGGGACCAGGCCCAGTTCAGGGCTCTTCCAGCGGATGAGACCTTCTATCGCTTCAATGCGTTGCGTCGCCAGGTTCAGTTTCGGCTGATAGTAAAGTTCGAATTCGTCCCGTTCAAGCGCCCGCCGTAACTGGTTCTCCAGGGTCAGTTGTCCGCCGTCGCTATTGCTCATGTGCTTGGCATAAAAGACGAATTTTTCGCTGCTTTCCTTCGCCCTCTTTAGCGCGGATTCAGCGTTGGTAACGAGCGTGTTCGCATCGCCGCCGTGGTCGGGGTAAATCGCAACACCCACCCGCGCGGCGATTTTCAATTCCCTCTCGGCGATCTGAAAGCGTTCGCCGAAATACTCGGTCAAGCCCCGTTCAATGCGCCGCGCCAACCCTTCGTCGGACTGCACCGCTGGGAGGACCATCGCAAATTGATCTGCGCCAAGGTGGGCGAACAGGCTGTGATTGCCGGGCCTGCGGACGAACCGTTCCACAATCAGCTTGAGAAGCATGTCTCCGACCACACGACCAAGCGAGTCGTTGATCAGCTTAAACCGTTCGATGTCAATGACCAGAACCGCGAGCCGATGTCCCTGGCCGGCGGCTCCGTCGATATACAGGTTCACCCGCTCTTGGAACAAAGTCCGGTTGGCCAGCCCCGTCAGCACGTCGTAACGGGCAAGGTAGGTGAGCCGTTCACTCTTTTCAAGATGATCAATCGCGAAGGAAATATCGCCAGCAAGCTCAAGAAGGAGCTTTACTTCCCCCTCATCGAAGAAATTGATGGTGTCCGCATAGAGCGACAGCACGCCTGTCACCCCGATCGAATCCGTCAGGGGAAGCACGGCGACCGAACGAAAGCCACGCGCAAGGGCGTCCTTCTTCAACAAAAGCAATTGCGAACTGGCTTCGATGTTGTTGACGATCACCGGCTTGCGTTCGAACACTGCCCGTCCGGCCATGCCAAGACCACCAGGCGCGGAATCGACCACGCTGAGGGGAATCAAATCGGTGTAGCCTTGCGTGGTATCGCGCAAGGCGACGATTTTGAGCGCCATTGCACGGCGGTCTACGATCCCGATCCACGCGAGCGCGAAGTGTCCATCCTCGACCGCGATCCGACACGCTTCTTGGAATAGCTCATCGCGATTATCCACGCGGACAATCAGCGAGTTGATGCCGCTCAGCACCCTATGGATGCGGTTGAGACGGGCGATATGATTTTGTTGTGCCTGTCGCAACATGAACTGACCAATCTGTCCCGCTATCACCCCGACCGCCTTCATCAGGCGCGCATCCGGCGTCTGAATCTCGCCATTTAGAAACGCCAGCACGCCGATGGTCTTGCCGCCCGCAAAGATGGGAAAGATAAAGGCGGCGTGCAAATCAGCAGCGCTAATGTCAGCACCGCGCTTGACCCTGCTGTCAGCCGAGGCGTCGGCAAGCCAGACCGGCTCACCGGATAGCCAAACCGCCCCTACCAATCCCTCGCCCGGCCGGAAGGTCATCCCACGCGAACTGGCGATAAATTGGTCGAGCGCAGGTTCGTCCTTTGCCCAAAATTCATCGAAACGCAGCACCCCGGCGGCTTCATCCAAGGCAAAGTAGCGACCGCAATCCCACCCTTCGGTTTCGCAGATCGCGCGGATGATCGCTTTCTGGGCCGTGGGGGCGTCGTCCGCTCCGGCCAGACAATGCGCTACGACATGTTCAAGGCGGAGAATCTGGTCGCCGCGCTTGCGCTCGGTAATATCCTCGAAGACAGTCACATCGTTGACGGACTGGTCGTCCGGCCAATGCATCAACGTCACCGTCAGACGCATCCACACGGTCTGACCGTCTTTATGGAGAAAGCGTCTCTCCTTAGTAAAAGAGTCGATTTGGCCGGTCAGCAATTGCTGGCGGAATTCGCCTGTAGCTTCAAAGTCTTCCGCATGCGCGAGCTCCTTCGCGATTAGGCCGATCATTTCCGCTGGTTTATAGCCCAGCATTTCGGCTAACCGGCGGTTGACCTGGATAAACCGTCCGCTGGCATCGAGATGCGCAATGCCAACAACGGCTTGATCAAACGTGGCCGCGAAGAGCCGCTGATTGTCATGGACCTTGGAATCAGCCACGTCCCGGGCGGACCGGGCGTCGGCATCCCGCAGCGCGCGCTCGACGATGGGCCCGAGGCGCGTCAGGCTGCCTTTGAGAAAATAGTCAGTTGCGCCACTGCGCAAGCCTTTGACTGCCTGCGCTTCACCTGAGGCACTGGAAATAAAAATGAATGGAATACCGGGGGATTTATCGCGTGCAATCGAAAGTGCGTCCATGCCGCCGAATTCTGCCAAATTCATATCCGACAAAATCACCCGAGGCTTGAACTCGGCTAATGCTAGCGAAAAATCTTCCTGTAGATGGACGCGATACCCGGCGCAGTCAAGGCCGCTTTCCTTCAGGGCGGCGATCCATAACGCTGCGTCCTCTTCGACATCTTGAACAATCAGAACATTGATCGGATCGGCCATGATTAGAATTATTTATCGGCTACCTGTTGAGAATGAGGATGCCTACGATGACTTTGCCGACCCGGGATACCGAGACCTGCAACGTATCTCGGTGCCGTCTCGAAAAAGTGTACTGCAAAAATCCCGTGCGCGGACCATCGGTTCGCAAAAACTTCTTATAACCTCGCTTCACAGTCCGGCCGCGCCGAATGCCTTGACCAGGCCAGAACGGATCAACCGCGAAACAGACTGCGGCTCTCATCCGACCTTCTTCTGGTTCGCGCCAGCCTTGGCCGGAATCTTTCCTGTATTACTTTGCGCTTTCTCCGGCCGACCCCGCTTCTTCGGCTTTTTCGCATTGTCCAGCGTGTTGTTATTGGTGGACTGCTGTCCATTCTTTGCCATGATCGTTTCCTGCAGGGTAAGTGTTACCGTGAGCGATATCGTGAGTCAGCGGCGATCCGGGCGCTGTCAGACAGAGGCGCTTTTATGGGTAGGATCAGCATCAGGTTATGACGGACGAATACCAAACAGCGCGAAAAAAGACAGCGGAGGCACGAGCCGCTATCTGCCTTGGACCCGATCTCGATCCGGCGTGGTTTTGCTCGATCCGTTCGCGGGACGCGGATCGCCAGCACACCATCCTTCAGGCTGGCCTCCACGGCTGCGGTATCTAGTCGCTGGAGAGCAAGACTACGGTGGTAGGTGCCGTCGCGAACTTCGCATGCAAAACGTTGAGGTCATCCGGCGCCGGCATTGAAATCTCGGCATCGACAAGCAAATGACCACCTTCGACACGGACGTTTAGTTTGTCTTTCGGAACGCGGACCCGGAAAGCTCCCGCAGGAAGTTAGATTCAAAGTCATCCACCGGCACCGGCTTGCTGAATAGGTAGCCCTGCATCTCGTCGCATCTCAGCAGCCGTAGCAGATTCTGCTGATCAGCGGTCTCTACGCCCTCCGCAACGACCTTGAGCTTGAGTGAATGCGCCAGGTTGATGATGGTCGATACCAGCGCCAGGCCGCTCGGCCCTTTCGTCATCTCGATCACGAACGAGCGGTCGATCTTTAGTGAGTCCACCGGCAGCTTCGAGAGGTAGCTGAGCGAAGAAAAGCCGGTGCCAAAGTCATCAATGGCGATGGGGACGCCGAGGGCGCGAATCGCTTGCAGACTGCCGATGTTGTGCTGCACATCTTCCATGATCAGGCTCTCGGTGATCTCTAGCTCAAGTCCATCCGACGCGCCTTCATCCGTGCCAATGACTTGTTTGATCTCATCTAGAAAGCCGCGATTGCGTAGTTGGAGAGGCGATACATTAACCGCTACGCGTACGGCTGCGAGGCCGGCAGCACGCCAGCGCAGGTAGTCTGCGACTGCTTGGCGCATTGCCCAGCGCCCAACCTCATGAATCAGCCCAGTCTCTTCGAGGACCGGAATGAAGCGCCCCGGCGGCACAAGCCCGGTTTGCGGGTCTTGCCAACGGATCAGTGCCTCGGCCCCGGTAATTTTGCCGCTGGCGAGGTCGACCTTGGGCTGGTAATGAAGGACGAACTCCCCTTCGTCAAGCGCCCGGCGTAACTGGTTCTCCAGCGTCAGTTGGCCGGCCACCAACACGGTCATCCGCTGCGAATAGAGCAGGTAGCGCTCGCCCCTTGCTTTTGCATGCTTGAGTGCCGCCTCCGCATGTTTGAACAAAGTATCGGCATCGATGCCGTTGTCCGGAAAAACCGCCACGCCGGCCTTGCCGGCGATGCGAAATACGGCGCCATTCAAGTGAAACGGATGTTGCATGAAAGTTTCAATCGATTTCTCTAGAAATCGCGCGGCATCGCCTTCCTGCCTCACTTCTGGCAGCAACACCGCAAACTCGTCCGCTGCCACCCGTGCCACCAAGCTAGCGTCGCCGACGTTGTGTGTCAGCCAGTCCGCCACTTGGCGAAGCAGGGCGTCGCCGGCAGGTCTTCCCAAGCTATCGTTGATGTTCTTGAATCGCTCCAAGTCGATGAGATATAGGGCAAGCTTATGCCCTCCGCTGGCGGCCTTGCGAATGTGTTGGGCCAGCCTATCGAGAAGCAGGCTCCGGTTTGCCAGGCCGGTGAGGGGGTCATAGTAGGCGAGGAAGTCTGCGCGCTCGGTCGCGAGCCTGCGCTGTCGCGCCTCCTCTTCCAACAACGCGTTGGACCGGGCAAGTTCTCCGGTTCTTGCGGCGACACGTTCTTCGAGATCGCGCTTGTGTCCGACCAGTTCCGCGTGCGTGGCGCTTAAATCCTCCGCCATTCGGTTGAATGCGGTGCCCAACAATCCGATTTCATCCTGTGACTGGGCGGCGACCCGCGCCTCGTAGTCCTGGGCCGCAATCCGGTCCACGCTGGCTTTAAGCTGCAGCAGTGGTTGCGCGATGCGCCTGGCAATCCCAAGACCAAAAATAGTCACGAGCAGCACGGTGGCGATACCGGTTGCGATAATCAGATACAACTCGTCGCGCTCCACTGCAAATAACTCCTCCCGGATATCCGAGTATTCGAGAATCACCGCACCGAGCGCCGCCTTGCCCGACCCCGGCGCGCCGCGTCCCAACGGAACAACGATCTGGTAGGCGCCGTGGACATGCTGGCTATTTTTTTCGATAAACGTCCGGACCTGGCTATCGCTGATGGTCTTGCCAACTTCGTTACCAGAGTCGTGATCGAAGATGGTTCCCACATCGTTGGCGTCAATATCAGCGAGGCCTCTTTTGCCGGCATCGACAATCACCACATCGCGCTTGCGCACGGCGTTCAGCCGGACCACATAGTCCTGTAACCGAGGCTTGATGCCGTTGCCTTCCATCGCCCCATCGGCAATCAGTTCGGCCACGTGCTCGCCTTCTAGCTGGGCCGCGCGCTCTATGGTCGAAAAGTGGGCCGATATTGCGATGCAAACGAATATTGCGGCAAAACAGGCAACCATCATGAAGGCCGCCCCAAGCTTCCCCCGAATGCTCCACCTTGTCCCAATAATTGTCACTTGCCCTCCTCCGGTTGAAGCGGCGATGCATCTAATCGGTCCTGCTTTTCCGTCCAGTGAAGGGATCGTTTGTGTCTCGTATCGACTGAGCGGTAAGCCCCGCGATGGCGCAACGCCGGGCCGAATTAGCTTACACCGTTTTCACGCTGCACCGCGGTTGCAATCAAGGGCCAGGCGCAGCCTTGGGGAATGGGTCAGCCATTGCTGGCTGCGCCTGTCTACGGAGTCTGAGAGGCAAGCCGTATGTTCAGTTCGCATTAAGAGTATGCTGACTATAAAGGTCCTTTGAAACCAGCGCGACTAACCGTGCGGCTTCGTGGGCGCTCGCCATCGGCCTCTTTGGACGGCCAGTTCACAATTTTCGTCGAAGCTGGAATGAGTTTCCAAGGAGCTTAGCGATGGAACCGGATGGTAAGAGTAGCGGAATACCACAGAGGCCTGCTACCGACGGCGCGGATGAGATCACGCAAATCAATCCGGGTGCGCCCAAGCATCGGGGCATTCGAACCACTGACGTCACGGGACTCTCTTACTCGGAATTGCGTTCTCGCGCCCGCTTAAATCCGGGCCACGAAGAAGACCGCGTGGGATTGCCCGTGAATTTCATGTTGCTCGAATATCGCATCGAATCCGTACTTGGCATTGGCGGTTTTGGCGTGACTTATATGGTTCACGACACCCTGCTCAATAACAGGGTCGCGATCAAGGAGTATCTGCCAAACGACTTGGCCGTGCGCGACGATCAGACCGGCGCGGTTTCTCCCAAAAGCAAGGATGCCGAGGAGAATTACGAAACCGGCCTTGACCGCTTTGTTCTTGAGGCGCGTACGCTCGCCGCGTTTCATCATCCGAATATCGTCGGCGTAAACCGCTTCTTCGAGGCCAACAATACAGCCTATATGGTAATGGTCTATGAGTTCGGCGAGAGCCTCAATTCGTGGATGAAGAAGTATCTGAGTCGCAGCGATGGTGCACCGGACCAAGCATCGATCATGCGCATGTTCGTGCCGCTGCTCGAAGGGCTGCAGAAAATTCACGACACCGGTTTCTTGCACCGCGACATCAAGCCTGCGAACATCTATGTCCGCGATGCGGACGGCAGCCTGGTATTGCTCGATTTCGGCGCCGCCCGCCAAATTAAGGACATCGACTCAGCGGAAGGCCTGACCAGCATTGTCACGCCGGGCTATGCGCCGTTCGAGCAGTATCACGCGCACGGACGGCAAGGCCCGTGGTCGGACATCTATGCTCTTGGTGGCGTGCTGTATTGGATCGTGACCGGCAAGAAGCCAGTCGAGGCGGCGGCGCGCATCGAAACCGATCCGCAAAAAAGCGCTGTTGATGCCGGTCGCGGCCGCTATGGCGAAGCCTTTCTGAAGGCCATCGATTGGGCGCTTGCTCCCCATGACCGGAATCGGCCACAGACGGTGGCAGTGTTTTTGGCGGCGTTGGTAGGCACCCAGCTGGACGGCAAAGCCCTCGCGCTTTCTCCGCCACCCCTTCCCGGAGACATGGAACGGCAATCGGTTGCGTCGCGCTCACCCGGGCGCCGCCGTGCCGTGCTGGCAGGCGTTGCCGCAGCATCGGTAGCCGCCGTAGCCGCGGCGTTATTTGCAACCCTGCGCGGCGGACCCGGCTCGCCTTTGCGACTGGCAATACAGACCGGTGCGGTGGCGCAAAGCGCTGCCGAGACTGGCGAATGGACCAAATCCATGCGGCAATTCTCCACTCTGCTCGGAGAGGCGGTCGAGCGGTCTGTGGAGACGGTGCAAATCGCTGACTTCAGCCGCGAGATGGCGCAGACGGAGGCGTCCTACGACCTCTATTTGGGCCCTGTGGACAAGATCGGTATTGCCGTGGGGCGGCTGCGGCTGACGCCATTGGCCAAGTTCCGCGATTTCGCGGTCAGCATCATTGTCAAATCGAATAGTGGCGTCGAAAAAATCGCGCAGCTCGAGGGCCATAGCATCGCCACGTATCCGGCCAATTCGGCGCATGGGCCGATTTTGATGCACTACCTGTTGACCAACGATGTCAGGATCGATCAGATTGCGCTCAAGCTTTCGGGGAGCCCCGACGCGATGGTCGATGCGCTGTTGTTCGGCGTCGTCGATGCGGTGGCCTTGGCGCAATATGGTGCCGACGATGCGCTGGCCCGTTACGGCAACAAACTCAAGGTGATCGGAAAGAGCGACTCTTATCCAGGATTTGTTCTAGCGGCGGCACCCAAAGTTTCTTCAGAGCAAGTTGCCAGACTGGAGCAGACCTTGCTCGGCCTCCAAAATACTTCCGCAGGAATCGCGGCGCTCAAGAGCATTCGCATCCGGCAGACTGCCGGTACCTTGGCGCTGATGCCCACGTCGGCTACCGAAGTAGCGGGCGCCGCGGAGCGCCTGGACCATGCGCGCAGCCTGTTTCCGAAGAACGCAGTGCCGCTGGACGCAAAAGCGGCGCCGGGCACCAACCCGTGAAACCATTGCACTCGCGGGGAATAAAAAGCTCATTAGGCAATTCTCTTGAACGCAAGCCGTCGAACGTGTAGGCGGTTCGGCACGCGTATTCCTGTCTGATCATAGAGGCCAATCAATGCATTTAAAAATCCCATGGACTCTGTCGGTCAAGTCCAGGCTTGCGCTCGTCCTCACGCTGCTCTTTACCGCAGCGATCGCCTTCGTCACGGCAGCGCAACTGCGCGAGATCCGCACATCGATGGCGGAAGTCCTCAGTGCTCAGCAAGTCACCCTCCTGACGCGTGTTGCCGATGAAGTCGATGAGAAATTCCGAGCGCGGGCAGCGGCCCTCGGCAGCGTCGCCGCTCACTTGGGGCTCGCGATGGCACAAGGGCCGGCACAAGCCCAGGCCGCACTTGAACTCCGCGAGTCGTTACCGACCATGTTCGATTCGGTACTGATGATTTCCATGCAAGGACAGATCGTGGTGAGCGTGCCCCTCCGTCCGGAACTGGCGCATGTGAATGTGGCGCAACGTGCTTACTTCAAGGACACCGTCAGCTCCGAGAAGGGCGTTATTTCTGCACCCTATCTGACGCTCTCCGAGGGCAAGCCGGTGGTTATGATGACGGCCCCCATTTTTGGCCAGGATGGCCGGATGATCGGTATCCTGGGGGGCTCATTGAGCTTGCTCAAATCCAATTTCCTGGGAAACATCGGAACCACCCGCGTGGGCCGGAGCGGATATTTCTATGTGGTCACCCGAGGCGCACACCCGCTACTCGTGAGCCATCCCGACCAGAAAAAAGTCATGACGCCGGCAGCACCTGCTTCCAAGAATTCTTCCAGCGCGCTGGCGCAGGGAGGCTTTGAAGGAAGCATGGAAGGTACAAACAGCACCGGCCTGCGCGCCCTGATGGGGTTTAAGCAGTTGAAAGAGACCGAGTGGATCGTCGCGGCGGTGCTGCCGACGGACGAAGCATTCGGCTCGATTGCAGCTACCCAAGAGCATATGGTGGTCCTGGCAACCCTGATTGCCGCGCTGATCAGCGTTGTTACGTGGTCATTTGTCTATTGGCTATTAGTGCCCCTTGCCGCGGTGCTTGAATACGTGCGGGCCAAGAAAATGAACGGTGCCATCGTTGAACGCATTCCGGTCCGCCGGTGGGACGAAATCGGCGAATTGACGCACGAATTCAACAATCTGATGGCCGCCGAAGAAGTCGCCAAGCAGGCACTGGCCGCGAATGAAGAACGACTGCTGACCATCACGGACAATGTGCCGGTGCTGATCGGCTACGTCGACCGCGATCAGCGCTACCAATTCAACAACCGTACGTATGAGGAATGGTTCGGTGTGGCCCAAAAGGCGTTTTTGGGAAAGACGATGCTAGAAGTTCTTGGGCACGAAGAATATTCGGCAATTCGCAATGATATTGGGGAGGCATTGCAGGGCTACATCACCAGCCGCGAACGCGAACTGAAGCTACGAGGTCACGGCCGCTATGTACGGGCCACCTTCATACCGGACTATGGGCCGGAGAGCCAGGTACGGGGTTGTTATATCCTCGCCTACGATGTCACGGAGCAAAAGAGTATCGAGAAAAAACTCGCCTTTCTGGCCCAACACGATACCTTGACTGAACTGCCCAATCGCGCGGCATTCAACGAGCGGCTGGTCCTTGCCATTGCAAGGACGCGTCGCACCGGCAAGGTATTTGCCGTTATGTACCTTGATATCGACAAGTTCAAACTGGTCAACGATACGCATGGGCATGGCATCGGCGACCAGTTGCTCAGCGCCTTCGCAACCCGCCTGACAGATAGCGTTCGCAGTACGGATGTCGTCGCCAGGTTGGGCGGGGATGAATTCGTCATCCTTGTTGAGGATTTGGCTGTTGCGTCGCTCGCCGCAGTGATCGCGGCAAAGATCATCGAAGCAATGCGCACGCCTTTCATCTTTGAGGAACTGCAAATCGTGGCGTCCACCAGCATTGGCGTTGCCGTGTCCACGAGTGAGCCTACCGACCAGAGCGGCCCGGAGCTGCTGCAAGAGGCTGATGCCGCGCTCTACCAGGCAAAGCAAGGAGGACGGAATAGCTATCGAATCGCTGGGGCAGAAACCCTTGCCTGACCAAGCGCAGGTTCATCCGACTTGGCGCGAATGGGCGCTCAACCGTAACTGAGCGATTGCCTGGCATGGGTCCATCGAGAGTCTAGTGCATTAAGCCGAGCGTCTTGCAGGACACAGATGAGGGGGCCAATGGGCCAAACAATGCCGAATCCCGTCTACGAAAGTTTGGCGGCGGCTAGTCTAGGAGCGAGATTTAGTCCAGAGAGCTTGATTCTGCAACCGCGTCACCGCTGTAACCGCCATTTTCAATAGACTGCAACTCCGTACTGGAACTTTGAGAAATGAGCATTATGTCGCGAACTAATGCGCGGTTACGCGGTTGCTGCGGTGACGCGGTTACATCATCAAGAGGAGGGCCGTCCTATTAATGGTGCTTTTGCTTTAGATATCCTGGAACAATTTTTTATCGCCCTCCAGGATAGGGCCATGGTCTGACAACCACCTCAGTACTAAGAGTTTGAGACGAGTGCCAGTTTAGCCAGTTGCGACGGCGATGCAATTTCGGTTGAAAAGTCCGTCAGCAGCCCATTCTGCCCAGCACGGATGCCATCCGTCACAGGACCAGTCTCCGCCTGTGGCACCGCTGTAGGAATACGCTGATAGCGCACAGCGACACTTTTCATCAACAATCTCAATAACGCGCGATGGCCTTGTCTCGAGGTGGGCTTTCGCTACAACCTGTATGGAGAAGGCATGTCCACATCGACGGCGCAGCGCTTGGCTTTTGCGTGCATGCATAAACTGTGGCGATGAGCGCCTGGCCAAAACTCCTCTGGGCCGTTCGCCACGGGCAGAGCGCCGGCAACGTAGCGCGTGACGCGGCGGAGGCCGGACGGCTGGCGAAGATCGATATCGCTACGCGCGATATGGATGTACCGCTTTCCCCCCTTGGTGAAGACCAGGCCAGCGCTCTAGGCGAGTGGTTCGGCGGCCTTGAGCCAGACGAGCGTCCAGACGTTATCCTTTGCTCACCTTATTTGAGGGCAAGGCAGACCGCGCAACTCGTCAGCAAGGCCGCACAGTGGAAAAAACCGAAAATTCGTGTCGATGAGCGCCTGCGCGAAAAGGAGTTCGGAATATTGGACCGCCTTACCCATTTGGGCATCACGCAACAATACCCGGGGCTGAGCGAACAGCGCGGCCATATCGGAAAGTTCTATTTCCGGCCGCCCGGCGGCGAAAGTTGGTGCGACGTGATCCTGCGCCTGCGCAGCGTGCTTGAAATGATAACCCGCGAATACGCGGAAAAGAACGTTTTGATCGTCGCCCATCAGGTGACTGCCAATTGCTTGAAGTACTTAATCGAGCAAATGGACGAAGCGAAAATTCTCGAAATAGACAGCAAGGGCGACATTCCGAATTGTGCTGTCACCTCGTACCGGGCACATACCAATGAAAGTCAAGACCAGGTGATGAAGCTTGAACTGGTGAACTTTGTCGCGCCGGTCAAAAACAGCGGCACGCCGGTAACTGCGGAACCGGACGTGCCAAGCGCGCCCGGTGCGTAGCCGCTCATGGCGCACGCCGTTAAAACTTTATCGCGGGCAGTCCTGAAGAAATGGCCGCTTCCGCCTTTGGGCGCCGCCGTGGATAAGGATGGGCGCGGGCAGGTCCTGATCGTTGGCGGTTGCAAGGAAACGCCCGGCGCTGTGTTATTGAGCGCACTTGCTGCCTTGCGCGCCGGTGCAGGCAAGCTGGCTATTGCGGTACCGGCGTCGATTGCGCTGCCGCTCGCTCTCCGCATCCCTGAAGCGCGGGTCATTCCACTCACCCCGTCCCGCGCGGGCGGAACCCATGCTACCGCTTGGAAGCAACTGGAACCGCTGGCGAGCCGGGTTTCTGTACTCGTGCTGGGGCCGGGCTTGCCGCAGGACCGGGCTTCGACGCAATTCGCGCTTGCGATGATCGAGGCTTTTCGCGAAGTGCCTATTGTCCTAGATGCCGGCGCCCTGCGCGCGCTGCGCGGCCAATCCCGACTTGCGCAGCCCATTCTGATCACGCCGCATGCCGGTGAAATGGCCGATCTGCTCGATAAATCGAAACAAAGCATCGAAGAGGCGCCGCAGCAAACGGCGGAGCGCGCCGCGCAGCGCTGGGGCGTTACTGTGGCCCTGAAAGGAAGCACCACATGGATCGCGGGTGCCACGGGTAGCCTCAAGTTTGTCGGCAACGCGCCTGGCCTGGCAACTTCGGGCAGCGGCGATGTCCTCAGCGGCATCGTCGCAGGGATGATCGCCCGCGGTCTTTCCACGGAACACGCGACTGCTTGGGCCATCTTCATTCATCACGCGACCGGGGCGATATTGCAGCGCCGGTTCGGGGAGGTCGGCTACTTGGCCAGCGATCTTTTGCCAGAAATCCCTAAGGTCATCCACCGCCTATCAGCTTGATCTATGGTGTCACGCCTGTTCGCGAATCCTGGGCCACGGACCGGCGCGCCCTGGCAGGCGCCAGCCTTGACTCACAGACCGTCCGACAGCACGCCCGGAAGCTACCGTCGCGCTCCATGATCGAGCGCTGAACCGACGGTCAATTAGACCGCGTTATTACTACCGCGACAAATTGAAAAGGCGTCTTTATGGAACTAGCGTTGCCGTGAACACCTTTGCGGATCCGGTTTTTTTATCGCGGCGTATGAAGGCAGCATCCTACGACGATTGCTGTGTTCGACCGACAGATTAGAGCGCTCCACACAGGAATGATAAAGGCTTATTCCAATTCCCGAGCAGGGGCCGATACGTTAGACGACGGCCGAGGGAAAATGGGGAGGCCCATTTCAGAAAGTGCTGGGCGATAGAGATGAAAGGCGCGAATTCACGCGGCTGATAAAGAATTTGTATGGCGGACACCGATAATTGTTTTAGCCTGTGCAGTGCATCGAGCACGAGCACGCGAGGGAGGCCTGATGGCGCGCTCAGCGAATACTCTTGAATTGAGTCCAAAGCACCGGATAGCCGGCGTGCTGGTCCCGATATTCTCGCTCAGGAGCGAGCGAGACCAGGGTATAGGAGACACTGAATGTTTGATCGAATTCATCGACTGGGCGGAAAAAATAGGATTCGGACTGGTGAAGACGCTGCCGGTCAACGAGACCGGATTGGACAATAGCCCTTACAACGCAATAAGCTCAATTGCGCTTGATCCTTGCTTGTTACGCGTTACACCAGAAGCTGTTTCCGATCTTTCTCAAGAAGACTACGAACGCATCGCATTGGAGATGCCCTCGGAAGGCCTAGGGCCGGATCGAGTGCATTACCAAACGGTTAAGACCCACAAACTTGAGCTTCTGAAGGCCGCGTTTGCAAGCTTCCTTGCACGAGCCGAGCTCAATCCTGCATCGGGCAATCCGCTTGTCGTGTTCGCCAGCGAGAACGCTGACTGGATTGAAGATTACGCTCTCTTTCGAGCGCTGTGCGATACAAACGGTCCCGACTGGACGCGATGGCCGTCCCATTTCACCTCCCCGCGAAGCGCACGCCGGTACCTGGCGGACCGGGTTGGCTTGAACTCCGCAATAGAAAGAAACATTGCCTTTTATAAGTACGTTCAATGGCAGGCTGCGCTACAGTGGGAAAAAGTGCATAACCACGCCGCGCAGCGTGGCGTGGCCCTCATGGGGGACATACCATTCGGCGTTAATTATTACAGTGCCGATGTTTGGGCCGAACGCGATCTGTTTCTGGCCGATTGGAGCGGAGGGACGCCGCCAGACGGATTTTTCGCCCATGATGAAGTCATTCGTACCATTGGTCAAAACTGGGGAATACCACTTTATAACTGGGACCAGATGCGGGGCGACGATTTTCGTTGGTGGCGCCGGCGGGTAAGGCTCAACCGGCGGTATTTTGATCTACTCCGAATTGATCATGTTCTTGGCTGCTACCGGATATATGGCTTTCCCTGGCGTCCTGAACGCAATAGGGAGTTTCTGGGGCTCACAAGCGCAGAAATCGCTGAGCGTAACAGCGGCAGAGCCCCAAAGTTTTTTCCGGCATCGGACGATGATCCGGTCGATGCGGCGCAAAATCGAGCATCTGGCGAGGTGCTTCTCCGGGCGTTGCTGGATGAATCCGGGCCTCACCGTCTAATTGGAGAAGATCTCGGGTTCCTGCCTCCATATGTCCGGGAGAGCCTTGAAACTCTCGGAATAGCCGGTTACCGGATCCCCCAGTGGGAAAAAACGGCTGAAGGGGCGCTTGCCGATGGAACGTCTTACCCGCGCCTAAGCTTGGCTATGTACGGCACGCACGACCATGACCCGTTGAAGTCGGTATGGCGAACCATGGCGGAGGCCTGGAGCGGAGGTGCTACAGATTCAGGAAGCGAGTTTGAGGCGTTTTGCGCCTATGCGAACATCGCGCCTCCTCCAGATGCCAGATTTTCCGCTGAAGTGCATACAGCTTTGCTCGCGGCGCTCTTTGCCAGCAACGCTTGGATCGCGGTCCTACAAATTGCGGATGTGTTTGGCTGGGAAGATCGTATCAATCTTCCGGGGACGTCAAACGACGAAAACTGGACCTGCCGCTTGCCGTCCCCTATCACCAGTCTTCACCTCGAAGGGACGGCACCGGACGTGTCAAACTTGATTTTGCGATCGGGCCGGTCGCGGCCACAAGATAGAACAAGGGGAGGATTCACCTGAGATGGCTGAGGTTGGTACGGGCAACGATTGGACGGGCGGCCCCCGGATTGCCTTCGTTTTTAGAGCGGATCCCTCGGCCACTATCGGCTAGGAGCTTTGTTGACGGCTTCCGAGAGGTCCGCTGAAACGGACAATGGTATCGGCCGGCCAGCCAGGACGAGCGAACAAGCGGGCGCCTAGCTTCGATCACAGAGGGTGAATGCAGGCAATCCCGGGCAAGGCACCATCACCGCCGGAACATGCTAATGCTTGCTACATTGGGTCTTGATTTTGTATTCTGGAGTCAATATCTCGGCCTCATTGCGCCGGGGTCTTGCTCCTGTAGGACAACAAGTAATACCAAGCTAATTTTGCATCTATTAGAATTTGTACCCGCACGCCGGCCCTATTTCTGGCGATCCCAGCCGACTCCAGCAGATCGTATGGAATCTTCTTTCCAATGCGATCGAGTTCACTCCCAAGGCGTACAGGTGCGCCTCGAAAGGGTGAACTCGCACATCGAGATAAATCTTGCCGATACCGGTATTGGCATTGAGGCAGCTTTTCTCCCATTCATCTTTGAACGCTTTCAGCAGGCCGATTCCTCAAGCACGCGAAAAAATATGGCGGGCTGGGATTGGGTTTGTCCATCGCCAAGCAACTGGTCGAATTACATGGTGGCACGATCCACGCAAGAGCCGGAACAGATAAAGGTACTACTTTTTCTGTGCATCTTCCCGTTACCATAATCCATCGGCGTGAATTTTCTGAGGGACCATCACATCCAACAACCCCCGGTCCCAGCACCCCGTTTGGACACTTGGACTTGTCGGGACTGCGTATTTTGATTGTCGATGATGAACCAGATGCTCGCGAACTATTACGGCGCATCCTCGAAGAGTGCGAAGCCGGGGTGCTAGTCGCGGAGAACGCAGATGTGGCGCTGGCTTTAGTCGAGAAAATGCGCCCCGATCTGTTGATCAGCGACATTGGAATGCCTAGTTGCGATGGATACGAATTGCTGAAACGGGTCCGTTTACTGGGGCGTCAACTCTGGGGGCAAAGTGCCAGCCGTCGCATTGACAGCGTTCGCCCGCTCAGAGGATCGTACGCGCGCACTACGCGCCGGGTTTCTTGTCCATTTGTCCAAGCCGATCGATCCATCGGAATTGGTGGCAACCATCGCCTCAATTGCCGGACGGACCGGCAAGAAAAAGATCGGCTCGAATGAGCTAGAGCCGCTCGCTTTCGCTGCGGTTTCGGGAATGCGCTTTTCGGCTTCAAGCCAATGGTCAAGCGCCGGTCGCGTTGCTGAAGACTAATGGGCCTCGAAGAATACACCGTCTATGTCGGGCTTCGGACTGCTTAGTGCTCATCACTCACCGTCGGGGAAATAGCCACGGCGCCAAGGACCGCAAGCCTTCTTGTGCCTCCTGGAACCGCGCCAGAGCGATGAGGTAGGCCGCTTCAGACTCTTCCGCACGGTGGCGAAGTTCGGGCGCCGGAGTATGTTCATCGGCTTCCCGCATCGCTTTGTCCAACGCTTCCGTGCAGCGCTGCAATTCGCGCCGTGCCTCCGTCAGCTGGCCGGTCAACTCTCTAAGCTTTTTGATTTTCGCTGCAAACATCAAAGGGTCCTCCGGAACGTCGCGAAAATAAAACAAAAGGTGCTTCTTGGTCTGTCCGATTGTTTCCTACAACGACCGTCCTGGGGCAAGTTGGGCGGGAACCTAAAAGCTCATCCGGTTGCCCTCTTGAAAAGGCGAATTGCGGCCATACAACTGCGGGCATTCCGGCCACCCCTGGAGATATCCAACCATCTTTATAGAAGGACAGTTGCCATGAACCAGACCATTCTTTATCGCGTCATATTGCCAACTGGAAGCATTCATTGCTCCACCCCGAACGACGTTAACAAGAAGGCTTCGCGGCTTTTACACCCATGGTTGGCGCGGGCGCTCGTCGAGGGCGGCCGCGTCCCGCTGCCGCTGCCCGTTACGGCCGGCTACGATGGGCTGGCTGAGGAGACCGCAGACGGGCTGATCGTCACCCTATCGAGGCGCGCTGGCCGTGCGGAGGCCGTCGCTGTCGCAACCATTGGTGTAGCGCAGGAAAAAGTTGGTGGGTACAGACTTTGGCGAACCTTGCTCAGGAAAGCGCAGGCCGTGGGTCCTGAACCGCCCGGTTCGCCCTGGTGCTTGCTGTCAATCAGTCGGGAGACAGCGATAGCCGATCCAGAGGCCGAAGAATGGCTCGGGGATCTGGCCGATAGCCTGGCGCGGGTTTGGCTGGAACGCAAAAGCGTCGGGCCTGATGGCCCGGGTGCCAGCGGATCAGTGTATAGCTCTCCCCAGAATATCGCTGCTGCCGCTTAGAAGGCTCTTGAAAAGCCGTGGAACGCCAATATTTCCGGGTTAGTTCGGTCTGCGCCGAACGTAATTTTGGCATTTTCTTGGCTCTGTACGAGGCTATCACCCCTAACCGCTTTTTCATGAGGATGGACATGAACGAGTACAACCGCTTTCCCACCGACGTGTTCGGTGAACTCAGCCGGCTGCAACGCCACATTGACGAAGTCTTCCGTGGGCCAGGACCCGCCCGGGATATCCGCGCCACGACGCGGACGTTTCCGGCGATCAACGTCGGAGCGACGGCCGATGCCGTGGAAATCATTGCCCTGGCTCCCGGCGTTGATCCGAAAAAGATCGATATCAGCATCGAACGGGGCATTTTGACCATCGCCGGCGAGCGTCCCCAGGCCGAGCAAGATGATCACCTCAACGTTTACGCCCAAGAACGTTTTTCCGGCGCTTTCCGGCGCGTCGTTGGCCTACCCGACGACATTGATCCGGACCGTGTAGAGGCGCGCTATACGGATGGTTGCCTGCGCGTCACCATCAAGAAGCTCGAATCGTCCAAGCCCCGCGCTATCACCATTCAATGAGGAGACCGAAAATGAATACCAGCGTCAATACCCAGGTGAACCGCAGCGAAACGGCTCGGCGGCCAGCGGGCGCCGACTATGCTCTTCTGCCCGCTGTTGACATTATCGAGGATCAGACGGGCATCACTCTCACGGCGGATGTGCCGGGTGTTTCGAAAGACAATCTCAATGTCCGCGTCGAGGGTGGGCATTTGCTTATTGATGCGGGCATTTCAATCTCAGTGCCGGACGACCTCAACGTTTTGCATGCCGAAGTTCGCGGCGGCAGCTACCATCGTAGTTTTGCTCTTTCCAGCGAATTGGATACCGCAGCCGTGGAAGCCAGTCTTAAGGATGGTGTGCTAACGATCCGCGTCCCGCGTACGGATCGCGCCAAGCCGCGTCGGATCGAGGTCAGGTCATAGAGACGGAGGCGGAGGTGCGCCGCCTCCGCTTCCGCCGCAGCATCGATACGATAGCTAGTCTGTGTTGTTTTCACAACACAGACACTTGGCGTTCACGTCCTGAATTAATAAAATTCGTGCAGCTGTCGATCAAAGGCCCTTTACCGTTTTTCCCAAGGCAAGCAACAAATGACCTGGTTCTCCGGATTGTTCAGCCTGGGCGGCTGGCAACTGATTATCGTTGCCTTGGTGTTCACCCATATCACCATCGTCGGCGTCACCGTCTACCTGCATCGCCACCAGGCACATCGGGCACTTGAGCTGCATGTCATTCCGAGCCACTTTTTCCGCTTCTGGCTTTGGCTTACAACCGGCATGGTGACAAAGGAGTGGGCGGCGATTCACCGTAAGCACCACGCCAAGTGTGAAACGATCGAAGACCCACACAGCCCGCAGATCCATGGCATCCACAAGATACTGTGGGGCGGCGTGGCGCTGTATGTAAAGGAGTCCCGCGTTAAGGCGACCATGGAGCGTTATGGCCACGGAACGCCGGACGATTGGGTCGAGCGCAATATTTATTCCGCCCACGGCAAGTTGGGCGTCACCCTGATGGCGCTAGTCGATATCGCGCTGTTCGGCCCGCTGCCAGGCATGGCGGTGTGGGGTGTGCAGATGGTGTGGATTCCCTTCTGGGCCGCCGGGGTGATCAACGGCTGGGGTCACTGGTTCGGCTACCGGTCGTTCAGGACGCAGGACGCCAGCGTAAACATGTTCCCTTGGGGGATCATCATTGGCGGCGAAGAGCTGCACAACAACCACCATGCTTACGGCACCTCGGCCAAGCTGTCGAACAAGTGGTATGAATTCGACATCGGCTGGATGTACATCCGCCTGATGGAAATGGTGGGCTGGGCCAGGGTGAAAAAGATCGCGCCCAAACCCAAGTTCATCACCGCGAAGTCGGTGTGTGACATGGACACCCTGCATGCCGTCATCGCCAACCGCTACGACGTGATGGCGCGCTACGACAAGCTGCTCAAGCAGGCATGGCGTGAAGAGACGACCGGTCTTCCCGACAAAGTTCAAGCCGCCGAGGCCAGGGCCGCCAGGCGGGTAGCGTTCGCGGACGCCTCTCGACTTGCAACCGCCGATATTGCCGGTCTGGACCGGGTGCTCGGCCGGAGCCAGCAATTGGCCACGCTCTTCAACATGCGCCGAGAGCTGATCACGCTGTGGGGGCGCTCATCCCTCACTGACGAGCAACTGTTACAAGGGCTGCAAGGGTGGAATGCCAGGGCGGAGCGGTCTGGTATCGCCGCCCTGGAGCGATTCTCAACGCGGTTGCGACGCTACGCATGTCCGCCATCCCTAGCCATAAGCCCAGATACTGGGAGGTTGCAACCCAAGCGAATGTAGCTGCTTGTCGTCCCCGTTTCTTATAGGGCGAGTTCGCTGGTCTTTAGATCTGCGAAGGGCGACCGTGCGGGAAGGTTCCGGAACTGGAAGCAGAGGGAAAAGTAACAAGCTTCAAGTATTGAGACGAGCCCGTCCGAGAGGGCGAGGCGATCGACAGCAGCATTCTGTAGATCGAAATCGCCTTGAAGGGCGGCAACGCCAAAGGCTTCGCGACGATCGAATTGAAATGCTCAAGCGCGTCATCGTCAGTGCGATTCACCACAACATCCCGCTGTTTATGGCACGCTCCCCTGGAGCAGGAAACGGACAGAAAGGGCGGTCAGCGCCAGATCGTCGCGCGTTGAGCCGCTCAAGCCAATCACGGCTCCCGCGACGCCGGCGGCCAATCACCCGTCACGTCTGCGCGCGACGGCCTGAGTTCGCATGCAAAACCTGGTGTTTATCTAAAATGGACTCTTGCCGGGATACGATCAACTCGATGGTTAGGTTCTGCTCCGGGCTCTTGCCAATCATTTCGATTCGATCAAGGGTTGGCGAGTGGGGCGCATCTTAAAGACTGCGTCGCAGCCATTAAGCTTGCTTGAAATATCTTCTAGTTCGTCGATCAAACGTAGCTTGTCCGCGAGAAAGGCGTACGCGCGCGGATATTCCTGCGGCGAGACCATGATCAGTCGATATATGGGCCCCGCCTCGGAGCGGATGCCGATCAGCCGTGTTAGTTCCTCCAGCGCCACGCTCGGCCCTTGCGCAAGCCACTCCGTGATTTTCTTGTCTAATAGGAGCGGCGTTTCGTTGGGAATTACTTCGCTTTGCATCGCTCTTCGTTGTCAAGTTACGATTTTTTAATATTGCCGACAGTGTATCTCTCGGGCGGCCGCGATGTATGTGAACAAAGTCACTTAGGTTGCTTTGAAACAATTTTTCACATTTCTGCAGGTGAGGTATGAGTCAGTTCGTCGATGCCCTCAACCTCGACGTCATAGTGCCCTCGTCGCTCTGCGATCTCCGCAAACGCCGGTTTCGGAGTGCTGCTGTCAAACCGCAGCGGACGATGTGCCTGAGTCAGTTCGTTGGCTCCGGCCGCCTACGAAGGCCACTATTCCCGCACATAGCCCCTGGCGTTTCAAGTAACGCGGTGGCCGGTTCGGTGTCGGATCTAGCTACAGGATGAGCTCGGATGTGGTTCCGGCCCAGCCGGGCCATGGAGCTAAGGCCTGCTCCAGGCTTCGAGAAGTGGAATATCCAGTTCATTTTTTGACTGGGCAAGCGTCATTCGCGCCTCGACCACGTCTTTGGTAGATTGATGAGAAAAATCTATTGGTTGTGCAGTGTGAGTTGCGGGAAGTCGAGCCACGACTTTTGCCACATCCTCGGGCCTTCGCACTTCCAGGTCATGCGGTTTGGGGCCGACGAAACGGCATAGGAGCGCGATGGTTGCGAGCGAAAGTAGCAGATCGTCTTGAACATGGAACCCTCTTAAGCAGTTCGGCGGCCTTGGACTATGCTGCCGGCATGGCTGCATACCTATAGCGCGTCAAGATAGTACGCGTGGCCGCAGCCGGTAGTTGCACTTCAATTTCCGGCGACGGCTCGCAAGGTTTGCTCAATCCAGGCTGGGCAAGAGCGGGAACCTTTGGGGCCGCCGTTTCGTGTTCTGTCCAAACACGTTGTACAGGAAGCTGATCTGTGGGCGTGAAAATGTTACTGATGATTCGCATGCGCGCGTCCGAGAGAGAGAAGGAGAGGCCAAACCTCAAAAAAGTGCGCTGGCTTGATTTCGCATGCTACGATTACCGAACGAAGAAGAGAGAGTTGCTGACCGGCTCTTCGAGACAAATCAACTGTTCGATAAAATCCCATGAGCATTGGTCGTGCGAATTTCTGCAACGGCGGCTCCTGACTATTTGTTGAAATAGTTACCGGAGGTAAGCTGTGGCATTCTTTCAGCGGAAACCTTTCAGCGACGGCGCACCATGCCCGGCGATGGTTCGACCGTCTTGGTTCTCTAGGTTTTCAGTTCCGCTTGCAGCGACAGCGCTGGCCGCGCTTGTGGTCCCGTTCGTTCTACATGGACTGTGGAGGTCGCACGCGCAAGCCATTGCAGACGGAGACCTGGACACGCGCAATCTCGCCAAAGTCATTGCCGCGCATGCTGAACAAGGATTCAAATCCATAGAATTGAATCTGAAAACGACAGATGAAGTAGTTCGCCATTGGCCGACCGGGGAGCCACCTACGGAAAAGCAGGTCGCCTGGCTATTGAGCGGTCGTTTGCGCTTAAATCCCAATGTGCGCGTCCTTCAGGTTTTCGACCGCAATGGAAATCTCAAGAGTCACGCTGGGGTCGATGGCGTGGCCTCTGATCAGGGGATTGTTGCCAGGAATGACATCCTTCAACTTCGGGACGCTCCAACGACTAGCCTGGTAATCGGCCTCCCGCTGAGGCTCTCAGGCTCAGGCGCGACAGCTGTTCCGTTGTTGCGGCGCGTCAATACCGAAGATGGGGTATTTGATGGGGCTATGGTGGCCGCGCTGGACATACAGTTCCTGCAAGAGTTTTACTCCTCGGTAGATACCGGCGCGAATGGGTCCATTGGAATCTTTCGGCGGGATGGCACGCTGCTGACGCGCACGCCGTATGTTGAAAAAGTCGTGGGAGCGAACTATGGCGGCAGCCCTTTGTTCCAGCAGTTTCTACCGAAGTCGCAAACGGGTAGTTTTCAACTTGTCAGTACAGCTGATGGTGTCTCAAGGCTTTTTAGTTACGCGGTCGTTTCGGATCCTGGCATGGTGGTCGTGGTCGGATTTGATATGGCGGATGTCCTCCTTGGGTGGCATGAGAAGACGATTATTGACGTTATAGCGACGCTGATCTTTCTGGTCGCTTTGACGATCCTGGCATTTGCATTGAAACGAGAGCTTAGGCATCGAGAGGCCGTCACGAATAATCTGGCTGCCGCAAAGGAATCGTTGGCGGAAAACCTTCAACGTTTGATTTCGCTCCATGCTATCGACCGGGCAATTCTGGATGCCGAATCAACGCACGCTATCGCCGCAATTGGCCTGCAGGCGGTACAAACGCTAGTGCCTTATGAATGGGCTGCGGTCATCGCGTTTGATTTCGACGTACGGCGGGTCGAGATTTTGAGTCTCGCTCTTCCCGAAGGATCTGAGTTTACGAGGACCGCGACCATGCCAATGGAGGAATATGGCATTGGTCGGGGAGACGCGGCTTGGCATGCCGACGCCACGGTCATTGGCAATCTAGCGGCCGCGCCTCGGGAGTCTTGGATGCTTGAAGCGTTGTATCTCGACGGCATGCGGTCATATATCCGCGTCCCGCTGTTGGCAGAGGGCAGTCTAGTCGGAGTGATGAAGCTCGGGAGCCGCGAGCACGATATTTACACCGAGAGCCACAAGGAACAGGCCGACTCGGTGGCTAGTCAACTTGCAATCGCAATCTACCAAGCGAATTTGCGTAAGAAGCTCCTGCAGCAAGCTGCGGAACTGGAGGAGCGGGTGCTGGAGCGCACGGCGCAACTCGAAAACGCGAATCGCGAACTTGAGGCTTTTTCCTATTCAATATCGCACGATTTGAGAGCTCCAGCGCGCCATATCAGCGCGTTTGCCAGCCTTCTCGTAGAGGACAACGTGGCCCTAGACTCAGTCCATATGGGCTATCTAGGCCGAATCCAGAAGGCCGCTAATCGTATGGGTCAGCTCATCGATGATCTTCTCGCGTTGGCGAAAACCTCCGCCGTTCCCTTAGAGCGCGAACTCTTTGACATGAGTGCCTTAATGGCTGATGTGGTCGAAGAGCTTATGCAGCGGCATAGCGGACCTGCTGTCGAGTGGAAAATCGATTCCCTAGGAATGGCGAGCGGGGACCCGGCCCTGGTGCGCGTTGTGTTGCTGAATCTCGTTAGCAATGCTCTCAAATATTCCGGGCGCATAGCATCACCAGTTGTCGAAATTGGCAGATTTACAGACGGTGGCCGTGCATTTTATATTAGAGACAATGGTGCAGGATTTGATATGAAGTACGCGAACAAGCTTTTTGGTGTTTTCAGTCGTCTTCATCGTGAAAATGAATTTCCGGGAACCGGAATCGGCCTCGCGACAGTCCAGCGAATCATCGACCGCCACGGTGGACGAGTCTGGGCGGAGGGTGAACCGGACAGAGGCGCCACTTTCTTTTTTACTTTGGAAGAGACGAAGTGAGTTTGTCGCGCCTGCTGCCCTTCGTGAATCCGAGTATTCGCGGCGCGAGCAATCCGTATGGCCAGCTATGCGGTCCGGCAAGGCTGGTCGTGCTCGTGGATCTCGAACTCGCGCAGGTGACGGCAGATGGTCCAGTCGTCTTGTGCCGTAAGAAGAGTCCTGCATGAAAATCCGTGGTCTCCCGACGGGAATTGCGCGATTGCCGATCCATATTCACAACAGATCCCGTTTGAAGAACGAGATCCGATGCCAAACCTCAATCAAAATCCCCCGCCAACCCTGAAATGATGTCACCAAGAGATACGCCGCTAGTAGAGTTGGGACGGTTGTTAAAATCGACGCACTACGAGTTTATCTCTATCACCCCGGCATCCCATGCACGGTTGAACGCCCGAATGCCGAACGCGGTCGCCAGAAGCTTAAGGGATGTATTTGGCTGGAGTCGTCCTTTTGATCCCGAGCTTTTGCCGCAAGGATGGTTTGACCTGTTGATTGCCGCGGATGCCGTTGAACCATGCGGCGGCCTTTTCAAAAGCAGGGTTCGCTATTCCTCGCTTGGTGATGATCTTTTCGCGCACTCCGCCTTTCCGACGTTGGCGGCCGATTCCGTTTTCTTTGGGCCCGATACCTATCGTTTTGCCCGCTTTATTCAGTCTGGACTGATCAATTGGACGGCAGCGCCGAACCCTATCATTGCTGATATCGGTGCGGGAAGCGGTGCCGGCGGATTGTACGCAAGGCGCTTGCTTGGAGCCGGCGCAGATATCTTTCTTGCGGACATTAGTCCCAAAGCGCTCGAATTCTGCCGTATAAACGCGGCGCTTGCTGATTGCGATAGGGCTTCATTCGTTTTGAGTGATCTTTTCACCAAACTGGATGATGCTGACATCATTCTCGCCAATCCACCCTATCTGCTTGACCCGGAAGCGCGGCTCTATCGCCATGGCGGCGGTTCTTTGGGCTCTGCGTTGTCTACGCGCATTGTCGCCGAAGGCCTACCAAGGTTGCGACGGGGCGGGATGATGCTGCTTTATTCAGGCTCGGTCATCGTCAACGGCGTCGATGCCTTTTGGGAGTCTCTCCGGCCGCACCTCTCCAGCACTAGGATTGCATATACCTATGAGGAACTGGATCCGGATGTCTTTGGCGAAGAGTTGGACAATCCGGTTTATGGCACGGCGGAGCGCGTAGCGGCTGTTGGCCTGACGGTGCGAAAACTATGAGGATCCTCTCAATCGGAGAAGATTGTGACCTTACTGCCATGTACGACAGACTGGCAGCGGCTGGTCACGAGGTCCGCGTTTATATCGAGAACGAGCAGCTACATGACATCCTGCGTGCGCCGGCGCTAAGGTCTGCCAATTGGCGTGAGGATTTGGCCTGGGTCAAGCAAGCGGGCGCCAATGGTCTGGTGCTGTTCGAGTCCGCCCTGCGCGGAGAGGTGCAGGACGACCTTCGCCGGGGCGGTTATCGGGTTTTTGGAGGGAGCGAATACGGTGACCGTCTAGAAGCGGATCGCGACTTTGGGCAGAGAGAACTCCAAGACCTCGGATTGCCGGTCGCGGCGTTGAAGCAATTCGGCAGTTATCAGGCGGCAAAAGACTTTATTAAAAAAAATCCTGCGCGCTATGTATTCAAGAATAACGGCGCGGACCAATTGAGGACGAAGAATTACGTTGGAACGATGGACGATGGCAGTGACGTTATTGCGCTGTTGGAGTTTTGCCGAGCGCATGCTGACAGCACGCAAACACCAGATTTCGTTTTAATGGAGCATATCTCCGGCGTTGAAGTTGGGGTTGGGGCCTATTTCAATGGCGAGCGGTTTTTGGAAACCATTTGCATCGATTGGGAGCACAAGCGCTTTTTTCCGGGCGACCTTGGTGAATTAACGGGCGAAATGGGTACGGTTGTGTCTTACCGCGGGGCCGAGAAAATCTTTCGGCAGACCTTGGGAAAGATGGCTGAGAAGTTGCGGGCCGGGAAATACTGCGGTTACATTAACCTGAACCTGATCGCCAATGAAAAAGGGCTCTGGCCGTTAGAGTTCACCAGTCGTTTCGGCTACCCTGGATACGCGATTTGCAGCGCACTTCATCGCGTAGATTGGGGAACGCTCTTTGCTGGGGTGTTAAACCGCTCTATTGCTTCTTTCCCCACCCGCGCCGGCTTCGCTGCGGGCGTGCTCTTAACCGTGCCCCCCTTCCCTTATACGTTTGGGTACGTGGAATTGTCCAAAGGCGTTCCCCTTCATTTCAAGCGTGAACTCAGTCTTGCGGAACATAAGTCCCTCCATCTCTGGGAGGTCTCCAGCAGGGCGGGATTCCTTACCGCCGCCGGGATCTCCGGGGGCTTGGCGGTCGCCACGGGTATTGGAGAAAAGTTGGACGACGCTCGGGCCTCGGCGTTAGCGATCGCGAACCTGATGGTCGTGCCAAATCTGCGCTATCGAACAGACATCGGAAAGAAACTCGCAGATCACGATCTGCGCTTGCTGTGCGACTGGGGATACTATCGCCCTACTTAGATGCCCCGCACGCCACAGCGGCACATCCCGGCGAGAATTGCCATCAGAAGGTCGTGCAAATCGCGGTCTCCCGGGGCCACTGCCGGCTCTTCCAGCAAACCGCCTCTAGCCCCGCACGAACTTTCGGCCGACTTGGTGGTTTCGGTTTTAGAGGGAATATCGACCGGAGTCCATTCCATCTATTCGCCCCTCAGATTCCGAAATGGCCGCGATAGCGGGCAAAACAGCGGCCGCCGGCAAGAAGCCGCATGAGGGCTCCCTCCGCGATTGGGCGGGCGAGAGTAGGGTCGTCATCAACCAGGGGCCCTATGACCTCTTCATTCCATGCCTTCGAGTGCTGGATATCAAGCCCTGCGTGGAGCTGAAAATATTTACGTGCCGCAGTCGGCGCCCCAAGCCGGCGTAAGCCATCATTGACCAGCGAGACCCGGGCCGGAGCGGTCATTTCGATGGCTCCCAAGGCTCCTATCGACTGGTACGCGTAGCGTCGGTTGGCAGCTAAACCGACCATCAGATTGGAGAGCGCAAGCGATTCATGGCAGGTTCGTCGAATGCAAGGGGTTAGTCGCAACTCGCTCACGGCGGCCGAAAGCATCGGCCCGTGCATTCCGCGCTCGTGACCACGGCCCATTTCATCCCAATAGTTGCGCGCCATTTCGAGCTTGGGCCGAGTAGGAAGCCGAACCTGCGTCAATGCGACGAGATCATCAAAGCCCGCTTCCCCAGCAGCTTCCTGCGTTAGAAACCAGTTCATCTGTTCCGTCGTGGCTCGCTCGGCCAGCCAAGGGAATAACGGGTCATTTTGGCCGGGCCCGTTCAGGCGTAGTTCTTCAAACCACGCCATGAAAGCTTGCAGGTCCCTAGGCAAGCCAATCAGTCGGTCTGCGACCGCCCGCTGCATCCCCTGAATAAAACGTTCTTCGACGATGCGCTGTTTGATTTCGCCTGCAAGGCCGACCTCCCAAGCATTGTCTTCCGCGGTTGGTATCAGTCGTTGTGCATTGAATGCGGCGAGGCGAGAATGCAGCGCGTGGGCGTCGCCGTCATCATTGGCGGCGTCTTGCTTAGACGAAACAGAGTTCGAAACGCGCCTTGCGAGCGGGGCCGCTGGGAGCGCCTTCGAGATGGCGAAGTTCATGCCGGAAATTTCGTTTGTCTGGCCCATTGTTTGTGTCCTTCTAATTGAATGCGGAATTTCGTTATCCAATTATGTAGACGTGAGGATTTGTTCCCTAGAGGTGTTGGATGATAGTGAGGTAGGTATGGACCGACGAAAAAAGGCCGGCACGTAGCCGGCCTATTTGTTTGACTGATTGCTTTCCTGTCGAGCTTCCGTCCTAGGGGTCCCTACGACGCCGGACACGCACCGGCGCCGATTTGGGCGTACTGCTCCTGACCATAATTTCGTCTTTCGAAATGCCAGCAATGAATTGAGAAGGGAGGGCCGGAAATAACAGATCGCGAGCCGCAAAGGGACCTGAAGTGAAACGCTCAGCGCTGGGCCAAGCTTTCCGCTTCGGCCTTGGCAGCGCCAATGGCAGTTGTGACCTTCCGCACTTCTTCTGGCGGCGGCAGGACGGCCGGCAGCCCGAGCGATTTCAGCCAAAGTTCGCGGCACCATCCTTTCGTGTGATAAAGATGCTCGTCTTCTTCGTCTTCAACCTCGTCGTAGGCCGCCTTTATCGCTTCTGCGCTGTCGGTCCCGTTGACGGCCCAGCGTCCAAGCAGCTCCCAATCGGCATGGTCTTTGGTTTCCGCCAGGACGACGCATTCGGCGGCAACAATCTCGGCGGCGGCGGGGTCCCCCGCCTGCGCGGCCATTTTCATCGCCTGGACCAAGGCGTCACCGAGAAACCCGACCACTTGGCGTCCTGGGGTCATTTCGTCGGCATTGATCCCGATTTTTTTGCAAAGGCGCGTAAGGACATCGACGTGCCTGGTAGTTTGTTCAAGGTACTTTTGCCATTCGGCCCTCAGGCCTTCATTGACAGCGCAGGAAATAGCGGTCTCGTAGACTTTGACGCCGCCGAGTTCCTGTTGCAGGGACTGGAGAAGCAATTCTTTGAGCTGGGGTGAATTCATGATTTCTCCCGATAAGGGTTTCAAGGGGTAAGAACGACTTTGCGGCAATCTTCTGCCTTGTCGTTGAAAATCTTGTAGCCGTCGGCCGCTTGGCTCAGCGGCATGCGGTGGGTGATGATTTCATCCGGGTGCAGCCGCCCCTCCTGGATGAAACCGAGCAACTCGGGCAAATACTTTTGCGCATGGGTCTGGCCCATCTTGAAGGTGACGCCTTTGTCGAAGGCATCGCCAAACAGAAAGCCGTGAATGAATCCAGCGTAAACGCCGGGGACGCTTATCGTTCCGCCGCGCCGTACCATCGCAATGGCTTGCCGCAACGCCTTGCCGCTGCTTCCTTCGAGCTTCAAGGTCGCCATGGTCGTTTCGACCGCGCTACCCTTGGCCTCAAAGCCAACTGCGTCGATCACGGCGTCCACGCCGCGCCCCTGCGTCAACTGGATGATCTGCTCGGCTGGGTCATCTGTCTCATCGAAATTGATCGGCAGCACACCGTAAGTCGCTTTCGCATAGGCCAAACGATAGGGGTGATGATCAATCATATAGATGTCGCCCACGCCCTTGAGCCGAGCGCAAGCAGCCGCCATCAATCCCACCGGTCCCGCTCCCATAATCGCTAGGGTGGAACCGGGACCGACGTCGGCATTGAGGACCGCTTGGTAGCCGGTGGGAAGGATGTCAGAAAGAAACAGCACCTTTTCGTCCGGAAGGCCTGTTGGAATCTTCAATGGGCCGACATTGGCCTTGGGAACGCGCACGAGTTCCGCCTGGCCGCCCGGCACCGCGCCGTATAGGGCTGTGTAACCGAACAAGGCGGCAGCCGAACGCAGGCTCTTTTTGTTCAAAATGGCGCCGCGCCCCTTTTCGACCCCTTCTTGCGGATTAGTCGTTTCACAAGCGGCAAATAACTGCCGATCGCAAAAAAAGCAATCGCCGCACGAGATCGTGAAGGGAATTACGACGCGATCACCGCGCGCGACATTGGTCACCGCCGGGCCGACATCCTCGACCACGCCCATAAACTCATGGCCGAGAATATCGCCATGGGTCAGCCCCGGCACCTTGCCGCGATAAAGGTGCAGGTCAGAGCCGCAAATTGCAGTGGCGGTGACACGCAGGATCAAGTCGTCACCATCACGTAACACCGGGTCCGGAACGGTTTCTACGCGGACATCCTTGGTGCCATGGTATGTCAATGCTTTCATGTTGGCGCTCCTAAACGGTCGGGGGATCGGTTTCGCGCTGAAAGAAGCGATGCGCGGTTATAGCTTCGATGAAAGCGGGCAATGCAGCGGCGCCATTGTTTTCTTCGAGATGCACAATGCCCGGGTCCGGGTCTCCCGATGCGAGCATCAGAGGAACGCCTGCGTTTTGAAGCAATGTCGCCCCTTCCGCCAGGGCAAGGATCGGCTTGCAATGGCGGAAAGCGAGCATGACAAATTCCGCTGCCAAGCCGATGCTGCCCAACTTTTCGATTGCTGCTTTGCCGCCCGGCACGATGACCGCGTCGTAGAGGACCGAAGGCGTGGTTTCGAGGGTGACCTCTACCTCGAGCGACTTGCCATCCGCTGTGGCGACGGGTCCAAGTTGAATGCCAACGAGCCTGGGAACGGCGCCCTCGGCGAGAAGCCCGGCATGGAGTGCTGCGACACTCGGGCCATCGACACCGTCGGCAACCAGAATGGCCACTTTGCGGGTCTTGATGTTTGGTTCGCCTGGTCGAGCGAAGAGAGAAAGCGCCGGCGAGTCGTCCAGTTCGGGCTCTGGGAGCGCGAGATCCGGGGCCGGCGCCGCTTCGGGCACCTCCATGCCGAGGCCGGCGGCCACGCCCGCTACCAAGGTGTTGTCAACGTTGGCGAGGATGGAAAGCATCCGCTTTCGGATAGCCGGTACCTGAACCCTCGTCAACTCGAATCGGAAAGCATTGATGATGTGCTGCTGTTCAACCGGCGTCTGGCTTTTGAAGAACAGCGTTGCCTGCCGGTAGTGCTCGGCAAACTTTTCCGGCTTGCCCCTCACCTTGTCGCCGCGCTCGAACTCCGGGACGCTGGTAAAACCGGTTTTCATACCTGCCTGGAAGGGGCAGCCGCCCGCCAAGGAGTTTGGTTCGTAGGCGACCCGACCCCGGGCGATCGCCTGGCGGTGCATGCCATCCCGCTGATTGTTATGCACTTGCGCGAGTGGTGTATTGATCGGAATTTCGTGGAAATTGGGCCCACCCAGCCGGGATATCTGCGTGTCCACATAGGAGTGAATACGCCCAGCGAGAAGCGGGTCGTTGGTGAAATCCAGTCCCGGGACGATGTGGGCTGTGCAAAATGCCACCTGTTCCGTCTCAGCAAAGAAGTTGTCCGGGTTGCGGTTCAAGGTCAGGCGACCAACCGGGCGCAAAGGAATCAACTCTTCGGGGATCAGCTTGGTGGCATCGAGTACGTCAAAGCTGAAAGCGTCGGCCTGTTCCTCGGTGAATACCTGGATGCCCAATTCCCATTCGGGATAGGCACCGGCCTCGATGGCCTCCCAGAGGTCGCGGCGGTGAAAGTCGGGGTCTGCGCCAGAGATCTTGACGGCTTCGTCCCAGACGAGCGAATGCGTGCCTTGCAGCGGATTCCAGTGGAACTTGACGAACACAGACTCTCCCGCCGCGTTGACCATGCGGAAGGTATGCACACCGAACCCTTGCATCATTCGGTAGCTGCGCGGAATGGCGCGGTCGCTCATGGCCCACATCATCATGTGGGCGCTCTCCGGCATAAGTGATATGAAATCCCAGAAGGTGTCATGCGCGGTAGCAGCCTGCGGCACCGCATGATGTGGCTCGGGCTTAGCGGCATGAATCAGGTCTGGAAACTTCATCGCATCCTGGATAAAGAAGACAGGAATATTGTTGCCGACCAAGTCCCAATTGCCTTCATCGGTGTAAAACTTCACCGCGAAGCCACGAACATCGCGCGCCGTATCTGTCGAGCCACGTTCGCCGATTACGGTGGAGAATCGCACGAACACGGGGGTAACTTTGCCTTTTTCAGAAAAAAGCGACGCCTTGGTGATGTCGGTTAGCGGCTCATAGGTTTGAAAGATGCCATGTGCCGCCGAACCGCGGGCGTGGACGATGCGCTCCGGAATGCGCTCGTGGTCGAAGTGCGTAATCTTCTCGCGCAGAATGAAGTCTTCAAGCAAAGTCGGCCCGCGCAAGCCGGCCTTCAGGGAATTTTGGTTGTCGGCGACTGCAACACCCTGATTGGTCGTCAGAGCCTGACCTGTGGAATCGACGCGAACGCGGTCAAGCGAGCCAATGGTGTGATTCACACCACTCTCGGCGCCTTCCCCGGTTTTATCGGATTCATTGCCTTCAGAAAGCGTGCTGGCGGCGACCGTTTCGGAAGGCAGCTCGACCGTCGCACCTTCTTCCGGCTCCCTTGCCGCATCGCCATATTCACCCGGCTTATTGGCATTGAACGGCATGCCGGCGACGGCCTCTTCCGTCGCAGCCGCCTTAATGCCAGCCATATCCGCGGCATTGTCCGAGGTGACGCCCGGATGACTTGGACCGCCAACCGTCGCGTGCGCTGATGAGGTGGCGACATCTGGCGCCGTGGAGGAAGAGGCCTTCGGGGAAGTCTTTTTTGATGCAGTCTTACGAGTGGCCATGTTGGCTCCATTTGGTTATGCGGCATAACCGTGGAAGCAACCCAAGGGCCTGAAAGGGACCTCCTACAAGAGATGTAAGAATGTCCGAAAATGAGATTCGTTACGTGTCAAAAGTAAATTTGGATGCTCCGGAAAATGTACATGCGCGTCCGCCTAGAATTGTTATACCGACCCCGTATCGACCCGCTTCACTCGTTCTCCCTCATCGGTATGGCTCTCTTGCTCTTCCGCGATATGACGGCCGATAGGGTCCTTTCCTTCCTTCTGCTCTTTGCTCATCACCGTCGAACCCCGTCCCGTTGAATTGCTGACGCCAGCGGAACCTTTGTGAGCTGCCAAGTCACCTTTCGCCGCCGCTTCGTGGGACGATTCCGGATCATCCCCGGCCTTCATCGCGCCAGCGGCGCTCGGAATGTTGCCTCGCGCTTTGATGGATTCGGAGGTCATATAGTCGTCTTCGTGGTTTGTTAAAGCTTCTTGGGCACGTCACGCCGGATGTACCGCGCGACATAGGCCTCGACCGCCTCGGCACTATTTCCAACCTCGCGCAACGCATCCTTCAGTTGAATTGAGTCGATGTGGAACTTGTGACACCAATAGTCGACCTCCCAAGCCTCATGCGGATTAATGCGCGCCCGATCTATAGGACCCCGCACTTCTAAATCATCTTCCATTATTAAATTCCACCATCGGTCGAAAAGGCGCTCGCTATCCCACCACGTTAAAGTCGTCCGGTCCATTGATAGTTCCCTTCGCCCGATTTCCGCCCGCATAATCATGTTCGCGATGTCCAGGCATAAGACAGGACGCGGAGTGTGGATCACGGTAATTTCGCCCGTGGCCTGCAGCCCCTAGGAAATCACAATCCATCGCGATTGCCATAAAAAGTCATCTTCGCCTCGTTCTCTCCGGGGCGTTCAGTGGGCGCCACAGGCTAGGAAGGCCGGGAAATCACTAGCTCATAGCGATTGGCATTCCCGGTAGAAGCGTTTGCTTTGGATCGGTTACCTGACGCCATTACGAATGACGTAGCGGCCTCCTGACAAATTGCAAGGGGGAGATTTACTGGCTTTGCGCGCAGTCGCTCAGAATTCTGCCCCAGGCAACTCATCGCAGTTGGCTTTGGATATGCGGCAATCTATACCGCCCAGACACAAAATATTTCCGAGGCGAGCAGGCCCGCAGAGGTAAAAGCTACCTTTTCCGCAAGGCGCGCAAGATTGATCGTCTAATATTTATAGCTGGCGGGAGAGGCGCAGCCTTTCAGGGTGCGCGTAAATGACCATATCGTTCTCGCGGGCGAAACCTATCAATGCGAGGTTGGCAGCGGCGGCGGCGTCAATTGCCAATCCGGTCGGTCCAGAGATCGCGGCCAGCACGGCGACCCCTGCGACGGCCGCTTTTTGCACCATTTCATAACTGGCGCGGCTGGTGATGGCGGCGAAGCCGGCGGCCGTATCGACGCCGGCTCGGGTGATCGCGCCCACGAGTTTATCCAGTGCGTTGTGGCGGCCGACGTCTTCGCGAAGCAATTCCAGATTGCCTTGCGCGTCGCACCATGCCGCCGCGTGCACGGCGCCGGTGGCCTGCTGCAGCCTCTGGGCCCCACGAATATGCGCCAGCCCAGCGCTGACTGCGGCTGCATCGACCGTGAAGCCATGTTCAACGAGTGCTACCGGTCGGATCGCCAGCGACAGGCTCTCGGTGCCGCACAAGCCGCAACCAGTACGGCCAGCCATGCTGCGGCGGTGGCCCTTTAGGCGGTTGAAACTGGCCGAGGAGATTTCCAATCGCAGTGTCACCCCTTCCCTCGATTCGACTGCTTCAATGTCGTAAAGCTCGGACGCCGTGGTAAGGATGCCTTCGCAGAGCGCGAAACCGAGGGCGAAGTCTTCCAGGTCGCGCGGAGTGGCGAGCATTACCGCGTGGGAGATGCCGTTAAATTCGAAAGCGACCGGCACTTCCTCGATCACGCGATCGGACGACTGGACGACCCGCCCGTCTCGTAGTGCGGTTACGTCGACCGTGCGTGCTCCCGGGCCAGGATCTACCATGGAGTCGAAAAAGGCGTCGCCGGGTTTCATGGCTTCACCAGCCCAAGCACTCCGGTTTTTCCGGTCTGCCTTCGCCATGTGGGGCTTTCAGGCAGGTCTTCCCGCGCCTTGGCGTATGCATTCTGCGTTCGACATGCCGGGGCGGCGTGTTCCAAGCGCTCCACCACAAGGGGCGAGTTGCGCACACATTCGTCGATATAGCTCTGAGAAAAGTGATAATCCAGTTCGACTTCTCCGATTTTTAGGATGACGCGCTGCACGCCATGCGACGCGACCGCCAGTTCGCAGGGGCCCGTTGGCAGTGAGCGACGTGTGCCCAACGCGTTTCGAAACACGATTGGCCCGCATATCATCGCCTTGCGACGTTCATTTTGGACGCTCATGGCAGTTCCCCGATATTTGGGACCTGCAATTTACCGGGCCTAAACCGGGTTCGGAATCGGTGTCTCTCCTACACAAACGAAAGGCTTTCGCGCAGGGGCCGAACCGTATGTGCCATCCGCCATAGCTGACGACGGTCCGGAGAATGCGGTTGCATGACGGAAGTGCGCCGTACAGATTCGGCGAGCAGCCCCGGCACGGAAGCGACGCGCCGGCGAGGAAAGGTGGCTATTTGTGGATGCTTTTTCGAAGCTGGGCGACGTCAACTGCTGTTATGCCCTTGGCGTCGTTGCCCCAAGATGAACGGATATACGTGAGCACTTGGGCAATCTGAACGTCAGTGAGCCTTCCGGCGAACCCGGGCATGTTCTGGCGGGCCGGTCCCCCGATCGTGTTGGGGCTGTTCCCACCCTCTACCGTGAGCCGGATCAGGGAGGAAGGTTCCTTGTCGAGCAGCGAGGGATTGCCCGCCAAGCGCGGATAGACGTTCCGGACGCCTTGCCCATCCTCCGCGTGACACCGCGCGCAGAATTGACGATAAACATCGGCGCCGGGTGTATGGGCGATAACATAGTTGCCCTCCTTGGCCCCGCGAGGGATCGTCGCGCGCTCGGCGCGATACGTCCCCGTGTCGTTTTGGGCCGGCAGCGACTTGAGATACCCGGCAATCGCCGCCAAGTCTCCATCGGAGAGATACTGAAGACTGTTCTCGACGGTTTGAACCATATTTCCGTAGGCAACCAAGCCGCCGCCGTGGCCGGTCTTCAGAAACGATGCAAGATCGCTTTCACTGACCCGCCCCAACCCAGCACCCATCGCACCGGTAAGGTTGGACGCGTGCCAATGCTCGTTGACAAACCCGGTGAGGAAGTGCGGTGATGACTGGTCGTAGCCCCGTTCCTGGTAACCCCACCCACGCGGCGTGTGACAACTGCCGCAATGTCCCATCGCCTGAACCAAATACGCACCGCGGTTCCATTGCACGTCGCGCGCCGTGTCGGGTCTATAGATGCCCTTGGGCAAGAAAAGCCATTGCCAAGCCGTGAGCAGCCAGCGTTGGTTGAACGGAAAAGGCGCTTTGGTCGGCGGCGGATCTTGCGCCACCGGCGCCACATCGTGCATCATGTACTCGTACAGGGCCCGCATATCTTCATCGGTCATCTTTGCGAAGGCGGTGTAGGGCATGGCCGGGTACAACCGGCCTCGCGTCCGCGAAACGCCATCGCGCAAGGCACGCGAAAAATCATCATAGGAATAAGCGCCAATACCATGCTGCTTGTCCGGTGTGATGTTAGTGCTGACGATCGTGCCAAACGGGGAAACCAGCCCAAGACCTCCAGCGTAAGCCTTGCCGCCCGCGGGCGCGGTATGGCAGCCGGCGCATTCGGAAGCCTTCGCCACATATGCTCCACGCAGCCGGATAGGATCGGCCGAAGGGGAGTCCTCGGCATGCGCGCGACACATCAGTACCGCGCACAGAAGCGCCGGCACACCGGCCATAAATTGTCGGCTCCGCCTCATTGCGAGCGGCGCTCCATCTCGGAAAACGGGATGTCAACGTAAGACCGGATTTCACGGGAGAAAATCAAACGTGCGCCGCTCACCAGCGCCCCGATAACATAAGCAACCGCGCCGGGGACCCACATGATCAGCCCTCCCAATTGCTGGTCCTGCAACGGATCGGCTCCCGCCAACGGTGCCGTCTCCGCATAGGATGTAAACCAGAGTGCCGGCGACAGGGTTAGTAGTGCGCCCAATACACTGGTGTGAACCATCGTCGTAAAAAGTGAAAGCACGGCGTAAGCCGTGCTCTTGGGCGTGATGTGGCCGATGACAGACCACCAAAAGAGCAGCGCCCCGGCGAGGAAGCTCGCGTGCTGCATTTCATGCAACCACGGGTGGGCGAGAGCCGATTCGAAGAAAAGCGGCACATGCCAGACCCACAGAGTGCCAGCATGCGCGAGCCAGCCACCGATCGGAGAAGTGATAGCTTGCCAAGGTGCATGAACGGCGGGATGGCGGATGCCGCCAGACAGGCGACGACGCCAACCGCCCGGGAGCGCCCAGGTCCAGGTCACGAGCGGCCGTCCCAGCACCAACAATGGCGCCGCGACGATCA
This sequence comes from Betaproteobacteria bacterium, assembly GCA_028292405.1. Taxonomy (GTDB): domain Bacteria; phylum Pseudomonadota; class Gammaproteobacteria; order Burkholderiales; family JAEUOS01; genus JAQGMJ01. The sequence continues at coordinate 66,356 of JAQGMJ010000043.1, forward strand.
TTAGAACCTCGTGTTGCAACATGTGGGCGGAGAAAAGCGCGGCACCGAGGGAGTCAAGCGGTGAACAAAGCGCGATAACCATCGCCCCCCATCCAAGAAGAAAGAACGTCGCGCGCTTCCAATGCAATGCTTGGGCCCGTCGGGTGCGAGCGAGCAGGCGCCGCAATCCTAAGACATATAAAAAAAGTGTTGCGGCAAGTAGCTCGGCCAGTAGCGGACCAACACTCCATTGCAGCCAGCCTCCATCCTCAGTGGCGGAAGCGGCACCATGGGAAAAGGCAATCGCCGGAAAGACGGCGAGGGTGGCTGCCAGCGGATGAGCGATCAGCCGGCGCATGGATCGAGAACCCATTGCGGAATCCACAGGGCGAGGAGCGATAGCGCGCAAAGTGCTGCTACGGCCATTGAGAGAAACGCCAGAAACACAGACTGATCATCTTCCTTGTAGTAGCCCAGGCCTCGCGAGCCGTGCTGGCGCCGCCATTGGGCGCGCGAAAAAGCGAAGGCCCCCAGCACCAGGAGAAAGCTGCAAGCATTCAATATCTGCAGATCGCCATTGCCGCCGGAAGCGCACGCGCTCGGCACGAGCGCGTACAGCGCCGTCAGGTCGCAGAGGACGAGGGTGGGCGAGCCGACAAGCAAAAAAATCACCCAGAGCTGAGGAACAGGTTTCACAAACGTGGTGCCCAGTAAATGGTCCCATAGATGGGAATCCACGCAATGACGACGAAATACCAGTACATTCCGCTTTCGTTGACATCGACAAATCGTTTTGGCTCGAAGGGGCCGACAAACAGCAGTGCTGCCAGGACCGCGGAGTCAAGCGCGTCAGTTATCAGATGGGTGGTATGGAGTCCAAGCAGCAGCCAGACGATTGAACCATAGGCGTTCGTATCCCAGTTGACACGCAAGGTAGCGAACTCGAAACCGCGAACGACGAGGAAGGCAATCGCACATAGCAAACAGGCGGTCATCCAGATGGCGCAAGCCTGTCTGTCCTTTCTTTCTGAGGCGTTTTTTGCCAACTGGTTCGGCAAAAGGCTCAACACCATAATGCCGGTATTAACCGTACCCCAGAGCAGGTCTGGCTGGGCGGCATTGATTGGCCAGGCCGAAGCTACGCTTCGCAAATAGAAATAGCTGACGATGGAAATCGCAAAGACGGTGCTTTCAATCAAAATGAGCCCCATCGTGCTCCACCACATGATGCTGCGGGGACCGAAAGCGAAGGTCGGAAGATGGCGTACGTCCAACACGGTGGTAGCCTCATCGGGCAAGGTGGCTTGGTCTTTCGATTCGGCGCTCATGGATGCCGCTCCAGCGAAAGTGCGGTCTGAGTATCGTTCTTGTCCGGCCAGAACCAAACCGCTACGGCGATCGATACTGGTATGGACCCCCACACAACCGCCCAGGGCGTGTAAATCGACCCTATGAAGAGGACCGTGGTCGCTACCGCGCTGATAAATGGCCAGATTGACGATGTCGGGAACAGCACCCGCAGGTCGGGCTTCGCCTCGACGGCGCTGGTGATCAACACTTCACGAGCGTCCGCAGCGAGGCCGCCGATTGCTGTCGCACTCGTGTTCTCCTCCCAAGCAGGACTGCGGCTCCGCACTACTGGCAAGCGGTCAAAATTGTGCGGCGGCGGTGGGCTGGGAATCGTCCATTCGAGACCGTCGGCGTTCCACGGATCGGATGGCGCTCCTGGAAGATGGCGATAAGCAAGGACGACGTTGATGAGGAAGAGCAGGACCGACAGGCCGATGGTAAAAGCGCCAATGGTGGCGACAAAATTCATTGTTTCCCATCCCATACCCGCCGGGTAAGTCCAGACCCGGCGGGGCATGCCATGCAAACCGAGCCAGTGCATTGGGAAAAAAGCGACGTTAAAGCCGACAAAGAAGAGCCAGAACTGCCACAGACCGAGGCGCTCGTTGAGCATGCGTCCGGTGAATTTTGGAAACCAGAAGAAGAATGCGCCGAACAAGGGAAAGACCGCCCCGCCTAGCAGTACGTAGTGCAAGTGGGCGACCACGAAATAGGTATCGTGAACCTGGAGATCCAGCGATACTGATCCCAGCATGACGCCGGTAAGCCCCCCGAGCACGAGGATAAAAAAGAATGCCAGGACGAAGTACATCGGCGTACGCAAGACAATCCGGCCAGTGCAAAGCGTCGCAAGCCAGCAAAAAATCTGGATGCCGGAGGGGATAGCAATCATTAGGCTTGCCGCGGTGAAGAAACTCTTGCCAAGTTCGGGAATGTTTGTGGCGAACATATGGTGGACCCACAGTCCGAATGCGAGGAAGGCGGTGACGATCAATGCCATCACCATGGCCGGGTAGCCGAATATCGGCCGTCCGGTGAAGGTAGCGATGATCGACGAAATGAAGCCCAGCGGCGGGATAAAGATAAGGTAGACCTCTGGATGGCCGAAAAACCAGAAGACGTGCTGCCACAAGAGCACGTCGCCGCCATTCGCCGGGTTGTAGAAATGCGTTCCGACCAGCCGGTCAAGGATTAGCGCCGTGCTGCCGAACATCACGGCCGGCATGGCGAAAAGCACCATGAACTGCGTTACGAGCGTGGCCCAGACGAACAGGGGCATTCGGCTCAGCGTCATCCCCGGCGCGCGCATCTTGAGGATCGTGGTGATCAGGACGATCGCGACAAGTAGCGAGGAGAGCTCCGTAAAGGTGATCATCTGCGCCCAGATATCGACCCCCTTTCCGGGCGAATAGTCCGGGCCTGAAAGCGGTACGTAACTGAACCAGCCGGTATTCGGGCCCGAGCCGACGGCGAATGCGCCAAATAAAAGCAGGCCGCCGAACAAGAACACCCAATAGGCGTAGGCGTTCATGCGCGGAAAGGCGACCGACCGAGTGCCGATCATGAGCGGCACCAGGTAGAGAGCCACAGCTTGCATTACCGGAACGGCGAACAAGAACATCATGGCGGTGCCATGCATGGTAAATAGCTGGTTGTACAAATCCGGATCGAACAGGTGGTTGTCCGGACGTGCGAGTTGTAGGCGTATGGCGAGAGCGAATAGTCCGGCCAACAGAAAGAAGACGAAAGTCGTCACCATGAAACGCCGGCTGACCGTCTTGTGATTGATGGCAGAAAGCGCGCCGGTCCAGGACGGGGGATCACTCCACGTCCGCGCGAGTGCATTGACTACCGCCTGGTCCAGGCCACCGTCAAGCAGGTGATCGCCGTGCCTGTGCACCCCATCCGGCATCATCGCAAGCTCTCCAGATAGGCGACGACAGAGCGCAGTTCTTCATCGTTGAACGCCGTTGCGGGCATGGTGGTGCCGGGTTTGATGCTGCCCGGCGCGGCGATCCATTTTGCGAGATTCGCATGATCGTTCGCCACGGTGCCTGCCGCGAGCGATTGCCTCGAGCCGAGGTGCGTGAGATCAGGACCGATCGTTCCCGTTGCATCTGTTCCTCGAACGGTATGGCATTTGGCGCAGTCATTCTCCTGAAAAAGGGCTTGTCCGCGGCGCGTGATTTCGTCGCCGGCAGGTACCGCGGAGGCCGATTGGCGCAGGGCCCACTGCTGGAAATCTGCACGTGACTCTGCCACGACTGGAAAGGCCATTAACGCGTGTTCAGCACCGCAAAACTCCGCGCATTGCCCGCGAAATGCCCCGGGCCGATCTGCCCTGAATACGATGGTCGCGGGGCGCCCGGGAATCATGTCCTTCTTGCCATGGAGGTTCGGCACCCAGAAAGTATGAATCACGTCGGCGGCTTCGAGTTCGACAATGACCACCCGGCCGACGGGGACATGCAGTTCATTGGCGGTGGTGAAAGTGGGCGCGTCGTTACCGTTCTGCCCATAATGCACTTCCCACCACCATTGACGGCCCACGACCTTCACGTGAAGGGCATCGGCGGCTGGGAGTCCAGACAGCGCGTGGTCGGTCAGCACGTCGGCGGCCACCAAACCAACGAGCAACAACACGGAAAGTACCGATGCGGCGCCGACCATGAAGTTTGCAGATCGGTTTTGCGATGGCTCCTGCGGGGTTCGCTCTCTACCCGGCCGGCGGTGCTTCAACAGGGCCCAGCCGAGTACGCCGAGTATTGCGACGAATACAAGGCTACATAGCCAGAGCGTACCGTGCCACAGAGTGGCTATTCTGGCGGCCTGAATTCCCGCCGGCTTTAGGGCTGTTTGCTCGACTGCCCATAACCGACAGGCCACGAGAGTCAAAGCGTACAGCACATGCCGAGACGGCCGTTGTGATCGACGCGTTCCTGCTCTTTGCACGATTTCCCTGCTGTCGCTAATTGGCTTTGAGTGGCGAAAATAAAGGTAGAGCAAGACGTGTTCTGTCGGCGCGAAACGTTGCCTTTTGTAGGAACGGTCCTACGCGATGCTCTTTAGATAGTTGGGTATTGCTCATGTACCACAATATTTTCAGAGGATTGCGAGAAACACGAGTCACTGATGCGCGCTCCATGCACGCTGAAAAAGGGGAGGAATTCGTGTGCAATGGCGGACGAATGTAGGACAAATTCTGATTCCCGCGGGCTTGTGGGGCAACTAAAGTTCAAGCTCCGGAAAATCTACAAGAAGTCTTCATCGGCTTAAAGATTGGAGTGCACCGTGGCCAAGGTGGAAAAAAGTTCCGCTTATTCATTCTCGTCAGGCGGCTGGGGGTCCTTGAAGGCTGTCGTCAAAATCCTTGCGCAAGAGAAAGTGCTGCTGAAAGATAGCGGCATCCTGCTCAAACAAAACAAGCCGGATGGTTTCATGTGTGTAAGTTGCTCCTGGGCTAAGCCCGCCGACCCGCACACGTTTGAATTCTGCGAGAGCGGTGCGAAAGCCACTGCGTGGGATACCACGAGTAAACGTGTTGATCCCCGTTTTTTTTCCACGCATACGGTACGCGAACTCCTCAGCTGGCACGACCATGACCTTGAGGAGGCCGGTCGGCTCACGACGCCGCTGCGTTACGACCCCGCTTCTGACAAGTACATCGAAGTGAGTTGGCAGGACGCGTTCAGCGAAATCGGCCGCGAAGTGAAAGCACTCGACCCAGACGGCGTGGTCTTCTATGCTTCCGGAAGAGCCTCTCTCGAAACGTCCTACATGTACCAACTGCTTGCCCGGATGTTCGGATGCAACAATCTGCCTGATAGCTCGAACATGTGTCACGAGAGCAGTTCCGTTGGACTCAAGGAATCCATCGGGGTCGGAGTCGGGACCATCACGTTGGAGGACTTTGAAAAAACCGACATGATGTTTTTCTTTGGTCAGAATGTCGGAACCAATAGCCCTCGCATGCTTCACCAGTTGCAGGACGCCCGCCGGCGCGGCGTGCCTATTGTCACGTTCAATCCGTTACGCGAACCGGGACTCATTTCATTTTCCAATCCGCAATCTCCGGTTCAGATGTTGACGCCGGCCGAGACACAGGTCAGCACGCAGTATCACCAGGTGAAGAACGGTGGGGATACGGCGGCCATCCTGGGGATCTGCAAATCCGTCATCGAAGCGGACGACCAAGCCCGCGAAGCCGGCGCAACACGGATTCTTGATATCGCATTCATTGAGGAACATACGACGGGATATGAGCAATTCGCCGACTACGCGCGTCGGACGTCATGGGAAGATATCGAGCGAGCCAGCGGGCTCACCCGCTTCGCCCTTATCGAGGCTGCCAACGAATACATGAAAGCGCACGCCGTAATGGCGCACTACGGAATGGGATTGACCCAGCACCGCATGGGCGTACAAAACGTGCGCATGTTGTGCAATCTCCTTTTCTTGCGCGGTAATATAGGGAAGCCGGGTGCCGGTCCCTCGCCCATACGCGGTCATTCCAATGTGCAGGGCCAACGCACGGTCGGTATTACGGAGAAGCCGGAGCTCGCACCTCTCGATGTGCTGGCCAAGCAATTCTCATTCGACCCGCCCCGCACCAAGGGCAAGAATGTCGTCGAAACCTTTGAGGCGATGTTGAAAGGTGGCATCAGCGCGGTAATTAATCTGGGCGGCAACCTGGTGCGCTCCGTGCCGGATCGAGGCCAGATCGAGCCAGCCTGGCGCAATCTGCAGTTGACAGTCAACGTGGCGACAAAACTCAATCGGAGTCATTTGATACCTGGAAAGAGTTCATATGTGCTGCCATGCCTGAGCCGTATCGAGATCGACCGGCAGGCAAGTGGCGAACAAGCCGTATCCATGGAAGACAGTACTGGCTGCATGCACGGGTCACGAGGCGTTGCGGAACCGGCGGCGGACACCCTTCGCTCCGAGCAATTTATCGTTGCGGGTATTGCCAAGGCAATCCTGGGGGCGGGAAGCACCGTCCCGTGGGATGCCTGGGTCGATGATTACTCTCTCGTCCGTGACGAGATCGCAAAGACGTATCCCGACATCTTCCATGACTTCAACGAAAGGATGTGGCAGCCCGGCGGCTTTCACCGACCACTTCCGGCGCGAGAACGAAAATGGGCGACCAAATCAGGGAAGGCGGAGTTTCTCGTTCCGGAATCCCTGGACGAAGATCCGGACATGCCTGAAAAAAGCCCGGGTGACTTGCGTCTGATGACTCTGCGCAGCGACAGTCAATTCAATACCACCATTTACAACCTTGACGACCGCTTTCGTGGCGTCAAGGGCGACCGGATGGTCATATTTATGAATGACGCGGATATGCAGGCGCATCGGCTTCAAGAGGGACAGAAAATCTCGTTACAAACAGTCTCCGACGATGGAATTGATCGTCGTCTGGATGGGCTTACAGTCAAAGCGTTTGATATTCCGAAAGGATGTATCGGCGGATACTACCCCGAGTGCAATGTGCTGCTCCCTCTCTGGCACTGCGCAAAGGAAAGCAAGGTACCGGCTGCGAAATCGATTCCGGTACGCATTGTCTAATGCTGGTTGAGTCGGGGATGCCGCCCATGTTTGGACGAATCCGCTGATCTTTTTGATAACCCGGAGCCGCTCTCTCCGGATCATCAGAACTCCCTAGCGCTTGGTTGGTCCGCCGCGCAAACGTTGGCGTGTGAGCGGAATTCTTGCCGAACATTCGAGCCGCCTCGATATTGCCCATGACAAATGAATCAGCCGGCGCGCCGTGGTCCGGGCTTCGCCAGCATTTCTGACCGTGAGGAGTGCCGAGTGACTTTAGTCAAGCCGCCGACTCAACGAAACCCGTAGTCGGGCACGTTCGTTGGGCGCCTTCACTTCCCGAAGGCAAACGACGTCAGGCCCCTGGGCATCGTCACCGCGCTGTTCCAGCGCCAGCACAGCGGCCGCGGCCAGCGCGTTACCGCGCCGATGCAGGACGCCGTGCTCAATCTGTGCCGCCTCAAGGTGCGCGATCAGCAGCGCCTGGCGCACGGGCCGCTGGAGGAATACAGGCAGTTCGCCGAAGGCATCCCCTTCGGCGACGCCGTTCCGCGCGCCGGGCAACGACTCGGGCGGCGGCAGCCCGGGCGCATCGCCATGTGCCGCGGCTGGGAGAGCGACTCGAACGCCTACATTTACTTCATCGCCCGGCCCAGGTATGGGAGCGGGTTTGCGAAGTGACCGGCAGGCCGCAGTGGAAGACCGAGCGCGACTTCGCCAAGCCTGCGGCGCGGCTGTGGCGCCTGAACCTGATCTTCGGAGCCATCGAGCAATGGACGCAGACCAGAACCAAGTTCGAGGCCCTGGCCATCCTCAACGAACTCGACATTCCCTGCGGCCCGGTGCTGTCGATGAAGGAGTTGACCGAAGACCCGGCGTTGTACGCCAGCGGCACCCTGGCCGAGGTCGAGCATCCGCAGCGCGGCAACTACATCACCGTCGGCAGCCCGGTAAAGCTCTCCGACAACCAATACGCGGTCACCCGCTCGCCGCTGCTGGGCGAGCATACCGGCGAAATCCTCGCCGAAGTTCTGCAATTCGATCCGCCGCGATACGGGCGCTGCGTGCCTCCGGCGGCCTGGGCGCGTAGAGCGTTCCGGGGCTCGCGCCCGGCGCACGCGGCGTTCTTTCCGGTCTGATGACCACGCGCCGACCCACGGCGACAAACGTGCTTGCTGCTATTCTATTGTTCCACCTGGCGCATTTCCGGAAATCGACCGTTATCCGCCGTTGCTTTCCGTAGCCACCGCAGACGCGGTCATGGCCGGCTCAATCGATAGAACCGTTCCCCGCATGCCCACCCTGTTCTTCGATCTCGACGGCACCCTCACCGACTCCAAGCCCGGCATTACACGCTGCATCCAGCATGCATTGACGGCGCTGGGGCACCCGGCGCCGCACGCCGACGAACTCGATTGGTGCGTCGGCCCGCCGCTCAAACAAAGTTTCGCGCGCCTGACGGGCAACGATGATCCCGCCTTGCTGGACCGCGCGCTCCTGCTGTATCGCGAGCGCTTCAGCACCCTGGGCCTGTTCGAGAACGCGCTCTATCCCGATGTGCTGGAAACCCTGCACGCATTGCAGGCGGAGGGCTACCGCCAGTTCATCGTCACCGCCAAGCCGCACGTCTACGCGCGGCGCATCGCCGAACATTTCGGACTGATCGGGCCCATAGAGGTGGTCTACGGCAGCGAACTCGACGGCACCCGCGGCGACAAGGGCGAACTGATCGCCCATGTGCTGCAACAGGAGCGCATCGATCCCGCTGAGGCATTGATGATCGGCGACCGCGAGCACGACATGCGCGGCGCCGCCGATTGCCGCCTCAGCGCCATCGGCGCCACCTGGGGCTATGGCGGCGCCGTCGAGCTGCAGCGTCACGGCGCACGCCATCTTGCGCCGCACATGCGCGCGCTGCCGGCGCTGGTGCGCCAGGTGTTTGCCGGCTAGCCGACCGGCAAACAGCGGGGCAGGCAGGCGGACCGGCGAGCGGGCAGGCGCGCGGCTTCGCGCAGCCATCTTTCTTGCATGGCCAGTGGCGCGGCACGCGGCGACGCGGCTTCATTTCGCATCCCGCTAGCGCGCAGCGCGCTCCAGGGCCTCGTCTTGCAACGGTGCCGCGCCGGGCAGCGGGGCGTGGCGCGCGCCAGGCGACGGCGCCCAAGTGCGACGGTCGAGAAACAGCGCATTGCCGGGCATCTTCTTGGCCTGCGTCTTCGCCTCCACCGCGCGCGCGGCGACCTGGTGCGAACTGGCGCGCACGCCCGAGGGCACATGTACCGCGCCCACCGACAGCGTCGTCAGGGGAAAGAACTGCGGCGCGCCGCTGCGGTCGGTGGAGGAAAAGCCGGCAAGCGCGATGTCGTCGGCGGAAAACAATTCCATCCGCTCCGCCGCGAAGCGCGTCAGCGCGTCGTTGATGCGCTTCTCCCAGTCTTCGCTCTGGAACACCACGATCAAATCGTCACCGCCGACGTGGCCGACCAGGTCGCCGTGCGAATCGGCCACCTCGCCCAGCAGGCGGCCCACCAGCTGGATCATGTCGTCGCCGCGGCGATAGCCGTAAAGGTCGTTGAAGGGCTTGAAATTGTCGAGGTCGGCGTGGCAGACGCAAAACCCCAGCTCGCTATCGAGCAGGCGCTCGATGTGCTGGGTGATCGGCACGTTGCCGGGCAGCAGCGTCAGCGGGTTGGCGTAGCGCGCCGCCTTCACCTGCAATTCGGAAAGCTCGCGCAGCAGGGTCTGGCCGGAGCACACGCCGACATAGAGGCTGTCCTGCGTCACCACGAAACCCTCGGCCAGGTCGTGGCCCGCCGCCCCTTCGGAAAGCCGCCAGCCGATTTCCTGGATGCCGGCGGTGTGCTCGACCACCAGCGGGTTCGGGTTCATCAGCGCGGTGCACGACTTGTTGCCGTAGAGCTCGCGGCGGTACGGCCGGGCGAAACGGTCGATCAGCGAGAAGCGCGAGATCAGGCCGATCGGCTTGCCGTTTTCCACCACCGGCAGCGCATGCGCCGCGGTATCGCGCGCGAAACGCTCGTACACCTGCTGCCCGGTATGGCGCGGCGAGATCGGCTCGATCCGCGCCGCCAACTGGAACGCCGTCACCCCCATGTCGCTCACTGCCTCGGGGTACAGCCGCGCGCGCTGCGCCGTGCCCGCCAGGTGGGCCCCGGCTTCGCGTTCCGGGGTGCGCGAAGGCCGCGCCAGGTAGTAGCCCTGCGCGTAGGTCACCTTAAGGTCGCGGATCACCCGCAGCTCACCCGCGGTCTCGATGCCCTCGGCCACCAGTTGCGACTGCGCGGCCAGCGCGATGTCCTGGATCGCCCGCAGGAACTGGCGCTTCAGCGGGTCGCTGTCGATGCCGCTGATGAAATGCTTGTCGATCTTCACGATCTCCGGCGCCAGTTCCTTCCACAGGCGCAGGCTGGAAAAACCTTCACCCAGGTCGTCCAGCGCGATCGACATGCCCAGCGCGCGCAGCTCGCCCGCCACCTGGCGCATGCGCTCGTGGTCGTGGATCTTGTCGCCCTCGGTGAATTCGATGACGATGCGCTCCGGCGTCAGGCCGTAGCGCGCAACGCGCCGCGCGAAGCCCAGAAAAGCCTCGGTGTGGCGCGTCGCCAGCATCGGCGAGGCGTTGAGAAACAGGCGCCCCGGCAACTCCAGCTCGCCGAACGAGCGCGCCGCCGTCATCAGCGCCGCCAGCTCCAGGCGCGCCTGGCTCCCGTTGGCGCGCGCATGGGCGAACAGCCCGGCCGGCTCGTGCAGCGGCGTGCCTTCGGGACCGCGGATCAGCGCCTCATAGCCCTCGATGCTGCCGTTGGAGGCGCGCATGATCGGCTGAAAGACCGCATGCAGCTCCGGTACCAGGTCGGCATCGAGGGCAGGCAGGGGCGGCGGAGAAAGGGTCACGTAAGGTTCAGGCGGCGGATTGGCGTCGGCGCAACCGCGCAGTAGGCCTGACAAAAATGACCCACGGATGACACACGCCCCGCAATGCCGGTGGCGCGCGGGACGAACCCGCAGCCGGCGCGGCCGAAGGCTTAGTCCGCGCCGTCCCCGGCGTAGCGAAAGCGGTAAGCCTCGCCCGCTTGCTCGATTATCCCGGCCGAGGGCGCCGGAAAATGCGCCGGGATCACCAGCCGGCCGCTCCCGGCCTCGCGCTCGAGAAACGCCAGGCGGGTGGTGCGCGACAGTTCAGGGTCGGCGCAAAAGCGCGTGCTTAAGTGCGGGCAGGCGCATTGCAGCGGCGTATGCAGCAGGTCGCTGGCCAGCACCGCGCGAGCGGTTCCCGAATTGATGCCGATCGTTACTAGCCCCGGCGTGTGTCCCGGCGCCGGCTCGAAGGCGATTGCCTCGTCGATGCGATGGTCCATCGCAACGAAATCGGCGAGGCCGGCCTCGGCAACCGGCAGCACGCTGTCGTCCATGTAATCGCCGGTGCGCAAGCGGCCCCGGTCGCCGCGTTCGCTCCACCAGAAATCCCACTCCTCGCGGATGAACAGGTAGCGCGCATTCGGAAAGGTTGGCACCCACTTGCCGTTTGACAGTCGCGTATTCCAGCCGACATGGTCGACGTGAAAATGCGTGCACACCAGATAGTCCACCTGCTCAGGCAGCACACCGGCCGCCGCCAGGCGCGCCAGCCAGCCCCACGAAGCGGTGTTGAATTCGCCGCGCACCCGCGCCTTGCAATCGCCCACGCAGGTATCGACCACGATCACCTTGCCGCGGCTCCTCAGCACGAAGCCCTGGATGGCGATTACAAAGCGCTTTGCCGCGCGGTCGTAAAAAAGCGGCGCCAGCCAATGCAGATGCGATTCGAGCAACTCGGGCGTCGCTTGCGGGTAAAGCTCGAAGGGGGCAAGCAGCGGCCCCTGCGATTCGATCACGCAGCTCAAGGTCACTTCGCCCAGTTGCAGATGCGAGACGCCTTCAGCGGCGGGGAGGGAGGAAGCGGCAATCGGCGGCATCGCCACATTCTAGAACAGCAAAACAAAAAGCCCCGGTCCTACGGCCGGGGCTTTTTGTTTCAGACGTTTCTTCGTGGATTTTTCATTCATGAAATCGACTGGCTTTGCCAGCGATTTCATGCACCCTAAGCCCGACAAAGCAGGTTTGTACTTTTGTCGGAATCGCTAGAACTTCGCCTCCAGTCCGATCGAGGTCAGCGCCGGATGCGATTCGCCGGTGGCGCCGGTGTTGGTGAAATTGTTGGTCTGCTGGCCGACCTTGCCGAAGTTCTGGTAGTCGAAGCGGATCGCCAGGTTCTTGTTGATGTTGTAGTTTGCCCCCAGCCCCACGGTCGGGTTGAGGGCACGCGCGGTACTGCCGGTGCTGCCGGGGTAAAAGGTGCCGTCGCCGGTGAAACTGTATTCGCTGCGCAGCCAGGCCAGGCCGGCGATCGCATGCAGCGAGAAGCGCTCATTGATCGGCCAGGTGCCTACGCCCGCCAGGCTCCAGGCCGAGAGCTTGCTGGTGCTCATGCCATTGCCGCCGGTGCCGGCAATCGCGTAGTTGACGTTGTATTTTCCGAGGTCCGCATAACCTAGCTCCATGCCCCAGTTGCGGGTGAACTGCAGTCCGCCGTAGGCCTTCCAGGCGGTGCTGCTGTCGGTGCCGATGGTGGTGGAAGCGCCGCCGCGCAAGTCGGCATAGTCGCCGACGTTCGGGCTGGCGGTGGTGTGGCCCAGGCCGCCGCCCAGGTACCAGTGCATATCGGCGAGGGAATAGGGCGAGGATGACGATTGCGCGTGCGCCGCATTGGCCAGCCCGAGGCCGGCCGCACAAACCGCGCACAGCGCGGCGCGGGAAAACAGCTTTTTCATGATGCAAACTCCTGGATTGCTTGGCCGCGAGCGGCCGGATCCGGCGCGCGGCACCCGTGGGCGCAGCGCGAGGGCGCGGTCGGTCTGACCCGGAGCAAGGCGGCATTTTCCAGCCGTTTTCCTACGGGTCTGCGCGTAGGACGACGCCGCAGCGCGGAAAAATTCCCCGCCTTACAAAGCGTTACATCGCTTACAACCTGCGTGCCCGGGTTGTCCCAAAAGAAAACGCGCGCCGGTGCAGCGCGCGTGAATGGCCCAAAACCTTGTCCCTACGCGAAATGCGCGCGCGGGTCGTATTGGCTGGCCTGCGCCAGTTCCTCGTACAGCGCCTTCTCGCGCTCGCCGGGCGCGGCCGGCACCATGATCTGCACCACCGCATAGAGATCACCCGCCTGGGTCTCGCCCTTGCCGGCTTTCGGCAGGCCCTTGCCGGCCAAGCGCATCTTCTGGCCCGAGCGCGCGCCCGGCTTCACTTTGAGCTGCACCTTGCCATCAAGCGTCGGCAAATCCACCTGCGCGCCCAGCACCGCCTCGGAAGGCGTCAGCGGCAAGTCGATCGACAAGTCATGCCCATCGACGCGGAACAGCGCGTGCGGCGCCAGTTCGATATGCAGATACAAGTCGCCCGCCGGGGCGCCGCCCGCGCCGGGACCGCCCTTGCCGGCTACGCGCAGGCGCTGGCCGCTGGTCGCGCCCTTGGGCACGCGCACGGTTACCGGCCGCGGCGCGCCGTCGGCGCCGGCCAGGTTCAGGCTCAACTCGGTGCCGCGCGCGGCGTCTTCCAGGGTGATGCGCACTTGGGCTTCGTAGTCGGCGCCGGGCATGGCGAAACCCGCGCCCGCGCTGGCGCCGCCCGTGCGTGCGCGCCCGCCGCGCCGGCCGCCCAGGCCGAACTGCTCGAACAGTTCCGAGAGGTCGGCGAAATCCTCGAAATGCACGCCGCCGGCGCCCGGGCCCGCGCCGCCCATACCGGCAAAACCTGCCCAGTCCGGCGGCGGATTGAACTCCGCGCCCGGCTGATGGGCTCCCAGGTTATCGTAAGCAGCGCGCTTGTCCGCGTCCTTCAGCGTGGCATAGGCCTCGGCGATTTCCTTGAACCGCTCTTCGGCATCCTTCAGCTTCGACACGTCGGGGTGATACTTGCGCGCCAGCTTGCGATAAGCCTTTTTCACCTCGTCCTCGCTGGCGCCGCGCGCCAGGCCGAGAACCTCGTAATAGTCCTTGTATTTCATGCACCGTAGATGTGGGCAATGGCGGCAAATTCAAAGCCCCCGGTGCGCGCAGGGTTTAACTACTGGGCGCCCGGCGCCAGCGCCTCGCGGCGCTCGATTTCCGTCACCATGGCGAGGAACTGCTCCTTGAAGGTGGAGCGCAGCAGCGGCACGGTGATGAACGAAGGCACGTCGAAATCCGGCTCGATCACCCCGCGCCAGGAGAGCAGGCAGTCGCCCTCGCTGCCCTCCACCGGGGCCAGGTGGTAGCCGCCGTCAAGCTGGCGCAGGTTGCCCTTGAGCACATGCACCAGCAGCCGGTCCGGCGGGCTTTCCAGCGACTCCACCGTCACCTCGATCGGGTAGGAGAAAAACAGCACCCGGGCAAAGCCCTTTTGCTCCACCACGGTAGTCAGGCCGCGGCGCTCCAGCACCCGGCTCGACTTCATTCCGGGAACGAACTGCGCCAGCTTGTCGTAATCGGTCAGCGTGCCCCAGATCACCGCCGGGCGCGCGTGGATACGGGCCCGCACATGCAGGGTCACTGCGCCGCCCTGGTGGCTGGCCTCGATCGAAAAATCCTCGGCGGCCCGCGCGCTGGCCGCCGGGCCAAGCAGGCCGGCCAGCAGCCAGGCGCAGCAGCGCCGCCGCGCCGGCTGCGACGCGGAAGAAAGATCAGGCAATCTGCTGCCCGGCTTGAACATCTGGCGCCCAAGGGCTGGGATCGGGCGACGATGGTAGCGCGCCCGCCGCCGCGCCTGTGTGTTCCGGCATGCTTTGTTACACATTCGTGGGCCTGCCGCGGGGCAAGATCATGGGCGCGGAATATTCGCACGCACAAGCTGTTTACCGCGCCGGTCCATCAGCAAAGCCTCACGTGCCGCCTGCCGGCATTTTGCTGCGGCCCAGCGTTGCACCTGCGCCGCAAAAAGGGCAGACTAGCGCGCCGCCCCGGACCGTTTGACCATTTGTCTATCCGTACGGGCCGGCGCGTCGCCCGATTCCCCTGGGGGCGGAAGATGCGCTGGCCACCCAAAAAAATTATTCGAGGAGATACCATTATGAGCACCCAGTTCCGCCGCTTCGCCGCTATTGCCGCCTTCGCCGCCCTGGCCGGCGCCGCCCACGCCCAGCCCGCGCCCAACCCGATGGACGCGATCCCCGACAAGATGCCCTTCGACATTCCCTACGGCGCGCCGATTTCGCTTGAACGTGCGGATGCGATCATCAACGCCGCGGCGGCCGAAGCGCGTGGCCGGGGCTGGAAAATGAACATCACCGTGGTTGATTCCGGTGGCAACCTGGTCGCCTTCAAGCGCATGGACGGCGCCGCGCTGGCCTCCATCGCCATTTCCGAGCACAAGGCAAAGGCCGCCGCCACCTTCCGTCGCGAGACCAAGGCCTTCGAAGCCGCGATCCAGGCCGGCAACAACTACGTGATCACCCTGGACGGCGCCATCGGCTCGCGCGGCGGCATCCCGCTGGTGGTCGACGGCAAGCTGATCGGGGCCATCGGCTGCTCCGGCGGCACCGGTTCGCAGGACGAAGCCAGCTGCAAGGTCGGCGCCGCCGCATTGAAGTAAACGCCGATATCGGCGAAAATCCACCTGCGCGGCGACTACCGCCGTGCGCGTGGCCGGCAGCCCCAGGGCTGCCGGGTTTTTGTAATGGTCAGGTTTTCGAATACGGCAGGTGAACAAATGACGGTACGCTGGGGAACGGTCAAGGTTGGCACGCATGAAATGCGCGTCTACATGGGAGTGCCGGACCGGCCGGGCACCTATCCCTGCGTAGTCATCGCCCAGCACGCCGGCGGGGTGGATGCGCAAATGCAGGACGTGGTGCACCGCCTGCACCGCGAGGGTTACATCGTCGCCGCCCCCGAGCTGTTCCACCGCCAGCCGCCCACCGGGTTCGACCCGATCGCCCGCATCGGCCTGCTCAAGGACAACGAAATCCTCGAAGACCTCGAGGCCACCATCGCCCACATGAAGTCCGGGCGCAGCACCAGCACGGTCGGCGTCGCCGGTTTTTGCATGGGCGGGCGGGTTTCCTACCTTGCCGCCACCGCCATCCGCGGCCTTTCCGCGGCGGCGGTGTTCTACGGCGGCAGCATCATGAAGGCGCTGGGCGACGGCCTGCCGCCATTCGAGCGCAGCGCCGGCATCGAATGCCCGATCATCGGCTTTTTCGGCGCCGAAGACACCAACCCGGCGCCGGCCGATGTCGCCAAAATCTCCGCCGAGCTGACCCGGCTGAACAAGTGGCACGAATTCCATACCTACCGCGACGCCGGCCACGCCTTCGAGAATTTCATCTCGCCGGAACGTTACCGCGAGCGCGCCGCCCGCGCCGCCTGGGCCGAACTGCTGGCGTTTTTCGACGAGCGCCTGAAGCGCGCGATCTGAAAACGCGGTCGTTGAAATCGGCAACGGCGTCGCGCGAGCGACGCCGTTTTCGTTTCGGCCCGCGCTGCCTGCAATTTGCCCGCCGCAGCAAAATAGTGGCTATAACGCCGCCTTGTTGCGCGCCGGCCTTGCCCCCAACTACTTTGTGCTAGGCTGTAAGCCATTGATTTTTAGTACAGAAATTGGATCAATCAAACTGAAGTAGCGTTAGTGAGCGCCCGCTTCAATGCGTCCTATGCGCTATCTTTGGTTGATTTCGGCCAATTCGGTGAAAAACCCGGTGAACGGGCTTGCTCCGGCCGCTTTGGCGGCATATGCTGGGTACCGGCATACAGTCTTTTTGTACAGTATTTTGGTTTTTTTACCGGCCGGGTATCCCGCTTCCCAAACGGCAGCGCCGCCGGAAGCGGACCAGCCACGAGGCGTTGCACATGAGCATTGTTAATATCAAATTTGATCTGGTCGAAGTCACCTGGGACGACGCCTCCAGCTTGGAACACGGCTGGGTCGACCCGAATGACGAAAAGCCGCAGCCCCAGCTGGTGAAGACGGTCGGCTTCCTGGTCAACGAGTCCGAGCATTACCTGGTGATTGCCTCGACCACCGACGGCAACTGGGTCAACGGACGTTTCCAGATTCCCAAGGGCATGGTGCGTTCCTGCAAACCCTTGCGCCGCAAGCGCAAAACCAAGGGTGCCGGCTTGGCGCGCGCGCCGGGCGCGGCACAAGGCGAATTGCCGGTGGCCGAAGCGCCGGCGGCGGCTGCCGCCCCGAACGCTGCCCAGCCGATGGAGCCCAAGCCGGCCGAGCCGGCGGGGGGCAAGGCCAGCCCTACCGTGCTGGAGGATTTGCTGACCAAGGCCGGCGAAGCCGCCTCGGCGATGAAAAAAGCCAACGACGCCGCGCGCAATACGTTGGCCGAGCCCGAGATTCCGCGCGCGGCCTAGAAACTCCGGCGGTTTTGCGGGGTCACTTAGTTGCAGGCAAAGCGCCCCGGTCCGGGGCGCTTCGGCTTTGAGCCGCGCCTGCGTCGCTGTGTGTTTTGAGCCGCGCCTGCGCTACGGTGTGTTTCAAGCCGCGACGAAGTGTCGCAGTTTTACTCTGACCCCGATCAAGAAAGTGAAAATGTTCGAAGCCGCCGAGTTGGGCCAGAAGGTTTCCAAGGAGCAGTACGCTGAACAGGAGCCGCTGCTGCGCGCCGCCCTGCTCAAGGCGCAGTACGCACTTTTGGCCAAACCGGAGTTTCCAGTGATCGTGCTCATCGGCGGGGTGGACGGCGCCGGCAAGGGTGAGACGGTAAACCATCTCCACGAATGGATGGACCCGCGCCACATCACGACGGCCGCCTTCGGCGAGCCGACCGACGAAGAGCGCGCCCGTCCGCCGATGTGGCGTTTTTGGCGGGCGCTGCCGGGCAAAGGGCGCATCGGCATCCTGTTCGGTTCCTGGTACACCGAGCCGATCGCCGGCCGGGTGGATCGCGCGCTTTCAGCCGAAGGCTTTTTGTACCAGATCGAAGAAATCCGCCATTTCGAGCGCATGCTGGTGGCCGAGGGCGTCCTGATCCTGAAATTCTGGTTTCACCTGTCGAAAGACGAACAAAAAAAACGCCTGAACGAATTGCACGACGATCCGCTGACGCGCTGGAAGGTGACCAAGCTGGACCTGGAACACCTGAAAACCTACGACCGCTTTCGCAAGGTGGCCGAGACCACGCTGCGCGAAACCTCGACCGGCGAGGCGCCCTGGACCATCATCGACGGCTACGACCCGCGCAACCGCGCGCTGACCGTGGGCAATGCCTTGCTCCAGGCCCTGCAAGGGCGCCTGCACCATATGCCGCCACCGCCCTCCTCGGCGCCGGCGCCCTTGCAGCCCCCGGCGGTGAAGGGCGCGCGCAACGTGATCAACAGCCTCAACTACGAAGCGAAGCTCGAAGACAAGGAGTATCGCGAGCAACTGGCCGAGCTGCAGGGGCGCCTGGCCGGCATGCTGCGCAAGGGGCGCTTCCAGAAACGCCACTCCCTGGTGCTGGCCTTCGAGGGTAGCGATGCGGCCGGCAAGGGTGGCAGCATCCGGCGCGTCACCGCGGCGATGGATGCGCGTGGTTACAGCGTGACCCCGATCGCCGCGCCGAATGACGAGGAGCGCGCCCAGCCCTACCTGTGGCGCTTCTGGCGCCATGTGCCGGCGCTCGGGCGGGCGGCGATTTTCGACCGTTCCTGGTATGGCCGCGTGCTGGTGGAGCGGGTGGAAAAATTCGCCGCCGTCCCGGACTGGATGCGGGCATACCACGAGATCAACCAGTTCGAGCAGGAAATGACCGACGCCGGCGCCATCGTGCTCAAGTTCTGGCTGGCGATCACCAAGGAAGAACAGTTGAAGCGCTTCAAGGCGCGCGAGAAGGTAGAGTTCAAGAAATTCAAGATCACCGAGGAAGACTGGCGCAACCGCAAGAAGTGGGGGGCCTATGAGCAGGCGGTGTGCGACATGGTCGAGCGTACCGGCACGGCAAACGCGCCCTGGCACCTGATCCCGGCGAACGACAAGCAATATGCGCGGGTGCAGGTGCTGAAGGCGGTGTGCGAGGCGCTGGAACAACGTTTGTAAATCCGAGCCGCATGCGCATAATCTGTAAAAACCTCGGGTTTTGTCAGGTTGAGGCAGTCGGTTTCTGAGAAAACCTCGGGTTTTATCAGGTTCCTGGACGACGGGACAGAGGCCGACCACAGATGTGAAGCGTGAGATCAGGCAGCGAAGAGATCGTCACCCAAAACCAAGGGAGTAGCGATGCAACAAGAAAAAAGCCGGTACTCGCAATTCGGATGGATCCGCGACCTCGCGGCCATATTGTTATTGTTGGGCGGTGTGCAGGTCCAGGCCGCCAGCTTCGACTGCGCCAAGGCGAGCGCCAAGGTGGAAAAGGCGATCTGCGCCAATCCGGAACTGTCGCGCCTGGACGAGCGCATGGCCGAGGCTTACAAAAGACAACTCGCGGCCGCCGGCGACAGCGCAGATTACGTACGCTTCGACCAGCGTGAATTCGTCAAGGCCGTGCGCACCGCCCACGAAGGCGAGATCGAAGACCAGATGGAATGCGCCAAAGCCTACGTCGCCTGCATCAAGCGCCTGCTGGGCGAGCGGGTGGCGGTGCTGGAAAGCCCGGTGTACCGGGTCAGCGGCGTCTATCAGCGCCGCGACGCGAAAATGCTGATCCGCGCGCGGCCCGATGGCGAGGCCGATGTGCTGCTGTTCCACAAGCCGAGCAATACCATCCGCTCGACCCTGAAGGACGAGACCCCGAACGGCGACAAGGTACAAAAGGGCGCCAGCGGCTTTGTCGTCTCCGACGAGATGATGAGCAAGATGGGTGATGGTCCCTCGGGCCAGGCGATGAAGGAAACATGCGAAGCGCGCCTGCATCTTGCCGGCCGAGACGTCGATGTGACCCAAAAGGGCAAGTGCGGCGCCGACTTCACCGGCAAATACCGGCGCAACCTGAAGGACCGGGTGGACAACTACGCGCTTGAAATCAACTAGCCATCTAGCCGGCGCAAGGAAAAGGCGTCAGGCCGCTTTGCGCCAGACGCTGGCCAGCCAGCCCTGCTGGTTGCGCGGCAGGCCGGGCGGGCGGTAGTAGTGTTCCAGTTCGCTGAAGCCGGCGTCGCCGAGAAACTGCTGCCAGGCGCCGAGGTCGTGATACGCGCCGTAGCGCTCGCGGTTCCAGCCTTCGTGGTTGTCGCCGCGCGGGTTGGAGCTGAACAGCACGCCGCCGGGCTTGAGCGCGGCATGCAGTTCGCCCAGCACCCGCGGCAGTTCCTGCGCCGGCACGTGGAATAGCGAGGCGTTGGCGTAGATGCCGTCGAAATGTTGTGGCGGTAATTGCAGGTGCAGAAAGTCCTGCTCCAGTACCTCGCAGCCGCTGTCGGCGCGGGCCATCGCGGCAAAGGCGGGCGTGCCTTCGAGGCCGACGGCGATGTGGCCGAGGTCGGTGAAAGTCTTCAGGTCGCGGCCCGGGCCGCAGCCGAAGTCGAGCAGGGTCCAGGGCGCCGGCGCTTCGATATGGCGCAGCAGTGCCTCGATGTTCTGGCGCACGTCGTGGTCCGAGGTGCGCTGGCGAAAGGTCTCTGCGCTCTCCTGGTAATAGGCCAGGGTGCGGGCGGAGATGTCCTGCAGATCGTCGTCGGAGAGGGCCATGTTCAGGATTTTGCCAGACAAGCCAGCGCGGCGAGCGCGAACCCCAGCCCCACGCCCTTGCGCGCGGAAAATGCCTCGCGCAGGAAAAAGAAGCCCACCGCGGCGGTGACGACGAAACCCATCTGCGCCACCGGCACCAGGCGGCTGGCTTCGCCGCGCGCCAGGCCCTGGAACAGCAGGATGAAGGCGCCGGTGAGGATGAGAGCCGTGGTGCTGCCGTGCGCCCAGGCCGTGCGGTCGGCATAGAGCGATTTTTCGATGCGCCAGAGGTTGATCGTCCCCAGCAGGTTGACCATGCAGGCCTGGGTGACCAGCAACGTTGCCGGCGTGGCGCCTGCCAGCAAGCCGATCTTGTAGAGCAGATTGGAGATGCCGACGGTAACGGTGGCGATACCTACCTGGATCAGCGAGTTGCGCAAGGCCGGGCCGCCCGGTGCATTGGCGGCCGGTGCCGCGCCGCCCAGCAGCAGCCAGACGGCGAGCAGCGCGCAGGCGAGGCCGGCCATCTTGTAGGGGCCCAGCGGCTCGCCGAGAAAAATCACTGCAAGGGCGGCGGTGAGGGTGAAGGAGAGACGGAAGATCGGCGCATTGATGCTGACCGAGCCGCCCTTCAGGCTCATGGCGAAACAGTAGAACGCGACAAAGGCGAAAATGCCGGCGACCGCACCCCAGAGCGAGGCGAGATTGAACACCAGCGTATGCGTCGCAAAACCGTAGAGCAACACCAGCGGCCCGAATTGCCAGGCCTGCACGCACAGCAGCTTGTGCGCCGGCACACCGCGCGCCGCGGCGCGCTTGTAGACCAGGTCGGAGAGGCCGAAGAAGATCATTGCGCCGATGGCATAGGCTATGCCGTTGGCGATCAGCCCGTCGATCATCGTAGGCCCCAAGGTTTATGATGGGCGCGCACCCACATTTCAGGAAACCGCATGTCCGCTCCCACCACGCCGCGCGCGCTCAACCACGTCGGCATCACCGTGCCGGACATCTACGCCGCCATCGACTGGTACGGCGAGATTTTCGGCTTTGCGCACATCATGGGGCCGCGTGTGCTGCAGGCGGCCTCCAGCGTGACGCACGAGACGCCCAGCCTGTTCGGCCCGCGCTTCAAGAAGGCGTACCAGGCGCACCTGCTGACCGCCAATGGCGTCGGGCTGGAGTTGTTCCAGTTCGTCGACCCGCCGGTGGAGCGGCCTGCCGACAATATGGAGTACTGGAAAAGCGGTTACTGGCATCTGTGTTTCACCGATCCGGACATCGAAGGCCTGGCGGCGCGTATCGTCGCCGCCGGAGGCAAGCAGCGCATCCCGGTGGTTCAATTCATTCCCGGGCGGCCCTACAAGCTGGTGTATTGCGAAGACCCCTTCGGCAATGTGATCGAACTGTTTTCGCATCACTACGCGGAAGCCTTCGGCAACTGGCCGCAGCCCGGGATGGCGCCGCAGGCCTACATCAGCCGCGAGGAGCACGCCGCCGAAATGCGCGCCCTGCGGCAGGCGCCGGGCTAAACAAAAACGCGCAGCCCGCGCGAGGCGCGGGCTGTTGCAGGGAAGCGTGGCGGCGTTTATTTTCTCTTTGCTGCTTTTTTGGCGGCGGGCTTGGCGGATTTTTTCGCCGCGCTCTTTCCGCTGTTCTTTCCACGTTGCTTCCCAATACCGGCCCACTCTTCCAGCACCGCGCAAACCGCGGCGGTGTCGGAGTCGCCGTGGCCCATGGCGATCGCCGCGGCGTAGTAGGGCGTGGAGGCGTTGAACACCGGCGTGGGCACGTCGAGGTCGCGCGCGAAGTCGGTGATGATGCGCATGTCCTTTTGCTGGATGTAATTGCTGACCGACGGGTTGACGTGATAATCGCCCTTGACCATCATCGGGCCGCGCACCTGGAAGATGCGCGAGGAGCCGGCGCCGTCGCCGATCACCTTGTAGATCATCGCCGGATCCAGGCCCGCCTTCTTGCCGAGCACGAAGGCTTCGGCCGCGGAGGTGTTGTGGATCGACACCAGCAGGTTGGCGACGAATTTCATCTTCGAGCCGTTGCCGAAGGGGCCGACGTAATAGTGCGAGCGCGACATGCCGGGGAAGGCGGCTTCGAAGGCCTTCACCGCCTGCGCCGGGCCGCTGGCCAGCACCACCAGGTCTTGCGCCTTGGCCTGCTTGCCGGTGCCGGAAACCGGGCAGTCGAGCAGCACCATGCCCGCCTTGGCGAGGGTGGCGCGCGCCGCTTCCTTGGTGGCCAGCGTCATGGTGCTCATCTCGGCGACGATGCGGCCCTTCAGACGGGTGGCGGCCAACTCGCCCATCACCGCGTGCACCGCGCCTTCGGTGGGCAGGGAAGTGATGATCAGGTTGGCGGCCTTGGCCACCGCGGCAATGGAAGCCACGGCGCTGCCGCCGGCCGCCTTGAGCGCGGCGCGGCGCGCCGGCGTGGTGTCGTAGCCGACGACGGCATAGCCGTTTTTGGCGAGGTTCGCCGCCATCGCGCCGCCCATGTTGCCCAGGCCGATGACGCCGACGACAGGTTTATCGGACGCGGCGGGCGCGGTCTTTTTGGTGGCCATGGATTTGTCTCCGGCGATGGTTGCTTATTGGAGTTGCGATGCTAACAGGGCGCATGCGGGCGCCGTATGGCCTTGCGCGTAATAGCGCGCATAAATCACGGAAAAACCACGCGCCGGCTCAACGCCAGTCGAAACGGGCGGCCAGGAGGAGATGGTCGGAGGGATGGTCCGGGCCGGGCAGCGGCGTTGTGCCGGTGATGACGGCGGGGAGCAGCGGCGATGATGCGAGCGAGGCGCTGTGGAACAGGTAGTCGATCACCCGCGGCGAGCGGTTCGGCGCGGCGGTGTAGGCCGCCGGGTGGGCGGCGTGCGCGTGCAGGTAGCCGGCCTTGGTCAGCATGTCGATCACCGGCGCCTCCGGCGTGACGTTGAAGTCGCCGCAGAAGATCCAGGCATCGCAGGGCGGCGCATGCGCGGCGACATTGGCGACGAGTTCGCGGATTTGCACCAGGCCGTACTGCGCATCGGGTGCGGCCCCGGGCACATCCCACTTCAGGTGGGTGCTGGCGATACCGAGGCGGTGCGCGCCGTCGCGCAGCACGGTGATTTGCGCGATGTGGCCGGAGGCGGCGCGGTCGGGCGCGGCGTCGTGGTACTCCAGGCGTTGCTGCGATTCCGGCGCGAGGCCGCCGCGCCAGAAGGTCGCGCAGCCATCCGGCTTGTTGCCGCCTTTGAGGGCGAGCGCGCCGGTGTAGCCTGCCGTGGCGAGTTCGCGTTGCAACAGGGCGAACACATCGCCTTCCACTTCCTGCAGGCAGAGAATGTCGGCGCCGCTGGCGGCGAGTTGCGCGGCCAGCGCGGGGTGGCGCACTTGCGGCGTGAGCCATTCGTCCGGCGTGTGCGGGTACCACTCGCGGCGGATGTAGTTGTCGGCGAGAATGTTGCAGGTGAGCAGGGTAAAGGGCACGAGCGCGATTGTGAAGCAAAAGGGCGTGGCGCGAAAGCCGCGGGCTTGCGGTTAAACTTGGTCGCGAAGCAATCCATCTGGAGGGGAAGCGGTGAACCAGAAAAGTGAAGCGCAGCGCTACCGGCGCAACTACGAAGACGAGGTCGCGGGCGCGGCAATGTACGCGGCGCTGGCCGAAGTCGAAAAAGACCCGGTGCGCAAGGACCTGTTCAAGCAGCTGGCGGACGCCGAGCGCGACCATGCCGAACTGTGGCGCAACAAGCTCGAAACGGCGGGCGTGTCGATTCCGGCGGTTAGACTGCCGCTGAAAATTCGCATGGTCGGCTGGCTGGCGCAGACCTTCGGCATCGCCTTCGTCTTGCCGACCGTGGCCAATGCCGAGTTCGCCGACCGCAACAAGTATGCGGACCAGGCCGACGCCCAGGCAATCTCGGCGGAAGAACGCGGCCATGCGGCGGTGATTCAGGCGGCGGCGGGACATCGGCCGGACGGCAATGTGGGCGCGAACATCGCGCGCGCCGAGCATTGGCATCGCGGCGCGGCTTCCGGCAACGACCTGCGCGCGGCGGTGCTGGGCGCCAACGACGGACTGGTGTCGAACTTCTGCCTGATCATGGGCATCGCCGGCGCCGGCACGAACAATCACATCATCCTGCTCACCGGTTTCGCCGGCCTGGCGGCGGGCGCCTGCTCGATGGCGCTGGGCGAATGGCTCTCGGTGACCAACGCGCGCGAACTGGCGCAGACGCAGATGGACCGCGAGGCCGAGGAGATCGAACAGACCCCGGAGGCAGAGGAGAAGGAGCTGGCGCTGATCTACCAGGCCAAGGGCCTGGCGAAGGAAGAGGCGCAGCGCATCGCCCACCGCCTGATGCGCGACAAGGGCGCCGCGCTCGACACCCTGGCGCGCGAGGAGCTGGGCATCAACCCGGAAGACCTCGGCGGCAACCCGTGAGCGCGGCCGTCACCTCCTTCCTGCTGTTCTCCATCGGTGCGCTGTTTCCGCTGCTTCCCTTCGTCTGGTTGCAGGGCGCGCATGGCATCGAACTCTCGGTGGCACTCTCCGCCTTCGCGCTGGCGGCGATCGGGCTGATCACTTCGCTGTTCAACGGCCGCAGTCCGCTGTATTCAGCGGTGCGCCAGGTGCTGATCGGCTGCGCCGCCGCCGCGGTCACCTATGGCGTGGGCGCAGCGTTGGGGGTGTCGCTGTCCTGAGGCGGCCCGGGGCGCCCATGGCCGGCGGTTTGTTAAACTGTCGGCCTGCATGCAGGTCCATTACGATTCGAATCGAGACAAAGTCCCATGAGCATCATCGTCATTGGCGGCGGCATCGCCGGCCTGACCTTCGCCCTTTCGCTGAAGCAGCGCGGCATCGACTGCCGCGTCTTCGAGTCCGCGCCAGAGATGAAGGAACTGGGGGTGGGCATCACCCTGCTGCCGCACGGGGTGCGCGAGTTCTCCGCCCTCGGCCTTGAAGACAAGCTGCGCGCCGCCGGCATCGAAAACCGCGAGAGCGCCTTTTTCAGCCACCACGGCCAGTTCATCTACAAGGAGCCGCGCGGCGCGCTGGCCGGCTACCCTTACCCCGAGATCGGCATGCATCGCGGCACGCTGCACCGCATTCTTTATGAAGCCGTGCTTAAGGTACTGGGGCCGGACAAGGTAAAGATCAACCACCAGTGCGTGCGCGTCGAGCAGGACGCGCTTGGCGTTACCGTGCACTTCAAGGAAACCTCCACTGGCGCGATGCTGCCGCCGGTGAAGGGCTCGGTGGTGGTCGCCGCCGATGGCGTCAACTCCACGGTGCGCCGCCAGTTCTATCCCGACGAGCAGATGTACTTCGGCGGCATCAATACCTGGCGCGGCGTCACCCGCATGAAGCCGATCTTCGACGGCCGTACCTATATGCGCGTCGGCTCGATCGACACCGGCAAGCTGGTGATCTATCCGATTATCGACGACGTCGACGGCCAGGGCAATCAGCTGGTCAACTGGGTGGCGGAAAAGCGCCAGGACGTTTCCTACCGCAACGACTGGAACAAGCCCGGCAAGCTGGAGGAACTGCTGCCGCTTTACGCCGATTGCAAATTCGACTGGCTCGACGTGCCGGAAATGCTGCGCAACTCGGAGGTCATCCTTGAGTACCCGATGGTCGACAAGACGCCGGTGCCGCAATGGACCTTCGACCGCATCACCTTCATGGGCGACGCCGCGCACCCGATGTACCCGCGCGGCTCCAACGGCTCGGCACAGGCCATCGTCGATGCGCGCACCCTGGCCGACCTGGTGGCGCAAAGCGAGGGCAATGCCCACACCGTGCTCAAGGCCTACGAGGTGGCGCGCCTGGAGACGACTTCGAAGATCGTGCTGACCAACCGCCAGGCGCCGCCGGACTTCATCATCATGAAGGTCGAAGAGCTCACCGGCGGCAAGCCGTTTCGCCACATCGACGACGTCATCAGCCAGGAAGAGTTGCGGCAGATTTCCGAGAACTACAAGAATGTCGCCGGTTTTTCGCTTTCGTCGTTCCAGGCCAAGGCTGCGAGCTAGTCGGTCTCAATCTACTGTCGTTCCCGCGAAAACGGGAACCCAGTGCTCCTCAAGCAAAGCTCGTGAAGACGGGCTGGATTCCCGCCTGCGCGGGCA
This sequence comes from Betaproteobacteria bacterium, assembly GCA_028292405.1. GTDB lineage: Bacteria > Pseudomonadota > Gammaproteobacteria > Burkholderiales > JAEUOS01 > JAQGMJ01. The sequence continues at coordinate 92,989 of JAQGMJ010000043.1, forward strand.
ATGACAGGTGTCTTCGGACGTAGCTCTGCCCTCAGTCATAACTCAATTCCGTGGCCTTGCCGCTGAACACCCGGTATGCGTAGATGGTGTAGCCGACGATCGCCGGCAGCACCACGCAGGCGCCGTAGAAAATCACCATCAGCGACTCCGGCGCGCTGGCCGCCTGCCAGATGGTCAGGCGGTCGACGATAAGGAAGGGGAAGAGGCTGTAGGCCAGGCCGAGAAACGCGAGAAAGAACAATCCCGCCGCGCACACATAAGGGAGCCAGTCGCGTCCCGCCGCCTCGGCTTCCAGGCGCGCCGGCAGGCGGCGCAGCATCGCTTCCAGCACGAAGAACAGCACTCCGGAGAGCAGCGGAATCGGCGCCAGGAAAAAGATGTTCGGCAGGCTGAACCACTTGTCGAAAATCCGCGCGCTGACCATCGGCGTGGCGATCGACACCGCGGCGATGCCCGCGCCGGTGAGCCACAGGCAGGTGCGCGCCCAGCGCGCCGCGCGCAACTGCAGTTCGCCTTCGCACTTGTAGATCAGCCAGGTGCTGCCGAGCAGGGCGTAACCTGCGACCAGGCACAGGCCGATCACCAGCGAGAACGAGGTTTCGGCCAGGCCGTGGGTAAAGCCCGTGACGAGAGAACCCAGCATCACGCCCTGCGCGAAGGTGGCCAGCAGCGAGCCGAAGTAGAAGGCGCGGTCCCACCAGGGCTTGTGGCCGGCGTGCGCCTTGACGCGAAAGTCGAAGGCGACGCCGCGCAGGATCAGTCCGGCCAGCATCAGCGCCACCGGCAGATACAGCGCGCCGAGGATGGCCCCATGCGCCACGGGGAAGGCGGTGAGCAATATGCCCACGCCGAGCACCAGCCAGGTTTCGTTGGCATCCCAGAAAGGGCCGATGGAGGCGATCATGCGGTCGCGGTCGGCGTCTTCAACGCGACGCAGTAGGATGCCAACGCCGAGGTCGTAGCCGTCGAGCAGCACGTAGGCCAGCATCGCCACGCCCATCAGGAACAGGAACACCAGGGGCAGCCAGAAGGATGCGTCGGTCCAGGTTTCCATTGTCGTTATCCTTTGCCTAGGCTCCCGTAGGCGTGGGTTGGTCGGGGGTGGCGCCCTTGATGGCGGCGCCCTTGTTCTGCTGCTTCTCCGGATGCGCCGCCTCGCGCGCCAGGTGGAACACTACTGTGACGTAGGCGACGATCAGGCCCGCATACAGCAGCAGGTACATGGTGAGAGAGGCCGCGATCATCGCGGGGGGCGTGCTTGATGCCGCCTCCGCCGCCGTCAGCACACCCGTCACCAGCCAGGGCTGGCGGCCGATCTCGGTGACGTACCAGCCCGCCACCAAGGCTACCCAGCCGGCGAAAGTCATCATCGCCAGCACGCGCAGCAGCCAGGTCTGCACGACGTCGCGGCGCTTGAGTTGCCAGGCTGAGAGCCAAGAAACCGCCAGCATCAGCATGCCGATACCGACCATGATGCGAAAGGCCCAGAACACCGGCGCCATCGGCGGGTGATAGGGGAAATCCGCAAAGCCCTTTACTTCGCCGTCCCAGGTGTGGGTCAGATACACCGAGGCCAGGTGCGGCACCGAAATCTCGAAGCGGTTGCTGCGCGTCTGGCTGTCGGGCAGGGCGAACAATATGGCGGGCACGTCCTTCTGGGTTTCCCACAGGCCTTCCATCGCCGCCACCTTCACCGGCTGATGCTCCAGCGTGTTCAGGCCATGCGCATCGCCCGCCATGATCTGCAGGGGGATCAGCACCGCCGCCACATACACCGCCGTCTTGAGCGTCGCCGGTGCGACATCGCCGCGGTCGCCCTTGAGCAGGCGATAGGCCGAGACGCCGGCGATGAGGAAGGAAGCTGTCAGCCCCGAGGCCAGTAGCATGTGCGTGAGGCGGTAGGGAAAGGAGGGGTTGAAGATTACCGCCCACCAGTCGGTCACGTGCGCCTGGCCGCCGACCATGGTGAAGCCGGCGGGTGTTTGCATCCACGAGTTGAGCGCGAGGATCCAAAAGGCAGAGAGCGTGGTGCCGAAGGCCACCAGGAAAGTGGCGAGGGTGTGCACGCGCTCGGAAACGCGGCGCGTGCCGAACAGCATGATGGAAAGGAAGGTGGCCTCGAGGAAGAACGCCGTCAGCACTTCATAGGCCAGCAGCGGCCCGGCGATGTTGCCGACCTTCTGCATGTACCCCGGCCAGTTGGTGCCGAACTGGAAGCTCATGGTCACGCCCGAGACCACGCCGAGGGCGAAGGTGAGGGCGAACACCTTGACCCAGAAGCCATAGGCGGCCAGCCACTTTGGATCGCGGGTCGCGGTGTGGCGGATCTTGAAGAACAGCAAAAACCAGCCCAGCGAAATCGAGATCGCGGGGAACAGGATGTGGAAGGTGATGTTGGCGGCGAACTGGATGCGCGCCAGGATCAGCGGGTCGGCGGACATGATTTTCTTTCAGTGGCCCCGGTTGGTTCCAATAGAGTTGGGGGGGGCCTAAGCATGCGGCGGGCTTTTGCCGCCCGTCACCAGTTTCAGCTTGTCTTTCAGGTCGAGAAACTTCTGTACCCGCGAGCCCATTTTCATCAGCGACACCAGGTTCTTCGGTTCCAGCCTTTGCACGTCGGAAAACCAGTTGGTGGTCAGTTCGATCAGGTCGTGCATCTCGCGCATGCGCTGTTGCGCGTGCTGGTCTTCGGCCCCGGAGACGTTTTCCATCAGCGCCTCGCGCAGCATCGAGAGCGTCGGATCGATCTCGCGCTTGCGCCGCTCCTCGGCCAGGGTTCGGAAGATCGCCCAGATGTCTTCCGGCGCGGAAAAGTATTCGCGGCGGTCGCCCGGCTTGTGCTGCACCCGGGTCAGGCGCCAGGACTCCAGCTCCTTCAGGCCCATGCTGACGTTGGAGCGCGAAAAGCCCAGCGCCTCGGCGATCTCGTCGGCATTCAGCGGCTCGCGCGCGACGTAGAGCAGGGCATAGATCTGCCCGACCGTGCGGTTGATGCCCCAGCGGCTACCCATCTCGCCGAAGTGCAGCACGAAGGTCTGGATCAGGGGCGTCAGGTTCATGGTCGATTACTTGAATGTTTTGAATTTTCAGGAAACTGTGAAAATTGTACGCGCACCAAAGGGAAATGGCAAGCGGCATCGGCCGCTGCCGCGGACTTACGGGGTCAGGACTGCGCCGGCAGTTGCGCGGCGAGGGCGGCCAGCACGTGGCCGGCATCGGTCGGGTGCGGCATGCGCAGGCGGGCGGCGGCTTGGGCGCTGGACTGCGGGTTGCTGCCGGCCGATGTGCCGGGGCCGATGGCGGAAGTGCTGGTCGAAGCGGTAGCGCTACCGCTGCTCGGCTGCGCGCCCTTGGCCGCCTGGGCCTCGCGTGCGGCCTGCAGCATGTGCAGGATGTGCTCGGCCATCGCGGTCTTGGGCACCGGGATGCTGTCCTTCAACTCGTCGGTGGAGACGGTGCCATCCTTGTTCTTGTCCATCGCCTGGTACAGCGTGCCGGCCTGGGCGGCAGTGCCGCCGCCGGCGACCACCTGCTTTTCCAGTTCGCTCTTGGAAATCTTGCCGTCGCCGTCGGTGTCCACTGCCTTCGCCAATTGCGACTGGTAGTGCTGGGCGAAGGAGCCGGTGGGCTTGCCTTGCGCGGCGAGCGCGGCCAGGCGCTGCTTTTCCTGCACCGACAAACCTTGTGCGTTGGTGACCGCGTTGGGCAGCGCATCGACGGCCGCCTTGGCCTGTGCCGATTTCTCGGACGCCTCGTTATAGGCATCGCGGCCGGCGCGGAAAATGCCGCCGGCAACACCCATGACAATGGAGGAGATCAGGCCCATAGGAAGTCAACCGTGCTTGCGACATTCCGGGGCGGAACATCGCGGAATAGGGATCGTAGTGGTTGGGGCGGGGTGGGGATGTGGGGAGGAAGAAGGGAAAAGCGATGTTGTTTCGCGATTGATGGAGCTGCATGAATCGCGTGGCTTCACCCCATCCCCCACCTCATTTGGGTGACCCTCTCCCCTTGAAGGGGAGAGACCCTGCGTTGCTATAGCGGAGTGGGACTAGGCGTGCTTTGCCATGAATTCCAGCGTCGCCTTCGCGCACAAATCCGGGTGCGCGCCGGCGGGATGGTAGCAATCCATCTTCAGCAGCAGCAGTTCCGCATGCGGCGCGCCCTCGCGCATCACGCTGTGATCCACCTGGCCGGCGGCGTTGTCCGCCAGGTTCGACGACTCGGTCATGATGGCCAGCGTTGGCGCCTTGATGCCGGGTAAATCCTTCGCCGGCTCGACGTGGCCGACCCACTTGAGATACGCCTTGGCGGTGGACATGGCGGTGGCGCCCATCATCTCCACCCACCAGTCGACGCAGCGCGGCGGCACGGGCCCCAGGCGCCCGCCCATGGTGTGGCGCGCCCAGCCGCGAATGCCGTGCTCTTCCATGTAAGGCAACCATTCGGCGCTGCCCGGTGCCTTGAGCGGCGGCGCGCCCAAGGTGAGGGTCTTCACCAGGTCGGGCCGGGTCGCAGCCAGGCGCATGGCGCTGATGCAGCCGCTTTTTCCTGCGACCACATGTACCGAGTCTCCCGCCAGGTGGTTGATGATGCGCACCAGGTCGTCCACATACAGCTCGGTGGAGAACTTGAAGTTTTCGTCCACCGCCGCGGTGCGGCCGAAGCCGCGGATGTCGATAAGCACCAGGCGGTACTTGCGCGACATCGCCGGGATCCAGGCATTGAAGGCGGTAAGGTTTTCGGTGAAGCCATGGACGAAAATCACGGTTTCCGGTCTGGTCCACGGGTCGGTGTAGTCATGGATTTCGTAATAGGGCTTGAAGTCGGGGGCGAGGTCGAGGTAGGGCATGGGTCTCTCGGAAAAGTTATTGCGGGTTGATGCCGGCAGCCTTGAGTGTGCTGCGGATGGTTTCAATGTCGGCCACCACTGCCTGCTGCAACACTTCAGGCGTGCAGCCTACCGGGCGCACGCCCTGGGCGAAGAACTGTTTCACCAGCACCGGGTCGGCCAGGGCCTGGTTGATTGCCTTGTTAAGTTTGGCGATGATCGACGGCGGCGTGCCGGCAGGCGCGAAAATCGCGTTCCAGCCGGTGACGTTGTAGTCCGGCACGCCGGACTCGGCAATCGTCGGCACGTCCGGGAAGATCGGCGAGCGCGTGATGTCGGAAATCGCCAGCGCGCGCACCCGCCCGGCATTCAACATCGGCAGCGCGCCGGGCGGCGAGGAAAAGGCGAACTGCAAATCGCCGCGGATCAGCGCGGTGACGATCTCGGGCTCGCTTTTGTAGGGCACGTGCAGCAGCTTGAGCTTGGCCTTGCTCTCGAAAATCAGCGTCGCGAGGTCGCCCAGGCTGCCGGCGCCCACCGTGCCGTAGGTGAGGGGTTGCTGCGCCGCCTTCGCGGCTTCGATCAGGCCCTTGACGCTGGTCAGCGGCGAGGACTTGTCCACCAGCAGCACCTCGGTCACCGAACCCACCTTGGTGATCGGCGCGAAGTCCTTCGCCGTGTCGTAGGGCAGGGCCTTGTTGATCGACGGGTTGGCCACGTGCGAGGGAAAAGCCATCAGCAGGGTGTAGCCGTCCGGCTTGGAGTGCGCGACGAAGTCGGAGCCGACGATGCCGGAAGCGCCTGTCTTGTTCTCGACGAACATCGACTGCTTGAGGATGGGCCCGACCCTTTCCACCAGGATGCGCGCCAGCACGTCGGTGATGCCGCCGGCGCCTGAGGGCACGATCAGGCGGATCGATTGCGTTGGGTAATCGGACTGCGCGGCCTGCGCGGCCTGCGCGCCGGCCTGGGTGGCGGCGCACAGCAACAGCATGGCGAATGCAAAGCGGAATTTCATTTTGTCTCCGTTGGGCCTGGACGCCTGGCCACGGGTGTTCTCCCGGGGTCCTCAGCAGTTGAACTGCGGCATCAACGATAACCGCGGCGGCGCGGCGATGGGTCTTATGCGCCGCATCCGCTTTTCAGGGCCGGTACCTAATAGAGTCTGTTAAAGAGCAACCTGATAAAACGCCCTGAAAGAAGTCCCCTTGGGGGACCTGAAAAATTTCCGAAAAAATCGCACGGCATTTTCGAAATGACGGTGAATGATGGTGTTTTTTCGGAAATATTCCACGGCTTCGACCACGGTTGTTGTAAGTGGCCGCCAGCTTCCGCATTCCATCGACCATCTGCAATCGACAGTCCAGGGAGGACGCGCGCAACTACGCCGGCGAGATGCCGCCTTGCTACATCGCTGGAACCTAGCCTACACGCACTCGCGCGAGATATACATGCGCCACGCCGCCTCCGGCGCAAATCAACCAAAGATGGCTGATCGCGCCGCGCAAGCGATTGTTCTAGTAGCGATATCTGAGTTCCGCAAACACCGTACGTTGCGGAAAAGGATGGAAGATGAAATATTTGTTGTTGTTCAGGTTGTCCACGCCCGCCGCCGCGCTCCAGTGCGGGTCGATCTGGTAGCGCACCCGTGTGTCGACGACGAAGAACTGGCTGAAGCCCTGGAAGGTGTTGCCGTTGCCGTCGTAGTTGTCGATTTGCGAATACTGCCGGCCGCTGTAGCGCGCGGCCACCGTGCCGGTCCATTGGTCGTTCGGGCGGTAGGTGGCGGCGAGGGTGGCGCGCCAGGTCGGCAACTGCGGGGTGATCTTGCCCACCGCCGGCGCGTACGCCGAGTCCTGCAAAATGCGCGAGTCGACGTAGGTGACGCTGCCGGCAAGCTGCAGGCCCTTGACGAGCAAGTCATATTGGTCGGCCACCAGTTCGACGCCGCGCGAGCGCACCTTTTCGATGTTTTGCACGAAGGAGAACAGGGTGGTCGAGCCCGCCAGCAGCGGCGCGGTTTGCGAGATCAGCGCGTCCTTCAGGTCTTCCTGGAACAGCGAGACGCGCACCCGGCCGTTGTCGCCGATGCGCTCCAGTGCGATTTCGCTGGAGGTGGCGTTCTCCGGCTTCAGGTTCGGGTTGGGCACGGTAATGGTCGCGCCGGTGGTGATGGATTGATACAGCTCGGAGACGGTGGGAAAGCGGTAGGCCTTTGCCAAGGAGGCGGTGGCGGTCCATTGCTTGTTCATTTCCCAGGCGAGTGTTCCCTTGGGAGAGAAGCGTGTCGCCGAGAGGCCGGGCTGGTTCACCGCCAGCGCGGGGGCCAGGGCGTAGTTGTAGCCATCATAGGCGCGCCAGTTTTCAAAGCGGCCGCCGAGGGTGGCTTTCAACATCGGCGCGAAACGCCAGGCGTCCTGCGCCCATAGCGCGCTGGTTTGCGTCTTGCCGCGCGAGTCGGTGGCCAGGCTGCCGTTGCCGCCGCCGATCCAGTCGCTGGTGTTGTACTTCGGGTCTTCGAGCACGTAGCGGTCGAGGTGGGCGCCGAAGCTGACCTGGTGCGCGCCTTCGCGGCCCTCGGGGCGCCAAAAGCCCTTGAGGTCGGCGGTGGACCACCCGGTGCCATTGAGGTATTCGATGGTGCCGGTACCGCCGCCGGCCGCCACTGGCAGGGCGCCGGCGGGTGCGCGCTTGATCGACTGGCCGTAGCTGTAATTGCTGACGATGGCTTCCCAGTCCCAGTCGCTGTGGGTGTTCGACTTCAACGCGAAGCTTTGCATCACGTGCTGCTCGTTGAAATTGTAGACGTTGCTGGAAAAGGTGCTGGCGCCGAAGCTGCCTGCCGGCACATTGGTGCCGTTGATGTTGACGCTGCCGCTATATTTCGGGACCCCGCCGGCATCGCTTAGATAGCTTTGCGCGGTGGCCTTGGTGTTGTTCTGGAACAGCCCGATGCTGTAGGTGGCGCGCCAGGCGGGACTAAAGTCGTAGGCCAGCTTGAACTTGAAGTTGTCCTGCACCTGATGTTCCAGGCCGGCGGCGCCGACCACCCAGATGGGGCTACCGCTGCGGTTGTTGTCGGCGTAGGCGCCCGTCACCGGCGTACCGGCGCCGCTCGCCGTAGTCGAGCGCGGCACGGTGGCGTAGGCCAGGGGCTGGCTGTGGGTGTCGAGTTGGTTGGCGGAAAGCCACCAGGAAAAGTCGCCGCTGCGGTTGCCCAGCAGCACGCTTTCATCGGTGGATTTGTAGGTGTCGTGGGTGCCGTACTGGTTGAAGCTTTGCCAGCTCTGCTGAACCCGCGCTTCGGCCTCGAACTTTTGCGGCATGCGGGTGGTGATCTCGACCACGCTGCCGATCGAGTTGCCGGCATAGGCCGCCGAAAAGGGGCCGTAGAGCAGGTCGATGCGCTCGATTTCGCTCGGCGCCACCATGCCCCAGCGCGGGCCGCCGATGGTGTTGTTGTTGGCGATCAGGGGCGAGAGCAGCACGCCGTCGGCGTAGACCAGGCTGCGCGCACTGGCGCCGACGCCGGAGGTGCGGGTGGCGAGAGGCGCTTGCGTGTCGCCGATGTGGCGCTTGCGCACGAAGCTGGAGGGCAGGTACTTCAGCGCATCTTCGGTGTTGACGACGTTGACGGTATCGTCTAACTGGTCGCGGTCGATGCCCTCGGAGGTGGAGGGAACCAGGTTTTTTTTCGCCACCGAGGGGGTGCCGGTGACGTTGACCGTGGGCAGGGCGGCATCGGGTGTCGGCGGTGGTGTCTGTGCGCTTGGCGCGGATTGCGCGCCGGCTGCGCCGGCGCAACAGGCCAGCAGCGCGGCCACGAGGGGCCGTTGGGGAAATGGAAGCATGGCGGCGCTCAGTTCATTTTCATGCCGGACATCGGGCCGCTGCTGCCCAGGGGCTGCGCCACGGCCTTGACTTCGATGGTCTGGCGCTGCTTGTTCTTGTCTTCGATCACCAGCGTGAGCGGCACGGTGTCGCCGGCTTTTACCTGGCCTTTCAGGTCCATCATCATCACGTGATAGCCGCCCGGGCCCAGCGTCACGGGCTTGCCGGCAGGCAGGGAGATGGCGTCGACGGGGCTCATTTTCATCACGTTGTTGCTCATCGACATCTGGTGCACTTCGACGGTGGCTGCGGCGGGCGAACGCACTTCGATCAGGCGCGCGTCCTGCGCGGAGGTGATCTGCATGAAGGCGCCGGTGGAGGTTTGCGCAGGTACGGTGGCGCGCACCCAGGGGTCCTTGACGGTGACTTGGGCTGCGGCGCTGCCGGCGCAGAGAAGCAGGGCCAAGGGGAGGGCGAGAGTGACGGAGATGAGTTTCATGGCGAATTCCTGGTGTTCAAGTGCGGCGCACGATGGCGCGCGTATCTGGGACGAAACTGCGGGACGGTACTGCGAATGCGTAAGCGCGGATGCATCGCGGCCAAAAGGCGCGGGATGCAGGCATGGGAAAAAGTCGAATGAACGGCGCGTGGAACGCGCGTTCAGCCGGCCGCGATCAGGCGGCGGGCGGGGCGCGCGCTTGTGCGGCGGCCCAGGCAAACAGGGGCCGCGGCGCGCGCAGGAACAGCTCGGGGAGAGCGGTGGCGCCCGTGACTACCGGCACGGCGGCGACAGCGGGCGGCAGGCCGGCGGCGCCGGTGTGGGTGAAGCAAAAGGGGCAGTGGTCGAAGTGCGAAGGAGCGCTGTCCTTGACCGGAGCTTGTTCGCCGGCGACCTTGACCAGGGCGGGGCCGGTGGCGGTACAGACTTCGACCCACGAGGCGCCGCCGCGCACGGCGGCCATGGCGTGCGACACCGCCGGCGCGAGCGCGGCCAGCAGGATCGCGAAGGTCGCGAGCCAGGCGGCGAAGCGGCGGGTGCGGGTTTGCAGGGCCATGGGGAGGCGACTTTATCATGAAGGCGGGCGGGTCCGCCAGCGGCCGGGTGCCGGTTGTGGCGCGGCATCGTGGATAATGGCGGCTGGATCAACCACAAGCCGGCGCTTTGCGCCGGGGAGACGCTGCGATGGGTCTGGACGCAAGGTTCCGCCTGCGGATCAACACCGGCGACGAAATCGCCATCGGCCCGGGCAAGGTGGCGCTGCTGGAGGCGATCGTCGAGACCGGCTCGATCACCGCGGCGGCCAAGCACCTGGGCATGTCCTACCGCCGCGCCTGGCTGCTGGTGGACGACATGAACCGCAGCTTCAAGAAGCCGCTGGTGGAGAGCGCCAAGGGCGGCCGTGAAGGCGGCGGCACCGTGGTCAACGACAACGGCATGGAAGTGATCCGCCTGTACCGCAGCATCGAAACCGTGGCCGCCGAGCGCACCGCCGCCGACATCGCGCGCCTCGGGCGCATGCTGAACCACTGAGGTTTCACCCGCGCGCGGCCGCGCGGGAATGGCCGCTTTCGGATGTATCCCGCTGAATACCTCGACGATATATCGCGGTATACTTCGCGCAGCTGTCATATATGCAGGGATACTACGATGCCTCAAACCCAAAAGCCCACGCCCAAGCCCGCATTTTCGTGCAGGTCCGCCTTTTCGCGCCGCCGCCTGCTGGGCGCCGCCGTGGCGCTGGCAATCGGCGCATCCAGCGGCGCGGCCGGCGCCGCCGACCTGGTGGTTTCCGCCGCCGCCAGCCTGACCAATGCCTTCGGCGACATCGGCCGCGCTTACGAGCGGGTCAACCCGGGTACCAAGGTGGTGTTCAACTTTGCGGCATCGGACGTGCTGCTGGCGCAGATCGCCAAGGGCGCGCCGGCCGACGTGTTCGCCTCCGCCGACCAGGAGGCGATGGACAAGGCGGTGGCGCAGAACGTCATCGATACCAAGAGCCGCCACAACTTCGTGCGCAACCGGCTGGTGCTGATCGCGCCTGCCGATTCCGCCATCGCGATCACCGGCCTGGCTTCGCTGTCCAATCCGGCGATCAAGCACATCGCCATCGGCAACCCGGCTTCGGTGCCGGTGGGGCGCTATACCAAGGGCGTGCTGGAAAAGGCGAATATGTGGACCACGCTGGAGCCGAAGTACGTCAACTCGGCGAGTGTGCGCCAGGCGCTGGACTACGTGGCGCGCGGCGAGACCGAGGCGGGCTTTGTGTACTCTACCGACGCTTCGATCATGAAGGGCAAGGTCAAGGTGGCTGCTGAAGTGCCGACGGAGAAGCCGATTCTCTACCCGATTGCCGTGGTCAAGGACAGCAAGAACGCGGCGCTGGCGCAAAGCTTCCTGACCTTCGTCGCCAGCCCGGCGATGCAGACGATTCTTTCCGACTACGGTTTCGGCAAGCCTTAAGCGACAGACCCCGTGATCGGCGACGCCACCGTTCCGCTGCTGCTGTCGCTCAAGGTCGCCGGCTGGGCGACCTTGCTGGCGCTGGTGGCGGGCGTGGCCTTCGGTTACCTGTTGGCCCGCGTGCGGTTTTTCGGCCGCGAGGTACTGGATGCCGCGCTGACCCTGCCGATGGTGATGCCGCCGACGGTGCTGGGCTACTACCTGCTGGTGCTGCTGGGCAAGCGCGGGCCGGTCGGCGCGTGGCTGCAGGAGAGCTTCGGCATCAACCTGATTTTCACTTGGCAGGGCGCGGTGGTTGCCGCCGCTCTGGTGGCCTTTCCGCTGGTGTACAAGGCGGCGCGTGCGGCGTTTGAAGACATCGATACAAATCTTGAGCGGGCGGGACGCTCGCTCGGCTTTTCCGAGACCAAGGTATTTTTTCGCGTGACACTGCCGCTGGCCTGGCACGGCATCCTCGCCGGGGCCATGCTGGCGTTTGCACGCGCCCTGGGCGAGTTCGGCGCGACACTGATGGTGGCGGGCAGTTTGCCGGGGCGCACGCAGACCTTGTCGATTGCTATCTACGAAGCGGTGCAGGCGGGAGACGATGCTGCCGCCAACAAGCTGGTGATCATCGCCTCGGTGATTTGCATCGTTGTGCTGGTGGCAGCCGGGCGCGTGCTGCAGGGCGGCTACCGCCGCGCTTTTAGGTACTGAGTGCGCGATGCAACTCGAACTGCGCATCATCAAGGATTTGCAGGCGCGCGGCCGGCATTTTCGCCTCGACGTCGACATGCGCACCGACAGCGACGCGGTAGTGATCTACGGCCCCTCCGGCGCCGGCAAGTCGCTGACCCTGCAATGCCTGGCGGGCTTCGTCGCACCGGACGCCGGGCGCATTGCGATCGACGGCGCGACACTGTTCGAAGCGGCGCAGCGCATCAACGTGCCGGCGCGCCAGCGCGGCGTCGGCTATGTGTTCCAGGATTACGCGCTGTTTCCGCATCTGACGGTGGCGGGCAACATTGGCGCCTCGCTGCAGCAGGGTTGGCTGCGGCGCCTGGACGATGCGGCGCGCGCGCGCGTGGAGGACATGCTGCGCCTGTTTGAATTGCAGGATTTGCGCGACAGCTACCCGAGCCAGCTTTCCGGCGGCCAGCGCCAGCGGACCGCGCTGGCGCGCGCGCTGGCGACCAGGCCGCGCCTGCTGCTGCTGGACGAGCCTTTTGCGGCGCTGGACCCGGGACTGCGCGAGCGCATGCGCCACGAATTCGTCGAGCTGCGCGAGCGTTTCAAGCTGCCGATGGTGCTGATCACCCACGACCCGGCCGATTTGCAGACCCTGGCGCGCGAGCTGGTGGTGATCGAGGCAGGACGGCTGGTGCGCCATGAGATGGCGCCGTTCCAGGCCGAGGTGCCGCAGGGGGCGACGGCACTGCGGGTGATTGCCGGCGGCGGGCGCGCGGCCTGAGCGCGCAAACCCGGCAGGCGAGCCCGGAGAACGGGCATACTGCGGATTCATGCAACAGGAGAAGCAGCGGTGAAAATCAGCGCACGCAATGTACTTTCGGGCACCGTCAAGGCAATGCACGAAGGCCCGGTGACGACCGAGGTGACGGTGGAAGTCGCGCCCGGCATCGAGGTGGTTTCGACGATTACCGCCGGTTCGGCGAAAAACCTGAACCTCAAGGTGGGTGCAAAGGTTCACGCCGTCATCAAGGCTTCCAGCGTGATGATCGCGACCGATTAAGGCTGTTCGGGGGTTTTAGTCTCGTAGCGCCGCGTTGACCGCGGCTTGCGCGTGCAGCAGCATGGTGTCGAACAGCGGCGCCGGCACGCAGCCGTCCTTCAGGATCAGGCCCAGCTCGGTACAGCCGAGCACCACGCATTGGGCGCCGGCTTCCAGCAGGTCGCGGGTGATGCCCTCGCTTGCCTGACGTGACTCTTCGCGGATTACGCCGCGGCACAGTTCTTCATAGATGATGCGGTGTAGCGCATCGCGCGATTCGGCCGGCGGCACCAGCACCTTGAGGCCGTGCTTGTCGGCGAAGCGCGCCTTGCAGAAGTCCTGCTCCATGGTGAAGCGGGTGCCGAGCAGGCCGATGGTGGTGTGGCCGGCGGCGCGGATGGCTTCGGCCGTGGGATCGACGATGTGCAGCAGCGGAATGCGCACCCGCGCCTCCACGGCGGCGGCCACCTTGTGCATGGTGTTGGCGCCGATCAGCACCATGTCGGCGCCGGCCCTTTCCAGGCTTTCGGCGGCATCCGCCATCAGGGCCCCGGCCTGTTCCCAGCGGCCGGCGCTTTGCATCAGCGCGACTTCGGCGAAGTCGACGCTGTAGAGCACGATCTTCGCCGAGTGCAGGCCGCCCAGGCGCGCGGCGACGGCGCGGTTGATCACCTGGTAGTAGGGGACGGTGGATTCCCAGCTCATGCCGCCGATCAGGCCGATGGTTTTCATCTATAGTCCTTCCGGGCGCTCATGCTTGCGCAGGCAATTAAACAGTCTAAAGAAAGCGGGCGGCATGGACAAGTTGAGCGCGGGCCTGTGCGGTGTGTTCATGCTGTTCGCTTTGTTCGCGGGCTGGATATTTTCGGTGTTCGCCGTGCAAGTGTACTGGGGAGTGGCCAGCAGCGGCTGGACGCCGGTGGCGGCGCGGGTGATCGAGGTCGACACTGGTGACAACCCCGGCGACAACCCCGGCGACAACCCCGGCCACGCGCGCTACGGCTTGCGCTATGCCTACCAGGCCGAAGGGGCGCGCGCGGGCGACACGACATCCTTTGCCGGCGACGAGCAGGAGACCCGGCAACTGGTCGCCACGCTCGCGCCCGGCGCGGCGCTGACGGTGTACGCCGACCCGGCGGCGCCGCAGCGCTCGGTGGTATTGCCGGGCACCAGTTTCAGCGCGCTGTTTTTTTCGGCGGTGTCGCTGTTTCTTGCCCTGATCCCCGCCAGCGTCGCTCTCGGATTGATATTCGCACGCAAGGGCGGGGCGCGGTTCGACCGCGCGCTGGATGCCTTCGTATTGCTGCTGTTGCTGTTCTTTGCGTTGCTGCCGGCAAGTGCCGCCGTGCTGGTGGGGGTGCAACTGTGGCGCGGTGCGGCCAGCGCCGGCTGGCCGCAGGCGCAGGGGACCGTAGTGATTTCCGCCGGGCGGGAGGTCGCGCAGGCTGAGCAATCACGGCGCTGGAACGTGCTGCCGGGGCGGACGGAACTGCAGCTGGCTTACGCTTATACCGCGGGTGGGCGCTCCTGCGTGGGCTCGGCGTACGATGCGCTGCGCGACTTTCCGACGGCGCAGCGTAGTGCGGAGATTTTGCGCGCGCTGCCCAAGGGAGCGGCCGTGACGGTGCGCTACAACCCGGAGTCGCCGTGCCAATCGCTCCTGGAACCGGGCGTCGGCGCCTATGGCCTGCTGATGCTGGCGATGAGCGCAGGCTTCACGCTGTTGTTCGGCTGGCCGGCACTGCACAAGCTGCGCCGTCTCGTAGCCCCCGCCGCGCGACCGCGCGCGCGGCGAATGCACAAGACATGAAGGCCGGCGGGTGGCGCAACCTGGCGTGCCTGGCGCTGGCATCATGCGCCATGACCGCTGCCGCGCAAACTCCGCAGGATGAAAAATGGGTTCGGGTCGTCCAGCCCGGGGTGCACGTGCTCAATGGCGGCACGCCGGTCGAGCTGCTGGAGGTGGTGCGCGCGCGGCATTATTTCGCCGGCGACTTCCTGCTGCACTGGCCGGTGCCGGCGGATGCCGAACCGCGCCGGGCGCAGGCCCTCGCTGAATTGCGGCGGCGGGAGCCGCGCCTGATTGCCGGCGGCGACCCGCGGCCGTTCGGGGTGATCGAACGTTTTTCGCATGGCCGCGTGGGCATGCGCGTGGAACTGGTGCTGGGCGCATCCGGGCGGGAACGGTATTTTTACGGGCTGGCGCGCTATGAGATGGCGCGCGATCCGGCGATCGACGCAGCTCTCGGTCTACCGCAACTCGAGCGCAAGCTGGCGTTTGTTTACCAGTCGCTCGGCTATGGAAGCAGCGCGCCGGAGCTGTTCGCGCGACTCGGTCCCGCCGATCAGGAATTGGCCGGCCAGGCACCGTCGCAGCGCAACCTGTATTTCGCGCGGCATGATTTGCACGTCGAAATCCACCAGGGCGTGGTGTACTACCTTGAGCACGGCAAGCCGGGCTGGCTGAGTGACTTGCCGCCGGTGGGTGCGGGGCCGATGCATGGTCCGGCCCCGGTGCGATAAAGCGTGTTGCTCAGGCGCAATCGGGCGTACCGGTCGGCGGCTGGGGTTCAGGGATGAAGTCGTAGCGTTCCGCAAGCTCGTCGCGCACGATCGCGGCCAGCGGCAGGCGCTTGCCGCCGACGGCGCAATAGATCGTGTGCGCGGTGGGGGCGGCAAGCCAGGCTTCGAACACGGCGTCGGCCAGCGCGCCGCCGCGCGGATCGCTCAATGCGGCGAGAAAGGGCGCGAAGTCCTGGTCGCTGAGGGCGCCGGGGCCGAGGTCGGTGACGAGGATGGGCGTGTGCTGCTCGTCGATCAGCACGGTCTCGACCTTCCTGGCGGTTTGTCCCGTGTGCGTCAGCGGCGGCGCCTCCATGCTGAAGCGGTAGACCCAGGGCGCGCAGGCGAGGCAGACGAACACGCGCTGCGGGCCGTTCTGGAAATACCAGCGGCCCTGGTCGTCGGCCTGGTAATTGCGGCCGATGAATTCGATCACCGCCGGGTTGCCGATGGTCTCGAAGCGGCCGGTGCTGTCGTAGTCACGCGCGCGCACGCGCCAGCGGCCGCGCTCGTCCAGGCGCAGCCAGTTGTAGACATCGGGCACGTTGGGCCATTTGCGCATGGCCTGGGCGACGATGTCATCCATCTGAAATTCCCCTTGGATTTTTCGTAGGATTTTTCCTCGTGAAATTGACTGGCTCTGCCTGCGATTTCACGCAGTTAATTCGGCAAAAGTAGGGTTGTACTTTTGTCGGAATATTTAAAAAGGAAGCTGAGCGTCCGGCTTGACCTTCAGCAGCGCTTCGCGGAAGGTCTGCTGGATGCGCTTGATCGCGGCTTCGTTGTTCGCCTCGAAGCGCAGAACGATCACCGGGGTGGTGTTGGAGGAGCGCATCAGGCCGAAGCCATCCGGGTACTCGATGCGCAGGCCGTCGATGGTGATGATGTTTTCCGAGCCAGGAAACTTCGCCTCTTTTTGCAGCTTGTCGATCAGGGCGAAGTTCTCGCCTTCGGCGCATTTTAGCTGCAGCTCGGGCGTGGCGATGGAGTCGGGCAGGGCGTTGAGCACCGCGCTCGGATCTTTTTCACGCGAGAGGATTTCCAGCAGGCGCGCGCCGACGTAAAGGGCATCGTCGAAGCCGTACCAGCGTTCCTTGAAGAAGACGTGGCCGCTCATCTCGCCGCCCAGCGCCGCGCCGGTTTCCTTCAGCTTGGCCTTGACGAAGGAGTGGCCGGTTTTCCACATGAGCGGCACGCCGCCGTGCTGGGTGATCCAGGGTGCGAGATTGCGCGTGCATTTGACGTCGTAGAGGATGGTGGCGCCGGGGTTGCGCGAGAGCACGTCGGCGGCGAACAGCATCAGCTGGCGGTCGGGGTAGATGATCTTGCCGTCCTTGGTGACGACGCCCAAACGGTCGCCGTCGCCGTCGAAGGCGAGGCCGATTTCTTCCGAGCCCTTGGCTAGCGCGTGGATCAGGTCCTGGAGGTTTTCCGGATGCGCGGGGTCGGGGTGGTGATTCGGAAAGTGGCCGTCGACCTCGCAAAACAGTTCGGTGACTTCGCAGCCGAGCGCGCGGAACAGCGCGGGGGCGAAGGCGCCGGGCACGCCATTGCCGCAATCGATCGCCACCTTCATGCCGCACGCCAGCTTGACGCCGCCGGTGATGCGCTGCATGTAGGCGTTGCCGATGTCGTGGGTGCGATAGCTGCCGTTGCCCTCGGACAAATCGCCGCGTTCGATGCGGGTATGCAGAGAGAGGATGGTGTCGCCGTGGATGGTCTCGCCGGCGATGACCATTTTCAGGCCGTTGTAGTCTGGCGGGTTGTGGCTGCCGGTGACCATCACGCCGGAGCCGCTGTTGAGTTCGTACACGGCGTAGTACAGCATGCCGGTGGTGACCATGCCGAGGTCGACGACGTTGATGCCGGCCTTGCGGATGCCGGCGGCCAGCGCGGCGGAGAGTTCCGGGCCGGAGAGCCGGCCGTCGCGGCCGATGACGATTTCGGTGGTGCCGCGCTTGCGTGCTTCCGAGGCGATGGCCTGGCCGATGGCTTGCACGCCTTCGGCCGTCAGGGTCTCGCCGACGACGCCACGGATGTCATAGGCCTTGAATATTTCTTTCGGGACGTTCATGGGTTGTGCTCGAAAAAGTTGAACAATCGTTGCGGCAGCCAGGCCAGGCTGCCCGGCGGTAGCGCGCCAGTGGCGAAGCCTACATGACCACCATGAACGGGATATTCCAGCGTGACGGCAGAAGAGACCTCGGCCGGAGTGGGCAGGGCCTGCGCCGGCAAAAAGGGGTCGTTGCGCGCGTTCAAGGCAAGGGCCGGGACGCGGATTTGCGCCAGCCAGGGCTTGGCCGAGGCGCTGGACCAGTAGTGGTCGGTGTCGCGAAAGCCGTGCAGGGGGGCGGTGACCAGGTTGTCGAACTCGTAGAGGTCGCGCGCGGCGCGCACTTTCACCGGGTCGAACAGGCCGGGGTGTTGCGCCAGTTTTTCCAGGCTTTTCTTGATCAGGCTGCCGAGGAACATGCGGGTGTAGAGCTTGTTGAAGCCGCGCCCCAGCGCGTGGCCGGCGGCGGCGAGGTCGAGCGGCGCGGAGATCGAGGCGACCGCGCGCACTACCTGATGCGCCGCCTCGCCCTGCTCGCCGGCCCACTTCAGCAGCGCATTGCCGCCGAGCGAGACGCCGGCGGCGTAGAGCCTTGCGGGTTTGTGCTGGTCCATCATGCGCCTGAGCACCCAGTCGATTTCCGCGCTGTCGCCGGAGTGGTAGGCGCGGGGCAACAGGTTAAGCTCTCCGGAGCAGCCGCGAAAGTGCGGTACGCAACCGTTCCACCCGCGTTTTTGCGCGGCATGCATCATGGCGCGCGCATAGTGGCTTTGCGATGAGCCTTCGAGGCCGTGGAACAGCACCAGCAGGGGCGCGCCTTCGATCCAGGGCAGCCAGTCGAGGTCGATGAAGTCGCCGTCCGGCGTTTCCCAGCGTTCGCGCCGGTAACTGACGCGAGGCTCCGGGGTGACCAGCGAGGGCCAGATGGTCTGCAGGTTGCCGCCCGGGAGCCACCACGGGCTTGAGTAGGCTGGGCTCATGTCCGGTTTGGACGCCAAAATCAGTGCAAAGTTTTCGGTCGCACGGCGGTGTTGCTGCGCTCCAGCTTGGGCGAGGGCGAGGCGTGGTGCATGACCATTTTCCAGCCGTTGCCCGAGCGCATGTAGACGTTGGTGGCGACCACCGGCGCGGCCGGGCGCGATTCGCCCCGAGCGGAGATGAATTCGTGCACCGAGTGGGTCACCATCATCATCGATTGCAGCGCCTGCAGCTGGCCGACGTGCACCGTCAGGCGCGGGCCGCCGGCGAACATCTGGCGCCAGGCTTCGCGGATCGCGGCGTGGCCGTTGAGGCGCAGGCCGCCGGGGTGGATGCACACCACTTCTTCGTCTTCCGACCATACCGACATCATCAATTCGAGGTCAGCCTTTTCCAGCGCCTCGTAAAAGGCGGCTTCGCAGTCTTGCGGCGTGGGGAAAAGTTTGCTGGTCATCGCGGGAAAGGCGGATGCGCTGTCGGAGTCATGGGCGGCCGGGAATGCCAGCCGCAACGTCGATGTTATCAAAAGCGCCGGGCAAGCGCCCCGCGCGCGCTTTCAAACCGCGGCGCCGGTGAGTTGCGCATAGTCTTCCAGCACCCGCTCGGGCGTCAGTTCGCGCATGCATTTGAAGTGGCCCAGGGGGCAGATGCGCTGGTAACAGGGACTGCAATCGACCGCGAGGTAGATCACCCGCGCGGCTTCGGAGAGCGGCGGCGTGTGCTCCGGCGAGGAGGAACCGAACAGTGCCACCTGCGGGATGTCCAGCGCGGCGGCGACGTGCATCAGCCCGGAGTCGTTGGTGATGACGGCGCTGCTGCCAGCGATCAGGTCGATCGCCTGGTCCAGCGTGGTCTTGCCACACAGGTTGAGCGCCGCGCCATGCGACAACTGTTCGATGGTCAGGCCGGTGGGCACGTCGGCCTGGGTGCCGAGCACGATCGGGGTCGCGCCCATCGCCTTGAGTTTGCTTGCCACGGTGGCGAAATACTCGGCCGGCCAGCGCTTGGCCGGGCCGTACTCGGCGCCCGGGCACAGGGCTACCAGGCGCTCGGCGGGTTTCAGGCCCAGTGTCACCTTGGCGGCGATCGAGCGCACCGGGTCGGCGATCAGGCGCGGCTGCGGCAGCTCTTCGGTCAGGGTTTTTGCGGGCGCTTCGGAAAGCTGTGTGTAAAAGCGCGCCATCGAGGGCCGCGGCGCGTTTTTTTTCGGGTTGGGGTGCAGCAGGTTGAGCAGGCCGTAGCGCGATTCGCCGACGTAGCCGATGCGCAAGTCGATGCTGGCGAAAAACGGCACCAGGGCTGATTTCCACGAATTGGGCAGGATGATGGCCTGGGCATAGCGCCCGCTGAACTTGCGCCCCAGTTGCCAGCGCTCGGCCAGGCCGAAGCGGCCGTGGCGAAAATCCGCCTCGTAGACCTGCTCGACTTCCGGCATGCGGCGAAACACCGGCGCCACCGCCGGCACCGCCAATACGTCGATGGCGACACGCGACGCCTTGGCTTTCAGGCGGGTCAGCAGGGGCTGGGCCATCAGGCTGTCGCCCAGCCAGTTGGGCGCGACCACCAGGAGGCGCGGTGAACTACTCATGGGTGCGGCCCGCGACTTGAGCGGGCGCGGAGAGCTGCGGCGCCCGCGCGCAACTCAATGCCCGTGCTTGGCGGGTCCGCCCTTCAGAGCATACTCGGTGCCGCAATACGGGCACTTGGCATGGCCCTCGGTGGCGATGTCGAGAAACACGCGCGGGTGCTGGCTCCACAGCGGCATTGCCTTGTTCGGGCAAAAGGCCGGAAGGTCTTTGGCTTCCAGTTCCACCGCTGCCTGCTGGGTCGTGCTCATGGTCAAGCTCCTGACTGCCGGCGAAAATGCAGCGCACTCTCGCCGGATGGTTTCAACTACCGTTTACTTCTTGCCCTTTTTCGCCGCCGGCTTGGCCTTCTTTGCCGGCTTGGCGGCCTTCGAAGCGCCCTTGGACGCTGCTACCGGGGCCAGCCACTTGGCGTACTTCTTGTTCTTGCCGTTGACGATGTCGAAGAACGCCGCCTGGATTTTTTGCGTGATCGGACCGCGGCTGCCGGTGCCGATGATGCGGCCGTCGAGCTCGCGCACCGGCGTGACTTCGGCGGCGGTGCCGGAGAAGAAGCACTCGTCGGCGATGTAGATGTCGTCGCGGGTCAGGCGCTGCGACACCACCTTCAGGCCGAGGTCGGCGGCGATGGAAATGATCGAGGCGCGGGTGATGCCCATCAGCGCGGAGGCGATTTCCGGCTCGTAAATCACGCCGTCCTTGATCACGAACACGTTTTCGCCCGCGCCCTCGGCGACAAAGCCGTCGACGTCGAGCAGCAGCGCCTCGTCGTAGCCGTGCATGGTGGCTTCGCGGTTGGCCAGGATCGAGTTGGTGTAGGTGCCGGAGAGCTTGGCGCGCGCCATGGTTACGTTGACGTGGTGGCGGGCGTAGGAAGAGGTCTTGACGCGGATGCCCTTGGTCAGGCCTTCCTCACCCAGGTAAGCGCCCCAGGGCCAGGCGGCAATCGCGATGTGTACCGTGTTGCCGACCGGGGAGACGCCCATTTTTTCCGAGCCGTAATAGGCGATCGGCCGCAGGTAGCAGGAGTCGAGCTTGTTGGCGCGCACCACTTCCTTGTGCGCGTCCATCATCTGCTGCTTGCTGTAGGGCATGTCCATCATGTAGATCTTCGCCGAGTTGAACCAGCGGTCCATGTGCTCGGAGAGGCGGAAGATCTGCGTGCCGGAGACGGTGTTGTAGGCGCGCACGCCCTCGAACACGGCCAGGCCGTAATGCAGTGAATGGGTGAGGACGTGGGTGTTCGCTTCGCGCCAGGGAACCAGCTTGCCATCGAACCAGATGAACCCGTCGCGGTCGGCCATCGACATGATGCGTAATCTCCAGATGTATGTGTATGTAGCGTGTGAACGCCGCGCCCTTCAACCGGGTAAAAGCCCCGGGTCAAAACTCAAGCGAAGCGCGGAAACCCCATATTTTAGCGGATTCGCACCTATAATCGCGGCTCCGGCTGCTTATGCGCCATGCCGAAGGGAGCGAGGGGCCGCGATGTACGCCAAGTGTCCGAAATGCGGCCATGCGCCCCTGCCGGAAAATCAAGCCTCGCCTGCCGCCTGCCCGGGTTGCGGGGTGATCCTGGCGAAAATCGCCGCCTCGGCCAGCGCCGCGCGCGCCGCCGCCTCCGCGGTCGCCGCCGGGGTGGAGATTCCCTCCGAACCGAAAGAGGAAAAAGAGCGGCCGGAGTGGCTGGAATATGCAGCCGGCTGGCTGACCTACGTACCCAACGAGGTTTCCAGCATCAACTGGTACGCGCGCAGCGCAACGCTGGCGGTGGTGGCGCTGTGGACAGTGTGGCTATTCAAGTCCACCAGCGTGGTCGAGGGCGAATACGGCAGTAATTTTCTGCATGGCATCGTGCTGATCTTCCATGAAGCCGGGCATGTGATTTTCATGCTGTTCGGGCGCTTCATCACCATCCTCGGCGGCTCGCTGAACCAGGTGCTGGTGCCGATGATTCTCGCAGGCGCCTTGCTGATCCAGCGGCGCGACCCGTTCGGCGCGGCGATTTTTTTCTGGCTGGCGGGCTTTTCCGTGGTCGACGTGGCGCTCTACATGTACGACGCGTTCGATCCGCACATGCCGCTCCTCGGCGGGGGCACCGGCGCGGACCGCGACAGCCACGACTGGCAAAACCTGTTCGGCGACATGGGCCTGCTGCGCCACGCGCGCGGCATCGGCATGGCCTTCGCCATGCTGGGCCGGGCGATGATGCTGGCGGCGCTGGCCTGGGGCGGCTATTTGCTGTGGAAGCAAAAGGCGCGGCTATCCGACAGCGTGATGGCCGAGGGGGATTTTTGAGTCCAGGGGCCGGTATTCGCGCGTTGCTGTTGCTGTGCGGGCTGGTGGGCGCGAGCGCCGCGCAGGCGCAGGGCGCGGCGCAATGGTGGATCGGCTTTGTCGATACCCGCAATCATGCTTTCCTCGAACTGCCGGCCACCCGCGAGGCATGCGCGGCGCGCGAGGCTGCGCTGAAACGCGCGCCGCAGGCGGCCGGTACCCTGCTTGCCGGCGCCCTCAAACCGGAGGCTTTCGTGCCGCCGGGCGCGCGTTTGCTGTTCGGCGTTTCCGACCTGCGCGGACGCTATGTGGAGCGGGTGCTGCCGCGGGTGGCGGCGATTGCGCGCGCCGACGAGCGCGAGCAGGGCGCTTGCTGGTATCTGGCCGAGGCCGGTACCGAGCCGACGGGCTATATCGCGGAGGAAGATACCCTGGCCATCGCCACCTTGCCGCCGCGCCGCCTGGCGTTGCGCCTGGCGAGTGGGGACTGGCGCTCGTACGGCAGCGCGGCGCAAGTTGATGGCCGGTTTGCCGCGATGGAAGGCGCGCCGGCGGCGTGGCGCGCACGTGTCGAAAAGCTGCTGCCGGCCTATACCCAGGTCTACGGCCAGGGCTTCAGCGCGGTGCTGGAAAAAGGCGCGGCGCCGCAAAACCTGGGATTGATCGGCGCCATCGACGACGGCAAGGGGGAGGCCTACAACACGCTGAACCTGATCCTGCGCGCCGATGGTGAAAAAGCGGGCGAAGCGCCGCTGTACCAGTCCGGCCCCAGCGGCGGGGTGGCGGCCAATCGCGCCGGCAGCTTCGTCGCGCAGGCGGTGGCGGCGGTCGACCTGGACGGCGACGGCGTCGATGAAATCATCCTGCGCGCGCGCTATTTCAGCGGCGGCAACCTGAAGGTGCTGAAGCTGGTGAACGGTGCGCTCATGGAAATCCGCCAGAGTGCTTATGAAGGGGAGTAGAGCCGAGTAGCGTTTGCGCCGGCGGGGGCGCATCATGATCGGCTTATACTTAACAGCTAACGCAAGACCGCAAAACCATAACGACGCGTGATGCAAGACGATAACGACGTAGAGACAAATACCGAATTGACTTCCGACCTCGCCGCCGAAGCTGCGGCCAAGCGCAACGTCTGGCTGCTGATGGCCTGCCAGGCCCTGCTGTTCGTCAACAACACCACCATGATCGCGGTGCATGGACTGGTTGGCCTGCTGCTGGCGCCCTCGGCCGCGCTGGCGACCCTGCCGGTGACTTCCTACGTGATCGGCTCGGCGATCGCCACCGCGCCGATCGCGCGCATGATGAAGCTGTATGGCCGCAAGGTGGGCTTTTCGGTGGGAGCGCTGTTCGGCATGGTGGGCGTGGTGTTCTGCGCCGGCGGCGCGTATTTCAAGATGTTCCCGGTGCTCTGTCTGGGCGCCGGGCTGGTGGGCGTGTACAACGCCTGCGGCCAGTTGTATCGCTTCGCCGCGGCCGATGTGGCGGGGCCGAGCTTCAAGGAGCGGGCGATTTCGCTGGTGCTGGCCGGCGGCATCGTCGGTGGCATCGTCGGGCCGAACCTGGCGGGCTATTCGAAGGACTGGCTGGCGGTGACCTACGCCGGCTCCTACCTCTCGCTGGTGGTGCCGGCGATTCTCACGCTGTGGGTGCTGCAGATGATCAGCTTTCCGGCGCAGACCGCCGCCGAGCGCGCCGCCGGCGGCCGGCCGCTGTCGGAGATCATGCGCCAGCCGGTGTTCGTCATCGCCTGCATGGGCGCGGTGATCGGCTACGGCGTGATGATCCTGCTGATGACGGCCACGCCGATTGCCATGAAGACCTGCGGCTTTACCTTCAACGACTCGGCCCATGTGCTCACCCTGCACGTGATCGGCATGTTCATTCCGTCGTTTTTCACCGGTTCGTTGATCCGCCGTTTCGGCGTGCTGAACATCATGTTTACCGGCGCGCTGCTGATGTTCGCCTGTGTCGGCATCGCGCTCTCCGGCGTGGAATTGCATCACTTCTTCATCGCGCTGATGACCCTGGGCCTGGGCTGGAATTTCCTGTTCGTCGGCGGCACGACCCTGCTCACCGAGGCCTATCGTCCGGAAGAAAAAACCAAGGTGCAGGGCGCAAACGACTTCATGATCTTTCTCACCATGGCGACTTCGTCGTTCTCCTCCGGGGCGCTGGTCACTTCCAAGGGCTGGGAAATTCTCAACTACGGCGCGCTGCCTTTCCTGGTGATCGTCTCCTGCGCGATTCTCTGGCTGGCGCGCGTGCGCCGCGTGGCGGTTGTGGCGGCATGAGCGCGGAGGGGCGCGACGAAGACGCGGCCGCCGCTGCGCTGGAGGCGGACCCGGCGGCCGATGAGGTCGAGCGCGAGAGCCGGGAACACCCGCAATCCTCAGCCACCGGGCGGCAATACGCTTCGGGCCGAGAAGGATTTTTCGGCGGCATGCGCGCGGTGGTGCCCTTTCTCTTCGGCACCATTCCTTTCGGCCTGGTCACCGGTATCGCCACCAAGGCGGCGGGGCTCTCCGCCGCGGCGGCAGTGGCGATGACCACCATGGTGTTCGCCGGCACTGCGCAGATCGCCTCGCTGCCGCTGCTGGTATCGGGCGCGCCGGGTTTCGTGGTGGTGCTCACCGCCTTCATCATCAATCTGCGCTTTGTCATCTACAGCGCCACCGCCGCGCCGTATTTCGCCACCCTGCCGATGCGCTGGAAAATGGTGCTCGGCTACTTCATGACCGACACCGGCTTTGCGCTGTTCCTGCGCCGCGTTGCCGGCCAGCCGGAGATGGCGTTTCGCGAATACTATTTTCTCGGTAGCGGCATGACGGTGGCCACCGTCTGGCTGATCACCGCCGCCGTCGGCGTGCTGGCGGGCGCCAAGGTGCCGCCGGAGTGGCAGCTCGAATTCGCCGCGACCCTGGGCATTCTCGCGCTGCTGGCGCCCTTCGTGCGCAGCAAGCCGGACTTCGCGGCGGCTGCCACCGGCGGTGCGGTGGCGCTGCTGGCTTCGGGCCTGCCGATGAAACTCGGCCTGGTGGCGGGGGCGATTGCCGGTATTTGCGCGGGCGTGGCGGCCGAGCGGGTGTTCGCGCCGCGCGCCAGGGAGGCGGCGTGAACCCCGAGACCAACCATCTGCATGAATACGGCTGGACGCTGTGGCTGATCATCTTCGGCATGGCTGCAGTGACCATCCTCAACCGCGCCGGCTTCATCCTGCTTTCCGGCCGCTTCAGTCTGCCGCCGAAGGTGCAGCGCGCGCTCAAGTACGCGCCGGCGGCGGCGCTGGCCGCCATCGCGCTGCCGGACATTTTCACTTCACACGGCCATATCGACGTGTCGCTTGAAAACACGCGCCTGATCGCCGGACTGTTCGGTTTTTCCATCGCGGTGCTGGCGCGCAGCACGCTGCCTTCGATCATCGGCGGCATGCTGGCGCTGCATGCCTTGCAGCATTGGCTCTGAAGCCTAGGCGCTGACCGCGCCGCCGACAAAGCAGCCGGCCGGCTTGCCGGCGCCATCGAGTTCGAAACGCACGCGGATCGCCGAAGGCGCACCCATGGCGCGGCCTTGAAGGACGGTGACGATACGGTCATCGGCGGGTACGAGGCCGTGGGCGGTGAGGCCGAACAACAGGGCCGCGGCGGCGATGCCGGTGGCCGCGTCTTCCGGATAGCCGGAGGATTTGGGAAACTGGCGCGCATGAAAAACCCGTTCTTCGAGCGACTCCACCGCGAAGGGGTAGAGGCCGGTCGAGCCGATCGATTCGCACAGCGCCTGCACCGCGGAAAAATCCGGCTGCAGGCCATCGAGCGCGGTGACCGATTCCATACAGATGAGGGTTTTAACGCGGCTGGTGGCGGCGTTGAACACCGGCACCGCGCGCAGCTCGCCGGGTTTCACGCGCAGCACGCGCGCAATCCCGGCCAGTTGCGATGCATCGGTGATGGCGTCCAGTCGGCCTGCCGGCTGGGTGATCTCGACGTACTCGTTGGCAGTGCCGGCGTGGCGCACAAAGCCGCGCACCGGGCCGCTCAGGGTTTCGACGGCAGCGGCATCGGTGGTCCAGCGCCCGCTCTTGCGCAGCAGCCAGAGCGCGCCGACGGTGGCGTGGCCGCACATTTCCATTTCATGCAGCGGCACGAAAAAGCGCAGGCGAAAATCCGCGCCGGAGCCCGGCGTGGGCGGCAGCACGAAGCCGCTTTCATGACCGTGCTCGCGGGCGATGGCGCGCATTGCTTCGTCGCTCATGCCCTGCGCGTCGAGCACGATGGGCGCCGGGTTGCCGCCGTTTACGCCGGCGGGAAAGACCCTGACGAGTTGCACTGCCGTGCCCTGCATGTGAGCTTCCTTTGCTTTTTTGGACGGCGGTTCAGTCGCCCAGTACGGTCCGCCACAAGCGCTTTACGGTCTCGATTTCCGCCACGCACAGCGCCGGGTCGATGCGCGCGTACTCCGCGCCGTTCAGGCGCAGGGTGTGCTGGTGGGCGCGGTAGCTGCGGTAGGCGTCGGCGGCGCCTTGCGCCAGTTGCGCATCGAGCAGCCCGGCTTGTGCGGCGATGCCCAGCAGGGCGATGTTGCCGAGGTTGCCGATCAGTGCGGCATGCTCGCGTGCGTGCCCGAGCACCAGCGCCTGCACGCAGAATTCGATGTCGACCATGCCGCCTTCGTCGTGTTTCAGGTCGAACAGTTTGCTGCGGTTCGGGTGGCCGTCGTGCATCTTCTTGCGCATGTCGCGCACTTCCTGCTTCAGCTTTTCCGCGTCGCGCGGCAGGGTGAGGATGTGCTTGCGCTCGCGCTCGAAGGCGGTGCCGATGTCGGTGTCGCCGGCGCAAAAGCGCGCGCGCGTCAGCGCCTGGTGTTCCCACAGCCAGGCGCGCTTTTCTTCATAGTTGCGAAAGGCGGAGAGACTGCTGACCAAAAGGCCGCTATCACCGTCCGGGCGCAGGCGGGTGTCGGTTTCGAACAGGCGGCCGGCAGTGGTGCGGGTGTCGAGGAAGGTCACCAGCTTTTGCGCTAAGCGGGCGTAGTTCTCGGAGGCGCGCTCGTCTTCGTCGTCGTAAAGGAACACCAGGTCGAGGTCGGAGGCGTAGCCCAGCTCCTTGCCGCCCAGCTTGCCATAGGCAATGATGGCGAAGCGCGGCGTGTCGCGGTGGCGTTTCGACACCGTGGCCCAGCAGGCGCCAAGCACGCATTCGAGGGTGCGGTCGGCCAGCTCGGAGAGCAGGTCGGCAAGTTTCTCGATGGTCAGCAACCCCTGCAGGTCCTGCGCCAGGATGCGAAAGACGGCGGTGTGGTGCGCTTCGCGCGCGGCATTCATCTGCGCTTCGATGTCGCCCTCGTGCGCGGCGAGGTGTTGCCGCAGGGAGACGCTGTAGGTCAGCAGATCCTGCGCGGCGTAGAGGGTGCGCTCGTCGATCAGCTCGTCGAGCAGGATCGGGTGGCTGCCCAGGTATTGCGCGGCCCAGCCGGAGGCGCCGAGGAGCTTGGCCAGGCGCGCCAGGGCCGCCGGCGCCTGCGACAGCAGGGCGATGTAGCCGGAGCGCGAGGCGATGTTCTCGGCGAAGGCGAGCAGGCGGGTGAACGCGAGATCGGGCGTGGCGGTGTCCCGCGCGGCCGCCATCATCGGCCCAAGCAGTGCTTCGAAGCGCTCGCGCGCGCCGGGGGCCAGGCGCCGCGCGCGCGCGCCCGTGAGGGTCGATTCGATCAGGCGCGTCAGTTCCTGGGGGTTGTCGAAGCCGTGGACCACGAGCGCCTGTTCCCAGTCCACCGGGCCGCCGTCGGCATTGCCCGGCGTCACCGGGGCGGGGTCGCCGAGCACGGTTTCGAAATGCAGGCGTACGATGTCGCGGTGGGCGTCGAGCTTGCGCATGAATTCGGCGTAGTCGGCGCGGCCCATCGATTGGGCCAGGCGCAGGCGCGCTTCGTCGCCCCGCGGCAACGTGTGGGTCTGCTGATCGTCGGCGTATTGCAGGCGGTGTTCGACCCGGCGCAGGAAGTCGTAGGCGGCGGCCAGCTCGTCGGCGACTTCGCGCGGCATCTGGTTCAGCGCCACCAGTTCGTTCAGTACGGGAATGGTCGGGCGGATGCGCAGGCGCGGTTCGCGCCCGCCGCGGATCATTTGCAGGGCCTGGGCAATGAATTCGATTTCGCGGATGCCGCCCGGCCCCAGCTTGACGTGGTCGGAGAGGTCGCGCCGCGCCACCTCGCGCTTGATCTGCGCGTGCAGGCCCTTCAGCGATTCGATGGCGCCGAAGTCGAGGTAGCGGCGGAACACGAAGGGCCGGACCACATTGTTCAGACCCGTCTCGTCGTCGCCGGTAATCGCCCGGCCCTTGATCCAGGCGTAGCGTTCCCAGTCGCGGCCGTGGGCGACGAAATAGTCTTCCAGCGCGCCGAAGCCCATCGCCAGCGGGCCATCCCCCCAGGGCCGCAGGCGCATGTCGACGCGGAACACGTAGCCGTCGCCGGTGAGCTCCGAGAGCAGGGCGATGATGCGCTTGCCCACGGTCTGGAAATATTCCTGGTTGGTGACGCTGACTATTCCTCCCTGGGTCTCGCCTTCCTCGGGATAGGTGAAGATCAGGTCGATGTCGGAAGAGACGTTGAGTTCGCCGCCGCCCAGCTTGCCCATGCCGACCACGTGCAGGGTTTGCGGCTTGCCGCTTTCGGCGCCTTGCGGGGTGCCGAAGCGCGCCTGCGTTTCGGCGACAGCGGCGCCGAGGCTGGCGCTGATGGCCTCCTCGGCCAGCGCAGTCATGGCACCGGTGACTTCGGCCAGGTCGGCGGCGCCGCCGAGGTCGCGCGCCATCACCGTCAGCATCACTTCGCGGCGCAGGCGCCGCAAGGCGGCGTCGAGCGCGTCGGGCGGCAGGTTGGCCAGGGCTTCGTGCATGCGCGCGCGCGGAAAAGGCGCGCTGGTGTCCAGGCGCTCGGCCAGGGCGGGCATGGCATTGAGGGCCATGCGGGCGTAGGCAGAGAAATCGGCGGCGAGGGTGAGGAGTGTTTCCAATTGTAAAAGCGGCTCAGGTGAGTGGCGCGCCGCTCATGCGGCAGGGGCCCCTATGCTACAGTCATGGCTCGACGCCAATAGCGTCGGCGCACCGGGCCAGGGCGAAGCGCAAACCTGTCCGGCAGCGTCGACGCCAGTGGGCGACATCATTCGCACATGCCGCCGCAGCCGGGTGCCCACACAATCATCATCGAGACCCTCTCCATCGCGGATGTCCTAGTAGATGCCTGAAGCAGTCATTATCGCCCGCCCGGCCGCTTTTCGCGGTTGCGCGCCATCCCTTGCGGGGCCGGCCGCAGGCGGCGGGGTATGGCGGCGAGGGGCGCCGCGATGAACGTGATCGACGAGATCGATCACGAAATCGAGGCCGTGCCGCCCCGTGTGCGACGCGGATTGTGGGGCCTGTTCGTGGTGCTGGAGTGGCTGTTCTGGGGCGTGTTTTTCCTCTTCGCCCTGTCGGTGCTGGCGCTGCGCTTCGTGATTTTGCCGCACGTGGAGAACTACCGGCCGGATATCGAGTCGGCGCTGACGCGCGTGCTCGGCGCGCCGGTGTCGATCGGCGCGATCGCCGCCGGCTGGCAGGGCCTGCGTCCGGAGCTCGACCTTGCCGATGTCAAGGTGCTCGATGCCAACGGCCGCCCCGCGCTGGTGCTGCCGTCGGTGTCGATCGCGGTGTCGTGGTGGTCGGTGCCGCGCAGTGCACTGCGCCTGCATGAGTTGGACGTCTACGGCGCCGATCTGGATATCCGCCGCCTGAAGAACGGCAAGCTGTTGATCGGCGGCATCGAACTCAAGTCGGGCACCGATGAGGGCGGTTCGGACTGGATTCTGTCGCAGCGGCGCATCGCCATCCGCAATTCGCGCCTGCGCTGGAACGACGAGATGCGCAACGCGCCCGAACTGGTGCTCGACAACATCAGCCTGGCGCTGGAAAACAACGGCCAGCGCCACCGCTTCGGCCTGACCGCCGATCCGCCGCACGGGCTGGCTTCGCGCCTGGACATACGCGCCGACCTGCACGGCAGGAGCCTGAACGAGTTGCGCGCGTGGGAAGGCGAGGTCTACACCGACCTGGCTTACATCGACCTGGCTGCCTGGCGCGCCTGGCTGGATTATCCCGCCGACGTGCAGGCAGGGGCCGGCGGGGTGCGCGCCTGGGCCGGTTTCAGGGGCGACCGGCTGGACCATTTCACCGCCGACGTTTCACTTACCAAGGCGGCGGTGCGCCTGCGCGCCGATCTGCCGGTACTGGAACTGGCGCGGGTCAGCGGCCGGCTGTCGGCGCGCGAGATCGCCACCGGCGGGCTGGGATTCGGATTCCTGCGTTTCGGCCAGAAGACCGTCACCGGCTTCGAGGTCAGCGGCAAGCAGGTGGCGCTGGCCACGCCGGCCGGCCTGGCGCTGACGCCGGCCGACTTCAGCATCAAGACCACCTCGGCGCACGAGAAGGAGCCGCAGCGCGTCGAGATGCAGGCCAATTCGCTGGACCTGGAAATCCTCGCGCGCCTGGTCGAGCATCTGCCGCTGGATGCGCAGGTGCGCAATGCCCTGCAGCAGTACAACCCGCGCGGCTCGATCTACGACTTCCGCCTGGCGTGGAACGGCCAGTTTTCACAGCCGCAGTCGTATACCGCGCGCGGGCGCTTTTTCAACCTTGCGCTGGACGCGCACGAGCAACTGCCGGGTTTTTCCGGGCTTTCCGGTTCGGTCGACGCCAACGAAAAGGGCGGCTCGATGTACCTCGCCAGCAAGGGCGTCTCGCTGCTGCTGCCGGCGGTATTCGAAGACCCCAAGCTCGATCTCGACAACCTGAACGCCCAGGCGAAGTGGACTTTCCCCAACGACCGCCTGGAACTGGGCCTCGACAACGTGGCCTTCAGCAATGCGGATGCCGCCGGCACCATATCAGGCACCTATCGCGCCGTGCCCGGCACTTCCGGCTATGTCGACCTGCGCGGCCACCTCGACCGTGCCGACGCCAAGCGGGTATACCGCTACATGCCGCTGTCGACCGGCGCGCATACCCGGGTCTGGCTGAAGGACGCGATCGACGAGGGCGGCGCCGACGACGTGCGCCTGACCCTGCGCGGCAACCTACGCGACTTTCCCTACCTCGACCGCAAGCTGGGCCTGTTCCGCGTTGCGGTGAAGATGCGCGATATCGGGCTGGTCTACTCGGAAGGCTGGCCGCGCATCGAGAAGATCCGCGGCGACCTGATCTTCGAAGGCAATTCGCTGGAACTGCATACCCAGAGCGCCACCACCCGCGGCACCAAGCTGACCAAGGTCGACGTGCGTATCCCCGACCTGAGTTCGCATCCGCACATGCTGGAAGTGCAGGGCGCTTCGGAAGGGACGACCGCGGCATTTCTCGATTTCGTCGCCGTCAGCCCGGTGGACCGCTATATCGACGGGTTTACCCAGACCTTGCGCGGCACCGGCACCGGCAAGCTGGCGATCAAGCTCGCCATGCCGATCGAGGAATCGTCGAAAATCAAAATCACCGGGCAATACCAGTTCATTGCCGCCGACCTGAAGCTGGATGACGGCCTGCCGCAACTGGGCAAGGTCAACGGCGTGCTCGATTTCAACGAAAAGGGCGTGACCTTCAAGAACCTGCGCGGCGAGGCCCTGGGCGGCAATTTCGTGCTCAACGGCGGCTCGCGCGGCGACGGCGGCATGCTGCTCAGCGCGCAGGGCAATTTCACCGCGCCGGGCCTGCGCAGCTGGCTTACCGAACCGGCGCTGGCCAAGGTGTCCGGCGGCGCGCCCTGGCGCGCGGCGATCAATCTGCGCAAGCGGGGGTCGGAGATCACCGTCGATTCCACCCTGGCCGGCGTGGCGGTTGACCTGCCGGCGCCGTTCGCCAAGACGGCGGCCGAGGCGATGCCGATGAAAATCGTCAAGACCAGCCTGCCGACGCGCGGCGAAGACGAGATGGCGATTACCATCGACCGCGTCGGCAGCATGCGCCTGCAGCGCCGGCCCGAGGGCGACACCATGGTGCTGGCGCGCGGCGCCGCCGGCATCGGCGACACCCTGCCGCCGCTGCCGCGCGCCGGCCTGGCGGTGAACCTGGCGGCACCGCGCATCGATGTGGACGAGTGGAAGCGCCGCCTGTTCGACGCACCTGCCGCCCCGGGCGCGCCGGCGCGGGCCAGTGCCGCCACCACGCTCAATATCGCCGCCCTTAATGTGCGCACCGAAACCTTGTCGGCCTACGGCCGCACCCTGCACCAGGTGAAGGTCAGCGGCGGTACCGATAGCGGGGCCTGGGCGCTGAACGTGAGTTCGAAAGAGGTCACCGGCGATATCAACGTCCGCACCGCGTCGGCCACCGCGCAGGCGCGCTTCACCGCGCGTCTGAAAAACCTGGTGATCCCGCCGGGCGATGCGTCTGCGGTCGACAATGCGTTCGACCGTGCCGCCGACGACCTGCCGGCGATCGACCTGACGGCCGAAAACTTCGAGGCCAACAACAAAAAGTTCGGCAAGCTCACCCTGCTGGCGGAAAACCAGGGCGGCGAGTGGGCCTTGCAAAAGGTCAGTCTGGACAATCCGGACGGCGTGCTCAACGGCTCCGGCGCCTGGCGGGTGCGCCAGCGCGGCGAGGCGAAGCGGCGTATCGACCTCAACTTCGACCTGGAGGCGAAAGACGTCGGCAAGCTGCTGGACCGCCTCGGTTTTGGCGGCGCCGTGCGCAACGGCAGCGGCAAGCTCGAGGGCAGGGTCGGCTGGGACGGCTCGCCGCTGTCGATCGACTATCCGAGCATGCGCGGCGATATCAAGTTGAACGTGAAAAAGGGGCAGTTCCTCAAGGTCGATTCAAACGCCAGCAAGCTCCTGGGCCTGATGAGCCTGCAGGCGCTGCCGCAGCGCCTGACCGGGGACTTTCGCGACATTTTCTCCGATGGCTTCGCCTTCAACGAGGTGTCCGCCACCAGCGTCATCGACAAGGGCGTGCTGACGACAACGGACTTCAAGATGGCGAGCGTTTCCGCCGCCGCGCTGATGAGCGGCAGCGTTGACCTGGCCCGCGAAACCCAGAATCTCAAACTGGTGGTGCTGCCTGACCTGACGGGCGGCATGAGTTCGGCCATTCTCGTAGGTCTGGGCGTCGTCAACCCCCTCGTCGGTCTCGGCACCTGGCTGGCACAGTTGGCGTTGAAAAGTCCGATCTCGAAAGTCTTTTCGCTCGAATACGCCGTCACCGGTACGTGGGCCAATCCCCAGGTGGTGCGGGTGCAGGCTTTGCGCGGTGGCGCCAAGAACGGCGGCCCCGAGGAAAGCGGCGACAATCCCACCCAGGGGGCGGCGCAGGTCGGGCCACCGGCCGGCGCGTCTTCAGCCGCGCAAACGCCCGGGTCTGGCGGATAATAGGCGCATGACAGAGCGCAAGTTCAGGATCGCGGGCATCCAGATGGTGTCCACGCCGGTGGTCGCCGAAAATCTCAAGGCGGCGGGCGAGTTGCTGGCGCGCGCGGCCGATGCCGGCGCGAAACTGGCGGCGCTGCCGGAGTATTTCTGCCTGCTCGGCATGAAGGACACCGACAAGCTGGCGGCGCGCGAGAGTTACGGCAGCGGGCCGATCCAGGATTTTTTGCGCGAGGCGGCGCAGCGCCACAAGATGTGGATCGTCGGCGGCACCCTGCCGATCGACAGCGGCCTGCCGAACAAGATCCTCAACACCTCGCTGGTGTTCGACGCCAGCGGCGAGACCGTGGCGCGCTACGACAAGATCCACCTGTTCGGCTTTTCGCGCACGCACGCCGACGGCCGGCAGGAGCGCTACGACGAGGCGCGCACCATCGAGCACGGCAGCAACGCGCCGGTGGCGCTGGATACGCCGTTCGGGCGCGTCGGGCTTTCGGTGTGCTACGACCTGCGCTTTCCCGAGTTGTATCGCCGTTATGTCGGCGCCGACCTGATCCTGGTGCCTTCCGCTTTTACCGCCACCACCGGCCAGGCGCACTGGGAGCCGCTGCTGCGCGCCCGGGCGATCGAAAATCTCGCCTACGTGCTGGCGCCGGCGCAGGGCGGCACCCACGTGAACGGCCGCAGCACCCACGGGCACAGCATGATCGTCGACCCATGGGGCACGGTGCTGGACGAGCTGGCCAGCGGCGCCGGCGTGGTGACGGCGGAAGTCGATCTCGACCACCTTACCGAATGCCGCGAGGCCCTGCCCGCGCTGAAACACAAAACCCTGGCGTAAGCGGCACTGGAAATTCACCGCTTTTAATCCTCCCCAGCGCCCCCACCTGTATTTGATCTTCCTCCGGAGTTTTCCATGCAAGTCGTCTCCCCCGACATCGCCCACCTGGCCACCGCTGAATCCCTGCTGCTGACGCCCAACGGGCTGGACGCCGCCAAGCTCACCAGCGTGCTCGATTCGATGTTCCTGCGCAAGATCGACTACGCCGACCTCTACTTTCAATATGTCCGTTCCGAGGGCTGGAGCCTGGAGGAGGGCATCGTCAAGTCGGGCAGCTTCAATATCGAGCAGGGCGTGGGCGTGCGCGCGGTGGCGGGTGAGAAAACGGCGTTCGCTTATTCGGATGCGATCACGCTGGCGGCGCTGAACGATGCCGCTGCCGCGACGGCGGCGATTGCGCGCCAAGGGCAGTCGAAGTCAGTGAAGTCGGGCACGGGCTCGGCGAAAAAGCTTTACGCGCCGCTGGACCCGCTGGCTTCCCTGCCGGCCGATGCCAAGGTGAAACTGCTGGAGCGCGTCGAGCAGATGGCGCGCGGCATCGACCCGCGCGTGACGCAGGTGATGGCTTCGCTCGGCGGAACCTATGAAGTGATCATGGTGGCGCGCAGCGACGGCCTGATGGCGGCCGACGTGCGTCCGCTGATCCGCATGTCGGTGCAGGTGATCACGGAAGAAAACGGCCGCCGCGAGTCCGGCAGCTACGGCGGCGGCGGTCGCTACGACTATGGTTATTTCACCGACGAGATCCTGCTGCAATACGCGCAGGAGGCGGTGCATGCCGCCGTCACCAACCTGAAGGCGCGCCCGGCGCCGGCCGGCACCATGAACGTGGTGCTGGGCAACGGCTGGCCCGGCATTCTGCTGCACGAGGCGGTGGGCCATGGGCTGGAAGGCGACTTCAACCGCAAGGGCTCATCTGCCTTCTCCGGGCGCATCGGCGAGCGCGTTGCCGCCAAGGGCGTCACCGTGGTCGACGACGGCACCATTGCCGACCGCCGCGGCTCGCTGAACATCGACGACGAAGGCAATGCCACCAACTGCACCACGCTGATTGAGGACGGTATCCTCAAGGGTTATATCCAGGATGCGCTCAACGCCCGCCTGATGAAAATGAAGCCCACCGGCAATGGCCGCCGCGAGTCCTTCGCGCACGTGCCGATGCCGCGCATGACCAACACCTAAATGCTGAACGGCGACAAGGACCCCGAAGAGATCATCAAGTCGGTGAAAAATGGCCTATACGCGAAGAATTTCGGCGGCGGCCAGGTCGACATCACCAGCGGCAAGTTCGTCTTCTCCGCCTCCGAGGCCTACATGATCGAGAACGGCAAGATCACCTACCCGGTGAAGGGCGCGACCCTGATCGGCAACGGCCCCGAATCGCTCAAGCGCGTCAAGATGATCGGCAACGACATGAAGCTCGACTCCGGCGTCGGCACCTGCGGCAAGGAAGGCCAGAGCGTGCCGGTGGGCGTCGGCCAGCCGACCCTGCGCATCGACGGGTTGACGGTAGGCGGCACCGCTTAAGGCGTTGCCGCGGCGATGCGGGGCTCCCTCGTCGCCGCACTGCTGCTGTCGCTCGCTATTTCCGGGTGGGCGCAGCGTGCGCAGGCGGTCGAGTGCCGCGTACTGGATTTTCACGACAAGCGCTACACCGTCTGCGAAGTCGATCTGACGCAGGACAGGCTGCGCCTGTTTTTGCGCGACGGCCAGGGCAGTCCGTTCAAAGGCTTCGACAGCCTGAACCGCTCGCTTGCAATGCAAAAGGAACAACTCACGTTCGCGATGAACGCGGGCATGTATCACCCGGACTATTCCCCGGTGGGCCTGTTCGTCGCCGAAGGCGAAGAAGTTTCGCCCTTGAGCACGGCCTCCGGCGAAGGCAACTTTTTCCTCAAGCCCAATGGCGTGTTTTACGTCACCCAAGGCGGCGCCGGAATTCTCGAAACCAGCCGTTATGCGCAGCGCGGCGGGCCGGTGCTGCTGGCCACCCAGTCCGGCCCCTTGCTGTTGCAAGGCGGCGAAATCCATCCATGGTTCATTCCTGCTTCCGAGTCCCTGCGGGTGCGCAATGGCGTCGGCCTGCTGTCGCCGGCGCGAGTGGTGTTCGCCATCAGCGACAGCTCGGTGAATTTTTACGAATTCGCCCTATTGTTCCGCGATGCGCTGGGCTGCAGGGATGCCCTGTATCTGGACGGCAGCATCTCCAGCCTGTATTCGTCCCAGCTCGGGCGTAACGACAATCTGAAGCCGCTCGGGCCGATCATCGGAGTAACCCGCTAAGCTTGCGTCATGAACCAACGTTTTGACGACTTCGACGCGTACTGGCTGCCCTACCTGGCTGCGCATTCGCGACCGGCCACGCGCGCCTGCCACTACGTCGCCACCGTGGTTGGGCTGGCGGGCGGCTTGCTGCTTTCGCTATTCGTCGTCTGGTGGGGGCTGCTCGCGCTGGGCGGCGCCTGCTATGCGCTGGCATTGGCCAGTCACCCGCTGTTGCAGGGCAACCGGCCGTTTGCGCGGCAGCCCGTGTGGGGCTTGCTGTGCGATTTCAGGATGCTCGGACTGGCGCTTACCGGCGGTTTGCGCGCCGAACTGGCGCGCACCGGCACTGCTGCTGTCTAGTCCACCTTCGCGCCGCTGACCTTGACGATGCCGGCCCACAGCTTGGCCTGCTGGTCGAGGAATTTTCGGGTTTCCTCCTGCGTCATGTCGAGCGGTTCGCCGCCTTCGGCGGCCAGGCGGTCGGCCACGGCGGGCGATTTCATCGCCGCGCGCAGGGCCTCGGAAAGCTTGGCGATAACGGGCGCGGGCACCTTGGCCTGGGTGAACAGGCCGTACCACTGCGTGGCTTCGTAGCCGGGCACGCCGGATTCCGCGATGGTCGGCAAGTTGGGCAGCAGCTTCAGGCGCTTCGGGCTGGCGGTGGCGAGCACGCGCAGGCGCCCGGATTCCATGTAAGGCTTGACCGGCAGCAGGCCGGTGATGGTCATCTGCACCTGGCCGCCCATCAGGTCGGTGAGCGAAGGCGAGGTGCCCTTGTAGGGCACATGGACGATGTTGACGCCGGCCATGTTCTTGAAATGCTCGACCGCCAGGTGCGCGGCGCTGCCGTTGCCGCCGGAACCATAGGAGAGTTTCCCCGGCTCTTTTTTCGCCAGGGCGATCAATTCCTGCGTGTTTTTCACCGGCAGGTCCTTGTTCACCACCAGCACGTTGGGGATCATGGCGATCATGCCGATCGGCGCGAAATCGGTCTGCGGGTTGTAGGGCAGCTTGCTGTAGAGCGCCGGGTTGATGCTGAAGGTGCCGACGTGGCCGATGACGATGGTGTAGCCGTCGGGCGCCGACTTGGCGGCGATGTCCAGGCCGATATTGCCGCCGGCGCCGCCATGGTTCTCGATCACCATCGAGGTCTTCAGGGTTTCGCCCAGGTTCTGGCCGACCAGGCGGGCGATGATGTCGTTGCTGCCGCCGGGCACGTAGGGGACGATGAACTTGACCGGATGGTCGGGATAGCGGTCCTGCGCGAGCGCGGGCTGGGCTGCGGCGGCAAGGACGGCGATGGCCAGGCAGGCGTGGCGGGCGAGGGAAAAGGACTTCATGAGAGTGTCTCCGTTGTAAGGGCCGGTCTGTTGCGCCGGGCGCCGAAAACCATAAGCTGCGGCGCGTATGGGGTCATCGATGATGGCTTGTGCGTTTGCCGTCTTTTTCAGGTGCTGCGTTTGCGCCGGGCGCGGGCCGGGGCGGCGGCGCGCACGCGCTTGGCCACCGGCTCGCGCGCCTGGGTTTCCGACAATTCGGACTTGATCAGCGCGATGGTGTGGCGCGCCAGGCTGCTCAAGGGGCGCTGCGCGGCGGTGGCAATCACCAGCGGCGTGCTGATGGCCGGTGAGACGATGCGCGCGGCCGCCAGGGGGCGGGTGGCCTGGTAACCCTGCAGCGCATCGCGGGTCAGCACGGCATAGCCGAAGCCGCGCTCGACCAGGTCGAGCACCGCGGCAATCGAATCGATTTCCAGCGCCACGGTGAGCTTGACGTCGTGGCGGGCGCATTCGGCCTCGATCAGGTTGCGAAACACGTTGGGACGGCTGGGGATGATCAGCGGGTATTGCGCCAGTTCGGCCACGCGCACGCTGGCGGGCAGGCGCACGCGGCTGTTCTTGCGCTCGGCCGCGGCGCCGATCAGATACATCTCGCTCATGCGCACGCGCTCGTACTCGAGCTGCGGGTTGACCGGCGGGTTGTACAACAGGGCGACATCCAGGCGTCCGAGCAGCAGCCACTCCTGCATCGCGGCGGACAGGCCCTCGACGATGCCGATGGAAGCCTGCGCATAGCGCTCGCGAAACTGCTCGACCAAGCGCACCGTGAGCATTTTGCCGATCGACGGCGGCAGGCCCACCACTACCTTGCCCACCGGCGTGGCTTCGCGGTCGCGCAACTCCTGGCGCGCCAGTTCCACCTGGTGCAAAATGCCGCGGCCATGCTCCAGCAGACGGCGCCCGCTTTCGGTCGGGGTGACGCCGCGGCCGTTGCGATACAGCAGGTGCTGCTGCAGTTCGATTTCAAGCTGGCGTACCTGGCGCGACAGCACCGGCTGCGACATGTCGAGGGTGGCGGCAGCCTTGGTGAAGCTGCCGAGCTCGGCGACGCGGATAAACCACTCCAGTTGCTTCAGGTCCATGGACATGGGGCCGGATGATCGATGCTCCTGTCAAGCGAAGCAAGCGCGGCGGCCGTAAAGCTGATATGTAGAATCAGCATAGCAGATAGTTTTGAAATGTGGTTTTATTCAAGACATTTGAGGTTCAAAATAGCGGTCTACAGTGCCGTCCAGCGCCTTTTTCAGCCATGGCGCGGCAAAAAACAAACCCGCATCGATTTACTTCCAGGTCTTCCAGGAGAGAACAGCATGTCCAGCAAAACAGCAGTGGTGGTGTCGGCCCATTCCGCCGACTTCGTCTGGCGCGCGGGTGGCGCCATCGCCCTCTACGCCAAGCGCGGCTGGCGGGTGAAGGTGGTCTGCCTGTCTTTCGGCGAGCGCGGCGAGTCCGCCAAGTTGTGGCGCCAGCCCGGCATGACCATGGACAAGGTCAAGGCCGACCGCAAGGCGGAAGCCACCAGGGCCGCCGACCTGCTGGGCGCGGAAATTGAATTCTTCGACGTTGGCGACTACCCGATGCGCGTCTCCGACGAGGCGCTGTTCCGCCTGGTCGACATCTACCGCGAAATGCAGCCCGAGTTCATCCTTTCCCACTCGCTCGAAGACCCGTACAACTTCGATCACCCGCTCACCGCCAGCATCGCCCAGGAAGCGCGGGTAACGGCGCAGGCGCACGGCCACAAGCCGGAGACCAAGGTATTGGGCGCGCCGCCGGTGTTCCTGTTCGAGCCGCACCAGACCGAGATGTGCAACTGGAAGCCGCAGGTCTACATCGATATCAGCGAAGTGTGGGAAACCAAACGCAAGGCGTTTGAACTGATGGCCGCGCAGGAATACCTGTGGGACTATTACACCCGCGTCGCGCTGCAGCGCGGTCTGCAGGCCTCGCGCAATGCCAACACCGCCGAAGGCAAGAAAATCGTCTATGCCGAGGCGTACCAGCGTATCTTCCCGCAGGTGGTGAGCGAACTGGCGTAATGGCGGGGCCGGCGCCAGCGGGCGCCGGCGTCAAAGGTGGAGACAGACATGGCGATCGACGTCGAAAAAATCAGGGCGATGGCGCCGCCCGCGGGCGGCCCGTTCAAGGTGCAAAAGATCGGCCATGTGGTGCTCAACGTGGTCGACCTCGAACGCTCGGCGGCCTTCTATACCGGCGTGCTGGGTTTTCGCATTTCCGATGTTTATCCCGAGACGATGATGCGCGGCGGCATGGTGTTCATGCGCTGCAATGCCGACCATCACGGCGTGGCCCTGGTGGGCTCGGCGCGCACCGAATCGAATCGCACCGACCTCAACCATCTCGCCTTCGAAGTCGCCTCGCTGGACGAGGTGCTGCTGGCGCGCGAGCACTTGCAAAAGCACGGCGTGCGCATGGTGTTCAACGGCCGGCGCCGCGCCGGCTGCCAGGTGGCGGTGGAGTTTCTCGACCCCGACGGCCATCACCTCGAAATCTACTGGGGCCTGGACCAGATCGGCAGCGATGGCAATATTCGGCCGCCGGAACAATGGCGTGAACACAAAAGCCTGGAGGACGCGGTAGCGGACGCGCCTGTCGGGCAAGACACCAGCCTGAGAAATCCGGCACTGTTGAAACCGCGCTGACCCAAACGCGGCATAAAAAGGAGAAGGCATGAAGGTCGCACTCAAACAATGGCTCGCTTGCGCGGGCTTGGCGCTGTTCTGCATGCAGGCGCAGGCGCAGAAATTTCCCGAGCGGCCGATCAAGGTGGTGGTGCCCTTCGGCCCCGGCGGCCTGGCCGACGTGTCGATGCGCATCGTCGCCAAGCGCATGAGCGAGCAGATGGGCCAGCAGGTCTACATCGAAAACCTGCCCTCGGCCGGCGGCATCAACGCCGCGCAAAACGTCGCCACTGCGACGCCCGACGGCTATACGCTGCTCCTGATGAGCAATGCGAACGCCATCGCGCCTTCACTGTTCAAGTCATTGCCCTACAGCCCGCTGAAGGATTTCGCGCCGGTCTCGACCATCGGCTTTTTCGACGTCATCCTGGTGGTGGACAAGGCGAGCCCGCTGAAGACCGTGGGCGACGTGATCGCGTCGGCGAAAAAGGATTCCGCAAAGTTCAACGCCGGCTCCATCGTCACCGGCAGTACGCAAAACCTTTCCGCCCTGCTGTTCACCAGCCTGGCGGGCCTCTCCACCCCGGTGGTGCCGTTCAAGACTTCGGGCGAGGTGGTGACGGGGCTGAAGACCGGCGACATCCAGGTTGGTTTCGAGATGCTGCCGCCGCTGGCCGCGCAACTCAAGGCCGGCAGCCTGCGTGCCATCGCGGTGGCTTCGCCCAAGCGCCTGCCCTCGATGCCGGACGTGCCCACCGTGGCGGAGGCCGGCGTGCCCGGCTATCAGGTGGTGTCGTGGAACGGCGTAGCCGCGCCGGCGAAGACGCCGGCTGCCGTGGTGGCGCGTCTGAACGCCGAGCTGGTCAAGGCGATCGAATGGCCGGAAGTGAAAAAGCAACTGACCGATGCCGGCATCGAGCCGCGCACCATGTCGCCGGAAGCCTTTCGCGCGCAGATCGAGTCCGACACCGTCAAGTGGCGCAAGGTGATCGAGTCGGCGAAGATCGAAAAGCAATAGGCCATTCATCGGCCGCAAGCATTATTTTTTAGTAATTACAGGAAGTCTCATGAGCAAAGAAATCAAGGCCTGCCGGGCCCCGGATCCGAACCCGATCAAGCCTACCTTCAAGCTGCCGCCCAACGCCTGCGACGCGCATTGCCACGTCTTCGGCCCGGCCGCGCAGTTTCCGTATGCCGAGGACCGCAGCTATACGCCGCCGGACGCCGGCTTCGAGATGCTGCAGGCCCTGCACAAGCACCTCGGCTTTTCGCGCGCGGTGATCGTGCACGCGAGCTGCCACGGCACCGACAACACGGTGACGCTGGATGCGATCAAGCGCTCCAACGGCGCCTACCGCGGCGTTGCCATGCTGCATGCCGGCGTTACCGACAGCCAACTGGCTGATCTCAACGCCGGCGGCATGCGCGGCATGCGCTTCAACTTCGTCAAGCACCTGGGCGGCATGCAGGACATCGCGCTGTTCGACAAGCTGGTCGAGCGCGCCGAGCCGCTTGGCTGGCACGTGGTGCTGCACCTGGATGCCGAAGACCTGGAAGAGCACGCGCCGCGCATCAAGCGCATGAAGGTGCCCTTCGTGATCGACCACATGGGCCGCGCCAAGGCCGCCGACAGCGTGCAGCAAAAGCCCTTCCAGATTCTGCTCGACCTGATGCGCCACAACCCGCTGGCCTGGGTGAAGATCTGCGGTTCCGAGCGTGTCTCGGTCGGCAAGCGCCCGTTCAAGGACGCCGTGCCATTCGCGCAGGCGCTGATCGAGGCCGCGCCGGACCGCGTGCTCTGGGGCACCGACTGGCCGCACCCGAACATCTCCAAGGACATGCCCAACGACGGCGAACTGGTCGATCTCTTCCCGGAATTCACCAGCGATCCGGCGATCCAGCAAAAAATCCTGGTCGATAACCCGGCGCGCCTGTACGGTTTTTGAGCGCCGCGCCCTTGTGGCGCGGGCGCGACAATTGGCGGCCGCGAGTCCCGCCTTTTCGGCCCCAGGTTGCAAAAACGGCCGCTTCCGGTTAAAGTGGTCATCCGTTTTACGCAAAACCCCTCTCACACCGCCATGCGCCACGCTTTCTTTTTCGGCTACTTTTGGTTCTACCTCAGCCCCCGGCGGAGTTCGTAGAGTGAGATGCGTTTGAACTGAAACAGCAGATTCTCGAAAAACCGCCGGAGCAGACCCGGCGGTTTTTTTTTGGGCTTCCTTCGTGCATTTTCAAAAACCTAACCGCAACCAGGACTCTCCACCATGACCGCCGCCGACTATCAGGGCAATCCGCCGCAGGACCGCACCTCCCGCACCGACGATGAACGCATCAAGAACATCATGCCCCTGCCGCCGCCCGAGCACCTGATCAAGTTTTTCCCCATCCAGGACACTCCGGTGGAGGGCCTGGTGGCCGACACGCGCCGCCGCATCCAGGACATCTTGCACGGTCGCGACGACCGCCTGCTCGTGATCATCGGCCCCTGCTCGATCCACGATCCGCAGGCCGCCGTCGAATACGCGCGCAAGCTGAAAGCCGAGCGCGACCGCCACGCCGGCGAGCTTGAAGTGGTGATGCGCGTCTATTTCGAAAAGCCGCGCACCACGGTCGGCTGGAAGGGGCTGATCAACGACCCCTACCTGGACGAGAGCTTTCGCATCAACGAGGGCCTGCGCATCGCCCGCGACCTGCTGATGCGCATCAACCAGGAAGGCGTGCCGGCCGGCTCCGAATTCCTCGACGTCATCTCGCCCCAGTACATCGGCGACCTGATTTCCTGGGGCGCGATCGGCGCGCGCACCACCGAATCGCAGATCCACCGCGAACTCGCCTCCGGCATTTCCGCGCCGATCGGCTTCAAGAACGGCACCGACGGCAACGTCAAGATCGCGCTCGACGCCATCCAGGCGGCGCGCCGCGGCCACCACTTTCTCTCGGTGCACAAGAACGGCCAGGTGTCGGCGGTGCAGACCAACGGCAACCCGGACTGCCATATCATCCTGCGCGGCGGCAAGGGGCCGAACTACGACGCCGCCTCGGTGGCCGCCG
Source organism: Betaproteobacteria bacterium (assembly GCA_028292405.1). GTDB lineage: Bacteria > Pseudomonadota > Gammaproteobacteria > Burkholderiales > JAEUOS01 > JAQGMJ01. Next base: position 136,798 of record JAQGMJ010000043.1, read on the forward strand.
CGGTGCAGGAACTCGAAGGCGCGAAGCTGCCGACCAAGCTGATGATCGACTTCTCCCACGCCAACAGCTCGAAGAAATACGAAAAGCAAACCGAAGTGGCGCGCGATGTCGGCGACCAGATCGGCGGCGGCTCGCACCACATCTTCGGCGTGATGATCGAAAGCCACTTGAAAGACGGCGCGCAGAAATTCACCCCGGGCGTCGACTCGCCGGCCAAGCTGGAATACGGCAAGAGCATCACCGACGGCTGCATCGGCTGGGAGCCCAGCGTCGATGTGCTGAATGTGCTGGCGCAGGCGGTGAAGAAGCGCCGCGCCGGAAAATAAGGATCAGCGGCAATACCACGGCAGGAAGTTGCCGTCCTTGAAGGTCTTGCAGCGCGCCAGCTCTTCGGCCGTCGGCTTCATGGTCGACGGCTTGACCGGCGCGGTGCAGACCGGACTGTCGGTGAATTCGTCGCCGCATTTGTAAACGTAGGTGTTCTTGCCGGTCTTCGGATCCTTGAGCTTGAGACGCTTGGCGCGCGGCACGTTCCTGCGCGCGGCCTGTTCTTCGGGCGTCAGGGGCGCGGGTGGCACCACTTCCACCGCGCGCGGGCGGTTCGGCTGGTTTTCGTTCGGGTCATCGAGGCGCAGGATGTCTTTTGCGGGTGCCTGGCCGAAGGCGCTGGCGGCAAGCAGCAACGATAGCAGCGCTGCGGAAAGGCGCGCCGCGCGCGGCGTGGTCATGGGGTGAAGCATGTTTCCTCCTTTGAGTCGGTGTTGCCAGCCTTGCAGCTGTTTCGTCATGCGATGCCGCCGCTTGAGGCCAAACGCCAGCCTACCGCGTTTTTGGATTGCTATCCGCTGGTCTAGATGCTGCCGAGAAACAAACGGGTTAGCCGGTAGATGCGCGGCCGTTCGCTTTCGCGCGGCCCGGCGATGTTGAGATTTTTGATCGGGTGCGCTTCCATCCACTGTGCAATCGCGTCGATCAGCGGCGCCAGGTCCTGCCCTTCCAGTTGCAGCACCAGGCAGGGCTTGCCGGCCGCTGTCGCCGCCTTTTTCGCCTCGAAAGCGTCGTCCTCGAGGTCGCCCTGGTTGATGATCAGGGTGGCGTCGCTGTCCTGCACGTTGAGCGCGATGCTTTCGAGGTCGCCGTCGGAAATCGTTTCCGACAGCTTGTAGCGTGCTTCGAGCTTGCCGTCCTCGGCGCGCCGGCCGCGCGGACACCAGCCGCCATGGGGCAACGGGCGGCTGAGGGCCCAGTCGAGCGCGGCGCGGCTGACGCCGGTCTCGCAGCCCGCGGTGACTTTTGAAACATGGTTGAAAACGGTGAAGTTCATCTGTGTGGCGCTTAGGCGCGGCGCGGGCGCGGGACCACAGCATAGCGTATCGCCCGCCCCGCAAGCTCGCGGCGCGGCTTTTGGTTACACTGCGCGCTTGAAAAATATTGCGCGCCTGAAGCAGGTGGCGCGCATAGAGACAAAAGCTCCACGCCCATGGCTTTCCCGCTGGCCGATTTTCCACTGATCTCCTTTTTCGCCGCGCCTTTCGTGGTGCTTGCCGCCTACATCGTCTTCGGCATCACCGGTTTCGGCGCGACGGTGATCATCGTGCCGTTGCTGGCGCAGGTGCTGCCGCTGAAATTCCTGGTGCCGCTGTGCGTTGTGCTGGACCTGTCGGCCTTCGTGCTGCTGTCGGCAAAAAGCGCGGGCAAGATCGACCGCGCCGAGGTGCGCTGGGTGACGCCTTTCATGTTGCTGGGCATCGTTATCGGCGCGGTGACCCTGGCGAAGGCGCCGGAGCGCGCGCTGATCCTGGGACTGGGCGTGTTCATCACCGGCTACGCGGTGCTCAGCCTGACCGCATTTCGCCTGCATGCCTCGACGATCACGCGCGGCTGGGGCGTGCCGGTGGGTATCGTCGGCGGCATTTCGAGTTCGCTATTCGGCATCGGCGGCCCGCTGTACGCGATCTACATCTCGCGCCGCACCACGGACGCCGGGGTGATGCGCGCCACCATGAGCACGCTGATTTTGATGAGCGGGCTGACGCGCTTTTTGATGTTCATCGCCAACGGCCTGTTGCTGTCGTGGACCATCGCCACCGCCTGGCTGCTGTTGTTACCCTGCGTCTGGGGCGGCGCCATGCTGGGGATGAAGCTGCACGACCGGCTCTCGCTGGCCAACGTGCGGCGGACGATTCACGTGGTGCTGCTGCTGTCGGGCGCCTCGCTGATCGTGCGCGCCTGGGCCATGCCCGGTTAAACTGGCAGAATTGCGCTAATTCGTAGCGAGGGCGGCATGTCTGAGACGATGTTTCCGGATTTCGAGAATTTGGGCAACGCGGTGGGCTACGCGGAAAAAATCCGCCAGGTGGTCGGCCACAACGCGCTGTTCGACGATTTCACGGTGGAAGACCTGAAGCACCTCGGGCCCTATATGCATGTGTACCGCGCGCCGCCGCACGGGCGCATCATTGTCGAGGGCGAGCGCGGCGACTTCATGGCCTTCACCATCGACGGCCTGGTCGACGTCACGAAGAAGGACCGCTGGGACGTGGTCAAGCGCATCGCCGTCGTGCAGGCCGGCGCCGCCCTGGGCGAAATGTCGATGATCGATGGCGAGGCGCGCTTCGCTTCCTGCGCGGCGATCGAGGCCACCACTTTCGCCGTGCTGACGCGGGTCAAGCTGCAGGAGCTGATCACCAACGAGCCGCGCCTGGCCTCGAAGATCCTGATGAAGCTGGTCTACATGCTGTCGCAGCGTCTGCGCCAGACCAGCGCGAAGCTGGTCAACTACCTGGAAAAGTAGGCTACCGGAGTTCGAGCCGCCAAAACAAAAAAGGGCCGCATTAGCGGCCCTTGGTTCTTTGTAACGTACGCGTGCTACCAGAAATTGTGGCAACGGCCCCTGAACATCACCGGCCCGCTGGGCACGCCGGTCTTCGAGCCGCCGGGCGGCTCCATGCTCACCGCCAGCGCCTTGTACTGGGCGATCGACTTGTCGGCGATCACCGGCAGCTTCATCACGTGCTTGCCCTTGCCGGTGATCAGGCCGAGCGACTTCGGCTGGCCGGCTTCGTCCATGCCCCAGAGCTCGAGGCTGGCGTCTACCGGCATGGCGTCGCCTTCGTATTTCATCCACAACTCGTCGGACTTGCGGCCGATGTAGACCATCAGCATGGTCTTGCCGCTGCCGTCGGTCAGGGTGGCGACGTAGGAGGGCTGCCAGGGATTGGCGCCGTCGGAGACGCGCACCGGCTTGACCACTTCGTGTTCGACCACCTGGGTATGCTCGACCACTTGCGGCGGACGCACGCCGATGAATATGGCCAGCGCGGCTGCAACGCCGGAAGCGCCTAGGCCGAAGGAACGCCAGAACGCCAGGCTTTCCCACCAGCCGGCGGCCGCCCTGGCTGGTGCGCGGGTCTCACTGATGGCCCCGGCGATGCGCGGCCACAGCGATTGCGGTGGCCTGGCTTCGCCGACGGCAACCGCCATCGGCGTGAGCCGGGTTTCCCACTCGCCGACACTGCGGCGCAAGGCTGCGTCCTGCAGCATCCAGGCGGCAAACCGGCGACGCGCGCCGCCCGCGAGCGTGCCGAGCACATACTCGGCAGCCAGGCGTTCGATCAGTTCCGGTTTGTTGCGGTAATCCATGATTTCAGAGTTTAAACACTTCCCTGCGGTTTAATAGCGGCAAAACCGGGTGATACGCCCGTCTATTGCCCTTCGATGCCGGCCGCACCCAAACAATCCTTCAGCTTCATCAGCCCGCGGCGCACCCAGGTTTTCACCGTGCCCAGCGGCTGGTTCAGCTTTTCGGCCAGCTCCACATGGGTCAGGCCCTCGAAAAACGCCATGCGGATCGCTTGTTGCTGTTTCGCTTCCAGGCCGCCCAGGCAGCGTGCAATCGCGCTGGCTTCGACGGACTGCTCCAGCAGGGCCAGCGGTCCGGGTTCGTCGGTCTCGAAAGACTCGAACACCGCATCGTCATCCGTGGGGTCCTCGAAATTCGGCCGCCGCAAAACGTCCAGGCAGCGGTTGCGCACGATACTGGTCATCCAGGTCATCGGCGCCGACAACTGCAACTGGTAGTCGGCACAGTGCTTCCAGATGCTTACATAGCACTCCTGCAATACTTCTTCGGCCCAGTCTTCACGTCTAAGTATACGGAGGGCAACGCCAAACAGTTTCGAGGATGTGCCCTGATACAACAGTTCGAAGGCCGCCATCGAGTCGTCATCGCGCCTGCTGGCTTGGGCCAGCAGGGCGGAAAGACGCTGATTCTGTTCGGGGCTGGTTGCCATATTATTGATTTTACAGGGTTTTTATTTATTCTTGCCCTGCTGCCACAACACGTCGGTACCGCCCGCATGGCGGTTGAGGACGCGCCCCAGCACAAACAAAAGATCGGATAAGCGATTCAGATACTGGCGCACCAGGTCCGATACCGCTTCCGTGGCCGCCAGCGACACCACGGCGCGCTCGGCGCGTCGGCATACCGTGCGCGCCAGGTGCGCCATCGCCGCGCTTTTCGCCCCGCCCGGAAGAATGAAGTCCTTCAGCGGCGGCAAATCGGCGTTGTAGCCGTCCAGCAGATCTTCCAGGCGTTTCACCTGCGCCTCGGTGACATTGTTGAAGCCGGGGATGCACAGTTCGCCGCCGAGATCGAACAAGTCGTGCTGGATTCCGGTCAGGGCCGCGTGGGCGCTTTGGGGCAAGTCTTCGCAGAGTAACAAACCGATGGTCGAATTGAGTTCGTCCACTTCGCCGAGGGCGTGGATGCGCAGCGAATCCTTCGGCACGCGCGAGCCGTCACCCAGCCCGGTGGTGCCTGCATCACCGGTGCGCGTATAGATTTTGGAAAGACGGTTGCCCATTTTTTGGCCGAAAAAATCCGGAAATCCTTGAACGGCAAGGATTATATCGGGACCACGGAATGGTAATGAAACCAATTCGCATAAAGAGTGGTCCATAACTAACAGTCAGTCATGTGGTTTTCATAATTTCTGTATTGACAGAAATTAAAGAATGTCGGAGACTGCAATCGTTTTCCGGTTTTTAACGCCACTTCAGCCCTTCGTACCAACGCCGCCATGGAACTCACGCCTGTCATGACCCGCTTTGTCCTTCACTGGGGCGAAATGGGCAGCCGCTGGGGGGTGAACCGCACCGTCGCGCAGATCCACGCCCTGCTGTTTCTAGCCGACCGGCCGCTGACGGCTGAGGACATTGCCGACACCCTGGCGATCGCGCGCTCGAACGTCAGCACCAGCCTGAAGGAATTGCAGAACTGGGGCCTGGCGCGGATCAACCACGTGATGGGCGACCGCCGCGACCACTTCGACACCCCGCGCGACATCTGGGAAATTTTTCGCATCGTGATGGAAGAGCGGCGCAAGCGAGAGATCGAGCCCACCTTGTCGGTGCTGCGCGATTGCGTGCTCGACGAGTCGGCGCACCAGCCGCAGGACGCACAGGCCCTGGCGCGCATCCGCATGGTGCTGGAATTTCTTGAAAGCCTGACCGAGTGGGCCGACGAAATGCGCCACCTGCCGCCGGAAACCTCGATGAAGCTGATGCGCCTGGGCGTGAAGATCCAGCGCGTGCTCGGAAAATCAGCCCACGCAGGCAAGCCATGACCGCGCAACTCACTCCCCAGTTGACTCTCTACTACGACCACGCCTGCGCCATTTGCCGCAACGAGATGCAACGCCTGGCGCGCTGGGACAGCCGCGGCCGGCTCGCCTTCATCGACAGTTCGGCGCCTGATTTCGAAGCGCAGCAACATGGCTTTACTGCTGCCGCGCTCGACCGTGAGTTGCATGGTGTCAGTGCCGACGGTAGCGTGCTGCGCGGCCTGGCCTGCATCCGCCGCGCCTATGCACTGACGCGCTTCGGCTGGCTCTGGCGCATCACCGCGTTGCCCGGATTGAGCCGCGGTTTCGACGCTTTTTATCTCTGGTTCGCCCGCCATCGGCGCGCAATATCAAGTCATCTGCTTATCGGCCGGCAACAGCACGAGGAATGCACCTCGGCCTGCGCCGCCAAACTCACGGGAACACGATCATGAACATTCTGCTTCTCGGCGGCTCCGGCCGCATCGGCCATCTGAGCCGAGCCGCGCTGGAAGCGCGCGGCCACTGCGTCACCGCGCCCAGCCATGCGGCCCTCGACCTGGCGCAGCATGCCACCCCCGAGTCGTGGCGGCCCTGGCTGGCCGGCATCGACGCGGTGGTGCACGCCGCCGGCATCCTGCGCGAGAGCGGGCAGGACACTTTCGCCGCCCACCTGGCCGGCACGCGCGCGCTGTTTTTCGCCGCTTTCACCGGCAAGGTCGTGCGCATCGTCTACCTGTCGGCGGCCGGTGCCGACGAGGCGGCGAATGTCGACTTTTTCGCCGCCAAGGGTGCGGCCGACAGTTTTCTCTCGGTGCTGGACATCGACTCTGCGATCATCCGCCCCGGTCCCACCTATTTGCATGGTCCCGGCGAGACGCGGCGCTTTGCCCCGGAAGCCCTGGCGCTGCAGTGGCCCGGCGCCGCCGGCGACCTGCCGACCACCTCCGTTGAAGAAGTGATCGACGCCATTGTGCGCGCCACCGAGGCCCCGGCCGGCGCCCGCCCGGTGCTGCAGCTGGCAGGCGCACCGCTGCGTGCAAACGCGCCCCTGGCGCAGGCGGCGTAAACATACCAGCGGCCCCTGCGCCGGTGGCGCGGCTTTACCCCCTGCTGCTGGGCTCGCGCTACGACGAGCTGGCGCCGCTGTTGCGCGAGGTGCACGAGCGCGCCAATCTGCTGCGCGGCAAGGTGACCGTCACGCTCGGCGCCAATCCGCTGTCGCGCCTGCTGGCAAAACTGGCCGGTATGCCGGCTTCCTGCAGCGATGCTTCTTGTGAGGTGCGTTTCGAGCATCCACCCGGCTTGGCCGCAGGCGCCGAGCGCTGGGTACGTAATATGGCCGGTAGCCGCTTCAGTTCCCTGCTGGTGGCTGCTGCGCCGGCCGAGTTCAGGGAGTCGTTCGGCTGGTATCGCTTTCGCTTCGCGCTGGCGATCGACAACGGTGCGGTGGAGTTCACCCTGCGCGGCTGGTCCGTACTGGGTGTGCCGATGCCGCGCGTGTTGTGGCCGCGCATCAGTACCCGCGAATCGCAACAAGGCGGCGAATACCTGTTCGCGGTGCGCGTGGAATTGCCGCTGCTTGGCCTGCTGGTGGACTACCGGGGCCGCTTGCGCGTGGTCGAAGCGCGGGCTTAAGCCTTCGCCTGCATGGCGTCGAGCAGCGCCGGCAGGATCTCGCCGCTGGCGCCGCGCAGCACGTAGTCGGCTTCCGCCGTCAGCGGGGTCTCGTCGCGATTGACTTCCACCACTGCCGCGCCATGGCGGCGCGCGGAGAAGGGCAATTCTGCCGCCGGGTAGACCACGGTGGAAGTGCCGACGCAAAAAAATACATCGCAGGCGGCGGCGGCGATCTTCGCTTCGTCCAGCGCCGCCAGCGGCAGGTTCTCGCCGAACCACACCACGTCCGGGCGGTAGGAAGATTTGCCGCAAGGGCAGGGCGGCGGGCTGCCGGGGCTGGCGGACGACAGGTCCAGCGCGATTGAGCAATCCATGCACTTGTGCTTGAGAATGTTGCCGTGCAGCTCGATCACGGCGCGGCTGCCGCTGCGGGCGTGCAGGCCGTCGACATTCTGCGTGATCAGCGTGAATTGCGGAAACAGGTCCTGCATCAGCGCCAGCGCACGGTGCCCGGGGTTGGGCTCGACCGCGCCGACGGCGCGGGCGCGGTGCGCATACCAGTCCCACACCAGTTTCGGATCGCGGCGAAACGCCTCGGGCGTGGCCAGGTCCTCGGGACGGAAGCGCGCCCACAGGCCGGTTTGCGCGTCGCGAAAGGTTGGCACCCCGGATTCGGCCGAGACGCCGGCGCCGGTCAGCACCGCGACGTGCTTTGCGCTTTTGAGTTTCGCCAGCAGCTCGGGAGCGAAGTCTTGCATGCGCCGATAATGCGACTATTTTTGCCGCTTGTCGATCCCCGCGGGCCAGGCGATCTGGACGGCCGGCGCTTTCGTCTATATAATTGACATGTCATCTATTGATATACCATGCATTAGCTAGTTTGCATTGGTTTCGTTCACCTCTTGCCTGCATCAATGTCCAGACCCGCCCCAGCCGCGCCTCCACGCGCCTCCCGCTCCGAGCAGGTGCACCGCAACTTCATGGCCCTGATGGCGCAGATCAACCGCCAGTGGCGCCGCGCCATCGACCGCCAGTTGCAGCCGCTGGGCCTCACCGAGGCGACCTGGCTGCCGCTGCTGCATCTCGCGCGGGCGGCGCAGCCGATGCGCCAGAAGGACCTCGCCGCCTCCATGACCCTGGATAGTTCGTCGGTAGTGCGCCTGCTCGACGGCCTGCAGTCCGGCGGCTTCATCGAGCGCCTGGAGGGCGAGGACCGGCGGGTGAAGACGGTGCACCTCACCGCTCAGGGCCGGGCCGCCGTCAAGAAGGTCGAGGACCTGGTCGGCAGGGGGCACGACCGCCTGTATGCCGGCGTGCCGGAGCGCGACCTGGATCACGCGTTCAGCGTGCTCGAGCAGATCGCCGCGACCCTGGCGGCGCTCGACGAGGGCAACGCCTGATGGCGGCGTCGCACGTCGGCAGAGCCGCGCCGCCGCTCTGGCTGCTGGCGCTGATCACCGTCAGCGGCACTCTGGCGATGCACATGTTCGTGCCCGCCTTGCCAGTGGCGGCGCGCGATCTCGGTGCCAGCGTCGCCGCCATGCAGATGACCATCAGCCTGTACATCCTCGGCGTGGCCGGCGGGCAACTGGTGTACGGCCCGCTGTCGGACGCGCTTGGGCGCCGGCCGATGCTGATCGTCGGCCTGAGCCTTTACGTGGTCGCCAGCGTGGCCGCGGCGCTGGCGCCGCAGGTGCACGCGCTGATCGCCGCCCGCCTGTTCCAGGCCCTGGGCGGCTGCGCCGGCCTGGCGCTGGGGCGGGCCATCGTGCGCGACACCGCGCCGGTGGACGAGGCGGTGCGCCACCTCGCGCTGATCAACCTGATGATGATGGCGGGCCCGGGCTTCGCGCCGCTGCTGGGCTCCGGATTTTCCGCCACGCTCGGCTGGCGCTCGATTTTCATCGTGCTGGCGGTGCTCGGTGCGATCACCCTGGCTTGCACTTGGCGCCTGCTGCCGGAAACCGGCAAGCCGACCGGCACCCTCAATCTTGCCTCGCTGGGCCGCGACTACACCGCGCTGCTGGGCTCGCGCCTGTTCCTCGGCTTCTCGCTAGGAGGCGCCTGCTCGACCACCTCGATCTACGGCTTCATCTCGGCGGCGCCCTACATCGTTACGAGCGAGTTGCATCGTCCGCTGCACGAGGCCGGCATTTATCTGGCGCTGGTAATGGTCGGCATCGCCCTGGGCAACATTCTCACGCGCCAGTTGATCCGCCATGTGCCGATCGCGCGCCTGATGATCATCGGCAACGCCATCAGCCTGGTCGGGGCGGGCAGCTTTCTGGCGCTGGCGCTGCTGGGCCAGCTGACGGTGATCTTGATGCTGGCGACAGCGATCCCGTTCGCGCTGGGCGCCGGCGTGGCCAGCCCGGCGGCGCTGACCAAATCGATCAGCGTCGATCCGCACCGGGTCGGCTCCGCTTCCGGCCTCTACGGCTGCGGGCAGATGATCGTCGGCGCCATTTGCACCGCCGTGGTGGGCCTGGGCCAGGGCGCCGCGTGGGTCGCCGGCAGCGTCATGCTCGGCTGCGCACTGCTCGGGCAACTCGGCTTCCTGACTGCGCTGGCGACCGAACGCCGCCTGAAAAAGTAGCGCCGCGGCCGCGGGAATTTGTCCGGCTCGATCGCGGTATGAGTGAGTGAAGGGCTTGCGCCGCGGGCCCGCAACAGTGAAACACTCACGGAGTCCCGATGAAAATTCTGCCCCTGATGCGCGGCATGGCCGCGATCGCCCTCGGGCTGGCCGCCCTGCACGCGCAGGCCCAGTCCGCCCCCGAACTGGCGCAACAAAAAAATTGCCTGAACTGCCACCAGATCGACAGCAAGCTGGTCGGCCCGCCCTATAAGGAAGTGGCGGCGAAATACAAGGGGGACGCCGGCGCCGAAAACCGCCTGGTGAAAAAAGTGCTGGAAGGCGGCTACGGCAACTGGGGCACCATCCCGATGCCGGCCAACCCGATCACCGAAGCGCAGGCGCACCTGCTGGTGAAGTGGGTGCTGTCGCAGTAAGCACGTGCCGCCGGGGCTTGCCCGGCGAGGCTGCGCAGTTAACCGCGCAGCAAACCCGCGGCCGCTAGCGGGCCGCGGCGGCGAGCTGCAGCAACTCGCGCAGGTCCGCCGGGTTGACGTCGGAAACGGCGACATAGACAAAGCCGTTTTCCTCGCGCGTCAGGATGTTGAAACCCTCGCGCTGCGCCGACTTGATCGACATGTAGCGCGCGCCCAGCTTCGCCGGCATCACATGCACGTTGATCAGGTGCTGCTTGTGGCGATACACCAGGGTGCTGACAGGCTCTTCCGCAATGACTTCCAGGCGCCCGCCGATCAGCGGGAAGCCCTTGGCGGCAAAGTCTTCCACCGGCGGCGAGTAGCGGATGCGGCCGTTGAACCAGGGCTTGACCGTATGGCTGTCGGAAGAGACCACATCGACCTGGTTCGGTGCCATCAGCGTGCGCAACTGCAGCGACACCAGTTCGCTTTCCAGCGCATTGTCGTTACGGCCCTGCAGCACCACCGAGGTGATGGTGACCGAGACCAGAGCGCTTGCCAGCACCGCCCCGGCCAGGCGGGGATTGAACCAGGCGGTGAACCAGCCCGGCGTAGTGGCGCGCTCGCGCTGCCCGACCATGCCGGGCAGCGCCTTCAGGCGTGCCGGCGCGCCGTAGTGCGTGGCATGCGCGCGGGTGGCGTCCGACAACCCGCGCAGGATGGCGTGGCGCCGCAGCAGCGAGCCGGAAAGCGGCGCGGTTGCATCCACCGGGCCCAGCAGGCCGCGCAGCTCGCCTTCGTCGGCCTCGCCGTCGATCAGCGCCGACAGCAAGCGCTCGTCGGGTTCAGCGGATTTGTTCATAAGCGGTGATTCCTTGCTCGTTAAGGCTTTTCAGCATCATTTCCCGCGCCCGCGCCAGGCGCGACATCACCGTGCCCACCGGCACGTCGATCACCCGCGCAATTTCCTTGTAAGACAAATCCTCCAGTTCGCGCAGCACCAGGGCCTCGCGGTAATGCACCGGCAGGGCTGCCAGTGCTGCATTCAAGATCTTGGCGTCGGCGAAGCGCGAGGCCCAGCTCTCCGGGCTTTGCGCCCACAACGACTCGTCGGCCACCTGCTCGTGAATCTCCGGCTCCAGCGGCACCTCGTGCAAGGCGTCGCGCTTTTGCCCGGCGCGCCAGTCGAAAAACGCGCGCCGCACGATGCCCAAGAGCCAGGGCCGCCCGGCGTCGCCGCGCAGGGAGCCGAAGTATTGCCAGGCCCGCAAAACCGCTTCCTGCGCGATGTCATGCGCGTGCTGCTCATCGCCGCAAAGCCAGCGTGCCAGGTTATAGGCGGCGTCGACATGGGGCGTGATCAGGCGCGCAAAGCGCTCGCGCTTCTCCTCCTCCCCTGATTTACCGAAACCGAACATCGAATATTCCTAAAAAACGCCAAGCAAGTCCAGAGAGCCGGGGGAGGCGAGGCGAGCCTCTCCCGGAAATCCGGCGGGGCGAGATGTAAGTGAGCGGGTACTGCCCTACTTACTCAGTATTTCCCCATTCTGGATGCATTTTCGGCCCGTTCGGGCACTGGCCAATATACCTATACCGGACCAGCGGCGGATTTATTCCAGGCGGAATATCGATTCGGGCGGGGCAGTAAGCAGGTGTGAGGCCGGCAAGCCCCTCAATGCAAGGTGCCGGCCCGACCCCATTTCCAAGGAGACCCGCAATGAGCCATTCCAGCATCGACCGCCGCCAGTTTCTCAAGCTGGCCGGGGCCGGGGGCGCCGTATTCGCCTCCGGCCTGCCAGGATTCGCGTCCGCCCAAGGCGCGAAAGACTTTTATTTCGTCCAGTTGTCCGACACCCACTGGGGTTTCGAAGGCGCGCCCAACCCGGACGCCAAGGTGACCCTGAAAAAGGCCATCGCCTCGGTCAACGCCCTGTCGCCGGCGCCCGATTTCATCATGTTCACCGGCGACCTCACCCACACCACCGACGACCCCGCCGAACGCCGCCGCCGCATGGCCGAGTTCAAGGAAATCATCGGCGAGATCAAGGTGAAGACCATCCGCTTCATCCCCGGTGAGCATGACGCCTCGCTGGACCGCGGTAAGGCGTTTACCGAATTTTTCGGCAAGACCAATTACAGCTTCGACTACAAGGGCGTGCATTTCATCGCCCTAGACAACGTCTCCGACCCCACCGCCTCGCTGGGTGAGGAGCAGCTCGGCTGGCTGAAGGCGGATCTCGCCAAGCAAAAGACCGATGCGCGCATCGTCGTCTTCACCCACCGCCCGTTGTTCGACCTCGCGCCTTCGTGGGACTGGGCTACACGCGACGGCGCCCAGGCAGTCGACCTGATGATGCCGTACCAGAACCTCACCGTGTTCTACGGCCACATCCACCAGGAACACCACCAGAAGACCGGGCATATTTCGCATCACGCCGCCAAGTCGCTGATTTTCCCGCTGCCGGCCCCCGGCTCGCAGCCCAAGCGCACGCCGCTGGCGTGGAACCCGGATGTGCCCTACAGCGGCCTGGGCTTTCGCGAAATCGAGCTGAAGGCGAAGGCCTCCATCGACCCCGAGGTGACCGAACTGCCGGTGGTGAAATCGGCATGAGCGAGACGGTCAACATCAATCCGCAGCGCCGCCGCGCGCTGCGCCTGCTGGGCGCCGCCAGCGCGATCGGCGCGTTCGGAATGGCGGGCTATGGCGCCGGCGCATTCGCGCAGGCCGAAGAGCAGCACATCAAGATGACGGTGAAGCGCTTCGAGTATTCGCAAAGCGAAATCCATGTGAAGAAGGGCATTCCGGTGGTGGTGGAAATCGTCTCCCTGGACGTGCCGCATGGTTTTTCGGTGCCGGATTTCAAGGTGCGCGCCGAAGTGGTGATGCCGGGCAAGCCCACCTTCATCCGCTTCACGCCGGACAAGGCGGGTGAATTCCTCTACGTCTGCGACGTGTTCTGCGGCAGCGGCCACGAGGCGCTGGAAGGATCGCTGTTTGTGACCTGAGGCCGGCGCAAGCCACATTTCTCTCCGGTACAAACAGGGCGCTTTCACCAAAAGCGCCCTGTTTTGTTTGCAATTGCCGGAAAAACGCGTACTTCCACGAAAAGATGCCGGCGGGTGGGCAAACAGACGCGGGAAACGGCGGGCAGCCTGCTAGAATTTGCCCGAACCCGCTTCTGTCCCAATTTGTGTCCCAAACCAGCGGCGGGCCTCACGTAAAGATCGCAGTGGGCGAGGCGCGGAAACATACAAGACGCGGCGCCCGCATCAAGCCGGAGGAGTGCATGTCCAACGAACTGTTCGAGCGCCACAAGGCCCTGCTGGACCTGGCCTTGGCCGCGACCGCGACCCGCGGCGCTTTCAACGCCTGGCCGGACAACCCCGCCGACTACAACGACGTGCTGGCCGCCGAGGGCCGCCAGGCCTTCGCCAACTATTGCGATTCGTATTTTTATCTCGACCAGCCGGGCGTCGGTGAACGCATCGGCCGCGAGACCTCGCCTTACGGGTTCGAACTGGGCATCCAGTATCCGAAGACCAACCTGGCTTCCATCATGTCGGTCGCGCAGCGCGCCGGCGAGGCATGGAGCAAGGTCGAGCTCGATACGCGCGCCGGCGTGCTGCTGGAAATCCTGCACCAGCTCAATACCCGCAGTTTCGAACTGGCGCAAGCCACCATGCACACCACCGGCCTGCCGTTCGACCTGGCCTTCACTTCCGGTGGCCCGCATGCGCAGGAGCGCGGCCTGGAAGCGCTGGCGCTGACTTATAACGAGATGAAAAGCATCCCCGCCGAGTCCCTCTGGGAGCGAGGTGAGGGGGCGCAGGCGGTGCGCATCAAGAAAACCTTCAAGGTGGTCGGGCGCGGCATTTCGCTGACCATCGGCTGCTCGACCCAGCCGAACTGGAGCGCCTACCCCGGCATGTTCGCCAGCCTGATGGCGGGCAACGCGCTGCTGGTCAAGCCCCATGCGCATGCGGTGCTGCCGCTGGCGATCACCGTCGGCGTAATGCGCCATGTGCTCAAAGATGCCGGTTTCGATGCCGACCTGGTGATGCTGGTGGTCGACGACGAGGTGCGGGCGATCACCCAGTCGATCGCCACCCGCCCGGAAATCAAGATCATCGATTACACCGGCAACCCGGACTTCGCCGCCTGGCTGCTCGACAGCGCCCAGGGCAAGGTGGTGCATTGCGCCACCGCGGCGGTCAACCCGGTGGTCGTGGACGGCACCGCGGATCTGCCGGGCCTGCTGAAGCACCTGGTGCATTCGGTGGCGCGCGCCGGTGGGCGCACCTGCCTGTCGCCCCGGGTGATCTTCACCGCCTCCGCCGGGGTGCAGACCCCCGCCGGCGGGGTCACCACCGAAGAATTCGACGAGCGCCTGACCCAGGCCTTCCAGCGCTTCACCAACGACGCCACCGCCGCCTGCGCGCTGATGGGGGCGCTGCCGCGCCACGACTTCGACGCCCGCATCGACGGCGCCGCCATGTTCGGCGAAGTGCTGGTGGAGTCGCAGCCGCTGACCGACCCGATGCATCCGGACGGCTATTTCCGCAGCCCGCTGGTGGTGCGGGTGCGCCCCGACCATGCCGATTCGTACATGCACGAGTGGTTCGGGCCGATCGTCTTCCTGGTCGAATGCGAGACCATCGCCGACGCGCTGACCCGCGCCGCCGCGCTGACGCGTGAGAAGGGCGCCATCGTCGCCTCCCTGTATAGCCTGGATGCCGGGGTGTGCGCGGCGGCGGAGGAGGCGTTTGGCTCAACCGGGGCCACGCTATGCCTGAATTTCACCGGCGAAGCCTATCCCGGCTCCAGCGCGGCGTTTTCCGACTTCCACTTGTCCGGTATGAACCCTTCGGGCAACAGCACGCTGACCGATTCCGCTTTTGTCGCCGGGCGCTTTCGCGTGGTGCAGACCAAGACATTGCTGTAAGCCGCGGCCAGGCAGGTGCCGGCGCGGAATTTTTCGGAGATCTGCATGGCCTACGAATACATCCTCACCGAAACCCGCGGCAAAGTGGGCTTGGTGACCCTGAATCGCCCGAAACAGCTCAATGCGCTGAATGACGCCCTGATCGACGAGCTGGGCCAGGCCCTGCTGGCCTTCGACGCTGATGAAGCCATCGGCGCGATGGTGGTGACCGGCAACGAAAAAGCCTTTGCCGCCGGCGCCGACATCGCCGCCATGGCCGGCATGAGCTATATGGACGTCTACAAGGGCGAATACATCAGCCGCAACTGGGAGGTGTTCAAGCGCGTGCGCAAGCCGGTGATCGCCGCGGTGGCGGGCTACGCCCTGGGCGGCGGCTGCGAGCTGGCGATGCTGTGCGACATCATGATTGCCGCCGACAACGCCAAATTCGGCCAGCCGGAGATCAAGCTGGGCATCATTCCCGGCGCCGGCGGCACCCAGAGGCTACCGCGCGCCGTCGGCAAGGCCAAGGCGATGGACCTGGCACTCACCGGTCGCATGATGGACGCCGCCGAGGCGGAGAGGGCGGGCCTGGTATCGCGCATCGTCCCCGCCGACAAGCTGCTGGAGGAAGCGGTGGCCGCCGCGCAGGCGATCGCCGAGTTCTCCCTTCCCTCGGTGATGGCCGCCAAGGAGGCGATCAGCCGCGCCTACGAGTCGCCGCTCTCCGAGGGGCTGTTGTTCGAGCGGCGCATGTTCCATTCCCTGTTTGCCACCGAGGACCAAAAGGAGGGGATGCGGGCCTTTCTTGACAAGCGAAAACCCGAATTCAAGAACAAGTAATTCGCGCGCAGATTTGCATTTCGCGGCGCCTTCGCCAGTACGGTGAAGGCGCCGTTTTTATTCGGACTACCGCTCCTTATACGCGGCGGCCGCGCGGACAAGCCGGTTTGAGAGGGCTCTCGGATTCCTGCACGGGCTTCGCTAAAAATAACTTTTGCTAAGTGACTGATTTTGTTGGATTCATGGTTCCTTTCGCAAATTTGTTAACAGAATCGTCATGAAAAGTTTGACGAGGGGGTATTCAGTTGCTATAGTCGCGCTTCTCGACGTTAACCAAGTTTCAGCAGCGCCAAAGCAGCAAAAAGCAGTCACCGGCGCAGGGGAATTTGAGAGACGAAAAGATCAGCACCGCGAAAAAATTTCTTAAAAAAGTTTGATCAAAGTGTTGACAGGAAGTAGAGAACAAATCATAATCTCGCTTCTCTGCTGCTGACGAAAAACAAGCAGCGCGAAACACCAAAAGCAGTACGGTGCGACGCGAAGTTTGCAAGTAGAAAAGTAGCAATGCTCTTTAAAAATTAACAGCCGATAAGTGTGGGCGTTTGGTTGCGGGCTCTCCGGGCCTTGGATCGCGGTGCAAACCTAGATCCGAACCGGAATAGCACATAGCAATAAAATGCTCACACTTGAAAGAAAACAAGATTGTTTACATAGCAATATGTGAAAAATCTCTGTCAGATTTTGAGTTGAGCGATACAGACGCAAGTTTGTAGCGGACGAAAGTTCGCACCACAGTGATTAAACTGAAGAGTTTGATCCTGGCTCAGATTGAACGCTGGCGGCATGCCTTACACATGCAAGTCGAACGGCAGCGCGGGAGCAATCCTGGCGGCGAGTGGCGAACGGGTGAGTAATGCATCGGAACGTGCCCAGTAGCGGGGGATAACGCAGCGAAAGCTGTGCTAATACCGCATATTCTCTACGGAGGAAAGAGGGGGATCGCAAGACCTCTCACTATTGGAGCGGCCGATGTCTGATTAGCTAGTTGGCGGGGTAAAGGCCCACCAAGGCTTCGATCAGTAGCTGGTTTGAGAGAACGACCAGCCACACTGGGACTGAGACACGGCCCAGACTCCTACGGGAGGCAGCAGTGGGGAATTTTGGACAATGGGCGCAAGCCTGATCCAGCCATGCCGCGTGTGGGAAGAAGGCCTTCGGGTTGTAAACCACTTTTGTCAGGGAAGAAATGGACTTTTCTAATACGAGAGTTCGATGACGGTACCTGGAGAATAAGCACCGGCTAACTACGTGCCAGCAGCCGCGGTAATACGTAGGGTGCGAGCGTTAATCGGAATTACTGGGCGTAAAGCGTGCGCAGGCGGTTTTGCAAGTCAGATGTGAAAGCCCCGGGCTCAACCTGGGAATTGCATTTGAAACTACAAGGCTAGAGTGTGTCAGAGGGGGGTAGAATTCCACGTGTAGCAGTGAAATGCGTAGATATGTGGAGGAATACCGATGGCGAAGGCAGCCCCCTGGGATAACACTGACGCTCATGCACGAAAGCGTGGGGAGCAAACAGGATTAGATACCCTGGTAGTCCACGCCCTAAACGATGTCTACTAGTTGTCGGGTCTTAATTGACTTGGTAACGCAGCTAACGCGTGAAGTAGACCGCCTGGGGAGTACGGTCGCAAGATTAAAACTCAAAGGAATTGACGGGGACCCGCACAAGCGGTGGATGATGTGGATTAATTCGATGCAACGCGAAAAACCTTACCTACCCTTGACATG
>JAQGMJ010000051.1 GCA_028292405.1 Betaproteobacteria bacterium
TGGGGACAACATCAAAATGATCGTCACCCTGATCGCCCCGATCGCCATGGAACAAGGCCTGCGCTTCGCCATTCGCGAAGGCGGCCGCACCGTCGGCGCAGGGGTGGTGGCCAAGGTCGTCGAGTAAATAGCTGTTGCTAGCAGCGGGCGGCTCGTCGAGTCGCCCGCAAAAATCCGGTGCCCGTCAAGGCGGGGCCTCGCTCTTTTAAGGGAACATCATGCAAAGCCAGAAAATCCGCATCCGCCTCAAAGCGTTCGACTATCGCCTGATCGATCAGTCTGCCCTGGAAATCGTCGAGACCGCCAAGCGCACTGGCGCGGTGGTGCGCGGTCCGGTGCCGCTGCCGACCAAGATCCAGCGCTACGACGTGCTGCGTTCGCCGCACGTTAACAAGAGCTCGCGCGACCAGTTTGAAATGCGCACCCACATGCGCCTGATGGACATCGTCGACCCCACCGACAAGACCGTGGACGCGCTGATGAAGCTCGACCTGCCGGCCGGTGTGGACGTCGAAATCAAGCTGCAATAAAGCAACAGGCAGTAATGTAGTTTTTGAAAGCGCGGCTTGCGTATATCTGCAAGCCGCGCTATAATTGAAGGCTTCGCGCAATTTGTCGTTAGTTTTGCTTCAGGGGTCGCACATGTGGCCCGGAGCTGGCAGATTGCAAGCAATTTGTAGTCGTGTATTTTTTGGCCTGGCCAATCGTAGCCGGGTAGGAGATAACAAGTGACCACGTCAGCAAGGTTAGGCCTTGTCGGGCGCAAGGTCGGCATGACCCGTGTTTTCACCGCGGACGGCGACGCCGTTCCGGTGACAGTGCTGGATGTGTCGAACAACCGCGTGACCCAGATCAAGACCCCGGATATCGACGGCTATGCCGCCATTCAGGTGGCCTATGGCACCCGCCGCGCATCGCGCGTCAGCAAGCCGCAAGCCGGCCACTTGGCGAAAGCCGGTGTCGAGGCCGGTTCCATCCTCAAAGAATTCCGTGTCGAAGTCGACCAGCTCGCTTCGTTCACGCTCGGCGGCAAGGTCAATGTCGACGTGTTTGCCGAAGGCCAGAAGGTCGACGTGCAAGGCACCTCGATCGGCAAGGGCTTCACCGGCACGATCAAGCGCCACCATTTCAAGTCGAACCGCGCCTCGCACGGTAACTCGAAGTCGCACAACGTGCCGGGCTCGATCGGCATGGCGCAGGACCCGGGTCGCGTGTTCCCCGGCAAGCGCATGTCCGGCCACCTGGGTGATGACACCCGTACCACGCAAAACCTCGTCGTCGTCCGTGTGGACCTCGAGCGCGGCTTGCTGCTGGTGCGCGGCGCTGTCCCTGGCAGCCCCAACGGCCATATCGTCGTGACCCCCGCGGTCAAGGCGAAAGCGAAGAAGGGAGCCAAATAATGGAACTCAAGCTCCTGAACGCCAAAGGCGAATCTACCGGCAACGTCAGCGCGCCCGACACCGTATTCGCGCGCGACTACAACGAAGCCCTGATTCACCAGGTCGTCACCGCGTACCAAGCGAACGCCCGCAGCGGCAATCGCAAGCAGAAAGACCGCGAAGAAGTCCATCACTCGACCAAGAAGCCGTGGCGCCAGAAGGGCACCGGCCGCGCTCGCTCGGGTATGACTTCCAGCCCGATCTGGCGTGGAGGCGGTCGTGCCTTCCCGAATTCGCCTGAAGAAAATTTCAGCCACAAGGTCAACAAGAAGATGTATCGCGCCGGCATGTGCTCGATCCTCTCCCAGTTGGCCCGTGAAGACCGCCTGGTGGTGTGCGACGAGTTCACCCTCGACGCCCCCAAGACCAAGCTGTTCGCGCAAAAGATCAAGGGCATGGGTTTCGAGTCCGTGCTGGTGATCACCGACGGCGCCGACGAAAACCTGTACCTCGCCTCGCGCAACCTGTTGCACGTGGCCGTGGTTGAAGCCAAGCACGCCGATCCGGTGTCCCTGGTGCATTTCGACAAGGTCCTGATGACCAAGGCCGCCGTCGAGACCATGAAGGAGATCCTGGCATGAGCAAAGCCCACTACGCCAAGGGTAACTACAGCGCCGAGCGCCTGCCGCTGGTCCTGCTGGCCCCGATCGTGTCCGAAAAGGCCACGATGATCGCCGACACCGAGCGCCAGATCGCCTTCCGTGTCGCCGAAGACGCGACCAAGGTCGACGTCAAGGCCGCTGTTGAAGCGATGTTCAAGGAACAGAAGGTCGAAGTCGCCAGCGTGCAGATCCTCAACATCAAGGGCAAAGAGAAGCGCTTCGGCCGTTCCATCGGCCGCCGTCGCAACTGGAAAAAAGCCTACGTCTGCCTCAAAGAAGGCAGCGACCTGAACCTCGCGGAGGCTGTGTAACATGCTGATCAAACTCAAGCCCTCCTCGCCCGGTCGTCGCGGCGTGGTGCGTGTGTTCACCCCCGGCCTGCACAAGGGCCGCCCGGTGGACGCGCTGATCGAGAAAAAGACGCGTACCGCCGGCCGTAACAACAACGGCCACATCACCACGCGTCACATCGGCGGCGGTCACAAGCAGCACTACCGTCTGGTCGATTTCAAGCGCGACAAGGACAGCATCCCCGCCAAGGTCGAACGCCTGGAATACGACCCGAACCGCACCGCCCACCTGGCCCTGCTGTTATACGCAGACGGCGAGCGCCGCTACATCATCGCCCCCAAGGGCGTTGAAGTCGGCACCCCGCTGGTGTCCGGTTCGGAAGCGCCGATCAAGGCCGGCAACTGCCTGCCGATCCGCAACATCCCGGTCGGCACCACGATTCATTGCATCGAGATGCTGCCCGGCAAGGGCGCCCAGCTCGCCCGCTCGGCCGGCACCTCCGTGCAGCTGCTGGCGCGTGAAGGCACCTACGCCCAGCTGCGCCTGCGTTCCGGTGAAATCCGCCGCGTGCACATCGAGTGCCGCGCGACCATCGGCGAAGTCGGCAACGAAGAGCACTCCTTGCGCCAGATCGGCAAGGCCGGTGCGAATCGCTGGCGCGGCATCCGCCCCACCGTTCGCGGTGTGGTGATGAACCCGGTGGATCACCCGCACGGCGGCGGCGAAGGCAAGACCGCCGCAGGCCGCGACCCGGTAACGCCTTGGGGCCAGAAGACCAAGGGCTACCGTACCCGCAAGAACAAGCGCACGACCGGTATGATCGTGCAGCGCCGTCACAAGAAGTAAGAGGGCTTAAGACATGGCACGTTCCGTAAAAAAAGGGCCGTTCGTCGACGCCCACCTCGTTCGGAAGATCGAGACCGCGCAGCGCAACAAGGACAAGAAGCCGATCAAGACCTGGTCGCGCCGCTCGACCATTCTGCCTGACTTCATCGGCCTGACCGTGGCGGTACACAACGGCAAGCAGCATATTCCGGTGTACATCTCCGAGAACATGGTTGGCCACAAGCTCGGCGAATTTGCGCTCACCCGCACCTTCAAGGGTCACCCGGCCGATAAAAAGGCCAACGTGGCCGGCAAGAAATAAGGCAGACCATCATGGAAACCAAAGCTTCCCTGCGCGGTGTGCGCCTGTCGGCCCAGAAGGGCCGGCTGGTCGCCGACCAGATCCGCGGCATGGCCGTGGACAAGGCGCTGAACGTTCTCGCCTTCTCGCCGAAAAAGGGCGCGACCATCATCAAGAAGGTGCTCGAGTCCGCGATCGCCAACGCCGAGCACAACGACGGCGCCGACATCGACGAACTGAAGGTCAAGACCATCTATGTCGAAAAGGGCATGGTCTTGAAGCGCTTCACCGCGCGCGCCAAAGGGCGCGGCAACCGCATCAGCAAACAAACCTGCCACGTCTACCTGACCGTCGGCGACGGCAAGAACTAAGGATCCGCGATGGGACAGAAAATACATCCGACCGGGTTTCGGCTCAGCGTTACCAAGAACTGGTCTTCGCGCTGGTATGCCAACAACCGCGACTTCGCGACCATGCTGGGCGAGGACCTGAAGGTCCGTGAATACCTGCGCAAGAAGCTTGCGCACGCCTCCGTCGGCCGCGTGCTGATCGAGCGTCCGTCCAAGACCGCGCGCATCACCGTGTTCTCGGCGCGTCCGGGCGTGGTGATCGGCAAGAAGGGCGAAGACATCGAAACGCTCAAGGCCGATCTGCACAAGCTGATGGGCGTGCCGGTGCACGTCAACATCGAAGAAATCCGCAAGCCCGAGCTCGACGCGCAGCTGATCGCCGACTCGATCGCCCAGCAGCTCGAAAAGCGCATCATGTTCCGCCGCGCGATGAAGCGCGCCATGCAGAACGCGATGAGCCTGTGCGCGCAAGGCATCAAGATCATGTCGTAGGGTCGCCTGAACGGCATCGAAATCGCCCGTACCGAGTGGTATCGCGAAGGCCGTGTGCCGCTGCACACCCTGCGCGCCGACATCGACTACGGTTTCGGTGAAGCCCGCACCACCTACGGCGTCATCGGCATCAAGGTCTGGGTCTACAAAGGTGACATCCTGGGCAAGAACGAGCAGCCCCCTGTCACCGCCAACGCCCCCGAGGCCACGCCCGAGCCGGACCGTCGTCCGCGCCGCGGCCCGCCGCGTGGTGCCGACGTCCCCCGCGGTGCGCCTGGCGACAAGCCGGCGCCGCGCCGCCGTACCGCCGCCGCCGGTGCCCCGCGTGGTGCTGCCGAGGATGTGAAGCCTGAACCCGCGCCTGCCGTCAATCCGGCCGACGCGGCGCCCGCAGCCAAAGCCCCCGCCAAGCGCGTGCGCAAGGCGGCGGACGAAGGCAAGAAGGAGTAATCGAACATGCTGCAACCAGCACGCCGGAAATACCGGAAAGAGCAAAAAGGCCGCAACAAGGGCATCGCCACGCGCGGCAACAAGGTGTCGTTCGGTGACTTCGGCCTGAAGGCCGTGGGCCGTGGCCGGCTCACCGCGCGCCAGATCGAAGCGGCACGTCGCGCCATGACCCGCCACATCAAGCGCGGCGGGCGCATCTGGATCCGCATTTTCCCGGACAAGCCTATTTCGTCCAAGCCGGCCGAAGTGCGCATGGGTAACGGTAAAGGCAATCCGGAATACTACGTCGCCGAAATCCAGCCGGGCAAGGTCCTGTACGAGATGGACGGCGTCGACGAAGCCCTGGCGCGCGAGGCGTTCCGCCTGGCTGCCGCCAAGCTGCCGATTTCCACCACCTTTGTCAGCCGCCTGGTTGGCGCCTGATCACGGAGAACATCATGAGCAAAGCCAGTGAATTGCGCTCCAAGGATGAAGCCGGGCTCACCAAGGAACTCGCGGACCTGCTGAAGGCCCAGTTCTCGGTGCGCATGCAGGCCGCCACCCAGCAACTGACCAACAACAGCCAGATCAAGAAGACGCGCCGCGACATCGCCCGCGTGCGCACCCTGCAGCGCGAAGCGCAGCTGAAAAAGGCGTAAGGACGTAACGTATGAACGCTCAAACCGAAAACTCCGCTGTCGCCGCCACGGCCCCCGCCAAGAAGGCTGCGCTCAAGCGCACCCTGACCGGCCGCGTCGTCAGCGACAAGATGAACAAGACCGTCACCGTGCTGGTCGAGCGCCGGGTCAAGCACCCGACCATCGGCAAGTACATGACCCGGTCGAAGAAATTCCACGCCCACAGCGAGACCAACGAATACAAGTTGGGTGACCTGGTGGAAATCGCTGAAACCAGCCCGATTTCCAAGACCAAGGCCTGGACCGTGACAAAATTGCTTGAAAAGTCGCGTCTGGTCTGAAGTTTTTGCCTGCCGGCCCTTGCGTCGGTTGGTTTTGCATCGTATAATCATTGGCTGTCTTGCGTTCGGCTGCTTTTTCCCTGGCGGCACGCGGCGACAGTAGCAGCAACCGGGCGCATTTCGTGTGCCCGTAGCACAGGTTTCCTCATCCGCAGTCTAAAACCCGGACGGGTTCCAAAACTGACTGGCCGCGGCGCTCAAGCGTCAACGCCAGGAAAAGTTGGAAAAAGGTGAATCATGATTCAAATGCAGTCCAGATTGGACGTTGCCGACAATACCGGCGCGCGTTCCGTCATGTGCATCAAGGTGCTCGGCGGTTCCAAGCGCCGTTATGCCTCGATCGGTGACGTCATCAAGGTGTCCATCAAGGATGCGGCCCCGCGCGGGCGCGTCAAGAAGGGCGAAGTCTACAATGCCGTGGTGGTGCGTACCGCCAAGGGCGTGCGTCGTAGCGACGGTTCGCTGATCAAGTTCGACGGCAATGCCGCCGTGCTGCTCAACGCCAAGCTCGAGCCGATCGGCACCCGTATTTTCGGGCCGGTCACCCGCGAGCTGCGCACCGAGAAGTTCATGAAGATCGTCTCCCTGGCGCCGGAGGTTCTGTAAATGGAAAAAATCCGCAAAGGCGACGACGTCATCGTCATCACCGGCCGCGACAAGGGCAAGCGCGGCACCGTGCTCAAGCGCGTCGATGAAACCCACGTGCTGATCGAGGGCATCAACCTCGTCAAGAAGCACACCAAGCCGAACCCGATGAAGGGTCAGACCGGCGGCATCATCGAGAAGTCGGTTCCGATCGACATCTCCAATGTCGCCCTGTTCAACCCGGCGACGCAGAAGGCAGACCGCGTCGGCTTCAAGATCGACGGCGGCTCCAAGGTGCGCGTGTTCAGGTCGAGCGGCGCCCAGGTCGACGCCAAGTAATCGAGGACAATCATGGCGCGTTTACAGCAGGAATATAAAGAGAAGATCGCACCGGAACTGATCAAAAAGTTCGGGTTCAAGTCGGTCATGGAAGTGCCGCGCATCACCAAGGTCACCCTGAACATGGGTGTGGCCGAGGCGGTGGCCGACAAGAAGGTCATGGAACACGCCGTCGGCGACATGACCAAGATCGCCGGCCAGAAGCCCGTGGTCACCAAGTCGAAAAAGGCCATCGCCGGTTTCAAGATCCGCGAAGGCTACCCGATCGGCTGCATGGTGACCCTGCGCGGCGCCCGCATGTACGAATTCCTCGACCGCTTCGTCACCATCGCGCTGCCGCGCGTGCGTGACTTCCGCGGCATCTCGGGGCGCTCCTTCGACGGCCGTGGCAACTACAACATCGGCGTCAAGGAACAGATCATTTTCCCGGAAATCGAATACGACAAGATCGACACGATCCGCGGCATGAACATCAGCATCACCACCACGGCGAAGAACGACGAAGAGGCGCGTGCGCTTCTCGCCGCGTTCAAATTCCCGTTCAAGACGTAAAAGCGAGCAAAGACGATGGCTAAACTGTCACTCATCAATCGCGAACTGAAGCGCACGCTTCTCGTGAAGAAGTACAAGGGCAAGCGTGACGCCTTGAACGCGATCATCAACGATACCAAGCGCTCGGACGAAGAGCGCATGGAAGCGCGCCACAAGCTGCAGGCGCTGCCGCGCAATTCCAGCCCGAGCCGCCAGCGTAATCGCTGCGCGCTGACGGGCCGGCCACGCGGCACCTATCGTAAATTCGGCCTGGCGCGCAACAAGCTGCGCGAAGCGATCATGAGCGGCCAGGTGCCGGGCGTGGTCAAGGCCAGCTGGTAAGGCGAACGGACAGGTTTAGGAGAATCATTCATGAGCATGAGCGATCCCATCGCCGATATGCTGACGCGCATCCGCAACGCGCAGTCTGCAAAGAAGACTGAAGTTCTGATGCCATCGTCAAAGCTGAAAATCGCGATCGCCAAGGTGTTGAAGGACGAAGGCTATGTCGACGACTTCGCGATCCGCGAAGCCGACGGCAAGCCCGAGTTGTCCATCGCGCTGAAGTATTACGCCGACAAGCCGGTAATCGACCGCATCGAACGCGTGTCGCGCCCCGGCTTGCGCATTTACAAGGGCAAGGAAGACATTCCCACCGTGATGAACGGCCTGGGCGTGGCGATCCTCTCCACCTCGCGAGGGGTAATGACCGACCGCAAGGCTCGCGCTACCGGTGTCGGCGGCGAAGTGCTGTGCGTCGTCGCCTAAGGAGCTCACCATGTCCCGCGTAGGCAAATCCCCGATTCCGCTGCCCAAGGGCGTGGAAACCACCATCGCCAACGGCACGATCACCGTCAAGGGCCCGCTGGGCACCCTGACGCAGTTCCTGACCGATACCGTCACCATCACCAAGGACGGTGACGTCCTGCAGGTGGCGCCGGTGGGCGAATCGCGCAACGCCGATGCCATGTCCGGCACGGTGCGCGCGCTGGTCAACAACATGGTCACCGGCGTCACCAAGGGTTTTGAGAAGAAGCTCAACCTGGTCGGCGTCGGTTATCGCGCTCAGGCGCAAGGCGACAAGCTGAACCTGTCGCTCGGTTTCTCGCACCCGGTGGTGCATTCGATGCCCAAGGGCGTCAAGTGCGAAACCCCAGCGCAGACCGAAATCCTGATCAAGGGTATCGACAAGCAGCAAGTCGGCCAGGTCGCCGCTGAAGTGCGCGCCTACCGTCCGCCGGAGCCCTACAAGGGCAAGGGCGTGCGTTATGCCAACGAGCGCGTCATCATCAAAGAGACCAAGAAGAAGTAAGGGTCATCATGGACAAGAAAATCTCCCGCACGCGCCGCGCGCAGCAAACGCGCCGCAAGATCGCCTCCCTGAAGGTGAACCGGCTTACCGTGCATCGCACCAACAGCCACATCTACGCCCAGGTGATCACCGAGGCCGGCAAAGTGCTGGCAGCGGCCTCGACCAACGAAGCCGATGTGCGCAAGGGCCTGGCCAATGGCGGAAACGCGGCGGCCGCGGCTGCTGTCGGCAAGCGCATCGCTGAAAAAGCGGTGGCGGCCGGTGTCGCCGAGGTGGCGTTCGACCGTTCCGGTTTTGCCTACCACGGCCGCGTCAAGGCGTTGGCTGAGGCCGCGCGTGAAGCCGGCCTGAAGTTCTAAGGAATCGCAGACATGGCAAAAATGCAAAAAGTGCAGGCTGGCGCCGAGGGTCGTGACGACGGCATGCGCGAAAAGATGATCGCGGTCAATCGCGTCACCAAGGTGGTCAAGGGCGGCCGGATTCTCGGTTTTGCCGCCCTCACCGTGGTCGGCGACGGCGACGGCCGCATCGGCATGGGCAAGGGCAAGTCTCGCGAAGTGCCGGTGGCCGTGCAAAAGGCGATGGAAGAAGCGCGCCGCAAGCTGGTCAAGGTGCCGCTGAAGAACGGCACCCTGCAACATACCGTAATCGGCAGGCATGGCGCGGCCAAGGTGCTGATGATGCCCGCCTCCGAAGGTACCGGCATCATCGCCGGCGGCCCGATGCGCGCGGTGTTCGAAGCCGTCGGCGTCACCAACGTGCTGGCCAAGTGCCAGGGTTCGACCAACCCGTACAACGTGGTTCGCGCCACTCTCGACGGGCTGCTGAAGATGACCACGCCGGCCGAAGTTGCGGCCAAGCGCGGCAAGTCGGTCGAAGAAATCCTCGGCAAATAAGGAATCGTCATGGCTGAGAAGAAAACTCTGAAGGTAACGCTGGTCAAGAGCCCGAACGGCACCAGCGAGAAGCACCGTGCCGCTGTCCGCGGCTTGGGGCTGCGTGGTATCAACTCCACGCGCGTGCTTGAAGACACGCCCGCGGTGCGCGGCATGATCAACCAGGTGTATTACCTGGTCAAGGCTGAATAAATCAACGGTTAAAGCGAATCGGCGGCCCGTATCTCAAGGCGCCGGCTCACGGGGAATCGCATGAAACTGAACACCATCAAACCTGCCGAAGGCGCCAAGCACGCCAAGCGCCGTGTCGCGCGCGGCATGGGCTCGGGCCTGGGCAAGACCGCCGGCCGTGGCCACAACGGTCAGAAATCCCGCTCGGGCGGCTTTCACAAGGTCGGCTTCGAAGGCGGCCAGATGCCCCTGCAGCGTCGTCTGCCGAAGCGTGGTTTTTTCTCGCTGACGCGTGAATTCGTCGCCGAGGTGCGTCTGGATGAGATCGAACGTCTTGAAGCCGCCGAGATCACCCTCGATGTATTGAAGCTGGCGGGTGTGGTGCCGGTGATGTCAATCCGTGCCAAAGTCATCCTGTCGGGCAAGCTCACCCGCAAGGTCGCTCTGAATGGCGTTCACGCCACCAAGGGCGCCAAGGCAGCTATCGAAGCAGCCGGCGGCAGCGTAGCAGACATCGAAGTCCCGCCGAAGGTGCGCAAGCTCCCGGCCAAGACCAAGTAAGCTGCACGCAAAGCGCATAGTAAGTACTAACACGGGCAACGGAGCGATATAGTGGCAACCGACGCGATGGCGATAGCCAAATCAGGTAAATTCGGCGACTTGAAGCGCCGCTTTACCTTTTTGGTGCTGGCGCTGGTCGTCTATCGCATCGGTGCCCACATCCCGGTGCCCGGGATCGATCCCAACGAGCTGGCCAAGGCCTTCAATCAGAACAAGGAAGGCCTGCTGGGCATGTTCAACATGTTCTCCGGCGGCGCGCTGGCGCGCTTTACCATTTTCGCCCTGGGCATCATGCCCTACATCTCCTCTTCCATCATCATGCAGCTGATGAGCGTGGTTTACCCGCCCTTCGAAGCGCTGAAAAAGGAAGGCGAAAGCGGTCGCCGCAAGATCACCCAGTACACGCGTTACGCCACGGTCGGCCTGGCCCTGGTACAGGCGCTGGGCATTTCGGTGGCACTGGAATCGCAGCCTGGCCTAGTGCTTGACCCCGGCCTGCTGTTCCGTGTAACCACGGTGGTCACCTTGGTCACCGGCACGATGTTCCTGATGTGGCTGGGCGAGCAGATCACCGAGCGCGGCCTGGGCAATGGCATTTCGATGATCATTTTCGGTGGTATCGCTGCCGGCATCCCGAACGGCATCGGCGGCTTGCTAGAGTTGATGCGCAATGGCGCTATGGGCCCGCTGACCGTGCTGTTCATTCTGCTCCTGGTGGTGGCGGTGACCTTCGCGGTAGTGTTCGTCGAGCGCGGCCAGCGCCGCATCCTGGTGAACTATGCCAAGCGCCAGGTCGGCAACCGCATCATGGCCGGCCAGTCGTCGCACTTGCCGCTCAAGCTCAACATGTCGGGCGTGATCCCGCCGATCTTCGCCTCCTCGATCATCCTGTTCCCGGCGACCCTGACCAGCTGGTTTTCTTCCGGCGACTCGATGCGCTGGCTGAAGGACATCGCCGGCACGCTGACCCCGGGCCAGCCGATCTACGTCATGTTGTATGCCGCGGCGATCATCTTTTTCTGCTTTTTCTACACCGCGCTGGTGTTCAACAGCAAGGAAACCGCAGACAACCTGAAAAAGAGCGGCGCCTTCGTTCCGGGGATTCGTCCGGGCGAGCAGACCGCTAAGTACATCGACAAGATCCTGATGCGCTTGACCCTGAGTGGCGCGATCTACGTCACGCTGGTGTGCCTGCTGCCCGAATTCCTGATCCTGAAATACAACGTGCCGTTCAATTTTGGCGGTACCTCGCTGCTGATCATCGTTGTGGTGACGATGGACTTCATGGCCCAGGTGCAGGCCTACATCATGTCTCACCAGTATGAGTCGCTGCTGAAGAAGGCGAATTTCAAGGGCGGGATGTTTTAAAAGCCCGGCAGCTGAAAGCAGGGTGGCGGCGGATTGACGTCGCATGAGTTGACCAGGGTGTGGATCGTTTTCCGCGCCAAGTAACAGATGGAACTGAGAGAAAAGTCGAGGGCATCATGAAAGTACTGGCTTCGGTGAAACGGATTTGCCGCAATTGCAAAGTGATCAAGCGCAAGGGCGTGGTGCGTGTCATCTGCACCGACCCGCGGCATAAACAGCGTCAAGGCTGAGCCTCAAGCGCGGCTGACTACAGAATATAGTTCGAAGGACACGACATGGCTCGTATCGCAGGCATTAACATCCCGAATCATCAACACGCGGAAATCGCGCTGACGTCGATCTACGGCATCGGCCGTGCGCGCGCCCGCGCGATCTGCGGCGCCTCCAGTGTTGCCCCCAACCTGAAGATGAAGGACCTGACCGACGCGCAAGTGGACAAGCTGCGCGAACAGGTCGGCAAATTCATCGTCGAGGGCGACCTGCGCCGCGAAGTGTCGATGAACATCAAGCGCCTGATGGACCTGGGCTGCTACCGAGGCATGCGCCACAAGCGCGGCCTGCCGGTGCGCGGCCAGCGCACCCGCACCAACGCGCGCACCCGCAAGGGCCCGCGCAAGGCGCGCAACGCAATCGCGGGCAAATAAGTCGGCCGACCGTTAATCAATACGCCGACCAGTCCATCGCTCAAGTAGGAAACAGATATGGCTACCAACAAGCAGCAACAGAACACCGCCGCAACCCGGGTGCGCAAGAAGGTGAAGAAGAACGTGGCCGAGGGCATTGCCCACATCCACGCCTCGTTCAACAACACCATCATCACCATCACCGACCGTCAGGGCAATGCCCTGTCGTGGGCAACCTCCGGTGGTCAGGGTTTCAAGGGCTCGCGCAAGTCCACCCCGTTCGCCGCCCAGGTGGCCGCGGAAGTGGCGGGCAAGGTCGCGGTCGAATGCGGCGTAAAGAACCTCGAAGTGCGCATCAAGGGACCCGGCCCCGGCCGTGAATCCTCGGTGCGCGCCTTGAATGCGCTGGGGATGAAAATCACCAGCATCACCGACGTGACGCCGGTACCGCACAACGGGTGCCGGCCTCCCAAACGCCGCCGCATCTAGATATCGCTAACCTTACGGTTAGCGTGGATGCGGTAAAAGGGGGCGCCTTACGGCTTGCCCCTTTTGCGGTTTTTGGCGTCGAAGAACCCGGTTGTGATTGATAGGGAATAGTTGAACATGGCTCGTTATACCGGCCCCAAGTGCAAGCTCTCGCGCCGCGAGGGTACTGATCTTTTTCTGAAAAGCGCGCGCAAGGCGTACGCCGACAAATGCCGTTCCGAGGTCGCCCCCGGCCAGCACGGTGCCAAGTCCGGCCAGCGCCTGTCCGATTACGGCAAGCAACTGCGTGAAAAGCAGAAGGTGCGCCGCACCTACGGCATCATGGAACGCCAGTTCCGCAAGTATTACGCCGAAGCGGTTCGCCGCAAGGGCAATACCGGCGAGAACCTGCTGCATATCCTGGAAACCCGTTTCGACAACGTCGTCTATCGCATGGGTTTCGGTTCGACCCGCGCGGAAGCGCGCCAGCTGGTCGGCCACAAGTCGATGGCGGTCAACGGCGTTACCGTGAACATCCCGTCGATGCTGATCAAGGTCGGCGATGTGATCACCGTGCGCGACAAGTCCAAGGGCCAGTTGCGTATCAAAGACGCGCTGTCGCTCGCCGGCCAGACCGGCTTCCCCGCGTGGGTTGAAGTCGATGCCGACAAGATGACCGGCACCTTCAAGGCCCTGCCGGACCGCGGCGAGATCGCCCAGGACATCAACGAATCCCTGGTCGTCGAACTGTATTCGCGTTAAGCGGCGTTGTAGTACGCCACACCGGCAAAATTTTTTCGGAAGGATCACATGGCTAATACGGGTTTTCTGAAGCCGAAGATCGTCAACGTGGAAGCGGTCGGACCGTCCCACGCCAAGGTCACGATGGAGCCCTTCGAGCGCGGCTACGGCCACACGCTCGGCAATGCGCTGCGTCGCGTGCTGCTCTCTTCGATGACCGGCTATGCGCCGACCGAAGTGACCATCGCGGGCGTCGTGCATGAGTATTCGACCATCGAAGGCGTGCAGGAAGACGTCGTCGACATTCTGCTCAACCTCAAGGGTGTTGTGCTCAAGCTGCACAACCGCGACGAGGCGCTGCTGACGCTCAAGAAGTCGGGCCTCGGCGCCGTCACCGCGCGCGACATCGAAGTTTCCCACGATGTCGAGATCGTCAATCCGGATCACGTCATCGCACACCTCGCCGCCAACGGCAAGGTCGACATGCAGATCAAGGTGGAAAAGGGCCGCGGCTACGTCCCCGGCAACGTGCGCATCGTCGGCGACGAAGAATCCAAGGCGATCGGCAAGATCGTGCTGGACGCCTCCTACAGCCCGGTGCGCCGCGTTTCCTACGCGGTTGAATCGGCGCGCGTCGAGCAGCGTACCGACCTCGACCGCCTGGTGGTCGACATCGAAACCAATGGCGTGATCGAGCCGGAAGACGCGGTGCGTCAAGCCGCGCGCATCCTGGTCGACCAGTTGTCGGTATTCGCCGCGCTCGAAGGCACCGCGATCTCGGCCGACGTGCCGAAGTCGCCGACCGTCGACCCGATCCTGCTGCGCCCGGTCGACGACCTGGAGCTGACGGTGCGTTCGGCCAACTGCCTGAAGGCTGAAAACATCTATTACATCGGTGATCTGATCCAGCGCACGGAAAACGAGCTGCTGAAGACGCCGAACCTGGGCCGCAAGTCGCTCAACGAGATCAAGGAAGTGCTCGCCTCGCGCGGCCTGACCTTGGGAATGAAACTAGAAAACTGGCCGCCGGCCGGTCTCGAAAAAGTATAAGGGTGTCATCATGCGTCACGGACACGGACTACGTAAACTCAACCGCACCTCGGCTCACCGCCTGGCGATGCTGCGCAACATGACGGTTTCCCTGCTCAAGCACGAGGTCATCAAGACCACGCTGCCGAAGGCAAAGGAACTGCGCATGGTGGCGGAACCCATCATCACCTTGGGCAAGAACCCGTCGCTTGCCAACAAGCGCCTGGCTTTCTCCCGCCTGCGCGACCGCGACATGGTCGTCAAGCTGTTCGCCGAAATCGGCCCGCGCTACGCGGCCCGCAACGGCGGCTACTTGCGCATCCTGAAGTACGGCTTCCGCAAGGGCGACAACGCCCCGATGGCGCTGATCGAACTGATGGACCGCCCTGACGGCGACGCGCCGACAGCGGAAACCACCGGCTCGTAAAGCGGGGGTTGTGCAAAAAAGCCGGGCCTGCCCGGCTTTTTGCTTTGTATCCCGGCCAGCGGCCGCCCTCGCGAGTTGCCTGCCGAGTTGCCTACCCTACAGGCGCTACGGCTGCTGACAAAATGCGCTGCCTCATGCGGTTTAATTGAACCTATGAATGCACCGAACGAAACCCTTATTTCCGCCGCGCCAGCCCAGGCCGCGCCCGCGCTGGAAGTGCGCGACCTCGCCAAGGCCTACGGTGAGACCCGCGTGGTCGACGGCCTCTCCTTCGCCATTCCGCGCGGCACCTGCTTCGGCCTGCTCGGACCGAACGGCGCCGGCAAGACCACCACCCTGCGCATGTGCTTAGGGCTGGTCGAACCCGGCAGCGGCAGCATCAACCTGCTTGGCCACCCCGTACCGCTGGATGCCCGCACTGCCCGCGTACGCGTCGGCGTGGTGCCGCAGCAGGACAACATCGACCCTGACTTCACCGTCGAAGAAAACCTGCTGGTCTACGCCCGCTACTTCGGCATGACCAGCAAGCAGGCGCGCGAACGCGTGCCCTATCTGCTGGATTTCGCCAACCTCGAAACCAAGCGCGACGCCCGCATCCAGACCCTCTCCGGCGGCATGAAGCGGCGCCTCACCCTGGCGCGAGCCCTGGTCAACGACCCCGACCTGGTGTTCCTCGACGAGCCTACCACCGGCCTCGACCCGCAGGCCCGCCACCTGATCTGGGAACGCCTGCGCCGCCTGATGGCCGCCGGCAAGACCCTGCTGCTCACCACCCACTTCATGGACGAAGCCGAGCGCCTGTGCGACCAGCTCGCCATCATCGACCACGGCCGCAAGATCGCCGAAGGCAGCCCGCGCGAACTGGTCGCCGCCCACATCGAGCCCGAGGTGGTCGAAGTCTATGGCGACGGTGCAGGCGCCTGGATGCAGGGTCTGGGCGAGCGTGCCCACCAACTCGCCAGCCGCATCGAGCAAAGCGGCGAGACCGTGTTCTGCTACACCCGCGAACCTGCGCTGGTCCTCGAAGACCTCGGCCATCACCGCGACCTGCGCTACATGCGTCGCCCGGCCAATCTCGAGGACGTCTTCATCAAATTCACCGGCCGCGAGCTGCGGGACTAAAGGAGGACATCATGCACTACGACTTCTCCTTCCCTGCCTTCTCGCCGCGCTTCATCCCGGTTTGGCGGCGCAATTTCCTGGTCTGGAAAAAGCTCGCCGGCTCCTCCATCCTCGGCAACATCGCCGACCCGATGATCTCGCTGATGGCCTTCGGCTACGGCCTGGGCAGCCTGTTGCCATCGGTGGACGGCGTGCCCTACATCCAGTTCCTCGCCGCCGGCACCGTCTGCATGTCCACCATGAACGCCGCCACCTTCGAGGCGCTCTACTCGGCGTTCTCGCGCATGCACGTGCAGCGCACCTGGGACGGCATCATGAACGCCCCCGTAGCGCTGGAAGACGTGGTGCTGGGCGAGCTCACCTGGGCCGCCTCGAAAAGCTTTCTCTCGGGCTTGGCCATCATGATCGTCGTGTGGATCATGGGCCTGGCCGGCGGCCCGCGATCGGTACTGGTGCTGGGCGTGGTGGTGCTGATCGGCCTGGCCTTCTCCGCCATCGGCCTGGTGGTCAACGCCCTGGCGCGCGCCTACGACACCTTCACCTACTATTTCACCTTGGTGGTCACGCCGATGGCCTTCGTCTCCGGCGTGTTCTTCCCGGTCACGCAGCTGCCCTGGTGGCTGCACGCCATCTCGCAGGCGCTGCCGCTGTCGCATGCGGTGGCCCTGGCCCGCCCCCTGATGTTCGGCCAATGGCCGGAGCAGCCCTTGCTGCACGTCGCCGTGCTGCTGTTCTACACGGTGGTCGCCGCTTACATCGCCATCGTATTGACGCGCCGGCGCCTGCTCTCATAAGGCAGTCGATCCGCCATGCAAGATTGCCCCGCGCGCCCTTAAGCGGCTACACTTTGCCTGCACCCATCGCCCATCGATTCTGGAGATAACACCATGAGTGACGCGCTCGCCACCACCATCGAAGACCTGGTCGCCGCCAACCGCATCCTCGCCGAGCAGGGCGTGGTCGACGGCTACGGCCACGTCAGCGCCCGCGTGCCGGGCAAGACCGACCGCTACCTGCTGTCGCGCTCGCTGGCCCCCGCCTCGGTGACGGGCGAAGACATCATGGAATTCGACCTCGACAGCAGCCCGGTCGACCAGCGCGGCCGGCAGATGTACCTGGAGCGCTTCATCCACGGCGAGATCTACCGCAAGCGCCCCGACGTGCAAGCCGTCGTGCACCATCACTCGCCTTCGGTGATTCCCTTCGGCATCGCCGGCGTGCCGCTGCAGGCCGTCTATCACATGAGCGGCTTTGTCGCCGGCGGCATCCCGGTCTACGAAATTCGCGACAAGGACGGCCCCGCCACCGACATGCTGATCCGCACCGGCCCCCTGGGCCGCTCGCTGGCCGACGTGCTCGGCGTCAAGCCCGCCGCCCTGATGCGCGGCCACGGCGCCGTGGTGGTCGCCCCCAGCGTCTCGCTGGTGGTGGCGCGCTGCGTCTATCTCGAAATGAATGCCCGCCTGCAAATGCAGGCGATGCAGATTGCCGGTCCCGGCGCCAAGGTCAACTACCTCACGCCGGAAGAAGGCGTGGCCGCGGTCGATAGCAACGACTTCCTGCGCGCCTGGGATCTCTGGCGCAAGAAGGCGCTGGGCCAGTAAATCTATCGTAGGGCTGCAATAAGGCCGCGCGCCTCAGGCGCGTGGCGGGCTGCCGTCTTCGATTGAAGAGCGCACCTCGCGCACTTCATGAAATTCGGCCTCGATCACATCGTCGTTCGCCGCCTTCGGCCCGCTGGCCGCCGCCATGCCGCCGACCAGCCGCGCCGGCAGCAGCAACACCACCAGCGCCACCACATCGCTCAACACGCCGGGAAACAGCAGCAACGCGCCCGCGAAGAATGCACGCGCGCTGGCCAGCAGGCGCCACGGCGAAGCCCCGGCCACCTGCCCGCGACCCGCCTGCAGCGTCGCCAGGATCGCCCGCAGGCCCGACTTGGCGCGACCGATCAGCAACAGGCCGCCCGCCGCCGTCCCTAGCAGCCAGAGCAGAAAAGGCGTACCGTAGTGGCCGAGCAAAAAGGCCGTCAGCAGCAGGTCGGCCAGCGGCAGCAGCAACAACATCCAGAGTATGCGTAGCACGCGTGGGTGTACCTACAGGTGGGCAAAAAAGGGGAGACAAGCAGAAATGAGCGACGTCCTGGTGGTCATGACCAATACGCCCGATATAGACGTCGCAAGGAAGATTGCGGACGATTTGCTGGAAAAAAAGCTCGCCGCCTGTGTAAACATTGTAAGCGGATGTGAATCCCACTTCATGTGGAAGGGCAAGCGCGAGCGCGCCACCGAATTCCACGTGCAGATCAAGACCACCGTCAGCCGCTACAACCAGATCGAAGCGTCCATCCGCGCCCTGCATCCGTATAAAGTGCCGGAGATCATCGCCTTTCCGGTCAGCCGCGGCTCGCACGACTACCTTTCCTGGGTGGCAGAGGAAACCTGGAAACTCTGAGGGCCTGTTTTATCCCTGTAACGGCCGGCGATGCAAAATACCCCCGGCCCTGTTGTTCTTCGCACCCGCTACGAGCTTCACTTAGACGTCATGCCCAACCTGTTTCGTTTTCTTTTGCTCTCACTGGCCCTGGCCTTCGCGGCGCCTGCTACCCACGCCGCCGATGATCTGCTGGAGGCGGAGCAGGCCTTTCGCTTTTCCGCCCGGCTAAAGGACCCGAAGACCATCGAGGTCCATTACGACATCGCCAGCGGCTACTATATGTACCGCGAAAACTTCCGCTTCGCCATCGACGGCGCGCAACTCGGCAAGCCCAGCCTGCCGCCGGGAAAAAAGAAGTTTGACGAAAATTTCAACAAGACCGTCGAGACTTATCGCAACTCGGTCATCATCCTGCTGCCCCTGCGCGGCGCCAAAGGCGCGGTCACCATCAAGGTCACCTCCCAGGGCTGTGCCGACATCGGCGTGTGCTACCCGCCGATCCAGCAAAGCGCCACCCTCGATGCGAAAAGCGCGCGCGCCCCGATCGACAACCTGGACATCCTGCCGGTCGCGCTGCATGCCGCGCACACCGCAGGCTTCACGCAAGTGGACTCGCTTGCGCAGCTCACCGCTGCCTTGCAGGGCGGCCGCGTCACCATGCTCGACTTCTATGCCGACTGGTGCGGCCCGTGCAAGCAGATGCAGCGCCTGACCTTCAGCGACGCCCGCGTCAAGCAAAAACTCGCCGACTTGGCCGCGCTGCAAGCCGACGTCACCCGCAACAATGAAGACGACCGCGTCCTGCTCAAGCGCTTCAAGCTGGTCGGTCCGCCCGGCATCATTTTCTTCGACCGCAAGGGCAACGAGGTTCCGGCCCTGCGGGTGATCGGCTACCAGCCGCCGGAGAAATTTCTCCAGACCCTGGAAAAAGCCGCGCAGCTATAAAGCGGCGAGTTCGCGCCCGATATTGCCTCGCGCCGCCGTTTCGCGCGCCGCAAAATCGTCCGAATGGAAAATGCGCGGCGCTGCCAGCATGCCGCGCAAAAACGCAGCCCGCCCCCGCGCGTATTGTTCTGGGCTCACCACCTGAGGCACCCATTCGCGGCGAACGTCCCGCGCATAGCGTTGGTATACCTCGGCTGGCGCGGCGAGTATCGAAAGATCGATATCGATCAGCTTCTTGTCGTCGTCCGGCGCGTCCGCCGGCAGCGCGCCATGGCTGGCGGTGAGCAGGATCAGATGTTCGACACGCGCGATGCGCGCCGCATCGAAAATTGCATTTCCTTGCAGGCGCGCCGCCGCCAGCGCCGCGCTCCGGGCCTCGTTGTCCTTTGCGCCGACGACATAGACAGCGTCATGGAACAGCAGCGCGGCGTAGACCACCGGCGCATCGTCGAAGGCCAGGCTGCCCGCTTCGCGCAAACAGGCTTCTATGTGCGTCCAGGTGTGATAGTGCCTGCCCGGGCTGGCGTAGGCCGCACGCGCGGCCTCGACCAGCGCCCCGCCAAGCGCGGCATGAACATCGGGAGGCAAGGCAATTTCAGGCATGGCGATCCGGCGCATTGTACGTCCGTGCAGGGCTGATGCGGCAAACCCGGATTTGCGGATTGACTATGCCGCCGATTTTTGAAACTCTCGCGGCTTGGCTGTCCAGCACACAAAGGCACGCATGTCCCTGTTCCCACCGCCCACGGTCATCCCCACCGAAGTTTTTTGCCGCATCCCCGACCGATACCGCAAGAAGGGCGTGACAACCCACTGGGTGGAAACGCATCGCGGCGGCGCACCCACCGAGTGCTATCTGGAAGGCCCCTCCTTCGACCGCGCCGGCAATCTCTACGTCACCGACATTCCCTTCGGCCGCATCTTTCGCATCTCGCCGCGAGGCGAGTGCGCGCTGGTGGCCGAATACGACGGAGAGCCCAACGGCCTGAAGATCCACAAGGACGGGCGCATCTTCATCACCGACCACGCCAACGGCATCATGCAGCTCGACCCGGCCAGCGGCAAGGTGACAACGCATTTCGACCGCCGCAACATCGAGGGCTTCAAGGGCGTCAACGACCTGGTGTTCGCCGCAAGCGGCGACATGCATTTCACCGACCAAGGCGAGACCGGCATGCACGACCCCTCCGGCCGCGTCTACCGCCTCACCGCCGATGGCCGCCTGCAGACCGTGCTCGCCAACCTGCCCAGCCCGAACGGCCTGGTGTTCAACGCCGCCGAGACCATCCTGCACGTCGCCTGCACCCGCGCCAACGCGGTCTGGCGCCTGCCCATCTCCAAGGACGGCAGCACCAGCAAGGTCAACGTCGGCATCTATCTCTCCGGCGGCAGCGGGCCGGATGGCCTGGCGATGGACGAGGCCGGCGGCCTCACCGTTGCGCACAACGCCATGGGCGCCGTGTGGATGTTCGACAAAAAGGGCATCCCGCGCTACAAGTTCGAGTCCTGCCGCGGCGACCACACCACCAACATCGCCTACGGCGGCCCCGGCAACAAGTTTCTCTATATCTGCGAAGCCGAAAGCGGCTGCGTGCTGCGCGCCGAGTCGCCGGTGGCCGGACGGCTCATGTACTCGCACATGTAGCGGGCTGCTACTGCGCCGCGCGGCGCATCACCTTGCCCGCGGTCTCCATTTCCTTGCGGATTACGGCGATGAATTCCTCCGGCGTGCTGCCGATCGGCTCGACCCCGGCGGAGAGAAAATTCTGCCGCACGTCCGGGCGCTTCAGCGCCGCCACTACTTCCGCGTTCAGGCGCTTGACGATGGCCGGCGGCGTGCCGCCCGGGGCCAGCAGGCCGAAGTTGGCGGCAGTCTCGAAGCCCGGCACACCGGACTCGGCAATCGTCGGCACATCCGGCAGCAGCACGAAGCGTTGCGCGGTGGTCACCGCCAGCGCCCGCAAGCGGCCCGACTTGATGTGCTGCGTCGCCGCCGAAGCGGGCGCGAACATCATCTGCACCTGGCCGCCAAGCAGGCCGATCACGGCGGGGCCGCCGCCCTTGTAGGGCACCGGCACGATATCCACCCCCGTCATCTCCCGGAACAGCGCGCCGGAAAGATGCGGCGGCCCGCCCGGCGAGGCGATCGCGTAGTTAAGCACGCCGGGCTTGGCCTTGGCCAGAGCGATCAGCTCACGCACGTTCTTCGCTTCGAACTGCGGCAGTGCCACCAGCACGGCGGGCGAGCGGTCGGTGATGGTGATCGGCGCGAAATCCTTGATCGGGTCCCAGCTGATCTTCTGCGTGAATACCGAAAGCCAGTGCGCGCTGCCGTTCTGCACCAGGGTGTAGCCGTCCGGCGCCGAATGAAACGCCAGGTCGCCGGTCATGATGCTTGGATGATTTTCCACGTAGACCTGCTGGCCCAGCGGGCCGGAGATCGCCTGCGCGATCACCCGCGCACTGACGTCCGGCGCGCTGCCCGGTTCACCGGCAAGGATGCGGATCGGCCGCGTCGGGTAAGCCTGCGCCTGTGCGAGGTTGGCGCACAGCACCGCGCAGACGATGAAAAAAATGCGGTACAGCCTGGGCAAAAACATCGATGTCCCCTGTTTGTCATGCCGGCGCAAATCCGGCGCGTCGGCCCGCGTTGCAGTCGGTTGGCGGATTGATTCGCCCGATTAGCCGCAGCTTCGCAAAGCCGCCGAAATTATATGTCCGGACAGATTGTTTGTTCGTACAATGTTCGCCCCAGCCGCGCCAAAACCGTTAATTCATCTCATGCAAAAACACACCGCCGTCATCGCCGGCGCCTCCGGCCTGATCGGCCGCCGCCTCGCCGAGCATCTCGAA
Organism: Betaproteobacteria bacterium; assembly: GCA_028292405.1. Classification (GTDB taxonomy): domain Bacteria; phylum Pseudomonadota; class Gammaproteobacteria; order Burkholderiales; family JAEUOS01; genus JAQGMJ01. Next base: position 22,116 of record JAQGMJ010000051.1, read on the forward strand.
CAAACCGGGCAATGGAACGTAGTGCGCCTCTCCCGCACTGCGCGCGCCGTGCACACTGAGGGCAAACACTGGATCGGCGTCGAACTTGCCGACGCGGTCGACTGTAAGGCCAAGCTTGGCGACCTGAAAAACATCAGCCACATCTTCTACGCCGCCCGCTCCGATCACCCCGAAGGCATGCCCGAGCCGGTCGAGCGCAACACCGAAATGCTTGCCAACCTGGTGGATGCGCTCGAACACAGCTCGCCGCTGCAACACGTACATGCCGTCCACGGCAGCAAATACTATGGTCACATGCAGGGGCCGGTGCCGGTGCCCATCACCGAAGAGGCGCCGCGCGGCAAGCTCGACAACTACTACTTCCACCAGGAAGATTTCCTGAAGCGTCGCGCCGCAGGTGCGCGCTGGACCTGGTCCACCACCCGCCCGCACTGCTTTTGCGACCCCGCTATCGACACGCCGCGCTCCATCGGCCTGGTGATCGCCTGCTACGCCGCCGTGCAGCGCGAACTCGGGCTGCCGCTGGACTTCCCCGGCACCGGAAAGGCTTTCACCGTGCGCACCCAGTTCACCGATCTGCGCCTGCTCGCACGTGCTCTTGCCTGGATGGCGGGTGAACCGCGCTGTGCCAACCAGGCCTTCAACGTCGTCAATGGCGACACGCCCACCTGGCAACAGCTCTGGGCCGGCTACGCCGACTACTTCGGCGTCAAGCCCGGCGGCCCGCGCGAATTCAGCCTGGCCCAATATCTGGCGGACAAGGAAGGTCTGTGGGCCGAGATGGCGCGCAAGCACAATCTCCGGCAAACCCGGCTGCACGAACTCACGCTGCCCGCCTACGGCGACTACCAGTTCCGCCCGCAGTGGGAAGTTGTGTCATCGATGGCCAAGGCGCGCGGGTTGGGCTTTACCGAGGCCGTGGATTCGGCGCGCATGTTCGTGGAACAGTTCGACAACTATCGGGCACAGGGAATCATCGCGTAAGCACGTGGCGTCGGCGAATGGCGCAAAATGCCGCCCCATGACCCATCCGCTTTACGTGCGTGCCGCCCTGCTGGCCGTGCTGCTGCTCCAGGCGGGCATGGTCGCAGCCGACCCGGCGAGCAGCGCGGTTCCCGGCGCCGCCGCCAATCCGCCCGCCGTTGATCTTGCCGGCGCCGCCGCGCAGGCCCTGATCGGTTTCTGGAAGGTCGACGCGCGCAGCCGCGTCGGCCGCAGCGCCGGCCAGCTGGAATACCGCGCCGACGGCAGCTGGGAGCTGTCTCTCTACACCGATGCGGCCTGCAAGTTACGCAAGACCCACGCCTGGGGCACCTGGGAAGTGATCGACCAGCGCCTGGTTACCCGCATCGTCGAAAGCGACGCCGACGTCGGTGGCCTGCACCCGGGCCTGCGTCTGGTGGACGACATCGTGCGCGTCAACGAGCGCGAACTGGTGCTGCGCTTTCAGGGGCGACTGGTCTACCGCTCGCGCGGCCAGGAATGCCCCGGGCGCAAGTAGCGCATCAGGCGCTGACGCTTTTGGGCGGCTTTGGCGCGGGCTAGAATGCCATTCGCCCCTTCATCATCACGCGAGAACAGCGCAATGATCAAAAGCATCTCCCTGCTCACCCGCCGCGCCGAAATCAGCCATGAGGAATTCCTGCGCCACTGGCATGAAGAGCATGCCGCGCTATCCCACGCGGTGCCCGGCCTGCGCCGCTATGTGCAGAACGTGATTGTCCAGGAGCCTTCGCGTCCCGACGTGCCGGACCATGAAATTGCCGTCGACGGCATCGCCGAGCTCTGGTATGACGACCTGGCGTCCTGGAAAGCGGCCTACGCCTCGCCGCAGGGTAAGGCCTTGACCACCGACGGCGCCACCTTCATCGGCCGCATCAAGACCTTCCTGGTCGAAGAAAAGCTGGTGTTTCCGCCTGGCGGCGAATAGGCCGCACGGACTTGTAGCGGGACGGGTCTTCCCGGTTTGCAGTACCGGTTCGCGGTGGATGCTAGGGAAATCTACGTAGTGTCAACGTTGCCGACTTGGGCTATTTCGCGCCCGTCGGTTTGCTGATTCTTTTTCCCGGCGTTCCACGCCCGCGGCCCAATATGCGGCCGCGTACCCCGCTACCAAATCCGGAGGACATTCCATGAAAAAACTTTTCGCAGCCCTGATTCTTTCCCTCTTCGCCACGTCCGCTGTCTATGCGGCCGATGAAATGTCGAAGGACGGCATGGCCAGAGACGGCATGGCCAGAGACGGCATGGCAAAGGACGGCATGGCCAAGAAGACGCCGAAAAAGAAGGCCATGAAGAGCGACAAGATGATGAAGGACGACGGCATGAAGAAGGACGACATGATGAAAAAAGACGACAAGATGGGCAAGTAAGCGCCGTCGGGCATGCCGGTGTTCGCGCGGCCTGCCCGACGGCGGTAGCTCAGGCTGCCTTCTTCTCCCACTCGTCCCGCGCGTAGTCGTAATGCCAGGTGATGTGCGGCTTGACGGTGTAATCGATGATATGTGTATCCGGCTTGTGCGCGGCGTCCATGAAGTGCGCGGAAGCGGCGGTGGCCTCGTCGAAGGTGGAATAGTTGCCCTTGTTCTTTTCCTCGACCGTGAGGATGAATCCTTCTTTCAGGTTCTCCAGCAATGAGTCCATGATTTGTCTCTTTCATTGTGTGCTGCGTGCGATTCCCGGCGAAGAATTCGCCTTTGCCGAATCGGCCGTGCGGATTTGACATTCTCCCGAAGCCCAAGCGTGCGCCCGCGTCTCTGTTATACACGCGACGGGGGATTCATGTGGCGCGCCTGCGCGTCGCCGCCCGCGAGCCAATGCGGAATGCTTGCCTATGGCCGGCACGGCGCACGAAGCAGGCGGGCCGTGCCAGGCGCCTGCCTAGTGCGCGCCGCCATCGCGCGCATGCGCAATGGCGATGGACTTTTCCATGATGTAGTCGGTAAACGCGATGGCCATCGCCGAGAGTAAAAAGGCGACGTGGATCAGGGTCTGCGCGATCAGGGTCTTTTCGTCGTATTGCTGCGCATTGATGAAGGTCTTGAGCAGGTGAATCGACGAGATGCCGATGATCGCCGTCGCCAGCTTGACCTTCAGCACGCTGGCGTTGACGTGCGATAGCCACTCCGGCTGGTCCGGGTGGTTTTCCAGGTCCATGCGCGAGACGAAGGTTTCATAGCCGCCGACGATCACCATGATCAGCAGGTTGGAGATCATCACCACGTCGATCAGGCCCAGCACCACCAGCATCAGCGCGGTTTCGTTGAGCTTGCGGCCGGGCAGGGCGGCGACCATGGGGCCGGCGCCGAACGCCGCCTCGATCAGGTGCACCAGCTCGATCCAGAAGAACACCACGTACACCGCCTGCGCGACGATCAGTCCAAGGTACAGCGGAAACTGCAGCCAGCGGCTGGCGAACATGAAACGCGGGATCGGGCGCATTACGCTGGCGGATTTTTGGATGTTCATGGGAGACGGTAGATAGTTGTTTGCGCCGATCTTACAGGGGCGCATCCGACTAAAATATGCGGGCCGCAACCTAGGTGTTTCCACCAGGCGCGCACAAGCAAACGCCCCGAAGAAGTCCTCCTTCGGGGCGTCTACCCTCTTGAACTGCCGTGCCGCTGGCCAGCTTCTAGGCGGCGATCTCGCGCCCGGTCATGCTGTACTTGAAGTTGTCCGGGTCCAGGCTGTCCAGACGCCCCTCGCGGTTTTCCGCTTGCGGGTACATGAAAAAGCCGATCTTCGGACCAGCGCTGCCGGGCAAGGCAATGTCGCCCGCACTGTTGAAGGCCAGCCAGTTCATTTCCCAGGCGCCGAATAGCTTGGGGCGCACGGCCTGCACCAGCGGGTCGTTGACGGTGGTGGGCTGGGGCTTTTCCTCCAGCACCACCTTGCGCACGTCGGCGGGGTCGACCGGCACCCAGCCGTGGGCCTGCAAATAGACTTCGGCGCGGCAATGCTGGGCGCGGGTGATGGCAGGGGTGCCGGCGCCCAGGCTGCGGTAGCCGAATTGCGACTTGATCACGCGCACGCCGTAAAGGTCGCGCGCCGGAATACCGACCGAGCGGCACAGGCCGACGAACAGGGCGTTGAGGTCGGCGCACTTGCCGCCGAGGTTGCCGCTTTCCAGCAGCGCCTTGACGTCGCCGATGCCGCAGCCGCGCGTCTTCGGGTCGCGGAAGGTGTTGTCGACGATCCATTCATAGACGGCGCGCGACTTGGCTTCATCACCCTTGGCATTTTTCGTGATCGACAGCGCGGTCTTGCGCACGATGCCGTCGGTGGGGATCAGGTCGGTCGGCTGCAGGTAAAACTTCAGCGTGTCCGAATCTTCCTTGAAGCTCGTGCGCTGGGCGAAATTGGTGGCGCGGTCGCGGGTGCGCACGCGGCTCACCAGCTCGACCACCGGGTTGCGGTTGTTCTCGCTGAACTCGGCGTAAAGCATGGTGGCGCCGTATTTGCCGTCCGACATCAGGCGCGCCACGTCGGCGCCGCCGCTCCAGCGGTTGTCCAGCAGTTGCTGGTAGTCGGTCGCGATCGAGGGCACCGGCAACCACACCTTGGTGGTGCCGGTGGGTAGCAGCACCTCGTAGCGCGTGGTAATTTCCAGTGTGCGCCAGGGGCCGGGCTGCGGGTTGAAGACGATTTCGGCGCCGGCACCGCGCGGCAAGCCGGCCAGCGGCAGGCCGACCGCGGCCGGCGCGGCCAAAGCGGCGCCTGCGCGCAGGAAATGACGGCGGGAATAGTGGGGCATGCAAACTCCGGAAAGCGGATCGGACAACTGAGCCGAAAATGATAACAGTTGCGGAGCGCCAGCGTGCGCCCAACCTACGCGAAGTAACCGATTTTTACTTCTTCGGCAGCAGCCTGGTGATCAGTGCATCCATCGCCGGCCCGTCCCACTCGTACTCGCCGACGACAACATGGCGCACCCGGCCATCCGGCCCGATGATCATCGAGGTCGGGAAGATGCGGGTGATCCACTTTTTGGTCGCCGCGCCGTCGCGGTCCATCAGGATGGTGAATTGCACCGGGTTTTGCGCGAGAAAGCGCTGGATGCGCGGCGCGCCTTCCTGGTAGTTCACGCCCAGCACCACCAGCTTGTCGGCGCCGAACTTGTCCGCCATTTTTTGCATCGACGGCATTTCGGCGCGGCAGGGGTCGCACCACGTGGCCCAGAAATTCACCACCACGACCTTGCCCTTGAACTCTGCCAGGGTGTGCTCGCGGCCTTCCAGGTCGGGCAGGCCCAGCGCCGGCGTCTTGCCGCCCTTCCACGGCTTGATCTCGCCGGCGTGTGCGCACAGCGCGAAGCAGGCGGCGAGGGCGATGAAAGCGCGCGCGGTGAAAAGGAACGCTGATGGAATGCGCATGAGCCGGCTCAAAGGTCCTGCGTAGTGATCGGCCGGCGCGGCCGGTCGCTGCGCTCGATGTAGCGCTTGGCGCGGAAATACAGCATCAGCGAAAGCGCCAGCAGGGCCATCAACCCGATGGTGGTCCAGAAGCCGAGGTGCCAGTCGAGCCAGGGCATCTCCTTGAAGTTCATGCCGAAGATGCCGGTGACCAGGTTCAAAGGCATGAAGATCGCCGTCAAGATGGTCAGGGTGCGCATGATCTCGTTGGTGCGGTGCGCGGTGGCGGAGAAGTGCAGCTGCACCGCCGACTCCGCCGTCTGCTCCAGGCGCTGCGCGTGGTTCAGCACGCGGGCGATGTGCTCAAGCAGGTCGTTGATGCGCACGCTCATGATGTCCGACAGGTTCTCGAAGCGGTGGTCGCGCCATTCCTGGATGGCGTCGCGCTGCTCCTCGCACAAATGCTCGAGCTTGCGGATCTCGATGCGCTGGTCGAGCAGGGCGTGCCAGTCGTTGAAGGGGCGGCGCGGGTCGAGCAGGTTGCGCTGCCAGCGGTCGACGCGCTCGGCCATCGGCAGGCGCAACTCGAGGTAGCGGTCGACCATCGCGTTGAGCACGCGGTGCACCAGGTCTTCCGGGGACACCGGCGGGCGCGCCGCGTTAGAAAGCAGGCGCGAACGCACCATGCCGATGGAAGGCGCTTCGTCCGGACGCACGCTGATGACCATGCGCGGCAGCAGGAAAAACAGCACCGGCGCGGTCTTGATACGAAAGGGGCGGGTGTTGATCGGGCCGTAATCGTACTGGCTGTCCGCCCCCAGGCGCACCGACTTGTCGTCGTTCAGTGATTCGGTCGAGGCCGACAGGCCGCGAAAGATCACCACCTCGTAGTCGGAGGTGTTGTCGAAAAAGGAGGGGTGCTGCTCGTTGGCCGCATCCGTCATGTGGGCGTCGAAAATGCGGATGCCGGTCAGGTCTTCGGCGAGGTCGCGCCAGGGCTCGGCCGCCTCGCTGCGGGTGGCGTCGATCCAGACGAAGGCATCTTCGGGAATCGACTCGAGCGCTTCGCAGCGCTCGATCGGGCGGTCCTTGGCAATCAACAGCAGTTGCATGGCGGTTCTTTTTGTTGCTTGCTTGAGTTGATCGCCGCGGAGGCGCAAAGTTTCAGGCTGGTGCGCGCTGGTCTACGCCTGCTTGAGCCATTGCGCCGCATCCAGCGCGAAATAGGTGAGCACGCCATCGGCGCCGGCACGCTTGAAGGCCATCAGGGCTTCCAGCACCGAGGCTTTTTCGTCCAGCCAGCCGTTTTGCGCCGCCGCCTTGAGCATCGCGTATTCGCCGCTCACCTGGTAGACGAAGGTCGGCGCCTTGAACTCGTCCTTCACGCGGCGCAGGATATCGAGGTAGGGCATGCCGGGCTTGACCATCACCATGTCGGCGCCCTCGGCCAGGTCTAGCCCCACTTCCCACAGCGCTTCGTTGCTGTTGGCCGGGTCCATCTGGTAAGTCTTCTTGTTCGAGCGGCCGAGATTTTTTGTCGAGCCCACCGCATCGCGGAACGGGCCGTAAAATGCGCTGGCGTACTTGGCGGAGTAGGCCATGATCTGCGTCAGCGGGTGCTCGCTCGCGTCAAGCGCCTTGCGGATGGCGCCGATGCGCCCGTCCATCATGTCGGAAGGCGCGACGATGTCGACCCCGGCCTGGGCTTGCGCCACTGCCTGCCGGCACAGAATCTCGACGGTGATTTCGTTCTGTATATAGCCCTCGGCGTCGATCACGCCGTCCTGCCCGTGGCTGGTATAGGGGTCGAGGGCCACGTCGCACAGCACGCCGAGTTCAGGAAAGCGCTTTTTCAGTTCCGCCACTACGCGCGGCACCAGGCCGTCAGGGTTGATGGCCTCGCGGCCGTCGAGGGATTTCTTTTTCTGATCGATCACCGGAAACAGGGCCATGCAAGGCACACCGAGTTCGAGTGTCTTTTCGGCGACAGGCAGCAATTTGTCCAGCGTGTAGCGTGAAACGCCCGGCATCGACAGCACCGGCTCGGTCACGCTGGCGCCGACATCTCGATCGTCCAGCACGAATACCGGATAAATAAAATCACTGCTGGTAAGGACATTCTCCTGCACCATGCGCCGCGCGAAATCCGAGCGACGATTGCGCCGCATGCGCTTTTCCGGATAGTTGCCTAATATTTTCATGATCTTACACAGTCATTGTCGAAATTAGCTTCAAGTAAATACGGTGTAAAAATTTTTCTATGCACTTGAAACTTATCCGCGAAGTGTCTATCTTATCTTCCAGATGCTCTGCATCTCCCGCTTCTCCTCCCTGAGCGGGTGCCTTATTCTAAAGGCGTTCGGCCGTGGAGATAATCCCCTTTCTCCACGGCCCATTTTTTTGTCCTGGCCCTGTGCGCTACCGCACACAGCGCCTACAAGCAAAGTTAAAAGCGGCGAGCGAATTCTTAACGTTAATTAAGGCTGCCCGCTTTGGCATGCAAGCGCGGCGGGAAATATATTTCCCGCCAATTCGCTACGCTTGAACCGGCACGCCTTCGCCGGTTACCGTCGGATGCAGCCAGGGCAGGATCGCCGCTTCCGCTTCCTTGATGCCGGTCTTCTTCGAGCTGGAAAACAGGCTCGCCGAATACAGTGGCGACACCGCCGTCAGTTCCGCTCGCACCTTGCGCAAGGTGGCGGCGCATTCGAGTTTCGACAGCTTGTCGCTTTTGGTTAATAGTGCGTGGATCGGCTTTTCGGTGGGGCCGAACCAGTCGAGCAACTGCCAATCGAGGTCGGTTAGCGGATGGCGCGAGTCCATGATCAGCACCAGGCCCACCAGCGGCTCGCGCGCCTGCAGGTAGCGGCCGATGAACTGGCCCCAGCGCTCGCGCTCGGTGCGCGACACCTTGGCGTAGCCATAGCCCGGCAGGTCGACCAGATAGCGGTCTTCGCCGAGCGCAAAATAATTGAGCTGCTGCGTGCGTCCCGGCGTCTTGCTGGTGAAGGCGAGGCGGCGGTGATTTGCCAGGGTATTGATGGCGCTGGACTTGCCGGCGTTCGAGCGGCCGGCGAAGGCCACCTCGCCGGCCGAATTGAACTTGAGGTCGCTCATTTTCGCTGCGGTGATGAAAAACGTGGCGCGATGAAAGGGCGACATGCGGGATGATTCCAAAAAAAGTAGCAGACGGCGAAGGCCGGGTTGAAAAGAAGAAGGTGCGGAGCGAAAATCCGCGGGCGCCGGATTTCCGGCAGCCGAGGAGCCCGGCAAACCGCGGCGGCGCGCGTTCATGGCGCGGATTTAAGTTCCACGCACATAAAAACCCTACTGGTTTACGGTAGAATATCAGGTTTGACAAAACACAAAGTTTTTTAGGAAAAAGCCCATGAAGACCGCTTTTTCGGTGACTCTGGCACTGGTACTGGCCTCGCAGGCCGTCTTTGCCCAAGCGCCGGCCACCTCCGCCGCGCCAGTCACCGCTCCCGCTCCGGCCGCCGCACCTGCAGCAGCACCGGCTCCGGCCGCGGCACCTGCCGCGGCCCCCGCACCTGCCGTCGCTGCCGCGCCAGTGAAGCCTGATATGGCGCGTGGCGGCCAGATCGCCGCGCAAGTTTGCGCCGCCTGCCACTCGGCTGACGGCAACAGCACCATCGCCACCAACCCCAAGCTGGCTGGCCAGCATGCGCAATATCTGGTGCGCCAGCTGAACGCGTTCAAGGCCAATACCGACCGCAAGAACCCCATCATGCTGGGTTTTGCCTCGGCCCTGACCCCGGCTGACATGGCCAACGTCGCCGCCTACTTCTCCGAGCAAAAGCCGAAGGACGGTACCGCCCGTAACCCGGCAATTGTGAAAATGGGTGAAAAGATTTATCGCGGCGGCATTGCCGACAAGGGCGTACCGGCTTGCGCCGGCTGCCACGGCCCGGCTGGTGCCGGCATTCCCGCGCAGTACCCGCGCCTGGGCGGCCAGTGGGCCGACTACACCAAGGCCCAGCTCGCCGCCTTCCGCACCGGCGACCGCAAGAACGACAATGCCGGCGCCATGCGCGGCATCGCGCAGCGTTTGTCGGACAAGGAAATCGAAGCAGTGGCCGACTACATCGCCGGCCTCAAGCGCGCGAATTAAACTTTTTTCCTCCGGTCCGGCTCAAAGGGGTGGCTTGCGAGCCGCCCCTTTTTGTTTTTGGCGCAGGTATTGGCAACGATCGGTAATCCAGTAGTGATGCAATCGACCAGGGCACGTCCCGCCTTCTTCCGGCAGTTCATCGAGATGATCAGTTCGATGCGCTTTGCCATCAGCATGCTGGCTATCCTGGCGATCGCCTCGATCATAGGCACCATCGTCAGCCAGGACCAGCCGTTCAACAACTACATCAACCAGTTCGGCCGCTTCTGGTTCGTGGTGTACGACACGCTTTCGCTCTACTCGGTGTACCACGCCTGGTGGTTCCTGCTGATCCTCGCCTTCCTGATCACCTCCACCAGCCTGTGCATCTATCGCAACACGCCGAAAATGCTCAAGGACATGCGGCGCTATAAGGAGAACATGCGCGAGCGCGCCTTTGCCTCGTTTCCGCACCACGCCGAACTGGCCTCTAGCCCCGGCGGCGTCGAGCGCGCGCAGGGCTATCTGCATGCCATGGGCTTCAAGTCCCGCAAGGTGGAAAACGACAGCGGCACCCTGCTCGCCGCCAAGAAAGGCAGCCTGAACCGCCTCGGCTACATCTTCGCCCACGTCGGCATGGTGGTGGTGTGCCTGGGGTTTTTGCTCGACGGCGACATTCTGCTGCGTTCGCAACTGGCCCTCGGCCAAAAGCAGATCGTCCACGGCAACCCGCTGCTCTCGGAGGTGCCGGCCACCGGGCGCATGGGCCTGTCCAACCCGAGCTTTCGCGGCAACATGCTGGTGCCGGAGGGCGGCATCCGCGAAACCGCCATCCTGGCGCAAGGCGATGGCCTGCTGTTGCAGGAGTTGCCGTTTCGCATCCGCCTGAAAAAATTCATCATCGAGCACTACTCCACCGGCCAGCCGAAACTCTTCGCCAGCGACGTGGTAGTGACCGACAAGGACAGCGGCGAGAGTTTTCCGGCGCGCATCGAAGTCAACAAGCCGCTGATCTACCGCGGCGTCGCGGTCTACCAGTCCAGCTTCGACGACGGCGGCTCGCACCTCACCCTCACAGGCTTTCCCCTCGCCGGGCCGCGCGACTACAGCTTCAAGATCGAGGGCGATGTCGGCACCAGCACCGCCCTGAATGCAGATGGGGCGGACAAGGAGCGCGCGCTGACCCTGGAATTCATCGGCTTTCGCGCCTTCAACGTCGAAGCCGTGGCCGACGGCAAGATGGGCGCTGATACCGCGCCAAAATCCCTGGCCGACAAGATCCAGCAGAACCTCGGGCCCGGCGCCTCGCCGGGCCGCGAAAAGGAAGTGCACAACGTCGGCCCCAGCGTGCAATACAAGCTGCGCGACGCCGCCGGCCAGGCGCGCGAGTACAACAACTACATGCTGCCCATCGCCATCGAGGGCAAGTGGTACCTGATGTCCGGCATGCGCGAAAACCCGGACGACCAGTTCCGCTACATCCGCTTCCCGATGGATGCAGGCGGCGGCCTGACCGAATTCATGCGCCTGCGCGCCGCGCTGAACGACCCCGCCGTACGCGCCCTGGCCGGCAACCGCTTCGCCGAGCAAATGGGCACGCGCCTGAACGACCCGAAACTGAAGTTTCAGCTGGCCGAGTCTGCCGACCGCGCGCTGGAGCGCTTTTCCGTGCAGGGCTTCAAGTCGGTGGCCGACTTCATCGAGAAATCGGTGCCGGCACCCGAGCGCGAGCGCGCCGCCGACATGTTCCTTTCCTTGCTCAACGGCGCCACCTGGGAAGCCTGGCAAGTCAGCCGCGAAAAGGCCGGCTTGCCGCGCCTGACGGCCGATGCTTCCACCGGCCGCTTCGTGCAGGACAGCCTGAACGCGATCTCCGATAGTTTCTTTTACGGCTCCCCGGTTTACTTTCACCTGAACGCTTTCGACGAAGTGCAGGCCAGCGTATTCCAGCTGACGCGCTCGCCGGGCAAGAAAATCGTATACATTGGCGCCCTGCTCCTGGTGACGGGCATCTTTTCCATGCTCTACATCCGCGAGCGTCGGCTGTGGCTGCTGGTCAAGCCCGATGGGCGCGCCCTGTTGGCGCTTTCCAGCCAGCGCCGTAGCCTGGGGCTGGACGACGAGTTCGAACGCCACCGCAATGCGTTGGCGGCGGTGCTGGCCGGCGGACCTGGTCACGCGCTCTTTCCCGATCCGGCGCCCGGGCCGGCATCCGCGCCGGGCGGCCAGACGTAACACATGAGCAAAGTTTGAGGAAACATCCATGCAGCTCACCCATCCCTACGCCGAAACCGGCCCGCTGATCAAGCGCATCGCCCCGCTGGACTGGGCCTTCGCCTTGCTGCTGGTAGCCGGCGCCGCCTTCGTCTTCACGCGCTACGGCGCCTTCATGGACGTCTACGAGCGCGCCATCCTCACCGCCTTCGTGCCGGCGCTCGCCTGGTTCGGCTGGTTCTTCAAGCCGATGCGCCTGCTGGCGGTGCTGGTGGCGGCCGCAAGCCTGATGGCCATCGGCATGTACCACGGCGACTTAGCCACCGCGCAAAACAGCTTCATGCTGAAGTATTTTCTCTCCAGCCAGTCCGCCGTGATGTGGATGATCGCGCTGTTCTTCATGGCCACCGGCAGCTACTGGATCGGCCTCCTGGCACGCTCGCCGTTCTCCACGCTGGTCGGCTCGCGCCTGACCTGGTTTGCCGTCGGCCTCGGGTTCACCGGCCTGATGGTGCGCTGGTATGAAAGCTACCTGCTGTCGCCGGATATCGGCCACATCCCGGTGTCGAACCTGTACGAAGTGTTCATCCTGTTCTGCCTGCTCACTTCGGTGATGTACCTGTACTACGAAGGGCGCTACCAGACCCGTGCGCTGGGCGGCTTTGTCATGCTGGTGGTTTCCGCCGCGCTCGGCTTTTTGCTCTGGTACACCTTCGATCGCGGCGCGCAGGAAATCCAGCCCCTGGTGCCGGCCCTGCAAAGCTGGTGGATGAAAATCCACGTGCCGGCCAACTTCATCGGCTATGGCGCCTTCTCGCTGTCGGCCATGGTCGGCTTCGCCTACCTGTTGCGCAGCAATCACGACAACCCCAGCCGCGGCTCGCTGATGGCGCTCTGGGGCGCGGGATTCGCCATCGCCATCGCGTTGGGCCTGGAAGGCATCGCCTTTCGCACCAGCGGCATCTCGCCTTACTGGGCTTCCTACTTCGCGGTGACGCTGATCATCTTCAGCGGCATCGTCGCCATGCGCGAGCGCGTCGCCCCGCAATTGCCGGCCCTGACGGTGCTGGACGACGTGATGTACCGCGCCATCTCGGTAGGCTTTGCCTTTTTCACCGTCGCCACCATCTTGGGCGCCCTGTGGGCCGCCGATGCCTGGGGCTCCTACTGGAGCTGGGACCCGAAGGAAACCTGGGCGCTGATCGTCTGGCTGAACTACGCGGCCTGGCTGCACCTGCGTTTGATCGGCGGCATGCGCGGGCCGATGCTGGCCTGGTGGGCGCTGGGAGGCTTGCTGGTCACCACCTTTGCCTTCCTCGGCGTGAACATTTTCCTCTCGGGCCTGCATTCCTACGGCAAGCTGTAGAGAGCAGGGCGTGCCGCCGGGACGGCCGGCACGCCTTTTAAGCCTCGGTTAAGGCCGGCCCCAGGTAATTTCCACGGCATCTGCTTGGTAAAGCGCGGCGTATTATTGATCACCAACGCCCGAGGTATAGCGCCATGCTGATCAAGAAGTCCGCCGACATCCTGCCCTCTGAAATCACGCCGCGCCGTGTCTATGAGGGGCGCCGCGAATTCGTCAGGCAACTAGGGCGTATCGCGCTTCTTGCCGGTGCTCAGGCTCTGCCGTTTGCCGCTGCCCATGCGCAAAGCGGACAAAAGATTCCCGGTCTGAAAAAGTCCGCCTTTTCGACAACGGAAAAGCAGACGCCCTACAAGGACATCACCACCTACAACAACTACTACGAGTTTGGCACCGACAAGGCCGATCCGGCGCAGACCGCCGGCAAGCTCAAGACCCGGCCCTGGACCGTGAGCGTCGAAGGCGCGGTGGCCAAGCCCAGGACCTACGGCATCGACGACCTGATGAAGCTCGGTGCGATGGAAGAGCGTGTCTATCGCCTTCGCTGCGTCGAGGGCTGGTCGATGGTGATCCCCTGGGCCGGCTTTTCGCTGTCCGACCTGATCAAGGAAGTGCAGCCCACCGGCAACGCCAAGTTCGTCGAATTCGTCACCCTGGCCGATCCGGCGCAAATGCCCGGTGTGCGGCAGCAGATATTGCATTGGCCCTATGTGGAAGGCCTGCGCATGGACGAGGCAATGAATCCGCTCACGCTCCTGACCTTCGGTCTCTACGGCGAAGTGTTGCCCAACCAGAGCGGCGCGCCGGTGCGCGTGGTGGTGCCGTGGAAATACGGCTTCAAGAGCGGCAAGTCGCTGGTGAAAATCCGCTTCACCGAGCAGATGCCGAAGACCGCGTGGAGCCTGGCCAACGCCTCCGAATACGGCTTTTACTCCAACGTCAACCCGAAGGTCGACCACCCGCGCTGGAGCCAGGCCACCGAGCGGCGTATCGGCGAGGGCGGCATTTTCGCCCAAAAACGCGCGACCCTGATGTTCAACGGCTATGGCGACCAGGTGGCGCAGATGTATGCCGGGATGGATCTGCGGCGCAATTTCTAGAAGCGCGCAAAAGGTCATCATGCTGCTCCCCGCGCGCCTGAGCCCGAAGCAAAGCACCATCCTCAAGGGGGCGCTGTTCATTCTTTCGCTCGGGCCGGTGGCGGTGCTGTCGGTGAATGCGTTCACCGACAATCTGGGTGCCAATCCGGTGGAGTATCTGACGCGCGCCACGGGAACATGGACGCTGGTGTTCCTGTGCATCACTCTGGGGATTACACCGGTGCGTAGGCTGACAGGATGGAACTGGCTGACCCTGACCCGCCGCATGTTCGGCCTGTTCGCCTTTTTCTACGTCTGCCTGCACTTCACCACCTACATCTGGTTCGACCAGTATTTCGACGTGCAGTCCATCATCAAGGACGTGATCAAGCGGCCCTTCATCACCATCGGCTTTGCGGCGTTTCTGCTGCTGATTCCGCTGGCAATTACCTCCAACAGCTACCTGACGCGCAAGCTCGGCGCAAAGCGCTGGCAGAACCTGCACCGGGCCACCTACCTGGTCTGCATTCTCGGCGTGATCCACTATTGGTGGCTGGTCAAGCGCGACCTGACGCAGCCGATCATCTACGGCAGCATCGTGCTGGCGTTCCTTTCGGCGCGCTTGCTGCTGCGCGGGCGAAAGCCGAAGGTGCGGCCAAGGCCGGTCGCGACCGCGCGCGAGCCCGCCTGAGGGACAAGCTGTGCTCGCATGGGACAATACGTCCATGCAGCATTTCGACATAGCAGTAATCGGCGCCGGCGCCGCCGGCATGATGTGCGCGGCCGTCGCCGGGCAGCGCGGCAAGAAGGTGGTGCTGGTGGACCATGCCGCCGCCATCGGCGAAAAAATCCGCATCTCCGGCGGCGGGCGGTGCAACTTCACCAATCTCGGCGCGGGACCGGCGAATTTCCTTTCGGAAAATCCGCACTTTTGCCGCTCCGCGCTGGCGCGCTACACGCCGCGCGATTTTCTTGCGCTGCTCAAGCAGCACCGCATCGCCTGGCACGAAAAGCATCGCGGCCAGTTGTTTTGCGATGACTCCGCCGAGCAGATCATCGCCATGCTGAAAGATGAGTGCGCCAGCGGCCGCGTGACCTGGCGCACCGGTACCAAGGTGGCGAAAGTGCGGCACGAGGGGGGCGCCTATGTGCTGGAGACCAGCGACGGCGATGAGGGCCGCGCCACCTTGCGCGCGCCCAAACTGGTGATCGCCACCGGCGGGCTGTCGATTCCGAAAATCGGCGCATCTGATTTCGGCTATCGCATCGCCAAACAGTTCGGTTTGAAGCTCACCGAAACCCGGCCCGCGCTGGTGCCGCTGACTTTCGAGGAAAAAGCCTGGAAACCCTTCGCCGCGCTCTCCGGGCTTTCGGTGGAAGTGGAAATCGAAACCAAGGGGCCTTTCGGCCCCGGGCGCTTCAGCGAAGACCTGCTGCTTACCCATCGCGGTCTTTCAGGTCCGGCAGTGCTGCAGATTTCAAGCTATTGGCAACCCGGCGGCGAATTGCGCCTGAACCTCTTGCCGCAGGCCGACACCGCCGCCTGGACCGCAGCCAAGTCTGGCCAGCGGGGCAACGCTGCCAGCCTGCTGACACCCGCGCTGCCCAAGCGCCTGGCCGAAGCCTGGATCGAGCGCGAACTGGTTGCAGCCGAGCGCGGACGGCCGGTGGCCGACCTGCCGGACAAGACGCTCAAGCGCCTGGCCGAGTCGCTCACGCAATGGCGCATCACGCCCAACGGCACCGAAGGCTATCGCAAGGCCGAAGTCACCGCGGGCGGCGTGGACACGCGCGAGCTGTCGTCGCAAAGCATGGAGGCGGTGAAAGCAACGGGTCTGCACTTCATCGGCGAAGTGGTGGACGTCACCGGCTGGCTGGGCGGCTACAACTTCCAATGGGCCTGGGCCTCGGCCGCAGCCTGCGCGCAGGCACTTTGAACCGCGTCCGTGAAGCGATGCAGGGATGGAAGTAGGACAAACACCGACGCGGGTTAGGGCATTGCGCCTCTAAATCGCATCGGCAAAGCACGGTCTAATTTCGCAGGCGCCGGCCCCCGCTTTGCCGGCTCACCAACAAGAAAAGGAATCAACATGAATCTCCACCTTACCCTCGGCCCCCTGATGGCGCTGATCGCCGGCATCCTCATCCTGGTGATGCCGCGCCTGCTCAACTTCATCGTGGCGATCTACCTGATCATCATCGGCCTGGTCGGCCTATTCGGCTCGCACCTTTTGTAGGGCGCGCAAGTCGGGTGGCTCAGTCCGGTACCGACTCGCCGGCGTAGAGGTCTTCCACCAGCTCGCGTTTGCGCACCAAGTACGCGCGCGTACCGTCGATCAGGACTTCGGCGGCGCGCGGCCGCGTGTTGTAGTTCGACGCCATCACCATGCCGTAGGCGCCCGCGGACATTACGGCCAGCAGGTCGCCTTCGGCGAGGGTGAGCTTGCGGTCGTGGCCGAGGAAGTCGCCGCTTTCGCAGACCGGGCCGACGATATCGTAGTCCAGCGCCGTGCCGGCGCGCTCCCGTACCGGCACGATGCGGTGATAGGCCTCGTAAAGCGAGGGGCGCAGCAGGTCGTTCATTGCCGCGTCGATAATGGCGAAGTTTTTCGCCGGCGTGGTCTTCAGGTGTTCGACCCGCGTCAGCAGCACGCCGGCGTTGCCCACCAGGTTGCGCCCGGGTTCGAACATCAGCTTGAGCTTGCGCTCGCCGACGCGCTTGAGCACTTCGCGCATATAGGTGCGCGGGTCGGGCGGCGTCTCATCCGTGTAGCGGATACCCAGGCCGCCGCCAAGGTCCAGGTGATGGATCGCCACGCCTTCGTGCCCGAGCGCGTCGATCAGGCCAAGCATCTTGTCCAGAGCATCGAGCAGGGGCGAGATGTCGGTGAGCTGCGAGCCGATGTGGCAGTCGATGCCTTCGATGCGCAGCGAGGGCAAGGCGGCAGCACGGCGGTACAGCGCCAGCGCCTCGTCAAAGGCGACGCCGAACTTGTTTTCCTTCAGGCCCGTGGAGATGTACGGGTGAGTGCCGGCATCGACGTTCGGATTGACCCGAAGCGAGATCGGCGCCACTTTGCCGGCTTTCGCCGCCACCTGCGCCACGCGCTCCAGTTCCGGCGCCGACTCGATGTTGAAGCACAGGATGCCCTGCGCCAGCGCGAATTCGATTTCCCCCGCGCTTTTGCCGACGCCGGAAAAAATCACCTTGTGTGGATCGCCGCCGGCTGCCAGCACGCGTTTGAGCTCGCCGCCGGAGACGATGTCGAAGCCGGCACCCAGGCGTGCGAAGGTGGAAAGGATGGCGAGGTTCGAATTCGCCTTCATCGCATAGCACACCAGTGCATCGTGGCCTGCCAGGCCGGCGGTGAAATCGTTCCACGCCGTGGTCAGCGCGGCCTTGGAGTAAACGTAGCAGGGGGTGCCGTGTTCGGCGGCGATGCGCGACAGCGGTACGCCTTCCGCATACAGTTCGCCGTCGCGGGTCTCGAAAAATGCAGGTGCGGTCATGGGTGATTGTCGTTGACGCCGTTGGAGCGGTCATCCACCGGCGAGGTGCCCAGCGGGCCATTGGTTTGGCTCGGCGTTTCGCCTTTGTGCAGGCGGTCGTAAGCCGGGTCGCCGGGCTTGCCGGGAATGTAAAGCGGGCCCTTGTGCCCGCAGCCGGCGAGCAGGGCCAGTACCACAGTGCAGGCAGTAAGAGGGATAATCGAGCGCACAGGAATCACCGGCAAAGACTGAAACAGCGATTATGACCGAAACCGAATTTTTGACCCGGAGCAGCGCGCTGCTGGCGCGCATCGAAGAGGCCGTCGAGGCCACTGGCGTGGAAGCCGACATCGAACGCAAGGGCGACGGCATCCTCGAGCTTGAATTCGACAACGGCAGCAAGATCGTGATCAACAGCCAGACCCCGATGCGTCAGATCTGGGTCGCCGCCAAGTCCGGCGGTTTTCACTTCGAGTGCAAGGAAGACGTCTGGCTGGACACGCGCAGCGGCGAAGTCCTGTTCGAGACCCTGTCGCGGGTGATCACGGAGCAGTCCGGCGAGCGGGTACGCTTGAGCGCATCCTAGCTGCCAAGCCAGTCCGCTCAAGCCGCGGCGAACGCCGCGCTGAAATCGTCGGCGTAGATTTCCCCCAGCAGTTTGCGCAGATTGGCGGCCTTCTGCACGCCATAGGCCGCCTCGAAACGCAGTTGCGCCTGCACCCACAGGGCCTTGGATTGCGCCAGCTTCTTGCGTCCCGCAGCGGTCAGGGTGATGCGGCGGCTGCGCCGGTCGTGCGGGTCGATGGCGAGCGCCACCAGGCCGTCGCGCTCCAGCGGCTTCAGGTTGTGCGACAGCGCCGAGCGGTCCAGCACCATGTCGCGCGCCAGGTCGCCCATGGTCGGCTCCCCGGCGCGGTCGATGTGCACCAGGATCGAATGCTGCGACAGCAGGAGGCCGCTGGGCGCCAGCACCTCGTCGTAGAGCTGCGACACCCGCCGCCCCGCCTTGCGCAGGGCGGCGCCGTTGCAGGGAGAGGGAATGGCCGGGGTTTGCGGTTGCGGGTTCTTCATGGCGGTAGTCAAAAAACATATCAATGCGACAAGCATAGCGCAACTTGACAGATATTGGCATATGCACGTATATTCAATATACGTGCATACTCAACTAAACTCTCCGGCGCCTGCTTGGGGCGGGGCCGGCCAGGAGCATGGCCATGAAGATTCTGGTTCTCGGCGCCGGCGCCATCGGCGGCTATTACGGCGCGCGCCTGCTGCAGGCCGGCGCGGACGTTACTTTCCTGGTGCGGCAAAAAAGAAAGGCTCATCTGGACGCCCATGGCCTGACGCTGGAAAGCGAGGTCGGTGGATTCAGCGAGAAGGTAGCGACCGTCACTAGCGAGAACCTGGCGCCCGGCTACGACCTGGTGCTGCTTGCCTGCAAGACCTACGACCTGGAGGGGGCGATGAACGCCATCGCTCCCGCGCTGGACGAGAACACGCGCATCCTGCCCTTTCTCAACGGCCTGTCCACCTACGACCGGCTCGATGCGCGCTTCGGCGCGGCGCGGGTGCTGGGCGGCGTGGCCTATATCGCCACCATGCTCAAGGCAGACGGCGGCATTGCCCACTACGGCAAGGTCGACCGCGTGATCATCGGCCATCGCGCGCCGCAGGCGGAAGCCACGGCGCGTGCCGTTCATAAACTGCTGGCAAAAACCTCGGGCGTACGCGAATTTTCCGCCAACGTCGCCCAGGCGCTATGGGATAAATGGGTGATGATCACCGCCGGCTCGCTGATGTGCTGCCTGATGCGCGGCACCGTGCGGGAGATTCTGGCCACCCGCGACGGCGGGCAACTGATGAGCCAGGCGATGGACGAATGCGCCGCGGTGGCGCGTGCTTCCGGGTATGAACTGGCGCCCGCGGTATTCCAGGCGATGCAGGGGCGCCTGCTTGACGCCGGCTCTACCTGGGCGGCCTCGATGATGCGCGACATCGGCCAGGGTATGCCGCGCCTGGAGGCAGACGACGTGGTCGGCGACATGGCGCTGCGGGCGGCGCATTTCGGCCTCGGCGCGCCGCTCACGCGCACGGCTTACTGCCACTTGCAGGTCTACGGCGGGCAGCACGCCGGAGCGGCGGCGTAGGCAGCGCCGGCTTCGGGCCGGCGGTGCGCGCCCGGTTCTAGCGCGTTACCTTGCGCAGCACCATGCGCCAGAGCACCTTGTTGACGCTGCGGTTGGCCATTTGCATGACCAGGTCGCCGCGCTTTACCGCCACCCCGGCCGACTGCGCATCCACGGCGATCTCGCCATCGCCGTCCACCGTCTGCACCATCCAGATGAAGCCGCCGCTGCCCGTCGAACCGGTCATGCGGAACAGCGCCTCCTTGTGCTCCCAGTGAAAGCGCAGGCTATCGGGCAATAGCATGGCCTGGCCCATGACTTCACTGGCTGTGAGGCTGCAGTCCAGCGCCTTTTTCTCGTTGCCTGGATAGCTCTCGATCACCACCAGATCCCAATTGTTGTGGGCGCTGTGCACCAGGTAGTTGCAGTCGCCCCGCAGAAAGGGGTTCGCCTGCGATTCGGGCGGCTGCTGGCTCAGCGGGACCGGGATCGACTTCCAGACGCCGATGAATTCCGCGTCCGTGGTGAGGTGTACCTGGGGCGCGGCCGCCCCGGCGGTGCTGGCAATTAACAGGCAGACAGCGGAGAGAAACAGGCGGGTGCGCGGCGATAAGGTCATAGGGTCACGTGAAAGGCGCGGGGCGCTGAACGCGGCATGTGCCGCGCGCACGATCATAACGCGGCCCCAGCCGCCGCTCAGAACAACTGGTTTTTTACTTCCTCGGCCTTCTTGTCGCCCTCGGTGGCATTGTCGCCCAGGCCCACCGCCATCACGGCGTTCTCGCCCGGGGAGAACTCCTTGTAGTAGTACTCGCCGGCGACGTTGATCACGCCCTCGGGCGGGGAAGTCATGGGCAGGCGCTCGGGCACGCCCTTGAGCACTTTTTGCATGTAGTTGACCCAGATAGGCAGGGCGGCGACGCCGCCGGTTTCGTTGTAGCCGAGCTTTTTCGGCTGGTCGAAACCGATCCACGCGATGCCGACCACGGTGGACTGGAAGGCGGCGAACCAGGCGTCGACGTGGTCGTTGGTGGTGCCGGTCTTGCCCATCAGGTCGTTGCGCTTGAGGATGGCGGAAGCGCGCGCGCCGGTGCCGAAGCGGGCAACGTCGTTGAGCATGCTGTCCATCAGGTAGACGTTGCGCGCATCGATCACGCGGAGGGTTTCATCGCCCGCCGTCACAGGCCGGGCGGAGGAAATCACCTTGCCGGAGTCATCGGTGATCTTGCTGATGATGTAGGGGTTGATGCGGTAGCCGCCGTTGGCGAAGATGCTGTAGGCGCCGACCATCTGCCAGGGCGTCACCGAGCCGGCGCCCAAGGCCATGGTGAGGTAGGGCGGCTGCTTGTCAGCGTCGAAGCCGAAGCGGGTGACGTATTCCTGGGCGTATTGCGGGGTGATCTGCTGCAGGATGCGCACCGACACCAGGTTTTTCGACTTGATCAGCGCCTTGCGCATGGTCATCGGCCCTTCAAAGCCGCCGTCGTAGTTGTGCGGTTCCCACAACTGGCCGCCGGTCAGCGCCGGGTCGATGTAGATCGGCGCGTCGTTGATCATGGTGCCCGGCGTCAGGCCGCGCTCCAGGGATGCCGAATAGATGAAGGGCTTGAAGCTGGAACCCGGCTGGCGCCAGGCCTGCAGCACGTGGTTGAACTTGTTGGCATTGAAATCGAAGCCGCCTACCAGGGCGCGCACCGCGCCATCGCTCGGGCTGGCGGAGACGAAAGCGGCCTCCACCTCGGGAATCTGCTGGATGGTCCAGTTGCCCTTGTCGTCCTTTTGCACCCGGATGACGGCGCCGCGGCGAATCTTTTTCGCCGGCGCGGTCTTTTCGGCCAGCGCCTGGGCGGCGAACTTCAGCCCGTCGCCACTGACCGTCACCGTTTCGCCGCCGCGCCGATAGGCCTTGACCGCCTTGGGGTTGGCGTCCAGCACCACGGCGGGGAACAGGTCCTCGGCGTCTACATACTCCTGCAGGTCTTCTTCCAGCGCGTCGTCGGCCGGGTTGGTCGGCATATCGGCGACAAAGCCCTCGGGGCCGCGGTAGCCATGGCGGCGCTCGTATTCCAGCACGCCCTTGCGCAACCCGGAGTAGGCCGCTTCCTGGTCTACCTTCTGGATAGTGGTGTAGACGCGCAGGCCGCGGGTATAGGCGTCGTCGCCATAGCGGTCGAACACCAGCGCGCGCACCATTTCGGCGACGTAGTCGGCCTTCAGCGGAAAGTCGTTGAACTCGCGCTTGACGTTGAGCGACTGCTTGGTGGCGACATCATGCTGGTCGGCCGTCAGGTAGCCCAGAGCCAGCATGCGGTCGAGAATGTATTGCTGGCGCGCGCGGGCGCGCTTAGGGTTGACCACCGGATTGAAGGCCGAAGGGGCCTTCGGCAGGCCGGCCAGCATGGCCGACTCGCCCGGCGTCAGATCCTTCAAATCCTTGCCGAAGTAGATTTGCGCGGCCGAGGCGAAGCCGTAGGCGCGCTGGCCGAGGAAAATCTGGTTGATGTAAATCTCGAAGATCTTGTCCTTCGACAGGGTGGATTCGATCTTGAACGCCAGCAGGGCCTCGTACAGCTTGCGGGTGTAGGTCTGCTCGCTGGTCAGGAAGAAGTTGCGCGCCACCTGTTGCGTAATGGTGGAAGCGCCCTGTTTGCTGCCGCCGATGAAGTTATTGAAGGCGGCGCGGGCGATACCCAGCGTGTCGATGCCGCTATGCTGATAGAACCGGTCGTCTTCGGCCGCCAGGATCGCCTGCTTCATGATCAGCGGAACGTCGGCAAAACGCACAAGATTGCGTCTTTCTTCGCCAAATTCACCGATCAGCACCCCTTCGGCACTGAAAACGCGCAAGGGAATCTTCGGTTGGTAGTCGGTCAGGGCGTTGATCGAGGGCAGGCTGGGGTAAGCCCAGGCGACCGCGAACGTTACCACCAGCGCACCGATAAGCAGCGGCGCGATGAGCAGTGTGGCGAGCACTGCGGCGACTCGGGCAATAGGGGTTAAGACCATGATTAAATAGGGGAAAACACTCGGGCGGCCGGGCGCGGAAAAAGCACCGCGGCAACGCCCGGGAGTATCCCGAAAGGCATCTATGAGAGCGTCATTATAGCTGCCGGGGGTGGTTTTCCCGGGACCAATCCTGACAAACTGCGGGCAGCCGGACCCCCTACATGTAGTATTTTAGCGACAGGGTTGAATTGCCCGAAAAACTTTCCTTGCGTTGCGGTTGCGGTTAGGATTTAATGTAAATTGTGCGTATTGTCGCTAATCGCTTGTCTGATAAGGACATTGCGGAGTTGTGAGGTCAGGGGAGTATTCCAGCAGCATCCGGGGGATTCCGGGGGCGGGGTGTGCTGACGGCGACGCAGTAGCTAATACGTGGGGAAGGATGGCTCTCGAGAAATAGAATTCTCAGAGAAGCGGGAGCCAATTTCATGAAGGGGATGAGACCTTGGCGCTCGACATTTTTAACCCTAAGGCACAACCGCTTATTGGGCTGGACATCAGTTCCTCCTCGATCAAGCTGGTGGAAATCGCCGAAGTGGGCAAGAAGAGCTATCGCATCGAACGTTATGCGATCGAGCCCTTGCCCAAGGATGCCGTCCTAGACGGCAACATTACCAATCTGGAAGCGGTGGCCGAATCGGTCAAGCGCGGCTGGAAAAAGATGGCCACCCGGACCAAAAACGTCGCTTTGGCGTTGCCGGGCGCCGCCGTGATCACCAAAAAGATCGTGGTGCCGGCCGGTTTGCGTGAAGAAGAACTGGAAGTTCAGGTCGAAACCGAGGCCAACCAGTACATTCCTTTTGCGCTCGATGAAGTGAACCTGGACTTCCAGGTCGTCGGCCCCGCCCCTTCCAGCACGGAAGAAGTGGAAGTGCTGATCGCCGCTTCGCGCAAGGAAAAGGTCGAGGACCGCGTCGCCGTCGCCCAGGCCGCCGGCCTGAAGGCCATGGTAATGGACGTCGAGCCCTACGCCATGCAGATCGCCTTCGAGATGATCGAGCGCCAGCTGCCCAACAATGGCGTCGACCAGTCGATCGCCCTGGTGGACGTCGGCGCCAACATGATGAACGTCACCGTGCTGCGCAACAACCAGTCGGTGTACAACCGCGAGCAGGCTTTCGGCGGCAATACGCTGACGCAGGACATCCAGCGCGCCTTCGGCATGTCGCTCGAAGAGGCGGAAAACGCCAAGAAGAACGGCGGCCTGCCCGACAACTACGAAGCCGACGTGCTGCAGCCGTTCATGGAAAACCTGGCGCAGGAAGTCACGCGCGCCATGCAGTTCTTCTTCACCTCCACCTCGTACAACCAGGTGGACCACATTGTGCTGGCCGGCGGCTGCTCGGTGATCCCGGGCCTGGATGAAATCGTCGCCACCCGCACCCAGGTCAACACCATCGTCGCCAATCCGTTCGCCAACATGTCGCTGTCGAGTCGGGTGAAGCCCAAACAACTGGCATCCGACGCCCCGGCCATGATGGTGGCCTGCGGCCTGGCGATGCGGAGGTTCGACGCATGATCCGGATCAACCTGCTCCCGCACCGGGAGCTCAAGCGGCAGGCGCGCCGCCGGATGTTCGGCATCCTGTGCGCGGTCTTCATCCTGATCGGCGCGGCCGTGGTCGGCCTGGGCGGGGTCTTCATCAACGGCGAGATTTCCGACCAGAACGACTCCAATGCCTTCATCAAGAAGGCAAACGCCAAGCTTGACGACGACATCAAGGAAATTGCCAAGCTGCGCGATGAAATCGAAGGCCTGAAGGCGCGCCAGAAGGCGGTGGAGGATCTGCAGGGCGACCGCAACCTGCCGGTGCACGTGCTCGACGAACTGGTGAAAAACACGCCCGAGGGCATCTACCTGCGTTCCCTGCGCCAGCAGGGTGCGCGCGTCACGCTCAACGGCCTGGCTGCCAACAACGCCAAAGTGGCCGATTACGTGCGCAACCTGGGCAACAACTCGCCCTGGCTGGCCAATCCGGAACTGGTGGAAATCAGGGCCGTCACCGTCGGTGCCGGCGCCGCGGCCAAGCGCCTGAACGACTTCACCATGGCCGTTTCCATCCGTCGTCCGAAAGAGCCTGATGCCGCCGCACCCGTCGCGCCCGGTGCACCCGGCGCGCCCGCCGCAGCTGGTGGGCCCGCCGCACCCCCGGCAGCCGCTCCCGGCGCGCCGAAAGCCTAGAGCAAAAAGGGGAGAGCAAGAATGAATATTGCTGATCAATTCAAAAACGTCAACTGGCAGGACCTGCCCAACGCGCCGCCGGCGCCGAAGCTCCTGGCCCTGATCCTGATGATGATCGCCGTCGTCGGCGCCGGCTTCTGGTTCTACTGGAAGCCGCTGCAGGAGGACCTCGACCGCGCCGTCCAGGAAGAGGATCGTCTGAAAAAAGACTACCTTTCCAAGAAGCAGCAGGCGGTGAACCTTCCGGAACTGAAAAAGCAGCTGGTGCAGGTTCAACAGTACGTTTCGACGCTGGAAAAGCAGCTCCCCAGCAAGTCCGAAATGGACGCCCTGCTGACCGACATCAACCAGGCCGGTCTCGGCCGCGGCCTGCAGTTCGAGCTGTTCCGGCCCGGCAACGTCAACGTCAAGGAATATTACGCGGAGCTGCCGATCGCCGTACGCGTCACCGGCAACTATCATGACCTTGGCGCCTTCGCCAGCGACATCGCCGGCCTGTCCCGCATCGTCACCCTCAACGACATGGCTGTTTCGGTCACACCGGGCGGCGGGTTGAGCATGGACACGACCGCCAAGACCTTCCGCTATCTCGACCAGGGCGAGATCGACAGCCAGCGCAAGACCGCGCCGAAGGGAGGGGCGAAAAAATGATAGCCAAAACTAATCTGCGGCTGCCCGCCCGGTCTGTCCTGGCAGTAGCCGTGGCCACGATGGCGCTGGCCGGCTGCGGCGGCAGCGAGCATCAGGAAATCCAGCGCTGGATGGCCGATGCGACCAAGGACATGCGCGGCAAGGTCGAAAAGATCGACGAGCCGAAAAAATTCGCGCCCTTCAAGTACGAGTCCGAGAAGCAGATGGACCCGTTCAATGCCGATAAGGTCGCGCTGCTGCCGGCTGATCGCGGCGGCAAGGGCGGCAAGGGCGGCGGCATCGCCGGCCCCGACATGACGCGGCGCCGCGAGGTGCTTGAATCGTTCCCGCTGGAAAACCTGAAGATGGTCGGCATGCTGCAGCAAAAGGGCGCCACCTACGGGATCATCAAGGCGGACACCAATTTGCACCGGGTGAAGATCGGCAACTATATGGGCCAGAACTTCGGGATCATCACCAATATCACTGAATCCGAGATTACCTTAAAAGAGCTAGTGCAAGACGGCGGGGGCGACTGGGTCGAACGTGTCAGCACCTTGCAACTTCAGGAGGAAAAGCAATGAAACTGGGACGTTTGATGAGCGCCGGGCCGCTCCGCGTATTCGCGGCCGCCGGCTTGATGATGGCAGCTCTCGCCGCACAGGCGCAGAACTCCATCGAATCGATGAACGTGACCCAGCAGGGGGGGGTGGTGATCCTGAGGGTAAACCTCAAGGAAGCGCCGGCCAATCCACCAGCCGGGTTCACCGTCGCCAACCCGCCGCGGGTCGCACTCGACTTCGCCGGTACGGTCAACGGACTGGGGCGCAACAGCCAGGATGTCGGCCAGGGCGACCTGCGCAGCATCAACGTCGTGCAGGTCGGTGACCGCTCGCGCATGGTGCTAAACCTGAAGTCCGCGGTCAGCTACGACGCACGGATCGAAGGCAAGTCGGTGATCGTCAGCCTGACCCCGGCCGCAGCCGCCGGCGGTACGCCGTCGAACCCCACTTCGTTCGCGCCGTCCAACAGTTCCACCGTCGGCACCTCCGCGCTGCGCGATATCGACTTCCGCCGCGGCCCTGACGGTTCCGGCCGGGTCGTCATCGAACTGGGCAACACCGGTACCGGTGTCGACATCCGCCAGCAAGGCCAGACCCTGGTGGTCGACTTCCAGAAGGCCAGCTTGCCCGATAACCTGCGCCGCCGCCTCGATGTCGGCGATTTCGCCACCCCGGTGCAAACGATCAACACCTTCACCCAGGGCGAGAACGTGCGCATGGTGATCGAGCCCAAGGGCCTGTGGGAACACAATGCCTACCAGACCGACACCCAGTTCGTGGTGGAGGTCAAGCCGATCAAGGAAGATCCGAACAAGCTGGTGCAGGGCAGCCGCGGCGGTTACACCGGCGAAAAGCTGTCGCTGAACTTCCAGAACATCGAAGTGCGCTCGGTGCTGCAGGTGATCGCCGACTTCACCAACCTGAACATCATCACCAGCGACACGGTGACCGGCAACCTGACCCTGCGCCTGAAAGACGTGCCGTGGGACCAGGCGCTGGACATCATCCTGCAGACCCGCGGCCTGGACATGCGCAAGAACGGCAACGTGATCTGGATCGCGCCGCGCGATGAGCTGGCCACCAAGGAAAAACTGGAACTGGAACAGCGTTCGCAGATTTCCGACCTCGAGCCGACCCGCACCGAAAGCTTCCAGCTGAACTACAACAAGGCCGCCGACATCCAGATAATGCTGCGCGACCCGCGGCAGTCGCTGCTGTCCAAGCGTGGTTCCGTCGCCATCGACGCGCGTACCAACCAGGTGTTCGTGCAGGATACGCCGACCCGCCTGGAAGAAATGCGCCGCCTGATCGCCAAGGTTGACATTCCGGTGCGCCAGGTGCTGATCGAAGCACGCATTGTCGAAGCCACCGACACCTTCAGCAAGAACCTCGGCGCGCGCTTCGGCGTCAGCCAGGCGACCGGCACTACCACCATTGGCGGGACCGGGATCAAGAGCAACTTCGGTGCGAGCCTGGCCGGTACCGGCTTCCAGAGCGGCCAGATTTCCACCACCCCGGACTTTTTCGGCAACGGACTGGCCTTCAACGGCGCCGCCACCGGCATCAACGGCATTAACGCCGGCAGTTTCGCGGTGAGCTTGATGAACAGCGCGATGACCCGTTTCGTCAACCTGGAGTTGTCGGCCCTCGAAGCCGACGGCAAGGGCAAGATCATCTCCAGCCCGCGCGTTTTGACCGCCGACCAGATCGAAGCGACGATCGAACAGGGTACGGAAGTGCCTTACCAGCAGGCCACCTCCAGCGGCGCCACCTCGGTGTCCTTCCGCAAGGCGACCCTGAGCCTGAAGGTCAAGCCGCAGATCACGCCGGAAGGCAACATCATCATGGACGTGCAGGTGAACAAGGATTCCGTCGGCACCGTCACCACCGCCGGCCCCTCGATCGACACCAAGTCGGTGAAGACCCAGGTGCTGGTGGACAACGGCGGCACGGTGGTGATCGGCGGCATCTACACGCAGACCGAGAACGACCAGTTGACCAAGGTGCCGTTCTTCGGAGACCTGCCGGTGTTCGGCAACCTGTTCAAGAACTCGACCCGCCAGAACGACAAGACCGAGCTGCTGGTGTTCCTCACCCCGCGCGTGGTCAACGACAAGCTGAACGTTCGCTAGTCGCTTCAGTAGTGAAAAGCCGGGCGCGAGCCCGGCTTTTTTTTGTCCCGCTTCCGCCGGTCCGCCCGTTTGCGGCGGCCGCGGGCAGGCCCGACTGATACAATTTGAGCATGTTGGAACAGCAGCGCAACATCATCCTGGTCGGCCTCATGGGGGCCGGCAAAACCACCATCGGGCGCCTGCTGGCGAAGCACTTCGACCGCGCCTTTGTCGACTCAGACCATGAGATCGAGGCGCGCACCGGGGTGCGTATTCCGGTGATTTTCGAACTTGAGGGCGAAGAGGGCTTTCGCGCGCGCGAATCGCAGGTGCTGGCGGAGCTGGCGCAGCGCGACAACATCGTGCTGGCCACCGGCGGCGGCGCCGTGCTTGCCGCCGCCAACCGCGGGATATTGCGCGAAAGCGGGCTGGTGATCTATCTGCGTGCCCAGCCTACCGATTTGTGGCATCGTACCCAGCATGACCGCAACCGGCCGCTGTTGCGGACCGACGACCCCGAACAACGCCTGAACGAGCTATACGCAGTGCGTGACCCGCTATATCAAGAGGCCGCGCATATGATCGTCGAAACCGGCAGGCAAAGCCCGCACATGCTGGCGGGCAAACTGGAGCAGCAACTGCGCGACCAATGGATGAATTACGTGTCAACCTAGCCGACCGCGGCTACCCCATCGTCATCGGCCCCGGCCTGATTCGCCAGGAGGCGCTGCTCAAGCGCGGCCTTGGCTCGGGTATCGCCGCGGTGGTCACCAGCGACCGCATCGCGCCGCTGTACCTCAAGACCGTCACCGATACCCTGGCGCGCGGCGGCGCGCAGGTGCTTGAAATCGTCGTGCCCGACGGCGAACAGGCGAAAAACTGGGAAACCCTGAACCTGGTCTACGATGCCCTGCTGGCCAACCGCTGCGACCGCAAGACCACCATCGTCGCGCTTGGCGGCGGCGTCATCGGCGACCTGGCGGGCTTTGCCGCCGCTACCTACCAGCGCGGCGTGCCCTTCATCCAGGTGCCGACCACGCTGCTGGCGCTGGTCGACTCCTCGGTCGGCGGCAAGACCGCGATCAACCATCCGCTCGGCAAGAACATGATCGGCGCGTTTTACCAGCCGCAACTGGTGCTGGCCGATACCGACACCCTCTCCACCTTGCCGGACCGCGAATACCGCTCGGGCCTGGGCGAAGTGGTCAAGTACGGCTTCATCTACGACTACGCCTTTCTCGAATGGCTGGAAGCGAACATGGACGCGCTGCTGGCGCGCGATCCGGCGGCGCTGACGCATGCGATCCGCCGCTCCTGCGAAATCAAGGCCGGGATCGTGGCGCAGGACGAGCGCGAAACCGGCATCCGCGCCTGGCTCAACCTAGGTCACACCTTCGGCCACGCCATCGAAACCGGCCTGGGCTACGGCGAGTGGCTGCATGGCGAAGCGGTGGCCGCCGGCATGGTGGCGGCCGCCGAGCTGTCGCGCCTGCAGGGAAATCTTTCCGTGGCTGATGTGGCTCGCGTGCGCCGCCTGATCAAGCGCGCCGGTTTGCCGACGGTCTCGCCGGATCTGGGGCAGGCGCGTTATTTCGATCTGATGCGCATCGACAAGAAGGCGGAGGGCG
Organism: Betaproteobacteria bacterium; assembly: GCA_028292405.1. Classification (GTDB taxonomy): domain Bacteria; phylum Pseudomonadota; class Gammaproteobacteria; order Burkholderiales; family JAEUOS01; genus JAQGMJ01. The sequence continues at coordinate 51,968 of JAQGMJ010000051.1, forward strand.
GCGCCATTCGCTATGTGTTGCTCAAGCGCCTGGGTGAGGCCTATGTCGCGCCGGTGCCGGACGCGCAGGTAGCGCCGGCGCTGGCGGCGGCGGTATCGAATTGAAATGAGCGACGCCACCTGAACATGCAAATCGAAGACGCTCTCGCTCCCTATGCCGCCCGCGCGGCTAACAGCCGCGGCCGGCTTCATGCCGAAGAACCGTCGGCGGCACGCGGCGAATTCCAGCGCGACCGCGACCGCGTCATCCATTGCACCGCGTTTCGCCGCCTTGAATATAAAACCCAGGTATTCGTCAATCACGAGGGCGACCTGTTCCGCACGCGCCTCACCCACTCGATCGAGGTAGCGCAACTGGCGCGCTCGATCGCTCGCCGCCTCAATCTGAACGAAGACCTGGTCGAAGCGATCTCGCTGGCCCACGACCTCGGCCACACGCCCTTCGGCCACGCCGGCCAGGACGCGCTCAACGAATGCATGCGCGAGTTCGGCGGCTTCGAACACAACCTGCAATCGCTGCGCGTGGTCGATGTGCTGGAAGAGCGCTACGGCGCCTTCGACGGGCTGAACCTGACTTTCGAAACCCGCGAAGGCGTCCTCAAGCATTGCGCCGAAAACGTGGCGCGTACGCTGGGAGACGTCGGCGAGCGTTTTCTCGACCACACCCAGCCTTCGCTGGAAGCGCAACTCGCCAATCTGGCCGACGAGATCGCCTACAACAACCATGATGTCGACGACGGCCTGCGTTCCGGCCTGATCACCCTTGACCAGCTCAAGGAAATACCGCTGTTCCGCCGCTATTTCGACCAGGCCGAGCGGCTGTATCCGGCGGCCAGCGAACGCCGGCGCATCAACGAGACCGTGCGCCGCATCATCAACGCCCTGGTGCTGGACCTGGTCACCCAAAGCGAGGCCAACATCGCCGCCGCCGCCCCCGGCTCGATCGACGACGTGCGCCACGCGCCGCCGCTGATCGCCTACAGCGAAACCGCGCACCAGGAATCGCTGGCGCTCAAGCGCTTTTTGCGCGACCAGCTGTATCAGCACTACCTAGTGCAACGCATGAGCGCCAAGGGCCGGCGCATCATCCGCGAACTGTTCGAATCCTTCATGGACGACGCCCGCCTGCTGCCCCCGCAATACCAGGCCAAGGCCGAGGCGGACCGCGCCCGCGCCGTCGCCGACTATATCTCCGGCATGACCGACCGCTACGCTATGCGCGAGCATCGGCGACTCTTTACGGTCGAAGAAACCTGAAAATAATTGGGGTCAGAGTCAGTTTTCTGGCACACTTACGCTCTTCCCGGCTCTAAAGCGCAACGTGGCTCGCCTGCCCCGCCTGACCGTTCCCGGCTATCCGCACCACCTGATCCAGCGCGGCAATAACCGGCAGACCGTCTTTACCGACCCGACCGACTATCAGCACTGGCTCGAGTATCTGGGCGAATGCGCGCCGCGCTACGGCGTGGCGATCCATGCCTACGTGTTAATGAGCAATCACTTTCATCTGCTGGCCACCCCCGAGGACGAGCACGGGCTTTCCAGCATGATGCAATCGCTCGGCCGGCGCTATGTACGGACTTTCAACGATCGTCACAAACGCACCGGCACCCTATGGGAAGGCCGTTATAAAGCCACGGTCATTGATAGTGAGCGCTACCTTATTGCCTGTATGGCTTATATCGAGCTCAATCCGGTGCGCGCCGGCACGGTGCTACACGCGACGGACTACCCTTGGTCCAGTTATGCGCATCAGACCGGAATCCGGCACGACTCGCTGATCACGCCGCATTCCCTCTACTGGGCGCTGGGCAATACGCCGTTCTCGCGAGAGGCGGCATACCGGCAGGTAGTGGAGTCCGGCATGAGCAAGGAAGAGGTCGACGATCTCACCCAGGCCACGCTTAAAGGCTGGGCTTTGGGTAGCGAAAAATTTGCACTTGATCTGCAGGAGCGAACGGGGCGCCGGGCAAGCAAGCAAAAGCCGGGAAGGCCATTCTCCAAGCTCTGAGCCATCCGGGTGCATTTTACTCTGTCCCCAATTGATTTTAGTGCAAAATCTGAGCTTGGAAAAATGACTCTGACCCTAATTATTGCGGTTGAGTCGCCCATGGTTTCAGCGTATAGTCAGTTGCCCGTGTTTTGATTTGTGCGGCGCTGCAGCATGCGGCGCTGCCTGAGGACCTAGCGATGATGCCTACCCAAGTTCAGCCCGGCCAGACCCCGGAAGCGCAAGGGCTTTACGATCCGCGCAACGAACATGACGCCTGTGGCGTCGGCTTTGTGGCGCATATCAAGGGCAAGAAGTCGCACTCGATCGTCGAGCAGGGATTGCTGATCCTGCGCAACCTGGACCATCGGGGCGCGGTCGGCGCCGATCCGCTGATGGGCGATGGCGCGGGCATCCTGGTGCAGATTCCGGATCAGCTCTATCGCGAGGAAATGGCCAAGCAGGGCGTGAAGCTGCCGCCCAAGGGTGAGTACGGCGTCGGCATGGTGTTCCTGCCGAAAGAGAACGCCTCGCGCATCGCCTGCGAACAGGAGATCGAGCGTTCGGCGCGCGCCGAGGGCCAAGTGGTGCTGGGCTGGCGCGACGTGCCGGTCGACCACGACATGCCGATGTCGCCCACCGTCCAGGATAAAGAGCCGGTGATCCGGCAGATTTTCATCGGCCGCGGCCCGGACATCATGGTCACCGACGCGCTGGAGCGCAAGCTCTACGTGATCCGCAAGTCCAGCGGTCACGCCATCCAGGCGCTGAACCTGATCCACGGCAAGGAATTCTTCGTGCCGTCGATGTCGGCACGCACCGTGGTCTACAAGGGCCTGCTGCTGGCCGACCAAGTCGGCGTCTATTACAAAGACCTGCAGGACCCGCGCTGCATCTCCGCGCTGGCCCTGGTCCACCAGCGTTTCTCCACCAACACCTTCCCCGAGTGGCCGCTGGCTCACCCCTATCGCCTGATCGCGCACAACGGCGAAATCAACACGGTGAAGGGCAACTTCAACTGGATGCGCGCGCGCGAAGGCGTGATGAAGTCCGCCGTGCTGGGCGAGGATCTGAACAAGCTGTTCCCGCTGATCTATGAAGGCCAGTCGGACACCGCCTGCTTCGACAACGCGCTGGAACTGCTGGTGATGGCCGGCTACCCGCTGCCGCAGGCGATGATGATGATGATCCCCGAGGCGTGGGAAAACCACACCCTGATGGACGACAATCGCCGCGCTTTCTACGAATACCATGCCGCGATGATGGAGCCGTGGGACGGCCCCGCCGCCATGGCCTTCACCGACGGCCGCCACATCGGCGGCACGCTCGACCGCAACGGCCTGCGCCCGGCGCGCTACATCCAGACAGACGACGACCTGGTGGTGATGGCCTCCGAAGTCGGCGTGCTGCCGATCCCGGAATCTAAGATCATCAAGAAGTGGCGCCTGCAGCCGGGCAAGATGTTCCTGATCGACCTTGAAGCCGGGCGCATCATCGACGACAAGGAAATCAAGGACACCTACGCCAACGCCAAGCCCTACAAGGCCTGGATCGAAAGCGTGCGCGTGCGCCTGGACGACATCCAGGCCGAGCGCGAAGCCGACACCTCCAGCACCAGCCTGCTGGACCGCCAGCAGGCCTTCGGCTACACCCAGGAAGACCTGCGCTTTTTGATGTCGCCGATGGCAGTGATCGGCGAGGAGGCGATCGGCTCGATGGGCAACGACTCACCCCTGGCGGTGATGTCGAACAAGCTCAAACCCCTGTACAACTACTTCAAGCAGTTGTTCGCGCAAGTCACCAACCCGCCGATCGACCCGATCCGCGAAGCGATGGTGATGAGCCTGAACTCCTTCATCGGCCCGCGGCCGAACCTGCTCGATACCAACAACATCAACCCGCCGATGCGCCTGGAAGTGACGCAGCCGGTGCTCGACTTCGCCGACATGGCGAAGATCCGCCACATCAACAAGCACACCGGCGGCAAGTTCAAGTCCTATACCCTGGACATTTGCTATCCCGTCGCCTGGGGCAAGGCCGGCATCGAGGCGCGCCTGGCCTCGTTGTGCGCCGAAGCGGTCGATGCGATCAAGACCGGACACAACATCCTGATCGTCTCCGACCGCGGCATGGACGCGGAGCACGTCGCCATTCCCGCACTGCTGGCCACCTCCGCCGTGCACCAGCACCTGATCGCCCGCGGCATGCGCTCGACCACCGGCCTGGTAGCCGAGACCGGCTCGGCGCGCGAGACCCACCATTTCGCGCTGCTGGCGGGATACGGCGCCGAAGCCATCCATCCCTATCTCGCGCTGCAGACCTTGTCCGAGATGGCCTCCGGCCTCTCCGGCGACCTGTCGGCCGACAAGGCGGTCTACAACTACCAAAAGGCGGTAGGCAAGGGCCTGATGAAGGTGTTCTCCAAGATGGGGATTTCCACCTACATGAGCTATTGCGGCGCGCAGATTTTCGAGGCCATCGGGCTGAACTCCGCGCTGGTCGATAAATATTTCAAGGGCACAGCCTCCAAGGTGGAAGGCATCGGCATCTTCCAGGTCGCCGAGGAAGCCATCCGTTTGCACCGGCAAGCCTTCGGTGAAGACCCGGTGCTGGCCAACGCACTCGATGCCGGCGGCGAATACGCATACCGCGTGCGCGGCGAAGAGCACATGTGGAACCCGGACGCGATCGCCAAGCTGCAGCATTCGACGCGCGCCAACAACTTCAACACCTACAAGGAATACGCGCAGATCATCAACGACCAGTCGCGTCGCCACATGACCCTGCGCGGCCTGTTCGAATTCAAGTTCGACCCGGCCAAGGCGATCCCGATCGACGAAGTCGAATCGGCGAAGGACATCGTCAAGCGCTTCGCCACCGGCGCCATGTCGCTGGGTTCGATCTCGACCGAAGCGCATACGACTCTGGCCATCGCGATGAACCGCATCGGCGGCAAGTCCAACACCGGCGAAGGCGGCGAGGACGAAAACCGCTATAAGCGCGAACTGCGTGGCATCCCGATCAAGGCGGGCGAGACTGTTGCCGGCCTGCTCGGCAGCGACGTGATCGAGCGCGACTACGTACTCAAGGACGGTGATTCGCTGCGCTCGAAGATCAAGCAGGTGGCTTCCGGGCGTTTCGGCGTTACCGCCGAATACCTGGTCTCCGCCGACCAGATCCAGATCAAGATGGCGCAGGGCGCCAAGCCCGGCGAAGGCGGCCAGTTGCCCGGCACCAAGGTCAACGAATACATCGCCAAGCTGCGTTTCTCGGTGCCTGGCGTGGGCCTGATTTCCCCGCCGCCGCACCACGACATTTATTCGATCGAAGACCTGGCGCAACTGATCCATGATTTGAAAAACGCCAACTCGCGCGCTTCGATCTCGGTCAAGCTGGTCTCCGAAGTCGGTGTCGGCACCGTCGCCGCCGGGGTTTCCAAAGCCAAGGCCGACCACGTGGTGATCGCCGGTCATGACGGCGGCACCGGCGCCTCGCCGCTGTCCTCGATCAAGCATGCCGGCACGCCCTGGGAGCTGGGCCTGGCGGAAACCCAGCAAACCTTGGTGTTGAACCGCTTGCGCTCGCGCATTCGTGTGCAGGCCGACGGCCAGATGAAGACCGGCCGCGACGTGGTGATCGGCGCGCTGCTCGGCGCCGACGAGTTCGGCTTCGCCACCGCGCCCCTGGTGGCCACCGGCTGCATCATGATGCGCAAGTGCCACCTCAACACCTGCCCGGTGGGCGTGGCCACGCAAGACCCGGTGCTGCGCAAGAAATTCACCGGCCAGCCCGAGCACGTGGTCAACTTCTTTTTCTTCGTCGCCGAGGAGGTGCGCCAGATCATGGCGCAACTGGGCATCAAGAAGTTCGACGACCTGATCGGCCGCGCCGACCTGCTCGATCGCGCCAAGGCCGTCTCGCACTGGAAGGCCAGCGGCCTGGACTTCTCGCGCATTTTCCACCTGCCCAACGTGCCCGAGTCCGAGCCGCGCCGCCAGGTGGCCGAGCAGGATCACGGTCTGGCCAAGGCACTGGACAACAAGCTGATCGAGTTGGCCCGCCCGGCGCTGGAAAAGGGCGAGAAGGTCTCCTTCATCCAGCCGATCCGCAACGTCAACCGCACCGTCGGCGCCATGCTCTCGGGCGAAGTGGCGCGGCGCTATGGCCATGAAGGCCTGCCGGACGACACCATTCACATCCAGTTGCAGGGCACGGCGGGACAGTCGGTCGGCGCTTTCCTGACCCACGGCACCACCATCGACCTGGTCGGCGAAGCCAACGACTACGTCGGCAAGGGTTTGTCGGGCGGGCGCATCATCGTGCGCCCGAACACCGAGTTCCGCGGCTGGGCGGTGGACAACATCATCGTCGGCAATACCGTGCTGTACGGCGCGATTTCCGGCGAAGCCTTCTTCAACGGCGTGGCCGGCGAGCGTTTCGCGGTGCGTAACTCGGGCGCCACGGCGGTGGTCGAAGGCTGCGGCGACCACGGTTGCGAATACATGACCGGCGGCACCGTCGTCGTGCTCGGCGCGACCGGGCGCAACTTCGCGGCCGGCATGTCGGGCGGCGTCGCCTACGTCTACGATGCGGCCGGCGACTTCGAGAAGCGCTGCAACACGACCATGGTCAACCTCGAGCGCGTGCACAGCGCCAAGGAACAGGGTGAGGTGTCCGGCTGGCACAGCCAGACCCGCGAGAGCGCGCGCGAGGCGGACGAGGTGATCCTCAAGCGCCTGATCGAGCGCCACTTCAAGCACACCGGCAGCACTCGTGCACGCAACCTGCTCGATGACTGGGCCGCCTCGCGCGCCAAGTTCGTCAAGGTATTCCCGACCGACTACAAGCGCGCGCTGGAAGAAATGCACAACAGCAGCATGGAAGAAGCGGCCGAGCAGATCGCTGCCTAAAGACATTAACAAGAGGATTATTGTGG
>JAQGMJ010000008.1 GCA_028292405.1 Betaproteobacteria bacterium
ACGCTGCCCGGCGCCCCGGCCGCACCGGCAGCCGCCGGCGCCACTACCCACGCCGTGGTGAAGACCGACCTGCTGACCGCCGACATCACCTCCGAAGGCGCCAGCCTGGACTACCTGTCGTTCACCAAGCACAAGGACTCCGACGACAAGGACAAGGACTTCGTGCTCTTCGGCACGCATAGTTATGCGGCGCAAACCGGCCTCCTGGCCCAGGGCCTGGCGCTGCCGACGCACCAGACCCAGTTCACCCTGACTCCCGGCACCTATGAGCTCAAGCCCGGGGAAAACGAGTTGAAGGTGCGCGCCGAAGCCATGGCCGGCACCGTCAAGGTGGCGAAGATCTACACCTTCCACCGCGACTCCTACGTGATCGACGTCAACTACGAGATCACCAACGGCGGCGCCACGCCGATCGCCCCTTCGGCCTACCTGCAACTGGTGCGCGACGACAAGGCGCCGGCCGGCGAGACCCGCTTCATGCACACCTTCACCGGCCCGGCCTTCTACACCGACGGCGAGACCTTCAAGAAGGACGACTTTTCCGACATCGAAAAGAGCAAGCCTGTGCCGATCGCCCCGGCCGACAACGGCTGGGTGTCGATGGTGCAGCACTATTTCGCCAGCGCCTGGCTGCCGCAGGGCAACGCGCGCCGCGAGTTCTACAGCCGCAAGGTGGCCGACGGCATCTACAGCGCCGGCGTGTTCCTGCCGGTGGGCACCATCGCCCCGGGCGCCACCGGCGCCCTGTCGGCCAAGCTGTTCGCCGGCCCACAGGAAGTCGACGCGCTGGAAGCCGCCGCTCCGCACCTGGAGCGGGTCAAGGACTACGGCTGGCTCGACATCCCCGCGCGCTACATGTACCAGCTGCTGAAGTGGCTGCACAGCTACCTCGGCAATTGGGGCCTGGCGATCATTGCGCTGACCGTGATCATCAAGCTGATCTTCCTGCCGCTTTCCGCCGCCTCGTACAAGTCGATGGCGCGGATGAAAAAAGTCACGCCGAAAATGACCGCGCTGCGCGAGAAATACGCCAACGACCGGATGAAGATGAACCAGGCGATGATGGAGCTCTACAAGACCGAGAAGATCAACCCGCTGGGCGGCTGCTTCCCGATCGTGATCCAGATCCCGGTGTTCATCTCGCTCTACTGGTCGCTGCTGGCCACGGTGGAAATGCGCCACGCCCCCTTCTACGGCTGGATCCACGACCTGGCCGCGCAGGACCCGTTCTACATCCTGCCGGTGATCATGGCCTGCTCGATGTTCCTGCAGACCAAGATGAACCCGACGCCGCCCGACCCGGTGCAGGCGAAGATGATGACGGTGATGCCCATCGTCTTCTCGATCTTCTTTTTCTTCTTCCCCGCCGGGCTGGTGCTCTACTGGGTGGTGAACAACCTGCTGTCGATCACCCAGCAATACTGGATTTCGCGCGTGCTCGCCGAGAAGGAACCGGGCGACGGCAAGCCAAAGGCGGCGAACGACGCCAAGAAGAAGTAGCAGGCAGTAGCGCCGCCGCAACACGGCAGCGGCGCCTGATCGAGAGGGGGCGCGCATGAGACAAGCCGGCCAGGCCAGCCAGACCGGCGCCACCATTGCCGCCATCGCCACCGCCCCGGGGGCGGCGGGCGTGGGCGTGCTGCGGGTCTCCGGACCAGCGGTGCACGCGGTAATCGAGGGTGTGGTCGGCAAGGCGTTGACGCCGCGCGCAGCCACCCTGGCGCGCTTTCGTGATGCGCAAGGCGCGGCGATCGACGAGGGCATCGCGCTCTACTTCCCCGCGCCGCATTCCTACACCGGCGAAGACGTACTGGAACTGCAGGGCCACGGCGGCACCGTGGTGCTCAATCTCCTGCTGCGGCGCTGCCTGGAACTCGGCTGCCGGCTGGCCGAGCCGGGCGAATTCACCCGCCGCGCCTACCTTAACGATAAACTCGATTTAGCGCAGGCCGAGAGCGTGGCCGACCTGATCGCCGCTGCATCGGAGACCGCCGCGCGCGCCGCGCTGCGCTCGCTCGAAGGCGCGTTTTCCGCCGCCGTGCACGGCCTTACCGAGCAGTTGATCAGCCTGCGCATGCTGGTCGAGGCCACCCTGGATTTTCCCGAGGAAGAGGTCGATTTCCTGCAAAAGGAAAAGGCCTGGGAGCGCCTGGCGCGGGTCGAGGCGGCGCTGGCCGAGGTCGAGCGCCGCGCGGTGCAGGGCGCGCGCCTGCGCAGCGGCCTGACCGTGGTGCTGGCGGGCCGGCCCAACGTCGGCAAGTCCTCGCTGCTCAATGCGCTCGCCGGGGCGGAGGTGGCGATCGTCACCGCGGTCGCCGGCACCACGCGCGACCGCATAGAGCGCACCATTCTGATCGACGGCATGCCGCTGAACATCATCGACACCGCCGGGCTGCGCGACAGTGAGGACGAAGTCGAGCGCATCGGCATCGCCCGCACCCGCGAGGCGATTCGCCACGCCGACCTGGTGCTGCACCTGACCGACGCCGAAGCGGGCGACGGCGGCATTGCGGACACCGCCATCCTCGCCAGCCTGCCGCCCGCCATTCCGCGCCTGGAAGTGGTGAACAAGATCGACCTCGCCGGGCGCGCGCCGCGCGCCGCCGCCGGCGTGGTCGAACTCTCGGCCAAGACCGGCGAAGGCCTCGACCTGCTGCGCGAGGCGCTGAAACGCGCCGCCGGCATGGGCGAGGGCGCGGAAGACGTGATCCTGGCGCGCGAGCGCCACCTCGCCGCATTGCATGACGCGCAGCGGCATCTTGCCGCCGCCGCCGCGCACTTTCGCCCCGAGGGCCTGGCCCTGGAACTGTTCGCCGAGGAATTGCGCCTGGCGCAGGCGGCCTTAAGTGCGATCACCGGCGAATTCTCCGCCGACGACCTGCTGGGCGAAATCTTTTCGCGTTTTTGCATCGGCAAATGAGGCAGAGGCGCATGCCGCGCTGCGGAATGTAAATTCCTGTAACGGTGGTTCAACTGCGCGCCCGGGCGCGCTAGTATGGCGGCGGCGCGGCGAGGGGCGCGCCGCATTCCAATTCCACATCGACGAGCAGAGGGGCCGGCGAGAAGCATGGAGATACTGGCGTGGCTGGTCGCGGCCATGGTGGTCAATGTCGCGTGCATGGCGCAGATCACGCGCTGGCAGGCGTATCGCCTGCGCGGCTGGAGAATCCGCAACGGCGAGGCCTTGCGGGTGCACGGCCTGGCCAGCCTGGAGGGCGGTTTTTGCGCCCTGGCGGCGCTCTACGGCATGGCCTGGCTGCCGGGACTGGGCAGCCCGATGGAACTGGCCTTGAGCGTCCTCGCCTTTTTCGTGCCCTATTACTTTCAGCTGCGCTACAGCGCCTACCGGCTGGCGAAGTCGCAGCGCGAGCGCGGCCGCGGCGTGGCGCGGCAGAATGTGCGCGACATCGCCAACGCCACGTTCGGCTATGCGTCGGTGCTCTATCTGGCCTTCGGCGCCGCCGGCGAAATGATCTGGCGCATGAGCAACGGCTAGGCGTGCGCCAGGGTTTACGGTTGGATGCGGCTGGGTTTGCGGTTGGGTTTGCGGTTGGGTTTGCGGTTGGGTTTGCGTATATCTGTGCGCCCGGCGCCCCCGGGTGTACCATCACACTCCGTGGCCTTAATCGATTTTTTCTCCCGACCATGACGCTGCGGCGCAAGGGATTGCTGTCCCCCGGCGCCGTGCCGCGGCCGCGCTGGCGGGTTTCACTGCGGGCCCTGCTGCTGGCCTTGCCCCTGTGTCTGCCTCTCGCTGCTCTGGCGGCGAACGAAATGACCGGCGCGCTCGAGGCCTTTCGCGCCGGCGACTACGACCGCGCCTTGCGCCTGAGCCGCCCGCTGGCCGCGAAGGAAAATTCGCAGGCGATGTACCTGCTCGGCGTGATGTACGAGCAGGGCAAGGGGGTGGAGCGCGACGACCCCACCGCGGTGAAATGGTATGCCGCCGCCGCGCGCAAGGCGAGCAACGCCTCGGCCCAATACAACCTGGCGCGCATGTACCTGGACGGCCGCGGCGTGCGCAAGAACGAGGCGAAGGCCCGCGAATGGCTGGAGGTCGCCGCCGCCCAGGGGCACGCGGAATCGGTCAAGCTGCTGGCTGAACTGGGCGGCAGCGCCGCAGCGCCCAACGTTGTCAGCAGTGCGCCCGCGCCCGCCGCGCCGGTAGCCAATGCTGCCCCAGCGGCGCCGCGACCCGAGCCGCCCCCGGCCAGAACGCCCGAGCCGGCCAAGGCCGCCGCCGCTCCGGCCGCGCCCACCGCGGCCACCGGCACCACGCCGGTGCTCGCGGCGTATCAAAACGGCGACTACGCCCAGGCGTTGAAACTGTCGCAGCCGCTGGCCGGCAGGGAAGACGGCCCCGGCATGTACGTGCTGGGCAAGCTGTATGAGGAAGGCCACGGCATCAAGCGCGACGACTACACCGCCGTCAAATGGCTGGCCGCCGCCTCGCACAAGGCCAATTACGCGCCGGCCGAATACGCCCTGGCGCGCATGTACATGGACGGCCGCGGCGTCGGCAAGAACCAGGCGAAGGCGAAAGAGTGGCTGGGCGCGGCGGCGGCGCAAGGCCATGCCGAGTCGCAGCGACTGCTGGCCGAACTCGGCGGCAAGAGCGTGCCGGTGGCGGCGGCCGCGCCGCCCGTTCCGCCACCTGCGCCGGTTGCCGTTGCCGCGCCTCATGCCCCGCCCGCTCCGGTCGCGCCTGCAGCGCCCGCCGCACCGGCCCCGGCTGCGGTTGCAATCACACCGGCGGCTCCTGTTGCGCCAGCCCAGCCGAAACCGGCCGAGGTGGCCAAGGCGCCCCAGCCCCCGGCCAGGCCGGCGCCCGCGCCCAGAGCGCCGGAACCCGAAGCGCCGAAAACCGCGATGATCACCCGGCCCGCGCCGCCGGTGGAGGCGCCCGCTTCACGGCCCCCCTTACAGCCCACCTCGCCGCCGCCCGCCGCCACACCGGCGCCGCCCGCGCCGGCCACAGCCGTGTCGCGCACCGGCCCGCCCTTCGGCGCCTATTCCCCGGCTGCCGCCAAAGTCGCCGTCGCCAGCCTGGAAGCGGCTTTCAAGCGTAGCGCCGGTTCCAACCCGGCCACCCCGGCCGCGGCGCGCGCCCAGCTCGAGGAGCCGCTATTGACGGTGGCGATGCGCTACTGGGAAGCGGAGGCCGACGGCCAGCGCCAGGGCATGGAAGAGCTGCGCGCCGCAGTGCAGGCGCCGGCCGCCATCGGCGTCGGCCGCGCCATGCGCGCCTCCACCAGCGGCAGCGAGCTGGCGGCGGCGGCGCTGCTGACCGAGCTGACCCAGGGCGGCAGCGGGGCGGCAACCCAGGCTTGCGATGCCTATGTCGCCGCCGCCAACGCGCGCGGCCCGGACCACGCGCCGGCGCTGTACCACGCCGCGCTGTGCAACGCGCAGAAAAATCCCAAGCAGTCACTCGACTGGCTGCAGGCTTCGGCGCTGGCCGGCCACGCCGGCGCGCTGGAAACCCTGGGCCGGGCCTGCGTCGAGGGCAGCGAGAAGGACTGGGGCTGCGCCAGCCACTATTTCGAGCTGGCGGCCCGGCGCGGCCGCCCTTCCTCGATGACGCTGTATGGCTGGGTGCTGTCGAACCAGCCGGTGGCCAGCGAAAAGGATTTCATCTCCGCCATCGAGTGGTACCGCAAGGGTGCCGCCGCCGGCGACTTGTTCGCGCAGAACAATATCGGCGAGATGTACGAGCGCGGGCGCGGCACGGGCAGGGACGACAAGCTGGCGCGGCAGTGGTACGGCCGCGCGGCCGAGGCCGGCTTCGGCCCGGGGCAATTCAACTATGCGCGTATGCTGCTGGCAGGCACCGGCGGCCCGACCGACCGCGACGGCGCGGTACAGTGGCTGAAAAAGGCGGAAAGCAACGGCGTGGCGCCGGCCAAGGCGGCGCTGCAGCAGATCGCCGCCGCCGGCAATATCAAGTAACGCGCATTGGCGGGCGCAGGCAACGCGCAAACAAACACCGACAAGCACTAATCAGCAGTCTAGGAGACAGCATGACCTGGGACCCGACCCTCTATCTGAAATTCGGCTCGGATCGCTTGCGACCGGCCCTCGATCTGCTGGCGCGCGTCGGCCTGCAGGCGCCCAAGGTGGTGGTCGATCTCGGCTGCGGCGCCGGCAACGTCACCCAGGCCTTGCGCGCGCGCTGGCCCGACGCCCGGCAGACCCACATCATCGGCGTCGATTCCTCACCCGAGATGCTTGCGCGCGCTGCAAAGACGGAGCCCAGCGCCGAATGGGTGCAGGCCGATATTTCCACCTGGACCCCGGAAGCGCCGGTGGACCTGATCTTTTCCAATGCCGCGCTGCACTGGCTGCCGGACCATGAGCACCTGTTTCCGCGCCTGATGGGCTTCGTCAAGCCGGGCGGCGAGCTGGCGGTGCAGATGCCGAACCAGACTTCCGCCCCTTCGCATGCCGGCATTGCCGAGAGCATCGACGCCGCGCCCTTGCGCGGGGCGGTGAAGGCCGAATTGATGGAAAAGCGCCTGGCGCCGATCGCCGCGCCCGGCACCTATTACGACTGGCTCTCGCCCGCAGCGCAACGCGTCGACCAGTGGGAAACGCTGTATACCCATGTGCTCGACGGCGCCTCGCCCGGCTCTTCCGCCGTGGCGGAGTGGACCCAGAGCACGGCGCTCAAGCCCATCCTCAACGCGATGGATGCGCCGGCCCAGGCCTGGTTCTGGTCCGACTACTGCCGGCGCATGAACGCTGCCTACCCGCGCCGCGCCGACGGCACCACCCTGTTCCCGTTCCGCCGGCTATTCATGGTGGCGCTGAAGAAATAGCCCACGGATCGGCAAGCCCGGCGTTCCCCGGGAAAGCAAGTTTTTGTATCATTTGCGCGGGGTCAATGTTCATCGGCCCCGCAGCCTGCTATACACGGGGGTTCTGCAAGGTTCGCCGCGCCGTGGTTGTCACGGTCTCGTCATATTTCTCGCACATAAGCTCTTGACCATGGCCGGGCACGACCGCATCCTCTACGAAGTTGTTGGCCGCGAAGACCGGCGGATCTCGCCGTTCTGCTGGCGCGTGCGCATGGCGCTGGCCCACAAGGGGCTGGAGTGCCACTTCGAGCCGACGCGCTATACCGAAAAGGACAAGATCGCCTTTTCCGGGCAAAAGCTGCTGCCCATCCTGGTCGATTTCGGCGAAGTCGTCACCGACTCCTGGAGCATCGCCAAGTACATCGACGAGAACTACTACCAGGAGCGCTCCCTGCTGCTGGGCGGCGGCACCCGCTTTGTCAGCCTGTGGACCGATACGCAACTTCAGCCCGTGCTGGCTCGCTGCATCATCAAGGACCTCTACGACAACCTCGACCCCCTCGACCAGGAATATTTCCGCGTCTCGCGCGAGGCGCGCTACGGCAAGACCATCGAGGAAATGCACCTGGAGCGCGAGTCCAACGAGCTCAACCTCAAGCGCGTGCTGACGATGATCCGCGAGCTGGTACGCACCCAGCCCTTCATCTGCGGCAAGGCCCCGGCCTACGCCGACTACATCGTCTTCGGCGCGTTCCAGTGGGCGCGCTGCGTCAGCCCCTTCAAGTTCCTCGACGACAACGACCCCATCTTCGCCTGGCGCGGCCGGATGATCCGGCAGTACGGCAGCCTGGCGAACACGGTGCCGCACTACGACTAGTCGTCGTTCTCGTCGTACTGTGCCCGCACGCCAGGCCTCGACAGCACCATCCAGGTCATCACCGAGAGAATGGTGCCGTAGGGCATGAACATCGCGCCGGGCGCGGCGACGATCATGCTCAAGCGCCGGCGCCGGTGCCGGCCAAGCGCTCGCCCGGAAATGATTTGCATTACTCCCAGCGCGATGCCCACGCAAATCACCACGCCGAAAACGACCGTGAATATTGCGAACGGAAAATTGTCCGGCTGCCCGTTTTTGCCCAACGGGATGTGGGTGGACATGTAGGCCATTACCACCAGGTGAATGATGAAAAAGCAGGAAAAAAATATGGTCATGGCGCCGGAGATATAGTGAAACAAGGACAGCAGGCGCAGATGCTCATCGTCGAGGACTCGTTGCTTTTCTTCCGGATTCATTGACGTTCTTTTCGGAGAGGGAAAGTGGATTAGCTCGCCTGCGCGCCCAGCTGCCGCGCATGAAACGCGATGTGGTCGCGCATGAAGCTGGAAATGAAATAGTAGCCGTGGTCATAGCCGGCGTGGCGCCGCAGCTCCAGCGGCTGGTGCGCGGCCGCGCAGGCGGCCTCGAACAGCTCCGGGTGCAATTGCCCATCACTCAAAAACTTGTCGCTCTCACCCTGGTCGACCAGGATACCGCCAGGGAAGGGCGTGTGCGCCTTTTTCATTAGTTCCGATGCGTCGTACGCCGCCCATGCCGCGCGGTCCGCGCCGAGGTAGCCGCTGAACCCCTTTTCACCCCAGGCGCATTGCGTCGGCGCGGCGATCGGCGCGAAGGCGGAGACGGACTTGTACTGCCCGCGATTGCGCAGCGCGCAGACCAGCGCGCCGTGCCCGCCCATCGAGTGGCCGAAGATGCCGGCGCGCGCGAAGTCGCCGGGGAAGTGCTGCGCCAGCAGCGCCGGCAATTCCTCCGTGACGTAGCTGAACATGCGGTAGTGCGCGCTCCACGGCGCTTGCGTGGCATCCACGTAAAAACCGGCGCCGGCGCCGAAATCCCAGTCCTTCGCTTCATCGGCGATGCCGGTGTTGCGCGGGCTGGTGTCGGGCGCCACCAGCATCACGCCGTGCTCGGCGGCCCACTGCTGGGCGCCGGCCTTGATCATGAAGGTCTCTTCCGTGCAGGTCAGCCCCGCCAGGTAGGTGAGCACCGGCACCGGGTGATGGCTGGCCTGCGGCGGCAGGTAGACGGAGAAGCGCATTTCGCCGGCGCACGCCTGCGAAGCGTGGGCATGGAAGGACTGCACGCCGCCGAAGCAGGCGTGGGCGGACAGGAGGCGCAATTCGGAGGCGGGCATGGGCGGTCGGGGCACGAAGGGTCGTCGATGAGGATCGATGAGGGTCAATGAGAGCGCAATCAGAAGCAGAGGGCATTCTAGACATAAGTGATCCGGCGCACAGAGGAACTCAGGTGTCCGGACAACGCTCTTATAATGGCGCACCCCAGTGCAGACCCGCATACCCGGCGCGCAGCGCAAGCTGATCCGGCGGCCCACCCAGCGTCGCCTGAATTCGTAGCCAATAGCCCATTTCACATCATGAAATCGGGTTTCGCCATCATCCCGCCGGGGGTCTTTTCATGCTAGAGTTGCGCCCCATTTACATCAGGGTTCTCCCTAATCATGCCGTTGGCGTAAACAGTCTACGCCGAGGCAAATCCGGGAAGAAAGCAGGCCAAATTTTTCTGTAGGAATCGGAGACAAATGAGCTCATCGAACAATGCCCCGGCATATGTCAAACACGCCAAGCTGAAAGCCTGGGTCGACGAGATGGCCGCGCTGGCCAAACCGGACAGCATCTACTGGTGCGACGGCAGCCAGGAAGAGTACGACCTCCTGTGCGCCGCCATGTGCGCCACCGGCATGATGAAAAAGCTGAACCCGGCCAAGCGCCCGAATTCCTTCCTCGCCCTCTCCGACCCGGCCGACGTGGCGCGCGTCGAAGAACGCACCTTCGTCTGCTCCAAGACGCAAGACCAGGCCGGCCCGCTGAACAACTGGGTCGACCCGGTCGAGATGCGCGCCACCATGGGCAAGCTGTTCGACGGCTGCATGCGCGGTCGCACCATGTACGTGGTGCCGTTCTCGATGGGCCCGCTGGGCTCGCACATCGCGCAAGTCGGCGTCGAGCTCTCCGACTCCCCCTACGTCGCCGTGTCGATGCGCATCATGACCCGCATGGGCCGCGCGGTGTACGACGTGATCAAGGAGGACGGCTATTTCGTTCCCTGCATGCACTCGGTGGGCATGCCGCTCATCGACGCCGCCGGCAAGAAGATCGACGACGTGCGCTGGCCCTGCAACAACGAGCAAAAGTGGATCGTCCACTACCCCGAAACCCGCGAAATCTGGAGTTTCGGCTCCGGCTACGGCGGCAACGCCCTGCTCGGCAAGAAGTGCCTGGCCCTGCGCATCGCCTCCGTGATGGCGCGCGACGAAGGCTGGCTGGCCGAGCACATGCTGATCCTCGGCGTCACCAGCCCGAAGGGCGAGAAGACCTACGTCACCGGCGCCTTCCCCTCGGCCTGCGGCAAGACCAACTTCGCCATGCTGGTGCCGCCGCCCGGCTTCGAAGGCTGGAAAGTCACCACCATCGGTGAAGACATCGCCTGGATCAAGCCGCACAAGGATGGCCGCTTCTATGCCATCAACCCCGAGGCCGGCTACTTCGGCGTCGCCCCCGGCACCAACTATCACACCAACCAGAACTGCATGAAGGCCATCGAGGCCGACACCATCTTCACCAACGTGGCCGAAACGCCCGATGGCGACGTCTGGTGGGAAGGCATGACCGACGAGCCGCCGGCGAAACTCACCGACTGGCAGGGCAAGGAGTGGACCCCCGGCTGCGGCCGCCCCGCCGCGCACGCCAACTCGCGCTTCACCGTGCCCGCCACCCGCTGCCCCTCGCTCGACCCGCAGTGGGACGACCCCGACGGCGTGCCGATCTCCGCCTTCATGTTCGGCGGCCGCCGCTCCGACACCACCCCGCTGGTGGCCGAGGCCTTCGACTGGGAAGACGGCGTCTACAAGGCCGCCACGCTGGGCTCGGAAACCACTGCCGCCATCGCCGGCAAGACCGGCGTGGTGCGCCGCGACCCGATGGCGATGATCGCCTTCGTCGGCTACAACATGGGCGACTACTTCAAGCACTGGCTGAAAATGGGCAAGGCCGTATCCAAGCCGCCGAAGATCTACCAGGTCAACTGGTTCCGCAAGAACGCCGAAGGCAAGTTCGTCTGGCCCGGCTTCGGCGACAACATGCGCGTGCTGAAGTGGGTGGTCGAGCGCTGCCAGGGCACCGCCCACGCCAAGGCTACGGCGCTGGGCAACGTGCCGGAGTTCGACGACCTCTCCTGGCAGGGCCTGGAGTTCGGCCGCGACAAGTTCAGCAAGGTGGTGTCGATCGACCAGAGCGACTGGAAACAGGAGCTGGCGATGCACGACGAGCTGTTCAAAAAGCTGGAAGGTTTCGTGCCGCAGGAACTTGCCGCCAGCCGCCTTGCCTTACAGGAGCGCCTCGCGGCCTGAACTGGCATTACATTTGCAACTGGAAAAAGCCGCGCAAGCGGCTTTTTTCTTGAGGTTTGCATCGCGTGCGCGTTTTGCCTCCAACAAGGCAGGGCGCTCACAAAATGGAAACATTGTCCGGCTAAGCTTTTCGTTCAAGCGCAACAGCATCCCCATCCTGCAACCAACATTCCAGGACCCCGATATGAGCATGACCCTGTGGCTGCACACCCTGCAAGGTCGCGAGATGACCCGCAAGATGACCCGCGAGAGCGACGACCACAACCTGATGCATGCGCTGGCCGATGACCTCGACTTTCTGTGCGAGCGCCTGGGCGTGGCGCACCTGTCCTCGTTTTTCGACCTCACCGACATGGAGTACAACTTCGACCACGGCGGCGCCGCCGTCACCAGCGCACACATCAACGGCGACGACGACGAAGTGAGTACCCTGGACCCGGAAACCGGCTACGCCTACGGCATCGACGACATGCGCTGGTTCGACGCCGCCGCGGGTCTTACGACCATGCAGGCCCTGCGCGAAGAGATCGATTTTTCCGACGGCCTGGAACTGCACCTCGACGAAGAGCAGCAGGATGTGCTGCTCGACGAGTTGGACGACTGCATTTTTCGCCTGCGCGAACCCGCGGCCAGTGGCGGGCAGTTTCACCTGGCCGTGCTGATGTAGCCGGCAGGCAGCGAGACATGTACGGGCCGCGCAAGCGGCCCGTTTCATTTTCCATCTCCTGCCGATGTCAGCGGCGAGGTAAAGCCAGCCTCTTGCTGCCGCCGCGCGCTGCGGCCATACTGCCGGTGGCGCGTGCCATAAAAAGGGGATGACCATGACCGTGATGACCGGTTTGTCCGGCAACGAACTGTATTGCCTTTCGCTCAAGGGCTACACCGGCGGCGACCTGGTGCTGGGCAACAGCGTGCATTCCATGGGTTTCCTGGGCGGCATCGGCAGCGCCTTCCAGTCCGCATTCGGCGGCGAAGTCACGCAGATCACCGATATCATCGCCGACGGCCGGCGCGAGAGTTACAAGCGCATGGTGGAAGAGGCGACGCGCCACGGCGGCGTCGGCATTACCAGCGTCACCAACAGCCTGCGGCATTTCCAGGGCAACATCGAATTCCTCTCGGTGGCTTCCTGCCTGCACAAGGCCGCCGATGGTGAAATGAGACGCGACCCGCCCGGCACCGTGCCCACCTTCACCACCAGCGGCAGCGGCCAGGCCCTGTATTGCCTGATCGACGCCGGCTACACGCCGAAAAAATTCGTCTTCGGCAACGTCGCGTATTCGGTGGGCATCGGCGGCGGCCTGCTCGGCGGCTTGAAGAGCATGGCGCGCGGCGAAATCCGCGAGTTCTCCGACATTTTCAACCGCACCCGCCACGCCGCGCTGGACCGCGTCACCGGCGAGGCGCGCCGCGCCGGCGCCAATTGCGTGCTCGGCATCGTCACCGAGGTGGGCCGCTTCCAGGGCGCGCACGAAATGCTGATGACCGGCACCGCCGCGCACCACCCCGGCCTGCCGGCCTTCACCGCCGACAAGCCCGCCACCAGCGACCTCACCTGCGAAGAACTGTGGAACCTGACCGCGATGGGCTACGCGCCGGTCAAGCTGGTGCTGGCCACCGCCGTCTACTCGCTGGGCGTGGTGGGCAACGTCAAGTCCCTGTTCAAGTCCTTCGTGCGCGGTGAGATTTCCGACCTCACCAGCCTGATCTACGACGCCCGCGAGCACGCCCTGGCGATGCTGCACGACGAGGCCAAGGCGATCGGCGCCGACGAAGTGGTGGGCATCAAGACCCACATCCACGAACTCGGCAGCCTGATCGAATTCATGGCGGTGGGCACGGCGGTTAAAAAAATGCCCGGCTTTTCGACGGCCACCGCGCAACTGCCGCCGCAAGCCATCATGACCGACCGCGACACCTGGATTTCCAGCGACTATTTTTCCTTCAACACCACCGAGTAAATAAAAAACGGCGCGCTGGTTACAATGCGCGCCGACCTCAAACAGGAGACAGAATGAACCGCCGTCTTGCTCGCGCTATGCGCGCTGTCGCTTTTGCCTTGCCCTTCGTCGCGGGCGCTGCCCCCGCGCAGGAATTTCCCACTCATTCGATCCGCATGATCGTGCCCTTCCCGCCGGGCGGCGGCACCGACGTCACCGCGCGCCTGATCGCGGTGAAAATGAGCGAGACCCTGGGCCAGCCGGTGGTGATCGAAAACCGCCCGGGCGCCAACGGCATCCCCGGCACCGAGGTGGCGGCGAAGTCGCCCGGCGACGGCTACACCCTGGTGATGGGCACGATGGGCAGCTTCACCATCAACCCCTCGGCGTACAAGAAGCTGCCGTTCTCCGTGGCCCGCGACCTGGCGCCGGTATCGCAAATCGTCAGCGCCCCCTTTGCCCTGGTGGTGAACCCGCAAGTGCCGGCGAAAAACATCTCGGAGCTCGTCGCTTATTCCAAAACCACCGCCAACGGCGTCACCTTCGCCTCTTCCGGTTCGGGCAGCGGCCCGCACATGGCGGCCGAAATGTTCTGCCAGATCAGCGGCACCAAAATGCTCCACGTGCCCTACAAGGGCAGCGCCCCGGCTTTCAACGACCTGCTCGGCGGCCAGGTACAGGCCAACGTCGACAGCATCTCGCTCAGTCTGCAGCACGTGCGCGCCGGCAAGCTGCGCGCCCTCGCCGTGCTCTCGGCCAAGCGTTCGGAAATGCTGCCCGACGTGCCGACCGCGGCCGAGACGATGAACGGCCTGGTCATCACCAACTGGTACGCGCTGATGGCCCCGGCCGCCACGCCGCTGGCGATCCGCAAGAAAATCCAGGCCTCAATTGCCGGGGCGATGGCCGACCCGAAAATCCGCGCTGCCACCGTCGATCAGGCACTGGAGCCGGTGGCCTCCACCCCGGAAGACTTCGGCGTTTTCCTGGCGAAGGAAACCACGCGCTGGGCCGAGGTGGTCAAGCGTATCAATCTGCAGATGGATTGAGATGTAAAAACGGCGCGCCAATCGGCGCGCCGTTAGGGCCGGTGCAAGGCCGGGCCCTGAAAATCAGCCTCCGGCAGCCGACAGCGACGTATTGACCAGGTGCTCCGACAGGAACCACGCCTGCAGCTCATTGGTGCGCAGCACGTTGGAAACCAGAATGTCGTTGGAACCCAGGTCACCCATGTCGTCGGTCTTTTTCGCGTTGGAGCGCGCTTCGAGGATGATCATCTCGTGCGCTTCGAGCAGGCGCGAGAGCTGCATCGGCGCGGCTTCGCGGCCCTTGGGCGGGCGCGGGATCATGGTGGTCTCGGCGATGTCGGCGGCCATGGCGAGCGAAAGGCCGCCGAGCAGCTGGATGCGCTCGGCCAGCAGGTCGACCAGCAGCACCTGTTCCTCATAGTGCTTGTCGTACATCAGGTGCAACTGGTTGAAGGTGGGGCCGGAGACCTGCCAGTGGTGCTTCTTGTACAGGTCGCGCAGGGTCATGGTGTCGGCCAGGGTCTGGTTCAGCAGCTCGACGCTGGCGGCGCAGACTTTGGCGGACAAGGCATTGGGCAGCTTGATGAGCTGGTTGAAGGCCTGGATTTCGTGGCCTTTCAGGTGCATCTTCGGGCTGGCGACCGAGCCGGTGTCGGCGACGGCGGCTGGCGATTTGCGGGCAGTGCTCTTCGGGGCTTTCTTTTTGGCCATGGTGTTGCTCCTGTGGTGGGCGCCCGGCGCCGGGCTGATCGGGTGGTGCACGCCGATTGTGAGTGCGTAGGCACTGCGTTCAAGCGCCCCATTGTGTCCGGCGCATTGTGACGCGTCTGTAGGCGCCGGCTGACTTTACGCGCTTTTCGCGGGCGCCGCCAAGCCGCCTCAGGTGGGTTCCTGGCTGGCGTCTTCCGACAGGTGGATCACCCCGGTGTTGAAGTCGTATTCGAACACGTTGCCGTAGCGGCCCCACTCGATGGCGGTGCGCAGGGCCTGCTCGGCGTCTTCCTCGTTGAGCGTGTAGCGCAGCAGGCGCAGGAACAGGCCGCGCGGCAGATCGCCGGAAGGGTCCTGGTCCAGCCCCTGGCGGATGTAGGCCACCAGCGGCACATGCTCGGCCACCAAGCGGCCGAACAGGGCCTGGCGCTGCGGGTTACTGGCGCGCGCGTACTGCTCGCCGGTGGGGGTGATCACCATGTCGCCGTGGTCCAGCTGCACCAGGTCGAGCAGGGTGAGGGCGTTGGAGAGGTCGAGGAATTCGACGTCGGTCAGCTCGGTTTCCTCCGCCAGCTTGGGCAGGTCGGCGCGGCCTGAGTAGGGCGGCTCGGCCAGGCTTTCGAGCACGCTTTCCATGCGCGCGATGTCGGCGTGCGGCAGGCGGTCGCCCAGCTTGACCTTGATTTCCTTTTGCGTCATCCGGCCCGGCCGCCCGCCGCTGGTCATCAGGCCATAGACCTGGTCGATCAGGGCGCGCACCTCGGGGTCGTCGGCGGCGCGCGGACGGGCCAGGGTGATGGGCAGCTCGGCGCGGATGTGGCCGGGATCGGCGCCGAGAATCAATATGCGGTCGGCCATGGTCACCGCCTCCTCGATGTTGTGGGAGACGACGAGGATCGCCTTGGTCGGCACCTTGCCGCCGACCCAGAGGTCGAGGATGTCTTCGCGCAGGCGCTCGCCGGTGAGCACGTCCAGGGCCGAGAAGGCCTCGTCCATCAGCAGCACCTCGGGCTCCAGCACCAGGGCGCGCGCGATGCCGACGCGCTGGCGCATGCCGCCGGAGAGTTCGCGCGGCAGCGCCCCTTCGAAACCGGAGAGGCCGATCATGTCGATGGCCGCCTCGGCGCGCTTGGTCCGCTCCGCCTGCGGTACGCCCTGCGCTTCCAGCCCGAGCTCGACATTCTTTTGCACCGTCAGCCAGGGGAAGAGGGCGAAGGACTGGAACACCATCGCCACTCCGCGCGCCGGGCCGAAGAGGGGCATGCCGTGATACAGCACTTGGCCGGCGTCGGGCGCGATGAGGCCGGCGATCAGGCGCAGCATGGTCGACTTGCCGCAGCCGGACTGCCCCAGCAGGGCGACGATCTCGCCTTCGTGCAGGGCGAAGTCGACCCCGCCCAGCACCGCGCGCGCGCCGCCGCTGGCCGCGTGAAAGGACTTGCCGACGGCTTTGAGTTCAATGACGGAGGTACTCATCGTTCTGCTCACTTTCTGCCGCGCTACGCGCGGCTGCCTTGCTTTTACCTTGCCTTTTATTCCATTCAGTCATCTGGCTTCGCCGGTGATTGAATGCAAGCCGGAACCAGGCAAAGGCAGGTTTTTACTGCTGCCTGCTCCTAGAAGTGCAGACGGTTCTCGGCCATGCGATACAAGCGGCGCCAGACAAAATGGTTCAGCCCCATCACGAAAATACACATCACCCCGATGCCCAGCGCGATGCGCGGAAAGTCGCCAATGGCCGTCATCTCCGCGATGTAGCTGCCGATGCCGTGCGCCTTGAGCGTGGTGTCGCCCCAGGTGACGTACTCGGCGACGATGCTGGCGTTCCACGAGCCCCCCGTCGCCGTAATCGCCCCGGTGACGAAGCTGGGAAAAATCGCCGGCAGCAAGTAACGCCGCCATTTGAGCCAGCCGGAAAGGTCGAGGTTCTGCGCCGCGTAGCGCAGCTCGGTGGGGATGGTGGAGGCGCCCGCGATGACGTTGAACAGCAGGTACCACTGGGTGCCGAGGATCATCAGGGGGGAGAGCCAGATGTCCGGGTTCAGGTGCAGGCGCACGATGAACAGCACCGCCACCGGGAACATCAGGTTGGCCGGGAAGGCGGCGAGGAATTGCGCCACCGCCTGGGTGCGCGAAGCCAGGCGCGGGTTCATGCCGATCCAGATGCCCACGGGAATCCACACCAGCGCGGCAAGAAAGATCAGCACCAGCACGCGCACCAGCGTGAAGGTGCCGAGCATGAACACGCGTCCGGCTTCGGCCAGGCCGACTTCGGTGAGGATGAAGTGCAGCAGGGTATAGATGGCGTAGAGCACGGCGGCGGCGATCAGCGCGTCCCACACCCGCTCGGGGGTGCGCGAGGCGGCGTGCGGCTGCGCGCGCACCGAGGTGCCGTCGTAGCGCCGGCGCCAGAGACTGAACGAGCGCTCCAGCAGGTGGGCCGCGCCCGCCACCAGTTGCTGGGTGCGCTCGGTGCGCCGCAACCAGTTGAGCAGCCAGGAGGTTTGCGCGGTGTCGCCGGCGGAGTCTTCGAAGCGGAACTTGTCGGCCCAGGCGAGCAGCGGCCGGAAGAACAGCTGGTCGTACAGCACCACGCCGATCAGCATGGCGAAGATGGCGTAGCCGATCGCGTGCAGGTCGCGCTGCTCGATCGCCAGCGCGATATAGGAACCGATACCGGGCAGCTTGATGTTCTGGTTCGACACCGAGATGGCTTCCGAGGCGACGACGAAAAACCAGCCGCCGGACATCGACATCATCATGTTCCACAAGAGGCCCGGAATGGCGAAGGGCAGCTCCAGGCGCCAGAAGCGCTGCCAGCCGGAGAGCTGGAACACGGCGGCGGCTTCGCTCAGCTCCTCGGGCACGGTGCGAAAGCCCTGGTAGGCGGAGAAGGCCATGTTCCAGGCTTGCGACGTAAAGATCGCGAAAATCGCCGCGCACTCCACGCCCAGCAGGTTGCCGGGGAAGAGGGCAATGAAAGCGGTGACGGTGATCGAGAGAAAGCCGAGGATGGGGATCGACTGCAAAATGTCCAGCAGCGGCACCAGCACCTTTTCGGCGATGCGGTACTTCACCGCCACTGCCGCGAATACGCAGCTGAAGACGATCGAGAGGCCGAGGGCGATGAACATGCGCAGGGTGGTGCGCAGCAGGTAATAGGGCAGGTAGGCCGGTTCCAGCGACAGCGGCAGGGTCTCGCCGAGTTGATAGGGCGTGCCCATCTGGCGCGCGCCGTAGGCGAGCAGCACCAGCACCGCGAGCACCAGCGGCAGCAGGGCCCAGTCCCAGCGGTTGCCGCCGGCATCGACCACCTGTCGAGGAAAAAACTGCCTTTGCTTGGCCATTTGCGTTGCGTCCTGACTTGGTGCGGACTACGTGGGCGGCTGTTGATGGCGGCGACCCGGTGGCGAGACCCGGCGGCGCACGCCGACGCGAGCCCCACCGGCGGAGCGCCGGGGCAAATTTTCAGTGGTGCCGGACCCGTCAGGCCCGGATCGGAAACATGATTGCGGACGCACGCTTGCGCGCCCGATGCAACGCCGCTTCCCGCTTCCCAGCGGGAGCGCGGCAGGAATGCCGCCTCAGCGCGCCGGGATGCGGCCGGTCAAAGACCGGCTACTGTCGCCACTCGAATCTGAGCCCACGGATATTCCCGTCATCAACAAAAACGCCGCACCGTTAACGAAGCGGCCGTCATCAAAAGACGGCCGAAGTCTAGTTTCTCCGGCGGCGCGCTGTAAAGTAAAAACTTGTGATTTTACGGCGCGCCGGGAAAGTGGCGGTGCTTTAGCGCCTGGGCTTTTCCATCTGCGCGACGACCGCGGCCAGGCGCACCATGCTGCTCTCCGAGGGCGCGGCGGGAATCGCCAGCAGGGCCTCGAACATTTCCTCGGCGGTCTTGGCGACGGCGCGATTTTTCATCGCGTCGGCCAGGCGTTCGAGCTGGCGCATGCGCCGCGCCGAAGCGAACTCGGGCGGGGAATCGACACCAAGGGTCAGTTCCAGGTCGAGCAGCAGGGTGAGGCGGGTCTGGCTGCCGGCGGCGACCAGCTTGGACCAGTCTGCAGGCGCCGCCGTGCCCTTGGCGACGCGCTCGGCACGCGCCTTCAGGCCCTTGTGGCGCGACAGCGATTTGGCCAGCTCTTCCTGTTGTGCGGTGACGGCGGCGATATCCATCTCGCTCGCGCTGGCGCCCTCGGCTTGCGACTGTTCGATCTTGCACAGGGCGGCGTCGAAGGCGAGCAGCTTGCCGGCGATGGCGGCGGCGGCTTCGCGCTTGAGGCCGTCGATTCGGTTGCGCGCGCGGGCGACGGCGTCGTCGAAACGCTTGCGCGCGCCGTTGTCCGGGCGCTCCATTGCGTTCCACTCGGTGAGCAGTTGCTGCAGGTGGGCGGCGGCGGCGACCGGGTCGGCGGCTTCGCCGAGCGCCGCAACGTTGTTGATCACCAGGGCGCGCGTGCCTTCCTGCGCGGCGGCCTTGCCTTTTTCCTCTTCACGCTTGGCGTCGCGCAGGGCGAAAATCGCCGAGCACTTGGCGCGGAAGGCTTCCCACAACTGCTGCTCTTCCTTGCGCGGCAGGGGCATCGGGTGGCGCTCTTCCTGCCAGCGTTTTTGCGTTTCCTGGGCGATGCGCATGGCGGTGATCAGCGCGGGCGGGACGTTGGCGTTGCGGTTGGGCGGGCCGCGGCGGTCGTTGCCGCGTTCCGCGCCGCGCTCATTGCCTCGTTCGGTGCGGCCACCGCGATCATTGTCGCGCCCACCACGCTCATTGCCTCGTTCGCTGCCGCGTCCGCCACGCTCGTTGCGATCATTGCGGCCACGCTCGGCGGCGGGCGGTGCTGCCGGCGCTGCTTCAGGCGGCGCCGCCGGGTCAACAGCTGAGGCGGCTTCGACCGCTGCGATGGCGGCGGTGAGGGCAGCGTCGACTTCGGCGATCAGCGCGTTCTTGCGTTCCTTCTCCTGCTTGCGGGCGAAGTTGCTGGCGGCGTCGAGCGCCTTCATGTGCGAGGCGAATTGCGCCTGCAGTTCTTTCATTTCATTGCGGTTGACCGGACCGGCGGCGTGCCAGCGGTCATGCAGCGAAGAGCGCTGGCTGACCAGCGCCTTCCACGCTTCGGGAGGCGGCGGTGGGACGCCTTCGGCGAACAGCTGGCTGATCGGCGCGGCTTCGGCGATCAGGGCGCGGCGTGCTTCGGCGTTCGCTTCGCGCTCCTTGCCTTGCTGCTCGCGGTAGACCTTGACGCGCTCGTAGGCGGCCGCGGTGGCGGCGTGGAAACGTTCCCACAGGGGCTTGGGCGCGCCGCCCTCTTGCTGGGTGTCGAGCTTTTTCCATTCGTCCTGGACGAGGGTGATTTCCTTGCCGAGCAGGTCGGGCGTGAGGTGGCTTTCCTTCAGCTTCTCGGCGGCGATGATCAGTTCTTCGCGCAGCTTTTCGCCGGTGAAGCGCTGCCAGCCGCGCAATTTGGCGACCTGCTTTTCGGCGACGGAGAGGCGCGACTTCCAGCCCGGCGATAGTTGCCCGACCTGGTTGCGCAGCACGCGCATCTGGTCGTTGAGCTTGATGGCGACGGCGGCGGCGCCTTGTTCCAGCGCGGCTTCGGTTTCCGTGATCAACAGGCGCAGGCGTTCCTGCATCTGCTTTTTGTCGGTGCCCTGCTGCTGCGCTTTTTCGCGCGCCGCCGCTTCGGCTTCGGCGTGCGGAGCCTTCAATACGGCGATGCCGGCGGCGAAGCGCTGCTTCAGGTCTTCGTCTTCGGCGGTGCTGCCGAGCTTGACCAGGTTCCAGTCGGCCTGCATGTTCTGGCACAGTTCGAGGGAGGCGGCTTCCAGGCGTTCGATCTGCCCCAGCAGTTCTTGGGCGCGGGCGCGGCCGATGACATATTGCTGCGCGTCCTGCTTGGCGTTGGCAACGGTGTCGTTGAAGGCGGCGACCCGGCCTTGGGCTTCGGCGAGTTGCGCGGGCGGCGCGTCGGCGGGGTCGATCGAGGCCAGCAGGGCGCTCAAGGCGCCGGCTTCGTTTTCCAGCTTGGCCGGGTCGGTGCCGGCCTCGCGCATTTGCGCTTCGCCGGTGCTGGCCGCAGCGATGATCCGGCGCAACTCGAACTGGGCTTTTTGCTCGTTCTCAATGCGAGTGCTTACTGACGCCCTGACATCGGCCAGCGGGCCGGCTTCTATCATGGCCTGGATCAGTTCCCAGCGCTTGTCGAGGTCCACCAGGCGCACCAGGTCGACCGGGCGACGGGTCAGGATTTCCTCCAGACCGGCGATGATGGCGCTGCGCTCGGCGTGGGCGCGCTCTTGCTGGCGCACGCCGGCGATGCGGTCTTTCATCAGCTTCCACACGCGGCGGTCGCGGTCCTGCGCGCTGGCCAGCAGCGCCTGCCAAGAGGCGGGGCTGGTGAGGGCGGCGGCGGCTTTCAGGCGGACCGCGGGAATCCGCGAACTGCCGGCGAGTGCCAGCAATGCGGCTTCGCGCTCTTCGCCGACGCCCAAGGCGAGGGCGGCGGCCAGGCGTGGTTCGCTATCGTCCAGCGGCGCGGGGGGCTCGGGCGCCAGAACAGGGGCAGGAACAATGACGGCAGCAGGGCCGAAGAATTTGCGCAACAGACTCATGGTGGGGGCAAGCGCCAAGCACCGGGCTTGGACTGCATCAGGGAGAAAACGGCAGAGCCGAAGTATACGGGGCTTGCCGTCTGAATACCGGCGTTTTTTGTGTGGCCGCACTGGCGCACCGCACGGGCTTGGGGGATGATGGCGCCTGCGTGCCGGGCCGATGACATGGACCGAAAAATGGCGGACGCAAGCCCAAAACAAAAGCTTTAGGCCGGACCGGGATTGTCCGGCGGTGTTTCACGTGAACAATAAACAGGAGACGCAATGAGACAACAATTCGCGCGCCGCGCGCTGGCGCTGGCCTTGCTGGCTGCCGGCTTCGCCTCGCCCAGCTACGCTGACCTGGCGGTGTCGGCCAACGACGGCAAGATCACGCTGGCCAACGGCGTGGCCAAGGTCAATCCGGACGGCAAGGACTCGGTGACGGTGATCGACCTGGCACCCACCCGCGCTGGTAAGCCGCCCCGGGTCATCGCGGAATTCGCGGCGCCGGCTTCCATCGTCGGGCCGCCACAGTCGGTGGCGATCATGCCGGACGAGAGCCTGGCGCTGGTGACGTCGAACCAGAAGATCAACCCGGCCGACCCGACCAAGACCATGCCGAACAACGTGATGTCGGTGATCGACCTGAAGGCGAACCCGCCGGCGGTGATCGCGACCGTGGAAACCGGCCTGGGCCCGGCCGGGGTGAGCATCGGTCCCAAGGGCAATATCGCGCTGGTTGCGAACCGCGAGGAGGGCACGGTCTCGGTCTACGCGATCGAGAACAAGGCCCTGATCGCGTTGGGCAAGATCGAACTCGGCAATCCGAAGTCCGGCCCCTCCGGCATCGCCATCAGTCCGGACGGCAAGATGGCGCTGGTGACCCGCGATGGCGACCACCGCATTTCGGTGCTGGCGATCGAGCAGGCCAAGGTAGAGTACATCAAGCGCGACCTGTTCGCTGGGCAGCGGCCCTACGGTATCCACTTCGCCAGCACCGGGGATTTCGCGGTGATGGCCAACCTGGGTATGGCGCAGGGGGATGCCGATACGATCAGCCTGATCGACACCAAGGTGCTGCCGCCACGCATCGTCGAGACCGTGACAGCCGGCCAGACGCCGGAAGGCATCGCGCTGTCGCCGGACAACAAGTATGTGGCAGTGACCGTGACCAACGGCAGCAACAAGGCGATCAACTCGCCGTTTTACAACACCTTGGGCGTGGTCAAGCTGTACAAGGTGGTAGGACAGAAACTGGTCTACGTCTCGCAGGTGAACAGCGGCGTCTGGACCCAGGGCGTGGTGTTCTCCGCCGACGGCAAGACCTTGGTGGTGCAGAACAAGGAAGAAAACGAGTTGCAGGTCATCAAGCGGGTGGGCGACAAACTGGTGGACACCAAGCAGCGGATCAAGCTGTCGGCGGGGCCGGTGGGAATCCGCACCAAAGAGTAGGGTAGGTAGGTGGTAGCACCATATATATATGGTGCTGCCCATCTCGTCATTCCGTTGTTTCACGTGGAACACGACTGGTGCCGAAGCGATTTGCCGGGACCGACGAGGCGTCAGGCGACGACTCGCCTTCGGCCGCGACCATCGCCTGACGGCTCCTCGGTCCGACGACCTTGCCTGGCCGGTAGGACGGCGTAAGCAATGCGGCCGCGCCCAGCGGCGCCGCTACCCAAGGGACTTGAGAGTCCGGGCAGTCGGAGGCGTAATCCCACCATGCAAGGCGCGTTCCGAAGCGGGCCTCCGATCCAATTTGCAGAACAGCCGTTGTTTCACGTGAAACAGCGCGCATGCCCCATATCAAGCATCCGGCCGAAAAGCTATAATCCGTCCCAGACCGCCGCTTGCAAGCCGCGCCTGCGCCCGCAGCTGCGGACTACCGCATTTTCGCTCCCAGAGCGCCCCATGCCCCAGCCTTTGTACACCCATCCGGATAGCTTTGATGTCATTGTCGTCGGTGGCGGCCACGCCGGCACCGAGGCGGCGTTGGCGGCCGCGCGTATGGGTATGAAGACCCTGCTGGTCACCCACAATATGGAAACACTGGGGGCGATGAGCTGCAACCCGTCGATCGGCGGCATTGGCAAGGGCCACCTGGTGAAGGAAGTCGACGCCTTGGGCGGGGCGATGGCGATTGCTACCGACGAAGCCGGCATCCAGTTCCGCATTCTCAATTCCAGCAAGGGGCCGGCGGTGCGCGCCACCCGCGCCCAGGCCGACCGCGTTCTATATAAGAAGGCGATCCGCGGCCGGCTGGAAAACCAGCCCAACCTCACCGTGTTCCAGCAGGCGGTGGACGACCTGACGGTGGAAGGCGACCGCGTCACCGGCGTCGTCACCCAGCTCGGGATTCTCTTCAAGGGCAAGACGGTGGTGCTGACCGCCGGGACTTTCCTCTCCGGCCTGATCCATGTCGGTCTGGACAATTACGAAGCGGGCAGGGCCGGCGACCCGCCGGCCAAGAGCTTGGGCGCGCGGCTGCGCGAGATGAAGCTGCCGCAAGGGCGCCTGAAGACCGGCACCCCGCCGCGCCTGGACGGCAAAACCATCAACTTCGAGTTGCTCGAAGTACAGCCCGGCGACGATCCGGTGCCGGTGTTCTCTTTCATGGGCACACGCTACATGCACCCGCGCCAGCTTCCGTGCTGGGTGACCCACACCAACGAGCGGACCCATGACATCATCCGCTCCGGCCTGGACCGCTCGCCGATGTTCACCGGCGTGATCGAAGGCGTCGGTCCGCGCTACTGCCCGTCGATCGAAGACAAAATCCACCGCTTCGCCGACAAAACCAGTCACCAGATCTTCCTGGAACCGGAAGGCCTGACCACGCACGAGATCTACCCCAACGGCGTCTCCACCAGCCTGCCCTTCGACATCCAGCTGCGCCTCGTGCGCTCGATGAATGGCCTGGAGAATGTGCACATCCTGCGCCCAGGCTACGCCATCGAGTATGACTACTACGACCCGCGCGCCCTCACCAGCGCCCTGCGCACCAAAGCCATCGCCGGCCTCTACTTCGCCGGCCAGATCAACGGTACCACCGGTTACGAAGAAGCTGCCGCCCAGGGCCTTCTCGCCGGCGCCAATGCCGCGCTGGAGGCACGGGGCCGCGACCCCTGGTGCCCCGGCCGCGGCGAGGCTTACCTCGGTGTGCTGGTCGACGACCTGATTACCCGCGGCGTCACGGAGCCCTATCGCATGTTCACCAGCCGTGCCGAATACCGGCTCTCGCTGCGTGAAGACAATGCCGACGCCCGCCTCACCGAAACGGGCCGCGAACTGGGCCTGGTGGGCGACGCCCAATGGGATATGTACTGCCGCAAGCGCGACGCCGTTGCACGTGAAACAGAGCGCTTGAAAACGACGTGGGTGAATCCTCACATCGTGGCTAAAGCAGAAGCAGAGCGGGTCTTGGGAACCACTATGGAACGCGAGTACAGCCTGCTTGACCTCCTTACCCGGCCCAACGTGGACTACCGGACCCTGGTTTCGCTGCAATTCGGCAAGCCCGGCGAGGAGCAAGCCCTGCCGCCCGCCAATTTCGACGCCGACCTCGCCGACCAAGTCATCGGCCAGCTCGAAATCCGCGCCAAATACCAGGGCTACATCGACCGCCAGGCCGAAGAAGTCTCGCGCGCCGCAGGCTACGAGCAAATGAAGCTGCCGGCCGGCATGGACTACACCGGCGTGCGCGGCCTGTCGAAGGAAGTGCAGCTGCGTTTGAACCAGCACCAGCCCGAAACCATCGGCCAAGCCTCGCGCATCCAGGGCATCACCCCGGCGGCGATCTCCCTGCTGCTGGTGCACCTGAAAAAAGGCCTGACCCCGGGTTTGGGCAGGGGCCATGGACCGAAAGACCAAATCGCCGCATAAGGCAATGAAGTGACCCGCGCCATGACCCATCCATGACCCAGCCCGCGACCCACGAACTTGCCCCCGCCCTCGAAGCGGGCCTGGACCAGCTTGGCCTCGCGCTGCCCTGCGAAGGGCGCGACAAGCTGCTCGCCTACCTCGACCTATTGGCCAAGTGGAACGGCACCTATAACCTCACCGCCATCCGCGACCGCGCGCAAATGGTCAACCTGCACCTGCTGGACTCGCTCACCATCGCGCGTTACATCTTGCCCGGGCGCCTGCTCGACGTCGGCTCCGGCGGCGGCATGCCCGGCATCCCGCTGGCCATCTACGCCGCCAGCGGCCTGCCCGGCCTCAAGGTCACGGTGCTCGACTCCAACCACAAGAAGACCGCCTTCCTGCGTCAGGCCAAGGCCGAGCTCAAGCTCGACAACCTTGAAGTCGCGGCCGAGCGCGTCGAAGCCTGGGCCCCGGAAGAAAAATTCACGCAAATCGTCAGCCGCGCCTTTTCCGACCTGTTTGAATTCTTTCATCTCACCGAGTCCCTCGCCGCCGAAGGCTGTGAATGGCTGGCGATGAAAGGCGTGCACCCGCACGACGAGATAGCGCAACTGCCCGCGCAATGCCACCTCGAAACCGTCCACAAACTCAAAGTGCCCGGCGTGGACGCCGAACGCCATCTGGTAGTCTTGCGCGCTGCATAAAAAATAATGGGAGCTGCGCCGCTTTCGGCGCAGTGTTTTTTCGTCGCATTTGAGTAAAAAAATCATCTGGCTCCGCCAGTGATTTTTTCTAACTGGAACCGGGCAAAAGTAGGTTTTTACTTTTGCCCGCACAGGATATATGTCCGCAATTTTCGCCGTCGCCAACCAGAAGGGCGGCGTCGGCAAGACCACCACCGCCGTCAATCTCGCGGCGGCGCTGGCCTTGTCCGAGCAGCGCACCCTGCTGGTCGATCTCGACCCGCAGGGCAACGCCACCATGGGCTGCGGCGTCGACAAGCGCAGCCTGAAGACCTCCGTCTACCAGGTGCTGCTGGAAATGGCCGATGTCGCCGGCGCGCGCCAGGTCTCGCCGGCGGTGGAAAACGGCAAGCTGCATGTGCTGCCCGCCAATCGCGATCTCGCTGGCGCCGAAGTCGAACTGGTCGATGAAGAGCGACGCGAAAAACGCCTGAAGGAAGCGCTGGCAAAGGTCGACTCCGAATACGACTTCATACTGATCGACTGCCCGCCCTCGCTCTCCATGCTCACGCTCAACGGATTGTGCGCCGCCCACGGCGTGGTGATCCCGATGCAGTGCGAGTACTACGCGCTCGAAGGCCTCTCCGACCTGGTCAACACCATCAAGCGCGTGCACGCCAACCTGAACGCGGACCTGAAAATCATCGGCCTCTTGCGCGTCATGTTCGACCCGCGCTCCACCCTCACCGCGCAGGTCTCGGCGCAGCTCGAGCAGCACTTCGGCGACAAGGTATTCAAGGCGGTGATCCCGCGCAACGTGCGCCTGGCCGAAGCGCCGTCCTACGGCCAGCCCGGGGTGGTTTTCGACCGTGCCGCCAAGGGCGCGCAGGCCTATCTCGAATTCGCCCGCGAAATGATCGAGCGGGTCAGGCCCGCCTAAGCCGGCATGACGGCGCGGCACATCGGAAATATCGGAACAGACCCAGCATGATCGGACGCCTATTGCGCAGGTTCACCGCCCCCGGCCAGGCCGCGGCCGCGCCGTTGGTCCTGCCCGAGATCCTCGAGCTGGCGCCGGGCGGCGAGGTGCGCGTGGTGCTCCCCAAGGTGGAAAACGGCTATGCGGCGGTGGTCAACAGCTACCAGGGATTTTTCATCTTCAACCACTACGACGTCGGCGTCGGCTGGCAGTTGCGCAGCCACAACGCCTACGAAGTCGAGCAGACGCACTTCCTCGACCGCCTCGCCAGGGCGACGCCGCCGGACCCCGTGATCCTCGACGTCGGCGCCAACATCGGCGTCTTCACGCTGCTGTTCGCACGCGCCGCCGGCGCCGGCGGCCTGGTGCATGCCTTCGAGCCGCAGCGGGTGATGTTCCACATGCTCGCCGGCAGCATGGCCTTGAACAGCATCGACAACGTGCATTGCCATCACCTCGCGGTGGGCGCCGCGCCGGGCACGGCCAGGCTGCCGCGCCTGAACTATCGCACCGACGCCGGTTTCGGCAGTGTCGAACTGAACCGCGAGCACCAGTCCGACGCCGCCCAGCAGGCGGTGGACGGACGCTTCGACGAGGTGCCGATGACCAGCATCGACGCGCTCGCCTTGCCGCGGGTGGACCTGATGAAAATCGACGTCGAGGGCATGGAAGCCGACGTGCTGGCCGGGGCGATGCAAACCATCCGCGCGCACCATCCGCTGATTTATCTCGAACACCTCAAAGGCGACAAGCTGGCGCTCGGGCGCACGCTGCAGCAGGCCGGCTATGTGCTGTTCGACGTGCCGCAGAACTTCATCTGCGTACCCGCCGGGCACCCGCGCATGGACTTGCTGGGCGGGAACATGACGCCCTGGGTTGCTCCCACGGTGGCCCCTTGAGCCGGGCGTCGCCGCAGACCGGGCCCGACCGTCACGGAACCTGCAAAAAATGCTGACCCGCCTGCCACAGCGCTTTTTCGCCAAGCCGGAAACGGCGCGTCCGCCGCTGCCGGAGATCCTCGGCCTCGCCGACGAACCCCTGCCGCGGGTGATCCAGCCGGGCTATGTCGACGGCTTCAGCGCCCTGGTCGAAAGCGCCCACGGCCCGTTCATCGTCAACCGCCACGACACCGGCGTCGGCTACCGGCTGAGTTCCTTCAATGGCTTACGATGCGCAGGGCAATTTCATCTGCGTCCCGCGCGGCGACCGGCGCATCACCCCCCTGTTCGGCGCGCGCCCTGCCTGGAGGCCGACCCCTTGAGCGCGCTCCACATCACCAGAGATAACCCATGTTCTCCAAACTGCTGAGCCGCGTGTTCGCCCGCTCCGGGGCGGGCACGAATCCGGGCCGGACTCCGCCGCGGCCGGAGCTGCTCGATCTTGCCCATGAGCCGCTGTTGCGCGGCATTGTCCCGAACGGCGACTACGGGTGCGTGATGCTGGTCAACAGCACCCTTGGCCTGTTCATCATCAACCGCAACGACACCGGCGTCGGCGGGCAACTCTACAACTACGACTCTTACGCGCCGGAAGAAGTCGAAGTGATGCAAAAGCTGGTGCTGGCGGCGCCGGCCGACCCGGTGGTGCTCGACATCGGCGCCAATATCGGCATCGTCACCCTTGAACTGGCGCGCGCCGCCGGCCCGCGCGGCCTGGTGCATGCCTTCGAGGCGCAGCGCGCGATGTTCCACATGCTGGCCGGCAACGTCGCGCTCAACGGCCTGGAAAACATCCATTGCCACCACATGGCGGTAGGCGCGCGCGCCGGCAGCGCGCGCATTCCGCGCATCGACTACCACCAGCGGGGCAGCTTCGGCAGCCTGGAACTCAATCGCGAAACCCAGAGCGACCTTGGCCAGCAGGCGCTGGGCGGCGAGTTCGAGGAGGCGCCGATGGACACGATAGACGCGATGAACCTCGCGCGCGTCGACATGATCAAGATCGACGTCGAAGGCATGGAAGCCGAGGTGCTGGCGGGCGCCGAGCGTACCATCCGCGCCCATCGGCCGCTGATGTATGTCGAACACCTGAAGAGCGGCGCCGCGGTGCTCGGTCCGCTATTGCACGCAATGGGTTATACGCTCTACGATGCCTACGAAAACTTCATCTGCGTTCCGTCCGGCGAGGCGCGCTTTGCCCCGCTGGTCGGTGCGCTGTCGGAGTGGCGGCCGGAAGGCGGGGCGCAGGCCTCCGCCGCGCCTGCCGCACCCATCGCACCTTAGCCGGGGCCGCAACCATGCTACGCAAGCTTTTCGGCAATTCCGCTGCGGCTGCCGGCGCCGCGGCGCCGGCCCGCGCTTCCTTTTTGCCGTACTATGAACAGACCTTTGCGCCGCTGCTGGCCGACCGCACCAGCGGTTTTCGCATGATGTTCGAGTTGCTGGAGGCGCGCTGCCGCGGCTTGTCGCGTCCCGCCCTGATCGTCGAGACCGGTAGCTTGCGTGCGGTGGGCAACTGGTCCGGCGACGGCCAGAGTACGCGGCTCTGGAAAGAATTCGCGGCTTTCCAGCCGTGCGAGATTCATACCGTCGATCTCGACCCCGGCGCCGCGCCGGTGGTGCGCGCGGAATGCGGCGACGCGGTGCAGGCGCACACCGGCGACTCCGTGGCTTTCCTCTACAAGATGGCGCAGTCGCCCGAGCCGCCGCAGATCGATTTGCTTTACCTCGACTCCTACGATTTCGACGTGGCCGATCCCTTTCCCTCCGCCTTTCACCATATCAAGGAACTGATCGCCGTGCGTCCCTGCCTCGGTCCTGGTTCGATCGTGGCCATCGACGACAACTACCCCCACCCCGACCCGGCCGACGGCCGCGTCACCGGCAAGGGCTACCTGGCCATGCAATGGTTTCGCGATCTCGACATTCCCTTGCTGCACCGGGGCCTCCAGTTCGTCTGGCAACTCTGAAACGGATCTTGCGCGCCGGCGCGAAGGGACTTCGACCATGCTGAACAAACTTTTCAGGACCGCGCTTGCGCCGCGCAAGGACAACGCGGCCGCCGCCTCGCCCTTCCTCGCCCATTACGAAAGCAGGTTCGCCCCCCTGCTGGCGGGACGCGCCGGCGGCTTTCGCGAAATCTTCCGTCGGCTCGAAGCGCGCTGCGCCGCGCGCGCCGAGCCCGGCCTGATCATCGAGACCGGCAGCATGCGCGCCGTCGGCAACTGGGCCGGCGACGGCCAGAGCACCGTGCTGTGGAAGGAGTTCGCCTCGATCCACGATTGCGAGGTGCACAGCGTCGACCTCGACCCGGAAGCCACGCGCGTGGTGCGCGAGGAGTGCGGCGACGCCGTGCAGGCCGTGACCGGCGACTCGGTGCGCTACCTCTACGACTTCGCCAATTCGCCGCAGGCGCGGCAGATCGACGTGCTCTACCTCGACTCCTACGACTTCGTGCCGGAAAACCCTTTTCCCTCGGCCTTTCACCACATCAAGGAACTGATCGCGGTGCGTCCCTGCCTGGGGCCAGGCTCCATCGTCGCCATCGACGACAACTTCCCGTTTTCCGAAGGCGGCTGGACCGGCAAGGGCTACCTGGCGATGGAGTGGTTCAAACATCTCGGCATTCCCTTCGCCCACCAGGGCCATCAATTCGTCTGGCAACTGTAGAAAACCAATCACACCATGGCCACCAAACACAAAGGCTTGGGCCGCGGCCTCGACGCGCTGCTCTCAGGCGAGTCCGAGCCTGAAACCCCGCGCGAAGCCGCCGCCCCGCTGACCCTGCCGCTGGACCAGCTCAAGCCCGGCAAATACCAGCCGCGCACCCGCATGGACCAAGCCTCGCTCGCCGAGCTGGCCGAGTCGATCAAATCGCAGGGCGTGATCCAGCCGGTGCTGGTGCGCAAGCTCGAAGCGGGCGGCTACGAAATCATCGCCGGCGAGCGCCGCACCCGCGCCGCGCGCATCGCCGGCCTGACCGAAGTGCCGGTGCTGGTGAAGGTGGTGGCCGACGAGGCCGCCGCCGTCATGGCGCTGATCGAAAACATCCAGCGCGAAGACTTGAACCCGCTGGAAGAAGCGCACGGCCTGCAGCGCCTGATCAGCGAATTCAAGCTCACCCAGGAACAGGCCGCGCAAGCCGTCGGCCGCTCGCGCAGCGCCGTGGCCAACCTGCTGCGCCTGACCAACCTGCCGCGCCCGATCCAGGACCAGCTGCACGCCGGCGAAATCGACATGGGCCACGCCCGCGCCCTGCTCGCCATCGAAGGCGCCGACCAGCTCGCCCTGGCCTTCGAGATCACCAAGAAAAACCTCTCGGTGCGCGCCGTCGAGGAAATGGTGCGCCGCCTGCTCGACCGCACCCTGGAAAACGACGCCCCGAAGATCAAGCCCAAGCGCTCGCGCGACATCGAGCGCCTGGAAGAGGAAATGTCGGAAAAGCTCGGCACCAAGGTCGAGATCGCCGCCGGCAAGAAGGGTGGCAAGCTGGTGATCCACTACAGCAGCAACGACCACCTGGGCGATTTGCTGGAGCGGGTGAAGTAGGGCGGGCATGGAGTTCGCGCGGGAGCAATTGCGGCGTGACGGGTACGCCTTGTTGCGTGGGACCATTTCCGCGTCCGATTGCTGCATCATTGCCGGCGCCTTTCCGGCGGCGCCCGCGCGGGCGGGCGGCGTCCGTAATGCGCTGCAGTTTGCCGAGGCGCATGCGCAAGCGAGCGTCGATGCATTGCATGCGCTCGCCGGCCGGCTGCTGCAAGCGCCCGCGCGCGCGGTGGGCGCCATCCTGTTCGACAAGTCGCCGTCCGCCAACTGGGCGGTGGCCTGGCATCGCGATGTGATGATCCCCGTGCGCGAACGGCATGAGGTACAGGGCTACCGCAACTGGTCGACCAAGGAAGGCGTCTGGCACGTGCAGGCGCCGCAGGAAGTCCTGCGCGATATGCTGACCCTGCGCTTGCACCTGGATGATTGCGATGCGCACAACGGCGCGCTGCGCGTGGTGGCGGGCTCGCATCGCCCGGAGCATATGGAGGCGAACCCGGACGCGGCGGTCGACGAGACGCAAGTCGCGCTGTGCACCGCCAAGGTGGGAGACGTGCTGGCGATGCGGCCCTGCCTGCTGCACGCTTCGGCCAAAGCCGAGCAGCCGCGCCGGCGCCGGATCCTGCATATCGAGTACGCGGCCATCGACCTGCCGCAACCCTTGCAATGGGCCGCGGCCTGAATCAACCCGCCGCGTTGCGCAGCAGCCGTTCGTAGAAGCTGATCATCTCCGCGTAGTTCGACAGCGCAATGCGCTCGTTGACGCCGTGCACCCGCGCGGTATCGGCCGGGCCGGCGCGCACCGGGGAGAACAGGTAGACGTTGTCGGCCAGCGGCTCGAACCAGGCGGCGTCGGCGTGCGCCATCAACAGGCCGGGCGCCACCGCTGCCTGCGGGAACACTTCGCGGATGCTTTTTTCGATCGAGCGGTACGCCGGCGCGTCGGTGGACGAGACGCGGCTGGGCTCGGCGGCGTTCGAGGTTTGCGCGCTCACCGTAATGCGCGGGTCGTTCACCGCGTCGCGCACGTGCGCGAGCACGCCTTGCACGCTCTCGCCGGGCATGATGCGGAAATTCGCCAGGGCGCGGGCACGCGCCGGCAGCACGTTGTCGGCGACGCCGCCCTCGATCATGGTCAGCGCCATGGTGGTGTGCAATTGCGCGCGCGTGCTGTCGGCGGCGGCGAGCTTGTCGGCGACCAGGGGGCGGAACAGCCAGAGGTTGGCCATCACCACATTGGCCGGAAAGCCCATGCGCGGCCCCAGGCGCTCGAGCATTTGCGCCGGCACGCCGTCGAGATGCGTCTCGGCCTCGTGCGCCTGCAGGCGCGCCAGCGCCTTGGTGAGCAGGCCGATGGCGCTTTCCAGCGGCGGCATCGATGAGTGGCCCGCCGCCGTCACCTGCGCGGCAAGCTCGACGCTCACATAACCCTTTTGCGCGATGCCGATCAGCGCCGCCGGCGCGACCACGCCCGGGATAATGCCTTGCGTCACCACCAGCCCCTCGTCGAGCACGAAATCAAACCGCATGCCGCGCTGCTTCAACAACTCCGCCGCCACCCGCGCGCCGCGCGCCCCGCCCACTTCTTCATCCGCGCCGGAAAACAGGCACACGGTACGGCGCGGCGTGTAGCCGGCGGCCAGCAGGGCTTCGATGGCTTCGAGCTGACTCATCAGGTTGCCCTTGTCGTCCCAGGCGCCACGGCCCCAGATGAAGCCGCCCTGCACCGCGCCGGAAAAGGGCGGCTGCTGCCACGCGCTGGCGCTGGCCGGGTCCACCGGCACCACGTCCATGTGGGCCATCAGCAGCAAGGGCTTCAACGATGGGTCGCTGCCGGGCCAGGTGTAGAGCAGGGCCTCGCCGATGCGCTCGCGCTTGAGACTCGCATGCACGCGCGGGAAACTGGTTTCGAGGTGGCGGCGCAGTTGCTCGAAGGCCGGCGCATTGGCCTGCGGGTCGGTGGCGGAGGAAACCGTGGCGATGCGCACTGCCGCGCCCAAGCGCTGCGTCACCGCGCCGGTATCGAGTGCCAACGGGGTAGCCGGAGCAATGTCGGCCAGCGGTGCGGCGGCACGCCAAGTGTTGAAGCCTAGCACTGCGAGCAGCACGACAAACGCGCAGAAGAGCAGGGTGGGGAGTTTTTTCACCGGGCCATCATTGACGACTTACGCCTTTAAGAAGGCTGCTTAGCATGTCTAGTGTGTACAGGTCGTTAAGATAAGGGTGAGGGTGCGCCAACATGTCTTTTTCGAACGCCTGTTTCGCCTCGTATCTTTCAACCCACGCCATCTCCTCGTCTATAGCTCGTCTTTCCGAAATCGGATAAGGCCTCGTGCCATACCGGATGGCAACATTCCAGGGCCCGAGGAGTTGCGGCGCATAGTCTCGCGTTGAGACACGATCTTCTTCGACAACGAAGATCATCTCCTCGTTTGACAAGGTGCCCTTGTCGTCCAGAAGAATTCCGGAATGGCGTACATCGCTAGCGTCTAGTGCGATATTCACCTCGCTGGATTCAGGGTGTGAGTGCGGGGCGCGAAGGATTTTTACTACATTGGCGGAAAGGACAAGGCGGCGATATTGGTCATGGCTGTTAAGGATGGTGCCACCTCTTTCTACCGGTTCGCCGGACTTCGGCCAGCGCAGCGTGCGGCCCTTTACGATGATCACGTAGTCGGCATTGAGCATGAGCTCTCCCAGGCTCGGAAAAGCGAGCCCCTGCGGCACTCTTACTTGACCGAAGGTTAAAAAACTCACGCTCGAGCCGATAAAGAAAAGTAACACCATCAACGGTAGGTAGAGCGTTCGCATAGTGCCTCTGCAAATCATTTTTTTGATCTTCTCGAATGTTGCGCAGCCCCGATTTGGCAATTGTAGAAAGGTTCGGCTTCGGCTGCGCTAGAACGAACCGCAAGTCTATTTGCTCTTTTTGGTCAAAACGACAATCAAATTCCATGCTATTCCTGCGAGTCCTACGAACATGAACACGAGCATCACCTTCGGCCCTATAACCTTAGAGAATTCCACCGATATTAGAAAGCCTATCGCTGCGCCGAGTAGCCCAACCATAGATATGGCTATACCGATTTGGTCTTTCTCGATTTTCATGTGACGCCTTGGTTGCGGTGACCCGCTTTGAACCTTGTCCGGGTGTGAAATTGAAAAGTTGACTGCGACTTTGCCGTAAATGAACGAACTCCGCAATAACACCGAGGTTCAGACCGAAATCGCGTGTCCGCGCTGTCTTGGCGGGAAGGTGCCAACTTTTTTGCCGACTGGAATATTACAAATAGCCGAGGCGTCGGGAGTCCGTTACAGCGGAAGCACATCCCGTCGCGCAGCCAAATAGAAAAGGCCACGGATTTCTCCGTGGCCTTCAGTGCTATTGCGGCCAGGCCGCTATTACTCACTCAAGCGGTAGCAATACCGCTTTATGCGGTTTAGCTACCCGAGTCGCTTGCGACCCTGATCAAGCGCCGTGTGGCTGGCGCTTAACGGTCGGTGGTGTTGCGCTTGCCTGCATAGGCGCCGCTTTTGAAGCCGCCGCCGGTGCCTGCACCCGCCTTGTGGGGGGCGCCGCTCTTGTAGCCGCCGCCTGCCTTGTAGCCGCCGGCAGCGGGACGACCCGTGCCCGGCTTGCTGTAGCCGCCACGGCCGTGCGAGGGCTTCGGACGGTTGCTGGGGAGGATCTTCGGTTCCAGGCCCGGGACCACGTGCACCTTGATGGGCTGGGTGGTGAAGCGTTCGATCTGCTTGACCTGGCCGTGGTCGCGCAGGCCGGCCAGGGAGATGGCGATGCCGTTGCGGCCGGCGCGGCCGGTGCGGCCGATGCGGTGGACGTAGTCTTCGGCCATGCGCGGTAGGTCGAAGTTGATGACGTGGCTGATGGTGGGCACGTCGATGCCGCGGGCGGCGACGTCTGTTGCGACCAGCACCTTCACATTGCCGCGGCGCATGTTGCCCAGGGTGCGGTTGCGCTGGCCCTGGTTCATGTCGCCGTGCAGGGCGGCGGCGGGGAAGCCTTGCGAGACGAGGGCGTCGGCGAGTTCATCGGCGGCGCGCTTGGTCGAGGTGAAGACGATGGCCTGGTCGACGTCGGTGCCGCGCAAGTAGTGGTCGACCAGCTTCATCTTGTGGCGCTGGTCGTCGGTGTAGTGCAGGCGCTGCTCGATGTTGTCGTGCTTGCTTTGCGCGCTGGAGACTTCGATGCGTTGCGGGTCGCGCGTGAGCTTGCGGGCGAGCTGGCCGATGGTGCCGTCGAGGGTCGCGGAGAACAGCATGGTCTGGCGCGAGGCCGGGGTGGCGGCGACGACGGTTTCGATGTCCTCGATGAAGCCCATGTCGAGCATGCGGTCGGCTTCGTCGAGCACCAGCATTTCGAGGCGCGAGAAGTCGATGCGGCCGGAGCGCATGTGGTCGAGCAGGCGGCCGGGGGTGGCAACCAGAATGTCCACCGGGCTTTTCAG
Source organism: Betaproteobacteria bacterium (assembly GCA_028292405.1). GTDB lineage: Bacteria > Pseudomonadota > Gammaproteobacteria > Burkholderiales > JAEUOS01 > JAQGMJ01. Next base: position 35,977 of record JAQGMJ010000008.1, read on the forward strand.
CAGGCGGTTTTGCACCGGGTAGGGCATGCCGCCGAGAATGCTGACGACGCGCACGCGGCGCATGTACTTGCCGTAGGTTTCGGCGGCGCGGGTCACTTGCAGGGCGAGTTCGCGGGTCGGGGCCAGCACCAGCATGCGCGGGCCGTAGCTTTTCACCTTCGGCGGGGCGCCGAGCATTTCGAGCGCGGGCAGCATGAAGGCGGCGGTTTTGCCGCTGCCGGTTTGCGAGGAGACGATGACGTCGCGACGGGTGATGGCCACGGGGATGGTGGCGCTTTGCACCGGCGTGGGGTTGTCGTAGCCGGCATCGGCCACGGCCTTGACGATTTGCGCGTTCAGGCCGAGGGCGCCGAATGCGGAAATTGCGACGGAGACCGGGGACGAAACCGCGTCGGCGGAGGTATCAATGCTATCGTTATCCGCGAGGATCGCGGCAATAGGGGAGTGGGCAAGCTCTTCGCTTGCGATCATGGATATTGCTTCAGACATGGTGTTCCAATCAATACGGCAAAGCAGCGCCGCTCCAAGGATCGCCTGGAAGGCAGGGCTTGCCTGTGCGCGACGGCCGGTAGGCCGTGATATCGCGCGTTCAAAGAAATCACCGGCGCTAACCGGGAATCACGCGCGATACTGGTTGGAAACCAGGTAGCAGCGGAGGAAGGTCAGGACGATGCGCGGGTGCGGCGCTGGCGGAGAGTGCAGGTGTTGGCTGCAGCGGCTCCGATACAACATACTACTTACCGCATCGCAACATCATACCCTAAATCAGGGATTTATGCTTGTGAAATCTTGTGCCACGGGCTTTTGCGCTCTGGCTTCAGGCGGTTTTCTGCCCGGTCAGGCGGCCTTTTTCGCCGCTTTTTCGACCGGGACCAGGGCTACAACCGTGGAAGGCGCGGGCGCCGGCATCGGGAACAGGGTGAGAAAGCGTTTGAACACCGCTTTGTCGCCGGTCAGGGGCAGCGCGCCGGAACGCAGGGTGGCGGCCAGGTCCACGCCGCCGTAGGTGAGGCCGGCCAGCAGGTTGGGGTCCACCTCGACGCTGACATCCGCCCGGCGGGCTGCGCCGCGCTCTATATTGAAACGCGGGCCGGCGACTTCGGCGTGAAACACATCGTCGCCAAAATGAAGTTCGAGGGCGGCCTTGAATCCCGCCGCCGCTTTGGAGTCGAACATGGTGCGAAAGGAGAGGACCAGGCCGTCGACACTGATCGCCGGGCCTATCGGCAGTTGCGGCGAGCGCACGCCCCAGCGGCCCAGGGCCATGATGACGTCTTCGAGGCCGCGGCCCCAGTCGGTCAGCTCGTATACCCAGCCGCCGGCGGGCGGGGCCAGCTTGCGGCGCTTCAATATGGAGGCCTGCTCCATTTCCTGCAGGCGCTGGGTGAGCACGTTGGGGCTGATGCCGGGCAGGCCGCTGCGCAGGTCGGAAAAGCGCTTGGGCCCGAGCACCAGTTCGCGCGCCACCAGCAGTGCCCAGCGTTCGCCCACCAGGTCCAGCGCGTGGGAGGCGGCGCAGGCGTCTTCGTAGGAGCGTTTGCCGGTCATGCGCCATTGTAATGGCTTGTAATACGTAAGTAAAACTTTTTAGTTGTTATTTAGGAGTAGATGGGGTTTAATCCACCTCAAGGCCGGGCAGCGCCGCGCGGACGCGCCGCTTTCGAAGCCCTGCTGATGTCCGCTTTCAACCGAAGGAGAGCACCATGCAAGTCCAGCCCTACCTGTATTTCGATGGCCGCACCGAAGAGGCCCTGAAGTTCTACGAAGCCAAGCTCGGCGCCAAGATTGAAGTGATGATGCGCTTTTCCGACGCGCCCCCGGGCGCGATGTCGGGCGAGGGCTGCCCCGGCGGCGTGCCTCCCCCGGGCGAGAAGGTGATGCACGCCAACTTTCGCATCGGCGAGACGCAGATCATGGCTTCCGACGGCATGTGCGGCGGCCACGCCGAGTTCAAGGGCATCTCGATGACCATCACCGTGGCGGAAGAAGCCGAGGCCGAGCGCCTGTTCGCGGCGATTGCAAGCGACGGCGGCAAGGTGACCATGCCGATGACCAAGACCTTTTTCGCCGGCCGCTTCGGCATGGCGGCCGACAAATTCGGCGTGAGCTGGATGGTGCTGGGTGGGCAGCCGAAATAAACCGCCTAGATAAACCGCCCAGATAAACCGCAGGTCCCCGTCCGACCCGAACCCGGAAAAACAAAATGCTCAAAATCGCTTTGATCGTCCTGATCCTGCTGGTGCTGGCCGTGGTGGTGGTCCTGGTGATCGCCATGCAAAAGCCTGACACTTTCAGCGTCCAGCGCGCCATTCTCATCAAGGCGCCGCCGGAGAAGATCTTTCCCTATATCAACGACCTCAAGGCATGGACGACCTGGTCGCCGTACGAGAAGAAGGACCCGGCGATGCAGCGCACCTTGAGCGCGGTGACGGCGGGCAAGGGTGCGGTGTATGAGTGGAACGGCAACAAGAACGTGGGCCAGGGGCGGATGGAGATATTGGACGCGCCGGCGCCTTCGAAGGTCGTGATCAAGCTGGACTTCCTCAAACCCTTCGAAGGCCACAACACCGCCGAGTTCACCCTGGTGCCGCAGGGCGACGCGTCACAACCGACCACCCAGGTGACCTGGCTGATGCACGGCCCCGCGCCGCTGATGAACAAGGTGATGAGCACGGTGATGAACCTGGACAAGATGATCGGCGACGATTTTGCCGACGGCCTGGCCAACCTGAAGGCGCTGGCGGAAAAGTAAAATATTTTTCGCCGGCTTGTCGATTCCGGCTACGCCCGTTCGTCGTAGGGGTAGGGCCACCCGAACCTGCCGCACCGGCCGGGGGCGGGGGCCCGCCCTACAACTACCAGGAGTCTGATCATGCGATTCATCTCGATGCATAGCGCCGATGCCTTCACCGAAGCCGGCACCCCGCCCTCGCAGGAACTGATCGAGGGCATGGGCCGCCTGATGGGCGAGATGTTCCAGTCCGGCGCGTTCGAAGCCGGCGAAGGCCTGCGCCAGAGCGCCTTGGGCGTGCGCCTGAAGTACAAGGATGGCAAGGCGAAGGCCACCCCCGGCCCCTTCATCCCGGGCACGGGTCTGGAACTCACCGCGGCCTTCACCATCGTCAAGGCTGCCGACATCGAGGCCGCCCGCCGCTGGGCCGATCGCTATGGTGAAATCTTCCGCGATGTCGAGATCGACCTGCGCCCGGTGTGCGAAAACTGGGACATCGGCATGGCGCCGCCGCCGCCGGCCGGCACGCCGCTGCGCTTCATGATCCAGTTCAAGGCCGACGCGCGCTATGAGGCCGGCGCGCCGATTTCAGCCAAGGAACTCGCCGCCCTGCAAAAGCTCGACGCCGAGATGAAACAGGCCGGCGTGCTGCTGGTCTCCGAGGCCATGCGCCCCTCCGGCGAAGGCCTGCGCATCCAGTATGACCACGCGAAGGATGAGCGCCGCGTGATCGACGGCCCCTTTGCGGAGTCGAAGGAACTGATTGCCGGCTATTGCATCATGAAGGTGAAAGACCGCGCCGAAGTGATCCGCTGGACCGACCGTTTCGCCTCCAACTTCCCCAAGGTGAATGTCGAAATCCGCCTGCTGGACCGGCAGGAATAGAAGTCTACGCGGCAGAAGGTCATCGGGCCAAAGCGACGAGAAAACGGTATCGTGCGGCGAGACTTTCGGCGTCAATAGCCCAGCTATTGACTGGAAAGCCTCACCGCGTGCTCCTCGTTCTTCGCCACTTTTGTCTCGACTCCTTCTGCCGCGTGGACTCCGAAAAAATAATAAAAAAATTCCGGTCGAATTGTCGAAATCGACTTCGGCCGGTCGTCGTGGAGTTAAGGCGGCAACAAAAACCGCCTTCTTTCCAACCACGTAAAGGAGTACCACCATGCGTTTCATGATGCTGATGATCCCCAAGGGTTACGAGATAGCAAAACCCGGCACCATGCCTAAGGCAGAGGCAGTAGACCGGATGATGAAATACAACGAGTCCCTGCAAAAAGCCGGCGTGCTGCTGGCGCTGGATGGCCTGCGTCCGCCCTCCGAGGGCGCGCGCGTCAGCTTCGCCGGCGGCAAGCCTAAGGTCACCGACGGCCCGTTCGCCGAAGCCAAGGAAGTGCTGGGCGGCTACTGGATGATCCAGGTGAAGTCGCGCGAAGAAGCCATCGAGTGGGCCAGCCGCTGCCCCGGCGGGCCGAACGAGACCATCGAAATCCGCCAGGTGCAGGAACTGGCCGATTTCCCGGAAGACGTGCAGGCCGTTGCGCGGAAATATCCCGAGATGCAGCCCAAGGCCCGCTGAGCCGGTCTATTTTTCGGTTTGGACTTTTAGTTGTTTTTATCCAGAAAATCGACTGGCTCTGCCAGCGCTTTAATGCAAACTAAACCTCGACAAAAGTAGGTTTTTACTTTTGTCCAAAGGAGTACTGAAATGAAATTCATGGTCATCGTCAAAGCCACCGCCGAATCCGAAGCCGGCAAAATGCCCTCCACCGAATTGCTCGCCGCGATGGGCAAGTACAACGAGGAACTGGTGAAGGCCGGCATCATGCAGGACGCCGCCGGCCTGCACCCCACCAGCCGCGGCGCGCGTGTGCGCTTCTCGGGAAAGAACCGCAGCGTCATCGACGGCCCTTTCGCCGAAACCAAGGAACTGATCGCCGGCTACTGGATCTGGGAATGCAAGTCGCTGGCGGAGGCCATCGACTGGCTGAAGAAGTGTCCGAACCCGATGGAGTCCGAATCCGAAATCGAAATCCGCCAACTCTTCACCAACGAAGACTTCGGCGAAGCGCTGACGCCCGAGCTGGCCGAGCAGGAAGAGCGCACCCGCGCGCTGGCCGGCCGGAACAAAAAGGCCTGAATAGGATCATTCGCGTCGGACAACAGGAGATCGACATGAAATTCATGGTCATCGTCAAAGCGACGCAAGCGTCCGAAGCCGGTTCGCCCGGATCGGCCGAAGCGTGGGCCGCGATGAAGAAGTTCAACCGCGAGCTGATCGCCGCCGGCATCGTCAGGGAAGGCGGCGGCCTGGCGCCCTCGAGCAAAGGTATGCGCGTGCACTTCGCCGGCGAGAGCCGCACCGTCACGGACGGCCCCTTCACCGAAACCAAGGAGCTGATCGCCGGCTTCTGGATCTGGGAATGCGAGTCGCGGGAGCAGGCCCTGGAGTGGGCGAAGAAGTGTCCCAACCCGATGGATGGTCCTTCGGACATCGAGATACGCGAGTTCCATCGGGTGCCGTACCTGCCCGAGTACAAGTCCGAGTACATCGCGACTTAGCGAAAAAGCAAACCCGATGATCGCCTCCCTGATGATGGGCCGTGGCCGCCGCCATGAAGACAGCGGTGGCCACGGCAGCGGCGAGGGTGACGCAAACCCGTCACATGCCACCCATCGCGCCATCGAAGCCGTCTGGCGCATCGAGTCGGCAAAAATCATCGCCGTGCTCGCGCGCATGCTGCGCGACGTCGGCACCGCCGAAGAACTGGCGCAGGACGTGCTGGTCACCGCCATGGAGCAATGGCCGCAGAAGGGCGTGCCCGACAACCCCGCCGCCTGGCTCACCGCCGCCGCGAAAAACCGCGCGCTCGACCAGTTGCGGCACCGCAGCCTGCTCGTCACCAAGCACCAGGAACTCGGTGTCGAAATGGAAGTGCGGCAGGAACTGGCCGACGCCGAAAACGCCGACCGGCTCGAGCGCATCGACGAAGACATCGACGACGACCTGCTGCGCCTGATCTTCACCGCCTGCCACCCGGTGCTCTCCTCCGAGGCGCGCGTGGCCCTCACCCTCAAGCTGCTCGGCGGCCTCTCCACCGAAGAAATCGCCCGCGCCTTCCTGATGAGCGAGCCCACCGTCGCGCAGCGCATCGTCCGCGCCAAGCGCACCTTGACGGAGGCCAAGGTGCCCTTCGAACTGCCGAAGGGCGTAGACCGCGCCGCGCGTCTCGCCTCCGTGCTCGAAGTGCTCTACCTGATCTTCAACGAAGGCTACGCCGCCACGGCGGGTGAGGACTGGATGCGCCCCGCGCTCTGCGAAGAAGCCGCGCGCCTCGGCCGCATCCTCGCCGGCCTGATGCCGCAGGAGGCCGAAGTCCACGGCCTGGTCGCCCTGATGGAAATCCAGGCCTCCCGCGCCGCCGCCCGCTTAGGCCCCAAGGGCGAGCCGATCTTGCTGCTGGAGCAAAATCGCGCCCGCTGGGACCACCTGCTGATCAACCGCGGCCTCGCCGCCCTGGCGCGCGCCGAGTCGTTGGGCGCCTACGGCCCCTACGCCCTGCAAGCGGCCATCGCCGCCTGCCACGCCCGCGCCGCCGTCGCGCAAGCCACCGACTGGCCGCGCATCGCCGCCCTCTACGACGCGCTCGCGCAACTCACCCCCTCGCCGGTGATCGAGCTCAACCGCGCCGTCGCCGTCTCGATGGCCTACGGCCCGACAGCGGGTCTCGAAATCGTTGATGAATTGCTTGATGAGCCCGCGCTGAAAAATTATCACCTCCTGCCCAGCGTGCGTGGTGACTTCCTGTTCAAGCTCGGCCGCATGGTCGAGGCCGGCGCCGAGTTCGAGCGCGCTGCTGGCCTCACGCGCAATGTGCGCGAACGTAGTCTGCTATTGGAGCGCGCGCTGGATTGCACGCGGGCCTTGCCGCCGGGGTAAGGGCAGGCATCGAGGTGCTGCCCCCATCTGCCCTGAATGCGCGCGGTCCGAACCCGGCTCAGCCGCGAAACAGCACAAGCCCTTTTTCCTGCGTCGGCACCACCGTCACCTGCACCACTTTGCCGCCCGGCTGCGCGAGTATGCGCACGTGCCGGCCGCGGCGAATCACCATGCCCTTTTCATTCCAGTAATCGCAATTGATCTCCATCGCCCGGGTATAGCTGCACTCCGGGTCCAGCGGCTGGCGCTCCGTCAGGCTATTGATGTCGCGGCCGATGAAGGCCCTGCGTCCCAGCGCCTCGTTTTGCGCCGCGGAAGCGGTGTCGCGGCCCGACGCCGTATAGATCGTCATGTGCCCCGCCAGCGAAGCGTTGCCTGCATCGCAGGCGCAGGTCACCGTCGAGGTATACAACAACGCGGCCAGCACAATGACCGGACCGATGATCCAGATGAGAAACTTCATGCGAATAACCTCCCCCGAAGTTTCGCGCCGGCGCAGCCTCGCGGCCCCCGTCACCCACGGCGCGCGAAGTCCGACCGGCCGCGAAGACCGCCACCGCCAACTTGCCATTGTCATATTGTCGGCAAGCGCGGCGACTGGGGGATTAATCCTGTTCGAAGGAGACTTGGGGCGGATGAACGGTAAGGAATTCACTGGCGCAGTGCAACCGGGGATAGTAAAAGGCCTGACTCAATCTTTTTTCCATAGAATGCGCGTCACGCCCGCTTTACGCCCTTATCCGGCCCCCATGACCGCCTTCACCACCACCTTCCTCCTGGTCTACGCCGCGCTGTTCCCGATCATCAACCCGGTCGGCGGCGCGCCGCTGTTTCTTGGCCTCACGCAATTCGCCAGTGAGCCGCAGCGCGCGGCCCTGGCACGAAAGGTGGCGCGCAACTGCTTTTTTCTGTTACTGGGTTCGCTGCTGGTCGGCTCGCACGTGCTGGAATTCTTCGGCATCAGCCTGCCGGTGGTGCGCATCGCCGGCGGCCTGGTGGTGAGCGCCTTCGGCTGGCGCCTGCTCAATTCCGAAGCCCCTATCGACGGCGAAGAGCAAGAGCGCGGCAACGCCACCATCCCCGATTCCTTCTACCCGCTCACCATGCCGCTGACTGTCGGCCCAGGCTCGATGTCGGTGGCCATCACCCTCGGCAGCCAGCGTCCGAAATTCGCCGGCATCGCCGAACTCCTGCTGCTGGGCGGCGCCGCCGTCGCCGGGCTGGCGGCCATGGCGCTGACCATCTACGTCTGCTACCGGTCGTCGGAGGCCACCGTGCGCCTGCTCGGCAAGACCGGCACCGGCGTGGTGGTGCGCCTTTCCGCCTTCATCCTGCTGTGCATCGGCATCCAGATTCTCTGGGGGGGCTTGAGCGATCTTCTTCCCGGGCTGAAACAGCCTTGACCCCCAAGAAAATAAGCAACGGCAAATGACGACCGCACCACCATCATTCCGCGGCGAACGCCGGAATCCGCGGCAATGTCCGCCAACGTCAAGCGCGCGATGGCGCTCACCGCCACGCTCAACCGCCTGACGTTCAACGACGCCGACGAGGTCCGCGCCTTGTTCAGCGAGCTCATCGGTAAGCAGGTCGACGGCAGCTTCTTGCTGATCCCGCCGTTCTACACCGCCGGCGGCCGTGAAATCAGCGTCGGGCGCAACGTCTTCATCAACCAGAATTGCACCTTCTTCGACCTCGGCGGACTGGCCATCGCCGACGATGTATTGATCGGCCCGAACGTCAGCCTCATCACCTCCGGCCACCCCATCGCGCCTTCGCAGCGGCGCGACGCCGTCATCGCCAAGCCGATCGCGATTGAAAGAAACGTGTGGATCGCCGCCGGCGCCACCGTCATCGGCGGCGTTACCGTCGGCGAAAACTCGGTGGTGGCGGCGGGTTCCGTCGTCACCAAAAACGTTCCTGCCAATATGCTGGTCGGCGGCAACCCGGCGCGGGTGATTCGCTCGATTGCCGAGTGAGGCCGGCTGCGGCTGGGTCTACGCCTGCGTGTACGCCTGCGTCTACGTCTACGCCGCGCCCACCGACAAATGATGGTCCGGCCCGGTCAGCTCGAAGCGGCCTTCGCCGACCGCACGCGCCCAGCGCGCCGTGCGCTCGATGCCGCCGAATGAAAACAGGTGGCAGCGGGCGAAGCGCGCGGGCGTGATGTTCAGCGCCTGCGCCACCACGGCCTGCATGGCCAGCGCCTGCACCACCGGTTCCGGCCCGGCCTCGGAAAGCAGGCGCAGCACCGAGCCGGACTGCTTGCCCAGCATGCCCACCGAGGCGGCCACGCCGCAGCGCAGCGCGTACTTGAGCAGGGTGGTGACGTTGGCCGGCCCGGCCAGGCCGACAGCTACGGCCAAGCCCGGGTGCGTGGCCTGCGCCTGCCGGGTCCAGGCGGCGATGCGCTCGGGGTGGAAGCCGAACTGGGTCATCACGCCCAGGCTTAAGCCCTGCTCGTGCGCCAGCGTCGCCTTGCGTTGCAGCGCCGTTGCCAGTTGCGCGGCGTCGATGTCCGGGTGGCCTTCCGGATAGGCCGCCACCTCGATTTCGCGTACCCCATGGCGAGCCAGCACGCCGGTGGAGAGCAGGTCGGCGGCGGAGGCAAACGGGCCGGCGGGCAGGGCGCGGTCGCCGCCCAGCAGCAGCACCTTGTCCACCCCCGCCTCGCCGTGCACGCGCGCGATGAAATCTTCCATCGTCTGCGCATTCACCAGGCCGCGCGCGGTGATGTGCGGTACGGGCGTCAGGCCCGCGCGCGCGAGCTGCATGGCGAGCGCGGCGCTTTGCTGGTAGGTCTGGCCCGGCAGCATGCTGATGTAAACCCGCGTGCCGGGCGCGAGAAAGCAGGCGCAGTCGGCGGCTGCGTTCGGCGTGCGCACCGTGGTCTCGATCGAAAAGCCGCGCACCAGCGCGATCAGCGCGGCGCGCAAGTCGGTAGGGGCGGGGTCTGGCGTAACGGATGGCGCAATGGTGGGCGCAGCGGCAGGCACAGTGGCAGGCACAGCGGCAGACGCAACCGCGGGCACAGCGGCGGGCGTGGCAGCGGGCTTTGCAGATGATGAACCTGCGGCAATATCGGGTTCGGCGGGTTTAGTTGGCATCGCTTAATCCCGCTTGCGTGAGACGACAAACGATTCGTCCCAGAACCACAGCCCGCCGTATTGCTGCAACACCTCGCGCGTGGCTTCGATATAGGCGTTGTCGCTCATCACCTCCTCCAGGCGCACGTCCTCGATCTGCGCCACATAGACGGCGGCATTCCACGCCGCCAGCAGGGTCGAGGTACCGATCGAACTGGTCACCTCCGAGGGCAGGGTGTGCATGTCGTAGCGGAACAGCGAACGCTCGTCCGCATAGGCGTTGAAATTGAGGTCGCGCCCGGCGCTGCCCAGCACCGCCTTGGTCGCCTTCAGCAGGTCGTGGCGGTTCGACGTGAAGGGGCTCTCCTGCGGCCAGATGCGGCGCACGATTTCCAGCCCCGGGTCCTGCCCGTGCGAGTGGACCACGATCATGCGCCCGCCCGGCCCCAGGCTGCGCGCCAGCGGCGCCAGCACCTTCTCCGCCTTGAAGGCGGTGGAGGCGCGCGCGCGATACGGCTGGGAGGCGATCACCAGGTCGTAATTCGCCTCGGTGAAACCGCGGCGCGGGCGCACGCGGTCGAGCAAGAACTTGTGGTCTTCGCGATACAGCACCAGCACCACCGGCTTGTCGTACACCGGGTTGCCGGTGGTCTTGCTGATCTTCGCCTGCCAGTTCTGCGCCAGGAAGGGCTGCAGCTCGGTGATCTGCTGCTCGAACTCGCTGGAGGTGTTGCCGCGCAGCGCCACCTCGTGCCACACCAGGCTGGTGGCCGCGTCCACCGAGCGCGGCGCCAGCCACGGCGCCTCGGAGTAATACAGGTTGGTCATCACCAGCACGGTGGCGGGGTGCTCGTAGAAGCGGTCCGGCGTTTTTTCCAGCGCCAGGCGCACGTCCTCCAGGCTGATCTCCTTGCCCACCACATAAAAGGGCATGGTCGGAAAACGCGTGTGCATCGAGCGCAACACGCGCGAGAGCACGGTGCCGTCGCCCACGCCGGCGTCGAACACCCGCACCGCCGGCGGGCGCGGGTGGATGTTCGCCAGCTCCATCATGATGCGCTGGGCCACCACCCATTTTTCGCTGCAGGTGTTGACGAACAGCAGGTACTTTTGGCGGTTGTCGTAAAAGCGGAAATTGCGCTGATGGTCCGGCTCCGCCTCGGGGTTGACGCCGGCGCTTGCGGTTGCCGACGAGGCAGCAGGCAGGCCCGTGGGCAAAGCGGCAGACAAGGCAGTGGGCAGTGCAGTGGGCAAGACGGTGGGCGGCAGCGGGTGAAAGCCGTTCGGCCGGGCCGGCTTCGCCCGCGGCAGATGCGCCGCTGCCGTGCGCAGCACCCCGCCGGAAGAGGGCGCCGGCGGGTGCTGTTGCATGAAACTGCGCACCCGCTCCAGGGTCGCCGGGTTGATGCGCCCGCCGATGCGCAGGCGGCTCACCAGCTTGCCGTCATTGACGGCATGGCGCCCGAACGTGGTTTCCGCCAGGCCCGCGCGCCGGCAATAGGCGCCGATCTCGGCCAGGAGCTGTTCCGCTCTTGTCTCCGTCTGCATGTTTGTCTCCGCGCATTTTTAACCGCGAAGCCATTACATGCCTGCCCACCGGGACTGTCAACCACATTATTGCCCACTCAGAAGGTGGGCAAAGGCGAGCCCGTTGCTTGGGTATTCGCGATCAATGGGCGTCCTTCGAGAGTCCACGAATGATGGGCTTTCTCATAGGCAGTCAACGGCTGCGCTCGCCGCGGCGAACGTCGGGCCCGAACCATTGCGCCCCTTGCGTTGTCAGTAACCGTATCCGGCCCCGGCGGCCATTACAAGGGGAGCAGCGATGAGCAAGAACACGATCTGCCTGTGGTACGAGCATGACGCGGAAGAAGCCGCGCGCTTTTACGCCAAAACCTTCCCGGACAGCGCCGTCGGCGCGGTCCACAAGGCGCCCGCCGACTTTCCCGGCGGCAAGGCCGGCCAGGTACTGACCGTCGAGTTCACCGTCTGCGGCGTGCCCTGCCTGGGCCTGAACGGCGGCAATGCATTCAAGCAAAGCGAGGCGTTCTCCTTCCAGATCGCCACCGATGACCAGGCCGAAACCGACCGCTACTGGAATGCCATCGTCGGCAACAGCGGCAAGGAGAGCGCCTGCGGCTGGTGCAAGGACAAATGGGGCCTGTCGTGGCAGATCACGCCGCGCGTGCTCACCGAGGCGATGGCCAAGGGCGGCGACACGGCCAAGCGCGCCTTCGCGGCGATGATGGAGATGGGCAAGATCGACGTCGCGAAGATCGAGGCGGCGGTGCGGGGAAAGTAGGGAAGCCCCTGCGAGGAGAGCATCTGCTCTGTCATGCGCCTTGGGGGCATTTCGCCGCCAGGCTCGCTTGAGGGATCAAAGGGACCGGAAGGCAGCTTGCTGCCTTAAGGCTCTGCGCTCATTTTCGCGGTGCCCTCGACGAAGAAGGGCTTCATCTCCCTGTACTCGAGGATCTTCACGGTGGCCTCTCTGGGCGCCTTGCCCTGCGCGATCGCCAGGTACGCCTTCTCTGACTGCGCCACCATCGCGCGCGCGAGATCGTTCTTGTGGATCGAGCGGTACTTCGACGGCAGCGCCCAGTCCAGCAGCGGCATCAGGGTGCCGAGCACGCCCGGCGTGTTGGAGTTGCCGAGAATGACGGAAGGCCGGTACACCCCGAGGAAGTCGAAGCCGACGGACTCGACCGCCTTCTCCTTCTCGCCGATGATCTTCAGGTACTTCATCCCGGCATTGGGGTCCGCGCCCACTGCCGTCATCACCCCGCAAACGCGAACGCCGCCTGCCTTGGCTGCGCGGAAAAACTCCCGCGGGTAAGTCACTTCGATCTTGCGCAGCTCCTCCTCGCTCATTTTCGCGGTGCCCTTGCCGACCCCGAACGCCGCCAGCGCGATGTCGATTCCCCGTGCGTGCGGCGCAAGGGCCTCCCCGAGCCGGGCCATGTCGACAACCACCTCGGAAACCTTGGGGCCGGTGAAGGCGTCCGTCTTGCGGCGCGTCACCACCACCACCTTTCCGCATAGCGGGCTATCGATCAGAAGCCGCACGATGCGCCCGCCCACGTTCCCCGTCGCGCCCAGCACGATCGCCGAATACTGCGCCTTCGCATCCGCTGCCGGGATTGTCATGACACACGCGAAAAGTGGGAAAGAAGACAAAAGGGGTGCAGCCGGGCCGAATTCTTCCTGCTTTGTTCGGGCGCCGTCTCGCGGAACAGACTACACCTCCGGCCTTTGTCCAGCAAGAAAGGGCCCGGCTCGAAAATCTTCGCTGCAACGTAATCGGTGTTACGCCGCGATTCGCGGGCATGGATCAATAGCCGCCCGGCCGCCTCACCCGGCGAACCACTACCCCGGCAGCCCGAACAGCCGCTTGCTGTTCGCCGTCGCGTGCGCGGCCACCGCCGCCGCGTCGACTCCCTTCAGCTCCGCCACCGCCTGCGCCACAAAGGGCAGCAGCGCCGGCTCGTTGTAGGGCCGCGTCTTGCCCGCGTTGCGCGGGCGCAGGTAGGGCGCGTCCGTCTCCAGGTGCAGGCGCTCCAGCGGGATCACGCGCATCGCCTCGCGCAGCGCCGTGCCGCGCGTCAGGTCCGTCACCCAGCCGGTGATGCCGATATCGAAGCCCAGCGCAAGAAAGGCCTCGGCCTCTTCGGCGCCGTCGGTGAAGCAATGCACCACGCCATGCGCGCCCGCGCCCGCCGCCTCGCGCAGCATGGCGTGAAAATCGTCGAAAGCGTCGCGGCAATGCAGGAACAGCGGCTTGCCCGTGGTGAGGCTTGCCTGTATCTGCGCCTCGAACGCGCTGCGCTGCTCGGCCATCGGCGAAAACATGCGGTTGTAGTCCAGCCCGCACTCGCCCACGGCCACCACGCGCTCGTCCGCCCAAAGCGCGGCCAGCGCCTCGCCGGTCGCGGCCGTGTACTCCTTCGCGGTATGCGGGTGCACCCCCGCCGTCGCCCACACGCGCGGGTGGCGGCGCGCGAACTCCAGCGCCGAGCGGCTGGAAGAGAGCGAAGTCCCCGTCGCCAGGATGTGCGTCACGCCGGCGTCGGCGGCGCGCGCCAGCAGCTCGGTGCCTGCGCCTTTGAGTTGCGAAGCGTGGAAGTTCACGCCGATGTCGATGAGGCTCATGCTTTTTTTCTTGGCTTGTGTTGTAGATAAATTCGACTTGGGCCCTCTACATGAGCAGAAGGAGCAAACAGGTCAATACGCGCATTTTTCTTTTGCTCCCGTTCCAGGCGAAGGTTGCATATCGGGATGGCTTGAATTGCAGACCGCCATTATCGCGCCGATCCTCAAACCCCCGCATCACCGATCGATCAAAAAGACGGCAACCACCCGCGTCCTGACAGACGCCTGAAACAAGCCGCCGCTAAGCTCGCCTGTCTGTCCCCGCACCCGAGGAACGCCAGTGACGCGCTACTTCATCAGCCCCGAGGGCAGCGACGGCAACAGCGGCCTGGGCTGGCAGCAGCCGGTGCGCAGCCGCGCCCGCCTGGCCGCGCTGATCGACGGCGACAACAACGTGCCGCACCAGGTCTGCTTCGCCGGCAATTTCGACCGCGACTGGGCGCCGCCGGGCAGCATCGAATTCTTCCGCTTCGACCAGACCCGTGCCGCCGGCATCCGCTTGAGCGCAACGGCCGTGGTCACGGGGCAGGACGTGCCGCTGCCCGTGTTCTGCGACTACGACCGCTACACCAATCCCGCGCGCGCCGTGCGCGTGGGCGCGAGCAACGTCTGGGAAATCGCCGGCGCCGTACCCACCAACGCCAACCGCGTGCGCCGCCTCTGGGGCTGCGACTACAAATCGCCCGCCATCGGCGCGCAGGCGCTTAAGCTTTATGAGTTGTGGGAGTCAGGCTGCGCCGGCCTCGACTACGCCCAATGCCACGCCCACCTCGGCGCGCGGCCGGACTACAACTGGACCCAATACAACGCCGCCGGCGCCCTCGGCACCAGCCTCTACATCGCCTGCCCCGAAAACCCCATCAGCTTTTACGGCGGCATCACCGTCCTCACCGACCTAAGCTACGCCCTCATGGTCCTGGCGCAAGACGGCTGGACCGTCGACCCCGAACTCACCTTCCGCGGCGGCGGCTACGGCACCGTCATCCTGCGCTCCTGCAGCGACGCGCGCTTCGAAGCCGCCCTCCACGGCTGGCACTTCTACACCGCCGCCCTGATGATCAGCGACAACGGCCACAACATCACCAGCCGCAACCTCACCCTCGCCCCCGACATCGACTGCGCCGTCAACGCCCTGCCGTTCTTCTGCGACGATGCCAACCCCGGGCACAACATGGCCGGGCACCACGGCATCCTCATCACGGCCGACGCCGACCTCGACGGCCTGCTCATCGCCGGCCAGGCCTCCAACGGGCGGCAGACGCGCATCGCCGACTGCATGCACGCCGGCATCGGCAACTACATCCCCCTGTCCGGCAGGATGCACCGCAACCTCCGCGTCGAGCGCAACGCCGCCTTCGACTTCGGCAACGTCATCTATGGCCGCGCCTTCGGCTTCGTCGGCCCCGACACGCAAGTGCAAAGCCTCGAACTCGGCGGCATCGTCACCCGCCAGCCCACCTGCTCCCAGGCCAGCGGCCGCGACATCCGCTTCGCAGGCCTCACCTTCAGCGCCTGCAAGCCCGACGCCGGCCTCCTCACGCTGCGCTTCGGCGGCACCCGCAACACCACCGACACCGCCTCCGCCATCTCCCTCTACACCACCAACTTCGGCGGCTCCGCCATCGACCTCGACAACGTCTCCGTCACCGACTGCACCTTCGACGGCTGCCTCACCTGCGGCCTGCAAATCAGCCAGTTCGACCCCGCCGTCCCCTTCAAGGGCAGCGTCAACATCAGCGGCTGCACCTTCATCGCCCCGACAAACCCCGCCGCCCACCGCCTCGCCAGCCGCGTCGCCGGCTCCACCTACGCCGTCGCCCACAACATGGCCACCCCCCAGCCCGAGCAGCAAATCCGCTACGCCAACAACACCGCCATCGGCTACACCATGGGCCGCCGCTTCGTCGGCGGCCCGCCGCACGTCAACGGCGTGTTCAGGCTCGACAGCGAAGACTTCATGCCGGCCGGCCGGAATGTGGGGTGGACGCTGCGGGAGTAGGGGTGACGAGGCGCGCGCGAGCGCGGCTTGCCCAATGAAAAACGGGCCGCTTGCGCGGCCCGTTCCCCCATCGTTGTGCCGCCTACACCTTGTCGGGAATCGGCATCGTGCGGATGCGCTTGCCGGTCACCTGGAACAGCGCATTGGCCAGCGCCGGGGCCACCGGCGGCACGCCGGGTTCGCCGACGCCGGTGGGCTTTTCCGCCGAGGGCATGATGTGCACTTCCACCGCCGGCATTTCGTTGATGCGCAGCGCCTGGTAGTCGTGGAAGTTGGACTGCTCGACCACGCCGTCCTTCAGCGTGATGGCGCCGTGCAGCGCTACCGAGAGGCCGTAGCCGATGCCGCCTTCCATTTGCGCGCGGATCACGTCTGGGTTGATGGCCACGCCGCAATCGACGGCGCAGACGATGCGGTCGACCTTGAAGCTGCCGTCCGCCTTCACCGTCACTTCCACCACCTGCGCCACGAAGGTGCCGAAGGCTTCATGCACGGCCACGCCGCGCCCGCGCTTCTCGCCGGCCGCGGCGGGCTTGAGCGGCTTGGTCCACTCGGCCTTCTCGGCGGCCAGATCGAGCACGCCGCGGTGCCGCAGGTGCTTGGAGAGCAGGGCGCGGCGGTAGGCCACCGGGTCCTTGCCCGCCGTGGTCGCGGCCTCGTCGATCAGCGCCTCGCCGACAAAGCCGTTTTGCGTGCTGCCCACCGAGCGGAACCACTGGATCGGCACGCCCACGTCAGTCGGCGTGTACAGCTCCACCTGCAGGTTGGGAATGTCGTAGGGCAGGTTCGCCATGCCTTCGACGGAGGTCTGGTCGACGCCGTCCTTGATGAAGGCGTCGAAGCCCAGGCCGGCGATGATCGACTGCCCGGCCATGCGTACCTGCAGCGCCTGCGGCTGGCCGGCCGCGTCCAGCGAGAGGCGGGTCTGGTGCAGGTAGAGCGGGCGGTAGTGGCCGCCGCGCATGTCGTCCTCGCGGGTCCACACCATTTTCACCGGCGCGCTGATGCCCTGCGCGCGCGCGGCGCGGGCGATCTGCACGGCTTCGAGCAGGTAGTCCGAGTGCGGATTGGCGCGGCGGCCGAAACTGCCGCCGGCGTAGAGCTGGTTGATGCGCACCTTCTCCGGCGCCACGCCCAGCAGCTTGGCGATGTTCATCTGGTCGATGGTCTGCCACTGCTCGCCGTTCCACAGTTCGGCGCCGTCGGCCTCCAGCTTCACCAGGCAGTTCATCGGCTCCATCGCGGCGTGGGCGAGAAAGGGCACGCTGTATTCGGCCTCGATCAGCTTGCCCGGCCTGGCCAGTGCGGCATCGACGTTCCCGTCCTTGCGCGCCATCAGCCCCGGCTGCTTCAGCGCCTCGCGGTATTGCGCGAGGATGGCCTCGCTGCCCTTGGCGTAGCCGCCTTCCCACTGCACCTGCAGCGCGTCGCGGCCCTGGCGCGCCACCCAGGTGTTTTTCGCCAGCACGGCGACGCCGGCAAAGCTCGAAGGCGTGGCCTCGAATTGCACCACCGCCAGCACCCCGGGAATCGCCTTCGCCTTGGCGGCGTCGAACGACTTCACCTTGGCGCCGAAGCGCGGCGGATGCGCGGCGATTGCCACCAGCATGCCCGGCAGCTTGATGTCCTGGGTGAACACCGCCGTGCCGTTGGTCTTGGCGAACGTGTCCACGCGCGGCAGTTTCTGCTTGCCGATCAGCTTGAACTCCGCCGGCGACTTCAACGTCACCTCGGTGGGCACCGGAAGGGCGGAAGCCGCCTGCGCCAGTTCGCCGAAGGTGGCGCTGCGCCCGGAGGCGGCGTGCTTCACCACCCCTTCGCTCACCGTGATGCCGGCAGCCGGCACGCTCCACTGTTGCGCGGCGGCGGCCACCAGCATGGCGCGCGCGGTGGCGCCGGCGCGGCGCATCTGCTCCCAGGAGTTGGCCATCGCCGTGCTGCCGCCGGTGCCTTGCGCGCCGAAGGCCAGGTTGGCGTAGAGCTTGGTGTTGACCGGTGCGCCCTCGACGCGTACGCGCGCCCAGTCTGCATCCAGCTCTTCGGCCACCAGCGTCGCCAGGCCGGTATGGGCGCCCTGGCCCATTTCCATGTGCTTGGCAATCACGGTGACGCTGCCGTCCGTGCCGATGCGCAAAAAGGCGTTCGGCGCGAACACTTCGGCGCCGGCTGCCGAGGCGCGGCCGGCGCGGCCCAGCCAGGGGGTCAGGCCCACGCCCAAGGTGAGGCCGCCCATGCCCTGCAAAAAGCGCCGGCGGGCAAGGTCGGTGGAGAGGTTGACGACTTGAGTCTGCGCCTGCGGGTCAGGTGCCGCATCGGCATGCGCACGATGCGTGCGGACCAGGGAAGGAAAGCGGTTTCTCATAGCGCTTTCCCCGCTTCGTGAATCGCCGCGCGGATGCGCACGTAGGTGGCGCAGCGGCAGACGTTGCCGCTCATCGCCGCGTCGATATCGGCGTCGCTCGGGTGCGGGTTCTGCGACAGCAGCGCGGTGGCCGACATCATCTGTCCGCTTTGACAGTAGCCGCATTGCACGACGTCGAGCGCGCGCCACGCGGTCTGCACGGCCTGGCCGGCCTTGGTGGAGGCCACCGCCTCGATGGTGGTGATCTTCTTGCCCGCCGCCACCGATACCGGCGTCACGCAGGAGCGGATGGGGCTGCCGTCGAGCAGCACGGTGCAGGCGCCGCACAGGGCCATGCCGCAACCGTACTTGGTGCCGGTCATTTGCAGTTCGTCACGCAGGGCCCAGAGGATGGGCATGTCGTCGCTGCCGCTCACCACGTGGTCCTTGCCGTTTACATTCAGAGTCGCCATGCGAACCTCGCTTGTTGTTGGCGCGCCGCCTGCGGGCGCGATGGCGCAATGATGATGCAGCGCGGCAAAAGGGCGGTAGAACGATCCTGCCGATTCATTGCACGATTGCGCAGCAGCGACGGATGCGCGCCGCAAAAAACAAACGCGCCCCGGAGGAGCGCGTTTGTCGCAGCCGAAGAAGCCGGCTTATTGCGTCATGCTGGTCGGCGTCTGCGCCTGCACATGGGACGACAGCGGCGGAGGCATGCCCATCGACAGCTTGCGCAATTGCGAGATGTCGCGCAGCGGCGGCGCGCCGTAGAGGCGGCTGTACTCGCGGCTGAATTGCGAGGGACTTTCGTAGCCAACGCGGTGGCCGGCGGAGGCGGCGTCTTGCATTTCAGTCAGCATCAGGCGCCGCGCTTCCTGCAGGCGCAGCATCTTCTGGTACTGCAGCGGGCTCATCGCCGTCACCGACTTGAAGTGGTGGTGCAGGGAGCTCTCGCTCATGTGCACGGTCTTGGCCAGGTCCTCGATGCGCAGCGGCTGGGTGTAGTTGGTCTTCAGCCAGTCGATGGCGCGCGAGATCTGGCCGGTCTGGCTCTCGGCCACCGCCAGGTTGCGCAGGCGCTGGCCGCATTCGCCGGTGAGCAGGCGGTAGAGCAACTCGCGCTCGATCATTGGCGCGAGCATGGGAATGTCCTGCGGGTTGTCGAGCAGGCGCGTGAGGCGCAGCATCGGGTCGAGCAGTTCCACCGTGAGTTCGCCGACGGCCATGGCGCGGCCGGAGGCGGAAGGCGGGCGCGAGAGTTTCATCTCGCTCATCATCTCGCCGATGCGCCGCGGGTCGAGGTCGAACATGATGCAGAGGTAGGGCTCGTCTTCGGAAGCGCGCGTGACGCGGCCGATCACCGGCAGGTCGACCGAACTGACAAGGTAGCGGCTCTGGTCGTAGATGAAACTGTCTTCGCCGAGCGTCACGTGCTTCTCGCCCTGGCTGATTAGCGCCATCGCCGGCTTGTAGACGCCGCAGTTGCCGGCGCTGGTCTGGGTGCCGCGGATCAGCGTCAGCCCGCCGATGGCCGTCTTGTGGAAGCCGTTGCTGCCGGAGTATCGTTCAATGATCGCCGAAAGCTCGCGTTGGTACCACGCAACGGAGGGCCGGCTGGAGGTGGGCGGTATGTCAGTGAGCAGCATGGCGCGTGGGGAGGTAAATACCCGAGGAAGATGAGCACCTAGCTTACCTAATCCCCCACCCGTTATGCATGCGTATTTGCTCGGATTTGCAGCTTCAGGCAATAAATTCGCGGGATTGTGCAGCCGCAGCAGTCAGGCCACGGGCGGGATTTGGGCCAAAGCCTGCCGAATCTGTTCAATATTGTCCGGCCGCACCAGTTTGGCCACTTCGACGCCGCCGCGCATGAATACCAGCGTCGGCCACAGCTTGACACCGAAGGAGCGGCCCAAAGGAAAACCCGGACCGTCCTCGACCTTGATCAGGCGCAGGGCCGGGTTGCCTGCGGGGTGGCCGCCGGGATTGCCGGTGAAGGCCTGCTCGAACATCGGCTGCGCGCGGGCGCACCAGCCGCACCAGTTGGTGCCGAATTCCACCACGGTGGCGCCGGGCAGGGCGCCGAGTTCGGCGCGGGTCAGGGTTTCGGGGACGAAGGGATCGGTGGGCTTCATGATAAACAGTAGATAGGTGCGAAACCGCCGGCTTCAATTGCGATGTGGCGAAGTCCGGTACGATAGCTACGCCCGAAAATAAAAAGCATAAACATGAGCCTGCCCGCCGATCCGCCCGACCGTCCCCCCGCCGATCCCGCCGCCATTGCTGGCGCACCCGCCGCCGTCCCTGATGCCGTCCCCGTTGCCGCGCCGCCCGACTGGGGCAATGCGCCGCCGCCGGCCGCGCCGGCGGCGGCGCTGGAGGCCGCGGAGTCTGCTTCCCAAGGGACTGCCGCCGGGTCTGCCACCGACGGGTCCGCCTATTCGTGGCCTCTCCTGTCGGGCGTGGTGCTGGGCGGCGCCCTCTACGGCCTGGCGATGCGCTTCGCCTTCGACATGACGCCGTTCAAGAGTCCGGTCCTGATGCACGCCACCGGCGGCATGCTGATTTCCTTTTTGTTTTTTGTACCGATCGTCATCGGCATCATCACCGTCGTTCTGGCGCCGCGGCGGCCGGTCAGCGGCACGTATGCGTTCTTCGGCCCCTGGGTGCCGATGAGCCTGTTCTGCTTCGGCGCCTCCATGCTGATGCTCGAAGGACTGATCTGCATCGTGATCATCGCGCCGATCTTCATGGTCATGAGCAGCATCGGCGGGTTGGTCGGCAGGTCGATACAGCGCACCAATCCGCGCCTGGGCCGGCGCGGCCTGCCGGCGCTGATGGCCCTTCCCTTGCTCGGCGGCTACATCGAAAAGGACTACGTGCCGCAAGACCGCTGGTCGCGCGTCGAGCGCGCGATGGAAATCGGCGCGCCGCCGGCGCGGGTCTGGCAGCTGATCAACCATCCGACCAACATCAGCCCGGCCGAAATGGCCGGCGGCTTGGCCTACCGCATCGGCGTGCCTTACCCGATCGAAGCCAATACCCTGAGCGAGCAGGTCGGCGGCCTGCGCAAGCTGGTGTGGCAAAAGGGCGTGCATTTCGACGAGAACATCACCGCCATCGAGGCGCAAAAGCGCATCTGCTGGACCTACCATTTTGCCCGGGACTCCTTCCCGCACGAGGCGCTGGACGACCACGTCGTCATCGGCGGCTACTACTTCGACCTCGGCCAGACCTGCTATACCCTCATGCCGGTGGCCGCCGGCACCCGGCTGGCGGTGAGCGTCGAATACCGCGTCAGCACCAACTTCAACTGGTATGCCGGCGCCTGGGGCCGGCTGATGGTCAGCAATACCGCCGAGACCATCCTCAACTTTTATCGTGTGCGCGGCGGAAGACCCGCCGCCGTCGCCGCGGCAACGCCGGCCGGGCCGCCGGCTCAGGCCATCGTCGGCAAGTAGCCCTCCAGCCGGTCGAGGGTCTGGTTGCCGCCTTCGATGGCATGGTATTTCTCGACCACCATCGCGCGTTGCTCGGCGGTGGAGAACACGCTCTTCATGGTGAGGAAGGTCTTGCCGTGCACCTCTTCGAAGGTCAGGGTGACGTGGAACACGCCCTGGTCCTGCCAGTCGCCATGGTCGTAGACCAGGCGCTCGGGGCGCTTGACCTCGAGGTAGTGCACCTTGTTTTCGAAGTCGATGCCGTCCGCGCCGTGCATGATGTAGATCCAGTCCCTGCCCTCGCGCACGTCCATCGATTTGGTCTCGTTGGTGAAGCCCTCCGGGCCCCACCATTTGTCGACGTGGCGGATGTCGGTGAAAGCGGCGAAGACCAGATCGCGCGGCGCGGCGATCAGGCGGGTGATGATGATTTCCCGATCGGCGGTGTCTGGGTTTTTGTCGGCGGCGGGGGCAAACTGGCTGGCGCTCATGGCGGCTCCTGAATGGGTCGATGCTTAAGGGTTGACCGGCTACTGCGCCGCGAGGGCTTCGACCTGGATGCGCAACACCACATCCATCTTCATGCCGTATCCGCGGCCGATGCCCATGCCGAAGTCCTCGCGGTTGATGGTGGCTTGCGCATCAGCGCCGCACCAGTCGCGCTTGAACATGGGGTGCGCCATGCACTTGAAGGAATTGATGGTGAGCGTCACCGGCTTGGTGATACCGTGCAGCGTGAGTTCGCCGGTGACCTTGGTCGGCGCGCCGTTGGCGAAGCCGTCGAGCTTGCCCTTGTAATGCGCGATCGGAAATTTGCTGGTGTCGAGCAGGTCCTTGGTCGCCGCCCAGGTGTTGAGGGACTTCAGGCCGAAGTCGATGCTGGCGGCGTTGGTCTCGACATCCACCGTGCCGGTGCCGGCCGCCTTGTCGAGGGTGATCTTGCCGCTGCTCTTGTTGAACTTGCCGCGCCAGACCGACATGCCGATGTGGTCCGCCTCGAAGCTGGGGTAGGTGTGTTCGGGGTCTACCTTGTAGGCGACGGGGGCGGCAAGCGCGCTGGTGCAGGCGAGCAGGGCGCAGGTGAGTGGGACGCGGGCGAGCGAAACGTGGGTGAAGCGGGTGTTGCGCAGGGAAGTTTTCATTGTGTGTTTCCGTTTGAGGTTGATGTCAATGCTTGTGCAGCAGCGCCACCAGGCTTTCCAGGCTCTCGGCCCAGCCTTGCACGGCGCCGAGGTCGCGGTGGGCGTCGCGCTCGCCGGCGTTGCCGAAGCGGTCGGTGACGGTGAGCCAGGTGCCGCCGGCGCGGTCTTCCAGCGTCACGATCAGCGTCAGGCCGCCCCCGGGCGCGTCCGGTGCTTCGCCGTGCTCGCTGCGGAATTTGCGGATCATCGCGTGCCATTCCGGCGGGTGGCCGGTGAGGTCGATGGCTATCACCAGGCGTTCATTCGGCACCACTTCGACGTAGGTGCCGCGGATCGGGTAGTCCTGCCCGTCGGGCGCGCGCATGGTCACGTTCCATGCGCCGCCCGGGCGCGGGTCGCTTGCGCACAGCACGTTGGTGAAGCTCTTCGGCCCCCACCACTGCGCCAGTTGGGTGGGGTCGGTCCAGGCGGCGAACACCAGTGCGCGCGGCGCGGCCAATTGGCGCGACAGCACCAGGTCGTTCCCGGGCGAGGAGACGAAGTTGGCGTCCGGCAAATAGCTTTCGAGCAGGTCGAAATTCTCGCCCCAGCCCTTTTGCCAGCCGGCGCGGATGAATTCCGGCGTGAAGGCCGGGTCGCGGCCCGGCACCCAGGAAAGTTCGGTGTGGATGGTCAGCAGGGTCTGGTCGCGCTGCTCTTTGGTCACGGCTTCGAAGGTCACCGTCTGGCGTCCCTGGTGAAACAGCTTGCCGTCGACGTCGCACTGCTCGTCATAGCGCAGGTGCGAGGGCGCGCTGATCTCGCGATACACG
Source organism: Betaproteobacteria bacterium (assembly GCA_028292405.1). GTDB lineage: Bacteria > Pseudomonadota > Gammaproteobacteria > Burkholderiales > JAEUOS01 > JAQGMJ01. The sequence continues at coordinate 59,617 of JAQGMJ010000008.1, forward strand.
CAGCGGCTGTTGAAGGTCACGCCGTCGGCGGTGCGCATGCGAAAGCGCAGCACGCCGCCGACCTTCACGTCCATCTCGTCGAGGTGGATCTCGGCGAAGCCCTGCGGGCGCCACCAGTGCACCACGTGGCGCGGGTCGGTCCACGCTGCGAACACCAGTTCGCGCGGCGCGTCGATCAGGCGGCTGACGGTGACGTTGCGGTCGCCGTCGCTCTTGTGCAACATGGTTGCCGCCATCGCATTGGCTGAACTCATTTACTTTCTCCTTTGGCCGGCTGTGCCTGCAGTTCGCGCAGGTAGTCCTCCAGCCGGTCCAGACGCTGCTCCCATAGCTGCCGGTATTGCTCGACGTAAGCCGACACCTGCTGCAGCGGCTGCGCCTCGATCCGACAGGGCCGCCACTGCGCCTGCCGTCCCTGCGAAATCAGCCCGGCGCGCTGCAGCACCTTCAGGTGCTTGGTCACCGCCGGAAGCGTGATGTCGAAGGGCGCCGCGAGTTCCGTGACCGAAGACTCGCCCAAGGCCAGCCGCGCCAGAATCGCGCGCCGGGTCGGGTCGGCCAGCGCGGCAAAAGTGGCGCTCAGCGGGTCGGCGTTCATGGAACCCATATAAAACCTGATGGTTAATTAACTTAATGGTAAATTACAAGCGACGGGTTGGCGCTGTCAAGAGGTTTTTGGAAAAAGAGTAGGCGAGCGCCTCCCGGCGGCCACCAAAAATCCAATGAAATCAGCCAGTTGTCTTGAAAATCAGCTCTGCTGCGGAAAGGCCGGCTACCTCCTCCGGGTGAGGCCCAGCCAGCCGGCTAGGGCTTCAGTTCCTGCTGCTCCAGCGCCTGCAGGCCGGCGCGGCGAACGCCGAACAAAAGGTCTTCCTGCGCGCTCTCCTGCCCAGCCTTCTTGTCGGGCAACAGCGCCGGGTGATCGCGCTTGATCCACGAGTGGAAGTTGCTGCACCAGACTTCGAATTCGAGCTTTTTTGCCGCCTCGGCCGCCTTCAGCAGGCGTACCCAGGCCCAGGCACTGGGTGTTTCGCCGACGCGCGGCAATAGCGTGTCCATCACCTTTTCGTTTTCGCCGCTCATCAGGCAAAGGTCGAGATAGCCGGCCAAGTCGCTGTCGGCCAGGTCGCCGGTGCGCAGCACCTCGGCTTCGAACTGGGCGCTGCTGTCCTGCAGGAAGCGCTGCTGCTCGGAACTGCTCATCGTGGTGTCGCCGAAGCTGGTTTCTGTCGGCTTTTTCGGCTCCGGTGCTGCCGCCTTCGCCGGAGCGGCGGGGGCCGGCTTTTGTGCCGGCTTGTTCGCCGCGGCGGGACCCGGCTTGGCCGCCGTCGCGCTCGCGGGCTTGCCCTGTGCCGCCGCTCCAGCCGGTTTGGCCTGCGGCTGGTCCGCCGGTTTGGCCGCAGGCGCTGCCGCCGCTTTGGTCGGAGCCTGCGCTGCCGGCTTTGCCTGCGCTGCCGGCAGCGCGGTGGAACTCGCGGGCTGCTGCTGCGCCAGCGCCTCGCCGATGCGCTTGGTCGCGGTATTCATCTCGCGCGTGTTGAGCTCGCCCGGCACCTCCTCGTGCTTGCCCATCAACACCGAAGTCGGCGTCGGGTCGACGCGGATCGACGCCGCCAGCCCCGGCACCGCGTTCATCAGCTCGCGCAGCGGGCTTTGCTCCGGCACGCGCCGCTCCACCGACACCAGCTCGCGCACCAGCTCAGGCATCGCCTCGTGCGGAATGCGGATGCGATGCTCGTTGCGGGTGACGATGGTCTCCAGCTTGTGCAGGCGCGGCAGGGCGCGGCGCGAGCCGGGAGTACGCAAAATGGCCCGCAGGTCGAGCAGGTATTCCTTCTTGCGATCGAGGTCGAACAGGAAAATGTATTCCAGCGCCGCCGCCTCCTGCGGTTTGGCACCGTCGCCGGCGATCAGTTTTTTGATTGAAGTAAGCATGGATTAGAAGGAGGGTTGGTAGCCAACGGCGCAAGGCAAACGGAATGCATGCAAAGCGCGCGCCAGGGGCTCCTCATTGACTGCCCACCCTGCCGCCTGCCTCGCCGCCCACTTCCACGATCACCTTGCCGATTTCGCCGCCGCCTTCCACCGCCAGGTGCGCATCGACGAAGGCATCGAAAGAAAACGTTTTGGCGATCTGGTGCACCGCATGGCCCGTCGAAAGCCAGGCGTTGACGTCGCGCGCCGCATCGGCCATCGCCTGCGCCGGCATGTCGTAGACCAGCACCCACAGCAGGTTCAGGTTCTTTGGCATGATCTGGTAGAAGGGTATCGCCGGTTGCGGCGTGCTCATCGAAGCATAAGTGGCAATCGTCCCGCTCAGTTTGATGCATTCGAGCGTCGCCGCCAGGTTGCCGCCGAAATCGACCTCCACCACATGGTCGATGCCGGCGCCGTCGGTCAGCGCCAGCGCGCGCTCGCCCACCTTTTCGTTTCGGTAGTTGATCACCGCGTCGGCGCCCGCGCGTTTCGCCGCCTCGGCCTTGGCCGGCGAACTGACGGTGGCGATCACCCGCGCGCCGCCCCATTTCGCCAGCTGGATGGCATAGAACCCGACCGCCCCGGCGCCGCCGGTGACCAATACCGTCTTAGCCCTAACCGCCCCCAAACCGAACACAGCCCGATGCGCCGTCATTGCCGGAACACCGAGACCCGCACCCACAGAAAGGGGCGTGTTGCCGGGCAGGGTGTAGGCGCGATCAGGCAAGGTGACGGCGTACTCGGCAGCGGTGCCGTAAGGCCGCTTCCACGCCGTGCTGTGCAGCCAGACGCGCTCGCCGATGCGCTTCGCATCCACCCCGGCGCCGACCTGGTCGATCACGCCGGAGCCGTCCATGTCGGGAATGATGCGCGGGAAGGGCATGGGGCCGGAAAAGCCGCCGCGCCGCTTGACGTCGGAAGGATTGACACCGGAATAGGCAATCCTTACCCGCACTTCTCCCGGCCCCGCTTGTGGGTCCGGCATCTCGCCGTGGGTCAATACATCGCGCGCCGTCCCCAGGCGCTCGAACCAGACTGCCTTCATTGGCTGCCCTCCCGCTTTCCGCACGCGGCCCTATCGCCGCGATAGAAAAAAACGTCTCCGGCGCAAATTATATTGCACTACCATTTTCAATCCGCTAATTAATCGCATCCCATGTTCGGCCTGCCCACCACCGCCACCGCCCCGTTTTGCCCGACCGAAGTGCGCGGCTCGGTATTGGTGCCGAAACAGGCGCCGTGGTGGCGCAAGCTGATGCAGTACGCCGGCCCCGGCCTGCTGGTCTCGGTGGGCTACATGGACCCGGGCAATTGGGCCACCGACATCGAAGCCGGCTCGCGCTACGGCTACGGCCTGCTGTGGTTGGTGCTAGGCGCAAGCCTGGTGGCGATTTTGCTGCAATGCCTGTCGATGCGCCTGGGCCTGGTGGCGCGGCGCGACCTCGCGCAGCTATGCCGGGAGCGCTACGCCAAGCCGGTGGCGATGTTCCTCTGGGTGCTGGCCGAGCTGGCCATCATCGCCTGCGACCTGGCCGAGGTGCTGGGCAGCGGGCTGGCGCTGCACCTGCTGTTCAACATTTCACTGCTCAACGGCATCGCCATCACCGCGCTCGATACGCTGCTGGTGCTGGGCCTGAAGGGCAAGGGCTTCCGGCAGATCGAAGCCATCGTCCTCGGGCTGATTCTTGCCATCGGCATTTGCTACGCCGTCGAGCTGCTGCTGGTGCAGCCGGACTGGCTGGCGGTGGCGCGCGGTTTCATTCCCGACCCCTCGCGCCTGGACAGCGGGCAGGCGCTCTATCTCTCCGTCGGCATCCTCGGCGCCACCGTGATGCCGCATAACCTCTACCTGCACTCGTCCATCGTGCAGACGCGGCTGACCGGCGGCGATGCATCGGCGGTGCGCGAAGCGATCCGCTATTCCACCGCCGACACCGTGGCCTCGCTGTCGCTCGCGCTAATCGTCAACTCCGCCATTCTGATCCTCGCCGCCGCCGCCTTTAACGCCGCAGGGCATACCGAGGTGGCCGAGCTGCAGGATGCCTATCGCCTGCTCGAACCCCTGGTCGGCGCCGCTGCCGCCGCCACCCTCTTCGGCGTCGCCTTGCTCGCCTCCGGCCAGAGCGCCACCTTCACCGGCACCATCGCCGGGCAGATATTGATGGAGGGCTTCCTCAACCTGAGCATACCCTGCTGGCACCGGCGCCTGATCACCCGCGCCCTCGCCCTGATTCCCGCCTTCATCGGCGTGGCGTGGCTGGGCGACGGCGCGGTGGGCAAGCTGGTGGTGGCCAGCCAGGTGGTGCTGAGCTTTCAGTTGCCGTTTGCCATCTGGCCGCTGATCCGTTTCACCAGCGACCGCGCGCTGATGGGCGAATTCGCCAGCGGCGTGGTGACGCGCACAGCGGCTTGGGCAATTTTCGCGCTGATCGGCGCGGCCAACGGCTGGCTGGTGCTGCGCATGCTGTGAGGGCAGCGAGCGGTGTGCTGTGTTACTTGAGCATCGACACGTCGATGCTCTGCTGGCGCCGCACCTCGTCGCGCTTCATCTCGACGTAGGCGTTGCGCTCTACCTCATGCAACTGGCGCGGGTAACGCTCGGTGGCGTCGTACCAGGCGGTGATGCGCTGGTCCAACTGGTCCGGCGCGGGGGCTTTCAAACTCGATAGGTAGGCTTCGATCGCGAGGTAATAGCGCATGGTGTTGCGCTCGACCACGCCGCGCGAGCCACCAACATAGTCGGCCTTACCGTCGCTTTGTTTGGTGAAGCCAACCTTGCCACGCCCGGCGGTGGCGAGGTAGGTCTGCATGGCGAAACGTCCCATGGTGCCGACTTCATACGAATAGGTGAAGTGCAGGAAGGTCTTGCCGCCTTCCAGCGGAATGGCCTCGAGCACGATGCGGTAGTTGCTGGTGCCCATCGGGCCCTTGTCGGCGTTGAGCGCGGCCTGCAGGTAACTGGCGGAGGAGGCGGCGACATTGAAGGCGAAGTCCAGGCGCGAGGCCTTTTCCGGCGCTTCCGGCGTCTTGCCGCCCACGCCCATGGCCAGCGCATTGCCACCGGGAGCCGCGCGGCAATACTTGGTGTTCAGGTGCAGGATCATCACCTCGCACCAGTTGTCGGCACGCTTGAAGGTACCCGCGACGGTGGCGAAGGGGTGGTTCATGCGCGCATAGATGTCGCCCGAGACGCGGTTGCCGCTTTCGTTCGACTCCAGGTAGAGCGGCTCGCGGAAGATGTCGCTGCCGAGTTTGTCGCCCATTTCGGCATAGCCGGCGCGCAGCCGGGTTGCATCCGCAGTGGCGCTTTGCGCCACCGCATTGGCGCAAGCCACGCTGCACAGCAGGCCGGCCACGCAGGCGAGCAGCCAGCCGGTGCGTACCCAGCCCGTGCGGTTCCAGATCGAATCAGATTGCGGGTTTGTTTCCATCATCATGCGCTCCGGGCTGCACGCCCCTGTTCACCAATACGGCAAGTCTGGCGAAGGCCGGGCGGCAAGTCTGTCAGCGGAGGCCGACTCCCGGCGTGGGAATCGGCGCTTTCAAGCCTTGACTATGCGCAGTGTCAAGCATGATCCGGACCAGTGCTTGCCGGTGGGCCAACGAAAAAGGCCCGCGCAAGCGGGCCTTTTGGCTTTTCGGCGTAACAGGGTCAATCGAAGCTGACGATCTCCACCCAGTTCGCGTCCTTGCCCGTGGGGTACTTGTTGAGGAGTTTCAGGTTGCCGTTGTCCTCGATCGCATACACCGAGATGGTCGGCGACTTCTCGCCGCTGACCACCATGTACTTGCCCTTGGCATCGATGGCGAAGCCGCGCGGGCCGGCTTCGGTGTTGGTCGAGCCCAGCCACTTCAGCGCGCCGGTGTCGCCGTTCACGCTAAAGGCGCCGAGGGTGCTGTTGGTGCGCTCCGACATGTAGAGGAACTTGCCGTTGGGCGTTAGGTGGATGTCGGCCACCCAGATGTCCTTGTCGGTATTGCGCGGCGGCGGGCCGCCGGGCGCGCCGACGGCGCCGCGCGGCAGGCCCGGCCCCAGGTTGCTGCCCGGCGGCACGCCGGAAACGGAAGACACTTCGGAGAGCAGGCCGGTACGCTGGTCCAGCGACAGGGTGGTGACGGTGCCGACCATTTCGCTCAGCAGGTAGACGAACTTGTTGTCCTTCGAGGTGACGAAGTGGCGCGGGCCGGAAACCGGCTTCATCAGGACGGTGGCCGGCGTATTGGCGGCCAGGCGGCCGGTCTTCACGTCGAAGGTGAACTGGAACACCATGTCGCTGCCCAGTGTCGGCACATAGACGAAGCGGTTGGTCTCGTCGACGCGGATGGAGTGCGCGTTGCGTCCGACCGGGATCACCTGGCTGGTCTCCGGCGCGATGCGGCCATCGGCCCCCACCGCGTTGACGCTGATCAGGGCGGCGCCGTAGCCGGCGGAAAACAGCCAGCGCCCGGTGCGGTCGAGCGAGATGTAGGGAAAGCTGCCGGCGGCCGGCACGCTGCCCAGCGAGGTCAGCGCGCCGTTGGCCGGGTTGATCGCAAAGGCGTGCAGCTGGAAGGGCGCGGTGCGCGAAGCGGCGTAGAGAAAGCGCTTGTCCGGGCTCACCGCCATCGGCATCACCAGGCCCGCCACCTTGACGCGCGGGCCAGCGACCAGACTGCCGTCGCCCTGCATGGTGTAGGTGGTGAGGTCGCCGTCGTCGGCGTTGGAAACGTAAACGTAAGTGGCGGCCATGGCGGGGGCGGCCGCGCCCAGCGTTGCGAGTGCGGCCATGGCGAATACCTTTTTCAGACGGTTGAATGCCAGCATGTGTCTCCTCCAATTATTTTGTGAACCCGCTGTACGAACCCGGGCTGGACGGGGGCGCTTATTGTAGCGTAGGTAGCGCTACCATTCGAGCGATGCGGCAGCCGTCATTGACGGCGCGATGATCGAAGCCACCGGGAGCAGGGCCTGGCTGCCGTTAATCCCAGCGGCGAGGCGGCCCGCTCCCCGGTCGGCGTACGAGGAGGCCACTTCAATCTCACGCTGGGACAAGCTCGCCGTACCAATAGGCGGCGGTGACACCGCCATCCATCAGGAAATCGCTGCCGGTGATGAAGCCGCCGTCGGGCCCCATCAGCAGCGCCCCGACGGTGCCGACTTCGTCCGGGGTGCCGCCGCGCTTGGCGGCCGAGGCGTTGATCATGCGCCGGTAGCCTTCGCCGCGCGGTCCGCTGAGTTCGCCGCGGGCCAGCGGGGTGAAGATGATGCCGGGGCTGATGGTGTTGATGCGCGCGCCGCGCTTGCCCCAGCGCACCGCCTCGGCCATCACGCGCAGGGAGTTGCCACGTTTGGAGAGCTGGTAGGCATGCAAGGAGTCTTTCACCTGTTCCGGCTGCAGCATGGGCAGGGCGAGCAGTTCTTCGGTGGGCGTGGTGGCGAGTTGCTTGTTCTGCTCCGCCGTGAGCGCGCCCAGGCGGTGGCCGGATTGCGAGGCGATCACCACGCCGGCGCCGCCCTCGGCGATAACGTTGCCGAACTCTTCCAGCACCAGGGCTGTGCCGTAGAGGTCCACCTTGAGGATGGTGGCAGGCGAGGCTTGCGAGGGCGAGACGCCGGCGGCGTGGATCAGGCCGGTCACTCTGCCAAGACCCGTTGCGATTTTGACCAGGGCCTGAACGGAAGCGCGCGAGGACACGTCGACCACCGCGACGCTGTTGTCGAAGCCGGCGTCACTCAAGACCTCGGCGGCGGCCCGGGCATTTTCCAGTTTCAGGTCGGCGAGCAGCACGTGCTTGCCCGCGCTGACGCGGCGTGCGATGGCTTGGCCGATGGACCCGGCGCCGATGACGACGATGACATCTTTCATGATTCGGTTTCCTTTTCGTAAACGAGGCAAGGCGGCGCGGCGTAGTCGATGTCGCTCACCTGTTCCATCCAGTCCACCACCTTGCCGTCGAGATTTTCGGCGATGGCGATGTGGCTCATGGAGGTAGCGCCGGCGGCGCCGTGCCAGTGTTTTTCATGCGGCGCGATCCAGACAATATCGCCGGCGCGGATCTGCTCCAACGGCCCGCCTTCGCGCTGCACCAGGCCGGCGCCGGCGGTGATGATCAACGTTTGCCCGAGCGGGTGGGTGTGCCAGGCGGTGCGCGCGCCGGGCTCGAAAGTCACGGTGGCGCCGCCGACGCGGGCCGGGCCGCTGGCCTGGAAGGGCGCGTCGACGCGCACCTTGCCGGTGAAATAGTCGGACGAACCCTGGGCCGAGGGCTGGGTGCCGATGCGTTTGATGTCCATGTTGTGCTCCGTGCGAGGGTGCCGCGAGGGAGGCGGCTGCAATGGACACACTGTAGGCCTCAAACCGGCCAGTGATAAGATGGTGTAATCTGCATGAACCTAGAAGCTTGACTAATCAATGCGTCGGGAAAACTTCAACGATTTGCAGGTCTTTCTGGTGGTGGCGCGTGCCGGCAGCTTTACCAAGGCGGCGGCGCAACTCGGTGTTTCGCAATCCGCGCTGAGTCAGAACATCCGCGGGCTGGAGGCGCGCCTGGGCCTGCGCCTGTTGACACGTACCACCCGCAGCGTCTCCCCGACCGAGGCAGGTGAGCGCCTACTCTCCACTATAGGCCCGCACTTCGAGGAGGTCGAGGCCGAACTGGCCGCCTTGAGCGAGTTGCGCGACAAGCCGGCCGGGACCATCCGCATCTCCACCGCCGAGCATGCGGCCATCACCGTGGTGTGGCCGAAGCTGGAAAAGGTGTTGCTCGACTATCCCGAGGTAAAGGTCGAAATCAATATCGATTACGGTTTCACCGACATCGTCGCCCAGCGCTTCGACGCCGGAGTGCGCCTGGGCGATTCGGTGGCCCGCGATATGGTCGCGGTGCGCATCGCGCCCGACATGCGCATGGCAGTGGTCGGCGCGCCGGCCTATTTCGCCAAGCGGGCGCCGCCGGAAACACCGCAGGACCTCGCCGGCCACGAGTGCATCAACCTGCGCCTGCCGACCCTGGGCGGGCTGTATGCCTGGGAGTTCGAGAAAGATGGTCACGAACTCAAGGTGCATGTCGAAGGGCAGCTGATCTTCAACAGCAGCACCCCGCGGGTGCGCGCGGTGCTCGCCGGTTACGGGCTGGCCTGCCTGCCGGAAGACATGGTGCTTGCCTATATTGCTTCCGGCGAACTGGTGCGGGTGCTGGAAGACTGGTGCCCCAGCTACACCGGCTACCACCTTTACTATCCGAGCCGGCGCCAGTCCTCGCCGGCCTTCAGGTTGGTGGTGGACGCGCTGCGCAGCCCTGGCGCGCCGGCGCGCCTCGCCTAGACGAACTTGGCGCGCGGCCGGATCAAAAATCCCGCCAGCCTTTGCTCCAGCACATGCGCCACCCAGCCGGCCGAGCGCCCGAGGGCGAACAGGCCGCTGGCGCTGCCGCAAGGCAAATCCAGCGCGCGCGTCAGCACCACCAGGCCCATTTCGATCGACGGCACCGTGCCGAATTGCTGGCGCGCGGTGTCGAGCACGGCGAGCATGCGCTCGACTTCTTCGCGGGTATGCGGCCTGGCGACGGCGGCGGCGGTCTCGATCAGCAGGATGCCGCGCGGGTCGCCCTTGGGGTAGGCGGGGTGGTTGAAGCCGGGCGGGTTGCGCGCGCCTTCGGTCAGGCGCTTGATGGTGGCCAGTATTGCCTTCTCGTCCACCGGCGTGGCGAACATTTCCTCGATCTTGTCCGGCATGCTGCCGACCAGGGAGCCGAAGTGCGCGCCCAGCGCCGCGCCGATGCAGGAGTGCATGTCGGCGCCGGTGGAGGCGGCCACGCGCGCGGCGAACGTGGTGGGATTGAGCTCGTGGTCGGCGCACAGCACCAGCGCCTGCTGCAGGGCGCGGTGGGTTTCGGCGTCTTCCGGATGCTCGAGCGCGCTGAGCACGCCGCTGACGATGCTCTCGCCTTCCTTCAGCGCATAGAAGGACTGGCGGCGACAGGCGAAGCCGAAGGTGCCGGCGAGCGCACGGATCAGGCGCCGCGCCGACTGCACGGCGGTGGCGCCGGAGGCCAGGCGCTCGGTGCGCGTGCCCTCGGCTATCCCCAGGGCGACGGTGACGGCCGACATCAGTTGCAGGATGTGCGCGCTTTCGTGCAGCTGCGCCGCCTGTTGCAGCCAGCCCGGCACCGGCGCGGGCAGGGGCGGCGAAGGCCAGCGGATGGTCGGGGAGGAATGGATGTCGTCGTGGAAATGCCCGCTCCACAAGTACTCCGCCACTCCCTCGAAACCGGCGCCCTCGCGCGCCAGGTCGGTGGCCAGGCGGGCGCGGTAGCGCGGCCCCTGCGGGGTGATCTCGGTGATGCCGGTCTGGATCACCGGTTCGCCCCAGCGCATCGCCGAGGCGGCTACCGGGCCGTGGCCGGCACGGGCTTCGGCGCGCGCCTTGGCCTTTTCGACGTCCTCGCGCAAATAGAAAGAGGCGCGGCCACCGGGCTGCGGGATGGCGCGGATAAAGCCGCGGCTGACGTAGGAGTAAAGCGTCGCCGCCTTGATGCCGAGCACTTCCAGGGCCTGCTCGCGGTTCAGGTAATCGCTTTCGGGCATTGCGCTGCAGCTTGAGGCTGACCTTGTTGTTGAAGGATCAATGTTGAACAATATAGTTGCCCAGGACTAGAGGGGCATGTTGATTGTGCAGATAAGACAGGTTTCCGACACTTCGCAGCACAGGTATGCTCGGGCCTGACATGTGGAGGGACTAGACGATGTTGCTGCACATCTGGCTTGCCTTCGTGCTCGCCTCGGCGGTGCTGCTGGTGATCCCGGGGCCTACCGTGCTGGCATTGATCGGCTATTCGGTCGGCGGCGTGCCGCTTAACGCGGGCCAGCGGGCGGCGATGGTGGCGGGGGTGGCGCTCGGCGATTGCACCGCGCTGGTTGCTTCGCTGGCCGGGCTGGGCGGTTTGCTGGCGGCTTCGGCGTTCTGGTTCATGGTGGTGAAGTGGGCTGGCGGGCTCTACCTGCTTTACCTCGGCGCGCGCATGCTGGCGTCGGGCATTGCGCCGGCCGGCCCGCAGCCGGAAGCCGCGCCGGCGTCGGCGCGCGGCCTGTTCGGCCGCAGCTATGTGGTGACGGCGCTCAACCCCAAGGCGATCGTGTTCTTCGTCGCCTTCCTGCCGCAGTTCGTGCAGCCGGGAGCGGATGCGGTGCGGCAGTTGTGGATACTCGGCGCCACCTTCATCGCGCTTTCGACCCTCAATGCGAGCTTATACGGGACCTTCGCCGTGACCGCGCGCAAAGTGCTCGCCACCCGGCGCACGCAGCGCGGCTTCAATCTCGTCGGCGGGACCATGCTCGGCGGCGCGGGTGTATGGGCGCTGCTGGCGCGGCGGCCCGGCTGATCAGCCCAGTTGCTTGAGCAGCAGCTCCATCGCCGCCGCGGCGAAGGCGCGCATGTTGGCTGCGCGGTCGGTGCTGCCGGTCTCGATGGTCAGGGATGCTTCGACGGCGCCGACGCAGGCGACGCAGGCATGGCCGGCGGCGTCGCCGTAGCGGTTGCCTTTGGGGCCGGCCGCGCCGGTCTCGGCGATGCCCCAGCTCGAGCCCAGGCGCTCGCGAATGTGGCGCGCCAGCAGCAGGGCATAGGGCTCGGTGGAGGGGCGCATGCCGGTGAGCGCGTCTTCCGAAATGCCGAGCAGGGCGGCGCGCGACTTGTAGGTGTAGACCACGGTGCCGCCGATGAAATAGGCGGAGGCGCCGGGCATGGCCAGCAGGGAGGCGGCGATCAGCCCGCCGGCGGCGGACTCGGCCACGGCGATGGTTTCGTTGCGCGCTTTCAGGCGCGCGCCGAGTTGCTCGGCCAGGGGCATCAGGTCTTGCATCGTGGTCCTTTCGTCCGGGTCTTGCCGGCAAGCCAGTTCGGCAGGTTTGCGCCATGCGTTGTGCGGTTGGGCGACGTTCGCGCCGCACAGTTCCGGCCGCGGTTCGCCGCGAACCCGGCCGCAGTCTCGCGCAGTCTCGTCTCTGGCGGCCACCCGCGCCCGGTTTGCGCGCATGGTAGCACCCGCGTGTTGCCGCGCGATGACGGGGCTAGTCGCGGAACGCCGGCATCACTTCGCGGGCGAAGCGGCGCAGGGATTCGATCGAGCCGCCGACGTCCATCAGCAACACGTACTCGATGCCTTGCGCCTGGATGAACTTGAGGCGCTCGATGATCTCGTCCGGCGTGCCGATCAGCGTGGTCGCTTCCGTCTGCGTGCGGAACTCTTCGGGCGAGGCCGGTACCGCGAGGGTGCTGGCGGCGGCGTTCGGGTTGACGGTGAGCTTGCGCACGTTGTCGAGAAACTGCGCGCGCAATTCATGCTGCTGTTCGCGCTCGCGCGCGTTCATCGCCATGTGCAGGCCGCGCGTCAGGCCCACCTGCATCGGGTTGAAGGTCTTGCCCATCGCCTGCACCGTTTCGCGGTAGGCGGCCAGGCGCTGGCCGGATACTTCGGGCGTGGAGAGCTGGTCGAGCAGCACGTTGAAGCCGGCGCGCGCCACGGTGCGGATCACTTCCAGATTGCCGGCGCCGACCCACAGCGGCGGGTGCGGGCGCTGCACCGGCGCGGGCTCGAACACCACGTTCTCATAATTCCAGCGCTTGCCGTGGTGGGAAAAGCGGCCCTCGGTGGTCCAGGCCTTGCGGATCACTTCCAGGCATTCGGCGTAACGCTCCTCGGCTTCTTCCATCGGCACGCAAAAGCCGGAGAACTCGGAGTAGCGGTAGCCGCGGCCGACGCCGAAGTCCAGGCGGCCGTTGGACAGCAGGTCGACCGTGGCGGCCTGCTCGGCCAGCAGCGCCGGGTTGTGCCAGGGCAGCACGGTGACGGCCGTGCCCAGGCGCAGCGTGCTGGTACGCGCCGCGAGATAAGCCAGGAAAGTCAGCGAGGCCGACACCTGGTTGAAGCCGGTGAAGTGGTGCTCGACCATGAAAACGCTGTGAAAGCCGAGCTGCTCGGCTTCGCAGATGTAGTCGACGTATTTGCGATAGTCCTGGCTGTCGCTGGCCACGTCGCTGCCGCGCGATGTCGCTCCGCCGAAGAGTCCGAATTTCATTTGTCTTGTCCCCACCGTTTAACGGTTGTGCCCGGCGACTTCAATGCGAACTAACGGCCGGATCAGTTGCGGCGATTGTAGGCACGGCCGCCGCAACTGCGCTCGCATGCGGCGCTTATCAAGAGGATTGAAACCGTCCTGCTTATGCAATGCATCGCAGGAGCGCTAGCGGCGCGCCGGCCGCGCCAGAGGAGAAGCGGGGGTTTGCCCGGTCGGTGCCGCGCAGTCGACGCCCGCTGGCGGGGCGTTGATTGCGCGATCAGCGTGCCGTCTACTGGTAGAGGTACTGCTTCACCGCGTCTTCGTTCCATGCCACGCCGCTGCCCGGCTCTTCGCGCACCACGGCGTGGCCGGCGCGGATTTCCAGCGGGGTGGCGAGGATGGGGCTGGCCCAGTCGACATACTCCAGCCAGTGCGCCGTCGGCGTCACGCACATCAGGTGGCTGCTGATCTCGGGGAACAGGTGGGTGGACATCGGCATGGCCGCGGCGTCGGCCAGGGCGGCGGCGCGCATCCAGCCGGAAACGCCGCCGATGCGCTCGGCGTCGGGCATGGCGTAGTCGCAGGCGCGGGCGGCCAGCGCCCGTGCCATGTCGCGCGAGCCGAGGAAATTCTCGCCGATCTGCACCGGCGTCTTCAGGGCCGCGGCGACCATCGCATTGCCGGCATGGTCCTCGGCGCGCACCGGCTCCTCGATCCAGAACAGATCGAGCTCGTCCAGCACATGGCCGCGGCGAATCGCTTCGGCGGGGGTGAGCGACTGGTTGTAATCGGTCATCACCGGCGTGCCGGCGGGCACGACTTCCTTTACCGCATGCACCGCCGCCACGTCTTCTTCCAGCGTGGCGTAGCCCAGGCGCAGCTTGACGGCGTTGAAGCGCCCGTTGTCGAGCAGCTCGAGGGCTTCGCGCGCCACGTTCTCCGGGCCCAGCAGACTCAGGCCGCAGCTGTTGTAGGCCGGGATCGGGCGCGGCGCGCCGCCCAGCAGGCGCGCCAGCGGCAGGCCGGCGATCAACGCCAGCGCGTCCCACACCGCCATGTCGATGCCGGAAATCGCCAGGCCCACCAGGCCTTGCGCGCCCAGCAGGGTCATGCGGCGATTGAGCAGCATTTCGATGTCGTGCGGCACCAGCGGCAACTTGGCGACGGGGCTGTTGAAATCGGTCAGCAGGGCGACCAGGGACTTCAGGGCGAGGGCGGACGGGCTGAAAAGATAACTGTGGCCGGTTACGCCGGCGCTGGTGGCGATGTCGATCAGCACCAGCGGCGCCTGGGTGAAGGTGCCGCCGGCGGTCTGCAGCGGCCGGTTCATCGGCACCAGCACCGCGCGGGCGCGCAATTCGGTGATGTGGGCGGGGGTATTCTGGGTCGCGGCCATGGTGGGTTCCTTGTAAGGTCGCACGATGGTGCCCGAAAAAGCCTGGTGCGCGCAAATCGGTGCGTGCTGCGCCGCAAGGTGCGGCGCGGGCTCCGGCCGGGTTCTGGCACGGGGTTTTGTCACGGGTTTCTGTCACAATCGGCGGCCCATCCAATAAGAGAGCGGGCACCGCCCCGTTCCGACGATGAACTCCGAATCGATCTCCCACGGCATCCAGCTCGCGCTGGCGCCGGTGTTCCTGCTCACCGCCATCGCGGCGATGATCGGCGTCATCACCCAGCGCCTGGCGCGCATCATCGACCGCGGCCGCATCGTCGAGACCACGATTGAAGACGGCGCCTCAAAGCGGCTGGATACCCTGCGCGAAGAGCTGGTGATCCTGCGGCAGCGCGCCAAGCTGGTCAACATCTCGCTCGGCCTGTTCACCGGCTCGGCGATTTGCGTCGGCATCACCACCGCCGCGCTGTTTCTCGGCGAAGTGTCGCGCGTCAACGCGCTGCCGCTGGTGGCCGCGACCTTCATCGGCTCGCTGGCGCTGTTCATTCTCGGGCTGCTGCTCTACCTGGCCGAGGTGCGGCTGTCGCGCCACACCTTCAGCTTCGGGCGCTACCTGCCGCCGCCACCGCAGTAGGTCCGGATGAAGCTGCTCGCCATCTCCGGCAGCCTGCGCGCCGCCTCGATCAACTCCGCCCTGCTGCGGGTTGCCGCGAAACTGGCGCCGCCCGGCCTCTCCATCGAAATCTGTTGCGACATCGGCGTGCTGCCGCTGTTCAATCCCGATCTTGAAGCCGATCCGCCGTCAGCGGTAATTGCTTTCCGCACCAGAGTAATTGAGGCCGATGCGCTGCTGATCGCCAGCCCGGAATACGCCCACGGTATCACCGGCCCGATGAAAAATGCGCTCGACTGGCTGGTGAGCATCGAGAATTTCGCCGGCAAGCCGGTGGCGGTGTGGAATGCCTCGCCGCGCTCGATCCATGCCGACGCCTCCTTGCGCGAAATCCTCAACACCATGTCGGCGGAAATCGTCGAGGAAGCGTCGATCGCCCTGCCGCTGGTCGGCGCGGGCCTGGACGAGGCCGGCATGCTGCGCACGCCCGCCATTGCCGATGCCATTGGCGCGGCGCTGGCCTGCCTTCAGGCGCGACTCGCCTGAAGACAGCGAAGAAGCGCTTCAGGCAAACAGGGCCCGCCATACGTCCGCATGCCGCTGCGCCAGCCAGCGCTGGCGCCGTTCGCAGTCGATGTGGTCGGTGGAGGCGGCGAGAAAGGCTTCGTCGGCGGAAACCGCGGGCTGGCCGAAATGGGCCAGCAGCCAGGCACACAGGATGCGGATGGCGCGCGCCCCCCAGCCGCAAGGCAGTCGGGGTGCCGCTGGAAGTGCCGTGCAGGGGACAGAAAATCTCATAGCGGGCGGGCGAAACGGCGCCGGGCAGGCGGGTCGTAGGGAATGGGTGCTCCAGCGTATCCCCGGAGCGCCGCACCCGGTAGCGCGAAATTCTTGCAACCATGTAAGATTCTCTAATGGCTACGTCCGGTCCCCGCGCCCATACCGCCCGCCTGCCGCCGCTCAAGGCCTTGCGCGCCTTCGAGGCGGCGGTGCGCACCGGCAGCCTGACGGCGGCGGCGGCGGAGTTGTCTGTCACCCATAGCGCGGTCAGCCAGCAGATCAAGACGCTGGAGACCCATTTCGGCCAGGCACTGCTGGTGCGCGGCGCGCGCGGCGTGGAGCCGACCACGCCGGCGCGCAATTTCTACGAAGAGACGCGCGCCAGCCTGGACCGCATCGGCCTGGCGGCGGAGCAGCTTTCGCAGGCCGGCGCCGGGCGCATCCTGCGCATCAACGCCACGCCTTCGCTGGCGGTGAACTGGCTGATCCCGCGCCTGTCATCGTTCCAGATCGCCAATCCGCGCGTCGAGGTGCGGGTGGCGACTTCGGTCGTCAGCGCGGGCAAGCTGAAGGACCCGTTCGACGTGGTGATGCGCCGCGGGCCGATGAGCAAAAGCGGTTTCGCCTGCGCGCGCTTTTTGCCCGACGTGCTAGGTGCGGTGGCTTCGCCCGAATACCTGCGCCGTCATCCGGTGAAGCAGCCGGCCGATTGCCTCAAGCACACCATGCTGCACCTGAGCGCCCGGCCCAACGCCTGGCCGCGCTGGCTGGAGGCGGCCGGCGTGCGCACGCCGCGCAAGACCGACGGGCCGTCGTTCGAGCATTTCTTTCTCAGCGTACAGGCGGCCGGCGCCAACCTCGGCATCGCCATCGGCTCCCTCGCGCTGATCGGCGAGGAACTGGCCAGCGGGCGCCTGGTGCAGTTGTTTCCGGCGGTGACGGTGGAGGAGGCGGGCTTTCACATGCTCTACCGGGCGCCGCAGCCGCGCGACGCCGCGCTCGACCTGTTCACCGCCTGGGTGAAGGAGCGAGGGCAGGAGGCCGCCTATCGCGGCTGGAGCGATGCGATGGTCGGGCGCATGACGGTCTAGGCGGTAGGACTGCGCCGACAGCCAGGGCGCGTAATTGTTGCTGTAATCCCGCGCATGGATTTGCGCACTCTCTTTGCCCTTTGCCGCCAGGCAGTGACGGCCTGGATCGCCGACTACGCACCGAGCATGGGAGCGGCGATCGCCTATTACACGGTGTTTTCGATCGCGCCTCTGCTGCTGATCGTCATCGCCGTGGGCGGCGCGGTGTTCGGGCGCGAGGCGGTGCAGGGGCAGATCGTCTACGAAATGACGGGGTTGGTCGGCAACAGCGGCGCCAACGCGATCCAGGGCCTGCTGGAAAGCGCCAGCAACCCGACAGGCGGCCTGCTGGCCACGGTGGTCAGCGTGGTCGTGCTGGTGGTGGGCGCCACCTCGGTGTTCTCGGAGCTGCAAAGCGCGCTCGACCGCATCTGGCGCGTGCCGGCGCCGCCGCGGGAAAACAGCGTGTGGAAACTCCTGCGCGGGCGGCTGCTGTCGTTCGGGCTGATCCTCGGCCTGGGCTTTTTGCTGCTGGTGTCGCTGGTGGTCGCCGCCGCGCTGGCCGCGCTGGGCAAGTGGTCGAGCGGATTGATTCCGGGCTGGGAAACCCTGTTGCAGGTGGTCAATACGATGATCGGCTTCGGCCTCACCACCATCCTGTTCGCGATGATCTTCAAGATCATGCCGCGCGCGCAAATCGCCTGGGCCGATGTCTGGGTCGGCGCCGGGGTGACGGCGGCGCTGTTCGAAGTCGGCAAGGTGCTGATCGGCCTATACATCGGCAAGAGCAGCCTCACCTCCGGGCTGGCGGCGGCGGGCTCGCTGCTGGTGTTGCTGGTCTGGGTCTACTATTCGGCGCAAATCTTTTTGCTCGGCGCGGAATTCACCTGGGTGTTCGCCCACTACCACGGCTCGCGCAAGCGTGAATTGCGCGAGCCGCTCAAGGCACGGGAGAAAAATCCGCTGCCGATGCAGGCCCAATAGGCGGCGGCGCGCACCGCGCAAATTGCCTAATCGCGCGCCGGCGCCTATCATGCGCATCGCCGCGGCCACCGCTTAGAGTTGCTAAAGTTGCGTGGGCGGCAATACAAACAGGAACCGCCATGAGCAACAAGGAAGCAAACCCCGCCGGCCAGGTGCGCCGCGTCGTTACCGGCCACGATGCGCAGGGCCGTGCCATCGTCATCTCGGATGGTCCCGCGCCGTTGGTCCACACCAACAGCCTGCGCCCCGGCTATGCCTCCACCGATATCTGGCGCACCGACGCGATGCCGGCGCCGGTTGCCGCCGCCGCGCTTGAGCCCACGCTGGGACCGCGGCGCCAGTTGCCGAACAAGCGCGGTACCGTGCTGCGCATCAACACCCTGGCGCCCGAGCCGGAGTCGGTGCGTAACCTCGACCCTGCCCGCGCCCAGGGAGTGTTCGCCGCCGGCGGCAATGCCGGCGCCTCGACCTTTGCCGCCAACGGCCGCCACCCGATGATGCATCGGACCGAGACCGTCGACTACGCGCTGATCCTTTCCGGCGAAGTCACCATGCTGCTGGACGACACGGAAGTGACCCTGCATGCCGGCGACGTGCTGGTGCAATGCGGCACCAATCACGCCTGGGTCAATCGCGGCAGCGAACCCTGCCAGATCGCCTTTGTGCTGATCGATGGCGAGTTCGAGCCGGGACTGAAGGCGCAGTTCTCCCAAGGAAATGCTGAACAAATCACGAAGACCGGGAGCGTTAGGCCGGCCTCTATCTGAAATCGGGGATTGTTAAGAGGATGCAGCCCGCTTAATCAACATTTCCTGGATACAATCCGGCGTTTCTCCTAGTCGCGAATCTTCATGCTGCTGCGCCTGATTTTCTCCGTCATCGCCGGACTGTTGCTGGCCGGGCTGGTCAGCCACGCGCTGTGCGACGCGCCCAATCCCACGCTGGCCAATCCGGCCTACTGCGGGCCGCGCGAGTGGATGACCTGGACGACCGCGTTCTTGTTCGGCGCAGGGCTGGCCTGGCTGTTGCAGTTGCGCCGCCGTCGGGCGCCGCCCTCCACGCCGGCTGGCCTGCCGGCGGGTTCGTCGGCAGGTGATGCGCCGGCCGTGGTGGAGAGTCCGCCGGCCGACAAGCAGGCCTGAGTCTGACGCCTCAGGCGTCATCCCCCGGATTTCTCGCGCTTCCCAGCGTAAACATGAAACTGGCGCCTTCGCCAGGCCGCGCCAGCGCCCGGATGCGCCCGCCGTGACGGTCGACCACGCGCTTGACGATCGCCAAGCCGATGCCGGTACCCGGAAATTCGGCGTCGCTGTGCAGGCGCTGGAACGGCGCGAACAGCTTGCCGGCGTAGGCCATGTCGAAACCGGCGCCATTGTCGCGTATGCGGTAGACCATCTGTTCCGGCCCCGCCTCTGGATCGCGGCCGAATTCGATTTGCGCCGGCGTGCTCCTGGCGCTGTATTTCCACGCGTTGCCCAGCAGGTTGTCGAGCAGGATGCGCAGCAGGTTCGGGTCGCAAACGGCAAGCAGGTCGGGTTCCACCGATACCCGCACCTCGCGCCCGGGGTCGCGCTGCGAGAGGTCGTGCAGGATGCCGGCGGCCATTGCACTCACGTCGACTTCCACCGGGACGAAATCCGCATTGCGGGTTTGCGACAGGCGCAGCATGTCGTCGACCAGCGTATTCATCCGCGTGGCGGCCTGGGCGGCGCGGTCGAGCAGGGTGCGCGCCGCCTCGGGCAGCGCCGCGCCGGCCTCCTCCTGCGCCATGCTGATGAAGCCGCGCACATGGCGCAGCGGCGCGCGCAGGTCGTGCGAGACCGAGTAGTTGAAGGCGCTCAAGTCGGCATTCGCCGCTTCCAGGGCGGCGGTGCGTTCGGCCACCCGCTGCTCCAGCGCGGCATTGAGGCGTTTGACTTCCCCTTCGGCGGCGCGGTGCTTTTCTTCGGCGCTCATCCGCGCCAGGGCAAAGCCGACGTCGCCGGCCATTTCCGCCAGCAGGGTCTGCTCCTCGGCCTGGAAAAAATCCTGTTCGCGGGCATAGACGTAAAACAGGCCGCGCACCCGGCCTTCGCTTTTGATCGGCAGCACCGCCGCCGCTTCGAGTCCGCCGGCCAGCAGGTTGTCGCGGCGCGGCCCCGGCGGCGTGGCGGCAAAGCTGTTGATCACCTGCGGCACGCCGTCAAGCGCGCCGCGCACCCGCCGGTTGGCGGCCGGGTCGTCGCGCAGGTAGGCCAGCGAGCCTTCGACGAAACCCGCCGGCGCGCCGGCGGCCGCGGCCGCATGCAGGCCCTCGATGCCGTTCTCCGACAGGGCGATCCAGGCGATGGCGAAGCCGCCGTCGGCCACGGCTGTGCGGCATACCCGCTGCAGCAGGTCATCCGGCGTGGCGGCATGGACAATCGCCTGGTTGGTGACGGAAAGGGCGACGTAGAGCCGGTTAGCGCGGGCCAGCAGCTTTTCGGAATGCCAGGAGAGTTGCGCGCAGATGCCGGTCACCAGGGTGATGACCACCAGGGCCGCCGTGATCATCAGCGCCAGGCCGAACTCGGTACCGTACCAGCCCCGCTGCTCGCCCTGCAGGCGCAGTTGCGCCAGGACCGGCAGCAGCACGAAACAGCCGGTCAGGATCAGGCGCGCCATGCGCGCGCTCGGCGTGGTGCGGAAGAACACCGCCATCGGCCCCTGGGCCGGGGCCGCGCATAAAAGACCCACGGCCAGCGCCATCATGGCAATCGAGGTCGGCATGGCGAGCGAGCGGAATGGCCCGACCGCGTACAGCGCGCCGACGCCGAACAGGTAGCCCAGTATTCCCACCAGCGCCAGCCCGCCTAGCGCCAGGGCCAGCCCCTGCGCCCAGGCCACCGCGCGGCCGCCGCCGCGCAACAGCCAGAGCGAGGCGCCGGCCAGGGCCAGCATCACGCACACCGCCTCGGTTGGCCGGCCCGGTGGCCGGTTGAAGCTGTCGGCGAACAGCAATTGGTCGATGCCGAAGTCGCGGTTCAACATGTATTGCGCCAGCGTGGCCAGGGCGATCAGTTCCACCATCGCCGCCAGCGCGCGCGTCGCCGGCGCCACCCGGTCCTGCGTGAACCGGCAGTGCAGGAAAAGCGCGGCGCCGCAAAAGACCGCGCACAGGGCGGTGTTGGCCTTCATTTGCGCCATGCCCGGAACCACCGACTTCAGGGCCGGCAGGTCCAGCACCCAGCCAACCACCCCGGCCAGGCCGATGGCCAGGACGAGCAATGCAGCCGACGGCGCGATTAGCCTCGTCGGCGGCCATGTCGATGGCGCGGGTGTAGCAGGCGCGTTCACCTCGCTGCCTCCTTGTTGGCGATTTTTGCCGATGCCTTGTTGCTGTTGCGTTGACGGCCGGCAAAGTAAAACCAGTTTAGCAAATCAATGCCGGGGCGGCGCGAAATTTCAGGCGCGTTTGCGCGCATTTCTTTGCCTGCGACAGGAATGGAAGTTGCGATGCGCGCGGCTAGCCCGGCCGGCGGCCGGGGTTGTGGCCCGGGACTCCTGGATCAGGCGCTAAGCCCAAGCGCCTAGTACCTTTGGTGCATTGTGGCGTCCCGCCCATGCGCCTAAGATCAAACCGTCCAATGCCAACGGAATGAACGCAGCAATCAGCCGCCCGCCATGCAAACCCCCGTTTCATCCCCAAATCCCGGCACGGCCGGCGCCCCGGCCAACGCGGCGCCGGGAGAGGAGGCACTGCCGCCCTCAGTAGCGATTCGCTGCGGCGCTTCCGAAACCGCGGCGATCATCCGCCTGCTTGAGCAACTGCCCGCCGCCTGCCAGGCGATCGAGGCCTGGGACGGCGTCAGCCGCGACCAGCACCAGCGCGTCCGGCAGAAATATGCGCGCCTGCTGGCTGATCTGTTTCAGCGCCATCCCGAACAGGTGCTTGCCGGCCTGGGCAGCCCGCAGGCGCATACGCGCATCTGGATCGCGCTGGCGATCAGCGAGGCGCCCGACGCGGCTGCGGTACCGGCGCTCGAAGTCGCGCTGATGGCGGAGGACGACGAGCTATGCTGCCAGGCCCTGATGCAGGCGATGCGGGTCTGCAAGGGCTGCGCCGCGCCACCCGGCTGAACCGCGGACGCGCATCGCGCGGATCAGCCAGCCGCGGGCCGGCCGGCGCGGCGATGCCGTTACAATCGGCTGGTCCCCTGAACCACCGAGCATCGTTTTCATCATGAGCGCAGGCACCCGAATACCCGGTACCCCGGACCCCATGTACTTCTGGCCGGGCGCCGGCGGAGTGCGCATCGCCGGTGATTCCTGGGGCAATCCCCAGGGTCCGCTGGTGCTGCTGCAGCACGGCGGCGGCCAGACCCGCCATGCCTGGAAGGGCGCCGGCGAAAGCCTCGGCGAAGCCGGCTACCACGCGGTCGCCTTCGACGCCCGCGGCCATGGCGATTCCGACTGGGCGCCCGACGGCCACTACGGCCAGGACGTGATGGTGGAAGACCTCAAATGCGTCATCGCCGCGCTGGGCGGCGGTCGCCCCGTGCTCGTCGGGGCCTCGATGGGTGGCGGCACCAGCCTGGTCGCCGTCGGCGAAGGGCATGTCGATGCAAGCGCGCTGGTGATGGTCGACACCGGCCCGCGCGTCGAGCCCGAAGGCATCAGCAAGATCCGCGAATTCATGGAGCAAAAGCCCGACGGCTTCGACTCCCTGCAGGAAGTGGCCGACGCGATCGCCAACTACCAGCCGCACCGCGTGCGCCCGCGCAATCTCGACGGCCTCGCCAAGAACGTGCGCCTGGGCGCCGACGGCAAATACCGCTGGCACTGGGACCCGCGCTTTCGCGGCGGGCGGATGAATTTCGACGAGCGGCAAAAGCGCATGGAAGCCGGCGCGCGCAATCTCAGGCTGCCGACGCTGCTGGTGCGCGGCGGGCTGTCGGACGTGCTTTCCGAAGAAGGCGCGCAGGCTTTTCTGGCGCTGTGCCCGCAGGCGGAATACGTCAACGTCACCGGCGCCGCGCATATGGTGGCGGGGGACCGCAACGATATTTTTGGTACTTCGGTGATTGCGTTTCTCGGGCGCGTGGTGCCCGTGGGCACGCCACAGGCCTAGGGCGCAGCGCCCGGGCTTACTCCATCGCCGCGTGCGCCGGGTCCGCCTTTTGCGGGCGCACGGCGCGGATCAGCAGCAGCAGCGGCAGCATGGCGACGAAGCTCGCCGCGATCAGCACGAAGTCGTTGATGAAGGCCTTGACCATCGCCTGCTGCTCGACCACTTGCGCCAGTGCTGCAAGGCCGGTGGCGTCGAGTTGCTGGCCGAGGGTGGTAAGGTAATCCCTGGTCGGACCGCTGTAGAGGTTGATGTCATCGCGCATCTCGGCCCAGTTCAGGCGCGCGTTGTAGTTGAGGTAGGTGCTGGCGATCGAGATGCCGACGGAAGAGCCGACCGAGCGCATCAGGCTGTAGAGGCCGGCGGCTTCCGAGGCCAGGCGGCCGGGGATGGTGGCGAAGGCGAGCGAGGAGAGGGGAATGAAGATCAGCCCCATGCCGAAGCCCTGCAAAATCATCGGGATCCATATCACCGTGCCGGGCGCTTGCGGCGTGAGGCGCGTCATCTCCAGCGCGCCGAGAAAGCTCAGGATCATGCCGGCGAAGACCATGCTGCGCGGGCTGAACTTGTTGGAAAAGCGGCCCACCAGCATCATGCTGACGAAGGTGGCGATACCGCGCGGCATCAGGTAGAGACCGGCGGCGAGCGTGGGAAAGCCGAGTACGTTTTCCAGGAGGAGGGGCAGCAGCAGCTGGCCGCCGTAGACGCCGAAGCCGGTGCACAGCATGATCATGCAGGAGACGGCGAAGTTGCGGTCCTTCAGCACGTTGAGGTCGAACAGCGGCTGGCCTTCGACCATCAGGCTTTTGTAGAGAAAGGCGGCGAAGGCAACCACCGCGCTGATCGCCATGCCGACGATCATGTTCGACTCGAACCAGTCCTCGTCGGCGCCGCGGTCGAGCATCAGCTGGAAGCTGGCGATGGCGATGGCCAATGTGAGAAAGCCGGTCCAGTCCATGCGCCGCTCGCGCAACTCGGTGTCCGGCACGAAGCGCGCGGCGAGCAGGAAGGAAATAATGCCGACCGGGATGTTGATATAGAAGGTCCAGCGCCAGGAGATCATCTCTGTGAGGTAACCCCCCACCGTTGGGCCCATGATGGGGGCCACCATCACGCCCATGCCCCAGATCGCCATCGCCTTGCCGCGTGATTCGATCGGGAAGGTCTCGACCATGATGGCCTGCGACAGCGGCACCAGGGAGGCGCCGAAGACGCCCTGCGCCAGACGGAAGATCACGATCTCCGGCAGGCTGGTAGCGATGCCGCACAGCGCGGAAGTGACGACGAAGCCGGCGATGGAAACCAGCAGGTAGCGCTTGCGCCCGAGGCGGTCGGTGAAAAAACCGGTCATCGGCATCAGCACCGCCGAGCCCATGAGATAAGAGGTGAGCACCCAGGTGATGGAGTCGAGCGTGGCGCCCAGTTCGCCCGCCATGTGCGGCAGGGCGACGTTCATGATGGTGGTGTCGAGCACCTGCATCACCGTGGCGGCCATCACCGCGACGGAAATCCAGATGCGCTTGCCGCCATCGACCTCGGTCATGTGCGCGCTTCCGCCTTTTCACGCACCCGTTCCAGCAGGGCAGTCGCCTTGGCGAGCAGCTTTTCGTCTTCGTCGGAAAGCACTTCGCGGCGAAACGCGTCCGCCTCGGCCTTCACTTCGGCATACAGGGCCATGCCGCCGGGCGTCACCGCCACGCGCTTGACGCGGCGGTCGCTTTCTTCCACCTTGCGCTCCACCAGGCCGGCGGCCACCAGGCGGTCGATCATCGCCACCATGGTCGCGCCCTCGACGCCGACGCCCTGCGCCAGCTCGGACTGCGACAGCGTCGCCTTCGCTTTTGCGGCGATGGCCACCGTCATCCAGCCGGCCTGGCCGAGGCCCAGGTGCTTCAGGCGCCGGTCCAGCGCCAGGCGCCAGGCGCGCGCGGCATGGTGCAGGGCGCCGGAGAATTGTTCCTGGATGGCAATGGACATGGTTCGGTCGCTGGCGGTTTGTGGCGACAAATAAATGTCGTAAACTAATGATTAGATATCTAATCATTAGTTTACGACAGATGGCCGGCTCTGTCAATCCGTGAGCTTGTGGCCAGCTAGGCCGGGATGCTGAACCAGAAGCGGGCGCCCGCCCCAGGCGTGCCCGTGGCGTGGATTTTTCCGCCATGGCGCTCGACGATGCGCTTGACGATGGCGAGACCCACGCCGGTGCCGGCGTACTCGCTTTCCGTATGCAGGCGGCTGAACAGCCTGAACAGCTTGTCGGCATAGGCCATGTCGAAGCCCGCGCCGTTGTCGGTGACAAAGTAGTGGTCGCCGGCAAAACCGACGCAAATCAGCGGGTTTGCCGCCCCGGCGCTGTATTTGAGCGCGTTGGCCAGCAGATTGCCCCAGACCTGGCGGAGCAATATGCGGTCGCCGCGGCAGTCGGGCAGCGCGCCGATCTCGAAGCGGGCAGCAGCCGGGTTGGCGCCAGGGTTGGCGCCAGACTGGGCGCCCAGCTCGGCGATCACGGCCTCGACTTCCTGGCGCATGTCGATGTTTTCGCGGTGCAACTCCTGCGTCGAGTAGCGCGACAGGTCGAGCAGGTCGTTGAGCAGGTCGTTCATCCGGCCGGTGCTGGCGCGGATGCGCCCGAGCAGGCGGCCCGCCTCGGCGCCGGCGGCCGGCGTCAGCTCCTCCTGCAGGATCGCCGAGTAGCCATCGATAGCGCGGATCGGCGCGCGCAGGTCGTGCGAGACCGAATACATATAGGCCTCCAGCTCGGCATTGGTGTTTTCCAGGCGCGCCGTCAGGTCTTCCAGTTCGGCCACGCGCGCTTCGCGCTCGCGCTGCATCGCCATTTGCCGCCGCCCGATCCAGCCGACGATGCCCATGCCCCCGGCGAACAGCAGCAACAGCAGGGCGTAGGTCGGCCACGCCGATTCCCACCATTCCTTGAGCAGGATGCCGCGCGGATTGACGCTGACAAAATAGATGGGATAGTCCTGCAGGTGCTGGAAGGCCACCGTGGCATCGCTTTCCAGCGCCGCGCTGAAGCCGCGCACCACTCCCGCCGCGGGAAAGTGGTGCTCGCGCAAATAATCCGACAGCAGGCCGGGTTGGGGTTCGGTGTAAACCCTTTCTCCGATCGATTGCGGCACCGGATAGCGCGCGACCGCGTAGAGGTCTTCGCGCAGCAATCCCATGTCGGCCCCGGGCGGCAAGGGCACGTCTTTCCAGAAAGCCTGGGCGCGCTCGACCGGAACGCCGCCGCCTACCGTAAACAGCAGCCGGCCGGACGGGTCGCGCACCCCGTAGCGCAACTGGATCAGCCAGCGCGGAACGGTGCGGCCCAGGAAGGGCCGGCTCACGTTCATGCGTTCGCCCTTGAGCAGCCGTTCGCGGGCTTCGGCAAAAAAGGGCAGTTCGTTGGCGTTGGCAACCGTGCCCCAGGTGGTGGCCACGATCTCGCCGTCAAGCCCGATCACCGCCATTACCTCGAATTCCGGGTGACGCTGCTTATAAGCTTTGAGCAAAGGTCCCGCCGCGGCGGCCGGCGCGCCTTTCAGCCGGTCACCCAGGTCGGCCAGCGACAGCTCGATCGACATCAGGTAGGCGTTGACGGCGTGCGAGCCCATCACCACCCGGGTTTCCAGGCCGCGCTCATGGCGTTCGACCGCGCGGTTCCAGGAAGACAGGGTGAATACGCCGGCCACGCCCAGCAGCATGGCAAGCGCCAGCGCGTACGCGACCAGGCGCGCGCGCCGGCGTACGAACAGGTCATTCGACGAATGCGTCGGCATCAGTTTGCGTTCACGATGCGCCAGTCCGCTTGGCGATTCAGAGGTTAGTTCGCGAAGGCACGCCGCCGCGCCTGAAAGGGCATGCGGATTGCCGCGCGGGGATCAGTATGAAACTTCCGGTTTCCCGGGTATCTCTGGAACAAGGCAGGCAATGTACTCCGCTTTCGCCGGCAGGCCGGTCGGGCCGGGCCGCATCCTGCGGGCCTATCCTCCTCGCCGCGCCGGTTGTGCCGGCGGCATCGCAGGACGAAGCGCGCGCCGCCGCTGCATGGTATGCCGGACGCGGCGCCGCTACAGGTCGTAGTCGATGGTCAGCGGCGCGTGATCGCTGAAGCGCTCGTCGATATAGATCGAGGCCGCGCGGGCACGCTTTGCGATGCCGGGCGTGGCGATCTGGTAATCAATGCGCCAGCCGACGTTCTTTGCCCAGGCTTGGCCGCGGTTCGACCACCAGGTGTACTGGTCCGGGCGCTGGTCGACCAGCCGGAACACGTCTACAAAGCCGGCCTCCTCGAACACCTGGGTCAGCCAGGCCCGCTCTTCGGGCAGGAAACCGGAGTTCTTCTTGTTGCCGCGCCAGTTCTTCAGGTCGATTTCGTTGTGCGCGATGTTCCAGTCTCCGCAAATGACGAACTCGCGGCCTTCCTTTTTCAGCTTTTGCAAATGCGGCAGGAAATCGGCCAGAAAGCGGAATTTGGCCGCCTGACGCTCGGGGGAGGAGGAGCCCGAGGGCAGGTAGATTGAAATGGCCGAAAACTTGGCGAAATCGACCCGCACGTAGCGGCCTTCGGCATCGAATTCCTTCGAGCCGAAGCCGATATGGCTCTTTTTCGCCCTCAGATGGCTGTAGATGCCGGCGCCGCTATAGCCCTTTTTTTCGGCATAGTGGAAATAGCCGGTGTGGGGGCCTGGTTTCATGAATTCTTCGGTCATGTCGGCCGCCTGCGCCTTCAGTTCCTGCACGCACAGCACGTCGGCGTCCTGCTTGGCCAGCCAGGTAAAGACGCCTTTTTTGGCCGCCGAGCGGATGCCGTTGAGGTTGAGTGAGATAATCCGCATTGCGATTCCGTCAGGGGTCGCGGTTCGGCGGCTGCCGGCGAACCTTTCCCCTTGTCCCTTGGGTTTTCGTGATGGCTGAACTGCGCCTGGACTTTATCCGCTTTTGCATCGCTTCGGGCGTGCTTACCTTCGGCGAATTCAAGACCAAGGCGGGGCGCATGTCGCCCTACTTTTTCAACGCCGGCTCCTTCGACCACGGGCAGTCGCTGGGCAAGCTGGCCGAATTCTATGCCAAGACCATCGTCGCTTCCGGCCTGGAGTTCGACATGCTGTTCGGCCCGGCCTACAAGGGCATCGCCCTGGCCGCCGCCACCTCGGTCGAGCTGGC
This sequence comes from Betaproteobacteria bacterium, assembly GCA_028292405.1. Classification (GTDB taxonomy): domain Bacteria; phylum Pseudomonadota; class Gammaproteobacteria; order Burkholderiales; family JAEUOS01; genus JAQGMJ01. Next base: position 87,727 of record JAQGMJ010000008.1, read on the forward strand.
GCGCCTGGGGCGCGACAGCCCCTTTGCCTACAACCGCAAGGAAGCCAAGGACCACGGCGAGGGCGGGGTGGTGGTCGGGCGCAAGCTGGCCGGGCGGGTGCTGATCATCGACGACGTCATTTCCGCCGGCACTTCGGTGCGCGAATCGGTGGCGCTGATCCAGGCCGCCGGCGCCACGCCGGCGGGGGTGGCGATCGCCCTGGACCGGATGGAACGCGGCATCGGCGATCTCTCGGCGGTGCAGGAGGTAAACCGGGATTACGGGCTGCCCGTTATCAGCATAGCGGCATTAGCGGACCTGCTCGATTTTCTGGATGCCAGCGGCGACCCGGCCTTGTTACAATCGCGCGATGCCGTGGCTGACTACCGGCGCGCCTATGGCACCCGCCAGGCGTAGGGTAGGGCCGGGGAACCGGCGAAAAAGCGCGCAATACAGCGCGCAGCAAGAGGGAGTAGTGACCATGCAAGCTAGATTTGTCCGACCATGCCTCGTGCTGGGCCTGACCCTCGGTCTGGCATGCGCAAGCGGCTGGGCGCAGACCCCGAAGGGCCGGGTCTATACCTGCAAGGACGAAAAAGGCAAGATCCTCACCTCCGACCGGCCCATGCCGGAATGCCAGGGCCGCGAGCAGCGCATCCTCGGCAGGGACGGCTCCACCGTGCAGATCATCGAGGCGCCCCTGACGCCGGAGCAGCAGGCCGTGCGCGACGTGGAGCTGGCGAAAAAGAAGGTGGAAGACGACCGCCGGCGCGAGCAGTTCCGCAAGGACAAGGCCCTGCTCAACACCTATGAAAATGCCGATGACATCGATTCCAAGCGTCAGCGCGCCCTGCAACAGGTCGAGCGCGAGGCGCGCGAGTCGGAAAAGCGCATGAATCAGCTGGAAAAGCAGGGCGCCGACAATGCGGCGGAAGCCGAGTTTTACAAGAAAAAGGCGATGCCCGCCGACTTGCGCCGCCGCATCGACGAAAACGAGGCGGCTTCCCGTGCCGAGAAACTGCTGTACGCCTCCAAGCGCGACGAAGTAGCGCAGGTGAACCTGAAGTTCGATGAAGACAAAAAGCGCTACCTCGACCTGACCACGGGCAACGCGACGCCGGGTTCGGCTCCCACTCCGGGGCAGGCGCCGAGCGCGAAGAAGTAACGCCGGTCAAAGCGACAAAAAAGACAGGGGCCGCGATGCGGCCCCTGTCCTTTTGAATACCGCGGCCGCGAACCTAAGCCTGGCCTTAGCCGAGCTTGCGTTTGAGGATGTCGTTCACCTGCGCCGGGTTGGCCTTGCCCTTCGAGGCCTTCATCACCTGGCCGACCAGGGCATTGAAGGCTTTCTCGCGGCCGGCGCGGAATTCCTCGACCGACTTCGGGTTCGCCGCCAGCACCTCGTCGACGATTTTCTCGATCGCACCGGAGTCGGATATCTGCCTCAGGCCCTTTGCCTCGATGATCCGGTCGGCGTCGCCTTCGCCGGCCCACATCGCCGCGAACACTTCCTTGGCCAGCTTGCTCGAGAGGGTGCCGTCGGCGATGCGCTTGATGAGGCCGGCGAGCAGCGCCGGGGTTACCGGCGCGGCGGCGGCGCCGATGTCGGCCTCGTTCAGCCGGCCCGACAGGTCGCCGAGGATCCAGTTGGCCGCGGTCTTGGCGTCGGCGGCGCCGGCTGCCAGCGTCGCGCTGAAATAGTCGGCCAGCGCGTGGCTGCCGGTGAGCACGCCGGCGTCGTAGGCGGACAAGCCGTACTGCGCCATGAAGCGCGCGCACATCGCCTCGGGCAGCTCGGGCATGGAAGCCCGGATCGCGGCGACCATCTCGGCGGAGACGGCCAGCGGCAGCAGGTCGGGGTCGGGGAAGTAGCGATAGTCCATCGCGTCTTCCTTGCTGCGCATCTCGCGGGTTTCGTTCTTGTCCGGGTCGTAGAGCACGGTGGCCTGCCTGATCTTGCCGCCGTCTTCGAGCGTTTCGATCTGCCAGTCGATCTCGGTCTCGATCGCCTTTTCCAGAAAGCGGAAGGAGTTGAGGTTCTTGATCTCGCGGCGGGTGCCGTATTCGGTGGCGCCCTTTTTGCGCACCGAGACGTTGGCGTCGCAGCGGAAGCTGCCTTCCTGCATGTTGCCGTCGCAGATGCCCAGCCACATCACCAGCGAGTGCAGGGACTTGGCGTAGGCCACCGCCTCGGCGGAAGAGCGCATGTCCGGCTCGGAGACGATCTCCAGCAGCGGCGTGCCGGCGCGGTTGAGGTCAATGCCGGACATGCCGGCGAAGTCCTCGTGCAGCGACTTGCCGGCGTCCTCTTCCAGGTGCGCACGGGTCAGGCGCACGGTCTTGCTGACCGCCTCCTGGCCGCTGCCGACCTGGATGGTCAGGCTGCCGCCTTGCACCACCGGAATCTCGAACTGGCTGATCTGGTAGCCCTTGGGGAGGTCCGGGTAGAAGTAGTTCTTGCGCGCGAAAATCGACTTCTCGGCAATGTGGGAGCCGACGGCCAGGCCGAACTTGATGGCGCAATCCACCGCGCCCTTGTTGAGCACCGGCAGCACGCCGGGCAGCGCCAGGTCGACCACGCTGGCCTGCGTGTTGGGGGCGGCGCCGAAGGCGGTCGAGGCACCTGAAAAAATTTTCGAGGCAGTGGTGAGCTGGGTGTGCGTTTCCAACCCAATCACCACTTCCCAGTCTTTGCGTCCTGCCATTGCTTAGGTCCTTCCGCTGCTGTCGTCCGACCCGCGGCCGGCGGGGTTACACCCGCTGCCGGCGGGGTTACCTGCGGGTTTATCTGAATGGTCCGCTTCCTTCAGGTAGCCGGGCATCAGGTCGGGCCGCGATATGTAAATCTGGTGGCGCACCAGCATCACCTCGGCGATGGCCGCGCCGATTTTCGATATCTGCTCGCGCGGCATGCTGCCACTTTTTTCCTGCGGTTCCCGCATTTCGCGCGCGGCCTCATCGAGCAGGCGAGAGGCCTCGATCAGCTTGGCGTGGATGTTGTCGAGCCTGGCCATCGCGCCCTCAAATGCCCTGTGGCTGGTGCGTATGCCAGTCCGTCGCCTGCTGGTACTGGTGCGCAGCGCCGAGCATGCGGGCTTCAGTGAAATAGTTGCCGACGATGTGCAGGCCTACCGGGCGGCCGTGGTTGCCGAAGCCGCAGGGAATCGACATGGCCGGCAGCCCGGCCAGGTTGGCGGCGATGGTGTAGATGTCGTTCAGGTACATCTGCACCGGGTCGGCTGCCTTGGCGCCGATGTCGAAGGCCACCGAGGGCGAAGTGGGGCCTAAGATCAGGTCGCACTGTTCGAACGCGGCCTTGAAATCCTGCGCGATGAGGCGGCGCAGCTTTTGTGCCTTCAGGTAATAGGCGTCGTAATAGCCGTGCGACAGCACATAGGTGCCGATCAGGATGCGCCGCTTTACTTCCGCGCCGAAACCCTGGGCGCGGCTTTTCTTGTACATGTCCATCAGGTCGCCGTACTCCGGCGCGCGGTGGCCGTAGCGCACGCCGTCGAAACGCGACAGGTTCGACGAGGCCTCGGCCGGCGCGATCACGTAATACGCCGGCACCGAGAGGCGGCCGTTGGGCAGGGAGATATCGACGATGATGGCGCCGAGCTTCTTGAACTCCGTCAGCGCAGCCTCGATGGCCTTGGCCACGTCCGCGCCCAGGCCTTCGCCGAAGTGCTCCTTCGGTAGGCCGATGCGCAAGCCCTGCAGGGGGCGGTCGAGGTCGCGCGTGTAGTCTTCTTTGTCGCGTTCCAGCGAGGTCGAATCGCGCGGGTCGAAGCCGGTCATCACGTTGAGCAGCAGCCCCAGGTCTTCGGCCGATTTGGCCATCGGCCCGCCCTGGTCCAGGCTGGAGGCGAAAGCGATCATGCCGAAACGCGAAACGGTGCCGTAGGTCGGTTTCAGGCCCGATACGCCGCACAGCGCCGCCGGTTGGCGGATCGAGCCGCCGGTGTCCGTCCCGGTGGCCGCCGGCGCCATGCGCGCCGCCAGCGAAGCCGCCGCGCCGCCGGAAGAGCCGCCGGGCACCGCTTCGCGCGCCCAGGGGTTCTTCACCTTGCCGAAATACGAGGTTTCGTTCGACGAGCCCATCGCGAACTCGTCCATATTGGTCTTGCCCAGGGTCACCGTGCCGGCGGCGCTGAATTGCTCGATCACATGGGCGTCATAGGGGCTGACGTAGTTCTCCAGCATTTTCGAGGCGCAGGTGGTGCGCATGCCGCGGGTGACGAAAATGTCCTTGTGGGCGATCGGGATGCCGGTCAGCGGGTCTGCCGTGCCTGCGGCGAGGCGGGCGTCCGCCGCCTTCGCCTGGGCCAACGAAAACCCCTCGTCCACGGTGATGAAGGCATTGAGGTCGCCGTTCAGGGCCTTGATGCGGTCGAGAAACAGCCGCGTCAGTTCGACGCTGGAAATCTGCTTGGCCGCAAGGGCGGCGCTGAGTTGCTTGAGAGAGGCGTTTTGCATGTTGGGCTTGAGGCCGCTGGCGACAAGGGCGCGCAGGCGGTGTACGGCTATTCGATGACCTTGGGCACCAGGTAGAGGCCGGCTTCGACCTGCGGCGCGCTCGCCTGGTTGGCTTCGCGCTGGTCGGTTTCGGTCACCCGGTCTTCCCGCAGGCGCTGGTTCACCTCGATGCCATGCGACATCGGCTCGACACCGGTGGTGTCCACCGTCTGCATTTCCTCGATCAGGGCGAAGATATTGGTCAGCTGGGCGAGCGCGGCCTGCGCCTCGGCGGGCGAGATATCGATGCGCGCCAGATTGGCGATATGGTTGACGTCTTTGAGTTCGATTGACATGGCCGGGAGGAAAGCGGGGAGCCCGCGGCGCCGGAATGGGCGCCATCGTGCTGCAAAGCGGCTTCAAAAGCGGGTAAACACCTTGAATTATAAGGTAGAATTCGCGGCTATCTCGCGTGCCCGCAGATGCGCGCCAGTTGACCCTGCCCGGAGGGGGGCGGAGGCAACGAAAAGCCCCTAGACGAAAGCCCCTAAATGTTTGGATTTTTACGCAGCTATTTTTCCAATGACCTCGCCATCGACCTGGGCACCGCGAATACGCTGATCTACGTGCGCGGCAAGGGTATTGTGCTCGACGAGCCTTCGGTGGTGGCGATCCGCCAGGAAGGCGGTCCCAACGGCAAGAAAACCATTCAGGCCGTCGGCAAGGAAGCCAAGCTGATGCTGGGCAAGACGCCCGGCAACATCACCGCCATCCGGCCGATGAAAGACGGCGTGATCGCCGACTTCACCGTCACCGAGCAGATGTTGAAGCAGTTCATCAAGAAGGTGCACGAGTCGCGCTTGCTGTCGCCCAGCCCGCGCATCATCATCTGCGTGCCCTGTGGCTCGACCCAGGTGGAGCGCCGCGCGATTCGCGAGTCGGCATTGGGTGCCGGCGCCAGCCAGGTGTACCTGATCGAAGAGCCGATGGCCGCGGCCATCGGTGCCGAGCTGCCGGTGTCGGATGCGACCGGCTCGATGGTGGTCGACATCGGCGGCGGCACCACCGAAGTGGGCGTGATCTCGCTGGGCGGCATGGTCTACGCCGGCAGCGTGCGCGTCGGCGGCGACAAATTCGACGAAGCGATCATCAACTACATCCGCCGCAACTACGGCATGCTGATCGGCGAAACCACGGCGGAATCGATCAAGAAGCAGATCGGTTCGGCCTTCCCAGGCTCCGAAGTCAAGGAGATGGAAGTCAAGGGCCGCAATCTGGCCGAAGGCATTCCGCGCTCCTTCACCATTTCGTCGAACGAAATTCTGGAAGCGCTGACCGACCCGCTCAACAGCATCGTCTCTGCCGTCAAATCCGCGCTGGAGCAGACCCCGCCGGAACTGGGCGCCGATATCGCCGAAAAGGGCATGGTGCTCACCGGCGGCGGCGCTCTCTTGCGCGACCTTGACCGCCTGCTGATGGAAGAGACCGGCCTGCCGGTGATCGTCGCCGAAGATCCGCTCACCTGCGTGGTGCGCGGCTCCGGCATTGCGCTGGAGCGCATGGAAAAACTGGGCGCGATCTTTACGAGTGATTAAACATTCCGACAAAAGTAGCCGGTTACTTTTACCAAAAAGTCACCGGTTACTTTTGTCGGGCCTGATCAGCATGAAAATCGCCGGCAAAGCCAGGCGATTTCATCAGTCAACTGCCACGAAGAGACGATTACGTGACGCCGGTGCCTGCATGTATAAGGATCGCCGTACGTGGCCTCTTTCGGGCTTTGTGCTGACCTGATCCCGCGATGGAATACACCCCGCCGCCGTTCTTCCGCCAAGGGCCTTCGGCCCTGGCGCGGCTGATCGCCTTCGCGGCGCTGTCGCTGCTGCTGCTGGTGCTCGATGCGCGCTTTAAGGTGCTGGAACGGGTGCGTTTCGGCGTCGCCACCATGCTTTACCCGATGCAGCGCGCCGCGCGCGTACCCGGCGAGGCGGCTTCGGGCGCCACCGGATACCTGGCGCTTCAGCGCCGGTTGCTCGAGGAAAATGCGCGCCTGAAGCAGGCCGAACTCACCGCTGCCGAGCGGCTGCTGCGCTCGGCCCAGGTGGAGAGCGAAAACACCAACCTGCGCGCCGTGCTGGCGATGCGCGAGCGCCTGCCGGTGACGGCGGTGGCGGCCGAAACCCTGTACGAGGCGCGCGATCCGTTCACCCGCAAGGTGGTGATCGACAAGGGCACCAGCGACGGCATCAAGGGCGGCCAGGTGGTGGTCGACGGCGCCGGCGTGATGGGCCAGGTCACGCGCGCCTACCCCTTCGTCTCCGAGGTCTCGCTGCTGACCGACCGCGACCAGGCGATCCCCGTGCAGGTGGTGCGCAACGGCCTGCGGGCGATTGCCTATGGCACCCCGGGCGGGGTCTCCGGCATCGGCGACGCCGGCGCGATGGAGCTGCGCTTTCTCGCCGCCAATGCCGACGTGCGCGAGGGCGACGTGCTGGTTACCTCCGGCATCGATGGCACCTATCTCGCCGGCCTGCCGGTGGCCACGGTGGTGCGCATCGAGCGCGAAGCGGGTTATGCTTTCGCCAAGATACTGTGCAAGCCGGCCGCCGGCATCGACCGCTTCGGCCAGGTGCTGGTGATGAACGGCGAACGCAAGGCGCTGCCCGCGCCGCCCCCTGAGGAAGTGGAGGAAAAGGGCGCCAAGGGCCGCCGGCCGAAGCGCCGCCCCGAAGTCAATGTGCCCGACCCGGCCGCGCTGTCGGCGCCCCCGGCAAAGGCGCCGGCGGCCGTGCCCGCCGCGCCCGCGAAAAAATAGCCCATGCCCGCGCCCAGCCAGCCCACGCAATACATTCTGCTGCCGGTGAACCCCTGGTTCATCGCCTTTACGCTGGTGTTCTCGCTGATGCTCAACCTGCTGCCGGTGGGCCGCGCCGCCTGGACCCTGGCCTGGCCCGACTGGGTGGCGCTGACCCTGGTGTTCTGGAACATCCACCAGCCGCGCCGCGTCGGCCTGACAGTGGCCTGGCTGGTCGGGCTGTTAATGGACGTCAACAATGCCAGCCTCCTGGGCGAGCATGCGCTTGCCTACTCGGTGCTTTCCTACACCGCCATTTCCCTGCACCGGCGCGTGTTGTGGTTTTCCCTGCCGACGCAAATGATCTACGTGCTGCCGCTGTTCCTGGCGGCGCAACTGGTGATCATGCTGATCCGCCTGGCGGTCGGCGGCGGCTTTCCGGGGCTGGTCTATTTCGGCGCTGCCTTCATCTCCACCGCGCTGTGGCCGCTGGCTACCTATGTCTACCTGGCGCCGCAGCGCCGGCCGGCGGAGAAGGACGAGAACCGGCCGATATAGCTTCGTGCAAAAGCGGAGCTTTCTTTTAAAAGAAAGCTCCGCTTTGCCCGGCTCAAGCATGCAAAAAATCGTCGGCGGAGCCGGGCAAATTTTTTGACTCAAATGCTACGAAAAAGCAGAACCCGGCCCGTACGCGCTGCCTGGGCGGCAGCGGAAAACTAAACCCCGCCGAGGCGGGAGAAAAATGGGAAAATTGCGGTCTATTCCGCGTCATCCGCTTTATCTTTCCAGGCGCCCCGTGCAGTTCCGTAAACCGCATCGTCTCTTGTTTCGCAATCGCGAGTTGCCCAATCTGCCCGGGCGGGGCGCGACTGAGTTGAAAAATGCGGAAAAGGAGATTTCCGCCTTTCGCCTGCGCGTGGTGTTCGCCACGCTGCTGATCTTCGCCTGCTTCAGCGTGCTGTTCGGCCGCTTTCTCTATCTGCAGGTGTTGAACTACGACGAGTACCAGTCGGCGGCCGAGGACAATCGCATCTCGATCCTGCCGATCGCCCCGAACCGCGGCCTGATCTATGACCGCAACGGCGTGGTGCTGGCGCGCAACTATTCCGCCTATACGCTGGAGATCACGCCTTCCAAGGTGAGCGACCTCGAGGCCACCATCGACGAGCTGGCCAAACTGGTCGATGTCAGCCCGAAGGACCGCAAGCGTTTCGGCAAACTGATGAGCGAATCGAAAAACTTCGATTCCCTGCCGATCCGCACCCGCCTCACCGACGAGGAAGTGGCGCGTTTCGCCGCCAACCGCTGGCGCTTCAAGGGGGTGGAAATCAAGGCGCGGCTGTTCCGCCAATACCCGCTGGGCGAGACCGCCGCGCACGTGCTGGGCTACATCGGGCGCATCAGCGAAAAGGACCAGGACCGGCTGGAGGAGCAGAGCCTGGATTCGAACTACAAGGGCAGCGAATACATCGGCAAGATCGGCATCGAGCAAAGCTATGAAAAAGAGCTGCACGGCCAGACCGGCTTCGAGCAGGTCGAGGTCGATGCCGGCGGGCGCGCGGTGCGCACGCTGTCGCGCACGCCGCCGGTGTCGGGCAACAACCTGACGCTGACCATCGACATCGAATTGCAGAAAATCGCCGAGGCGGCACTGGGCGACCGCAAGGGCGCGGTGGTGGCGATCGACCCGTACAGCGGCGAAGTGCTGGCCTTCGCCAGCCGCCCGGCCTTCGACCCCAACCTGTTCGTCGACGGCATCGACTCCTCCAACTGGGATGCGCTCAACAATTCGCCGGACAAGCCGCTGCTCAACCGGCCGCTGCGCGGCGCCTACCCGCCGGGCTCCACGTTCAAACCCTTCATGGCCCTGGCGGGCCTGGCCACCGGCAAGCGCACCCCGGAGCAGGCGATCAACGACCCTGGCTATTTCAATTTCGGCAATCACCGTTTCCGTGACGACAAGGCCGGCGGCCACGGCCTGGTCGACATGTACAAGTCGATCGTGGTCTCCTGCGACACCTACTACTACATGCTGGCCAACGACCTCGGCATCGACAATATCTCCAAGTACATGGCGCCCTTCGGCTTTGGCCAGCTCACCGGCATCGACATCGACGGCGAGCTGACCGGCGTGCTGCCCTCGGTTGCCTGGAAGCAGGCACGCTTCAAGACCCCGGCGCTGCAAAAGTGGTACGCCGGCGAGACCATCTCGGTGGGTATCGGCCAGGGCTACAACGCCTATACGCCGCTGCAGATGGCGCATGCCGTCGCCACCCTGGCTGCCGATGGACTGATCAAGGTGCCGCATCTGGTGCGCACCATTGAGGACGCGCGCGACACCACCAAGCGCCGCCTGAACGATCCGCCGGTGCCGGCCGGCAAGCCCACCCGCATCGATATCAAGCCCGAGTACATCGCCTTCGTGAAGAACGCCATGGCCGGGGTGGTGAAGGAGGGCACCGGGGCGCGGGTGTTCGCCGGCGCCACCTATACCAGCGGCGGCAAGACCGGCACGGCACAGGTGTTCACCGTGCGGCAAAACGAGAAGTACAACGAGAAGCACATCGCGCAAAACCTGCGCGACCATGCCTGGTATACCGCCTTCGCGCCGGTGGACCACCCGAAGATCGCGGTGGCCGTGCTGGTGGAAAACGGCGGCTTCGGCGCTTCTTCCGCGGCGCCGATCGCGCGCCTGTTGCTCGACTACGTGGTTGCAGGCAAGCGGCCCGACAAGCTCGGCGCGGTACCGGAGGTCGGCGGCGTGGCTTCCGGCGGCGCGGACGTCGAGGCCGAAAGTGATTAACGCGGCCCAGCTCAAGCGCGGTTGGCGCCTGGCCTTTGGCCAGCTCGATGCCACCCTGCTGGCGACCATCGTCATCCTGCTGTGCATGGGCATGACGGTGCTCTACTCCGCTACCTACGACACGCCGGCGCGTTTTTACGACCAGATGCGCAACATCGCCGTGGCCATGCTGGTGATGTGGGTGGCGGCGCAGGTGCCGCCGCAGACCCTGATGCGCGTCGCCTTGCCGATCTATACCGTCGGGGTCGCCCTGCTGATCGCGGTGGCGATGTTCGGCGCGGTGCGCAAGGGCGCGCGGCGCTGGCTCGACCTGGGTGTCACCAGCATCCAGCCTTCGGAGATCATGAAAATCGCCATGCCGCTGACCCTGGCCTGGTATTTCCACAAGCGCGAGGCGCTGGTGCGCACGCGCGACTACATTCTTGCCGGCTTCCTGCTGTTGCTGCCGGTGGGCCTGATCGCCAAGCAGCCGGACCTGGGCACCGCCATCCTGGTGTTCGCCGCCGGGCTGTACGTGATCTTTTTCGCCGGGCTGTCGTGGAAGCTGATCTTGCCCGTGTTTACCGCAGCGTTGATCGGCCTGGGCTGTGTCCTGTATTTCGGCGACCAGATCTGTGAACCCGAAGTGCAGTGGCCGGGCATGCACGACTACCAGAAGCACCGAATATGCACCTTGCTCGACCCCAGTACCGATCCGCTGGGCAAGGGCTTTCACACGATCCAGTCGACCATCGCGGTCGGCTCCGGCGGGGCCACCGGCAAGGGCTGGCTCAAGGGCACGCAGACCCACCTCGAATTCATTCCGGAGCGCCATACCGACTTCATTTTCGCCGTCTACTCCGAGGAGTTCGGGCTGGTGGGCAACTGCGCGCTGCTGCTGCTCTACCTGTGCCTGATCGGCCGCGGCCTGGTGATCGCGGCCAATGCGCCGACCATGTTCGCGCGCCTCCTGGCGGGCTCCATCAGCATGATCTTTTTCACTTACACTTTCGTCAACATGGGCATGGTCTCCGGCGTACTGCCGGTGGTGGGCGTGCCCCTGCCGCTGGTGAGCTACGGCGGCACCGCCCTGGTCACCCTGTTTCTTGGGCTGGGCATCCTGATGAGTGTGCAAAACCACCGTAAACTGGTACAGACATGACGCCCCGTGAAAACTTCTTTTCCAGCGCCGCGCGCCTCAACCCGGCCGCCGCGTTCATCAACCACGTGCTGGCCCAGCAGCCTTGGGCGCGCGAGGAACTGGCGCGCCATGCCGGGCGCAGCCTGCGGCTGGCCGCGCCGCCCTTTGCCCTCGGTCTGAAGATTGATGACAAGGGCGAGGTCGCCGCCTTGCCGCTGGGCAACGCCGAAGCCGCCGACGTGACCCTGAGCGTGGCGGCGATGCGGGTGCCGTTCTTGTTCATCGACCCGGAAGCGGCGATGAAAGATGTGCGCATCGAAGGTGACGCCGAATTCGCCCAGACCCTGGCGCGCCTGGCGCGCGAAGTGCGCTGGGATGCGGAAGAAGACCTGAGCAAGGTTCTGGGCGACATCCCCGCGCACCAGATGATGCGCTTTGCCCGCGCCTTCACCGCCTGGGGCCAAGAGGCCGGCCGGCGCTTTGCGGAAACTACCAGCGCTTATTTTGTGGACGAGAGTCCGACCCTGGTGCGCCGCGACGCTGCCGAAGCTTTCAGCCGCGACGTGGCGACGCTGCGCGATGACCAGGCGCGCCTGGAAAAGCGCATCGAGCTTCTGGAAAAAGCCCGACGCTCTTAATGACAGCGCCGCCCGGAGGCGGCGCGTCGGCCTTGCATTCCCCTGGGCGGTTCAAGCCGGGACCGGCTGGCCCTTCATCGGCACGGTCGGGTCCGGGCGGCGGCGCATGCCGATCGTCTTTTCGATCAGGCGCTCCAGGCCGCGCCAGAAACCGAACTCGTCCAGCACCGGGTTGAGCACGTTGGTGATCGAGCAGTAGTGCGTGTCCTTCATGCCGCGATGGTGGTTGGCGTGGTGGCGCTGGGTTTGCAGCACCTTGCGCGTTTGCAGGAAGGTGACGATGCGGCCGTTTTCCTGCGCGTTCTGGTGCGACCACTTGTGGATCTGGTTGGCGTTGACCGCGCAGGCGACGAACAGCCACACCGGCCAGGAGAGCAGATCGAAACAGGCAGCGGCGCCGAGTATCACCGCGCCCACCAGCAACAGGTCCCACGAGCTTTCCAGCCAGCCGCGGGTGACAAAGGCGCGCGGGCGGACGTGGTGTTCGATGTTGGCATTGGCGATCAGCTTGCCGATCACCGGCGTGTCGGAGCGGGCGTAAGCATCTTCGGCCCAATGGACGGCGCCGGAGGCGAGGTCGGCGGCGAGAACGGCGGTGGTGCCCAGCATGATCGGTCCCATGATTCCTGGAAAAGCGGCGCTTGCGCGACCCGGCTTTCCTTTACTCCTTTGCTCTTGGTTTAAGGGGCCCGGCGCGTTGTGGCCTCCGGGTTGAAGCCATTCTTCCGCCGCGGCGCTCGCCCCTCAAGCGCTCGGCGCCGAGTAGCGCGGTGCGATACCGCGCGGCGCGCGGCGGGCGACGCCGGCGTACCCGGGCCTACATCGGGTAAAGTGCCGCCTGTCCCGTCGCTGGCGGGTTTTCTTTGTAAGCTTCGTCTTTGGCCTCCCGACTTTTGCCCCAAATCCGCTTTTTCCGCCTGCTCAAGATCATGGCCATCGCCTTTCGCTTTGGCCTGGACGAGTTTTTCATGCAGGCGGCGCGCGAAAGCTGGCAAAAGACGCTGTATGACCGGTTGTTTTTCTGGCGCACCTTCAGCACCCCGCGCGGGGTGCGGCTGCGCCTGGCGCTGGAGGCGCTGGGGCCGATTTTCGTCAAGTTCGGGCAACTGCTTTCCACCCGCCGCGATTTGCTGCCGCCGGACCTTGCCGACGAACTGGCGCGCCTGCAGGACCGCGTACCGCCTTACGACGGCGACGTTGCCGTGCGCGAAATCGAGCGTGGGCTCAATCGCAAGCTCGACGCCATGTTCGCGCTGTTCGATCGCAAGCCGATCGCTTCCGCCTCAATCGCCCAGGTGCACTTCGCCACCCTGCATAGCGGCCGCGAAGTGGCCGTGAAGGTGCTGCGGCCGAACATGCTGCGCATCATCGAGAGCGACATCGCCCTGATGCGGATTGCCGCCGGCCTGGTCGAGACGCTGTGGACCGACGGCAAGCGCCTGAAACCGCGCGAGGTGGTGGGCGAGTTCGACATGTACCTGCACGACGAACTCGACCTGGTGCGCGAAGGCGCCAACGCCAGCCAGCTGCGGCGCAACTTCGCCCCCGGCACGGCGCGTGGCGAGCTGTTGATCGTGCCGGAAATCATCTGGGATTACACCGCCTCGAACGTGTTGACGATGGAGCGCATGAAGGGTATCCCGATCTCGCGCATCGACAAGCTCAAGGCGGCCAATGTCGACCTGAAAAAGCTGTCGCGCGACGGCGTCGAGATTTTTTTCAGCCAGGTGTTCGCCGATGGTTTTTTCCATGCCGACATGCACCCCGGCAACATCTACGTCAGCGACGATCCGAAAACCCTGGGGCGCTACATCGCGCTGGACTTCGGCATCGTCGGCACCCTGTCGGACTTCGACAAGGACTACCTGGCGAAAAACTTCCTCGCCTTTTTCAACCGCGATTACCATCGCGTCGCCGCGCTGCACGTCGAGTCCGGCTGGGTGCCGGAGGGTACCAACGTCGAGGCGCTGGAAGGCGCGGTGCGCGCGGTGTGCGAGCCTTATTTCAACCGGCCGCTGTCCGAGCTTTCACTCGGCCAGGTACTGCTGCGCCTGTTCCAGACCTCGCGCCGCTTCAATGTCGAAATCCAGCCGCAACTGGTGCTGCTGCAAAAGACCCTGCTGAACATCGAAGGCCTGGGCCGCGACCTCGACCCGGACCTCGACCTCTGGACCACCGCCAAGCCTTACCTCGAGCGCTGGATGCACAAGCAGATCGGCTGGCAGGGCTTCATCGACAACATCAAGCACGAGGCGCCGTATTTCGCCAAGATGCTGCCGCAGTGGCCGCGCCTGATCACCCGCGCGCTGGAAGCGGCGGCCGATCAGCGCGACGACGGCGAATTGATCAAGCACCTGCTGCAGGCTACCGAGCGCCAGGGGCGCTGGATCAAGGGCCTGGCCCTGCTGCTGGTGCTGATTGCCTCGATCTGGGGCGCGGAACTGGTCTACCTGCTGCACCGCTAGATTGCGGCGGCGCGCTCGCCTCTAGCGCGCCTGCGAGCCCGCAGCAGGCGCCGGGTGCCCATGCCCTTCGTGCCCATGCCCGGGTGCCGCCGGATGCAGGTGTCCATTGCGCAGCCGGTCGTGCAGCCCGGCGTCATGCGGCAACAACTGCGGCGCCAGCGAGCCGATCAGCATGCCGAAGAAGGAGGCGATCACGCCCGCCATCTGCGCCGGCATGAACGGGTCTTCCGGGCCGAAGCGCAGCAGCGTCAGCCACACCGTCAGGCCGCACAGCACGGCGAGGATCGCCCCCTGGTTGGTGGCGCGGCGCCAGTAGAGGCCGAAGGTCAGCGGAATGAAGGCCGACACCAGGGTCACCTGGTAGGCGTTTTCCACCATCTTGAAAATGCTCGCCTTCGAATTCAACGCATACAGCGTCACCGCGATGGTGAAACAGACGGTAACGATGCGCATGGTGCGCAGCATCTTGCGGTCCGACACATGGGGCCCGAGCAGCGGCTTGATCAGGTTCTCGGTAAACGTCACCGAAGGCGCCAGCAGGGTGGCGGAGGCGCAGCTCTTGATGGCGGAGAGCAGGGCGCCGAAAAACATCACCTGGGCGAACAACGGGGTATGGGTTAGCACCAGGGTCGGCAGGATGTATTGCGGGTCGGTATCGATCAGGCGTTTGACCATTTCCGGGTCGATCAGGGTCGCCGAGTACACCAGGAACATCGGCACGAAGGCGAACATGAAGTACAGGCAGCCGCCCAGCACCGAACCCCAGATGGCGATCTTTTCCGTCTTTGAGGACTGCACCCGCTGGAACACGTCCTGCTGCGGGATCGAACCCAGCATCATGGTGATCCATGCCGCCGTGAAGCCGAGCATCTCCTTCAGGTCTAGCGAAGGCCAGAACGAGAACTTGCCGGCTTCGCGCGCGTGGTCCACCACCACGCCCACGCCGCCGACCATGCCAGACACCGAGCCGCCGATCCACAGCATGCCGATGCAGATGATGATCATCTGCAGGAAGTCGGTCACCGCCACCGCCCACATGCCACCGAAAAAGGTATAGATCAGGATAGTGCCGGCGCCTATCATCATGCCCGCTTCCTTGCTGATGCTCTGGTCCGACACGATGTTGAAGACCAGCCCCAGAGCGGTGATCTGCGCGCCGACCCAGCCGAGATAGGAAAGCACGATGGCAACCGTCGTCAGCACTTCCACGGTGCGGCCGAAGCGCTTTTTGTAGAAGTCGCCGATGGTCAGCAGGTTCATCCGGTACAAGGGAGCGGCAAAAAACAGGCCGACCAAAATCAGGCACAGGGAGGAGCCGAACGGGTCGGCCACCACGCCCTTCAAGCCGTCTTTCAGGAAAGTGGCGGGAATGCCCAGCACCGTTTCCGAGCCAAACCAGGTGGCGAACACCGTCGCTGTCACCATGTAAAACGGCAGGTGCCGCCCGGCCACCGCGAAGTCCTTTGTGTTGTGCACCCGTGTGGCCGCCCACAGGCCGATGCCCACGGAGATGATCCAATAGACGATGACGAACCAGAACAGCGTGTGCATGAAACTCCCCAAAATTCCTGGCCGTTGGGTCGCCGGGCCAAGGCCCTGCGGCAAACGGCGTGCTTGGCCGATCCCCTCGGCAATTTCGCTACCTGAAGCTCATTTTATGCCAAGCCGCCGCCAGTCCAAAGGTGCAATGGTCAAGCAAGAAGCGCTTGGGTATAGTAGCGCCAAGGAAGTGGGTGTAATCAACTTGGCGGGGTATAAAGGATGGACCAGAAAAGCGGATCAAGCGGTGACGGCGACGCCTCCGTTTACAAGACCCTGCTTGAATCGACCAAGGCGATTCCCTGGAAAATCGACTGGTCGAACCAGCAATTCAGCTACATCGGCCCGCAGATCGAGCAATTGCTCGGCTGGTCGCAATCGAGTTGGGTCAGCGCCAACGATTGGGCCGCGCGCATCCACGAGGAAGACCGCCAGCGCGTGGTGAATTTTTGCATTTCGCAATCGCAGGCCGGGGTCGATCACGAAGCCGACTACCGCGCCCTCACCCGCACCGGCGACTATGTGTGGATCCGCGACGTGGTGCACGTGGTGCGCAATGCCGCCGGCGAGGTGCTGGCGCTGGTCGGCTTCATGTTCGACATCAGCGAGCGCAAGAAAAACGAGGAAGAGCTGTCGCGCCTGAACAAGCAACTCGAAGATTTTTCGTTCAAGGACGAACTGACCGGCTTGGCCAACCGGCGCATGTTCAACCTGACCTTGGAAGAGGAATGGACGCGCGCGTTGCGCAACCAGAGCCCGCTGTCGCTGATCATGCTCGACATCGATTATTTCAAGCAGTACAACGACCACTACGGCCATCTGCAGGGCGACGACTGCCTGCAGAAAGTCGGCCTGACCCTGGGTGCGATGTCGGCGCGCGCCGCCGACCTGATCGCCCGCTTCGGCGGCGAGGAGTTCGCCATCTTGCTACCGGACTCCGACAAGGCGGCGGCGCTGGGCATGGCGGAGCGTTGCCGGAGCTTCATTTGCGATCTTCACCTGCCGCACGAGATGTCGCCGCTGGACCACGTGCTGACCATCAGCGTGGGCGTTGAGACCATGGTTCCCTCCCGGGCTGATACGCCGAGGCATTTGGTGGACGCGGTCGACAAGCTGCTCTACCAGGGAAGCAAAAAGGGCGCAACCGGATGGAATCGAGCCTGGAAAGCCCCTAGGCGCTTGCCAGCGCGCGGCAGGTGCCATTGCGCCGGCCCGCGAGGTGTAGGCCTACGCCAGCTTGGCCACGCCCAAGGGGTTTGGTTCGCCCGGCGCCGCGCTCTGGGTCAGCGCTTGGCGCGCTTCCTCAAGCAGACCGGGAGCGCGCATTTCAAAGCGCGCGGTGCGGCCGTGCAGGCGCACCTCGCGTATCAGATCGGCAAGACCAACGACGGTCTGGCGCAAATGGTCCATGTTGTTGGGGTTCATTTCACGCTACCTCCAGTGCGTCTCAGGCGGCATATTTACCCGAGGACTGTCGTCAAATCGTAAATTCGGCCCGCTTGCCGCGCTGTCCGGCAGCAGCGGATAGCCTTGTAGGAATAGGCCGATGTGGAGCCAATCGGCGCGGGTGCTGTCCAAATCAGTCCATACTGCCGAATGCATCCACATATCACGCCGTTTTTACAATTCTGCATGCCCGCTTACATACTTTGGCGCGGACGCTCGCGTATGCTGCCTCGCCAACGCCAAAGCGTCGGTTGCCACAATAAAAAGGGCCTTCATGTTTCTGAGTAAAGCCGCCTACTACGCCGACTTCGTTGTCTATCCATTCCTCTTGCTGCTGCTGGCCAGCACCCTGGCCTGGGGCACCTCCTGGGGCAATGCGGAATGGCTGGCCGCCGGCATCGGCGGTGTTGCCGCCTATTCGCTTCTCGAATACGTGCTGCACCGCTTCCTGCTGCACAAAATACCGCCGTTCTCGCGCATGCACGCCCTGCATCACGCGCATCCCGCGGCGATGGTCGGCACGCCGACGGTATATACCGCCGCCATCGGCGGCGGCGTGTTGCTGCTGGCCTGGTGGGCGGCGGGCTGGAACCTCGGCTGCGGATTCACCTTCGGCGTGATGCTGGGCTATTTCTGGTATGGCCTGGTGCACCACGCCGTGCATCACTGGCCGGCGCGCAAGGGCTCTTACCTGTACCGGCTCAAGCGCCGGCACAATGTGCATCACTACGCGCCCGAGGCCTGCAACTACGGCGTCACCACTTCGCTCTGGGACCGCGTGTTCGGCTCCGAGCGGCGGCGGCCGGCGGCCTGAAACGCGAGTTGCATGCGCGCTTGAGGGACGCCGCGCCCAAACCGGTTATGCTCGATTCTTTCACGCCGGAAACAAGGTAATGAAAGCTGGATCGCTGGCCCGCGCCCTGTCATGTGCGTTCGCGCTGCTGCAACTGCCGGTGGAAGCCGCTGCAGCGCCGAAAAAGGAAGCCAGCAAGGACGCCAAAAAAGAGGCCAGGCCGGCGGCCAAGGATGCCTACGCCGGTGTGGTCAAACCGGTCGCGCCAGTTGACCTGTTGCGCAACCTCAAATTCGCGCTGGATCATCACCTGCTGCTGACCGATTCCTTTTACGAAGAAAAAAACCTGCAGCGTTTTTTCGGCAACGAGCGTACGCGCTGGTACAGGCTGCCGCGGCCGTTTATCCGCAGCGGCAAGCTGCAGGGCTTCGGCGGCGTGTTCGCACCGTCGGGCGACGGCATGGCGGTCGATGTCTTGTACAAATACATCGTGCAGGGCACGCAGGAAAAACGCCGCGCGATGATCGGCCTGGATGTTGTGCGCGACGCGCGCGCCACCGCCGAGACGGTGGTCTCGGTGTTCGGCATCGAAGGCCATGTGGTCGACCCGGCCGCCCAGGACGCGCCGGGCCGCGCGCAGCCCCTCACGCCCGGCAACCATCCGGTGGGCAACAAGGTTCTCAGCTACGACTTCGACGGCAGCGCCAGCAAGGGCAGCCTGAACGTGATGATCAACGGCGACGGCAGCATCGCCAACATCATCGTCACGGAAGAAGAAAAATTGTGGAGTCTGGCACCCCTGGTGGCCTCGCCAAAACAGGCTGCCGAGTCGCCGCGCTGAAGGCGGGCGCCTGAACTGCCTCTGCCCGGGGGGCGTGCGCCTTTGGGCACGCGCGTTGCCGACGCCCGAGGCTTTTCTCGACTAGTGCAGTGCGGGATTGTAGCGGCCGCTGAAAAAATTACCGGCGCGCAAGGCTGGCGCGTATTGAATACGTCCTGCGCACTCGCCAAGCTGGACGGCGCGCGGGCACCCGCCTTGCTGTTTCACCTTGTCGGGATCCCTTTCAGTGGGGATCCTTTTTCAGGAGATCATCATGTTCAAACTTCCTTGCGGCATTACCCTGGCGGCGCTGGCGCTGGCGCTTGCTCCCGCCGTGCAAGCGGAAACGCCCGGCATGCCGTCGAGTTCGTCCGGCATGGACAGGTCCGGCCTCACCAATCCCTCCGGCATGAGCACCGCGGCCAATTCGTCGGCGCGCGCACAAGCGCAGTCGGACCACGCTGCCGCCAAGTCGCAAAGCCAGGTGGGCGAAAGCCGTACGTCTGGCGGTACCACCAGCCCGTCGAGCGCGATGAGCGGTACTACCACCGGCAGTGCCACGCTGGGTACCGCTCCGTTGAGCAACGGCGTGAATAGCACGCCGGGCCCCAAGCCCTGAGCGGGCTTGTTCAGGCGATAACGCTGCCCAGGTCCAGCCCCACGCTGGCGGCAGCGGCGGTAACGGCGGCCCACGTGTCATCGGGAATCGGAATGCCTTCGCGTGTGCGCAGTGAGCGCATTTGCGCTTCCGGTTCGCCCGGAACCATCACTTCCTTGAAGCCGGGCGCGGGCGGCACCGCCTTGATGCGGGCAAGCGTGGCGGCCAGGGCCGGCGCGTAGTCAGCCTTCGGCCGCAACGCGCCTGCGTCCACGGCGAAAATGAAAATCCCGCTGCGCGCGGTAACGCCGGGATAGGCCTCGGCGCCGATCAGGGCGCCGCTCAGCACTTCGGCGATGACGGCGAGCGCATAACCCTTGTGGCCGCCGAAGGGCTGCAAGAAGCCGCCGTCGATGAAGTCCTGTGGGTTGGTCGAAGGGCGGCCGTGCTTGTCGGTAATGGTGCCTTCGGGCAATGCCTCGTGCTTGGCCTTGGCGACCTTCACCTTGCCGGCGGCAATCGCGGAGGTGGCGATGTCCAGGGTCACCGGCGCGCCGCCAGGATTGGGAATCGAAACCGCAACGGGGTTGGTACCCAGCACGGCGGCGGCGCCGCCATAGGGCGCGGTCATCGGCCGGTCCACCGTACCGATAAACATGAACATCACCACGTCCTGCGCGGCGGCGCGGTCGGTGAAGGCGGCCAGGCGTCCGGTGTGCGCCGCCTGTACCACCGAGACAGTGGCGACGCGCTCGCGCTTGGCCTTGGCGATGGCGAGATCGACGGCGTACAGGCCCGTTACCTGGCCCAGTGCCCAGTTGCCCGTGACCAGTGCGGTGGTAGAGGTCTCCTCAAGAATCTGCGGGCGCGCTGTAGGGACGATTTCGCCATCCCGGATGCTTTGCAGGTACTCGGGAATGCGCAGGATGCCGTGCGAATCGTGGCCGGCCATGTGGTTGTCCACCAGCACGTCGGCGACCTGCGCGGCGAGGTCGGCTGGCGCGCCGGCGGCGCGAAAAATCGCGGCGGTGGCCTGGGTCAGGGCGTGTTGGGTGAGCGTGGGCATGTCGTCCTCTGTTCTGTGGCGTGAGCCGTAGCACGGACTGGCACTTTAACGCAGCGCTGCGTGGCGCTCGTGCGGGCCGGCGCGCACGCAGGCTTATAGGACGAATGAGTTTGGCCGCGGCGGCTATTCGCTTTAAGATGTTTGTTCCAAAAAGAAGCAACCATACGAGACAAAGCCGCCATGAAAAAATTCTGCATGCTGCTGGCCTGCGCGCTCTTCGCCGCCGCCACTGCGCTGGCGCAAGATGCCTATCCCTACAAGCCCATCCAGCTGGTGGTGCCGTTCCCGCCCGGCGGCGCGGCGGACCAGCCGGCGCGCCTGCTGGCGCAAGCGCTGCTCAATGTGTGGAAGCAGCCGATGGTGGTGATGACGCGCTCCGGCGCGGGCGGGGCGGTGGGCATGCAGGTGGTGGCCAACGCGGCGCCGGACGGCTATACGCTGGTGGCGACCAACCCGGCGCTGCTGATTTTGCCGGAGGCGGACCGCATGTTCGGGCGCAAGCCGATCATCGAGCGCGCGGAGTTCAAGCCGGTTGCCTTGTTGGTGGCCGACCCGGTTGTGCTGGTGGTGAAGGCCGACGCGCCGTGGAAGACCTACCAGGAGTTCGTCGCCGATGCGAAGGCGCATCCGGACAATTTCACCTACGGCTCCTCGGGTGCCTACAGCGCCTCGCACCTGCCGATCGAAATGCTGGCGAGCTCGGCGGGCATCAAGCTGCGCCACATCTCCTATTCCGGCGGCGGCCCGGCGATACTCGCGGTGCTCAGCGGGCAGGTGGCCGCCACCGCCAGCTCGCCAGCGGCCGTCGGCCCGCAGATCAAGGGTGGCGCGCTGCGCGCGCTGGTGACCACCGGCAACAAGCGTGTGGCGGCGCTGCCGGACGTGCCCACCGCGCTGGAGCTGGGCTACAAGGACGCCGAGTTCTACATCTGGATCGGCCTGTTCGCGCCGGCGAAAACGCCGGACGCGACAGTGCAGGCGATCCGCGCCGGGGTCAACCGCGCCGTCACTGAAGAGGGCGGCTTCGTCCAGGCCATGGCCAAGCTGAACGCGCCGACGGATTACCGCGATGCGCCGGCCTTCAACGAGTTCCTCAACAAGGACTACGAACGCATCAAGGCGACGGTGCAGAAGATCGGCAAGGTGGACTAGCGCCGCTTCGCTGTTTTGCGCGCGGGGGCGGCCGGCAGGCCCCCTACCGGCTCCGCGACCGCCGGCCCCTTGCGCTTGCGCGGCGCCTCGCGCTTGAGCAAAAAGCTGTAGGTGTGGCGCTGCGCCGGGTGCACGCTGATGGTGACCTCGAACATGCGGCCTTCGGCATTGCTGTAGCGGCGGATCACGTTGAGCGCGGGCGAGCCGGCCTTGGCGTCGAGGTTTTGCGCCACCGCCGGGCCGATCTGGCTGGCGTAGATGTCGATCTGGGTGGCGTCCGCCGTTTCGCCGTACATCTCGGCGATCTGGTCGACGATCATCACGCTCTCGTGCTTCTTGTGCTTGACCACGCCGGCGTATTCCGGAGCGACGTAAAAGTCGGTATGGCACAGCGGCAGCGGCGAGTCCTTCAGGTAGCGCAGGGCCTGGATGCGAAACCATGAGCTGCCCAGCGGGCATTTGAGCAGGTAGGCCAGTTCGTGGTCCGCGATGACATACCCGGTCGACAGGGTCTTGCGCACGGTGGCGCCAGCGTAGTTGAGGATTTCCTGGATCGAGCTGACGCGCTGGATCAGCTGGCTCTGTCCCGTGGCGGCGATCACCGTGGAACCGGCGCGGGGGCGGCGCACGATTAGCCCCTCCTCTGCCAACACTTTCAGCGCTTCACGCGTGCTGTAGCGGCTGGCCCTGAACAGTTTGCATATTTGTTCTTCAGTCGGCAGGCGTCCGCCGACGGCGTGCTTGCCGGTCTCGATTTCGTGGCGCAGCGCATTGGCGATCTGCCAGTGGCGCGGCGATTCCTGCGCCGGCTTGACCGTGCTCAGCGCGCTTCCGGAGTGGCGCATGCCGGCATCCTTGGAATATTAGTCGAACAAATAAGCATTTTGCATGAAACAGGTGGATCGCGCCTGCGCGGATTCTAGCAGGTGCCGTGGACGGCCTCGAAATGCCGGCGACAAGCTGGTTCGCCAAGGTGTTTCGCTCTCTATGGAAGAGCAGTGGCAGGAGCGCGTCCGTCGCGCACATGAAACCGGGCGGCCGGGTGTGACCGATGAAAGACTGCGTTTGCGCGCGGACAATCGCGCTTTTCGGCGGATTGACTTTAATTGTTCGAAACATTAAAGTGCGCCGACTCGCGCTTGCGACGCCCTTCACCAAGAACCCGCTCAAGGAAACGCTTTATGCCCAGACTTGCTTACGTTCCGATGGACCTGGCTGAACCGGCCGACCTGGTCGAGGCGGTGCGCAAGCGCCGCGGCGGCGAATTCTCTTCGCTCGACCGCCTGCTGCTGCACAGCCCGCCGCTGACACGCGGCTGGAACTATTACCTGAACCAGGTGCGCACGCAGATGACCCTGGACCCGAAGCTGCGCGAGCTGGGCATGTGCGGCGTGGCGGTGGTGAACCGTGCAGAGTACGAGTTCCAGGGCCACCTGCCGGAATTCCTCAAGCACGGCGGCACCCAGGCGCAGGCCGACGCGCTGCGCGATGCGGACGCGGCAGCAAAGAACACGACGCTGTTCAACGCCGCCGAGCGCGCCACCATCCAGCTGACCATCGAGATGACGCGCGACGTGCAGGTGAGCGACGCCACCTTCGCCGCGGCGAAGTCGGCGCTGCCGACCGAGCAGGCACTGGTCGAGCTGATCGGCACCATCGCGACCTACAACATGGTCTCGCGCTTTTTGGTGGCGCTGGACCTTCACGGTTAAGCGGCACGGCCAAAACGATTTAACGGGACGGAGACAATATGCTTGATGTGGACATGACCGCGAAGGGTTTCGAGAAGATCGTCACCCCGGAATCGCGGCTCGACGTGATCGCCCACGACCTGATGTTCGGCGAGGGGCCGGTGTGGAACAAGCGCACCGGCGAGTTTTACTGGGTCGACATCATCGGCGACACCATCTGGAAATGGAAGCCGGGCGGCGCGCGTTCGGTGGTGGTTCGCCCCAGCTATCGCGCCGACGGCTTGACCTTCGACCTCGAAGGCCGGCTGGTGGTGGCGGGCTGGTCGTGGCGCCGGGTCTGGCGCCTCGAACACGACAACACGATCACCACGCTGTGTTCCGAGTTCGAGGGCCAGAAGCTCAACAGCCCGAACGACATTGTGGTGAAGTCCGACGGCTCGATCTGGTTCACCGATCCCTCCGGTGGCCTGAACAACGTCGAGATGCACGGCGACGACGTGCAGCGCTACATGGACTATCACGGCGTGTTCCGCATCAGCCCTGACGGCAAGACCACAACGTTGGTGGTGAAGGACCTGACCTATCCCAATGGCCTGGCCTTCACCCACGACGAGAAACAGCTCTACATCAACGATACGCGCGAGAACAACATCCGCGTGTGGGATGTGAATGCGGATGGCACCTTGTCCAACAAGCGCATGTTCTGCGAACTGAAGGGGCCGGAAGCCGGTGTCGCCGACGGCATGAAGGTGGATGTGGACGGCAACGTCTATTGCACCGGCCCGGCCGGCATCCACGTGCACGACAAGAACGGCAAGATGCTCGGGCGCATCCTGGTGCCGGGGCACACCACCAATCTCGGCTTCGGCGACGAGGACTGGAAGTCGCTGTTCATCACCACCTATTCGTCAGTGTTCCGCGTGCGCCTGGGCGTCGCCGGCCTGCCCGTCTGGTAACGCAAGGAAAACCCACATGACCTGGAAATTCGAACTCGTATACGGTCCCAATGGCCGTGCGCTTGGTGGTCTGGCCTGGGACGGCAAGTCCATGCTGGTGTCCGATGCCATGGACCTGAAGATCCTTTCCTTCACCGAAGGCGCGAAGGAACCCGCGGTATTCCGTAAATGGACCAACCGCGTCAACGGCATCGCCTTTGGTCCGGGCGGCGTCCTCTATGGCTGCCAGGAAGGCTCGCGGCGCGTCATCGAAATGAAGCCGGATGGCTCGTCCGTGGTCACCACCACGGTGCTCGACGGCGCGCAATACAACCACCCTTACAACGCCACGATCGACAAGAAGGGCCGGGTCTGGTTCAGCGACCGCCTGCACGCGGTGCTGGCTTCCGGCCCGCAGGTGTTCCCCTACCTGCCGCACCAGTCGGTGCTGCGCATGACCCTGATGGGCCGCCCGCACACCGAGTGGCACGTCGAGCGCCTGACCTACGATACCAAGTCGCCGCGTGGGGTCGCGGTGTCGCCGGACGAAAAAACGCTGTATGTGGCGGAGACCGACACGGTGCCGGGCGGGGTGCAGGAACTCCGCGCCTATCCGATCCTGGCTGACGGCACGCTCGGGCCCTGCACGGTGCTGCATTCCTTCGGAGCCGACTATCGCGGCGTGCATCGCGGCATCGACGGCATTTGCGTGGGCAAGGACGGCCACATCTTCGCCTGCGCTGGCTGGAGCCGCAGCGGGCCGGGCGCGACCGTGTACGTGTTCAACCCGGACGGTCGCATCGCCGAGTCGCACGCCATTCCCGAGGGCACGCCGCTCAACTGCGCCTTCGGCGGCGCCGATCTCTCGACGCTCTATGTGACCACCAGAGAAGGCCACGTCTACCGCACCAAGACCGGCTATACCGGGCATCTGCTTTACAAGGCGGCCTGAACCGCCGCTGAACACGCAAAGGCGCCGTCGTCACAGAGCCGAAGGCCGGGCGGCGGCCTTCATAGCAAATACAGGAGACAAATTTCATGGGCTTTACGACGTTCGCACGCGCGGCACTCCTCAGTTGCGCTGCCCTTAGCCTGTCCGCGCAGGCGCAAGACAAGTGGCCCAGCCATGCGCTGAAGATCATCGTGGCTTATCCGCCCGGCGCCACCGGCGACATCATGGTGCGTGCCGTCAGCACGCGCCTCTCCGAGGAGTTGGGCCAGCCGGTAGTGATCGAAAACCGCGCCGGTGGCGCCGGCATCTCCGCCGCCGACGCGGTGGCCAAGGCAGCGCCGGACGGCTACACCCTGCTGCTTGACGGGCCGAACCACGTCTCTAACGTCGGCATGTTCAAACGCCTGCCCTACGACACGGCCAAGGACTTCGCGGCCGTCTCCAATCTCGGCGTCACCCAGACCGTGCTGCTGGCCTACCCCGGCGCCGGATTCAAGACGGCCGACGACCTGGTCAAGGCCGCCAAGGCTTCGCCGGGAAAGATCAATTTCGGTTCTGCCGGCAACGGCACTGCCGGCCACCTGTCGATGGAATTGTTCGCGCGCCACTACGGCATCAAGATGACCCATGTGCCCTACAAGGGCGCGACCCCGGCGCTGACCGACCTGATGGGCGGCCAGGTGCAGGTGCTGTTCACCGGCCTGCCGCCAACGCTGGCCAACATCCAGGCGGGCCGGGCGATTCCGCTGGTGGTCTCCGGTGGCAAGCGCGCGCCGCAATTGCCCAACGTACCGTCGATGAACGACCTCGTGCCGGGTTATGAGGATGCACCGGCCTGGTTCGGCCTGTTCACCACCGGGGGCACGCCAAAGAACATCATCAACGAAGTGTCGAAAAAAATCGACGGCATCCTCAAAGAGCCCGCCGTGGTCACGACGATGAACAACCAGGCCGTGATCATCGTCGGTGGCAGCGCGGAGTCGTTCGAGGAATTGGTGAAAAAAGATCTGCAGCGCGTACCGCCGCTGATCCGCAGCCTCGGCATTTCGACCGACTGATGCAGTAGACCCCGGAAGGCTCAGGCAGCCGCGCTCCGCGGTGTGTCTTCGGGCAGGCGCAATAGCGCCTGGCCCATGCGGATTTGCTTGCCGGTAGTGATGCCGGGCGCCAGGGTGAAGCCTGGCGGCGCGAACACGATAATGGTCGAGCCGTGCTCGAACCAGCCCATCTCCTGGCCCTTGGCATAGGCGGCGTCGCAAGGGATACGGTTCGGCCCACGATAGCGCAAGTGCAGTAGTACGTCGACGAAATGCAGGCGGATGCTCGCCACCAGCACGGCGGCTACCGGCACCAGGGTCAGCAAATGGCCGCTGCTTAGCCGGGTACGAATCGATGCGCGCTCGTTTTTGCAAAATAGTCGCTCGACCCGTGCCAGTGCGATCGGGTTGACGTTCCAGGTATCGCCGGAAATGTAATCCACCTGCTCGACCTGTAAATCGGCCGGGGCGTGAAAGCGGTGGTACATGCCGGCCGTCAGGCGCAGTGTAACGTAGGTGCCGTTACGGCAGGCGGCGATGGATTGCTCGTCCACCATCAGGTCTTCGATGCGATAGGGAAAGCCCTTGGCCTGATAGACCCGGCCGTCCTCCACTTGGCCGCAGGCGCCGACGATGGCGTCGCAAGGCGAAGAGAGAATGTCCTGGGCCGTGTCCACGCTGCGCGCGCCGGGCCGCAGTTCGCGGATGAAGCAGTCGTGCATGCTGCTGAAACGGGCTTTTTTCGCCTCCCCCAGGTTGATGTCGCAAAACTGCCGCCACAGGGCGATCGAGAGATCGCGCACCAGCGGCTGCTCGATCTTCGAAAACCAGCCGAGGAAGCGCGTCAGGGTCTGGCGCGGGATGCGGTTGGTGAGCAGGAAATTAAGGTCTTCCTGCGCCGCGAAACGGGCAATCAGCCGCGAGGCCCAGCCGCGTGACTCCAGGGGCATTTTATGCGTTGTCATAGTCGTGTAAAGCCTGTGGGGTAAATCGTCGGTCATGGAAATCGAAAACACCGCCCTGACCCTCTACCTGACCAGCGGCGCCGCCATCGCGGCCACCCTGGCCAAAGTCAAAACCCGCCTGGAGCTCTCCAAGGCCAAGCATCCGTCGCTGGCCGGGCACTCCAAAATGGCGCGCCGCGTCGCCCGCCTGCTGCCGGGGTACGAATACGACGAGGCGCAGTTCTACGCCAGCGACGATGCGCCCGAAGACGTGGCCGCACAGCGCCGCGCCGGCTTCAAACGGCTCTCCGCCCTGTACGGCGAGCGCTTCGCGAAAAGCGCGGCGATGACGGCGGAGGCGGCGCAGTCGATCAGCGACATGCAGTTCACCGGCGCCTACCGCGTGCCCTTCCAGTACAGCCGCCACGTGCGCACGCACCTGAAGGGCGGCTCCTTCGTGCAAAGCTCCAGCGGCGTCACCGTCACCGACCTGGACGGCAACACCTTCTACGACCTTACCGGCTCGTACGGCGTCAACGTATTCGGCTACGACTTCTACAAGTCGTGCATCGAGGCGGCGAACGTCAAGGTGCGCGACCTCGGACCGGTGCTGGGCGCTTACCACCCGGTGGTCGCCTACAACGTCAAGCGTCTGCGCGAGATCTCCGGGCTGGATGAAGTTTCGTTCCACATGTCCGGCACCGAGGCGGTGATGCAGGCAGTGCGCCTGGCGCGTTACCACACCAAGCGTTCGCACCTGGTGCGTTTTTGCGGCGCGTACCACGGCTGGTGGGGCGATGTGCAGCCCGGGGTCGGCAACCCGGTGCCGGCGCACGAAACCTACACCTTGAAGGAGATGGATCCTGATGCGTTGCGCGTGCTGCGCCGCCGCCGCGACATCGCCTGCGTGCTGGTCAATCCCCTGCAGGCCCTGCACCCGAACGGCAATGCACCGGGCGACTCTTCCCTGGTCGACAGCAGCCGCAGCGCGCACTTTGACCGCGCCGCCTACACCGCCTGGCTCAAGCAATTGCGCGAAGTCTGCACCGAGCGCGGCATTGCGCTGATTTTCGATGAAGTGTTCGTCGGCTTTCGCCTGGCCTACGGCGGCGCGCAGGAATACTTCGGCGTCAAGGCCGACATGGTCACCTACGGCAAGACCCTGGGCGGCGGCTTGCCGGTCGGCGTGGTCTGTGGCCGCGCCGACCTGATGAAGCGCTACCGCGAAGACCGGCCGGTCGACATCTGTTTTGCCCGCGGCACCTTCAACGCTCACCCCTACGTGATGGCCGCGATGAGCGAATTTCTCGAGCGCATCGAGCGCAACGAGACGCGCTGGGTCTACGCCGGCCTGGACATGCTGTGGAACCGCCGCGCCGACCAGCTCAACGCCCGGCTCGCCGCCGCCGGCCTGCCGGTGCAGGTCGCCAATCTCTCCAGCATCTGGACCGTGGTCTACACGAGGCCCTCGCGCTACAACTGGATGCTGCAGTACTACCTGCGCGCAGAGGGCCTGGCGCTTTCCTGGGTCGGCAGCGGGCGCCTGATTTTCAGTCTGAACTACAGCGACGCCGATTTCGAGGCGGTGGCGGCGCGCTTTGCCGCCGCTTGCGCGGCGATGCAGCGCGACGGCTGGTGGTGGGCGCCGGCCGGCCTGACCAACAAGGCGATCAAGCGGCGCATCCTCAAGGAAATGGTCGAGCATCGCTTCGGCGTCAGTCTTTGAAGAGCGGGCGGGCGCGGGCAGCGGCCAAAATAAAAAGGCGCGCGGATCACCGCGCGCCTTTTTGTTTCGGTTACCCGCGCAACGCGTCAGCTGCTTAATGGGCGCCGCCGGGGGTCACCATGTGTTCGCGCGGGTCGATCAGCTCGCCGCGCAGCAGGGCCAGTGGGGCGGCGTGATACAGCTTGATGTCACTGAACGGGTCGGTGATGATCTTGGTCGCCCACACCAAGCCAGTCTGCACGTCGCGCAGGAAGAACAGGTGGATCGTGCGGAACAGCAGGCCGGCCACGCCCAGGGTCAGCCACATCTGGCCGACGTGGTGCGCGAAGCCGGAGAAGTCGGTGTGCGCGGGGAAAATGCCGAACAGGGTCGGGTTCACCACCAGCACCAGGGGTGAAAGCGCCCACACCGCCATCAGCACCACCTTGCGGCGCAGGTTGTAGCCGACCTTGATGTCTTCCTTGTATTCGTGGGAGGCCTGGTTGACGTGGTCGTAGCCCTTGGGCTCGAAAAAGAAATGCCCGGCCTGGCGGCTGGTCATCGACACCAGCCAGGCCAGCAGGGCGGCCAGCGCCGGGTCCTTGAACAGCAGGCCGTAGGAGATGACGAAGCAGGTTGCCGAAAGCAGGTGCAGCGACTGGTTGATGCGGCTGTGGTGATAGTAACGATGGTCGTCCCAGCGCTGTACTTTCAGTTCTTCAAAAAACTTTCTCATCTGTAGTCCTTCAAAAGACTTGGTCATCAAGGAGGTCTCCGGATAGTCTGACCGCGAGGCTAAGCGCCTGAAATGACAGGTCGATGAAGAATTGGCTAAGCTTTGATGACAGGCTCGCGCCACCGGCTCTTTATGCAGAAAGGCGGGTGGCGCCGTCAATCACGCGGTTGCGCCCGCCTTCCTTGGCGGCATAGAGCGCGCGGTCGGCGCCCTGCAGCAAGGCATCGAGATTGTCGCTCGGGCGCGACAGGGCCACCACGCCGAAACTGGCGGTCACCTTCAACGGCCGTCCGTCCGGCAGGAGCACCGTGGCCGCCTCGATCGCCAGGCGCAGCCGCTCGGCCAGCACATGAGCCGGCTCAAGTTCGCAATGCGGTGCCAGGGCGACGAATTCCTCGCCGCCGTGGCGGGCGACGAAGTCCTCCTCGCGGAAGGTGACACGCGCTATCCGCGCGATCTCCACCAGCACGAGGTCGCCGGCGTCGTGGCCGTACTGGTCGTTGACCTTCTTGAAGTGGTCGATATCGAAAATGATCAGCGACAGCGGCGAGCCATGCCGCCGCGCGCTGGCGATCTGGCTATCGGCGATGCCGGCGAAGGCGCGCCGGTTCAACAGGCCGGTGAGAAAATCGGTCGAGGACATCTGCCGCAGTTCCTCGATCAATTGGCCGCGCTCCTCCTCCAGCCGGCGCCGCTCCAGGCTGCCTTCCTTGAGCGCGCCGACGGCGCGCAGCATGTCGCCGATTTCGTCGGCGCGGTCCGCCGGCGGCACCACCGTGCTCAAGTTTTCCTGCGCGATATCCACCAGCACCCGGGTGGTGTCCAGGAGCGGACGCAGCACGCGCTGGCGGATCACCATGAATACCGCCGCCACCACCAGCAGGGTGATCGCGCCGAGCAGGGACATCGACAGCAGGGTGCGGCGCGCCTGCGCGTTGCGCTCCTTGCCACCCTCGATCGCCATCTTGATCATGACGTCGCGCAATTGCACGATGGAGGCCATGTCCGGCACATAGCGCGCGGCGAACTGCGCGGTGTCCATGCCGTAGGGCCGGTTCTCGGCCGAGGCGCGTTCGACGGCGGCGATAAAGGCCATGCCGTCGCCGAAATAGCGCTGCTCCATCTCGCGCGCCGCCGCCAGGATGCGGTCGTCGGTTTCGCGCGTATGGGTGGGCAATTCGATCAGCATACGCAATTGCTCGATGCGCCCGCGCAACACATGGATGCCCTGTTGCTCCGCTGCGCCCAGCGGCTTTTGCTCGGTCAGCGCGGCGGTGAACTGCGAGCCGAGCCGGCCGGCGTACTCCCGCAGCTCGGCGGCCAGGCGCGCGCCCACCAAGGCATCGGAAAAGCGCGGATAGGCTTCCTCGGCGTCGCGCGACAGGATGGTGACGGCCTCCATGATCACCGGGATGACGTCGAACATCTGGTGTACCGCGCCCATCACCCGCTCAGGCGGCCGGCTTGCCAGCGGCAGGTTCGCCACCTGGTCCACTTCAGCGCGCGCCGCTGTCAGCAGGCTTCGGGCCTTTTGCAGGGATTGCGTCGCTTCGTCCTGGCGCCGCGCGCCCTCGGGTCTGAGGGAAGCGGCCAGGTCGGCCATGGCGGCATCGCTGTCGGCGCGCACCTTCGCCAGGCGGGCGCGTTTGGCCGGGTCATGCTGGTCGGCGTCGCCCAGCACGCCGTTGGTCGGGCCGCGCTCGAACGAGACTTTTTCGGCCAGCACCATCGCCTTGTAGGCCACCTGCATCGCTTCCAGGCCGTTGCGTGAAGACTGATAGGCGCTCCATTCCGCGAAGATGATGCGCGACAGCATCAGGCAGATCAGCGTGACGAGCACGGCAGTGGAAATCGCGAACAGGCGCGTCAGCTTCATATCTTT
This sequence comes from Betaproteobacteria bacterium, assembly GCA_028292405.1. Lineage (GTDB taxonomy): Bacteria > Pseudomonadota > Gammaproteobacteria > Burkholderiales > JAEUOS01 > JAQGMJ01. The sequence goes on from JAQGMJ010000008.1 coordinate 119,278, forward strand.
TTGTTATGCATTTGGGATATGCGCGCCCGGTGCCGCAGCGTGCTGGGCGCATCATATCCAACAGCCGGTACTTGTGTGCCGGCTACTCCGGGCGTGCCGCCATCGTCTGCAGCAGGGTTTCCAGTTGCGCGCTCATCGGCAGGTCCAGGCTGGCGCCGCCCGGCAGGCTTGATAAGAACCAGCGCTTGTATTGCCGCTCGATCTCGCCATCCTCGGCCAAGGCATGAAAGGCGTCGTTCACCAGCGCGGCGAACTGCGCATCGTCCTTGCGGTACATGATGCCGTAGGGGTCGTAGGAAAGGAAATCACCCGCCACCCGGAACTTCGTCTTCGCCTGGCTTTGCGCGATCAGGCCGTAGAGCAGCACGTCGTCGGTGGCGAAGGCGTCGGCGCGGCCGGCAGCGAGTTGGGCAAACGATTCGGCATGATCACGCGCCGGCACTACGCGGAAATTCAGGCCGAATTTCGGGCCCAGTTCGCGCATGGTTTTTTCGTTGGTGGTGCCGGCGGTCACCAGCACGGTCTTGCCGCCCAGGTCGCGGAAGGACTTGATCGGTGAGCCCGCCGGCACCATCAGCTTGGTGCCGGAGACGAAAAAAGTCGGCGAAAAGGCCACCAGCTTTTGCCGTTCCAGGTTGTTGGTGGTCGAGCCGCATTCGATATCGGCGCGGCCCGAAGTGATGGCCTCGATGCGCGATTCGGAAGTCACCGGCAGCCACTTCAAGGCCAGGTCGCGATCCAGCGCCGCGCCGATGGATTCGGCCAGCTTGCGGCACAGCTCGATCGAATAGCCGATCGGCTCGCCGCGCGCCGAGAGATAGGAAAACGGCACCGAAGACTCCCGGTAGGCAATGGTGATGCTGCCGCCGGCGCGCAGCTTTTGCAGCGTGCCGCTCAGTTGCGTCGGCGCGGACTGTGCGCCGGCAACCCCAGGCAGCGCAAGTCCCAGAGCCAGCAGGAAGCCCGAGGTCAGGCTCAAACCCAGTCGGGTGATGAGGGCGCGCATCGCCTTAGGCCGGAACCGGCTGGCTGGCCAGGGCCGTCTCGATTTCGCGCTCGCGGGCGTCCGCCTCCGTCGGCGGCAGCAGCTCGCCTTCCCACTTGGCGACGGCGGCGGTGGCGATCGAGTTGCCCACGGCGTTGGTGGCCGAGCGTCCCATGTCGAGAAAGGTATCGACCCCCAGGATCAGCAGCAGTCCCGCCTCGGGAATGTTGAACTGGTTGAGGGTGGCGGCTATCACCACCAGCGAGGCGCGCGGCACGCCGGCCATGCCCTTCGAAGTCATCATCAGGATCAGCAGCATGGTGATCTGCGTGCCCAGCGGCAACTCAATGTTGTAGGCCTGGGCGATGAACAGGGTGGCGAAGGTGCAATACATCATCGAGCCGTCGAGGTTGAACGAATAACCCATCGGCATGACGAAGCTGGAGATCTTGCGCTTGACCCCGAAACGGTCCAGCGCATCAAGGATCTTCGGGTAGGCCGCTTCCGAACTGGCGGTGGCAAACGACAGCAGGAAAGCCTCCTTGATCAGCACCAGCAGCTTGAATACGCGCGGCCCCAGGACGATGAAGCCGGCGAGGATTAGCAGGCTCCAGAGCAGGATCAGCCCGAGATAGAAATCGCCCATGAATACCGCGAAGCGCAGCAGGATTTCCAGTCCGTTGGTTGCCACCGTTGCGGCCATCGCCGCCAGTACCGCCAGCGGCGCCAGCTTCATCACGTAGCCGGTGATTTTCAGCATCGCATGCGAGAGCTCGTCGATGGCGGCAACCAGGGTCTTGGCTTTTTCGCCCAGCGAAGCCAGGGCCACGCCGAAGAACATCGAGAACACCACGATCTGCAGGATTTCGTTGTTCGCCATCGCCTCGGCGAAGGACTTGGGCACCATGTGTGCGACAAAGTCCTTCAGCGTGAACTTGGAAGTGGCCAGGTTGGCGGAGGCGCCGATGTCGGGCAGCGGCAGGCCGAGGTTATGGCCCGGCTGCAGCACGTTGGCGAGGATCAGGCCGACCACCAGGGAAACCAGGGAGGCGGTGACGAACCAGCCCAGCGCCTTGGCGAACACCCGGCCGACCGAAGCGGCGTCGCCCATGTGCGCCACGCCCACCACCAGGGTGGAAAACACCAGCGGGCCGATCAGCATCTTGATCAGGCGCAGGAACACGTCCGACATGATGGAGATGTAGCCGGCCACCTGGGCCGCCGATTTCTTGTCCGGAAACTGGACGAAGATCATGTAGCCGATGATGATGCCGAGCACCATGGCGATCAGGATGCTGATTGCCGGCGGAAATTTCTTTTTCATGGGACCCCTCGCTCCGTAGACCAGATTGAATGGAACCGCTGATGCAGGCCTGCCTTGTCTCCAAGGGCACTGCTGTGGTGCCCTTATATGACAGTGTGCCATTTAAACGGGCGGCGTGCCGTCGCCCGGGCCGGCATTGCGCTTCGTACGTAGGGGCTAATGCAGCCGGCGTGCCAGCCGGCACGCCTGGGGCGAGGACGTTACGCGTGGGCGCCGGCAGGAGCGGCGGCGTCTGAGTCGTCCATGCCGTATTTGCGCAGCACTTCGGCCAGGCGTGCCTGTGCCGCCGGCAACAAGGTGGCCTCGCCCGCGTCCTGGGACCAGTGGGCGATGCTGGCCCGGCAGGCGGCGCCCATGGCTTCGTCCCAGCCTTTGGCCAGCAGGCGGCCGCACATGGCAATCACCTGGTCGAGCGGTACGATCGCCGCCGCGCGTTTTTGTTCGGCGCGCATCGCCGCCAATTGGGTTTCGATGCGCTCGACAATGCGCGGCTCGGTGTCGGTGCGCGCGAGCAGCGCATCGCCGATCGCCAGTGCCTGTTCGAGGCGGCGGTCCAGGCAGCAGGCGTTGAAGACGTCGAATTCGATCGCCGCCGCCAGCGGGCCGGTAGCCTGGGCGCGGGTCTCGAGCAGGGCGTCGAGCGCGGCGGCGGCGCGCTCGCGAGCCTCCGCGGTATTGATGCGCGCCCAGCGCTGGTACTCCATCAGTTGCGACACCAGCTCGGCATCGGGCGCGCCGCGCATACTGCGCTTTTGCTCGGCGTAGACCCGCTCCGCTTCTTCTTCGCGGCCCTGTTCCATGTAGGCATTGGCCAGCGAGACGAAATCCTCGGCGCGCGCCAGGGTGGTGTTGCGCACGCGGTCGACCACCCGCGAATACAGCCGCGCCGCTTTTTCGTGGTCGCCGACGGCGGCGGCCAGCTCGCCGGAGCGACGCAGGCGGCTGACGTTGGACGATGAAATGGCGCCGGCTGCCTCCAGCACTTCGAGTGCTTCCTGCGGCTTGCCCAGATCCTGCTTGACCTGGGCCAGCAGGTCGTGGGCGCCCAGGTATTCGGGAAACTGCGCGGAGAGCCCCGTCAGCACCGCCTCGGCCTGCGGCAGGCGCTTGGCAGCGTAGTGCACGTTGGCCAGGCCCATCGAGGCCCAGGGCACCAACTTGCGCGCGAGGATTTCCTGCAGCAGCTGTTCGGCCTCGTCGTGGCGTTTCAGGGTGACCAGCAGGTCGACCATCAGGCGCAGGGCGTCGGCGGCGTAGCGCGGCTGCGCCGTCTTCAGCCGCACACATTCCGTGAGGGCATCGGCGGCGCGCCCGGACTCGATCATCGTATACGCGTCTTTAAAGGCCTGCTTTTTCTCGCTGACGCGGGACAGCCGTTCCAGCAACTGGTTGGCGGTGAAGGGCTTGATCAGGTAATCGTCAGGGGCGAACTCCGCTGCCGCCACGACCTTTTTGTAGCCGCGCTCGCCGGTGATCATCATGAAGATCGCCGCCAGCGGGATCAGCTTGTCGTGGCGCAGCTCTTCGAGCAACTGCTGGCCGTCGCGTGTGCCATCCAAGGTGTAGTCGCAGAGGAAAACGTCGATCTGCCGCGCCTTTACCTGGCGCAGCACGTCGGCGGCGTCGCCGGCGTTGATGATGCTGGTGGCGCCCAGGGTCGACACCATTTCGCGCAGGGCAGTGCGCGTGTGGGCGTGGTGGTCCGCGATGATCACGCGGGCGCCGCGCAGCGGGGCGTTGGAGTCGGTGGACAGCATGGGCGGGCGCGCCGGCGGGGCGCGTAGGTTTTTATGGTTCGGCGGGAGTTCTGGCGACTACCTGATTATTCGCCGAAGCAAAACGCGCCATGCCTGGAGCAGGGCGTGAAAACCCCTTCTATTGCGCGGCCGCCTGCTCGCGCACGATTTTCAGCAGGGCTTCGCCATAGCGCTGCAGCTTGGTGGCGCCGATGCCGGAAATGCCGTGGAGGTCGTCGACCGCGCGCGGCCGGGCCGAAGCAATCGCCGCCAGGGTGGCGTCGTGGAAAATCACGTAAGCCGGCACCCCATGCTCGGTGGCCATCTGTTTGCGCCAGGCGCGCAGGGCCTCCAGCAGGGCTGGGGCGCCGGGGCCGGTGGGAGCCAGTGCCGGTTTGGCGCCGCGCGACCCGCGCTTGCTGCTTTTCGCCTTGGGCGCTTCTTCGCGCAATGAAACACGGGTGCCGCCGGTGAGCACGCCGCGGGCGGCTTCGGTGAGTTTGAAGGCGCCGTAGGCGTCGGCATCGGCTTCCAGGAAGCCCAGGGCGATGAGCTGGCGGAAAATCGCCCGCCATTGCATTTCGGTGCGGTCGGCGCCGACGCCGAAAGTCTTCAATTCGTCGTGATGCAGTTGCTTGACCCGCTCGGTGGCATTGCCGCGCAGGATGTCGATCAGGTGGCCGGCGCCGAAGCGCTGGCCGCTGCGGTAGACGGCGGAAAGCGCCTTTTGCGCCTCCTCGGTGCCGTCCCAGACGCGCGGCGGGGTCAGGCAGTTGTCGCAATTGCCGCAGGCCTCGCTGGCTTCGCCGAAGTAGGCCAGCAGGCGCACGCGGCGGCAGCCGGCCGACTCCGCCAGGCCGACCAGGGCATCGAGCTTGCCGTGGGAGACGCGCTTGTAGGCGTCGTCGGCCTCACCTTCCTCGATCATGCGGCGCTGCTGCACGACGTCCTGCAGGCCGTAGGCCATCCAGGCGTCGGCGGCGGTGCCGTCGCGGCCGGCGCGGCCGGTTTCCTGGTAATAGGCTTCGATGCTTTTCGGCAGGTCGAGGTGGGCGACAAAACGCACGTCGGGTTTGTCGATGCCCATGCCGAAGGCGATGGTGGCGCAGATTACCAGGCCGTCTTCGTTGACAAAGCGCGACTGGTGGCGCGCGCGCGTCGGATTGTCGAAGCCGGCGTGATAGGGCAGGGCGGGCACGCCTTCAGCGGCGAGCCACGCGGCGGTCTCTTCGACCTTCTTGCGCGACAGGCAGTAGACGATACCGGCTTCGCCGGCGTGGTTGGCGCGGATGAAGTCGAGCAACTGGTTGCGCGCGTTGTTCTTTTCGGCGATCTGGTAGCGGATGTTCGGGCGGTCGAAACTCGAAATGAAGATTTGCGCTTCTTCGAGCTGCAGGCGGCGGATGATCTCGGCGCGTGTCAGGTCGTCGGCGGTGGCGGTCAGCGCGATGCGCGGGATGCCGGGGAAGCGCTCGTGCAAAATCGAGAGTTCTATGTACTCCGGGCGAAAGTCGTGGCCCCACTGCGAAACGCAGTGCGCCTCGTCGATGGCGAACAAGGCGACGCGCCCGCGCTCCAGCAGTTCCAGAAAGCGCGGCGTCATCAGGCGCTCGGGGGCGACGTAGAGCAGGTCGAGCTTGCCGGCGGTGAAATCGCGCTCGACCTGGAAGGCCTCGCGCGCCTCCAGCGAGGAGTTGAGCACGGCGGCAGCCACGCCCGCTTCGGTGAGCGCCGCCACCTGGTCCTGCATCAGGGCGATCAGCGGCGAGACGACGATGGCCGTGCCCTCGCGCAGCAGCGCGGGAATCTGGTAGCAGAGGGACTTGCCGCCGCCGGTGGGCATCAGCACTAGGGCATCGCCGCCGCCGCCGACATGGTCGACGATGGCGGCCTGCTGGCCCCGGAACTCGGGGTAGCCAAAGACGTTTTGGAGGATTTCAAGCGCGCGCGACATGCGGCCCGAGGTTATCACGGCAGGTCGGGTTTGCGGCTCGAAAATGGCGTTGTGGCAGACGGCTGTGCGGTCGGACCGGGCGGCCGCGCTTTTCGGCGTAACATGGCCTACGAGCTTTGATTGCCGCCGGCAACCTGCGTCGCGCCAACTGCAGGTAATTCATGGTCAGGCTGAAGTTTTCCATTTCGCTGGCTTATCAGGTCGGCAACGCGCCTTCCGATTTCATTTTCAACCTGCAGGCCGCGCAAACGCTCAACCAGCGGGTGCTGTCCGAGAACCTCTGGACCAGCCAGGCGGTCGGGGTCGACTACCTGATCGACAATGTACTGGCCAACCGCTACATGCGCCTGCGTGCCGGCCCAGGGCCACTCACCGTGAACTATGAAGCCACGGTGGACATCGATCATGTATTCGCCGCGCCGCAAAGCCTGGGCGAGGCGCCGATCGCGCAACTGCCGATGCATGTGCTGCCCTTCATCTACCCGAGCCGCTACTGCCAGTCGGACCGCCTGCGCAAGCTGGCCAACCGCGAATTCGGCCACTTGGCGCCCGGTTACTGGCGCGCGAAGGCGATCCAGGAATGGGTGCAGGCGCGCACTACCTTTACCTCGGCAAGTACTGATTCAAGCACCTCGGCGGCGGACACGTTGATCGAGCAGGTCGGCGTGTGCCGCGATTTCGCCCACCTGATGATCGCGCTATGCCGCGCCGTCAACATTCCGGCACGCTTTGTCTCCGGCATCGACTACGGCGCCGACCCGGCCCTGGGCCCGACCGACTTTCACGCCTATGTGGAGGTCTACGTCGGCAATCGCTGGTACATTTTCGACCCCTCTGGCACTGCCATCCCGATGGGCTTCATCCGCATCGGCACCGGCCGCGACGCCGCCGACATTTCCTTTGCCACCATGTTCGGCGACGTGCAATCGATGGCGCCGGTGCTCTCCATCGCGGCGGTGGCCGACGACAGCGGCGCCTGCCTGCTGCCGTTCAATCGCAGCGACGCCATTTCCACCGCGGGCGAGTTCCTCAGCTAGGCTCCGCCTGGTTCAGCCTGGTTCAGCCTGGCGACCCGGAGCCCGGCCTGGCGGCCGGTCCGCGCTGTCGCGCAGGACGCTGCATACCTGGACGCGATATTCGGAAAAGAATTGTTCGCGGCCGAGACGCTTGGCTGCTACGTGCTCGGGATGGGTGGCCCAGGGGCGCATGGCCGCCTCGGTGGCGAATTCGACGATGGTCACGCGTTCGCCGTCGGCGGCGACAAACCCCTTGTGCGACAGGTAGCCGGGCATTTCCCTGGCCAGCTCGCCCATGCGCGTCGCCCAGCGGCCGTACTCCTCCTGCATCGTTGGATTCAAGCGTGAGCGAAATACGGTGACGATCATTTCTGCTTCCCTGGTGAGGGCCGCCCGAATAGCGGCAGGCGCTACTTTAGGGCGCGCCGTTCTTGATGAAAAATGAATTATTATGAATTCCGCGTTCATTTTTAGAGAATATGGAACTCTCCGACCTGCGCATCTTCCGGACGGTGGCCGAGGCCGGCGGCATCACCCGCGCGGCCGTGCTGTTGCATCGCGTGCCCTCAAACATCACCACGCGCATCAAGAACCTCGAAGAGGAACTCGGCACACCGCTGTTTGTGCGCGAGCCCAGGCGCTGGCAGCTCTCGCCGGCGGGCAAGACGCTGCTCGGCTATGCGCAGCGCCTGCTGTCGCTGGCGGAGGAGGCGCGCGAGGCAGTGGGCGGCAGCGAGGCGCACGGCATATTGCGCCTGGGCGCGATGGAGAGCACCGCGGCCACGCGCCTGCCGGCCTTGCTGGAGGGAATGCACAAGCGCCACCCGGCGCTGGCGATCGAGTTGCGCACCGGCAATCCGCGCGTCCTGACCGCCGACGTGCTGGCAGGCGACCTGGATGCCGCCCTGGTGGCCGAGCCGGTGTCCGATGCGCGGCTCAAATCGGTGCCGGCCTATGTCGAGGAACTGGTGCTGGTGGGGCCGGCGGGTCACCCGCGCATCAATTCACCGGCCGACATCCCGCGTTCAACGCTGCTGGTGTTCGAGCCGGGTTGCCCGCATCGCGCGCGCCTGGAAGACTGGTGCATGCGCGGCAAAATGGCGCCGGCCCGGGTTGTCGAGGTCGGCTCCTACCATGCGATCCTCGGCTGCTGCGTTGCCGGCATGGGGGTGGCCCTGATGCCGCGCCGGGTGCTCGATACCTATACCGAGCGGGCGCGGCTGTCAGTCCATCCCCTCAAGGGCGACTTCCGCTCGGTGCGCACCCTGCTGGTCTGGCGCGGCGATGTGCCGCAGGCGAAGGTGGCGGCGCTGGCCGGCCTGCTGCGTTAGCGGCCTCGCCGCTATTTCTGCGCCTGCCGCAATTCCACCAGCTTCACCAGCGCGTGCAGCGCCCGGTTGGCCGGCACCGGCACGGACAAGGCTTCACCCTGGCGCACGATGAAACCGTTGAGGTGATCGATCTCGGTCGGGCGCTCGCGCGCCAGGTCTTGGGCAGTGGATGAAAATTGGGTGGACATGGATTGCGCCAGTCCGAGCACCGCCTGCAGCGTATCGGGCGCCATGCGCACGCCACGCGCGGCAGCCACCGCGAGTACTTCGCCGACCACGTCGGTCATCACCTGGCGGATGCCGACGCTTTCGATCATCCGCCCATAAGGCATCTGGCCGAGGGCTGAAATGGCGTTGTAGGCGCAGTTGACCACCAGCTTGCCCCAGAGGGCGCCGGCGACGTTGTCCGAGACGGTCACCGGCACGCCGGCGGCGACGAAGGCGGCGCGGATGCGCTCCAGTTGCGCCGCCTCCTGCGCGTCAGCGGCGCCGCGCAGGCTGCCGATCACCAAGTCGCCGCGGCCGTGGTGCTTCAGGTGACCGGGGCCAGCCATGGCGGTGGCGACGTAGACTGCGGCGGGAAAAACCGGCTGCTTGACATGCGCGGCGATGCGTTCGGTATTGTCGACGCCGTTCTGCAGGTTCAGCACCACGGCGTCGGCGGCCAGCCAGGGAGCGATTTCGCGCGCCGCCGATTCGGTGTCGGTGGACTTGACGCTGAACAGCACCAGTTGCGCGCCCTCAACGGCGCGGGCTTCAGTGCTGGCTTCGACTTGCACATGCTCATCGAAGCTCAGGCCTTCGAAATGCAGGCCGCCGGCGCGAAAGGCGTCCACATGCACCGGGCGGCCGATTAGGGTGACCGGGTGTCCGGCGCGCGCCAGCATGCCGCCGAAAAAACAGCCCACCGCGCCGGCGCCCAGCACCGCAACGCGCAGTCCTTGCTTGTTTTCCACCATCTTTCCTTATCCAAGTTGCCATGCGGCAGAGTCCACAATCTTAAGGGAAGGCGGACCAAAAGGGAGACTGGCTGGCTGAAATGCGGATTTCGGGCGCTGGAAATCCATATCGGTTGCCGGAATTTTTGCCTTTTAGCCGGCTTGGTATCCCGAATTTGCCCTTATCGGCCTCAAATTCACCGTTTTGTCGCAAGTCCGAGCCAAAAATCGATGGTTTTTGTGTTTGCGACAAGGCAAGCGCAGATTGGTTGGTCCGCGACACGGGCGGGGCTTGCCGCCCGCCGGTTGCGGTCAGGGTTGCCCCGGACTTGAAGGGGGCGAATCAAAAAAGATGTCGCCGCACTTGACCGCCGGACTGAATTTGCGCATAATTTGAGGTTCGCTCCGGTGGGTGGGGTGGCCGAGTGGTTAATGGCAGCAGACTGTAAATCTGCCCTCTAACGAGTACGATGGTTCGAATCCATCCCCCACCACCAAAAAATGCTTGTTTGCCTGGTTTTTGCGGTACCTGGTGGCAGCCGAAGCGAGGGTTTGGATAAAGCGGGTGTAGCTCAATGGTAGAGCAGAAGCCTTCCAAGCTTATGACGAGGGTTCGATTCCCTTCACCCGCTCCAGTTTTACCTGGACATGCGTCAAGCGTGTCCAGATGAAACTGGGTCAGAGGTGAGTGCAGGAAGCGGCGTGGCGCCGTTTCTGGATTGACCCGGTAGAGTTGTGTAAGCAGTAATGCCCATGTAGCTCAGTGGCAGAGCACTCCCTTGGTAAGGGAGAGGTCATGTGTTCAATCCACATCATGGGCACCACCGATTGAAAGTCCGCGTCCCTTGAGGGGCGCGGACGTTCCGGAGCGGCGGCACGTTTTTGAACATGCGTTTTGAAACATGCGTCGAATCAAAGAACTTCTGTTCATCATCAACCGAAGCTTTAAGGGTAAGAAATCATGGCCAAGGGCAAGTTTGAGCGAACCAAGCCGCACGTAAACGTGGGCACGATTGGGCACGTCGACCACGGCAAGACCACGCTGACGGCAGCGATCACCACCGTGCGGTCCGCGAAGTTTGGCGGCGAAGCCAAGGCATACGACCAGATTGACGCTGCGCCCGAAGAAAAAGCGCGCGGTATTACGATTAATACCGCCCACGTCGAGTATGAGACCGCCAAGC
>JAQGMJ010000009.1 GCA_028292405.1 Betaproteobacteria bacterium
AAGCTCGAGTCCGACGCCGATCGCGTCATGCGCTCGGCCATGAGCAAGCTGTTCCGCGAAGAGCCCGACACGCGCGAGCTCATCAAGCTGAAGGCGATCTACGAGCTGCTGGAGACGATCACCGACAAGTGCGAGGACGTCGCGAACGTCATCGAAGGCATCATCCTCGAGAACTCGTGATCTGATGGAAGCCACGCAAGCAGCCCTCTGGCTGGTCATCATGCTGGTCGTGCTGGCGGTCGCGTTCGACTTCATGAACGGTTTCCACGATGCGGCGAATTCGATCGCCACGGTGGTGTCGACCGGCGTGCTCAGGCCGAGCACGGCGGTGGCGTTCGCGGCGTTCTTCAACGTCGTCGCCATCCTGAACTTTCATTTGAGCGTGGCCGCCACCGTGGGCAAGGGCATCGTGCAGCCCGGCGTGGTGGATACGCACATCGTGTTCGGCGCGTTGCTCGGCGCGATCACCTGGAACATCCTGACGTGGTACTACGGCATCCCCAGCAGCTCGTCGCATGCGCTGATCGGCGGCATCGTGGGCGCGGTGATGGCCAAGTCCGGGGCCGGTTCGCTGATCGCCGCGGGTGTCTGGAAGACGGTGCTCTTCATCTTCGTCTCGCCGCTGCTGGGGTTCATCCTCGGCTCGCTGATGATGGTGGCGGTGTCGCAGATTTTCCGCCGCGCGACGCCGTCCAAGATCGACCGGTGGTTCCGCCGCCTGCAGCTCGTGTCCGCCGGTGCGTACAGCCTGGGCCACGGCGGCAACGACGCGCAAAAGACCATCGGCATCATCTGGATGCTGCTGATCGCCGCCAACAACGCCGATCCGCGTCTCCTGCCGGGCTGGATGCACGCCGACAAGGGTCACGTGCCCTTGTGGGTGGTGGGCATGTGCTATCTGGCCATCGCTGTGGGCACCATGTTCGGCGGCTGGCGCATCGTTAAAACAATGGGGCAGAAGATCACCAAGCTGCGGCCGGTGGGCGGCTTTTGCGCCGAGACCGCCGGCGCCATCACCCTGTTCACCGCCACCGCCCTGGGCATTCCGGTATCGACCACCCACACCATCACCGGCGCCATCGTCGGCGTCGGCTCTTCGCGCAAGGTGTCGGCGGTGCGCTGGGGCGTGGCCGGCAGCATCGTCTGGGCATGGATCCTCACCATCCCCTGCTCGGCATTCATCGCCGCCGTTGCCTGGTTCATCGGCAAGCAGATTCTCTAGCAGGATGCGCCGCGCGGCGGCGCTGCGGCACTCGGCTGCCTGGCTAGCTGCTGGCGATGCGCGAACGCCGCGTGGTCACCGTCACCACGCGCGCCGGTTGCGCCGGCGGCAGCGAATTGGCGCGATGCGCCGGTCCGCCGGGGCTCGCCGGCCGCGGGCCGCCGGGACGCTTGGCCGCCATCGGCGGCCCGGGCATGATCGAGGCAATCGCATCCTTGTTGATCACTTGCAGATCGGCACCCTGCAGGGCGATGAAGTGCTGGTCGAACGACGCGATGCGCCCGGTCAGGCGCACGCCGCTGAGCAAGTAGATCACCACGTTGCGGCGCGTCTTGCGCAACTGATTGAGGTAGGGCTCCTGGATGCGCGCATCAGCGGCGCCAGGCGCCGCAGTGCCAGCTTTTTCTTCTGTTGTGCCCATAATCGAGACCCGGTGGAGCGTGCCGTTAAATTGCGGCAACGCAACGCGAATATTACTCTTTTCGCGCAATTACGTGAAGTTGGTATGCAACTAGCATGCCGCTACTTTTCGCACTTGGTGGACAATGCTACTTGGCCGCTGTGCGCTGAAATTTGACCAGTTCTTTTCTCGGAGGTTGCTTTGAAATCGCATCACCATGATACGCGCGCAAGCGCCCGCCGCACCGCCAGCAAACTGGCGTACGCCCTGACCGTTTTTGCCGCCTTGGGCGTAACTGCGGGCAACGCCCACGCGCAAGCGGATTACCCGAACAAGCCGATCCGCCTGGTGGTGGGTTTTACCGCCGGCGGCATCTCCGACGTGCTGGCGCGCGCCCTCGCCGCCAAGATCTCCACCCAACTCGGCCAGCAGGTGGTGGTCGACAACAAACCCGGCGCCGGCACCACCATCGCGGCGGACTTCGTCGCCAAGTCGGCGCCCGACGGCTATACCCTGTTCCTGCAGGACATGACGACCCACGCGATCAACGTCGGCCTGTACAAGAAGCTGCCCTACGATTCGGTGAAGGATTTCACGCCCGTCGGCCTGGTCGCTTCCACCCCCCTGATGATGGTGGACAATCCCTCGCTGCAGGCCAAGACCGTCAAGGAGCTGATCGCGGTGGCCAAGGCCAAGCCGGGCCAGCTGGCTTATGCCTCCTCGGGCAACGGCACGGTGCCGCACCTGGCGGCCGAGACCTTTAAGAACCTGGCGGGCATTGACGCCGTCCACGTGCCCTTCAAGGGCAGCGCCCCGGCAATCCAGGCGGTGCTGGCGGGCGACACGGCGTTCACTTTTTCGACCATGCCACCGGCCCTCTCGCAGGTCAAGGCGGGCAAGCTGATCGGCCTGGGCGTAACCACGGCCAAGCGCGTGGCGACCGCACCGGACGTGCCGACGGTGGCTGAGTCGCTGCCCGGTTTCGAGTTCGTGCTCTATAGCGGCATCCTGGCGCCCAAGGGCCTGCCGCAGGCGCTGGTGACGCGCCTGAACAGCGAGTTCGCCAAGACGGTGGCTGCCGCCGACATGCACCTGATCTACGGCAATCTCGGCGCCGAGCCGCTAACCGACACCCCGGCCGAGTTCAGCGCCCACATCAACCGCGAAATCCCCAAGATGGTGCAGGCGGTTAAACTCTCTGGTGCAACTGTCGATTGACAGACCTGTCCATGCTTCGCGGCCCGCGTGAACCGCGGGCCGCGTCATTTCCGAACACGCCTTTTCCGACCAGCAAAACATCATGCCTCGTCCCCTGCTCCCCAAACACAATCGCTACGATTTCGTCCCCCTGCCCGAACGCAAGGATTACAGCTGGCCCGAGGGCAAACGCCTGGCGCTGGTGCTGACCACCAACGTCGAATGCTTCGCCTTCGGCGCCGGCCTGGGCCACGACCCCGCCAAGACCGGCGAGCCGCAGACCCACCGCAACTACTCCTGGCGCGACTATGGCAACCGCATCGGCATCTGGCGCTTTTTCGACATGTTCGACGAGATGAAGCTGCCGGCCGGGCACAACGCCAACAGCCTGCTCTATGAATACGCGCCGCAGATCATGGACGCGATCCGCAAACGCGGCGACGAGTTCATCGGCCATGGCCGCACCAATGCCGAGAACCACAAGGGCATGTGGGAGGCCGATGAGGAGCGCATCCTCGGCGAGATCATGGACACCTTCAAGAAGCACGAAGGCAAGCCGATCACCGGCTGGATGGGCGCGGGCGCCTATGAGTCCGCGCATACCCTCGACCTGCTGAAGGAAGCAGGCTTCAAATACGTGATGGACTGGCCGATGGATGACCAGCCGATCTGGCTGCGCACGCGCAGCGGCCCTATCCTGTCGGTGCCCTATCCCGTAGAGCTGAACGACTCGCAGATCATCATCCACCGCAAGCAGGACAGCCAGGAATTCTGCGACATGATCACCGACCAGTTCGACGAGATGGTCGAGCAGTGCGAGGACCATCCGCTGGTGATGAACATCTCGATCCACCCCAACGTGTTCGGCCAGCCCTTCCGCCTGCGCACCTTGCGCCAGGCGCTCAGGCATTGCCTTGAGCATCCGCTGAAAGACCGCGTCTGGGTGACGCGACCCTGCGATGTCGCGGAGTACTGCTACAACTTGCCGGAAGGCCTGATCCCGGGCAGCGGTCCCGCCGCCTGATCCACGCGCCGCGGTTCAGGCGGCGCGCCGTCCCACGCGCCGCGGTTCAGGCCGCGCGCCGTCCCACGTGCCGCGCCTCAGGCGCGGCGGTGCCGCTCCAGCAGCGCCGCCAGGTCTTCAAGCGGCAGCGGCTTGGAAAACAGGAAGCCCTGCATCTGGTCGCAGCGCAGCAGGCGCAGCACCCTCGCCTGCTCTTCCGCGTCCACGCCCTCGGCCACTACCTTCAGGCGCAGCGAATGCGCCAGCGAGATCATGGTCGACACCAGCGTCATGGTGTCAGGTTCCTGCAGCATGGTGATGATGAAAGAGCGGTCGATCTTCAAGGTCTGCACCGGCAGCCGCGCCAGGTAGGCCAGCGACGAGTAGCCGGTGCCGAAGTCGTCGATGGCGATCGACACCCCCAGTTTGCGGATCGCTTTCAGCTTGTCGACATTGCCGGCGACATCTTCCATCACCAGGCTTTCGGTGAGCTCCAGGTCGATGCCGGGTTGCCCGGCGTCCTGCATGATCGCGTTGCGCACGGTGTCGACGAATTCCGCGCGCCGCAGTTGCACCGGCGACACGTTGACGGCGATGCGCGGCGGATTCGCTCCGCGCGCGGCCAGCAGGGCATAGTCCAGTGCCGCCTGCTTCAGCGCCCAGGGGCCGACTTCCAGAATCAGCCCGGTCTCCTCCAGCAGGGAAATGAAATGTGCCGGCTGCACCATCCCCAGGTCCGGGCTTTGCCAGCGGATCAGGGCTTCCGCGCCGACGATCTCGCCCGACTCAAGGTCCACCTTGGGCTGGTAATGCAGGACGAATTCGTTCCTCTCCAGCGCCCGGTGCAGGCGGTTTTCCAGCATCAGCTTTTCGGCCACCCGCTCGGCCATTTTCTGATTGAAAAACAGGTAGGGCTCGGGCACCGATTTCGACCGCTTCACCGCCACTTCGGCGTTTTTCAGCAAGGTGTCGGCGTCGCCGCCGTCGTCGGGATACATGGCAATGCCGATCTTCGCGCTGATCCGCAGGTCGGCGTCGCCGACTTGAAACGGCCTGCCGAAAACCGCGGCCATTATTTCTTCGAGGCGCCGCCCCACTTCGTCTGCAGTAGCGACGTCCGGCATCACCGAGACGAAATGGTCGCCGCCGAAGCGCGCCAGCCGGTTGTGGTCGCCGATATGATCCATCGCGCGCTCGGCCACCTGCTTGATCAGCATGTCGCCCTGCTGGCGGCCGAAGGTGTCGTTGATGGTCTTGAAGCGCACCAGGTCGATCATCAGCACGGCAAGCCTGCCTTCCTCGCGGGCCGCCACCTCGATCGACTGGTCCAGGCGCTCCTCGAACAGGCGGCGGTTGGCCAGCCCAGTGAGCGGGTCATAGTAGGCGAGATATTCGAGGCGATCCGCCTGGTCCAGGTGGTCCAGCGCGAACGTGATGTCGCCGGCCAGTTCTTCCAGCAGGCGGATTTCCTCGCTATCGAAAAAATCCGGCGTATCGGAATACAGCGAAATCACCCCCCGTACGTCCGCGCCGGCCATCAGCGGCAGCACGATCATCGAGCGAAAACCGCGCGCCAGCGCCTCTTCCTTGAGAATATTCAGTTGCGCGCCCTGGGCGATGTCGTTGGCCACCAGGGCGCGACGCTCGGCCACCGCGCGCCCGGCGAAGCCCAGGCCGCCCGGCGCGCTCTGGTCCAGGCCCAGCGGCAGCAGATCGACATAGCCGTGCGTGGTGTCGTGGGAGGCGATCAGGTGCAGGCGCATCGCCTCGCGGTCGACCAGGCCGACCCAGGCCAGCGCGAAGCCACCCTCCTCCACCGCCAGTCGGCAGGCCTCGCGGAACAGTTCGGTGCGGTCGCTGACCCGCACGATCAGCGTATTGATGCCGCTGAGCACGGCATAGACGCGATTGAGCCGGCGAATTTTTTCCTCGCTGCGGCGCTGTTCGGTGACATCCTGGATGGTGTTGAACCAGCGCCCCCCGCTGCCAGGAACGGCGCCGCCCTCCACCGGCTCCATCACCTGGCGCACGGTCATGAAAGTGCCGCCGCTGCGGCGCACCCGGTATTCGAGGTCGCAGCGTTCGTTGCGCCGCGCAGCCCCCAGCACGCTGGCACGAAAGGGTTCGCGATCGGACGGATGCAGCCATTCGATCCAGTCCTGGAAATTACCGGGCATGCGTTCGTCGGTGATCTGCAGCAGCCAGGGCAAGGAGTCCGACCAGCTCTCGAAGGTGCCGTCCGGCCCGGTCACGACGTGGGCCAGGCGCGCTATCGACTGGGCGCGCTGCAGGCCGGCCTCGCTGTCGCGCAACACCTGCTCCAGACGCACCCGCTCCAGCTCGGCCGCCTGGTGCGAGCGCCGCAGATCGGCATCGGCCAGCGCGCGCTTGATCGCCGGCACCAGGCGCACCAGATTGTCCTTCAACACATAGTCCGAAGAGCCGGCCTTGAGCGCATCGACCGCGATGTCTTCGCGGATGGTGCCGGAAACGAAGATGAAGGGCGTGTCCGGCGACTGCTCGCGGGCAATCCGCAGCGCCTCCATGCCGCTGAACTGCGGCATGGTGAAGTCCGCCATGATGATATGCGGACGAAATTCACCCAGTTGCCGGCGGTAGGCGGCTTCGGAGTCGACCCGATGGCATTCATTGGGCAAGCCGGCGCGATTGAGCTGATAGACCAGCAGTTCGCCGTCCACCGGGCTGTCTTCGACGTGAAGGACCCTGATTACCTCGGCCATTGCGCTCTCATCGCTCTCATTCGAATTAGCACGATGGGAGGCCCCATGCCAGCCGCCGCGGACATACGCCGCCGGCGGCCATTCGCGGCCGAACCCAAAGGATTGCCTCCATTCACACCCGAAAAAATATCCTATACCTGCGCAACCACAGCGGCAACCGGAATTTTAGCCGGCGACCTCGCTGGACATGCGTGAAAAAGAAGGCAGGAACGCAGTCTATCCATCTCCAGCCGGCTTCAGGCAGGCGCGAGGCCTTGTGCATCCGCCGCTGCGGGAGGCTCTCCCTCTGCCCCCTCGGATGCCGGCCCGTCAGCCGGCGGCGGCGAGATCTCCGCCTGCAGCAGCTCTTTCAGCCGGTACTTTTGCACCTTGCCGGTGGGGGTGCGCGGCAATTCACCGACAGTGCGCACCCACTTGGGCCAGGAATGCGCAGGCAGGCTTGCGCGCACCCGCGCCTCAAGTTCCGCCAGGTCCACACCCTGTTCGTCGGCCACGACATATAGCGCCAGGCGCTCGAAGCCATCGGCATCCGGCACCACCACACAGGCGGCTTCCCGTACGTGCTCGCCCAGAACCGCATCCTCCACCTCTTGCGGCCGTACCCATTGTCCCGCCACCTTGAGCAATTCGTCGGCCCGCCCTTCATGGAACCAGTAGCCGTCGGCATCGACGCGGAACTGGTCGTTGGTGCAAAACCAGCCTTCCACAAAACTTTCCGCCGTTTTTTGCTCGCTGTTGTAACGCGATGCCAGGGCAGGATGCAGAAGCCACAGCACGCCCGGCTCGTCCACGCCCAGCGCTTCGCCTTCGCCGGGGCGCACGCCGCGCGGCAACAGCATGGTCCCGACGCCGCCCAGGGCACGGCCGCAGGAGCCTTGACGCACCGCCCCCGGAAAATTCGAAAAGCTGTTGCAGAAGGTCTCGCTCATGCCATAACAGGGAACGAGTTCGTGCCCGGTGGTCTCCTGCCATTTTTGCGCCACTGAATCGGGCACGCGTTCGCCGCCGGTCATGTAATAAGGGCAGTCGAGAAAAGGCGCAAGTTTTTCAACATCCAGTTGCAGCAGGCGGCGAAAAAACGTCGGCACCGTAAGCAGTGCATCCGGCTTGATGCGCGCCGCTTGCGCTGCCACGGTTTCCGGATCGGCCCAGGATTCGTTGAGCACGGTGGCGGCGCCGATGCGAAATACCCCCAGCAGGGCATTGTCGAGCGCAAAGGCAAAAAACAGCTTGGAGGTGCAAAACACCACCGCCGTCTCGTCGAAGCCCAGCACCTCGCGCATGATTTTCGAAGACTCGGCCGCCGCGCGCTGGGTATGGATGATGCCCTTGGGCGCGCCGGTGGTGCCGGAGGAGTAAAGCCAGAAGCAAGGGTCCTCGGCCTCCAGCACGGCAAAGGCAGCTTGCGAGGAGGCCGTGGCGACGCGCCTGGTCAGCGAGTCGCGGCCCTCCTTCGTGGTCAGCAATTTCACGCCGGCCACCTCGCTTAAAACGTCGGCGAAGGCCGGGTCATGCGCCAGGAGTTTGGCGCCACAATCGGCGGCGATGAATTTGTACTCCTCGCACCTGAGCTTGGTGTTGAGCGGAATCGGCACCGCCCCGATTTTCATCAGCCCGAGAATCGCCGCCGCGTACAGCGGGCTATCGTTGAGCAACAGCGGTACGCGATCGCCGCGGAGAACCCCCAGGCCGAGGAAGGCATTCGCGGTGCGATTGACCAGCGCATGCAGTTCGGCGTAGGTGACGATGCCGCCGTTGAAATGAATCGCCGGACGCACGCGGACCGCCGGCTCCATCGAGCGGGCAAGAATCAGTTCGGCTGCGTTCATTGGGTGCTGTCTCTTCGATGTGATTGTTATTGCCGCCGAAACCGGTCAGGCGGCCTGGCTTGCGCATTGCAAAAAGGCCCGGCTGGGCCGGGCCTTTTTTCCCGCGGCCCAGGGCGCGGGACCTTCACTCGCAAGCCTAGTGTTTTTTCTCGCGGAACAGGCCCAGTTTTTCCTGCGCCGAACGGTCGGAGAAACTGAACAGCACGGCATCGTCTGCGGCGTGATGGGTATGCTTGAGCCAGCCCGGGACGATGAACACATCCTGCGCCTTCCACGGCAACACCACTTCCTTGCCGTCCGGCAGGGTGACGCGCGTCTCTCCCTTGCCCTCGGTGCAGACAAAGCCCAGGCCGTCGGTACTCTGGTAGGTCTTGGTCGCGAATTCCTTAGGCAGCCACTGCATCGCGGTGGCGATGGTCGGCATCGCCCAGCCGCCGTCGGCGGGGTTGATGTAGCGCAGCTTGAAGCCGAAATGTGGATCGGGGTCGCCGGCGCGCGACATGCGGTACATCGCCTCGCGGGTGCGCTCGTAGGGATAGTTGAAGATCGGCGAGGCGTGGCTGGTCGGCGTGTATTCGATCGGCATCAGGCCGGAGCCGTAGCGCGCCAGCGCGTCGCCCTCGGGGCGCGACACCGGGAAGCGGTCGTCCGGCCACTCCTCGCGGAACTGGCCGTGGAAGAGAGCGACGATGTTGATATCGAGCACGTCGAGCCAGACCATCGGGTCGGGCGAATCGTTGCCGTGATCGTGCCAGGTCCAGGCCGGGGTGATGACGAAGTCGCCCGGCTTCATGATGGTCTTCTCGCCGTGCACCGCGGTATAGGCGCCGCTGCCTTCGATGATGAAGCGCAGGGCCGATTGCGAATGGCGATGCGCCGGTGCCACTTCGCCCGGCATGATGATCTGCAGGCCCCCGTAGAGCACGTCGGTGATCAGCGACTGGCCGCGCAGCGCCGGATTCTCCAGCACCAGCACACGGCGCTCGGCTTCCTTGGCCGTCAGCAGGCCGCCGGACTCATGCACCATGCCCTTGACCTTTTGATAGTCCCACACGTAGGGCGCCGCCTTCGGCTTGGGCTCGCCGGGGATCAGGCCCTTCAACACTTCCCACAATGGGGCCAGGTTGTGCGGGTCGATTTTGGCATAAAAGTCCTTGCGCTCCTGGGCGTTGCGCACCACTTCGCCGCTGTTCATTTCCATGTTGCTCTCCTTTGCCGCTTCAGCTACCGGGATGAAATGATTTTACGCCTGTAGAAAGGCTGCCGCGCCGGCCCTAGGGCGCCGCCGCGCGAAAGGCGTGCACCAGGCATTGGGCCTTCCAGCCGCAGTCCGAAACCCGCACCAGCCACAGGGTCAGCACGGGAAAAAGAATCAGCAAGGTCATGCGGATGGCGTCCGAAATCAGGAAGGGCACCACGCCCTTGTAGGTCTCGCTCATCGGCACGTCCTTGGCCAGGCCGTTCATGATGTACACCGTCAAGCCCACCGGCGGGAAGATCATGCCGATCTCCACCACCATCAGGATCAGGATGCCGAACCACATCGCCTTCTCCGGGGTGGCCAGGCCGAAAAAGTCCAGGCCCATCACCACCGGGAACAGCACCGGAATGGTCAGCATGATCATCGACATCTCGTCCATCACGCAGCCGAGGATGATGTAGAAGATCATCACCCCGACCATCACCAGCAGCGGCGGGATGCCAAGATGGCCCACCGCGTTGGCCAGTTCGGTCGGCATCTGCGACAAGGCCAGCGAGGCGTTGAGCATGTCGGCGCCCATGAAGATCATGAAAATCATGCCGGAAGTCTGCGCGGTGGAAAGCACCGCCTGCTTGAATTTTTCCAGGGTCAGCCCGCCGGTCGCCACGGCGATGATGAAGGTCATCGCCGTGCCGACCGAAGCCCCCTCGACCGGTGTGAACTTGCCACTATATATGCCGCCGAATACGACGATGAATACCAGCGCGATCGGCCAGACGTTTTTCACGCTGTCGATGAATTCCGCGCGGCTGGGGGTGGAGGGCTCGGGCGCGTGCCCCGGATAGAGACGCACGAAAATCGCGATCGCCAGCACGTAGCCGACCGCGGCGATCAGCCCCGGTATATAAGCGGCGAGAAACAGCTTGGAGATATTCTGCTCGGTGAGGATGGCGTAGACCACCAGCGTCACCGAGGGCGGCAGCAGGATGCCGAGCGTGCCGCCGGCGGCGAGCGACGCCGTGGCCAGGCGCCCCGAGTAGTTGAAGCGGCGCATCTCCGGCAGCGCCGTCTGCGCCACCGTCGCGGTGGTCGCCACCGCCGAGCCGCAGATCGAGCCGAAGGCGGCGGAAGCCAGCACCCCCGCCATCGCCATGCCGCCGCGAAAGCGCCCGAGCAGGCCGTTGGAAAAACCGAACAAGGCCTTGGACAAGCCGCTTTGCACCGCGAAGGCCCCCATCAGCATGAACAGCGGGATCACCGACAGGTCGTAGACCGAAAAGCGCGCGTAGGCGGCCCCCTTGATCTGGTTCAGGAAAGGGTCCCAGCCGGCGAGGATCACGTAGCCCACCGCCCCGGGCGCGAACATGGCAATCGAAATCGGCACGCGGATCGCCATCAGCGCCAGCATGCCGGCGAACAGCGCAATGCCGAATTGCAGGTGGCTCATGCCTCACCCACCACTTCATCGGGCTGCATGTCGCGCCCCGTCAGTGAACGCCACGACATGTAAAGCGCCACCACGCAGGTCAGCGCCAGCCCAGGCACCATGCCGGCATAGGCTATCCATACCGGAAAGCCCATCAGCATGGAGGTCTCGCCGCTGGCCTTGATGGTGGTGACCCCGACGGCGGTGCGCCAGCAGGAAAGCCCGATGGCAATCGCCAGCAAAAGCGCGCCCACCCCGTCCAGGCGCGACTGCGTCTTCGCGCTGGTGCCGGTGGTAAAAAAGTCGACGATGATGTTTGCCTTGCGCCACTGGCAGTAAGGCAGGAAGGAAGCCACGCAGACCGCGCTGGCCAACTGCGCCAACTCGACGTCGCCCTGGATCGGCTTGTCGAAAATGTTGCGGCCGATCACCGAATAAAGGGTCATCAGCGCGATGCCGATCAGCATGGTGCCGCCGATGGCAGCCGAGGCCTTGCACAGCCAGTCGAGCACGCGGTCCATGGTGATGGCGGATTCAGCTTGTGGCATGGCTCACCTGAAAGGGAAGATGCATCGCGGCTATTTGACGCGCACGCGCGCGGCACGCTCGGCGCCGCCACGGCTGCGCGTGCCCTCGGCGTAGTCGGCCAGCGCCTGCTTGATGTCGCCCATGCGCGCCTCGCCCAGCTGCGCCGCCATCTCTTCCTCGGCGGCGAAAATGGCATCGCGAAAGGCGCTCATGAAGCGCTTGCCGCGCGCGGTGAAGACGACGATCTTGGCGCGCCCGTCGGTCGGGTCGGCGGTGCGCACCACCAGTTCGATACGCTCGCACTCGTCGACCAGTTCGCCCATCGCCTGCTTGGTCATCGCCGCGCGCTTCGCCAATTCCGTCAGGCGCGTGCCGGAAAAATCCAGGCAGCGTGTCAGGTTGACGTGCACCAGGCGCACCTCGCCCCAGCCGCGGTCGGCGAGGATCGCCAGCACCCGGGCGTCAAACTTGCGCGCCGCGTTGTGCAAATAGCGGCCGACCGTGGTGTAGCGCCACGACGGATCGCCGGCGGCGCGCGCGATGGTGCTCACCGCGCCCTCGCCGGGCTCGCGCGCCGTTTCACGGTCGTCCAGCACTTACTTGGCGGAGTACTTGGCGATCAGCGCCTTGGCCTGCTCCAGCAATTTCTTGCCGTCGCCGCCCTTGGCGTTGACTTCCGAAATCCAGCTGTCGGAGACCGGCAGCGCCAGTTTTTCCCACTTCTCCACTTCCGCTTTGGGGATGGTGTTGTGCCTGTTCGACAGCGTCACCTGCTTGTTGGCGTTGTTGGCGTCGACAAAAATCTGCCCCATCTGCGCGGAAAGCGCCTGGCCGCTGTTGGCGTCGATCACCTTCTTCAACTCCGGCGAGAGCGAGGCGTACTTCGCCGGGTTCATCGCTAGCACGAAAGCGGAAGTCTGCACCGCCGGCTCGGAGGGGTCAGTCTCGGAGTGGTACTTGGCGATCTCCTGCACCTTCAGCGAAGGCACCACTTCATACGGCAGGAACACGCCATCGATCACGCCCTTGCTGAGCGAGTCTGGCACCTGCGGCACCGGCATGCCCACCGGCGTGGCGCCGAGGATGGCGATGAACTTGTTGGCCTGGCGGGTGGCGGCGCGGATTTTCAGGCCCTTGAAATCGGCCTGGGTCATGATCGGGTGCTTGACCATGTGGATCACCGCATCGCCGTTCAGGTGAAAGGCCAGCGGCTTGACGTCCTTGAACTCGTCGCGGTCGACCTGGTCGACGTAGTCCCACAGCGCCTTGGAGGCGCCGACGTTGTCCTGCACCATGAAGGGTACTTCGAAGGCTTCGGCGCGGGTGAAGCGGCCCGGGTTGTAGCCCAGCAGGGTCCAGACAATGTCGGCCACGCCGTCCTTGGCCTGGTCGTAGAGCTGGGTCGGGTTGCCGCCCATTTGCATCGCGGGGTAGATCTGGCACTTCATCTTGCCGGACGATTCCTTCTCCAGCTTGGCGCACCAGGGCAGGAGGAACTTGGCGTGGATGGTCGAGCCCGGCGGCAGGAAGTGATGCACCTTGAGCATCACGGGCTCCTGCGCCAGCGCGGGCGCGGCGAACATCGCGCCTGCCAGCGCAAGCGCGGTGGCCACGACACTGAAAATGCGGGCATGGGAAATACGGGGCATGTCTTGTCTCCTGATCCGGATGTTGAACAACATCGGTGCGAGGTGACGTGAGGCGACATCTTGCCGGCCTTTCGTCCCTTGCTTTTTGTACCCCAGGCGACGCTTGCAGCTTTAGTAAGGCCGCCTGATGAACTGCTGGGCGGAGATTACCAACTTCTTTTCAGTATGTCGAGCGCCCGCCGGAAAGGTCGAAAACCGCGCCGGTGGAAAACGAGCACTCCTCCGAACACAGCCAAGCGATCAGCGCCGCCACTTCGCCCGGCTCGCCCAAGCGGCCCAGCGGGATTTTGGAGAGCATGAAGTCGATGTGTTCCTGGGTGATCTGCTCGAAAATCGGCGTTTTCACCGCCGCCGGGGTGACGCAGTTGATGCGCACCCCGCTTTGCGCCACTTCCTTGGCCAGCGACTTGGTCAGCGCGATCACCCCGGCCTTGGAAGCGCTATAGGCGGCGGCATTCGGGTTGCCCTCCTTGCCGGCCACCGAGGCGATGCTGACGATGCGCCCGTAGTTGCGCTCCAGCATGTGGGGCAGCACGGCCTGGCAGCAATAGAACACGCCGGAGAGATTGACGTCGATCACGCCTTGCCAGTCAGCGGCGCTATAGCGGATCGCCGGCATGGCGGGGCCGGCAACGCCGGCGCTGTTGACCAGGATATCAACTTCGCCCAAGTCCTCCAGCGACTGCTCGAAGGCGCGGCGCACGGCCAGCGGGTCGGCAACGTTGACCGCCGCCACATAGACCGGGCCTTCGGCAGCCAGATCGGATCGGAGTATTTCCAGCTTGTCGATATCCAGATCCCACAGCGCGACGTTGGCGCCCGAGCGCAGCAAGCGCCGTGCGGCGGCGAAACCCAGCCCGCTGGCGCCGCCGGTGACGATGGCCTTGCGGCCGTAGAGATTGATCTGGTTGGTTTGCATCGCGCGCATCCAAAAAGAAGGGCCGGACGCTTGATCCCAGAAGCGGCCGGCCGCGCAGGTGTTCAACGGATTAAAGGACGGCAGGCAGCACAGTACCGGCGCAGTCGCCAAAACCGATGCGCGCGTAGCCGGCGCGCTCGCAGTGAGCGCGCAGGATCACGGTATCGCCGTCCTGCAGGAAGGTTCGGGTCTCGCCGTTGGGCAGGGTCAGCTCGTTCTTGCCGCCCCAAGAAAGCTCCAGCAACGAACCGTACTGGTCCTTGCCCGGGCCGGACATGGTGCCGGACCCGAAAAAATCGCCGGCATGCAGATCGCAGCCGCCCACCGTGTGGTGCGCCACCATCTGCGCCAGGGTCCAGTAGGAGTCTTTGAAATTGCTCGATGACAGATGCGTCGGCGCCTGCTTGTCATCGCGCATCTTTTGCGTCAGCAGCAGCACTTCCAACTGCATATCGACGGCGCCGCTGTTGCGGTTGTCTTCCGAGTCCAGGTAGGGCATCGGCTGCGGATCGCCTTCCGGGCGCGCAAAGGCCGGCGCGCGGAACGGTGCCAGCGCTTCCGTGGTGACGATCCAGGGCGAAATGGTGCTGGCGAAATTCTTCGCCAGGAAGGGACCCAGCGGCTGGTATTCCCAGCCCTGGATGTCGCGCGCCGACCAGTCGTTGAGCAGGCACAGGCCGAAGACGTGCTGCTGCGCCTCGGTGACTGGAATGCGGCTGCCGAGCGCGTTGCCGTGGCCGATCCACACGCCGACTTCCAGTTCATAGTCCATCCGCTTGGAGGGGCCGAACAGCGGCGCCGGCGCGTCGGCCGGCTTGGTCTGGCCGAGCGGGCGCGGGAATGCCTGCGGCGCGACGCTCGAACCGACGCGGATGCTGGAAGCACGGCCGTGATAGGCGATCGGCACGTGCTTGTAGTTCGGCAGCAGCGGATTGTCCGGGCGGAACATGCTGCCGGTGTTGGTGGCATGGAACACGGAAGCAAAAAAGTCCGTGTAGTCGCCGATGGTCGCCGGCAGGCCCATCTCGGCGTCCTTCATCGGCAGCATGCAGGCGCGCGCCCGGCCTTCCAGCGCGCTGTCTTCGCGCAGCAGGCGCGACAGCGCCAGGCGTAGCGCGGCGCCGAGCGACGGATCGGCGTCCATGAAGGAATTCAGGGTGTAGGCGGAAGCCAGTTGCGCGGCTTCGGCGGCGTCGCCGGAAAACAGGTTGGCGCGGCTGGCGGCGGCAAGGTCGAGGATCTGGTCGCCGATGGCGACGCCGCCGTGAAAATCATCGGTCTTGCCGGCGCGGCGGAATACGCCGTAGGGCAAGTTCTGAATCGGAAAATCGGATTTGCCGTCGTTGGCAGCGTCCACCCAGCTTCTCAGTTTGATATCGTGGGTTTCGTTGATCGAGGGCGTGCTCATGTATTCTTATCCGTGACAAAAAAGCGGCCGCGCAAACGGCGGGCCGCCATTTTACTTCCTTGTCACGGCCTCGCTGGGGCGCCGCACCATCTAGTTGTCATACGACTGCCGGGCTATCGCCGCCGACTGCCGAGCGGCGCGTCTATTCCGCATCCGGCTGGTTCGGCGGTGCCGCCTTTTTGAAGGCGTCGAGTTTGTTGCATTCCTCGAAAATCCGCACCACATTGGGCACGTGGTCATAGTTGCAGTTGAAGCGCTTGCCGTTGGCTACCTGCGGCACCAGGCAGGCGTCGGCCATGGTCGGCGTGTCGCCGTGGCAGAACTTGCCGGTCTTGCCGTCGGCCAGCATGGCCTCGAATTTGGCCAGCCCGTCCTCCACCCAATGCCGATACCAGGTGTCGCGCTCTTCGTCGGTGTGCTTCATCGGCCCGGTGAGAAATTTCAGCACCCGCAAGTTGTTGATCGGATGAATCTCGCAGGCGATCAGCATCGACAAGGCACGCACCCGGGCGCGCTCCCACGGGTCGCGCGGCAAAAGAGGCACCGCCGGGTGCGTCTCGTCCAGGTACTCGATGATGGCCAGCGACTGCGTCAGCAACTGCCCGTCTTCGATGATGCAAGGCACCAGTCCGGCCGGGTTGACCTCTTTATACGCAGGCTCATTGTGCTTGCCCTTGGCCAGGTGGATGAACTCGGGCTCGTAGGCGACGCCCTTGAGATTGGCGGCGATGCGCACGCGGTAGGCGGCGGAAGAGCGGAAGTAGGTATAGAGCTTCATGATGTCTCGCTAAGATTTATCGTTCTAGCCTTCGAGCTTCTTGCGCAGGTCTTCGGGGATCGGGATCACCTGCAGGCGCTTGGGGTCGTCCGGATGCGGGCGCGTCATGATGCGCATCTCGTGCCCGGTGAGCAGCAGCTCGCCGTCGCGGGTGACGCGGTATTCGAAGCGCACCGTCTTGTCCTTGACATCGGCGGCGTGGGCCTCGACTTCGATGCGGTCGGAATACAGCCCCGGGCGCTTGAACTCGGCATGCGCCTCGACGATCGGCATGCCGGACATGCCGGCGTCGAGCAGCTTGTTCTTGTTGAAGCCGATGTCGTCGAACAGCTGGTGGCAGGCAGCGTCGAACCAGCGGAAGTAATTCGGGTAAAAAACGATGCGCGCGGGGTCGGTATCGCCCCATTCGATGCGCACCTTGTGCACGGTCTTGTAGCCCATCAGGTCTCCGGAAGCGTCGTCGATTCGTCCGCAGTGTAACCGCTTAAAAAAGGTGGAAGGCGCCGCCGTACACGCCCAGTGGCCAGTGGCCGGCGGCGAACAATTGATATTTGCCCGAGAAAAAATGCGCCGGCTCGCCCGCCATGTACGCCAGCGCGCGCTGGTGCGTCGCCTGCATCGCCGCGCCGGCCGCCACGCGGATGATGTACGGGTCGCCGCAACCCTGGCGCGCCGCAGCCACCGCTGCCGCGCCGTGCACCGCCTCGGCGATCTCGTCGGTGGCGCGGGTGAGCTCGCGCATCACCGCATCGGCATCGCCCACCTGCGCGGTCAGGCGCTTGCGCTCGGCCTCTTCACGGTCCCACCATGACATGTCGCCGCCCGGTGCACGGGTCAGCGTGCTGGCGGTGTGCCAGTCATCGACCAGCTTCAGTGGTATTTGCGCAGGCAGGCCCAGCCCCGCGACATAGGCCGCGAGATCGTCTTCCTCGACGCGCGTGGGCGCGATGCCCAGCACGGCGAACCACGCCGGAACCGCTTCATCAGCCGGCATCGCGCGCGGCCGCATGGGAACGACATTCACCGCGACTTTGCCTTCTTATGCCGCGAGGCGCACTTGCGGCAGCTTCAAGCCCAGGCTTTCGACCAGGGCGCCGACGCGCTCGATGTAATCGGCGCGCATCTCCTCATTGCTGCGCTGCTTCAGGCCGTACTTGCGGTACATCTCGTTGTTCTTCGACTTGTCGCCGCCGAAAAACGACGGCAGGTAGGGAAAGTACTGGTCCAGCGCTTCCTGCACCTTCGTCTTGCCATCGGCTGTCTGCAGCAGTTCGGTGCAAAAGTCCTTGCCGAACTGGGCGTGGAATTTTTCTTCCGGCATGGTCAGGCGGGCGATGTTGCGCAAGGGGTGGAAGCTGCAATGCAGCAGGTCTTCCACCTGCAGGATTTCCGCATAATCGGCCACCATCTTGATGGTGCAGAACTCTTCCCAGGTCTTCAGCGGGTACTCGAAAATCGACAGCGGCTTTTTGCTCGGGTTGGGCACGGTTTCCGTCTCCGGAATGCCGATTTCATCGGCCAGTTTCTTGAAGCGCACGTGATGGTGGTACTCCTCCATCGCCACCCGGCAGGTCAGCCACTTGGCATAGGGCGTGGGCGCAAAGGCGATCGCCGGCTCGTCGAACACGCGCGCGCCGTAGAGCTCGTTGATCGAGTGGCTGCGCACGATCTTTTTCACCGCGGTCTGATACTCCTCGGGCTGCTGCTTGAACTCTTCGACGGTCTTGACTTCGGCATAGGCCATGATTTTTTCTCCAGTGAAACGTGAGGCTAGACAACCGGGTCGGTATTGAACGACTCCAGGTCGGTTTTCAGGTCGGTAAACCTGCTTGCGAATTCGCTTTGCACCCGCTGCGCCAGGTCGGCCCCCCAGCCGGCAGCCGGCTCGACCAGCGTCGCCACCGGACGCGGCTGCGAGAACAGCATCACCTCGCGCCCGCGCACACCGAACAGTTGCCCGCTGACGCCCTTGGCCGCCGGCGAGGCCAGATAAGCGGCGAAGCGCGCCACATGCAGCGCCGGCACCTTCAGGGCCCGCGCCTTGTAGCTTGCCTGCGCGTCATTGGCGGGAATGATGCTGTCGGTCACCCGGGTCGCCGCAAAGGGCGCGATCGCATTGGCTGTTACGCCGCTGCGCGCCATGTCCATCGCGATGATGCGCGTGAGCGCCATCAGGCCGCCCTTGGAAGAGGCATAGGCGCTCTGGCCGAAGTTGCCGTAGATGCCGGCGGAAGAGACGATGTTGATCACCGCTCCCGCCATGCCGTCGAACACCCGGCCGGCCTTTTGCTGTTCGCGCATCGCCGCGCAAGCGGCACTGGCGAGCGCATAAGCGCCGACCAGGTTGTTGTCCAGCACCTGGCGATAGGTTTCGGCGTTGCCCTTGAAAACAAACGCGTCCTTGAGGATCGCGGCGTTGTTGACGACAATGTCGACGCCGCCGAATTTTTCCTGCGCCAGCTTTACCGCTTCGGCTGCGGCCTGTGGCGCGCCGATGTCCACGCTAAAGGCGGCGGCATTGCCGCCCAGCATTTGCGCCGCGGCCTCGGCCACGCCGGCATCCGGCGCGTCGCCATTGATCGCCACGCCGTTGTCGGCCACCACCACGCAGGCGCCGCGCGCGACCAGCTCCGTGCAAATCGCCAGGCCGATGCCGCGCGCGCCGCCGGTGACGATCGCCACCCGCCCTTTCAGTTCGCCGCTGGTTTCGCTCATTTTTCCTCGCTCATTTGTCTCGTCCTTTATGCGGTATTGCCCTGCCGGTCCGCCTCGGTATAGAACGCATCGGCGTGAATGTCGCGCGCCGCCATGCCGCGCTCACCGAGCAGGCGGGTGGCCGCTTCCACCATCACCGGCGGCCCGGCGAGATACGCCTTCATGCCGATCACCCCGGTCAGTTCGCGCGCCACCACTTCCGTCACCAGGCCGTGCGCATAGCCCGGCGCTTCTTCGTTCGACAACACGATGGTATAGCGAAAGTTCGGGTATTGCGCGGCCCAGGCCTTGAACAGATCCTCGTGGTACACATCGCGCAGGGCGCGCACGCCGAAGTAAAGCCGGACCGGATTGCTGTTGCCGGCGGCCAGCGTGCGGCCGAGGATGGACTCGATCGGCGCCAGGCCCGAACCGCCGGCGATCGCCAGGATCGCGCCCTGGTGGCTTTCGCGCAAATAGGAGGCGCCGTAAGGCCCGCTGACGCGCACCGTCTGCCCCACCGCGAGCTTGCCCTGAACGAACTGGCTGGCAGCCCCGCCGGGCACTGCCCGTACATGAAACTCGAGGCGTTTTGCGTCATCCGTGTCCGCCCCGGCGGCAGGCACATTGGCCATCGAATAATCGCGCGTGGTCAGCGGCAGGAATTCGATTTTCGCGTATTGCCCGGCGGTAAAACTGTAGGGGCCGCCGGACTCGATCTTCAGTACCACGCGCTTGATGTCATGGGTCAGGTCTTCGAGCAGCGCCACCTTGCAGCGCATGAAGCGCTCGGGGTGGACCACCAGTTCCTCGTCGTCCAGCCTGCGCACCGTGACGTCACCCCAGGCCTGGGTGCGGCAGGCGAGGATCAGGCCGCGTGCCCGCTCTTCAGGCGTCAGCGCGTATTCGGAATAGTCCAGGTCCATCACCTCGCCTTGGACCAGCTCGCACTTGCAGGTGCCGCAGTTGCCCTGCTGGCAGGAATACGCCATCGGCACGCCGGCCAGCAGCAAGGCGTCGAGGATCAGGTCGCCTTCCTCAGCCGGCGCGACAATATCGGAATCCGCGAGATGAATGGCAATCGACATGGAGCAAATCCACAGGGCGTAGCCGCGGAGTCGCGTCGCGGCAGACAAATCTTTTGGGCGGGGCATGCTGCGCAGGCAAATCCGCGCGCGGCAAAGAACTCCCATTTTCAGCGTGAAGAGACTATACACGCCCATATTGTTTGATGTCAAACAATATGGGCGTGTCGCATATAATTCCCTTTCACCCCACCGCTACCCCGCTCATGCCCGCCAAGCCCGACGACGCCGCATCGCCGCCACGCAACAGGGCGGAAGCCGCCGCCGGCCGCGCCGTGGGACGCACCGTGGGACGTACCGTGGGACGTACTGAGGGACGCACTGAGAGACGCAAACCCGAACCGCTGGACCAGGGCGGGCTGCCGCACCTGATCGGCTATCACCTGCGGCTGGCGCAGATCAGCGTATTCCGCGATTTCGCCGAGACTACCCGCGGCTTCGATATTTCGCCCGGCTGGGCCGGACTGCTGACCTTGATCAAGCGCAACCCCGGCCTGACGCAAAGCCGCCTGGCGCTGGCGATCGGCATCGACCGCTCCACCCTGGTCAACAGCCTGGACCGGCTGGAAGCGCGCCAGCTGGTGCGCCGCCTGGCCTCGCCTCTGGACAAACGCGCCAACGTGCTGCAGCTCACTGCCGCCGGAGAAACCCTGCTGGACGGCATATCATCGCGCATCGCCGCGCACGAGGCCCGCATCAAGGAGACGCTGGGTGAGGAAAACGCGCCGCAGTTCCTGCGCCTGCTGATGCGCCTGGCCGACCTGCGCCAGGGCGACAGTCCCGACGACACCGGAAGCGGAAGCGGCGTAACCGGTTAGGGATGGACCTCGAAGCGCTGGCGAATCGCGATCGGCTGCCCGGCCAGCTTCGCCGGCTCGAAGCGCAGCACAAAAAACGCGGCCAGCACCCCGCCCACCACTTCACCGGGGGCATTCGCCACGACGTTGTCGACACGGACCACCTTGCCGTCGCTATCGATCAAAAGATCGAATTCGATCTTCCAGTTGACAACCGAAGCGCTGCGGCCCGGCAGGTTGAATTTCGGCTCGGTCAGCGGCCGCGCCACCTCGTCAACACCCCCGGCCTCGGCGAAGGTCATCTCCGGCGGCTCGGCCCCGGTGCTTGCCTCAGTCGAAGGGATAGAGGAAGCCGGCGGCGCCGGTGCCGCTGTTTGCGCCGGTAACGGCACAGGAGCCGGAACTTCCGGCTGGGAAGCCGGCACGGGCCCGGCGGTAGATAGCAGCGGTGTCTCCCGATCCGGATCGCCCGGGAGCCGGCGCTGAACCGCCGCAGGCGGGGGCATCGAAGGCTTTGCGCCATTCATCTTCGCCGCCGGCACGGGGGCCGGCATCAGCTTGACGCGCAAGGTAAGTGCGTCGCGCCACGGCATCACGACACCCGCGCGGGCAACGGCCGGAAACCATTCCAGGTTCAACGCCAGCACGTGGAACAGCAGTGAGCAGGCAATCGCCGCGGGCAGAAAAGGTGATCGCATGCGCAAATCAAAAAAACCGGCCGGCCTGTGCGGCCGCCGGTCTCCATGATTTTCCCTCTACCCGCCCAATACCCCTGCTCGCTGAAAAGCTCACGACCGGGCAACAGCGCCGATCAATGGCCCCAGCACTCGGCGGTGCTGTTGAGCGCCTGGGATTGAACCCCGGTGCTGGTCAGGCTCAGGGCGCCGCAGGTGCTGTCGTTGAAGCCGTTGGCCGGCGTCGCCGAGATCGTGAATGCCGGAGCGGTCGTGGTGGTGCCCGCCGCCACCGTTACGGCCAGGTCGTGCGTACGTGCAGCGAGAGAGTCGCCGACGTAATTGACCCAGCCCGCGGGCGGCGTCGACCCCACCGCCAGGTACCCGTTGTTCTGCGTGAAATACCGCTCCTGCTGCTGCGCCATGTTCTGGATCGCGGTACGCGCCGCCGCCCGCTTGGCGCGCATCACATAGGCGTTGTAGCTGGGCAAGGCAATCGCCGCCAGGATCGAGATCACGATCATCACGATCATCAGTTCGATCAGGGTAAAACCTTTATGCAGACGCCGTATCATTCTCGTGCTCCTCTAATCATTCATCATTGGGTAAACAGCTGGCGCCAGTACAGGCGGCCGCTCGCCTTCGACTTCTGCTCGCGGATGCACAGGTCGGACGTCGTTCCCCCGCAATAGGTGTCCACCACCTTGTTCGTGTTCACCGAGCCCACGCAGCCCCAGCCGGTGACGAACACATTCGGCGCCACGCAACCGCCGGTGGCCGTGCTGCCCGCCGAAGAGCCGGCGGTCAGCCCCTGGCCGGAACTCTGGTGGCCATACGTGCTGCCGGTGTTGACCGTGCTGCCGGTGGGCAGTTTAACCACGTTGGCGATCACCGAGCCGCCGGGAGCGCTGGGGGCAACAATCTGCTGCGTCTGGTTGAAAAGCCCCGTACCTGTTAGGTCGAACACGTTGAAATCGGTGCGCCCCCCGGTATTCTCGTCGAGGTCGTACTTGCGCACGTCGGCGCCGCCCTTGCAGGCCACGTTGGTCGGCTGCAGCGTAATGTACGAGGAGATGCCGCCATCGACAATCACGCTATCGGCGGTAAACCGCTCGCCGGTCGCCGGCAGGTCGAGGTAATAGCCCAGCTGCTGCGGTTGCACGTTGACGTTGTCGCCGATCGCTTGGGCGGACGGGCAGGTGAAGTTAGTCGGCGGCCAGGGGTTGGCCGTGCTCGTCAGACCCTGCCCGGGATAGTTCACCTTGCAATTCGACAATGCCGAGGCTGACCTGGTGCCCACGGTCTGATCGGTCAGCCCGGCCAGGAACACCTGCTGCTGCAGGGAATTGAGGGTGCCCTTGCTGCGGAAATTGGCGGCGACCACAGTGCCGTCATTTCGGTCGTTGATGCCGTAAACCGTTTGGCCGGAGGTGTCGGTCGAATCCGCGGTCCTGATGAAGGCGCCGGTGCCGAAATAAACCATGTACCCGCCGTTAATGCTGGGCGCGGCCGACACCCCGCCGGTGATCGGTTGCGGGTTATTGGCCGAGTCCTTGGCGGCGAACAGCAACACCGGGGTGGCCGAGGTGCTGGCGCTCAGGTCGATTTTCCAAAGGTTGCCATAAAGATCGGCCGCGTAGACGATGTCGGTGGCGCCGTCGAAATTGGAGTCAATGATGGCAGGGCCGCCCAGGCCGTTCGGCGCGGAGGTGGTACCCGGATCGCTGGGAAAGGTGATCTTGAAATAATCGGTGCCCAATATCCAGTTCTTGCCGACGCCGGAGATGCCGCTCGGGCCGGACATATAGACGATGTAGAGGGCAGCCTTGCCCGACGAACTCTGGGTGCCGTCGCTGGCGTTGTTGTAATAGCCGTTGCCGAAAATGGCGGCCCAGCGGCCATTTTGCAGCTTGGTAATCACCGGGCGGCCGAAGGTGTAGCCGAGATCGGCGTCGCCATTGCTATCGGTGAACTCCCACAACACGGTGCCGTTGGGCGGGGTGGCGCTGCCGGCGGCCGGCAAGCCCGAAGCAAAACCGTTGGTGGAGTTGCCTTTAGTACCCGGGCTGCTTACATCCAGCGCATAGATGCCCTGGCCGCCGGCATTCATGCCGGCAACCAGTACGGTTCTCCACTTGCCGGTGGGACTGGCCGTGCCATCGCATGTGGTCAGGCAGGCATCCTGCACCACCGGCGTGCCATCCGCATAAAAGGTATGAACGTAATTGGGATCGGTCAATTGCGAAAGCTTGCGCACGGCCGGTGAAGGAATATAGGCCAGCCATTCCCTGCCCGTGGTGGACGTATCGGTGTCGTCCGCCGGAAAGGCATGCAGCATGCCGTCGTTCGCCCCGACGTAGATCATCGGCTTGCGGGAGATATTCGCCGCGGCAAAAGCGTTGTAACCCGTCTCGAAACTGATCGAACTCGGCGCGCCGACATAGGAAGGCGCGGAATTGACGATATCGCCCAGTAGGGAAGTGCGGTTGCGAAATACGCCGCCCGCATAGCTTTTTTCCGAGGTCCGCACGCCGCGCAGGTAGCTGATCCGGCTGGCGCCCAGTCCGTCCGCATTGCCGGCGCTGTCGGCGTTCAGCGCCGCCCTTTGTGCCACCGAAAGATCATTGATCGAGTTGAAGGCAACGCCCCTGTGGTACAGGCTGTTGTTGTCCGCCGTGGCGCCGGTGTAATTGGCAATGCCGTCGTTGTACGTGAGTATGATGCGACCCGAGGGCGGCGTGATGGCGGCATTGGTCAAATACTGCGCGGCTGACCAGCCATTTGGCGGTACCGGGTTGGAAATGGTGACCCCGGAACTGGAAAACTGCGCATCGCTCACCAGTGCCGCGATCACGTCGCCGGTCCAGGTGCCGGAGGTGTACAGGGATTGGTAAATGTAAAGGCCGCCGGTCGATGGCAGGCTCTGCCCGGACTGGCTGGTGGCCGAAGCCTTGCCGGCCTCGTCCGCAATCGCCGAGAACGCACTGTTGACCGCGTTGATCATCGCATTCGGGTTGCCGGCCGGCAGGTAGTTTTTCGGCCGGATACCGTTGTTGCTGGTGTTCGTACCGTCCGTATTGCTGGAATTGCGGTTGCCGTTGTTGTACAGCGTGTCGTACGACGCCCAGTTGCTGTTTGTCGTGGTTCCATTGGCCGCCGGCGTGGTGATCGAAAAGCCGGTCGTGCTGGAAAAGTTTCCGGTATCGAAGCCGCCGTACTTGGCGGCATACCAATACTGGGAATTGACCCCGATATCATTGCTTTCCTGCACGTCCACGATGTAGGTGCTGACCGTGGAGTAGGAGCCGGTGATATTGACGCTGGAAGAATTGTTGTTCAAGTCGGGGCGGATGTCGTTGATGTGCGCCCAATAGGCCAGGCCCGCCATGTAGAAGCTCGCGCCGCCGGCGCCGGTACCGCTAGTCGCCAGGCCGGAACTGATGTTGTTGGTCCAGGTCGTGACGTTGACCGCCGTGTCGGTGTAGCCAGCGCCGCCCAAGTCCGCGGCCTGCACGCCGGCGATGGCATCGCACTGACCGTTATTCGTCGAGCTGAAGGTTCCGCCCGGCAGCCGCTTGTCGCACCAGGTGTGCGTATCGCCCATCACGAAAATGAAGTTTTTCTGGCAATAGGCCTGGATCGGATCGGCGGCCGTGGTAATCACCGGAAAACCGTCGTTATTGGCCGAAGTCGCGCCGCCGTAGAACTGGCTGCTCAGGCCGAGGTTACGCAGATAGGCCAGCGCCTGGTAATACAGCTTGCCGACGTTGTCGTACGTCTTGTAATTCTGGCCGCTGGAGCCGAACTTGTTGATGTAGTTGACCACGCCGGAGTTGGTCACCGCCCCGCCATATGATCCGCTGGCATCGGCGGTATCCGGATTCGGCACAAAAATGCCGGTCGTGGGATCCCACTCCTTTGCGGTGTTGGCCGTGGCGGCGCCCGAAAGATTATAGGTATATTGCCCGGTGAACTTCATCTTCGCCCGCAACACGGCGTTGTCGATCGAGTTGCCGTTGAAGTAGGACAACACGCTGAAGCGCATGCCATCCGCGTTTTTCTGAATGGTGCCTTCCGGCTTGTAGATGCTGGTGCCGTAGCGATTGCAATTGGACTCGACATTGATGCTGGAGGCCGAGATGATCGTGCATACCTGAACCTGCACGTACACGGAATTGGTATTGGCGCCCGAGGTCATGCCAAACTTCATCTGGGCATTCAGGCCGCTGCTGTTGAAGTAATACGTGCCCGAGCCCAGCGGCGTGGCCTGGTCCAGCGTCGTGCCGGAAACAGACTTCTCGCCGAAGTTGCCGCCCTGGCTGGTCTGGAATGTGCGCTGCAGGACGGTAATGGTGTTCGTGTCGACGATCCGGTTGCCGCCGGTCATCGCATAGCGGAACTCGTCCAGGCCCGCCATCGACACCCAGTTCATGAAATTGCCGCTCCACTTGGAGCTGCAGGTGTGGCCCGACCCGGCAACGGCGGCGGGAACAAAGTAGCGCGTGATCGCGGTCGCCGTGCTATAGGTACCGATCGGATTGTTATACGAAGCGTTGTAGTCGTAGCACTTGGCCGGGTCAAAGTACCCGAGATAAGTGGTCGCCGGCACATAGCTGCCCGTATAGGCGGGGGTAATTGCCGTCGGGAACTCCACCGATATGGCAAAAACCACGTTCGACGCCAGCGCCGTGCCGGTCAGCAGGGGCACTTGCGAAAGCTGCGCGTTCGCGCTCGACCAGGAAAATAGCGACAAGGCCAGTACGGGTAGGTATTTCGCCAGTCTTTTCATTTTCTGCACCCTCAAATCGCAAATCCGTAAGAAAACACTTGCCGGCCCTGGGGCATCGGCGATGAATTAAATCCGCTGCCGGTTTATGGCAGGGGCACGCCTTCCTCAAGCGTCACTACCGTGGTGGACCGCACTCCATAACCCTGGGCGGTGACCCGGTAATAAAAACCGTCGGCGGGATTGGTGCTGCCGTAAGGCGGCTTTTTCGTGATCTCGATGAAATACTTGGGCTGCGTGGTGGTCGAGCAGCCGTTGCATTGCGGGGTGACCGCGGGCGTGCCGGTCAGATAGCCCAGGGTCGAGGCGAACGAACTCGAAAACGTATAAGTGGTGTTGAGGTAAATCGGGGTGGTAGTCACCGACGGGTCAAAAGAACACAAGCCGTTGGCGCAGCTTCCGGTTGCGGGGAAAATCACCGCCGGGTTGCTCATCGGTACCGCGGCGGACGAATACGACCCGTTGATACGAATCTTCGCATCTCGCAGCGCAGCTTCGGCGGCCGCGAAGGCCACGTCGTAGTCGCGCGAATTGGCGCTCATGCGCTCTTCCGACATGGTGGCGCGGATCATGCCAGTGCCCAGCAGGGTCAGCGCGACCATGAAAATCAGCGCGATCACCAGCGTCACCCCGCGCTCGCGCGCGCGCAGAGCGGTCCGAGAACGATGCCCGAGGCTTCGAGAGAACGTCATCATGCATACCTCATGGTTTGGTTTCATCGCCTGGCTAGAGAATGCTGCGGAACGAGAATACGGACGAGTAGACCCGACGCAGCCGACCGTCGGCCGGCGGAGTGAAGACGGCGCCGGGATCAGTAGTCGGATCGCCGACATAATCCGGCCCGAAGAGATTCATCGGTGTCGTTGACTGGAATCCGGAAGGGCTGGGAGAGCGCACCACCATCGACACCATGATCGCCTTGACGAAACTGAAATTGGCGTCGGCCGGCGTCGTCAGCAAACCCTTCGGCACATAACGGTTGATCGCGCCGTCCGGCTCGGAATCCTCGCCATACAGCACCTGCAGCGTCTCCACCCCGGGAATCAGGGCAACCGGAGAGCCGGTCACCAGCGTCCACGATTTGCTGGCCGCCGAAAACACCCGGGTGGCGCAAAAAAGGGTCGGCTCGCCCGCCGAATCAGTAACCTTGTTCGTGAGATCGCGGGCGACATAGACCGAATCCTCGTAAAAGTCGTCGCCGCGCAGGGCGGTGCCGGTGCAATTGAGAACGGTGCCGTCGCTGGCGCTGCCGTCAAGCTTGTCGTTGCCGTAATAGCGGAAGGTAATAATGTCCGAATTATTGATATTGTTGATCGTCTGATAGCCGTTGGTCGTGCCGATGCCCGTCGCGCTACCCGGGAGGTAAGGCGTGGGGGTGCTCCCCTGATTGCCGTCGCTCCCGGACAGCTTGGTATCAAACGGGGCCAGGGTATTGCCGTATTGCAGATAAGCGGGCGCGGGAATATTGGTGTTGGGCAGCCGCGCGTTGTTGGCGTATCCCGCCTGACGTGTTTCCCGGCCGAACAGATCGAAGGTAAAACGGGCGGCCTCCTGCATGCGCGTCAGGTCGGTTTGCCCGCGCTGCGACTGCGAAGCGGCCAGGTAGCCCATCATCACCGCCAGGGAAACGATCAGCCCGATGGCCAGGGAAACCAGCAACTCGATCAGCGAAAAACCATCCTGCCGCCGGACGCGCCATCCCGCTGACCCCATGCTCAAAGGTTGGTGTACACGCATTGCGCACCTCCAAGGCCGGCGACAGATGAATTGGTAACGCCCGCGTTGCCGGTGCGGATCCGCGATTCGTCCCAGCAGACCTTCACGACCACCTGCGAGGTGACGCTGTTATCGCAGGTCAGAAAGGCACTCATCGAGGTCGCCGAGCGGCTGAGCAGGTTGCTGGCGCTGTCGCGGCATACCTTGCCCTGCCCCGCCGGCAACAAGTTGACCAGTTCGTTGGTCCACACCGTGTACTCGGCATTCGGCATAGTCGTATAGGCGCAGCCGGCCGTGGTGTAGCACGGGGCGTTGGTCGCCGCCGGCGCTGTCGTCAAGGCCAGGTAATTGGGCAGGTTGGCAACATTGGCGCGGATCACGTCGGCCATCATGTAGGCATGCTGTGTGGCGATATTCCGGTACATCGCCCCGCCGGTGATCTTCAGGCTGTTGATGAACATTCCCAGCATGCCCATCATGCCCAGCGCCAAAATCAGCACCGCTACGAGCACCTCGATCATGGTCGAGCCGCGCTGCGGGCCCTCCCCTGAAACTGCGCGATTTCGAATGGATATGTTCATGATTTAGCAGTTCACCTTGGAAACGACGGGACGTCCGGTCAGCGAGATGTCGATTTGCCGGCCCTGCTTGTTGCTGGCGGTCCCCGACGCGGGACACAGCGTAAAGCCTATCTGGGTGCCCGCCGCCGCGCCCGGGATCGACTGGTTGCCCGCCGTCGCGATGCCGCCGTAGGGGCGGAACTGGAACGAGGACGGGTGTGTGCCGGCCCCGGACTGGGTGACCGTCAGCACACTGCCGCCGGTCAGGGCCGCGGTGGTGCGCAGCACCAGCTCCGTCGAACTGGTCGCGGTATCCCGGACACCGTCGCCGTTGGTATCGACATAGACCATCCGGCCTACCGCCCAGTCGGCGCCCGCGCCTGTGGCGCAGGCGGTCGTTCCGACCGTCACGGCACAAACGCCGACCCGCACGCCGCGGGTGGCGGCCTCGCTGCGCGCATACGAAAGATCGGCGAGCAGATCGTTGATCTGCCCGGTCATCCGCGATTGCGTGATGAACGAGAACAGTCCCGGCGCGCCCAGCGCAACAATGATCGCCAATATGATGATGGCCATCATCAGCTCGATGACCGTGAAACCGCGCGCGCGCCCTCCGCTGTCGGCACGATACCCTTGCCGGCGGGCGTGCGCGGCCAGGCTCTCAAACGGATAATTGAGCGGGTAGATCCGGTGTGTATGCAATGGCGTCATGGTTGCAAGCCCTTTCCTCTGGATTGGATAGTAGTCCAGGGAGACTTGCAACAGCAGCCATGCGCGACAGACGTACAAACCGGTCCGATGAGCGGTACCCCCCCTTTGGCCGTCCTGCCGCTGGATGGACAAGGGGGCGGACTCCCACGCCGGGGCCAAGCCCCGCTACGCCGCCCTCAGGCCAGGCCGCGCGGCATCGGGAAGCGCACCATCTCTTCGGTGCCGGGGAGCTTTCTTACCGTCTTGGCACCCATCTGGCGCAGGCGCTCGATCACGTCCTGCACCAGGATTTCCGGCGCCGAGGCGCCGGCGGTGACGCCGACGCGGGTCTTGCCGGCGATCCACGCCGGGTCGAGCTGGTCGGCACGGTCCACCATGTAGGAATCGGTGCCCATGGTGCGCGCGACCTCGCGCAGGCGGTTCGAATTGGAGCTGTTGGGCGAGCCCACCACGATCACCACATCGCATTTGGGCGCCATGAACTTGACGGCATCCTGGCGATTCTGGGTGGCGTAGCAGATGTCGTCTTTCTTCGGCCCGCGGATCGAGGGAAACTTCTCCTTTAGGGCCGCGACGATGCGCGCTGCATCGTCCACCGACAAGGTGGTCTGGGTCACATAGGCCAATGCCTCGGGGTCGCGCACCATGAGACTGGCCACGTCCTCGATGGTCTCCACGAGGTGCATGCCCTGCTCGGACTGCCCCATCGTGCCTTCGGCCTCGGGGTGGCCCTTGTGGCCGATCATGACAATGTCAAATCCTTCCTTGCGCATCTTGGCGACTTCGACATGCACCTTGGTCACCAGCGGGCAGGTGGCGTCGAATACCTGGAAGCCGCGCGCATCGGCCTCGCGCCGCACCGATTGCGCCACGCCGTGGGCGGAAAAAATCAGGGTGGCGCCGGCCGGCACGTCGGCCAGGTCTTCGATGAAAATCGCGCCCTTGGCGCGCAGATCGTCGACCACATACTTGTTGTGCACGATCTCGTGGCGCACGTAGATCGGCGCCCCGTGCAACTCGAGGGCGCGCTCGACGATGCCGATGGCTCGCTCGACCCCGGCGCAAAAGCCGCGCGGCTGCGCCAGCAGAATCTCCATTTCGGACTCTGCCTTGGTGTGGCTTCCTGAGGCGGGTGCGATGGGTGCGGTGGGTGCGTTCATGGTCAATTCCGGTTTCCGGCAGGCTACATCACCGCCAGGATTTCCGCCTCGAAAACAATGGTGAGGCCGGCAAGGGGATGATTGAAATCGAACAGGGCATCCTCCTCGTTTTTTTCCAACAGAGTGCCGGCGAATTCGGCCCCGGAGGCGTCGGTAAAGGAGATGCGGCTGCCCGCCTCCTCCTCCAACTCGCGCGGCAGCGTCGCCAGCGAGACGCGGCGCACCAGTTCCGGGTTGCGCAGGCCGAAGGCCGCCTCCGGCTCCAGCGTGAACGTCTGGCGCTCGCCGGCGCGCATGCCGATCAGGCAATATTCGAGCGTCTCGGCCAGCTGGCCGGCGCCAAGAGACAGGGTCGCCGGGTTCATGCCGAAGGTGCTCACCGCCTCGCTGCCGTCGGGCAATACCACGCGGTAGCGCAGGGTCAGGTAGCTGTCCGGCAGCACGCTTTTCGCGCCCGCGGTATCGATTGAAGCTTGCATCGCGTATATTTGCCGAAAATCCTTTTTTACAGCCTCTATTGTAAGCGATGGCCTTGCACCCAAACCCGGCCGCCGCGCGCTGAAAACACAACAATGACCATCAAGGAATGGCCCGCCGGGGAGCGGCCGCGGGAAAAACTGCTGGAGCACGGCGCCGCTGCCTTGAGCGACGCCGAACTGCTGGCGATTTTCCTGCGCATCGGCGTCACCGGCAAAAGCGCCGTCGACCTTGCCCGCATCCTGCTCAACCAGTTCGGCAGCCTGAACCGCATATTTGCCGCCCAGCGCGGCGAATTCAATGCCATTCTGGGCATGGGCGATGCGAAATATACCCAGTTGCAAGCGGTGATCGAAATGGCCCGCCGCGCCCTGCGCGAAGAACTGGTGCAGGGCGTGGCGCTGAACTCGCCGCGCGCGGTGCGCGACTACCTGGCGCTTTCGCTCGGCCACCTGCCGCACGAATGCTTCACCGTGCTGTTCGTCGACGCGCAAAACCGCCTGCTGGCCGCCGAGGAGATGTTTCGCGGCACCCTGACCCAGACCAGCGTCTACCCGCGCGAAATCGTCAAAAAAGCCCTGGCA
This sequence comes from Betaproteobacteria bacterium, assembly GCA_028292405.1. Lineage (GTDB taxonomy): Bacteria > Pseudomonadota > Gammaproteobacteria > Burkholderiales > JAEUOS01 > JAQGMJ01. The sequence goes on from JAQGMJ010000009.1 coordinate 31,546, forward strand.
CACAACGCCGCCGGGGTGATTTTCGCCCACAACCACCCTTCCGGCACCACCGAACCCAGCCACGCCGACAAGCTGCTCACCGAGACCCTGAAAGACGCGCTCAACATGGTAGACGTGCGCGTGCTCGACCATTTTGTCGTCGGCGGGCGCAAGGTGCTCTCCTTCGCCGAGCACGGATTGCTGTAGGCAGCCAACAGCCTGGCGGCAGCGTCCCGGCCTGGCGCGAAAAATGCCGAAGTGCTTGAAATATTGGGGAAATTCCTGGTATACTTGCGGGCTTCGTCGATTTCGATGAAGAAGTGTGTGGCGGCCAAGCGTTTGCGCCCATGACCCCAGGGGATAAAACCCCGGTCGCGTTGCGCAGTCCTGGTAGGTCCCTTGGCCGCTGGATTTCAATTTACAGGAGCGTTATATGGCCAAAGTGTGCCAAGTCACGGGCAAGGGCCCGATGGTAGGGAACAACGTTTCCCACGCCAACAACAAGACCAAGCGTCGTTTTCTGCCGAACCTGCAATACCGCCGCTTTTTCATCGAAAGCGAAAACCGCTGGCTGCGCCTGCGCGTTTCCTCCGCCGGCCTGCGCATTATCGACAAAAAAGGGATTGACGCAGTTCTCGTAGACCTGCGCGCCCGCGGCGAAATCTAAAGGAGCCTGACATGCCACGCGACAAGATCAAACTCGAATCGACCGCCGGTACCGGCCACTTCTACACCACCAACAAGAACAAGCGCACCATGCCTGAAAAAATGGAGATCAAGAAATTCGATCCCAAGGCGCGCAAGCACGTGATCTACAAAGAAACCAAAATCAAGTAAGACCATCGGTCAAAAGTGCACCCCTACTTTTGACCGGCCTGGCTTGCAAAAAATCGCTGGCAGAGCCAGACGATTTTTAGAATTGAAAAGCTACGAACAAACGCCCCGCGATGCGGGGCTTTTGTTTTTCAGGCCGGCTCAAGGTGAACCGCGCTCGTGGGACTCAACCCCTGAGAGGTCCTTGAACCAGGGCAGCGACGAACGTGCCCAGATCTGTTTCTTCGGCTTGAGCTGCGCGCGCTGCTTCAGCGTCCCAAGCCGCAAGGTATAGGTGGTCGGATTGCTGATGGCCGTCGCATACACCGGCGTGCCGCACTCCGGGCAAAAGGCATGGATGCGCTGGGTGCCGCTCTCGGCGGTCTTGATGAAGGTCTTCGGCGTGCCCCTGATCCTGAACTGCGCTGCCGGCGTCAGGATCGAGGTGCGAAACGGCGAACCCGTGATGTTCTGGCAATCGGTGCAATGGCAGACGTTGACCCCTTCCGGATCGACTTCGCCCTCGAACGTGATCTTGCCGCAATAACAACTGCCTTCCACTTTCATTACCTGTCTCCTAGAAATGCAAAACGGACCCACCGGGTCCGTTTTGCTGCTGCCTGGAACCACTTTGCCAGGATTTTACGCCGCTGCCTGTACCGCCGGCATCGCGTAGCTGCGCAGGCGCAGGGAAAACTCTTCAAGCGCATGGATGCCGGAAGCTTCGGCACGTGCGCACCAGTCCTGCAGGTCGTGCAGCAACTGCTCGCTCGAGGTGGTGGAACGCTCCCACAGGCGCGACAGTTCTTCGCGCATCGCATACACCTTGGAAACCACGGCGGACTCGCCCAGCACGCGATCCAGCGTCGCCTTGTCGGCGGCATGCAGTTCATCCATCGGCTTGTGCAGGGCGCGGCGCGCGGTCTTGATTTCGTCGTGCGAGGCCACTTTGTCCTTCAGCGTCGCCACTTCCGAGCGCCAGGCGCGCTTGAGCGACTTGCCGTAGCGCTGCATCACATCGTAGCGGTTGGCGATGACGGCATGCAGGGTGTCCATGTCGCACACCGACTTGGCGGTGATGAACTTCGGCTTGGGGGCGATCTTTTTCACCTTGGCCCAGCCGACCATTTCCATCAGGCGGATGTACATCCAGCCGATGTCGAACTCGTACCACTTGTTCGACAGCTTGGCCGAGGTGCCGTAGGCGTGGTGGTTGTTGTGCAGCTCTTCACCCCCGATGATGATGCCCCAGGGAATGATGTTCACGGAAGCATCAGCAACCTTGAAATTGCGATAGCCGAACCAGTGGCCCCAGCCGTTGATCACGCCGGCGGCCCAGAACGGAATCCACGCCACCTGCACGCCCCAGATCGCCATGCCCGGCAGCGGCCCGAACAGCGCGATGTCGATCAGCGCCATCAGGGTCACGCCCAGCTTGCCGTGGGCCGAATAAACGTTGCGCTCCATCCAGTCGTCCGGCGTGCCGTGGCCATAACGCTCCATGGTCTCCTTGACGCGGGATTCCTTGACATACAGCACCACGCCGGTCCACAGCACCTTGTTGATGCCGTGGATCTGCGGGCTGTGCGGATCTTCGATGGTCTCGCACTTGGCGTGGTGCTTGCGATGGATCGCCGCCCACTCCTTGGTCACCATGCCGGTGGTCATCCACAGCCAGAGACGGAAAAAGTGACTCGGGATGGCATGCAGTTCGAGAGCACGATGCGCCTGGTGGCGGTGCAGGTACACGGTGACGCCGATGATGGTGATGTGGGTGAACACCAGGGCGACGGCGACCAGTTGCCAGAAACTCAGGTCGAACAAGCCGGAATGGAGAGTCATCTAATTAAGCCTTTGCCGCGAGCGGCGAATGAATATCGACAAAAAATGCAGTTGGGGAACAAACGCGCCTGGATTTCTTGTCACAATTCGACCGGTTGGCGCAGCGGGCTCTCTTGTTGGAGCCACTCAAAATTCTATACGTCTAATATGACTCATTTTACGTGAAAAGCAAGGGTGAACACCGTCAAATTTCGTTACATAACGACGAATAGTTGCGCCCAATGCAAATCCGCACCGCTTTTTGCCTATTTTTCGGGCACTTTCCCAGCGTTTTGCGCTACGTTTTGCGCTACGTTTTGCGCGTCCTTTTCGCCCGCGCCGATCTGGTCCGTTTGCTGCGGCGCAACATGCAAGTCCCCGGCGTTGAGAACCCGGACTTCCCGCTGCGGATAGGGGATTTGCACTCCATGCGCCCGAAAAACCGTCAGAATCGCCAGATTGATCTCCGAACGCACGTTGTTGTTGCCGCGCTCCGGGTCTTCGATCCAGAACACCAGGGTCAAATCCAGGCCATCGGCGCCAAAAGCGGACAACTGCATTTTCGGCGGCGGGTCGGCCAGCACCCGCGGATGCGCCGCCGCGGCCTCGCACATGATCCGCGCCACCTCGTCCAGATCGCTGTCGTAGGCCACCGAAAGCTGTGTGTTGAGCGCCACATTGCGGCTGGTGTAGGAGTGGTTCAGCACTGGCGTATTGACCAGCATCTCGTTGGGCAGGATCGACTCGGTGCCGTCCATCCCCTTGAGCACCGTGTAGCGGGTGTTGATATGCGTCACCGCGCCCTGGAATTTGTCCACCGTGATCATGTCGCCGATGCGGATCGAATGGTCCAGCAGGATGATGAAGCCCGACATGTAATTGCTGGCGATACGCTGCAGCCCCAAGCCGAGGCCGACACCCAGCGCGCCGCCGAACACCGACAGCACCGTGATGTCTATGCCCACCAGCGACATGCTCACCAGCACCGCCACCGTCACCATCAGCGCGCGGGCAAAGCGCCCGACGGCGACGCGAAAGCTCATGTCCAGCGTCTCCGCGTTCATCAGGCGCTGCTCGAATACCGCCGAGACCCAGAGCGAGATCAACAAGGTCAGCGCGACGGAGAACACCGCCTGGCCGATCAGCCAGAGGTTGACCGACTGCTTGCCGACGTGGAAACTGATCTCTTCGAGCAGCGCGATGATGTCCGGCGTCAGGCCGACCACATCGATCGCCACCGCCAGCCAGATGACGAAAGCAATCCAGCGCTCCCCCGCCTTCAGCGCGCTGCTCTCATGGAACACGTGACGCAACAGGTAGACCAGCGCGCGGATGCCAGCCATCGCGTACAGCAGGGGCACCGCCAGATGCAGCAGGTGCAGGTGGGTGGCATTGAACTGCGGATAGCGCTCGAGTACGCCTCGCCCCAGCAGCACAAACCCCAGGGCAAACAGCGGAAAGGCCAGGCGCTGCAGCCCCTCGCGCCCCATCTGCAGGGAGCGCTCGGAAAGCATCGAAGGGGGTGCGCCGGCCACCGCGCCCTCAGCCGCATGCGCCGCGATGCGCCCGCGCAGCAGGCGCGCGCAATACCAGGCCAGCAGCAAGCACAGCACCAGCGTGCCGGCCTGCCAGAGCATCACCGGATTGCTCAGGTCCTCGCGCAGGTCGCCGGCTAAATGCTGGACGGAAACAGCCATCTGGATTTATTCATTCCTGGGAGCGTGCGCGAGTTTTCCCGGGTTTCCCGAGTTTTCCTTCCTCGCTGGATTCTTGCACAAAGCCGCTACTCGGACGGGGGATCCGCTACCAGTGCCGGCGCCGGCGCCGCCTTGCGCTCCATCACGCAGGCGAAAAAGCCGTCGGTGCCATGCACCTGCGGCAACAACTCCAGCGCCGGCGCCGCCGCCGACTCGATCACGATGCCGCGCTTGGCCAGCACCTCCACCGCGTCGATCTCGGCAAACTCGGGATGCGCCGCCAGAAAAGCGTCCACCACCGCGCGGTTTTCTTCCCGCAGCAAGCTGCAGGTCGCGTACACCAGGCGCCCGCCCGGCTTCACCAGGCGCGCCGCCGCCACAAGAATCGCCGCCTGCTTCACCGCCAGTTCGGCAATGTCGCTCGGATCATGGCGCCACTTCAGGTCCGGATTGCGCCGCACCGTGCCCAGCCCGCTGCACGGCGCGTCGACCAGCACGCGGTCCGCGCGGCCGGCCATGCGCTTGACCTTGATGTCGTTTTCCGACTCGATGCGCAGTGGGTGCACATTCGACAGACCGCTCCTCGACAAGCGCGGCTTGAGCTTGGCCAAACGCCCCGCCGCCACATCCAGCGCATAAAGACGCCCGCTGGAGCGCATCAGCGCCCCCAGCGCCAGGGTCTTGCCGCCGGCGCCGGCGCAAAAATCGATCACCATCTCGCCGCGCTTGGGCGCCATCAACTCCACCAGCAACTGGCTGCCCTCGTCCTGCACCTCGACGCCGCCCGACAAAAACAGCGGGTTGCGCTGTAACACCGGCTTGCTCGCCAGACGGATGCCGTGCGGCGAATAGCGCGTGGCGACACCCTCGATCTCGGTCGCCTTGAGCTGCGCCAGCGCCTCGTCGCGGGTGTTTTTCATCAGATTGACGCGCAAGTCCAGCGGCGCCGCCTGCTTGAGTCCGCGCGCCAGGGCTTCGGCGGCTTCCTCGCCGCGCGTCGCCACCAGGCTGTCCCACAGCCAGTCCGGCAAATCGTTGCGCACCGCGCCCGGCGCCTCTTCGGCCTTCCAGCCCTTGATTTTCTGGATCAGCTCGGTTTCCTTCGGGCGCAGCAAGTGCTCGAGCTGTTTCAGGTTCATGCCGCGCACCCGCGCCAGCGCCGCCAGCGCCAGCTCGCGCGGGTACTCGCTGCCGGAAGCCGCCTCCAGGCTGCGCTTGTGGCGCAACACGGCATACACCGTCTCGGCCACCACGCCGCGATCGGCATGCCCCAGCTTGGGATTTTCGCGAAAGTATTCGGACAAGCCCTTGTCCGCCGCCACCGAGCTGGACAGTACCCCCGAGAGGGCACGGATCGCATGTTCGAAAACAAATATCGTAAGCTTCGGTCCGCCGGTCATGCCGCCACCACCAGTTGTTCTGCGCCCGGCAACTCTACCTTGACGATGCCGTCGCGCACCTGCAGTTGGTTCGCCGCGAACCAGCGCACCGCGCGCGGATAAATCACGTGTTCCTGCTCCAGCACGCGCGCCCCCAGGGTTTCCGGCGTGTCATCAGCCAGCACCGGCACCGCCGCCTGGATGATGATCGGCCCATGGTCCAGTTCCGGGGTGACGAAATGCACCGTCGCCCCGTGCAGCTTGGCGCCCGCCTCCAGCGCCCGCTCATGGGTGTGCAGCCCGGTAAAAGCCGGCAGCAGCGAGGGATGGATATTGATCAGCCGTCCCTCGTAGCGCCGCACGAAATCAGCGGTCAGCACCCGCAAAAAACCCGCCAGCGCCACCAGGTCGGGCGAAAACTCGTCGATCTTTTGCGCCAGCGCAGCATCGAAAGCCTCGCGCGTGGCGAAGTCGCGGTGCGGCAGGGCAACAGCTTCGATGCCGTGGGCGCGCGCCGTGGCCAAGCCAGCGGCGGCGCCCTGGTTACTGATGACAGCTTGGATGGTAACCGGCAGTTCCCCTGCCTCCTGCGCACGGATCAGCGCTTCCATATTGCTGCCGCGGCCGGAAATCAGGATGACGACTCTTTTCATAGGGGGCCGATTTTACCCGTTTACCACCCCGTTTGCGCTGCACAAAACGCTATAATTCAAGGTTTTACGTTGGGGAAAGACCGCTTTGGTCTGCGTAACGAGCCGAGAAGCGAATAGCTCGCGAGGCCGTCGGCTCCAACATCAAGGGCTCGGTGTGGGTTCGCCATAGGGACTCATCAGCCGAGAACACTCAACTTAAGCTTCGTCGGTAGTTTCCCACTTTCGCCACCATGCTCGTCCGCCGCGATTTTTCGCGCCAGCCGGCCGCCTCCGTCGGCGGCACCACCCATGCCGTCACCATCGGCAATTTCGATGGCGTGCACCTTGGGCACCAGGCCATCCTTGCGGAAGTGAAGGCGGCGGCGGCACGTCTGGGCATTCCCTCCTGCGTGGTGACTTTCGAGCCGCATCCGCGCGAACTGTTTTCGCCCTTGTCGGCGCCCACCCGCCTGTCGTCGCTGCGCGAAAAGTGCGAGCTGCTGTTCGAACACGGCATCGACCGGGTGCAGGTGCTGCGCTTCAACCGCGCCTTCGCCAACCTTTCCGCCGATGAGTTCATCGACCGCGTGCTGGTCAAGGGCCTGAACGCCAAGTGGGTGATGATAGGCGACGACTTTTGCTTCGGCGCCAAGCGCAGCGGCGACTTGGCGCACTTGAAGCGCGCCGGCGACGCCTTGGGCTTCGAAGTACATGCGATGCACACGGTAAAAGCCGGTGAAGGCGAGAACGCGATGCGCGTCTCCAGCTCTGCTGTGCGCGAAATCCTCTCCGGCGGTGACGTCGGCCGCGCCGCCAAACTGCTCGGGCGGCCCTACAGCATCAGCGGCCGGGTGGTGCATGGCGACAAGCTGGGGCGCCAACTCGGCTGGCCGACGGCGAACGTGGAATTGCGCCACAATCGCCCTCCGCTCACCGGCATTTATGCCGTGCGCGTCGGGGGTCTGGGTCCGAAAGCGCTGGATGGCGTCGCCTCGCTGGGCATCCGCCCCACCGTCACCAACAGCGGCCTGGTCAAGCTGGAAGTTTATATATTCGATTTCGATCAGGACATTTACGGCAAACACATTCGTGTCGATTTCCTGAAAAAAATCCGCGACGAGGAAAAGTTTCCCGACCTCGACAGCCTGAAAAAACAAATTGCCCAGGACGCCGACGACGCGCGTCGCTTTCTTGAAACCCTGAATTAGTTCCGCATCTACCAAAGCTTATGGCTGACTATAAAGACACCCTCAACCTGCCGGACACGCCCTTCCCGATGCGCGGCGACCTCGCCAAGCGCGAGCCGGGCTGGGTAAAAGAGTGGCAGGAAAAAAAGATCTACCAGGCGATCCGCGCCGCCTCCGCGCACCGCCCGAAGTTCATCCTGCACGACGGCCCGCCGTATGCCAACGGCGACATCCACATCGGCCACGCGGTCAACAAGATTTTGAAGGACATCATCGTCAAGTCGCGCAACATGGCGGGCTACGACGCGCAATACGTGCCCGGCTGGGACTGCCACGGCATGCCGATCGAACGCGAGATCGAGAAAAAGCACGGCAAGAACCTGCCAACGGAAAAAACGCAGGCCCTGGCCCGCGCCTATGCCGGCGAGCAGATCGAGCGTCAGAAGGTCGACTTCGTGCGCCTGGGCGTGCTCGGCGAATGGGACAACCCCTACAAGACCATGGCCTTCAAGACCGAGGCGGACGAAATCCGCGTCCTCGGCAGGATTCTTGAAAAGGGTTACGTCTACCGCGGCTTAAAGCCGGTGAACTGGTGCTTCGATTGTGCCTCGGCACTCGCCGAAGCCGAGGTCGAATACGCCGACAAGGAAGACCTGGCGATCGACGTCGCCTTCCCCTTCGCGGAGCCGGAAAAGGTGGCGGCGGCTTTCGGCCTGCCCGCGCTGGCGAAAGACGGCGCCGTGGTGATCTGGACCACCACCCCCTGGACCATTCCGTCGAACCAGGCGCTGAACATGCATCCCGAGTTCAGCTACAGCCTCGTCGATACCGGGCGCGGCCTCTTGATCCTCGCCACCGACCTGGTCGCCGCGAACCTGGAAAAGTGGAAGCTCACCGGCACCACGCTGGCCACTACCGTGGGTGCCAAGCTTTCCGAAATCAAGTTCCATCACCCGCTGGCGAAAATGGACGCGGGCTACGACCGTCTTTCCCCCGTTTACCTCGGCGACTACGTAACGCTCGACACCGGCACCGGCATCGTCCACTCCGCGCCCGCCTACGGCGTGGAAGACTTTATCTCCTGCAAGTCGCACGGCATGAAGGACACGGAGATTTTGACCCCTGTCATGGGCAACGGCGTCTACGCCGAGACCCTGCCGCTGTTCGCCGGCCAGATGATCTGGAAGGCCAACCCGGTGATCACCGAAAAGCTCAAGGACTCCGGCAACCTGCTGCACGTCAACAAATACGTGCACAGCTATATGCACTGCTGGCGCCACAAGACGCCGATCATCTACCGCGCCTCCACGCAATGGTTCGCCGCGATGGACACGCCGCCCGGCTTTCGCGGCAACAAGCCTGCCGAGTCACTGCGCGAGACCGCGCTGCGCGCCATCGACGCGACACAGTTCTTCCCCGGCTGGGGCAAGCAGCGCCTGCACAGCATGATCGCCAACCGGCCTGACTGGACGCTCTCGCGCCAGCGCCAGTGGGGCGTGCCCATGCCGTTTTTCGTGCACAAGGAGACCGGCGAGCTGCATCCGCAGACCCTGGAGATCCTCGAGGCCGTCGCCAAGCTGGTCGAGCAAAACGGCATCGAAGCCTGGCAGACGGTGAATCCCGACGATCTGATCGGCGCGGTCGGCGCCAACAGCACGGCCTACTACGAAAAGATCAAGGACACGCTGGATGTGTGGTTCGACTCCGGCTCCACCTTCCAGACCGTGATGGGCGGGCCAGGGGGCGAAACCAACGGCATGGGCTCGCACGGCCCGCAGTTGCGCTACCCCGCCGACATGTACCTCGAGGGCAGCGACCAGCATCGCGGCTGGTTCCATTCCTCGCTGCTGGTGTCGTGCATGCTCAACGGCCGCGCGCCCTACGACAGCCTGCTGACCCACGGCTTCGTCGTCGCCGGCGACGGCCGCAAGATGAGCAAGTCGGTCGGCAACGTGGTCGCGCCGCAAAAGATCAGCGACACCCTGGGCGCCGAAGTGCTGCGCCTGTGGGTAGCTTCCACCGACTACTCCGGCGAACTGTCGATCTCGGATGAGATTCTCAAGCGCGTGGTCGAGGCCTACCGCCGCATCCGCAACACCCTGCGCTTCATGCTCGCCAACACCAGCGACTTCGACCCCAAGGCCCACGCCCTGCCGGTGAAGGAATGGCTGGAGATCGACCGCTATGCCCTAGGGCTGGCCGCCGAGCTGCAGCACAACGTGCTCGCCGATTACACCAGGTACGAGTTCCACGCCGCCGTGCCGAAAATCCAGATCTTCTGCTCCGAAGACCTGGGCGGCTTTTACCTCGACATCCTGAAGGACCGCCTGTACACGGCGGCCAAGGGTAGCCACGCCCGCCGCTCCGCGCAAAACGCGCTGTGGCACCTGACGCAGTCGCTGCTGCGCCTGATGGCGCCCATCCTCTCCTTCACGGCAGAGGAAGCGTGGCGCGAATTCAACCCCGGCGATTTGACGATCTTCCTGCACACCTACTACGCCTTCCCGCAGCCGGAAGACGGCCCCGAGCTGGCCCAAAAATGGGCGCAGCTGCGCACCGTGCGCGGCGAAGTGCAAAAGAAGCTCGAAGACATGCGCACCGCGAAAGAGATCGGCTCTTCGCTGCAAGCCGAAGTAGAAATCCGCGCGGCCGGCGACAAGCTCAAGGCCCTGCAGTCACTGGGCAACGACCTGCGCTTCGTGCTGATCACCTCCCAAGCCACCGTCACCCATGTCGACGACGCGGCGGCCGAAAGCATCAGCGCCACCACCAGCAAATACGCCAAGTGCGAGCGCTGCTGGCACTATCGCAGCGATGTCGGCGCCAACAAGGAACACGCGGGCCTGTGTGGCCGCTGCGTCAGCAACCTGTTCGGCCCCGGCGAGCCGCGGGCCCACGCCTGATGCGCCTGCTCCCGGCGGCCCTCACGGTGTTGCTGCTGCTGGTCGCCGACCAGTTGTCAAAAGCGGCGATCACAGCGCACTTCGCTTACGGCGAATCGGTGCCGGTGATCCCCGGCTTTTTCAACCTGGTGCTGGTCTACAACCCCGGCGCGGCCTTCAGCTTTCTTTCCGGCGAGTCCGGCTGGCAGCGCTGGTTTTTCATCGGCATCACCATCGCCGCCGTCGCGCTGATCATGTGGATGATCCATCGCCACCGCAGCGACAAATTGTTCTGCTGGGGCCTGACCCTGATCCTCGGCGGCGCCGTCGGCAACCTGGTCGACCGCATACGACTGGGCCACGTGATCGACTTCCTCGACTTCGTCTTCGGCAACTGGCACTTCTGGGCCTTCAACGTCGCCGACTCTGCCATCACCGTCGGCGCCGCGCTGCTGATCCTCGACAGCTTCCGCCCGCGCAGGTCCTGAGCGAGCGGCCAAGCCGCGCCTGATTTACACTGCCGCTATCGGACGAAGCAAAGAGACAAAGGCAGCACAATGAACAAACGCATCGTACTGGGCATCACCGGCGGCATCGCCGCCTACAAGGCCTGCGAGCTGACGCGCCTGTGCGTCAAGGCCGGCATCGAGGTCGACGTGGTGATGACCGAAGCCGCCACCCGCTTCATCACCCCCGCCACTTTCCAGGCCCTGGCGAACCGCCCGGTGTGGACCGACTTGTGGGACGCGCGCGAGCCCAAGAGCATGGCGCACATCGAAGTCACGCGCGGCGCCGCTGGCGTGGTAATCGTCCCGGCTACCGCGAACTTCATGGCCAAGCTGGTCCACGGCGCAGCCGACGACCTGCTCTCCACCCTGTGCCTGGCACGCCAGCCCGGCAGCCCGCTGCTGGTGGCCCCGGCGATGAATGTCGAGATGTGGCTGCAAACCCCGACCCAGCGCAATGTCGCGCAATTGCGTGAAGACGGCATCACCGTGATGGGCCCGGGCAGCGGCGCGCAAGCCTGCGGTGAAATCGGCGACGGCCGCATGCTCGAGCCGGCGCAGATCTTCGGCTACATCGAAGCCCTGTTCGCGCCAAAGATTCTCAAAGGCAAGCGCTTCGTCATCACCGCCGGCCCGACGGAGGAGCCGATCGACCCGGTACGCGTGATCACCAACACCTCCAGCGGCAAGATGGGCTATTCCATCGCAGCAGCAGCCGCCGCCGCCGGCGCTGAAGTTACGCTGATCTCCGGCCCCACCCACCTCGACACCCCCGCCGGCGTCACCAAGGTGAGCGTGAAGACCGCGAAAGAAATGTTCGCCGCCGTCCAGCAAGCCGTGACCGGTGCGAACGTCTTCGTCGCCGTCGCCGCGGTGGCCGACTATCACGTCGCCAACTACAGCGAACGCAAACTGAAAAAGGACGAGCGCCACCCCGGCCTGACCATCGAGCTGGAGCAGAACCCCGACATCCTCGCCTGGGCCGCGCAGCAAAAGGGCCTGTTCTGCGTCGGCTTTGCCGCCGAGAGCCACGACGTGCTGGTCAACGCCGAAGCCAAGCGCAAGCGCAAGAACATTCCCCTGCTGGTCGCCAACAAGGCGCAAGACGCCTTCGGCCAGGACGAAAACGAAATCACCCTGATCGACGACGCCGGCCGCCACCCCCTGCCGCGCGGCCGCAAGGCTGACCTGGCCCGCGAGCTGATCACCCACATCGCCTCCAAGCTCTAGCGCACGGCACAATGCAGCAATTGGGGTCGGATCATGATTTCGCGGCCGTTGGCGAAATTGTGCTCTGACCCCAATTGCGTTTCGCGAAGTCCGATCCCCAACATTCTTGAAGCCGATTGCTGTTTCACCCCATCCCCACTCTGTCCCTCCCCTTGAAAGGGAGGAACCCTTCGATGATCCCGCCACGGATTAGCCGGCGGCGAATTATTCAGCCATGACCAAACTCTCCATCCTCGACCAGTCCCCCATCATCAGCGGCCATAACCCGGTCGAAGCCATCGCCGCCACCGTCGAACTCGCCCAACTCGCCGACCAGTTGGGTTACGAACGCTACTGGCTCGCCGAACACCACGGCCTCAACGCGCTGGCCGACCCCTGCCCCGAGATTCTTTTAGCCAGGCTAGGCAGCGTCACCAAGCACATCCGCATCGGCACCGGCGGCATCCTCCTGCCCTACTACTCGCCCTTCAAGGTGGCCGAGCAGTTCCGCATGCTCGAAGCCCTGTTCCCCGGGCGGCTTGACCTCGGCATCGGCCGTGCCCCCGGCGGCGACATGCGCACCGCGCAAGCCGTGATGGGCTCGACCACCGGCGGCAGCTACAACGCGGCCGAATTTTTTCCGCAGCAGGTGATGGAGTTGATCGCCCACCTCGACGGCGTGATCCCGCCCGACCACCCGCACGCCGGCGTGGTGCTGCAGCCGCAATGCTCCGCGGACGATAAAGGCGGCGCCCCGCAGATCTGGGTGCTCGGCTCCTCCGACTACGGCGGCGCGATGGCCGCCCACCTCGGCCTGCGCTTCGCCTTCGCTCACTTCATCAACGCCTACGGCGGCGCCCCGGTCGCACAAGCCTATCGCGACGAATTCAAGCCCACGCCGCATGCGGACCAGACCCGCGGCGCGGTGACACCCGTGCCCTACAGCGCTGTCGCCGTCTTCGCCATCGCCGCCGAAACGCAGGCCCAGGCCGATGAACTCGCGACCTCGGTGGATGTGCGCCGCGTGCAAATGGCCTACGGCATCAACGCGCCCATCGCCACGGTGGAGGAAGCCAAAACCCGCGCCGCCCACTTCAACGAGCGCGACCGCGCCATCATCGAACGCGAACGCCCGCGCGCCGTTGTCGGCACCCCCGACAAGGTGGCCGCGCGCATCCGCGAAGTGCAAGCCGAATTCGCCGCCGACGAAGTCGTGGTGCTGGGCGTCGCCGCCTCCTACAAGGCGCGCCTCAAATCCTACGAACTCCTCGCCCGCGAGTTCGAACTGAAGTCGCGCTAAGCCTCGCTGCGGCTTAGCAGGTCCCGTCCCTTTCAAGGGGAAGGACAGGATGGGGATGAGGTGAAGCCGCAGCCCCCAAAGCACGCCACATCCCGCCACAGAAGCGGATAATCACAAAAAAAGCAACGCAACCTACGGAGACTTTTCATGGCATCCCACACCACCGCCCACTATTTCCTCGAAGGCTTAAACGAGATCGGCATCGACTATCTCTTCTGCAACCTGGGCACCGACCACGCCCCGCTGATCGAGGAAATGGCGCGCTGGCGCCGCGAGGGCCTCACGCACCCGAAGATCATCCTCTGTCCGCATGAAAACGTCGCCATGCACATGGCCGCCGGCTACGCCGCCATGACCGGCCGCGGCCAGGGCGTGCTGGTACACGTGGACGCCGGCACCGCCAACGCCGCCATGGGCATGCACAACCTGTTCCGCTCGCGCATCCCCGTGCTGCTGATGGCCGGCCGCGCCCCCTTCACCATCCATGGCGAGTTGCCCGGCTCGCGCGACAACTTCGTCCACTTCGTGCAGGAACCCTACGACCAGGCCAGCGTGGTGCGCCCCTATGTGAAGTGGGAATACAACTTGCACTCCGGCGTCATCGCCAAGGAAGCCCTGCGCCGCGCCCACACTATGATGATGAGCGACCCCAAGGGCCCGGCTTACATGATGCTGCCGCGCGAAGTGCTCGCCGCCCCGTGGGAAGAGGAGCAGATCAAGTCCTACCCCGCCGGCCAGTACGGCGCCGCCACCGCGCGCGGCGTCGACGCCGAATTCATCGACACCCTGGCCGACAAGCTGATGGCCGCGCAATACCCGGTGCTGGTCAGCGCCTACGCCGGCCGCAACGCCGAGGCGCCCGCCCTGCTCGACGAACTGGCGCGCCTCACCGCCACCCGCGTAATCGAATTCAACCCGCTGTTTCTCAACATCCCGCACGACTCGCCCTGCTTCGCCGGCTTCCAGTCCAGCCCGCACGTCGAGCAGGCCGACTTCGGCCTGTTGCTCGACGTCGACGTGCCGTGGATTCCCAAGTACACCCAGCAGCGCCCCGGCAGCTTCTGGGCGCAGGTGGACATCGACGTCAACAAGCGCGACATCCCCATGTGGGGTTTCGGCGCCAACTTGCGCGCCGAGGCGGACAGCACCCGCGTACTCGCGCAACTCATCGAGCACATCAAGCATCGGGTAGCCGCCGGCGATGCCGCCTTCACCGCCCGCGTCAAGACCCGCATGGCCGCGCTGATGGACGAAGCCGCCACCCGCCAGTTGCAGGTCGCCCACGCCGCCACCGACAAAGGCGTCAAGGGCACCATCAACCCGCAATACCTCTGCGCCGAAGTCGGCCGTGCCTTGGGCCCCGACGACATCATCGTCAACGAAGGCATCCGCAACATGTTCTCCGTCTTCAACAACGTGCCGCGCACCAAGCCCACCACCTCGATCGGTCTCGGCAGCGGCGGCCTCGGCTACTCCGGCGGCACCGCGCTCGGGGCCAAGCTGGCGCGGCCCAACAACACCGTGGTGCAATTCGTCGGCGACGGCGGCTTTTACTTCTCCACGCCCACCTCCGTGCTCGCCGTCTCGCGCCAGTACAAGCTGCCGATTTTCACCGTCATCATGGACAACACCGGCTGGGGCGCGGTCAAGGAATCGACGCTGCGCATGTACCCCGACGGCGTCGCCAAGGAAGAAGACCAGTTCGCCGCCGTGCTCGCCCCCGACATGGAGTTCTCCAAAATCGCCGAAGCCGCCGGCGCCTACGGCGAAAGCCTGACAGACCCGGAGCAGGTCGCCGAAGCAGTGGCGCGCTGCCTGGCTGAAGTCAAGGGCGGCAGGAGTGCAGTTTTGCATGCGCGCGTGACCAAACTATGAGCGGGAACACCGAACCGAACAACCCCTTCCCACGTAATCGATATCCCGCCGCGACATTGATTGCGGCATTTGATCGCTCCGGCTTCTTTGTCGCCCATGGAAAATGCATGCTGGAACTTGACATCGGCGGCGACTACGAACCGCTGGAGATTTATTTTCCTGCGATTGACGATACGTGCCCAGTGCAATCAGTACTTGACGCTCGCGCGTTGCTGCAGCACGTCTCCGCGCTGGACAATCTGGTCCAAGACTAGTGCGAAAGTGACTGCGGACGCGCAAATGCACGCACCGATAGCTATGAGCTTCACCTCAGTCACATCACGATGAACGGCGGTGAAATCGCCCTTTGCTATTACGGCACTAAGGTCAACACCGAATGGGATGCCAAGTTCAAGCGCGCCGGCGATGGTTGGGAAAAGGTCAATTTCTAGTGCAGAGTTAATTGGGGTCAGTGTAAAAACGGGCGCATAGCGCCCGTTTTTATTTCGAAGCTTCTCAACTCAAGCGTGCTTGATCATCTCCGGCACGATCGCCGCCGTATTCACCGCGCCCATCTGCTGCATCACCCCTGCATACTCCTCGCGCAGCAGTTCCAGCACCCGCTCAACGCCGGGTTGCCCGAACGCGCCCAGCCCCCACAGATACGGCCGCCCGATGCAAATCGCCGAGGCCCCCAGCGCCATCGCCTTGAACACATCCGTCCCGCGGCGCACGCCGCTATCGAACAATATCGGCATCTTGCCCTTGAGCACCTTGGCGACTTCCGGCAACGCATCGATAGCCCCGCGCCCGCTGTCTTCCGAGCGCCCGCCGTGGTTCGATACATGCACTCCGTCCACGCCGTACTTCAAACACAGCCGCGCGTCCTCCTCGGTGACGATGCCCTTGAGCACCAGCTTCATCTTGGTCACTTCGCGCATCTTCTTGATGAAGTCCCACGTCAGGTTGGCCGACTGCATGCTCTTCACGCCGGAGAGGTCGATACCGTCATAGTTCGGCCGTTCCTTCGCCGCGCCGATACCGGCGGTATGGCAACTCGCGCACACCCGCGTATCCAGCCGGCGCAGGCGCGCAAACGTTTCCTGATTGCGGCCGCCGTTGCGGTCCACCGTGATCTCCATCACCGGCACGCCCGCCTTTTCCATGCGCCGCGCCACTTGCGCGGCAACATCGAAACTGGAAGTCGCGTAAAGCTGGAACCACACCTCGCCGCCGCGCGCCGCCACCACCTCCTCGATCGGCGTAGCCCCCGCGCCGGAAAGAATGTTCAAGTGCCCGCCCGCCTTGCACGCCCGCGCCACCGCCACCTCGCCCTCGGGGTCATACGCCTTGTTGCCGCCGGTCGGCGCGATGATGATCGGCGTATTCCATTTGGTGCCGAACAGGTTCACCGACATGTCCACCTTGCTGACGTCGCGCAAGCGCCGCGGCCGCAATTGCCAGTGCTGGAAGGCCGTGCGATTCGCGCGCAGCGTCACCTCATCGTCGATGCCCGAAGCCATGTAGCCGAAGTGCGCCGGCGGCACCTTCTGCCGCGCCACCGCCTCGAAGTCGAACACGTTGATCGCGTCCTTCGGGCTCTTGATCATCTCGGTGTCGGGCGTGGTCGCCCAGATCATCGGGTCGGCGCGCTTGAGCGAATCCTGCGCGAACAAATCCCCCGCCCCCGGCGCCGCCAGCAGCGGGCTTGCCGCCAGCCAGCGCAAAAATTGACGACGGCTCTCCGCCTGGCTTGCCTGTTTTTTGTCTGCCGACATTTGTCTCTCCGTTTTTTTGTTTGTCCGGCCGGGTCCAGCAAATCGGGGCTCGCCGCCAGCCCCCGCCGTTAATCTCGAATGCTACGCCGAAATGGTTACGCGAACCTCTTATAGCGGTCATGAAGGCGACAGAAAGCACCGGCAAGCTTGTAGGACAAATGACGATACCCTGCTTGCGCGCCGCAGCATAATCTTCAATACAACCTTCCGCAGGAAAACACCCATGATGCAAGCCGCCATCGCCACCACGCTGGAAACACTCTCCGCCGCCCACGTCGCCGCCCACCGCGAATACCTATTGATCCACGAAGAGTTGCTCAAGCGCGTGCACCAGGTCGCCGAAGGCCGCCGCCGCTCGCGCCCGATCCACAACGAACTCGACGCTCACCGCGCCGCCAGCATCAAGCTTAAGCACGCCGACATCGCCCTGCAACGCTTCCTGCGCCAGAACGCCGAATACGTCTGACCCGCAACGAAGAAGCCGGCCACAAGGCCGGCTTCTTCCTGTCTCACCGCAGTCACTTCCTGCGGGAGGTGACCAAGGCCGCTTTCGGTTGTCATGGCCCAAGGCCACTTCTTTCGGGGCGTTCCCGCGAAAGCGGGAATCCAGCGCCTTCCTCCCCAGCCCCTTACTGATTCCCGCGAATCTCCGCGCGCCGCTGCGCATTCACCTGGTTCTCCTGCCGGTTCAGGATGCGCTGGTCCTGCTTGGTGATATGCCCGCCATGCTGCGCAGCCATGGTGCGCTCCTCCTGGCGAATCTGGTGATCCTCCTTATGCAACTGCGCCCCCTGCGCCGGCGTCAGCTTGCCGTTCGCCACTTCATTGTGCGTCTTCGCATTCTGATTGTTGATGCGGCTGTTCACCTCCGCGCGGCGCGGATGGTCCTTCTGCCACTGCGTCTCGGCCATGGCCGAACCTGAAACAGCCAGCATCACGGTGGAAATCACTGCTGCAGTCACGATGCTCTTCATGTTGCTCTCCTGGGTATTTGGTTTGGGCGGGATCGATGCGTCCCTGAAACCATGCTATGCCCGGCCGCCGCGCTTGTCGCGGCAAGGAATGTAAAGCTCTGTGACCGCTGTTACAGCCCGGTAACAAGTATCAGCCAGGCGTCATGCCAAGGCCGCGACCAGCCCCCGCTCGATCCCGCCCGCGCACGCGCATGCCCAGACAGCACGGGCCGCCTCTTCGCCCCAACCCCAGCAGCAATGAACGCCATTAGTTGACCGCCTCTCCCCGGCCCCCGTAAGATCAACTCAAGCCGGCAGCCCACCTAGCCGGCTACATACAACGAGGAGACATTCATGCCGTTCGCCCAACGCATCCGCCATGCCCTGGCCTTTGCCCTGCTGCTGCTTTCCGCCGCCGCCGCCGCCCAGCCCTTCCCCAACCACCCCATCCGCCTGATCGTGCCCTACCCCGCCGGCGGCGCCACCGACTTTTTCGCCCGCACCGTCTCCAGCAAAATGGGCGACGTCATCGGCCAGCAGATCGTCATCGACAATCGCCCCGGCGCCGGCACCACCATCGGCTCCGAGCAACTCGCCAAGAGCCCGCCCGACGGCTACACCATCATGATCGGCGACACCGCCACCTTCGCCCTCAACCCCACGCTCTACAAAAACCTGCGCTACGACCCGAAAAAAGACTTCGCCCCCATCAGCCTCACCGGCCGCTTCGCCCTCGTGCTGGTCTCCAACCCCGACAAGTCGCCCTACAAGAGCCTGGCCGAATTCATCGCCTACGCCCGCGCCAACCCCGGCAAGGTCGACTACGGCGCCCCCGGCCCCGGCGCGCCCCTGCACCTCGCCGTCGAACTGTTCAAGACCCAGGCCGGCCTGCAACTCACCACCATCCCCTACAAGGGCGGCGCCGACGCCATGAAAGACGTGCTCGCCGGACAAGTGCAAGTCATGTTCGTCGACATCGCCACCGGCCTGCCGCAAATCAAGGGCGGCAAGCTGCGCGCCCTCGCCGTCGCCAGCGAAAAGCGCATCCCCTCCCTGCCCGACGTGCCCACGGTGGCCGAAACCTACCCCGGCTTCGACGCCTGGGCCTGGCAAGGCATGGTCGCCCCCGGCGGCACCCCGCCGGAAGTCATCGCCAAACTCAACAGCGCCTTCACCGCCGCCATGAAAGACCCCGCCGTCCACCAGAAACTGATCGACTCCTCCGTCGAACCCCTCACCGGCACCCCCGCGGAATTCACCACCTACATGGCCGGCGAAACCGCCAAGTGGGCCAAAGTCATCCGCGCCAGCAACATCTCGCTCGACTAGGCACACGCCACTACGCAACCCCAACACGCAACCCAGCACGCAAAGAGGAAACACGCATGAAACTCGTCAGCTACGGCCCCATCGGCCTTGAACGCGCCGGCATACTCGATGGCGTTTCCATCATCGACCTCGAAGCCGCCCTCACCCTCTCCGGCGCGCCGCGCCCGGCGAGTGACATGCGCCTCTTCCTCGAATTGCCCGATTGGCAGGCCCGCCTCAAAGCCGCCTGGGAAGTTCGCGCCCGCGCCCCGCAAGTCGCCCTCAAAAGCGTGCGCCTCGGCGCCCCCGTCCCCGTCCCGCGCAAGCTGCTCATCGCCGGCGCCAACACCAAAAGCCACATCGCCGAAGCCGTCTCCGTCTTAGGCGTCGCCCTCGCCCCCAACGAACCCATGATCCTCGCCAAGGCCACCTCCAGCATCTGCGGCCCCAACGACAACGTCATCCACCCGCCCGAAACCAAAAAGCTCGACTACGAAGTCGAACTCGGCGTCGTCATCGGCCGCACCTGCCGCCGCATCACCGAAGCCCAGGTGCGCGACCACGTCGCCGGCTTCACGGTGATTAACGAAATGTCCGCCCGCGATTTGCAACTCGCCGAACACGAAACCAACCCCTTCTTCCGCGTCCACTTCATCGGCAAAAGCTACGACACCTTCAACCCCATGGGCCCGGTGCTCTTGACGACCGACGAATTCGAGTGGAACCAGCCTCTCAAAATGACCACCCACGTCAACGGCAAAGTCCGCCAGTCCGACGACACCAACGACCTCTACTTCAACGTCGACCGCCTCGTCTCCTACATCAGCCAGGCCATGACCCTCTACCCCGGCGACGTCATCGCCACCGGCTCACCGGCAGGCGTGGCGTTCTTCATGAAACCGCCGGGCTTTCTCAAGCCGGGGGATGTGGTGAGGTGCGAGATCGAGAAGATCGGGGTGATTGAGAATAAGGTGGTGGCGGAGTAAGCCGCCGTACGAACAGCGGCTAGCGCCAGTATCCCGGCCTACGCCGATGATGGGCCACGGCGACAATCGTCACGTGGCTCTCTTCCAACCTATAGATCACCGAATAGGGATAGCGCTTGAGAAGGCGCTTGCGCGTATTGTTCTCATCGGGCGCAAGATGGGAAGATGTGGAGGCGATGCGGTCGATCGCAGCATAGACCTCCGCGCGAAACGCCTGTGCCGCCGCTTGGTTCCGCTCGCGATACCACAGCAAGGCATCGCGCAAGTCTTCTTCCGCGCCGGGCGCGAAAAAGACCGCCCGGCTGGTCACAAGCTATCGAGCCTTGCGCGCACTTCCGCCCACGGAATCGCCCGCACCGCGCCGGAATCGAGCGCATTAAGGCGGCGCCGGATTTCGTCGGCCCACGCCTTTTCAATCACGCTGCTGTCCTCGCCAGGCAAGCTATCGAGCAAAGCAAGCGCCATGGCGGAACGCTCTTCCGGCGAGAGGGCAAGCGCCTCGTCCATCAGGTGTTCAACATTGGCATTCATAATTTAATTCTAGCACCAGCACTCTGTTTAGGATTACCGGCGGGAGTCAAAATAATTCGATCCCGCACCTTTTGATTCCGTTGATTCACTTTGCCACCGGCGCCTGAAACACAGTCCAATGCCCGTCCTTGAATAGGTAAAGCGCGGAAGAGACCCTCATGTTACCGCTGCTTTCGTAGAGCTGGCCCACGTTTTTCCGCAGGATGTCGACTGCCTTGGCATCGACCAGCGGCACGTAGAGCAAGCCGCCGCGCTTGGCGGGCGCGGCCACGAGCCCTTCTTGATATTGCTTATTCAACTCCCCCCAATATTCGCGATCAAGAAAGTAGCTGCTATTGAGGTCGGGAGACTGCCCTTTGACTTCCATCAGCGCACCGGAAAAAGCAACCGCATGCGGCTTGCCGTAGACCCGCTCAATGTTGTCAATGGCGAGTTTGAGCGCGGCCTCGGGCGTGAGGTTGAGGCGCCGCAGGTCGTCGGGGTTGGCGCCGAACATGGTCTTTGGCGAATCAAACACGAAGCGGATGTGCATGTCGCCCAGATAATCAAACCAGCCCGGATCTATTTCGATGATCTTTCCGTCGGACAACGCCACCTTGCCTTTGCCGATGGGGCGCAGGGATTCTTCCTGCTTGTTCAGGCCATGCGACTCGCGCAACACAACCATCAGATTGGCTGCGCTCTTGTCAAGGTCAGATGCGCTCTGCCCCTTTGCGGCAAACACGCTGAACAAACCCATCAACAGGAAGCCGCCACTGAGGAGCAAGCGGTGACGCAATATCGACATAAGTTACCTTTCGTATTTAGGCGCCGCAGTCAAAGCTCCATCTTCTCCCACTTCAGCTCCCTCGCCCACTCTTTCTTCTCGAACGCATACCACTTGAACGCCGCGATCACCTGTTGCGCGTCCAGTCCGCCGGCCACGCGATAGTGGCTGGAAGGGGTAACGAGCTGATGCTCCAGCGTGTACCCACCGCTCGACTCCTGGTAGGCCTGCATGTACGTGCCGTGCCCCCGGTCCAGCACGGCGTACGCGTCCTTGTGGGAATTCAATCGGGGAATCGACTCTTCGATCACGGCCGGTGTTGGCTCGTCTTCGAAAGCTGCCGCCGGACAGACGTAGATCGGGGATGCGTATTCGGCGCCGATATCGAATAGCAGGTAGCCCACCGGCCTGGCGGCTTTCAGCTCGAAAATGACAATGAGAAAGCAGTCCTTGTGATCGGCATTGATGTGAAGGTAGCCATGCAGTTTGTCCCCGCACTTGTAAGCGTACTGCGCCTCGCGCGGATGGGCGTCCCAGCTTGAGAGGCCGGTCTGCAGCCAGACGGTTTGCGCGGCTTCGATGCAGGCGTCGCGCAGGGTGTCATCGGGCTCAAAGCTTTCCACCCCGGTGTCCATGAGTTGCAGATGTTCGTGCAACTGGCAGAGCCGCAAGGGGGGCGCGGCGCCGCGCTTGAATATGTTCTGGAACAGGCCCATGGAAGACGGGCTTAGGCTCTGACCGCCCTCTTCGCCCCCTCCACCCACTGCTCCTCCCCCTCCACCGGCGTCTTGATCCGCTTCGCCTGCGCCAGCAACTGGTTGAAGACTTCTATCGCCGCTTCGTTCTGCCCCAGCCGCGCCAGCAGTTCGCCGTAGCGAAAGCGCGCTTCCTGGCCGATGAATTGGGGAATGAGTTCGCGGTAGGCGGCGAGTGCGGCGTCGGTCTGGTTGCGGCCTTCGAGGAGGCGGGCTTCGAGCAGGCGCGCGTCGAGGGGGCGGTATTTGGGGGCGTCTTCCTTCAGGTGTCCCAAGGCGGCTTCGGCCTTGCCCCAATCGGCGGCTTCGATGGCGGCGCGGGCCCAGCCGTGGAGAATGGCGCCGTCGCGGGCGAAAGGGCCGGTGAGGCAGCTTTCGTAGAGGCGGGCGGCTTCGGGGTGCATGCCGCTGGCGCTGCATTCGGCGGCGAGGGCCATTTTGTTGTCGACGCTGCCGCAGATTTCGAGTTCTTCGGCGCGCCGTTTCAGGTCGGCGTCGGGGGTGAAGCTTTTGATGATGTTGCGCGCGGTTTTGTGGGCCTTGCGGGCTTCGCGCGAGTTGGGGAAGACTTCGACGAAGTAGTAGATCAGGCAGCCGGCGACGGGGAAGGCCATGATGATCATCATCCACCAGTAGGGGCGGCCGGTCTTGAGGGCGTGGATGGCGAAGGAAAGCTGGACTAAGAGGAGAAGTGCTCCGAGCAGAGGCATGAGGTGAAACTCCCTTTGGGGTCAACGCTGGGCGTCTGTCGCTGTTGTGGGGATTGCGATCGGATTCTAGAACGAAAATGGGCGCATGGGAGAGGGAGGAATGCGCGGAATCGCTAAAGATGGTTGATTTTCCGACGAGCGGTTTTTCAGGGGGGAAGTCTTATAGACTTGGTACCAGGGTGGCGCCTTCGCGGGCTGGGGTCGTGGCTGGGCGGAGGTGGAGCCGGTGGTGATTGTCGGCGGCGAGCGGCGTGTGGATACGGCCGCTGGACTGGCCATGTTCTTTTACAAAGTGGCAGGATTGGGAGTTGGGTAGAGCGTCTTTGGCGACTCTCTCCCAACCCGTCGCGGTGTCATCCGGGTGAAAGCGCGCCCGAAGGAGTGGGAGGGATCGCGGCTGGGTCCGCGCTGTCGAAACAGCGTTTCTCACCGTGATTTACCGTGGTTTCGCGCGAAGCGCGATCACCACAAGTGTTGTGGCCCGCCAGGGCGCCCGAGCAAATTGCGCAAAAACCTCAGGTTTTCTCAGGGTGCCGAAAATTGCACCACGCGATTTTTCTCGAAAACATCGGGCGGATTCAACCGATCGATGCAACAAAGGTCTCGATTTTCTCAGCTGGACACATAAAGTCCAGGGTTTTCCTGGGGCGCTGATTCAATTGCAGGGCGACTGCATCTAGGTGGTCCTGGGAGTAGACCGAGAGGTTGGTGCCCTTAGGAAAGTACTGACGCAGCAAACCATTGGTGTTTTCGTTTGTCCCGCGCTGCCAGGGACTTTGCGGATCACAGAAATAGACCTGCAGGTCAGTGGCCAAGGTGAAGCGCTTATGCTGGGCCAACTCATGCCCTCGGTCCCAAGTCAGGGAGCGTTTGAGTTCAGCCGGTAGCTGCTGAATCTTTTCCGTCAGGGCATCGACCACGCTTTCAGTGTCCTTGCCAGGGACCTTGACCAGCATGGTGAAGCGGGAATGACGTTCCACCAAGGTGGCGATGTAGGTACCGCGCGAGCCGGTAATCAGGTCGCCCTCCCAGTGTCCGGGAACAGCGCGGTCCTCGGCTTCGGCGGGGCGTTCACGGATGGAGACAGCATCAATGATCTGGCCACGCGACTGCCCTTTCATGGAAGATGCCCTAGCGCGCCGCGTTGTATGCCGGACGCGCAAATGGCCGATCAACTCTTTCTTCAATACCCCTCGGGCCTGCACAAACAGGCTGCGATAAATGGTTTCGTGGGAGACATGCATGGCAGGATCGTCTGGAAAGCAACGCTGGAGCCAGCCGGATATTTGGCTTGGGGACCAGTACAGTTGCAGTTTCTCGGCTACCGATTGCTTGAGCCGTTCGTCCAAGGCCAGCTTACAGGGTTTGGGGCGTCGGGCGTACTCCCAGGCCTTGGCATCAGCTGCCGCGGCGCGGTACGGTTCCCGGCCGCCGTGGCGCTTGAGTTCCCGGCTGATCGTCGATGCGGCTCGCCCCAACCGCCGGGCCATTTCCTGGATCGAGAGATTGGCGGCGATGCCGCGGGAGATTTCTTCCCGCTCGCACAGAGTCAGGGCCAGCCGGGAACGTCTGCGCGGTGTTGGCGCAATTCCGCCATTGGCACCGATGACATGACGTACCGTCGTGTAATCCTTGTCCAGGGCCCGGGAAATCTCGCTGATCGATTCACCCGCCTTCCATTTGACCCACAGCGCCGTCCGCTCTTGCGCCGAAAACTTCGATCTTCCCGATCCCATCTCTCCAACCTCCTAGCAAACACCTCAATTTACCGGTGTTGCATCGATCGGTTGAATCCGCC
>JAQGMJ010000036.1 GCA_028292405.1 Betaproteobacteria bacterium
GCCCTCGCCGCGGCCGGCCGCGCCCTTGCATCGCACCGGTGGGCGCGGGCGCTAAAGCGCTTCGCCCAGGTGGCGGCTCTCGGTTGCCGCCCCAGGTTGCAATCCTAGCCGCAACCCCCGCCGCAACCTCCTCCGCAGCCGCTGCCGCAACTACTGCCGCAGCTGCCGCCATCCCCGCCCGAGCCGCAGCCTCCGCCACAGCTTGAGCCATCGGCGCGGCGCTTCTTCCCTTCGTCCGACATGGCGTGGGCGACGCTCGCCGCCAGCAGCAGGAACACGATCGTCAGAAAGATTGCGAAGCCGGGCTTGGCGAGAAAGCCGAGCATCAGCACCAAGGCCAGCGAGCAGGCGATGCGCGCGCTGCTCCATGGTTTGCCCCCCGGCTTTGCTGCGCGGATATGCGGCTTCACCGGCGGCCAGATGTCGGCCGGCGGCTCTTCCTCGAATAGCGCCAGGTAGCGGTTCAGCGTGTCCTCGTAGACCGATTCGTAGTGCGCCGTCTCGCCTGCACTCCCGCTGGGTGCATGGTCCAGCGTATGGCCCAGGGTGCGCTCGCACAGCCCGATGTTGTAGGCGCGGGTGTAGGTCAGGTGCAGATGCCAGGCGGCATCGATGCGCGGCGAGGGTGATACCGGCCCCAGCGCCGCTAGCAGCAGGAAGCGCCGGTACTCGGCCGATACGCGGATGGCGGTGGCGTAGTCCCACCCTTCTTCGCGCATCAGGCGTTTGACGAAGTCGAATTCAGGGGCCGGTTCGCCGGCCAGGCGGTCGAGCGGAAGTGCGACCAGTTTTGCCCAGAGGGCGGGTTCCCGGTTGTGGAGAGCCATTTTTTATTCTCCTTATTGTTATATTTTATTTTTGTGGCAATTCCAGATTACTTCGGCTTGATGACAGCCAGATGACAAAATCGGCCCCGGCTGATCGCCGGCACCAGCCGGCGCGGATGGCCGGTCCGGTGTAATCTGCGCGGCGCGCTGCCGTATCGCGCGACCTCGAACATGGAGAGAGACAAAATGAAGCGGATGTTGACGCGCGCTGCAAGCGCGATGTTGCTGGCAGGCGCCTCCCTGGCGCAGGCGCAGGATTTTCCCAGCCGTCCCCTGCACATCATCGTGCCGTGGGCGCCGGGCGGCAACATCGACATCACCGCGCGCGTGCTGGCGCCCGCGCTTGGCGAGGCGCTCGGGCAAAGCGTGGTGGTGGACAATCGCGCCGGCGCCGGCGGCACCATCGGCTCGCTCTACGTCGCCAAGTCGGCGGCCGACGGCTACACCCTGCTGCTGGGCTCCTCCGGCTCGCTTACCGCCTCGCCGGCGGCGATGAAGAACATTCCCTACGACACGCCGAAGGACTTCAGCGCGCTGGGGCCGATCCATGTCGTGCCGATGGTGCTCACCGCCTCGCCGAAAATGGGCGTGAATACCTATGCCGAGTTCGCCGCGAAGGCGCGCGGCGGCAAGGTGTCTGTGGCTTCCGCCGGCAACGGCTCGTCGAACCACCTCGCCATTGAAATGCTCAAGCGCCAGGCCGGCTACGACCTGGTGCACGTGCCCTACAAGGGCAGCGGCCCGGCGCTTACCGACGAGATCGGCGGCCAGGTTGACGCGATGATGGATCAGCTCACTGCCTCGATCCAGTACATCCGCGAAGGCCGTATCAAGGCCATCGCCATGACCAGCAAGGCGCGCTCGCCGCAGTTGCCCAACGTGCCGACGCTGGCCGAATCCGGCCTGCCCAAATTCGACGCCACCACCTTCACCGGCCTGTTCGCCCCCGCCAAC
This sequence comes from Betaproteobacteria bacterium, assembly GCA_028292405.1. Classification (GTDB taxonomy): domain Bacteria; phylum Pseudomonadota; class Gammaproteobacteria; order Burkholderiales; family JAEUOS01; genus JAQGMJ01. Next base: position 1,782 of record JAQGMJ010000036.1, read on the forward strand.
CTGCCCAGGCCAGTCGCCGAGAAGCTCACCGCTGCGCTGAAAAGGGCGCTGGCCGAAAAGCCGGTGCGCGACAAGTACGAAAGCATGGGGGTGGAAATGCTCAGCATGAGCACCGCCGATTTCAGCGCCTTCGTGCGCACCGATTTCGAGCAATGGCGCACCGTGGCGCGCGACGGCCACGTGGTGATCGAATAGGCGCAAGGCTTTTCCGAATTGTGAAAGAGCAGTGGCGCGGACCGTGATGCTATAGTCCGCGCAAGCTCGCCGCGGCTCGATCCGCGCGAGGAAAAATACAACTAGGAGACATCGCATGACCCTGGCCCGCGCCTTCCTGCTTGCGTTCGCTTGCGCCTTGCCCTGCGCGCTTCCCACCGCCGCGCACGCGCAGTCCGACTATCCGAACAAGCCGATCCGCATCATCGTCGGCTTCCCGCCCGGCCAGGCCACCGACGTGATCGCGCGGATGATCGGCGAGCGCATCACCGCCAACATGGGCCAGCCGGTGCTGATCGACAACAAGCCCGGGCAGGGCGGCAGCATCGGCGCCGCCGCCGCGGCCAAGGCGGCGCCCGACGGCTACACCATGCTGATCTCCGCCACCGCGCCCCTGGCCACCAACCCCAACCTCTACAAGAACCTGCCCTACGACCCGTCGAAGGACTTCGCGCCCATCACCCTGGTCGGCAACCTGCCCTTCGTGCTGGTGGTCAACCCCAACGTACCGGTGCACAACATTCGCGAGATGATCGCGCTGGCCAAGTCCAAACCCGGGCAACTCACCTTCGCCTCTTCCGGCAGCGGCTCGACCTCGCACCTGTCGATGGAAATGCTCAAGGCCGCCACCGGCATGGACATCCGCCACGTGCCCTACAAGGGTAGCCCGCCGGCCTTTACCGACGTCATGGGCGGCCAGGTGGACTTCGTTTTCGACACCGCCGTCTACGCCCTGCCGCAGGTACGAGCCGGCCGCGTGCGCTTGCTGGCGGTGGCCAGCGCCAAACGTTCCAGCCTGATGCCCGATACGCCGACGGTGGCGGAGCAGGGCGTGCCCGGTTACGAGTCCGGCGCCTGGCTGGGCGCGGTGTTTCCCGTCGGCACGCCCGCGCCCATCGTCATGCGCATGTATACCGAACTCAACCGCATCATGAAAGCGCCGGAGATGAGCGAGCGGCTCTCGACGCTGGGCGGTGAGCCGCTGTCTTCCGCTTCGCCCGAAGAATTCGGCGCCCACATCCGCTCGGAGATGCGCAAGTGGGGCAAGGCCGTGACCGACAGCGGCGCGCGCATCGAGTAGCCGCTGTTGCACGGCGCGCGGGGAAAGCCCAGGCGCACAAGGCGGCCTTCGGCTACATCTGGTTCAGCAGTTCCTGGCGCCGGCTGGAGCATTCCTCCGGCGTGAACAAGCCCTTGTCGCACATGTCCTTCAGGCGCTGCGCGCGCTGCTCAAGCGGCAACTGCGGCGTGGCCGCAGCGGGCGAGGTGATGTAGTTCGGCGCCTCGATGTAGGTGCTCGGCCCCTGGTCCTGCGGCGGCATGTAGGCCCCCGAGGGATCGTAGTTGTTGTAGCCGTATCCGTAGGGGTAGCCGGGGTAGTACGCCGCCGGCGGATCGTAGTACAGCGGGGGCAGCGGCAGCGGAATGTAGCCGCGGAAAAACGGTCGCGGGTAACTGCGGCTGCCCGCCCCGCCGTGCCAGGCGCCGTGGCTGGTGCCGGGCCGGCTGCTCGAGCGCGCGCTGCTGTGCGGCGCGGCGTTCGCCGGCACCTGCATCGCCAATATCAGCGCCGCGCCGGCCGCGATCAGGCAGCGCCGCCGCCAGCGCGCATTCAATGCCGAAAAAGGGGACATGTCCTTGTACTCCCGGCGCCGTCGCGCACCTACAGCCTGGAACAAATTTGCGCGGGTAATCGAGGCGGACGCCCGGACCCGCGACCTCGCGGGCCAACTGGTAACAGGATACCACCGGGGCCCCTGCGCCGACGGCGGCAGGGCCTCGGTCCGAAGGCGGCCCGCGCCGCTAGCGGGCGCCGGCCGCCGCGCCCGCCGGATAGCGGATCACCACGATCTGCTCTTCCGGCTCGAGCCAGAATTCGCCGTGCAAGCCCTTCAGGTCGCCGGTGATCAGGCGGATCAGGCCGTCGACATTGCCGGCCTCGGTGACGGTTTCCCAGGCGAAGGTCGGGTGGGCATTGGTGCCGGTGCCGTTATAGATATGGTCCCCCGCCTGTACCGCGGATGCCGCGACGGAAATCTTGCTGGTCATGGTGCTGCCCTCCTCGTAAGGACGCCTGCGCCCTGGCGCCGTTGCCGGCGTGCATGGATACAAGCGTCGCCCGCAGCGCGGGTCGCGCGGGCGCTTTTGTCTCCTGAGTCACGGCGCTGCGCCCATACGCCTGGGGTCCAATATACATCTTCGCCGCGAAAGCGGGCGCCGACGGCGGCGGCGATCCCGTATGATCCAGCGTAAATCTGGCACCGCGCATTGCAGTTTATCGGCAGAGCTGCGCAGCCGGCGATGCCGCGAATCGAGAAAGAGCAAGCTTATGCATAACGGTTTTCGACTGATCGCGGCAGCGGCCTGCACCAGCCTGGCGCTGTTCGCGCAGATCGCCGCCGGGCAGCCCAGCGCCGACCAGGAACGCTTTCGCGCGCTCTACAAAGAGCTGGTGGAAATCAACACCACCGACTCGGTGGGCAGTTGCACCGCTGCCGCCCAGGCAATGGCGGCACGCCTGAAAGCGGGCGGCATCCCGGCCGGCGACATCCACTTGCTGGTGCCGCCCGGCGCGCCGAAAAAAGGCAACCTGGTGGTGCGTTACAAGGGGACAGGTGCGAAAAAGCCGATGCTCCTGCTGGCGCACATCGACGTGGTCGAGGCCAAGCGTGAAGACTGGCAGCGCGACCCCTTCAAGCTGGTCGAGGAAGGCGGCTACTTCTACGCCCGCGGCGCCTTCGACGACAAGGCGATGGCTTCGATTTTCGTCCACAATCTGATCCGCTACCAGGCCGAAGGCTACCGGCCGGAACGCGACATCGTGCTGGCGCTCACCTGCGACGAGGAGATCATCCCCTCGTCCTACAACGGCGTCGAATACCTGATCAAGAACCATCGCGCGCTGATCGACGCAGAGTTCGCCCTGAACGAAGGCGGCACCGGCCTGCGCGACCGCGCCGGCAAGCCCATGCGCCTGAACGTGCAGGCGGGCGAAAAGGTGTTCGAAACCTACACCCTGGAGACCACCAATCACGGCGGCCATAGCGCGGTGCCGGTGAAAGACAACGCCATCTATCACCTCGCCGGCGGCCTGACGCGCCTGGCCGCCTTCGACTTTCCCTTCAAGCTCTCGGAAGCCACCCGCGCCTACTTCGAGCGTATGTCCGTGCTGGAGAGCGGGCAGACCGCCGCGGACATGAAAGCCATCCTGCGCGAGCCACCGGACCCCGAGGCGATCGCCCGCCTGTCGCGCGACCCTGCCTTCAACGCCACCTTTCGCACCACCTGCGTCGCCACCATGCTCGAAGGCGGCCACGCCACCAATGCCCTGCCGCAGCGCGCCCGCGCCACGGTGAACTGCCGCATCCTGCCCAGCGACCCGGTGGAGGAAGTGCAGCGCACCCTGGTGCGTGTGCTGGCCGACGACAAGATCAGCGTGACGCCGGTGGGGGAGCCCACGCTCTCGCCGGCGCCGCCGCTGACCCGCGAAATCCTCGCGCCAGTGGAGCAGGTCGCCGGCCAGATGTGGCCCGGCGTGCCGATCGTGCCGACCATGCTGGTGGCCGCCACCGACGGCCGCTTCCTCAACAACGCCGGCATCCACACCTACGGCATCTCCGGCCTGTTCCGCGACCCCGATGGTTCAGGGGTGCATGGGCTGAACGAGCGTATTCCGGTGTCGTCCCTTTACGGCGGGCTGGAGTTCCTGTACCGCTTGGTCAAGGTCTATGGCGGCGGGCAGTAGCGTTATAACGTCTGTGTTGAGCATCGCTTGGGTGGAGCAAAACAACGGTAAACAACGGCTTGGTCTCAAGTTCCAAGTGCAACACTATGGTCATACCGACCGGGAGAGTTGCAATGGAAACGAAGAGCTACAGTCATTTGAGTGCGTTGGAGAGAGAAAGGATCAGCATTGGTCTGAAGGG
>JAQGMJ010000039.1 GCA_028292405.1 Betaproteobacteria bacterium
TTCGCGGCTGTTTTGCCTTTTTGGCCCCTGGAGGCCCCTCAATGAAATTTCGTTTTCCGATCGTCATCATCGACGAAGACTTCAGCTCCGAGAACACTTCCGGGCTGGGCATCCGCGCGCTGGCGCAGGCGATCGAGGCGGAAGGCTTCGAGTTGCTGGGCGTCACCGGCTACGGCGACTTGTCGCAGTTCGCGCAGCAGCAGTCGCGCGCCAGCGCCTTCATCCTGTCGATCGACGACGAGGAATTCACCCCCGGCCCGGAGCTCGACCCGGCGGTGCTGAACCTGCGTAGCTTCATCGAGGAAATCCGCTTCAAGAACGCGGAGATTCCGATCTACCTGTACGGCGAGACCAAAACCTCGCGCGAAATCCCGAACGACATCCTGCGCGAACTGCACGGCTTCATCCACATGTTCGAGGACACGCCGGAGTTCGTCGCGCGCCACATCATCCGCGAGGCCAAGAGCTACCTCGATAGCTTGTCCCCGCCCTTCTTCCGCGCCCTGATTCATTACGCGCAGGACGGTTCCTACTCCTGGCATTGCCCCGGCCACTCCGGCGGCGTGGCCTTCCTGAAGTCGCCGATCGGCCAGATGTTCCACCAGTTCTTCGGCGAAAACATGCTGCGCGCCGACGTCTGCAACGCGGTGGAGGAACTCGGCCAGCTGCTCGACCACACCGGCCCGGTGGCCGCCTCCGAGCGCAACGCGGCGCGCATCTTCAACGCCGACCATTGCTTTTTCGTCACCAACGGCACCTCCACCTCGAACAAGGTGGTCTGGCATGCCTATGTGGCGCCGGACGACATCGTGGTGGTGGACCGCAACTGCCACAAGTCGATCCTGCACGCGATCATCATGACCGGGGCGATCCCGGTGTTCCTGACGCCGACGCGCAATCATCTGGGCATCATCGGGCCGATCCCGATGGAAGAGTTCAAGATGGAGACGATCCAGAAAAAGATCGAGGCCAACCCCTTCGCCAAGGCGGCGCAGGCGCGGCACCCGGAGCGCAAGCCGCGCATCCTGACCATCACGCAATCGACCTACGACGGCGTGATCTACAACGTCGAAATGCTGAAGGAAATCCTGGGCTCCAACATCGACGTGCTGCATTTCGACGAAGCCTGGCTGCCGCACGCCTCTTTCCACGACTTCTACAAGAACATGCACGCCATCGGGAAAGATCGGCCGCGCGCGAAGGACCCCCTGGTGTTCGCCACCCACTCCACCCACAAACTGCTGGCCGGCATTTCGCAGGCCTCGCAGATCCTGGTGCAGGAGTCGGAAACGCACAAGTTGGACCGCCACATCTTCAACGAAGCCTACCTGATGCACACCTCCACCAGCCCGCAGTACGCCATCATCGCCTCGTGCGACGTGGCCGCGGCGATGATGGAGCCGCCCGGCGGCACCGCGCTGGTGGAAGAGTCGATCGCCGAGGCGCTGGATTTCCGCCGCGCGATGCGCAAGGTCGACAAGGAATGGGGCAAGGACTGGTGGTTCCAGGTCTGGGGCCCGCAGAACATGGCTGCCGACGGCATCGGCTCGCGCGAAGACTGGGTACTCAAGGCGAACGAAAAGTGGCACGGCTTCGGCAACATTGCCCCCGGCTTCAACATGCTGGACCCGATCAAGGCCACCGTCATTACCCCCGGCCTGGACGTCTCCGGCAAGTTCGCCAAGAGCGGCATCCCGGCCTCGATACTCACCAAGTTCCTCGCCGAGCACGGGGTTATCGTCGAGAAGACCGGGCTGTATTCCTTTTTCATCATGTTCACCATCGGCATCACCAAGGGCCGCTGGAACACCCTGGTGACGGCGCTGCAGCAGTTCAAGGACGACTACGACCGCAACGCGCCGCTGTGGCGCATCCTGCCGGAGTTCTGCGCCGCCTACCCGCGCTATGAGCGCACCGGTCTTAAAGACCTGTGCCAGCAGATTCATGACATGTACAAGGCCAGCGACATCGCCCGCCTGACCACCGAAATGTACCTGTCGAACATGCAGCCGGCGATGAAACCCTCGGACGCCTACGCCATGCTGGCCCACCGTGAAGTTGACCGGGTGGAGATCGACGATCTCGAAGGCCGGGTCACCAGCATCCTGCTCACGCCCTACCCGCCCGGCATCCCGCTGCTGATTCCCGGCGAGCGCTTCAACAAGACCATCGTCGATTATCTGAAGTTCGCGCGCAGCTTCAACGACAAGTTTCCGGGCTTCGACACCGACATCCACGGCCTTGTGGAAGAAGAAATCGACGGCAAGCGCAAATACTTCGTCGACTGCGTGCGGATCAAGTAGGCGTCCGCCCGCAGCAAGGCTCAAGGCCCCGCATGCGGGGCCTTTGTTTATTCCGCCGCCCCGCGCTTATGCGGCCAAAAAGACCGTGAATGCGATGGCCGCGCCGGTCGGCTGTAGCATACGCAGTCCCCCAAACAAAAACCCACAAAGACCCATAACATTTGAGGCAAGCATGCGCATTTTCAGAATCTTCACCCAGCCTTCCGGCGAGTCCGGCATCGAAATCCGTGAAGTGCCGATGAGCAAGGATGAACGCCCGATGTCGGCTACCTTCCCCGCCCTGAACATCTTCTTTCGCGAGACCCCGGAAGGCAATGTCGAGGACTATCACCGCGCGCCGCGCCGCCAGCTGATTTTCCTCACCTCGGGAATTCTCGAACTCGAGAGCAGCGAGGGCAAGCGCTTCATCTGCCGCCCCGGCGACCTGATCTTCGCCGAAGACCACACGGGCAAGGGCCACATCACCCGTTCGCTGCGCGACATCCGCGGCTTCGTGCATGTCGTGGTGCCTTTGGAATTCGACGTATCGCAATGGCCGCTAGTCTCTTCCTGAGTTCCAGCCTGCCAAACCAAAATTAAAAACTACCGGAGACAACAAATGAAACGACTTCTCGCCCTATTCACGCTGGCGCTGGCGGGCACCGCCCTCGCGCAAAGCCCCAAGCCGCCGATGCGGGTGATCGTACCCTTCGCCGCCGGCGGCGCCAGCGACTTCTACACCCGCATCGTCGCGCAAAAAATCAACGAGCAGACCGGGCGCAACGTCATTGTCGAGAACCGCACCGGCGCCGGCGGGCGCATCGCCTTCGAATACGCCGCCCATTCGCCCGGCGACGGCAGCGTGATCGCGCTGATCGACGCCACCTATGCCATGCTGCCCGGCCTGTTCGAAAAGCTGCCCTGGGACATCAATGCCGACCTGGTGCCGGCGGCGATGATCACGCAGACGCCCTTTGTCATCATCGTCCCCACCGCATCGAAATACCAGACGCTTCAGGACCTGATCAACGATGCCAAGGCGCGCCCCGGCAAGCTCAACTTCGGCTCTGCCGGCGTCGGCAGCGTGAACCACATCGTCACAGAGCGCTTTCGCAGCGATGCGAAGATACAGATCACCAATATTCCCTACCGCGGCATGAGCGAGGCCAGCGTGGCGCTGCAAGGCGGTGAGCTCGACCTGATCATCGCCGCCTCGCCCACGGCCCTGGGCCCGATCCTCGGCGGTAAGGTGCGCCCGCTGGCCGTCACCACGGCCAAGCGCTCCTCCGCCCTGCCCAACGTGCCGACGGCTTCCGAGGCGGGCGTTCCGCCCTACATCACCACCAACTGGTTCGGCTGGGCGGCGCCCAAGGGCACGCCGAAGGAGTTCATCCAGCAGTTGCGCGACGACGTGGTGAAGGCGGTGAATTCGCCCGACGTGCGCGACCGCCTGGCAAGCCAGGGCGCGGAGCCGTCGAACTTCACCAGCGAAGACTTCGTCAAGTTCCTGCGCGAGGACACCAAGCGCTGGACCGACGTGATCCGCGCCAACGGCATCAAGGCGGAATAACGCCTCGCGCCAACGGCAGTTGCAGAAACGGCAGCCGCAAAAACCAAAGGGCCACCGCACGGTGGCCCTTCTGTTTTACATCGCATTATTGTGGTGCGGCTGGAGCGATTCGAACGCCCGACCCCTTGGTTCGTAGCCAAGTACTCTATCCAACTGAGCTACAGCCGCAACGCTGCGAATTATAACAGAAGGTATGCTTTTGGGCGATAATTGCGGTTTGGCGCATTTGTGGCCTCACTAGTTGCATTCTCGTTTTGGCGCCGGTGCTTCGCGCGACCCGCCGCGGCGCGTTTTTCACCCCTGACTGCACAGTGCCGACACCGCTCCGGCGCTTTCGCTCCACCCATTGGCCGCCACCCGGATCTCATGAATCTCCCCGAAGAAGTCCACCGCCGGCGCACCTTTGCCATCATCAGCCACCCTGACGCCGGCAAGACCACGCTGACCGAAAAGCTGCTGCTGTTCGCCGGCGCGATCAATATCGCCGGAAGCGTGAAGGCACGCAAGGCGACACGCCACGCCACCTCCGACTGGATGGAAATCGAAAAGCAGCGCGGCATCTCGGTGGCCTCTTCCGTGATGCAGATGGACTACCGCGGCTGCGTGATCAATCTGCTCGACACCCCCGGCCACCAGGACTTTTCCGAAGATACCTATCGCGTGCTCACCGCGGTGGACGCCGCGCTGATGGTGATCGACGCGGCCAACGGCGTCGAGCCGCAGACCAAGCGCCTGCTGGAAGTCTGCCGCGCCCGCAACACGCCCATCCTCACCTTCATCAACAAGATGGACCGCGAAGTGCGCGAGCCGATGGACCTGATCCAGGAGATCGAGCAAAGCCTGGGCATGGACGTGGCGCCGCTGACCTGGCCTGTCGGCATGGGCAAGCGCTTTCACGGCGTCTACGACCTGCGCCTGTCGCGCATGCGGGTGTTCCGCCCCGGCGAAGACCGGCGCAACGACGACGAAGTGGTGGCCGACCTCGACAGCCCGGAGATCAAGCAGCGCTTCGGCGCCGAACTTACGCAGGCGCTCGGCGAGATCGACCTCGTCACCTCCGCCGCCATGCCCTTCGACAGCAAGGAATTCTTGGCCGGCCGCCAGACGCCTCTCTTCTTCGGCTCGGCAATCAACAACTTCGGCGTGCAGGAAGTGCTGGACGCCCTGGTCGATCTGGCGCCGCCGCCCGGCATGCGCAAGGCCATGGAGCGCGAAGTCAAGCCGGAAGAACCCAAGTTCACCGCGGTCGTTTTTAAAATCCAGGCCAACATGGACCCGGCGCACCGCGACCGTATCGCCTTCGCCCGTGTCTCTTCCGGCAAGTTCGTGCGCGGGATGAAATTTCGCGTGGTGCGCACGGGCAAGGACATCCGCCCCGGCTCCGTGGTCTCCTTCCTGTCGCAGCGCCGCGAGTTGCTGGAGGAAGCCTACGCCGGCGACATCATCGGCATTCCCAACCACGGCACTTTGCAATTGGGCGACACACTCACTGAAGGCGAGTCCCTGCAATTCACCGGACTGCCATTTTTCGCCCCGGAAATGTTCAAAGCCGTCGAGGTGGTGGACCCGATGCGCACCAAGCAATTGCGCACCGGCCTGACCCAACTCGGCGAGGAAGGCGCGATCCAGGTGTTCCGCCCGCACACCGGCGGCGCGCTGCTGCTGGGCGCCATCGGCGTGCTGCAGTTCGATGTCGTCGCACACCGCCTGCAGCACGAGTACGGCGTCGAGGCGCGCTACATGCCTTCCAAGTACATGATGGCGCGCTGGGTCACCTGCGACAGCCCGCGCGAAATGGACCGCTTCATCGAGGCCAACGCCCACCGCATCGCTTATGACGCGGTGGACGCGCCGACTTTCCTGGTCTCCTTTCCCGCCGAATTGCGGGTGATCGAGGAGACCTGGAAGGAGATTCGCTTCCACGCGCTGCGCGAGCACGCCGGGCTGGTGTTCTCCAGCACCGGCGCGTAAAGCAGGGCTAGTGGTTCCAGCACCAGCGCCCGAAGCGTCTTGCGATGCGCCGGCTTGATACGGCGGCTCCACGCCGCCGCCCGTGATGCGGCGCGTCCGCGCTGCTCCGCTTCTGATCCAGCGCATTCGCGCTGCATGCGCCAAAAACCGTATAGTGTCGCGCCAACGGCACGCCGGTTGCGCGCGCCTTCATCTTTCACCAACAAGGAGACGACCCCCATGAACTGGACCCCGCGCCGCAAGCGTTTTCGCGCCCTCATCGCCGGCAACCAATGCGTCTATCCCGGCTCGGTATTCGACGCCCTTTCCGCCCGCGCCGCCGAGGACATCGGCTTCGAGATCGGCATGTACGCCGGCTCGGTGGCCTCGCTGACGATACTCGGTGGGCCGGACATCGCCGTCATCACCCTCTCCGAATTCGCCGACCAGGCCTACCGCATCTGCCGCGCCGGCAACCTGGCGCTGATGGTCGATGCCGACCACGGCTACGGCAACGCGCTCAACGTGCGGCGCACCGTCGAGGAACTGGAAACCGCCGGCGTCAGCGGCCTGTCGATCGAAGACACCGAACTCCCCGCCGGCTACGGCCGCGCCGACAAGCCGGCCCTGCTGTCGAAGGAAGAAGGCGTGGGCAAGATGAAAGCGGCCGTCTCCGCGCGCCAGGACCCCGACCTGGTGATCGCCGCGCGCACCAGCGCGATTTCGATTTCCGGCCTGGACGACACCATTGCCCGCATCCAGGCCTACGAGACCACAGGCGTCGATGCCCTGTTCCTGGTCGGCGTGAAGACGCGCGACCAGTTGGAGGCGATCGTCAAGGCCACCAAGTTGCCGCTGATCCTGGGCGGCGTGCCGGCCGACATGATGGACCGCGAATACCTCGCCAGCCGGCGCGTGCGCATCTGCCTCACCGGCCACCAGCCCTTCATGGCGGGCGTGCAGGCGGTGTACGCGACGCTGAAGGCCCTGCGCGACGGCACCGACCCGGCCAAGCTCACCGGCCTGCCGGCGGGCGGCTTGATGAAGCAGCTGACCCGCGATGCGGACTACGCCAAGTGGGCGCAGGAGTACCTGGGCGGCAAGTAAGGCGGATCGCAGTACCTGGACGACACGGCCGCGTTTGCGGCCATCTCTACGAGGAACCCTATAAAAAGACAGGTTTTTCGTCTTTTTTGCGCACCCGCCAACACATGTGTGGTCGGGCAGTGGTATCGCCCTGCCAAAACCACGGCTTGGTCTCAAGGTCCAAGTGCAACACTATGGTCATACCGACCGGGAGAGTTGCAATGGAAACGAAGAGCTACAGTCATTTGAGTGCGTTGGAGAGAGAAAGGATCAGCATTGGTCTGAAGGGAGGGCTGACGTTGAACGAAGTGGCCCGGCAACTGGAGCGCTCACCATCGACGATCAGCCGGGAAGTGGACAGGCATGGAGGCCGCAGAGGCTACCTGGCGGTGCTGGCGCAGCGGCAAGCGGTGCAATGCGCCGCCGTGCCGCGACGAGCGTGCCGCCTGCACGACGAACGCATCTGCCGCTACGTCGTTGAAGGGCTGAACCACCAGTGGTCGCCGCAGCAGATTGCCGCGCGCATGCGTCAGGACTATCCTGCGGAAATGACCATGCGCATCTCCCATGAAACGATCTACGCCGGGATTTACCTGATTCCGCGCGGAGAACTGAAGAAGTCCTTCCTGGCCGCCCTGCGGCACGACAAGGTGCGCCGCTTGGGACGCCCGCGCAAACACGACGCCAAGCAGCGCGGCAGGCTGATCGGCATGACGCCGATCGCCGAGCGGCCGGCCGAGGTGACCGATCGTCTGGTACCTGGTCATTGGGAGGGCGACCTGATTCGTGGCCGGGCCAACGGTTCGTCGGTGGGGACCTGCGTGGAGCGCTCCTCGCGACTGCTGATTCTGATCAAGATGGATGGCTATGACGCTACCCGCGCCCGTAAGAGCTTCACCCGCAAGCTCTCCCGCATCCCGGCGCCGTTGCGCAAGTCGCTCACCTATGACCAGGGCCATGAGATGGCGCAGCACAAGAAACTGGCCAAGTCCTTGTCTTTGAAGGTTTACTTCGCCGATCCGCATAGCCCTTGGCAGCGTGGTTCGAACGAGAATACCAATGGCTTGCTGCGTCAATATCTGCCCAAGGGCACCGACCTGTCCGGCTACTCGCAACGTCAGCTCAACCACATCGCCGAAGAAATGAACAACCGGCCTCGCAAGGTCCTTGATTGGATGACCCCTAACGAGGTTTGGGCTTCTTATTCTCAGTTCCTTTAATGCACTTGGAACTTGAGACCAAGTGGTGTTTTTTCACTACTTGCGTGGTAAGTAGGCGCTCGCGCATGCTCCCCGGCAATACTGCTTGCACCAGCGGCACGGACAGGCGCGAACCCGCAAACGCGAGCAGGCTGGCACGGAGTTTCAGCGGGCCGAACATGGATCGACAATGGGTGCAGCAGCAGCGCCCATGGTTCCAAACATACACGAATCCAATTGCCAAGTGTGGTTGATTTTCGGTCTGTCGCGGGAGCGGCCGCACGCCCTAACATCCGAGAGCCTAGCGCCTATAATTTGCGCAAGCCTGCCCATCGACAGGCTGCCATAACAACCACCGGAGACTTCCATGCGCACCTTCCCAGCCGCTGCCTTGCTGCTGTCCGCCCTCGCCTGTGCGTCCGCGTCCGCGCTGGCGCAGACGCCGCCCGACGCCCAGGGTTTCATCCGCGCCGCGCCCGACCAGATCCAGTGGAAGGACGCGGGCCTGGGCGTGAAAAACGTGGTGCTCTATGGCGACCCGTCCAAGCCGGGCATGTACGTGGTGCGCAACACCTTTCCGCCCGGCATCATGAGCACGCCGCACTATCACTCGCAGGACCGCTTCGTGGTGGTGATCAAGGGCACCTGGCACACCGGCACCGACGACAACTGGGACCCGGCCAGCACCAAGGGCATGGGGCCGGGCAGCTACATGATCCACCCCAAGGGCGCGATCCACTTTGACGGCGCCAAGGACGAGGAGGTGATCGTGCAGATCACCGGCATGGGACCGGTCGAGACCGTGTCTAGTTACCCGCAGGGGCCGCGCTTCGGCCCGCCGCACAAGATGAAATAGGGTTAGACAAGACGGAGCCGCGCCTGCCGGGCGCGGCGTTGTACGCCATCGCGCTCTGTGGGACGCGGCGCGAAAGACGAAAGCGCGAACAGCACCTCAGGGGTGCGCGGTGACCGCGCGCTGCTGCCCTTCACGGGTCGTGTCGTACTCGGCCTTGAGGTCTTTCAGCGCGGAATTGCGCTCCTTGCGGATGTCCGACTGGCACTTGCGCTTTTCACTGCCGGAAAAGTCGACGCAGTTGACGAAACGGTGGCTGAAGTCTTCCTTTACGCGCTCGCGCTGGGCGCGGTATTCGCCGTCGGTCATTGCCAGTGCGGGCGCGGCATAGATGATGGTGGCGGCGGCAAGGGCCAGGGCGATCAGGGGCTTTTGCATGGCGGTACTCCTCTTCGATGTCGGTCCCGGGGACTCGCGCCCGGGAAGGCCGCTCGCCAGGAAATTGAATGCCGAGCGTAGGCCCCGGAGACGGCCGGGACTATCGGCGCAGGCCGATTTGCATGTCGGCGCAATCCCACATCCGCCACCGGAACGCCATCGCCATGATGCGGGTCCAACGGGCATTGCAGCCCGGAGCCGCCATGCGCCCCTACGTCAAAAAGGATTACCCGTTGAGCGAAATCCGGCGCCTGCTCGAACCCGGGCCGGTGGTGCTGGTGAGTTCCGCCTGGCGCGGCGAGCGCGACATCATGACCATGGGCTGGCACATGATGCTCGAATTCACCCCGGCGCTGGTCGCCTGCTGCATTTCTTCGGCGAACCACAGCTTCGCGCTGGTCAAGGGCAGCGGCGAATGCGTGATCAACCTGCCGACGGCGGACATGGTCGATGCGGTGGCCGGGGTGGGCAATTGCAGCGGCGGCGAGGTGGACAAATTCAGCGCCTTCAACCTCACGCCGGTGGCAGCCGCCCGGGTAGGCGCGCCGTTGATCCGCGAGTGCTATGCCAATTTCGAGTGCCGACTGCACGACGCGCGCATGGTGCCGCGCTATAACCTGTTCATCTGGGAAGTGGTGAAGGCGCACGTGGCCACTGTGCCGAAGCATCCGAAGACGCTGCACTATCGCGGCGAGGGCGCCTTCATGGTGGCGGGCACTTCGGTGAGCCGCAAGCGCCGCTTCAAGCAGGCATATCTGTGATCAGCCCTTGCGCGGCTTGCGCTTTTTCGGCACTTCGGTTTCGCCGATCACGCCGTCGATCGCGGCGCTCACCAGCGCCGGCAGGTCGGCGATGTTGCGCTCCTGCGTAACGGCAAGCATCAGCCTGTCCAGCGCGGACTGAAATTTCCTTTGCTTCGTCTTGTCGAGCAAAACAAAGATGGCGTCGATTTCCGCGCCGCGCGCGCGGATCAGGTTCGCCGCTTCGAGATAGGCTTTCAGACGCTCCAGGATTTCGCGCGCCGCATCGATGCTTTCGCCACCGAGCGGCTTGGCGGCACGGCGGCGTGCCGGCGCGGTGGCGCCGGCGAACTGGGCGCCCAGGGACTTGGCGAGGTGGGCGTAGAGTCCGGAGGCGTCGCCTTTGGGGGCGAGGCAGGCGAGCAGGGAAGCACCGACAGCGGCAGCGTCGCCGGCCGCGGCCAGGCCGATAGAGAGGCTGGGCCACAGGCCTTTGGCTTTTTTGGCGGCAATGGGCTTGGTGGCAGGCTTGACGGTAGTCCTGGAAGCAGGCTTCGCCTTGCTCGCCGCTCGCGGCTTCTTTAGGCTGGTCGCCGCTCGCGGCTTCTTCGGGCTGGGCTTGCTCGCGGCTTTGGCGCGGGAAACGGGCTTCTTCATGGGCGTGCGCAATCGGTGGCGGAAGGGCGCCATTATTGCCCGGAAAGCCGCAAACGCCCGGCGCCGCGCGCATTTTTCTGTTTGGACTATGCTTGCAGCCACGCCGGGCGACCCTAGCGCCCGGCGGCCACCCAAGGTTGCCCATGATCAAGCTGTACTCCCCCTTCCTTGCCGTGCTGCTCGCAATTGCCGGCGCGGCGCAGGCGCAAGCGCCTGCCGACCCGCTGGTGCGCCCCGAAGGCTTGCGCCAGGTGTCGGCGCACGTGTCGATCATTCCGGACAACAGCGTGCCGCTGGTGCCGAATGTCGGCATCATCGTCGGCACCAAAGCTGTATTGGTGGTCGACACGGGCCTGGGCCCGCGCAACGGCGCGATGGTGCTGGCGGCGGCGCAAAAGCTCGCAGGCACCCGCCAGCTTTATCTGGTGACGACGCATTTTCACCCCGAGCACGACCTCGGCGCGCAGGCCTTTCCCGCTTCCACGTTAATGATCCGCTCGGCCGATCAGCGCAAGGACATTTCCGAATTCGGCCTGCAGCTGGCCAACATCTTCGCTTCGCGCTCGGCGATCAACGCCGAGCTGCTCAAGGGCGCGGACTACCGCCACGCCAACATCAGCTTCGGCCAGGACCTGCTGCTGGACCTGGGCGGGGTCCGCGTGCTGATGTACGCGATGGGGCCGAACCACACGCGCGGCGATGTCGCCATCTGGGTGGAGACGGACAAGGTGCTGTTCGCCGGCGACATCGCGATGCGCGCGCAGCCGGCTTTCGCCAGCCCCTACTCCAGCCTTTCGCACTGGCTGGAAAGCCTGGACCGGCTCGAGGCGCTGCATCCCACGCTGGTGGTGCCCAGCCATGGGCCGAGCGGCGGGGTGGAACTGATCGAGGGCTATCGCGCGTATCTCAAGGAAGTGCGCGAGCGCACCCTGGCCGAGAAGCGCGCCGGCAAGACGGTAGAGCAGGCGATCGAGGTGGTGGGCGCGGCGATGGGCGCGAAATACCCGGACCGCGGGCGCTTGGGCGGCGCGGTGAAGGCGGCGTATACCGAAGGCAAATGAAGCTCGCGCGGGTGAAGCGCCCGCGCAAATCGAACACCAATAATCAATCGGATGTTTGACCTCATCGACCATTATTTCTGGCTGCTGGCGCTGGCCGGCACGCTGTTTCAATACCGCTCGATGCGCAAGCGCATGGTCGAAGCACATCGCGGCGCACCTGGCAAAGCGCAGGCGGCGACAAGGTATATGCGGCGCTACGTCATCGGCATGTCCTTGCTATGGGCGGTGATGGGCTGCGGCCAAGTAACAGGGAGCACGCCGATGGTCTGGTATTACTTCCGCCCGCAAGACGGCAATCCCTTTGTACTCGCATGGCTGGGGTTGGCATTGGCGGAAGCCCTGCTTTTCGCATTTTGGGTCTTCCTTGCGGACGGAGCACGGAAGATCGTCGAATTGAAACTGGCGGTCAGCGGCCGGGCGCCGGTTTCACCGTTCATGGTCAAGGTCTACGCGGCGCTCGCGCCGTTCGGAGTGTTGTTATGGATATTCATGGCAATCTCGATGAACGCGCCGCTGCCGAAATGACGGAACAGGGAAACCGATGAAAAAACCCGTCCTCGCCTGGATCGTGCAAATCGCGCTGGCGCTGATCGCCTTGATCTACGGCGCCAGCGCGGTGTTTTCGCTGGCTGTCGGCGTCGGCCGGTGGTTCATCCTGACGCCGGCGCTGATCGGATTTTTGATCGCCGGGGCCATCGCTTTTTACGCCGCGCGCCTGTTGTGGCAAGCGACGCAGCAGACGGCAGGCAGCCGCGCCCTGCTGATTTTTTTCTGGGCCGTGCTGTTGATCTACCCGGTGACCAATGTGCTGAGCGCCATCGGCTGGTATCCGCCAAAGCTGCAGATCGCCCCGGAGCAGATGATGGGCGCGGCCATCGCCGAGGCGGCGCGTTATCTCCTTCTGCTGGCGCTGATCGTCTGGCTTTCCTTCAGCAAGGCGACGCGCGCCTGGCTGGGGGCGCAGCGGCGTGCGCCCAGCCTGTTCGCCTTCGGCGCGCCGGTGGATAATCCGGACAGCAGCCACTAAAAAGCTCGACCAGACAAGATGCAGACCGAACCTCCGATTTCACCGCTTGCCGACGTGCGCATACTCGACCTGTCGCGCCTGGTGGCGGGCAACATCACTTCGCACGTGCTGGCCGACATGGGCGCCGACGTGATCAAGATCGAAGGGCCGCCGCACGGCGACGACCTGCGCAACTGGCGTTGCGAGGGCGTCTCGACCTACTGGAAGGTGTACAGCCGCAACAAGCGCAGCGTGGCGCTGAACCTTCGTGACGAGGGCGGCAAGCAAGCGCTGCGGCGGCTGGTGCAATCGTCGCAGGTGCTGATCGAGAACTTCCGCCCCGGCACGCTGGAAAAAATGGGCTTCGGCCCGGAGGCGCTGCATGCGCTGAACCCGAAGATGATCGTGGTGCGCGTTTCCGGCTGGGGCCAGACCGGGCCGTATGCGCACAAGCCGGGCTTCGGCTCGCTGATCGAGGCGATGTCGGGCTTCGCGGCGATGAACGGCTACGGCGACCGGCCGCCGGTGCTGCCGCCCTTCGCCATGGCCGACTGCATGGCCGGCATGTTCGCGGCGGTGGGCATCATGAATGCGCTGCGCCACCTGGACCAGGGCGGCGCCGGGCAGACCATCGACCTCTCGCTGTTCGACCCGATCCATTCGATGCTCGGGCCCTTTGCGCTGGAGCACCGCATCACCGGGCGCGCGCCGCAGCGCCGCGGCAGCCGCTCGCCGACGCACGCGCCGCGCAATGTCTACGAGACGAAGGACGGCGGCTTTATCGCGCTTTCCGCCGGCATGGAGGGCACGGTGCAGCGCCTGTTCCAGGCGATGGGGCGGGCCGACATGGCGGCCGACCCGCGCTTTTCCAGCCACGCCGCGCGCATCGCCAACATCGAGGCGCTGGACGAGGCCATCGGCGCCTTCGTCAAGGCGCGCGACATGGACGAAAACCTGGAATTCTTCGACCGCATGGACGTGACGGCGGGGCCGGTGTGCGACGCCGCCGACCTGGCGGACCACCCCTACATCCGCGAGCGCGGCATCATCGTCGAGCAGGAAGACGAAGAGTTGGGCAGCATCCCGACGCCGGCGCCGCCGTTGCGTTTCGGCGCGACGCCGGCGACCATCCGCTTTCCGGCGCCGCGCTTCGGCCAGCACACGCGGGAGGTGCTGCAGGAGGCGGGCTACTCGGCGGACGAGCTGCACTCGCTGGAGGCGGCGCAGGCGATCCTCTGCGACCCGCGCCAGGACACGCAAAGCCGGGGCCGGCCGGCGAAAAGTCGGAAGACTTCCTAGGCCGCGTTTCGCCGGCCTTCCTACCGCGGAATCCGGCTTCCGGCGGCAGACAGGGGGCGGGGGCGCTCCTACACTGGACTCATTCAATGCGGCAGGTGCCGCCGGCGAAGGAGACAGGCGATGGACCACACTACCGAACATCTGAACCAGATCATCGTGGGATTGATGGACCTGGTGCGCGAAGTCAAGCTGCACGGCAAGACCGCGCGCTTCGACATGCGCGCCCCCGGGCTGCTGGAAGAGGCGCTGCATGCGCTGAAGTGCGCCCGCGAAGACGAAGCGCTGATGGCGCTGCATTGCGAGTAGGTCCGCAGCAGCACGTGCCCGGCCACACGGGATTCGTGGGGCTGTCCGCCTTGAGGCCTACAAGCGCCGGGGGCTTGTCCAGCGCCTGTCATCTGTGCCGCCTATAATCGCCGCACGCGATGCGCCTCGAGGCTGGTCTGGCAGGAGGCAGCATCCGCCGGCGTCGCGCTTCAGGCCGCGGCGCCGCCCGCCCTCCCCTCATTGGAGAACAAGAATGCTGAAGCTTTACTATCACCCCTCCCCCAATCCCGCCAAGGTCGCGCTGTACCTCGAAGAAGCGGCGATTCCCTACGAGTTCGTGCCGGTGGATACGCGCAAGGGCGAGCAGCTGCAACCCGCTTTCCTGGCGATCAACCCGAACGGCAAGACCCCGGCGATCGACGACGAGGGCACCCGGGTGTTCGACTCCACCGCCATCCTGATGTACCTGGGCGAGAAGTCGGGCAAGTTCATGCCCACCGCTGCGCAGCGCGGCGAATACCTGTCGTGGATGCTGTTCATTTCCTCCGGCGTCGGCCCCTATTCCGGCCAGGCAGTGCACTTCAAGCACCACGCCGCCGAGAAGCTGACGTACGCGATCAACCGCTACCAGTTCGAGGCGGAGCGCCATTGGGGCATCATCAACGAGCAGCTGGGCAAGCACAAGTACATGCTGGGCGAAACCTACAGCATCGTCGACATGAACCTGTGGGGCTGGATGCGCGCCGCCGCCTACGTGCTGGGCGAAGAGGCGTGGGGCCGCATTCCGAACGTGAAGCGACTGTTCGACGAGATCAACGCACGCCCGGCAGCGGTGAAGGTCAATGCGCTGAAGGATCAGCACGCCTTCAAGACCGATATGGACCAGGCGGCACGCGACGTCATGTTCCGCCACGCCAAGGCTGCTTGAGGGCACGGCGGCGTGCACGGCATTGCCGCGCACGCCCGCCGCTCCCAATGACACTGGAATAGCCGCGCCGCTTTTTTGACGCGGCATAATTTACCGATGCTCCCCGATTCCATTGCCCTGATCCTGCCGCGCCTGGCCGCCGCGGTGCTGCTGGGCGCGCTGATCGGCCTGAACCGCGAGCTCAAGCACAAGCCCGCCGGCCTGCGCACCCACGCTCTGGTGGCGTTGGGCGCGGCCGTGCTGACCCTGTTGATCGGCGGCACCGGCAGCGCCAGTGAACCGGTCCATTACGACGCGCTTTCACGGGTGATCCAGGGCGTGATCACCGGCATCGGCTTTCTCGGCGCCGGGGTGATCCTGCATTCCAGCGAGGGCAAGCGGGTCAGCGGCCTGACCACCGCGGCCTCGATCTGGCTGGCCGCCTGCCTGGGCTGCGCCTGCGGCACCGGCGCCTGGGCGATTACCGCCTGCGCCTTTGCGCTGATCATGATGATCCTGATTCTCGGCGGCCCGCTGGAACGCTGGGCCTTGCGGCATTTCGAGCCGCATCCGGAAGAGCGCGATTTGTAGGAACAAGGCTGGATGGCGGCGATGCCGCCGTCATTGGCTCCAGGCCTTGCTCGCGCAGGATGCCTGCCTTCCGTAAGAAGCGCGTGTGTGCCCACGTTGGATTTGCGGTGCGCGCTCAGGACAACGGAATAACAGTGCCCGCTTCTTCTGCGCATTTACCCGAATGGCATTGCAAAAAACCTCGCCACCGCTGCGCGAATATGGAAAAATCCCGTCCTGAAACATGTTAAGGTACAACCCACTTTTCTGGACATAATTCTTATATGGAACGATTTCGGCGCCTCGGCCGCCGTGCCTCGTGCCTGCGCCGGAGCCTGATTTGAACGAGGTTGATCAGTACATTTTCGAGGCCATCAAGACCCACGTGTGGTCGGGGTTTTATTCTCCGGCCGAAGTGCAGCGGATCATCGACGATCTGCTGGAAGAAGGTGCCACCGAGGATTGGCTGCGCGCGCAGGTGTTGCCGGAGTTCGAGCGCAAGGCGGTGGCGGAAACCTTGTGGCCGCCGGTCACCGATTGCGAGCGGCTCGACGCGGCCTTCGAGGCGCTGGAGGATGAAAACATTCTCGCCCTGCACAACGCCGGCTATGCGATGTCCGACGGCCACGAGGACGCGGCTGCCATCCTCGAGGAAAGCGGCTCGGACAAATTCATCGGCTATTGTTTTTATCACGGCCAGGACGTCGAGCGCGCGATTTCCGGCGGCGGCCTGCTGATCGCCTTCGACCACATCTACGGCGAGGTGCCGGAGAAGGCGAGCATCGGCCAGGCGGTGCGGGCGGCGCTGGAGGCCGAGGGTCTCGTCACCGAATGGAACGGCGACGCCGAGATGCGCATCAACCTGCCGCAGTTCGACTGGAAGCGGCGCGGGCCGATCCCGATCTAGGCTGGCCGCGGCGCCGCGAATGCGGCATGATAAAGCGGGGTATCAATGCGGGTCATCGTACCGGTGCGCCGCGCACGCTTCAGGACAAACTTCGAAAGGATATCGGCATGCGCACCGCACTGTTCATTCTCGGCGGACTGGTACTCCTGGGCGCGGCGGTATTCGGCGCGCGCTTTGCCGGCGGCGACCGCGCGATCGCGCTGGCGGCGGGCATCTTCATCCCGGTATGGCTGGCGGGGGCGCTGGTCAACATGTGGATCGGCGTCGCCCGCGCCGGCTACCCGGTCGGCGAGGAGTTTCCGATCATGCTGGTGATCTTCGTGCCGCCGGCGGCGCTGGCCGGCTTCATCTGCTGGAAGTTTTCCTGAAGGCGAAACCAACGCCGGCGCAACGCTCGCGCGCTGCGCCCGCCGACATGCATGCGTGAAGACTAGAAGCGCAAGCCGATGTTGGCCAGCACCTGGTCGTTCTTGATCTGGCTGCGGCCCTGCTCGGAAGATACCGAGATGCCGCCGTAGAGCCGGCCGCTGGACTGGAAGTTGACGCCGAGTTGCAGCAGGAAGGCGTCGCGGTCGTTGGCGGCACTCTGCCCGGCCAGCGGCGCCTGGTTCTGGCGCTGCGCATCGTAGATATAGGTCACGCCGAAATACGGCGTGACGCCCTGCTGCAGCTTGTAGGCGGCCTGACCGCCGAAGCGCAGCTGGGTGATGCGGTTGCTCGAGCCGGCGACGTTGGTGCCGTTGGACAGGGTGAACTGGCCGAGGCGGTCTTCCGCCGACATCACCTGGCCTTTGCCGGTGAGTTGCCACTTGCCCATCAGGTAGTTGTACGACAGGCCGAGGCTGGCGAGGCTGCGGCGGTCGCGGGTGTTGCCGTTGCCGCCGCCCACGCTGTTGTCGGTGGTGCTGATGTCGGTGCTGCCGAAGCCGATGACGGCATCGAGGATCCAGCGCGGGGTGATGGCCCAGGCGAGGTAAGGCGCGAAGGTGTTGCCGTTGCCGCGGAAGCTGCCGCCGTTGAACGAGGTGTTGATGCGGGTGCGTTCGCCGGAGAGCGCGGCGCCGACGATCAGGTTGTTGCCGAAGGTGTAGTCCAGGCCGACCAGGGCGACATCGAGATGGCCGCTGGATTGCAGGGGCTGGAAGTCGTAGGCGATATGGTTTTCCGACAGCGCGAACCAGGCGTTCCATTTGTCGCCGGCGCCGGCCGCGCTTTTGCCGGTGTCGCCGGAAAGCGCGTAGCGCGCCCCGCCCGGGCCGGTGGCGGTGCCGCCGCCGAGTTGCGCCCCGAAGCTGCCGATGGCCCCGCCCAGTGTGCTGCCGACCTGGAAGCTGCCGGCGGAGGTGACAGCCTGGTTGAAGCCGCCGCTGGAAGTGGCGGGGCAGGCGTTGTCGCCGGAGCCGCCGGAGCTGTCGCAACTCGCCGGCGGCGGCGGCGGAGGGGGCGGCGGCGGCAGCGTGGAGGCCAGGGCCGGCGCGATGCCCGCCAGGGCGAAGGCGGCGGCCAGGGTCAGGCGCAAGAGGGTGGTGCTGCAGCGTCGTGCGACAGTTCGAGGATCGTGCATTGTGGTTCTCCTTCCAGGTTTTATTTTTGTCCGGGCACGCATGCCCAAACCCCAAATGTCAGCGACTTGTACGCTTTGTCTTTACGGGCGGATGCGAACGACCCAGGTCCGCCGCCAACCTTAGCATGGCCCACCAGTCGAAGGCCGGCAGCATCAGCGCGCGCCAGAAGCTGCGGGTAGCCGCCACCCCAGCGATACCGGTGGCGTCGAACTGCCCCGGCGCCGGCGCACGGTAGGTACCGAAGAGGATGTCCCACAGCGGCAGCAGGGTGGCAAAGTTCGAGTTGTAGACGCGCGCGTCGGTGGCGTGGTGCAGGCGATGCAACTGGGGCCCCATCAGCAGCGGCGTGAAGCGGCCGAGTTGCAGACGCAGGTTCATGTGCTGGAACACTGAAACCGTCACCGGCACCCAGAACACCGCCGGGTGCAAGGCCACCGGGCCGAATAACCAGGCGAGCGGCAGCAGGGTGGCGATCTGTATCAACGGCAGTTGCAGCCATTGCTGGCGCACGCCGGTGGCCCCATGCAGGTGGCTTTCGTCATGGTGCATGCGGTGTACGGCCCAGAAGACCGGCACCGCGTGCTGCAGGCGGTGCAGCCAGTAGGCGAGAAAATCGAATACCAGCAGCACCAGGGCGATCTGCCCCGCCAGGCCCCAGAAGCCGGAGGCGTCCCATAGCGTCAGCCAGGGTGCCGAGTGCAGGTCCATCGCCGCGCTCACGCCGCGGCCCCAGGGACTCCACGACAGCGCCACGAAGATCAGCAGGTAGCAGGCGTACCAGGACAGGTTGAACAGCAGGGGCGCGGCGGGCTGGCCCTTTTCAACGGGCGCGGCGCGCTCGATCAGCGCAGCCGTCAGTAACAGCAGGAGCATCGGCCAGTACAGCGGCCAGACCGCGCCCGCAACCGCCTCGACCCAGACCTGCGCTTCGCGCATGCCGACCCCCGAACATTGACAACCGGCTAGGGTAGCAGGCCGGGCGGCCGGGTTTGCGCTCCTTGGGGCATTTCCGCCCAAAGATCACCCACACTTCGGAAAAAAAGCGACCGCCAGCCCTTTACGTGCCGGACCGAACCGGCACAGGGGCCTACTTTACGCCCCGCCAGGGAGGAGTGGCTAGTACTTCTCCGGGACGATCATTTCAGCCGGCACCGGGCGGCGAGCGTAGTCCTCGTGGTGCTCGCGCTGCGGCAGCACCACCGCCGGGTGCTGCACCTCGTGATAGGGCATTTGCGTGAGCAGGTGGGCAATGCAGTTAAGGCGCGCCTTTTTCTTGTCCACCGCCTGCACCACCCACCACGGCGCCTCGGCAATGTGGGTGCGCTCCAGCATGATTTCCTTCGCTTTGGTGTATTCCTCCCAGCGGCGGCGCGACTCCAGGTCCATCGGCGAGAGCTTCCATTGCTTGAGCGGGTCGTGGATGCGCCCGAGGAAGCGCGAGTGCTGCTCCTCGTCGGTAATCGAGAACCAGTATTTGATCAACTGGATGCCGGAGCGCTGCAGCATCTTTTCGAACTCGGGCACCGAGCGGAAAAACTCCTCGTATTCGGCGTCGTTGCAAAAGCCCATCACCCGCTCGACCCCGGCGCGGTTGTACCAGGATCGGTCGAACAGCACGATTTCGCCGCCGGCCGGCAGGTGGCTGATATAGCGCTGGAAGTACCACTGGGTGCGCTCGCGGTCGTTCGGCGCCGGCAGCGCGGCGACGCGGGCGACGCGCGGATTGAGGCGCTGGGTGATGCGCTTGATCACCCCGCCCTTGCCGGCGGCGTCGCGGCCTTCGAACAGGATCACCACCTTGTGCTTGGTGTGCTGCACCCAGTCCTGCAGCTTGACCAGTTCGCCCTGCAGGCGGAACAGCTCTTCGAAATACCGGCGCCGCGCCTGCTTTTTCAGTTCGTCCATCGCCACCCTCACGGGCTTGCCGCTGGCGTCGTATTCATGGTCCTCGATCTCCATCTCGATCTCTTCGTCGTAGCTGTCTATCAGGTCGAGGTGGATGCGGTGCAGGAGCTCGTCCTGGTCCGGCGGGTTCTGGGTCATGGTGGGAATGAGGTTCAGCGGAGGGAATCAAGGAGCTTGGGAGGGGCGTGTGACAACTGTGTGACGAGGGCGCGGGAAGATCCCTTGCCCCGCACGCAAGTTATTGCGGGAAAACGCTTTTTTATCCGATAACGACAATCGGACCATTTGCGCCCGATGCCCGGATGCAGCACGACGCTACGGGGGCCGCGCAGTTGGACCTGTCCTTCGTCATATCCGCGCCCGCCACCATCAAGGTCACATGCATGTCATGTAGTTGTCACGGCCGGGGCCTAGCTTGCAGGCATTGTTCACCCACAGGACCTCCCCATGAGCGCCAATCCCGCCGCCATCATGTCGCCCGCGGCTTCCCCGCAAGCCCATTCTTCCAAACCGCACCTTGGGGGCAAACCGAGCATCGTTACCCTGCTGGTGTTCGCCGTGCTGCTGATCGGCGGCCTGGCCTATACGGTGATGAGCCTGGTGACCGACGTCAACGACACCGGCGCCGCCGCCCACGCCACCACCTACCTGCCGTTCGTCCTGCTCGGCCTGGCGCTGGTGATTGCACTCGCGTTCGAATTCGTCAACGGCTTCCACGACACCGCCAACGCAGTGGCCACGGTGATCTACACCCACTCCCTGCCGCCCAATTTCGCGGTGATCTGGAGCGGCACCTTCAACTTTCTCGGCGTGCTGACCTCGAGCGGCGCGGTCGCCTTCGGCGTGATCTCGCTGCTGCCGGTGGAATTGATCCTGCAAGTGGGCTCGGGCGCCGGCTTCGCCATGGTGTTCGCTCTGCTGATCGCCGCCATCATGTGGAACCTCGGCACCTGGTGGCTGGGCCTGCCGGCTTCCTCTTCGCACACCATGATCGGCTCGATCATCGGCGTGGGCGTGGCCAACGCGCTGATGCACGGCCGCGACGGCACCAGCGGCGTCGACTGGGGCCAGGTAACCAAAGTGGGCGAAGCCCTGCTGGTCTCGCCGATCGTCGGCTTTTGCGCCGCCGCCCTGCTGTTCATGCTCATGCGCGCCCTGGTGAAAAAGCCCGAGCTCTACGCCGAGCCCAAGGGCAACGCCCCGCCGCCGTGGTGGATCCGCGGCCTGCTGATCCTCACCTGCACCGGCGTCTCGTTCGCCCACGGCAGCAACGACGGGCAAAAGGGCATGGGCCTGATCATGCTGATCCTGGTGGGCACCGTGCCGATGGCCTACGCGCTGAACCGCGCCATGCCGGCCGAGGAGATGACCCGCTTCATCGCCTTAGCCCAGGTGACCCAGCAAAGCCTCGCCAAGGCCTCCCCCGTCCCGCAGCCGGCCACCATCGAGGCGGCGCGCACCAACGTTTCCACCTACGTGCGCACCAAGAGCGTGGCCGCCGATACGGTGCCCTCGCTGGCCTTCATCACCGGCTCCATCGCCGCCCAGGTGAAGGACCATGGCACCCTCTCGCGCGTGCCGGCCGAGCAGGTCGCCAACGTGCGTAACGACATGTACCTGACTTCCGAAGCCATCCGCTTCCTGCAAGCCGACAAGGCCGTCACGCTCGACGCCGATACCCAGGCCAACCTGAAGTCGTTCAAGAAGGAAATCGACAACGCCACCAAGTTCATCCCCCTGTGGGTGAAGGTGGCGGTGGCCATCGCCCTGGGCTTGGGCACCATGGTCGGCTGGAAGCGCATCGTGGTGACCGTGGGCGAGAAGATCGGCAAGACCCACCTTAACTACGCGCAGGGCGCCAGCGCCGAACTCGTCGCAATGCTGACCATCGGCGCGGCCGACA
Source organism: Betaproteobacteria bacterium (assembly GCA_028292405.1). Taxonomy (GTDB): domain Bacteria; phylum Pseudomonadota; class Gammaproteobacteria; order Burkholderiales; family JAEUOS01; genus JAQGMJ01. The sequence goes on from JAQGMJ010000039.1 coordinate 22,106, forward strand.
TGTACGGCCTGCCGGTGTCCACCACTCACGTGCTGTCTTCCGGCGTCGCCGGCGCGATGACCGCGAGCAAGGCCGGCCTGCAGCTCTCCACCCTGCGCAACATCGCGATGGCCTGGGTGCTCACCCTGCCGGTGGCGATGCTGCTCTCCGGCAGCCTTTACTGGGTGCTGAATCAGATTTTCAACTAAGGCTCTCGCAGGTCCGCAAGACAACTTGCGGATCGCAGGACTGAAACCCGGACGGGCGGCGCATAGCCGCCCGTTTTGTTTTTAGCGCGGGCCGCTGGAGCCGCCCGGCCCGCCGCTCATGCCTAGGCTGCCGGTGCCAGCGCCCATGGTGCCCGTGGCTCCCCCTGCCGCGCCCGCACTGCCCGGGCCAGCCGCGGGAGGAGTGCCTGGGGCATTGGCCGAAGCGGAAACGCCGGCGGAGGTATCGCGGCTACGCTTGGAGGGTTTGGCCTTGGCGCTCGCATCGACGCCGGCGCTGCCCGATACGCTGCTGCCGCTGCTGTTCATGCTGCCGCTAGTGCTGCTGGCGTTCATGCCGCCGCTGCCCGCGCCGGTCTGTGCCAACGCCGGCGCGCTCAGGGCGAGCGCGAGAAAAGGCAGGGCGATGATGCTGCGCTCGAATTTCATGGGAGTCTCCATATGTGATTGAAGCACACGCGCTACATGCGTTCGCTGCTGCTGCCGTTGGCCGATGCGGCCAGGTCGAGACCGGAATAGCCGAGGCGGCGTTGCGCTTCATACCAATGGTCGACCGCCGAGTTGGCCGGAAAGCCGCGCTCTTCGGCGATCCGGTAGGCTTCCGCGGCGATGCGTGACTGGCGCTCGCGCGGGTCTTCCGGGATCGCGGCTGAGGCCGGCGGTGCCGGCTGGTTCTCCGGATCGATCGCTGCCTTTCTAGCGAGCGCGACATCCGTATCGGGAAATGCGGAGTTTGATCGGCCTTGTGACTGGCTTTGCATTTGCTGTCTCCTCTGTGAGTTATCCCGCAATCAAACAGCGGGAGGATCCATCTGCCGTTCGAAGTAGCGATGCGCCGCGATCGCCTTGATGAATTGCGGCAGCGCCTTGGCCGCACTGGTCGCAGCAACCTGCACGATGCCCGGGTACGCATCGACGGTTTTGCCTGCTTTAGCGGGTGTCTTGCGGGTTGCCACTGGATAAGCCTTTAAGTTGCACTGCGCAAGAGCAAGATGTCTTCAACGTGCGTTACTCAAAGCAACCGGCGGTCCCGCATGAATCCCCGGTTTTGGGTCTACACGGGCGAGTAAGATTTCCTCGCGCGGTAGCGTTTACCCGTCTCGACAGCATTGCCGTGCTCAAGGACTGCACGCGTGGTTATCGCTGGTGTCGTGACCGCTATTGACCCGCCTTGCCGGCCATGTCGCCATTGGCCTTCATGTCGCGCGGCACTGTGCTGCCGCCCGCGCGGCCGCCGGCGTTCATTGAATGGTCGTATTTGTAGCCGTTGCTTTCATTGGAGGCCGATGCGCCGGAATTCATGCCGCGGGATACGGTGCTGCCGCCTGCCCTGCCGCCCGCGTTCATCGAGTGGTCGTATTTGTAGCCATTGCTGCTGCGCCGCAAATCCTCGGCGTTGGCGTTGCTGCCGGTAGCGCCGGCGCCCGGGCCGCTATCGGTAGCGGCGAAGACGGGCGCCGCCAGCAAGAGTGCCAGCGTGGACAAGGCAATGCGGGAAGGAATGGATTTCATGAAAGTTCTCCTGGCGTGACGGGCGTTCAAAAATCGCCCTGCAATGGAGTTCGAGCAAGCGTCATACCTTGCTCTGATGGCCGCTTGCAGCGGGGCGTTGCAGGGACTACAGAGGCGGGTAATTGTTGCGCACCGAGGGCCTATGCAGTCGCCCGGTAGGCCGCGAAGGCGCGCGCCGCGCTTTGCCCGGCGCGGCCGTGCAGGCGCAGGCGGGTGGGCGAGCCGCTGATGACGATCTCGGTGGAGCGCTGCAGCCAGAGGCGGCGCTCGCCGATGGACTCGATCTCGCGCCAGGGAATGAACAGCGGCGGGCTGAGAAAGCGGAACAGGAACAGCAGCGACAGGCCGAGACCTTCGCCGGCGACGTCGAGCACCAGGCAGTTGCGGTAACCCACCGGCAGGCCGGAGGCGCCGATGGCGCCGGAGACAAAGCGGAAATGTTCGCCTCCCGGCGCGCCGCGCGCAGCGAAGCGCCGTGCCAGCACGCTCCAGCCGGAGACCTTCGACAGCAGACCCGTCACCGCCAGCCAGAGTATGACGAAGGAGAGCAGGAATAACGGCGCGGCAAACGGCATCAGTTGCATTTCATTGCCCCCACGGCCTGCGATTTTTTTGATCCGCCTGCGCTGGCAGCGCAGGTGTTTATGCAGCCTTCTTGAAGTAATGCAGCGGCTGCCGTTCGCGCTCCAGCGCGGCGGCGACCGGCGGCAGCGCGGCCACCCGTTCGACAAAAGCCTTGTAGCCCGGGAAGCTGTCGGGGTCGATGCCGGCCAGGCCGCCCCAACGCAGGAACACCACCGAGTAGAGGTCGAGGAAGCCGATTTTCTCGCCGTTCCAGTAGGGCGCGGCCTTGGCGATCTCGCCGGCGATGCGCTCCAGGTGCTGGCGGAACAGGATGCCGTTGTAGCGCTTGAGTTCGGCCCGCGCGGCTTCGTCTTCGGCAAATTTCTGCGGCATGAAAATGTGGGTGAAGGCCGGATGCACGGTGTTGTTCATCCACGCCATGGTCGACAGAGTGCGGGCGCGCGCCCACGCCTCCTTCGGCAGTAGCTCGAGCTGCGGGTAGCGCGCGTCCAGGTACTGGCTGATGGCGATGATCTGGGTCAGCGGCTGGCCCTCGACCATCAGCACCGGCACCAGGCTGTCGGGATTGATCGCCTTGAACTCGGGCTGGTATTGCTCGCCCTTGTGCAGCTTCACCAGTCGGGCCTCGAAATCCTCGCCGGTGGCGGCCCTGATGATTTCCAGTGCGGCGTGGGGCACGAAGGAGCAGGCGCCGGGGCCATAGTAAAGCTTGAGCATGGAGGTACCTTGGGGTTTCCAACTTTTGGACCGCGGGGTTTTACCCTTCGGTTTCGCGCATGCATGATACCGCCGCGCGCGGCTTTCGCCGGCCTCAGCCGGAACCGGCTGCCGTGTCAGCGCCGTCGATGCTCACCCGCAGGCGCCCGGCGACAAGGCGCACGCGCAGCCCGCGGTATTTCGCGAGGTAGAAGATGCCGACCAGGGCCGCCGCAAAGCCGGCGGCGGCGCCCACCCCCAGCGCCCAGCGCGGGCCCCAGGTATCGGCCACCCAGCCGACGATGGGCGCGCCAATGGGGGTGCCGCCCAATGCGATGGCGAGATAGATCGCCATCACCCGCCCGCGCATGGCCGGCTCGGTCGACAGTTGCACGGTGCTGTTGGCGGTGGTGGAAAAGGTTTGCGCCGACATGCCGAGCACCACCAGGGTCAGGCCGAACAGCCAGTAGTTGGGCATCAGCGCGGCCAGGGTGCAGCCCAGGCCGAAGACGGCGGCGCCGGTGAGCAGCATCGCCAGGCGCGGCCGGGCGCGCCTGGCCGAGAGCAGGGCGCCCGCCACCGAGCCGACCGCCATGATCGACGTCAGCAGCCCGTACTGGCTGGAGCCGGCGTGAAAGGCGGTGACCGACATGGTGGAAATGAAAATCTGGAAGTTCAGCCCGAAGGTGCTGACCAGGAACAGCATCAGCAATATCGCCTTCAGGTCGGGCCGTTGCCATACGTAGCGAAAGCCCTCGGCCAGGCTGCCGCGGGCGCGCGCCGCGCGGTGGCGCGGATGCAGGTCGGCGACGCGCAACAGGCAGAGCGAGCACAACACGGCGAGAAACGAGGCGGCGTTGATCAGGAATACCCAGCCCGAACCGACGGCGGCGATCAGCACACCGGCGGCGGCCGGGCCGATCATCCGCGCGATGTTGAAGGAGGTGGAGTTGAGCGCCACCGCGTTCGAGAGGTCGGCGTCGCCCACCAGTTCGCCGACAAAGGTCTGGCGCGCCGGCGAGTCGAAGGCGCTGACGCAGCCGAGCAAAAAGGCGAACACATATACCTGCCAGAGCTGCACCTGGCCGGCGAGGGTCAGCAGGCCCAGGCCCAGGGCCAGCGCGCCCATCGAGGCCTGGGTGGCGAGCAGCAGCTTGCGGCGGTCGAGATGGTCGGCGGCGAAACCGCTGAAGGGCAGCATCAGCAAATGCGGGCCGAACTGAAGGGCCATCACAATACCGACGGCGGTGGCGTTGTTCGGCGTCAGCTGGGTGAGCACCAGCCAGCTCTGGGCGATGCGCTGCATCCAGGTGCCGACGTTGGAGACGAAGGCGCCGCCGGCCCACAGCCGGTAGTTGTGGCCGGCGAGCGAACGAAAGGTGCCGCTCATTGCCGCCGGCCGGCCTTGAGTGGCTGGCGTACCCGGCCGCGGGGCAACAACAGCATCGGTGGAACGGGAATCAAGGTCTCCGGCACGGCGTCTGGGTGTGACCCGACAGCCGGTTTTATTAAGTTCAAGAAGGGATAGGTTATCCGATTGGGCGACGACGTGCAGGACGTGCGAACATGCATGCCTGACTTATGCAACGGAGACCCGAATGAGCGCCCCCCTTCCCTACAAATCCGCGCTGATCGTCGGCGCCGGCAGCGGCATCAGCGCCGCCTTCGCGCGGCTGCTGGGCGCGGCCGGGTTGCGCCTTGCCCTGGCCGCGCGCGATACCGACAAGCTGGCGCCCCTGGCCCGCGAGGTCGGCGCCCACACTTTCGCGGTGGACGCCAGCGACCCGCAGGCGGTGGCGCAGATGTTCGGCGACGTGGAAATGCGCATCGGCGCACCCGAGGTGGTGCTGTACAACGCCAGCGCGCGCTCGCGCGGGCCGCTGGCCGAGCTCGACCCGGCGGCGGTGCAGCAGGCGCTGATGGTATCGGCCTACGGCGGCTTTCTGGTGGCGCAGCAGGCCGCCAGGCGCATGCTGCCCAAAGGCAGCGGCGCTATTTTCTTCACCGGTGCCTCAGCCAGCGTCAAGGGTTTCGCGCTGTCGGCGCCGTTCGCCATGGGCAAGTTCGCGCTGCGCGGGCTGGCGCAAAGCGCGGCGCGCGAACTCGGGCCCCAGGGCATACACGTGGCGCACTTCATCATCGATGGCGGAGTGCGCTCTGGCCCCCGGCCAGTGCCCGCCGACAAACCCGACAGCCTGCTCGATCCGGAGGCGATAGCGCAAACCTATATGGATGTGCTGCGGCAGCACAGGAGTGCGTGGTCGCTGGAGGTGGAACTGCGGCCCTGGGTGGAGACGTTCTGAAATAAAAAAGCGCGCTTGCAGCGCGCTTTTTTTTCCGCATGCGGGTCAGTGCAGCAGTTTGCCGTTGGGACCGATCACCGAAGGATCGGTGCCGCCCCAGCCTTTGCGGGCGGCGGGGCCGTAGTTGACGTAGACGCCGCCGAGGTTGTACTCGCCCATCGCCAGCAGCGCCTTGAGCACCTTTTCGCGAGTGGGGTTGGGGCCGGCACGCTTGATCGCCTCCACCGTGATCTTGCCAGCGATGAAACCTTCGAAGGTGGGGAAGTTGATCTGCTCGCTGGGCGCGTATTGCTTCATCACGCGCTGGTACTCGCCGACCACCGGCAGGGTGACCGAGTAGGGGAAGGGAATGGCCTGGATGATCACGGTGCCGCGCGCCTTCTCGGCGCCGGCGGCCTTGACGATCTCGTCGGCCCAAACCACCGACATGGCGTACATCTGCGCGGAGGCGGCCGGGGAGTTTTTCACCGCACGCACCATTTCGGCGGCGAAGCGCGAACTCATCAGCATGATGACGGCGTCTGGGTTGGCCTTGATCACTTCGGCCGATGCGGCGGCCATGTTTTCCTTGAACTTCTCCGGGGCGGCGTCGATCTTGATCGAGGCGACGACCGGCAGCCCGGCCTTTTTCGCTTCATCCTGGGCCAGCTTTTCCATCGAAGGGCCGAAGGTGGCGCTGAAGTAGGCCACGACGACGCGCTTTTTCTGCGTGCTGACGGCCTCCTTGATCAGGGCGGTGGTCTCGTCAGGGTAGCCGGAGCGAAACGGGAAGATGCCGTCGGCGCTAACGATGGTCTTGTCGCCTTGCAGGGGCGCGACCAGCGGCACGCCGAGTTCGGCGAAAGTGTTCTTTTTCGCCATTTCGGTCAGGCCGCTGGTGTTGACGAAGCCGGCGAAGGCGACCAGGTCCTTGTTGGCTGCCAGTTCCCTGGAGGCGGCCACCATCTTGGGGCCATTGCCGTCGTCTTCCTTGAAGACCAGCTTGAGCTTCTTGCCGTTGACCCCGCCGGCGGCGTTGACCGAGGCGAAATAGGCGTTGATGCCGATGTTGATGCCGCGGCCGTTGGCGCCGGTGACGATGTTGGTTTGCGAGCCGACTTGGCCGACCAGTACTTCCTGGGCCGCGACAGGCGTAGCGACGGTGGTGAGAGCGCTAACAATTGTGGCGAAAAGCGCGTTGAAAAACGCGACGGACGCGCGGGTACGTTGCAAAAGCATATATCTCCTTCGGAACCGGCCTGCCTGGCTACGGGCCAACCGCAACGGCAGATCTTCTTGACCCTATTGGCAAAAACCAGGACAAATATAGCTGTCCTGCGCTTTGTTTCTGTTGAGTATTATGACGGACTAATGCAGTTGTCCTACAAAAAGAAAGGCTATAAATGTCAAAGAATGTTTCGGCGCTGCATCCAGGTTCATTGTTCGATAATCAATACTACTGATGGCCTGGTTTCTGTACGTGCTAGAGTGCCGGGACGGCAGCCTCTATACCGGCATTGCGGTGGATGTGGCGATGCGCTATGCGGCCCATGCCAGCGGACGCGGGGCCCGCTACACCCGTTCCCATCCGCCGCGGCAGGTGTTGCTGACCCTGCCTTATCCCGATCGCTCCAGCGCCTCGAAAGCGGAATACGCCATGAAGCAACTGAGCGCCGCGCAAAAGCGCGCCTATGCATTGGCGCTGTCCACCGGGATGGCGCAATCCACCGGGATGGCGCTATCCACAGGGGTGGCGCAATCCACAGGGGTGGCGCTATCCACAGGGGTGGCGCAATCCGGTATGCGGGAGGGAGGCGCTGCCGGTGCCAGGTCGCGCAAACTTCCGGGGCCGCGACGCCGGGCGCGCGGTGCCCGCCGTTTCAGGCGGCGCGGCTTGCGCTGATGGCGCAGAGCAACTGCAATTCGTCGCACCAGCGGGTCCGGGGCCATGCATCCGCCGTAGTCTTCGCCGATCAGGCGTTGCAGGCGCGCGGCGCATTCGGCGTTGTTCCAGATCGCGGTAATCTGCTGCAGGATGCCCGGGCTGAGCACCTCGAGCGCACAGCAGACCTCGAGCCGGCGCGGCGGCGGACGCGGCGCGTCGATCATTTCCGGGCTGAGGGCAATCACCGGTGCGGTCGAACCGCGATTGCGCACACTGCTCAGTTCGGCGACAGCGGCTTCGGCCACCTTGCCTTCGGGGGTTTGGAAGGCGGCGGTGAAGCCGAGGTTGACGCTGGTTCCCTTGCGGGGCCTCGCCCGGCCGGGTGCGAGGTCGTCGGCGGTGAAAGCGGGAAGCATGCCGTGAATGACGGCGGCCGGCGCGTTTTCGGCCATCCCCTGCCGCAGAAAGATGGTGTCCTGCGCGGAGGGGCCGTTGGCGGCGGGGATTTCAAGCTCGCCGTGGACGCCGGCGAGCCGGCGGCCGGGTCAGCGCGGAGAGCGGCTGGGTGCGCAGCAAGAAACGGTCGAGGGAAGTAGCGCCATCCGGGGCAATCACCGGCAGGGGCGTTCGTCGACCTGGTCGGCGGTGGGCTGGCCGAGCACGCGCGCCAGCACGTCTTCGAGCCAGATCACGCGCGCTTCCAGCGACGCGACGCGGCGCTTCAGGTCGCGCTCGAGTTGGTGTTCACGATTGTTGGCGGACATGGGCCGGGGCGGCACGCGCAAGGCGCGGCAGTGGGAGACGGGACCATGTTAATCCGCACGCAAGAGCCGCATAAGCGCGAGCACGCGTAGAAAGGCAGGCCAGTTCGTTATCATGCGCGGCGCGGCTTTGTGTCGCGGAAAAACAGCGGAGACGACCTCAATGAATCCCTTTCCACGCGCGTTGATGCATGCGCTCACTTCCTGGAAGAACCTTGCAGATCAGGCGCTGACGACGCGGCCGCGGACCGCACTACTGAGGCTCGGCTTGGCCTTGGCCGCCACCGCGGCCATGTTGCCCGGCGCAGCGCAGGCGCAGACGAAAATCATCCACCCGCTCCGCCTGATCGTGCCTTATGTGCCGGGCGGCAGCACCGACATCTTGTCGCGCCTGCTGGGGCCGGCGCTGGGCGAGGAGTTCGGCCAGTCGGTGGTGATCGACAACCGGCCGGGCGGCGGCAGCACCATCGGCACGCAGTTCGTCGCCAAGGCGGCGGCGGACGGCTACACCCTGGGGATGATGGACGCAGCGTTCATCACCAATCCGAGCCTGATGAAGACACTGCCCTACGACACACTGAAGGACTTCACCCCGATAGTGCTGGTGGCTACCTCGCCCTTGGTGATGGTGGTACCGACGGCTTCGCCGGCGAAAAGCGTGGCCGAGTTCGTGACGTATGCCAAAAGCCGCAACGGCAAGATTTCCTTCGGCTCGGCCGGCATCGGTACCGGGGTGCACCTGGCGGCCGAGCAGTTCCGCGCCGCCACCGGCCTCAACATGACCCACATCCCGTACAAGGGTACCGGCCAGGCGGTGACCGAACTGGTGAGCGGGCAGACCGACATGATGTTCACCACCCAGAGCAGCGCCAAGCCGATGAGCGCGGCCGGGCGGATGCGCCCGCTGGGCATCACCAGCCCGAAGCGCAGCGCCGTCATGCCGGACGTACCGACTTTTATTGAGGCTGGCTGGCCGATGGTCGATGCAGTGACGATCAACGGCATCGTCGGCCCGGCGGGAATGCCGGCCGACTACGTCAAGCGGGTCAACGCGGCGATGAACCGCGCGCTGAAGAACAAGGAGATACTCGAGAAGATGGCGGACCAGGGCTTCGTTCCCGCCGGCGGCAGCCCGGAGGATTTCGCCGCCTGGATCCGCAGCGAGATTCCGAAGTGGAACAAGATCGTCAAGGATGCCGACATCAAGGTGGAATGAAATCGCGTCGCCAGCAGGATTGCAACCGCGGGGCGGGCCCTTTCGTAACTCCTCGTAACTCCTGGTGACTCCTGTAGCTCTTTGGTACTAGCGTCCTTCACCCTTGGACGCATTGTCGGCCGCGCCGCGAGCGGCCTACAATTCCGCAACTCTCGCGCCTCAACCCGGAATAGAAAGCACCGCCGCAACACCATGACCATCAAATCCATCGACACCATCGCCCTAGACCTGCCGTATGAAATCCATGGGCCGCGCCCGCTGTTCGCCGGCACTTCGCGCAACATGGACATCCTGCTGGTGCGGGTGGAAACCGAGGCCGGCGTAGTCGGCTGGGGCGAAGCCTTCGGCTACGGCGTCTGGCCGGCCACCCGCGCAGCGATGAAGGCGCTGGTGGCGCCGCTCGCCATCGGCGGCGACGAGCGCGACATCGGCAAGCTGATGGAGGGCCTGAACCGCAAGCTGCACCTGGTCGGCCGCACCGGCCCGGTGGTCTATGCGCTCTCGGGCCTCGACATCGCGCTGTGGGACATCGCCGGCAAAGTGGCGGACAAACCGATCTCGGCCCTGCTTGGCGGCGCGCGCCACGACAAGCTGCCCTGCTACGCCAGCCTGATGCGCTATACCGACCCCGCGCTGGTGGCGAAGAACGCAAAAATGGCGGTGGACCGCGGCTTCAAGGCGGTCAAGCTGCACGAGATCACCGAAGCGCAGGTAAAGGCGGCGCGCGAGGCCATCGGTCCTGAGGTGAAACTGATGATGGACGTGAACTGCCCGTGGAACGTCAGCGAGGCGCTGGCGATCGCCGACAGCGTGCGCGGCTACGACCTTACCTGGTTCGAAGAGCCGATCTGGCCGCCGGAAGATTTCAATGCCCTGGCCGAAGTGCGCCGCGCCTGCGGCATTCCGATCACCGCCGGCGAGAATGCGATGAGCCCGAAAAACTTCGAGCAGATGTTCGAGGCCCATGCGGTGGACATCGCCCAGCCTTCGGTGACCAAGATCGGCGGCATCTCGGCAATGCTGGAAATCGCCGCGCTGGCGGCCAAGCACGGCGTCAAGCTGGTTCCACACTGTCCCTATTTCGGCCCAGGCCTGCTGGCCAGCGTGCACATCGCCGCCGCCTTTGCCGAAGAAACGATGATCGAATATTCCTGGGCCGACCTTGGCGCAAACCCGCTGGGCGACGCCATCGAGGTGAAAGACGGCTACATCAAGGTGCCGACCGGCCCGGGCCTGGGCCGGGATCCGGACCCGGCGGTGCTGATGCAGTACGGCAGCTGAGCAAGCTGCTCCGTTGTGTGAGCCGTAGCTGCGGCAACACTACTTCGGGCTGCCCCCGCAAAGTTTGAGATTGGTGCGCGCGGCGCGGGCGATCGGCTTATAGGTGTCGGCGTCGCTCGGCGGGTAGCCTTCGTCGATCGCCTTGGCATCCATCCCCGCCAGTTCGCGTAAGGGCTCGAGCACCTTGCGGCACTCCGCCATGTCGCCCTGGTGATAGAGGGCGACGGCGAGGTCGTTGCGGATGCGGCTTTCCTCGAAGTCATTGAGAACGCGCTTGCAGGCACCGAGCAGGGGCGCCAGCGTGTTGCGCGCTTGCGCATAATCCTTCTTGTCATAGGCCTGCTTGAACGAAGCGCGGGTCTTTTTCATTTCAGCGCTCCTGCAGCCGGGCGGCGGCAGCAGGTAGATGCCGCCGATGGCGGCACGCGCGCCGCAGAAAAAGCGGCAGGCGTCGCCCTTGTCGGACACGTCGAGATCCGCGCCCTTGAGGACGAAGTCGATCACGCAGGCTTTCGAGCCGGGCTCGGTCTCGACCTTCGCCTGCCTGCCGCGAATCGCGCCATCGACATCGCAACTGTGGCCGTTGGCGCCGTACGACTGCAGGGTGAATTTCTGTGCGCCGCCGGCCGCGGGACCGATGACCAGGTTGCCGGAACCGCCTTCGCCGATGTATTCCCCCGGCGCCAGTCCCGCGCCCTGGGCATGGGCGAAAGGAACATGCAGCGCGCAAACCACGGCCAGCACGGGCAGGAAGCGGAGGACGAATTTTATTTTCATGCCGGCAATCATACCGCGACACATTCCCCGTGCAACGGTGGCGCGGGCGATCCGTGGGTCAGGCGCGAACATGTTCATCGCCGTCTCCTGCAGATGAGTTCCCCAATCAATCGCATCCATACGCGAAGCGTTACGTAAAAACGCTGAAAGACGCACATTTTTTTGATTTTGCCTCGCCCAAGCGCCGTGCACAAGCACGATGCCAGTGCCATAATCATTCGCAGGTCTCAATAAGTAATAATCAGTGGGGAGCGGCCGGGGCTTCGCGCCCAAGCCGATCGAGCGCATAAAACCGCCGGAGGTTGAATGCCGGACAAGTCTTCCGACTTGGGCGAAATTCCGGAACACATGGAATTACAAGCGGGATCACAAGCGGGACTACACGCGGCGCCGCGACAGGACTTTCTCGCCACCTTGCCGGCCGGGCGCGGGGAGCGCCGCCTGGCCATCGCGATCGCACTGGTGTCCCTGGTGTTTTTCATCGGCTTCGCGCCGTACGCGAAATTGCCGCTGGGCGAGGTATGGGCTTTCATCCCGCTCTACGAGTCGGCGCTGGTGGTCACCGACCTGATCACCGCCATCCTGCTGTTCGGCCAATACGGCTTTTTGCGTTCGCGCGCCCTACTGGTGCTGGCGTGCGCCTACCTGTTCACCACGCTGATGACGGTGGCGCACGCGCTCTCCTTTCCCGGCCTGTTCAGCCCTTCCGGCCTGCTTTCCGGCGGCGCCCAGACCACCGCCTGGCTTTACGTGTTGTGGCACGCCGGATTTCCCTTCCTGGTGATGGCCTATGCCGTGATGCAGCGCCCGGGCCAGGTGAGCGTGGACCATGCCTGGGACCCGGCGGGGCACGCGGCGGCGCGGCGCGCCATCGGCATCGGCGTGGCCGTGGTGGTGGCCGGTGTCGCCGCGCTGACCGTGCTGGTCACCGCCGGCCATGACCTGCTGCCGGCCATCATGCAGGGGCCGCGCTACGCGCCGGCGGCGTTGTTCATCATCGGCGGCGCCTGGAGCTTTTCCCTGGTGGCGCTGCTGCTGCTGTGGCGGCGCACGCCGCGCACCGTGCTCGACCTCTGGCTGATGGCGGTGATGTGCGGCTGGCTGGCCGACATCGCCCTGTCGGCGGTGCTCAACGGCGGCCGATTCGACCTGGGGTTTTACGCTGGGCGCGTTTACGGCCTGCTCGCCGGCAGCTTCGTCATGATGGTGCTGCTGATCAACAACGGCAGGCTCTACGCCCACCTGGTGCTGGCGCACGAGAACGAGCGCCGGGCGCTGCGCCGGGAACTGCAAAAGGCCACCGCGTTGCGCGCCGCCAACCAGGCGCTGGACGCTTTTTCGTATTCCGTTTCGCATGATCTGCGCGCCCCCTTGCGCCGGGTCGACGGCTACGCCCGCATGCTGGAGGAGGACTACAGCGAGCGATTGGGCGAGGAAGGCCGGCGCCTGCTGCAGGTGGTGCGCGAAGGCAGCCGCAAGATGAGCGGCCTGATCGACAGTCTGCTGGAATTCTCGCGCCTGGGCAACGCCGCGCTGACTACCCGGCTGCTGTCGCTGGACGAACTGATGCGCCAGGCGATCGACGAGCAGCGCGGCGACTGCGCCGGGCGCGACATCGAATTCTCCATCGCTGCCTTGGGCGAGGTGAAGTGCGACCCCGCGCTGCTGCGCCATGCGCTGGCCAACCTGATCGGCAATGCCATCAAGTACACCCGCAACAAGGCGCATGCGCGCGTCGAGATCGGCCGGCTGGCGCCGGCCGGCATACGCGAAAATCCAGACGAGGCGCCGCCGGTATTTTTCATCCGCGACAACGGCGCCGGTTTCGACATGCGCTACAGCAGCAAACTGTTCAACGTATTCCAGCGTCTGCACGCCGACCACGAATACGAAGGCACCGGCGTCGGCCTGGCGATCGTGCAACGGGTGATCGGCCGGCATGGCGGCCGGGTCTGGGCCGAGGCGCGCCTGGGCGAAGGCGCGGTATTTTATTTCACCCTGGCGCCCGAGCCGAACACCGCACCGGACTTGCCCGACCCCGGTCCGCAGACGGAAGATTTCAGCGAGCCCCTGCAGCGCCGCAGCCCGGGCTAGGCCGGCCGCGCCCCATACCATCCGCCCGGCGCGCCGAAGTTCGGGCAAGATAGCGCGCAATCACTCCCGACGACTCCGCCATGCTCTATCAATCCAGCGCCCTGCTGATCGCCGCCGTACTGCTCGCCGCCCTGTTCGGCTGCGGCGAAATCGGCTACACCATCGCCCATCGCCGCGGGTTGGCGGAAGACGCCACCCGCGCGCAGTTCGGCAACATCCAGGGCGCGGTGCTCGGGCTGGTGGCCTTGCTGCTGGCCTTCACTTTTTCAATGGCGGTGCAGCGCTTCGATGTGCGCAAGCAGTTGGTGGGCGAAGAGGCCAACGCCATCGGCACGCTGCAACTGCGCGCGCAGTTGTTGCCCGAGCCGCAAAAAAGCGCGGTGACGCCCCTGCTGCGGCGCTACGTGGAGGCGCGCATTGCCTACGCCAATGCAGGCATCGACCCGCTGCGCCTGTCGGTGGCGGCGCGCGAAACCGGAGTCACCCAAAGCCTGCTGTGGACACAGGCTGTCGCGCTAGCCGCGCGCGACGACAAATCCTACCCCAGCGATCTGTTCACCCAGGCGTTGAACGAGGTCATCGACCTGCCCTCCAAGCGCCAGGCGGCGATGGCAAACCACGTGCCCGAAACCGTGATCTGGATGCTGCTGCTCTCTTCCGCCCTCTCGCTGGCGGTGGTCGGCTACGGCTTCGGCCTGGGGCAGAAGCGTAACAATTTTTCCCTCGCCGCCTTGTCGATATTGATCGCGCTGGTGATCATGCTGATCCTCGACTTCGACCGTCCGCGGCGCGGGCTGATCGAGGTCGATGAAGGCGCGATCATCGCGCTGCGCGCAGGCCTGGCGCCGCCGCCGTAGAAATAGGCGACGCGCGGCCGCCGCGACCTGCTAAGGTAGGGTCATGAGCCATATCGGCCTGCCGCCGTCCGACGGCGCCGCCATTCTGCATGGCGCGGCGGCGGATGCGCCGTGCTCGAAGGCTGCTCGGCGCTGGACCCTGATCGCGGCCATCCTCGGCTCCAGCCTCGCCTTCATCGACGGCACCGTGGTCAACGTTGCGCTGCCGGCGATGCAGCGCGCGATGGGCGCCAGCGCGGCGCAAATGCAGTGGGTGATGGAGTCGTACGCGCTGCTGCTGGCCGCGCTGCTGCTGGTGGGCGGCGCGCTCGGCGACCGCTATGGGCGGCGCCGCGTGTTCATGATCGGCGTGGCGCTGTTCACCGCAGCTTCGGTGCTGTGCGCGCTGGTGGGCGAGGCGACGCTCCTGATCTATGCCCGCGCCCTGCAAGGAGCGGGCGCGGCATTGCTGGTGCCGGGCAGCCTTTCCCTGATCAGCGCGGCGTTTCCGAAGGAGGAGCGCGGCGCGGCGATCGGCACCTGGTCGGCGTTTTCCGGCATTACCGCGGCCATCGGCCCGGTGATCGGCGGTGCCCTGGTGGAGCGCTACTCGTGGACCTGGGCATTTCTGGTGAACCTGCCGCTCGGGCTGCTGTTGCTCGCGCTATGCGCCTGGCGGGTGCCGGAGAGCACCGGCGCGGACACCACCAGCCCGGTGGACTGGGCCGGCGCCTCGCTGGCGACCCTCGGCCTGGCGGGCGTGGTGTACGCGCTGATCCAGGCGCCCGCGCAAGGCTGGACCGATGCCGGCGTGCTGGCGGCGCTGCTGCTGGGCATCGCGGCATTCGCCGGCTTTTTGCGGGTGGAGGCGAAAAGTGAGGCGCCGATGCTGCCGCTGCATCTTTTCGCCGAACGCAACTTCGCCGGTGCCAATCTGCTGACCTTGCTGCTCTACGCGGCGCTCGGCGGCAGCCTCTACTTCCTGCCGCTGAACCTGATCCAGGTGCAGGGCATGGGCGCGACCGCCGCAGGCGCCGCGCTGTTGCCCTTCATCGCCATCATGTTCACCCTGTCGCGCTGGGCCGGAACCCTGGTGGACCGCTACGGCGCCAAGTTGCCCCTGGTAATCGGCCCGACGATTGCGGCGGCGGGCTTCGCGCTGTTCACCTGGCCCGGCGTCGCCTCGAGTTACTGGAGCGGCTTCCTGCCCGCCATCTGCGTGCTCGGCCTGGGCATGAGCATTACCGTCGCGCCGCTCACCACCACGGTGATGAACGCGGTGGGGGCCGAGCACGCCGGCATGGCCTCGGGAGTGAACAACGCGGTGTCGCGCGCGGCGGGGCTGCTGGCGATCGCGGCCTTCGGCATCGTTCTGGCCTGGGCCTTCGACGCGCAACTGGACGCCTCGCTGGCGCGGATCAAGGCGCCGCCGGAGCTGCTGGCATCGGTACTGGCGCAGCGGCAAAAGCTTGCGGGCATCGCCATTCCCGCGGATGCGCCCGCCGCCGTCGCGCAATCACTGCACCACGCCATCGGCACCGCCTTTGTCGCCGGCTTTCGCTGGGTGATGGGACTGTGCGCCGCGCTGGCGCTGCTCTCGGCATTGAGCGCGTGGCTGTTGATCGACGGCAAGCCCGCGCCTCGCGCCTGAGCCTACAGCTTGGCCATCAGTACTTCGCGGATCTGGTTGTCCGAGTACATGCCGTCGGTGCGCTGGGCGTAAGCGCAGTGCATTTCCAGCACGCCGTTGGAAAAGTCGATTTTCATCTGCGCCGGCGTCGCGGCGTTCGCCAGCTTGACCAGCTTCAGGCCCTCGGCCACGGCCTCCTTGCCCAGCACGTCGGTGCAGATCACGCGCAGCGCCATGTTGAGTCGATGGCAGGACAGGTTGTCGAGAAAATTCAGCCCCTCGGCGTCGTTTTCCAGGCTGGCCCAGTCGATCTCGTAGCGAATCGGGCTGCCGGTGATTTCCAGCAACTCCTTTTCCCGCTCGGGCAGGACGGTGTCGGTCAATTCCTTGATCTTGCGACGCTCGGCGAGTCCCATGGCGTAACCTTTCTTGTTGGCTGGAGGCGCTAGTGTGGAGGCAGCCGGGGCGCTTGGCAAGCGGCGCCCGGGCTGTCGAATGATACGGCTCTGGAATATGAGTCTGCCCCTCGGCCGCAACCGTTCAATGCCGCCGCGACCGCGTCGTCAGCGCGTGCAGGCGTCGCCGCCGCAGTTGCCGCCGAACTCCTGATCCACCTTGTGCCGGAATGCCGGGATATGCAGCAGCAGGCACAGCGGTGCATACAAGGGAATCGCACAACAAATGTGTTCGAAGGCGGCGGCGCCATGATGAATCACGCCACTGCGCAAATCCTCCACCACCACCTCGCCCATGCGCAGCGCGCCGCTGGCGGGGGTGACAGTGGAAACCTCGAGACGGTGCAGCCAGTCCAGGCGCTGGTGCATGCGCGCATAGCGGGCACAGCGCGCGCAATCCGGGTTGCGGTAGATGCGCCAGCGCGGCGCCGTTGCATGAGCATCCATGGCGACTCTCCGGGATGGCCCGCTTATTTGGACAGCGCAGCGCGAAAGCCGCCGGCGATGCGGTTCCAGGCGTTGATCAGGGCGACGGCATAGGTAAGCTCGACGATTTCCTTTTCGCTGAAGAATTCCTTCAGGGCTTCGAAGTCGGCGTCCGGGACATGGGTTTCGCCCATGCGGGTAAGGGTCTCGGCCCACTTCAGGGCGGCGCATTCGCGCGCGGTGAAGAAATTGTTCTCGTGCCAGGTGCTGATGCTGTTGAGTACGCGCGGATCGGCGCCAAGCTTGACCAGGTCGCGCCAGTGCATGTCGACGCAAAAGGCGCAGCCGTTGATCAGCGAAACGCGCAGATAGACCATGTCGATGAGCTGCTGGCCGACGGTCGAATCCTTGAGCTTGTCGTTGACGCCGGCCAGGCCCTGGTAGAGGGCGGGGGCGATTTGCGGGAAATTGAGGCGGGGCGTGTGGGACATGATCGGGTCTTTCCAGGGTCATGGCAGGTGGAGATCACCTGCCTATGCCTGTAAGACGCGCCGCGTCCCTTGCTTGTGACAGTTATTTCTGGATTTGCGCAGCGATGTGCTTGAGCTTGTCCGGATTGCGCACGGCGTACATGTCGAGGATCTTTTGTCCGTCGGTGACGATGGTGAAGGCCGTGTCGAGCCGGCCTTGCGCATAGCGCAACAGGCCGGGGGCGCCGTTGATCTCCGCCTGGCGGTATTCGAACAGCGGTCCGACGCGCCGTGCAATGACGTGGAAAAACCGCGCCAGGCGTAGGGCGCCCTGCAGCACGCGCGTGACCGACTGCGCTTTGCCGCCGCCGTCGCCGGTGAAGGTGGCGTCTTCGGCGAACAATGCCGCCAGTTGCTTGATGTCGCCGCCGCGGGAGGCCTCGACAAAGCGCTCCAGCAGGCGCACATGCGCCGCCCGGCTGACCTCGAAGCGCGGGCGGTTCTGCCGCACCCGCTCTTTCGCGCGATGCACCAGCTGGCGGCAGGTGGCCTCGCTCTTGCCCAGCATCTGCGCGACTTCGACATAGTCCATCTCGAATACTTCGCGCAGCAAAAATGCCGCGCGCTCTTCCGGCCCGAGGCGCTCCAGCACCATGAGAAAAGCGGTGGAGACGTCGCTGGTGAATTCCAGCACGCTCTCGGGCGTGTCCGGAGCCGCCGCTTCCACCAGCGGCTCCGGCAGCCAGAAGCCGGGGTAGTTTTCGCGCTCGGTTTTCAGCGCGCGCAGGCGGTCGATCGCCAGGCGGGTGGTAACGGTGACCAGCCAGGCTTCGGGTGTGCGGATTTCGGCGGCGGCGCCGTCGTGCCAGCGCAGGTAGGCGTCCTGCAGGACGTCCTCGGCCTCGGCGCGCGAGCCGAGCATGCGGTAGGCAATGCCGAACAGGCGGGCGCGATGGGTGTTGAAGACGTCGGCGCGGCTGGGAATTGGAGGGGTAGCGGTATCGGGTTCCATATATTGAAGACGGACGGGCCGACAGTTTTGTGACAAGCGGCGTAAAAATATTTTACGCCGGTATGCCTGCCCTAAACTTCCAGCACAGTTTGCCGTGCCACCACCCAAGCTGCTAGCGCAGTTTGTCTCGCCACGACCCAAACTACTAATGCAGTTTGGGCTTCCTGAAGAAATCCGTCCGGTTCGCCGAGCGCACCCTCACCCGAAGCACGTCGCCTTGGCGCGCCAGTTGCAGCGGCACTTCGACGCCGGCGACGCCGAGCGACCAGACACGGCGCAAAAAGGCCGGCAGGCCGTTGACGCGCTGGTCGGAAACCCCCAGCACCATGTCGCCCAGCTTGACGCCGGCGCGCTCGGCCGGGCCGCCGGCGGCGAGACCGGCGACCACCAGCTTGCCCTCGTCTTCCTGCGCGTACATGCCGAGCCACGGCCGCACCGGCTGGTCGCTGCGGCCGATCGACAGCATGGAGGCGAGAATGGGTTCGAGCAGGTCGACCGGCACGAACATGTTGACCTGACGTTCCTTGCCTTCGTAGTCTTCCTGGATCAGCAGCGAGCCGATGCCGACCAGGCGCCCGGCGCCGTCGAGCAGCGCGGCGCCGCCCCATTGCGGATGGGCAGGGACGGTGAAGATGGCGGAGTCGAGCAGGTATTCCCAATAGCCGGCGAATTCGCGGCGCGAACTGACATGCGCCTTCAGCGCGTGGTCGAGGCCGCCCTGGCCGATGACGTAGACGTCGTCGCCCGCCGCCAGATCGGCGGCGCTGCCGCGCGCGAGTGCGCGTACGCCGAGCTGGCCCAGCGGCTGCACCAGGCCGAAGCCGGTGGCATGGTCGTAGCCCAGCACGGTGCCCGGCACCACCACGTTATGGTTGGTCGAAAGCCAGATGGTCTCGGCTTCGGTGATCAGGTAGCCGATCGTCAGCGTCAGGCCGTCCTCGCGGATCACCACGCCGTAGCCGGCGCGCTCGGTGCCGAGGGTTTGCGCGGTGAATGCGTCGTCGGGAATTTCGGAGCGGACCATCACCACGGCATCGAGCGCGCGCGGCAGGTCGAAATCGACTTCCGCCGCCGTCGGCTGCAGCGCGGCGGGAAAGGCCCATTGCTTGGGGATGGAATCTGACATGCATGCATTTTGCCACGTAGAGACGGCGCCGTCAGGGCAGGATCGGGCAAGCATGCAAGATGCCCGGCTCCACCTTTCGGGCTATTGCGTCCCCCGGCGCCATGATGCACAGTAATGCCGCCGCATGTCTCCGAGACCGGCGCGGCCCCTTACCGCATGGCATAAAAAAGAAAATCAAAATGAGCACCCCTTCTTCTCCCAGGCTGCAACTGTTCAAACTATTTCTTCGCGCCGCGCTGCTGTTGCTGGCGCTGCCTGCGTTGGTGTGGGTTTTCAGCGCCTGGGTGCTAGCGGGTTACGACGCCGCCTTTGTCCAGAACGCGCAGGCGCGCATCGATGCCGCGCCGGGCCTGACGACGGAGGCGCGGCAGAAAGGACGCGAGGAGATCGGCGCCTTTTCGCTGACCCACGTATGCGAGAGCGCCGACACGCAGGGCCTGTCGCAGGCGCAGGCCGTGCGATTGCGTGAGCGCGCCTGCGGCTTCTGGGGCGAACTGGAGCAGTTTTCCATGGCGCGCCGCTTGTCGCTAATGACCCTGGTCTTCGGCGTGCTCGCGCTGCTGGCGGCCCTGGGCCTGGGTGCCCTGGCCTTCGCGAACCAGGAGGCGCGCTATGCCAGCTTCGTGATCGGCTGGCGCGCGCTGCAGGCGGTGAGCGTGGTCGAGGTGGTGGCGCAGGGGGTGCTGGGGGTGTGGCTCTCATTCTGGCTGACGGCGCATTTCTTCCACAAATACTGGGTGCAGCTGCTGGCCATCGCCGGCGTGGCGGCGGTGACGACGATCTTCATGGTGCTGGCCGGCCTGTTCAAGCGCGTGCCGCGCGACGAGCCGTTGCGCGCCGAGGCGCTGGAGGAGGCCGAGGCGCCGGCGCTGTGGGAACGGGTGCGCGCGCTCGCCGCCGCCATCGGCACGGCGCCGCCGCGCCAGATACTCGCGGGCATCGACGCCAACTTTTTCGTCTCCGAAGCGCCGCTGGCGATTGCCGGGAGCCAGTTCGAGGGACGCTCGCTCTACGTCAGCCTGCCGCTGCTGCGCCTGCTCGACGAGGAGGAGGCCGATGCCGTGCTGGCGCACGAGCTGGCGCACTTCGAGGGCGGCGACACGCGCTCCAGCGCGCGTCTGGGGCCGAAGATCACACAGTACGACCATTACTGCAACGCGGTGAGCGCCGCGCCCTTCGCCTTTCCGGTGCTGCTGCTGCTGCGCCTGTACCGCACAATCTTCGAGTTCGCCTTCAAGCGCGAGAGCCGCGAGCGCGAACTGATCGCCGACGCCAAGGCTTGCGCGCTGCGTTCGCCGGCGGCGCTGGTAAACGCGCTGATCAAGGTCTCGGCCTATGGAATCTATCGCGGCCACGCCGAGCGCGCGCTATTCGCCCGCGCCGAGCGCTACGAGGGCGCCGTCGGCATCGCCGGCACCATCGGTGCCGGTCTGGCGGACTATGCGGCATCGCCGCGCTTCATCGGCGACATGGACGCCTCGCGCATGCCCCACCCCTTCGACTCGCACCCGCTGCTTGCCGACCGCATGGCCGCTTGCGGCTACCACGTGCCGACGCAGGAATACGGCGTGGCGGTGACGCGCGCGCCGGCGCGCACCTGGACGCAGGCGATCCCGCTGGCCGAAGCGGTGGAGGCGCGGCTGTGGGCCTCGTATGAAGCCTTGTTTCGCCAGGCGCACGAGCGCAACCTGGCCTACCGCTACCGCCCGGCAAACGAACAGGAGCGCGAAATCGTGCTCAAATTCTTCCCCGACCGCCCCTATGCGCATGGCAAGGGGCAGACCCTGACGATCACTTACCAGGGCCTGCAACTGCCCGACGGCAGCCTGGTTGCCTGGAGCGGCCTGCAAAAGGCGACAATCAAGAAGGACCGCGAGCTGATCCTCGAACACACGATGGAAAAAGCGCGCGACCAGCCACTGAAGCTGCGTGGCGTGCGCAGCGTAAACGCCCGCGGCTCGATTTCCACCGTCACCACCACTATCGACCTTTCGCTGTTCGGCAAGCAAAAGGATGCGTTCAAGGGCGAATTCGGCAACTACTGGCAGCGCGACCAGGTGATGCGCAAGAACGCAAGCCCGGGCTGAAGGTAAAAACAAAAGCCGCCTTCCTCGCGGGCGGCGGCTTTTGCTCTGCCGGTGGTTTGCTGCGATCGCCGGCAGGTCAAGAGAATAGTTACGCGAGGCTGAACTTCGCCGTGGCAGCCAGCAGGCTCTGCGCCTTGCCCTGCAATTGCCCGGCGGTGTCGCGGCTTTGGGCAATCGCCGCGTGGTTCTCCTCCGCCGAACTGGCGATGGTCTCGGTGTTGCGCGCGATCTGCTCGCTGGCCTGCTTTTGCTCGGCAACGGCGGCGGCCAGCTCGCGGAGGCCGGCGGAGGATTCGGCGGCGCTCTGGCGCAGGCCGGCCAGGGGCTGCACCAGTTCGCCGATCGAGGCGACGCCGGTCCGCACACGCTGCCTGACGAAGTCCAGCCGGCCGCCCGCCTCCACCATGCCCTTCTGGATGGCGGCAACGGTGCGCTCGATGTCCTGGGTGGAAGTCGAGGTGCGCTCGGCCAGCTTGCGCACTTCGTCGGCCACCACCGCGAAGCCCTTGCCCTGTTCGCCGGCGCGGGCGGCTTCGATGGCGGCGTTCAGGGCCAGCAGATTGGTCTGGTCGGCGATTTCCTTGATCAGCTTGACCACGGTGCCGATGTCCGCCGCCTGTTTTTGCAGCCCGGCCATCTGGGCCCCGAAGTCGCCGACGGCGGCGTCGATGGCGCCGATTTCACGCGACACATTGTCACCGTGCTCGACTCCGGCGCTCGAGACGCGCGCGGTGCTTTCGACCACGCCGGCGGCGGCGCCGAGATTGTCGGACACCTGCGAGATCGATACCGTGAGTTCCTCGATCGAGGCGGCGATGGCCGATACCGCTTCGCTCTGGCGCGCGCTGCTGCCGGCGAGTTCGTCGGCAGCCGTGGCCAGCTCGGAAGCGGCCGACGATACCGCGCCGGCCTCGCTCTGGGCGCTGCCGATCAGGCTGCGCAGCGCCTGCTGCATGCGCGCAATGGCGCCCAGCAGGGCCGCGGTCTCGTCTTCGCCCTTGACTTCGATTTCGCTGCGCAGGTCGCCGGCGGCTACCTTGTCGGCCACTTCGACGGCGCGGCGCAGCGGGCGCACGATGCCGCGCGCCATGAAGAAAGCCAGTATGCATCCCAGCAGGATGGCGGCGCCGCCGAGAATGATCATTTCCGATACGGTGCGGGCAACCGCCTCGGCGTTGGCGCGCGCCAGGGTGTCGATGGCATTTTTCTCGAGTTCGGAAAACTTGGCCAGCACGCCGACATAGGCCTTGGTGCGGCCCTTGACGCGGTCGTTGTAAACCGCCATTGCTTCGTCCTTCTTGCCCTCCTTGCGCAGGCGCGCGATTTCATCGCGGTCTTTCTGGTTCGCCAGGCGCATCTCGTTGATGCTTCTGAGCATCGCCTTTTCTTCCTCGGTGGAAGCCATCGCCTCCATCGCCTTCTGGTCCTGGTTGCCAGCGGCGACGCCTTCCTTGTTCTGTTCGCGGAAGTTCTCTTCCATCTTCGGGTCTTCGCTGATGGCGGTGGCCGCGGTGCGGATGGCGGCGGCCTGCACCAGACGGTACCAGTCGGTCACCACGCGCTCTTTCGCCAGGGGTTCGGCCAGCAGGCGCTCGCCGCGCTCGCCGACGGCACGAATCTGCGCCACGCCGATCAACACCACCGCCGCCAGCAGCAGCAGCAGAACGCCGGTACAGGCGGCAACGCGTGTACCTATGGATTTCATCTTGAACATGCAAATCTCCTGTCGAGGCTAAGCCGGTTCTGAAACCGGCGGATGGCAAGGGCCGACCCACGCCTTAAATCCTGGCTTTTGCAAATCGTGCCGAATGGAAGGGTGGCGCGGGAGTGCCCGGTCCGACCGGCCCCCGCGCTATACCGACCCCGAGAGCTTAGCTGCAGCCCCGAGCGTCTCGCGGCTCGAAAAGCGCGGCCTTTTGGTGCCAGTTTGCGCGGCTTTTGCGTTCGACCAGAGCGCCCTGCGCTTTTACGCAATCCGGCACGCAGGCGCCGCAACAAATCGACACAAAGTGCGCGGCAGGGCAGTCAACAAAGGTCTGGCACGGACCGTTATTGTGACAGGCAGAAGAAAGCGCGGCCGTTGTGTCCGTCGGCGCCCACCGGCATCCGGTGTAGGAGCCCTCCGGCAGACCGCAGGCCGGGCGGCGCGCACCATGCCGCAGTCAGGGTAGCGCCCGGCCCCGGGCGCGCCGGAGCAACCGAAAGCGAGGCTGTAATGAGAAACAATTTCCGCATTCCCATCCTGGGCGCGGCCGTGCTGTGCGCCCTGTTCGGCGCAGCGCAGGCGCAGCAAATGGGTGCCGCGGCCGGGGCGGCGCCCGCGGCCAGCATCAACACGCCCGCGCAGCCAGCGGCGCAGGCCGGCGCCGAGGCGACCGTACGCCAGGCGGTCGAGGGCGTGACCGCGGCGATTAACGCCGACCGCAGCATCCAGTCAGGCGACCGCAGCAAGATCAACGCGCTGGTGGACAACAAGATCGTGCCTTTTGTCGATCCTGAAAAGATGACCCAGCGCGCCGTCGGCCCGAACTGGTCCAAGGCTAGCCCTGAGCAGAAGCAGGCGCTGATCCAGGAATTCAAGCTGCTGCTGACCAACACTTACGCCGGCGCCTTCACCACCTACAAGCCGGACACCAAGATCGATTACAAGCCGACCCGCGAGGCGGGCGACACCGCCGTGGTCCGCTCGCTGGTGCTGGCCTCGGGCCGCGACCCGATCCCGATCGACTATTACCTGGAAAAGGAAGGCAGCGGCTGGAAGCTGGTCGATCTCTCCGTGTACAACGCCCGCATCGTCGAACTCTACAAGGGCCAGTTCAACGCGGCGATCGCCCAGGGCGGAGTGGACGGCCTGATCCGCGACCTGAAGGCGAAGAACGGCTCGGCGAAGTCATAAGAGTACCCTTTGGGTACGCGCCCAAAGCGGCGCGGTCCGCAGCCATGCGGTCCGCGCCGCTTGTTTTTGTGCCGGACGGCCGCGAACCTTTACAATATTTGGAAATCGGCGGCCGGTGCATCGGCCACGGCTGCTCCACCAATAACGAAGCAACCCTCAGGGATGTCTGCAAACCGTTCATGAATGACCTCGCGCATCTGCCCCGCTTGGCCTCGATCGTCTTCGTGCGCGTGCGCGATTTCGACAGCAAGCCGGTGCGCGGCCAGGTCGAGGCAGGCGAGCAACTGCATGCGCTGATCGGCTCGGTGCTGGCTGAGATGCCGCCGGAAGGGCGCCTGGTGCTGGACGCCGCCGGCGGCTCGGCCATCGTGGTGCCGGACGATCCGACCCTGGCCCTGGCGATCGCCGAGCGATTGCACGCACGTGCAGCGCCGCTGGAGCTTTGCATCGGCGTCAATCACGGCCCGGTGAAGCTGGCGCAAATGGAAGACAGCACCGCCCTGCTTGGCGACGGCCTGCAGGCGGCGGCGGTCACCGCCGGCTTCGCCGCGCCGGAGCGCTGGCTGGCGGCGCGGCCGTTTCGCGACGCGCTGGCCGCGGTGGCGCCGGAAGAAGCCGAGCGCCTGGCCCCGGCCGGCCTTTTCACCGACACCCAGGTGCGCAGCCATGAACTCTTCGCCATCGACCTGCAAGCGTTGCAGCGCCGGCGCCGGCGCACGCTGCTGTGCGGCAGCGCGGCGGTGGCGGCGATCCTCGCCGCCGGTGTGGCCGCGCGCCTGCTGAAAAACCGGGCGCCAGCGCCGGTTGCGGCAGCAGAGAAATTTGATCTGCCGGCGCGCGTGCTTCTCGACATCAAACCGGCGGGTGAGGTGTATGTCGACGGCAAGCTGCAAGGCCAGTTGCCCGGCCTGACCGAGCTTTACCTGCCGCCGGGCCGGCATCAGGTGGAAGTGCGCTACGGCGGCCAGCGCACGCCGTTTTCCGAGTTGAACCTGCATGCCTCCGAAAAAATCACCCTGACCCACCGCTTCGCCGCGCCGCCGCCACCGCCGCCACCGCCGCCGCAGCGGCGCATCGGCCGCGACACCCTGCCGGCGCAAAGGAACGCGACGCCCGCCGAGGCGCCGGAACAGCGCGAGGAACGCCCGGGCTTCTGGCGCGGACTATTGAACAAGCTCAAATGAAACCCGCACTTCGACTTTCACGCCATGGCTGGGTCTATGACTGACGTGCCGCGCCACATCGGCCGCTATCGCCTTCTCAGCGAGTTGGGCCGCGGCGCCATGGGCGTCGTCTACGGCGCCGAAGACCCGATGCTCTCGCGCAAGGTGGCGATCAAGACGATCCTGATGTCCGCCGACGCCGAGGAGCGCGCCGAGTACGAGCCGCGCTTCTACCAGGAGGCGAAGGCGGCGGGGAGCCTGAACCACCCGAACATCGTTACCATCTACGACATCGGCCGCGAGGGCGACCTCGCCTTCATGGCGATGGAGCTGGTCGAGGGAGCCGAGCTGAAAAGCCTGATGAGCAGCGGCCGCCTGACGCTGTCGCGCGCGCTCGATATCGCCGCTCAGGTGGCCGACGGCATCGCCTATGCGCACGGGCGCGGCGTGGTTCACCGTGACATCAAGCCGGGCAACGTGATGGTGACGCGCGGCGACCAGGTGAAGATCATGGACTTCGGCATCGCGCGCCTGCGCACGTCCGATGTGAAGACCCGCACCGGCATGATGCTGGGCTCGCCCAAGTACATGTCGCCGGAGCAGATCGTCGGGCGCACCATCGACCACCGCGCCGACATTTTTTCGCTCGGCGTGATGATCTACGAAATGGTCGCCGGCCACCCGCCCTTCGCAGGCCCGGACCTACCTTCGCTGATGCACGCTACCACCCACAGCGAGCCGCCGCCGCCGAGCCGCGCCGACCCGCGCCTGCCGCCGATGATCGACCTGATCCTCGCCAAGGCGCTGACCAAAAAGCCCGAGACCCGCTACCAGGACGCGCGCGAACTCGCCGCCGACCTGCGCGCCTGCCGCGCCGGCCTGCCCGCCGGGCCGCTGCGCAACCTGCACGAAGAGCAGACCATGCAGGTCGAACGCGAGGCCGACACCTATCCGCTGGCGGACAATCCGCCGCTGCGACGCGAGCGCGAATCCTGGGCGGCGACCGACCCGGCGCAGGCCACGCAGATCGCCGGCCGCGCCCCCTCATCTCAACCCGCAGCCGGCCCATTGGCCGGGATGGACCCGGCCGAGCGTTCCTTCGCCGCCACCGTGCCCTTCAGCGAGATGGAGACCACGCTGACGCCGCGTCCGCCCAGTCAGCCGCCGGACAGTACCGGCAGCATGGCGCGTTACACGGTCTCGAACCGCTTCGATTCTTCCGCCACGCTGATGCGCATGCGCCAGCCCGACGGCGTCACCGGCACCCGCCACCGGCTGCAGGAAGCCACCTTCTCCGGCACCACGCGGCGCCTGCGCCGCAGTCCGGAACGCATGCTGCTGGCGCTGGCCATCGCGGTGGCGCTGGTGGCGGCGGTGGCCATCGCCCTGCTGTAAGCTCTCCCCGGCGCAGCCGCACGCTGCAACCAAACCGGCGCGCGCCGCGTAGCTTCGATTGGCGCCCACGCCGACAATAACGAGGAGAACAGACATGCTCAGGATCACTCTTGCCGCACTGGCGGCCACGCTGCTGCTGTTCGGCGGCGGCGCGCAGGCGCAAATGCCGGCCGATTTTTCGAAAATCGAGGTCAAAACCATCGATCTGGGCCACAAGACCTACATGCTGGAGGGTGCCGGCGGCAACGTCATCGTCGCCGTGGGCACGGACGGCATCATCATGATCGACGGCCAGTACGCGCCGATGCATGACAAGCTGAAGGCGGCGATCGAAAAGATCTCGCCCTTGCCGATCAAATACCTGATCAACACCCACTATCACGGCGACCACACCGGCGGCAACGCCGCCTTCCACAAGGACGGCGCGATCATCGTCGCGCAGGACAACATCCGCGTGCGCCTGGCCGCCGGCACCACCAACGGCATTTCCGGCGCCAAGACGCCGCCGCAGCCGGCCGACTCCCTGCCGACCGACACCTACGTCGGCGGCACCCGGGTGATCGAAGTCGGTGGCCGCAAGGCGGTGCTGACCCACGTCAACAACGCGCATACCGACGGCGACACGTACATCTACTTTGCCGACGCCAATGTGCTGGCCACTGGCGACACCTTCAACAACCGCAAGCGCTACCAGACCATCGACTATGCCAACGGCGGCGACATCCACGGCATGATCCGCGCCAACAAGGCCTACATGGCGCTGGCCAACGACGACACCAAGGTGGTGCCCGGCCACGGCGGCCTGGCGAAAAAATCTGACGTCGCCAACTTCCTGAATATGCTGCAGACCGCGCACGACCGCATCGACGTGCTGATCAAGCAGGGCAAGACCGAGGCCGAGATCATCGCCGCTAAACCGCTGGCCGACCTCGACGCGACCTGGGCCGACACACCCAAGGCTGCCGAGGATTACACGAAGATGGTCTACAACTCCTCCAAGCGATCGTAAGAGCGCGGCTTCCAAGCGAAGCGATCGCAAGAGAGCGGCTTTCCAGGCGAGTCTCCTGAACTACGCCCGCAAGGGTGTGGCTCAGGCCCGGCGCCCGTCAGCGCCGGAGGCTTATCCGGCGCAATAGCAGCGCCCCTGGTCCGCGGCGTTATGATGCCCGCGCAGCATCAAAATAACTCCGGAGACAAGACATGCAAAAGTCCGCCCATGCGCGGCGCCGCCTGCTGGGCGCTGCCCTCGCCGCACCGCTCGCCGCCGCGTTCGACCGCAGCTTCGCGCAAGCCAAGTACCCCGAAAAACCGATCCGTATGATCCTCGGCTACCCCTCGGGCGGCTCGGCGGACGGCTCATTCCGCCCGGTGCAGCCAAAGATGGAGCAGTTGCTCGGCCAGTCGATGATCGTCGACTACCGGCCCGGCGCCGGCGCCACCATTGCAGTGGACCTGACGGCAAAAGCGCTGAACGACGGCTACACCCTGCACTACGTCGACTCCGGCCCGCTGACCATCGTGCCCAATGGCAAGAAAGTGCCCTACGACCCGGTGAAGGACATCACGCCGATCGGCTGCTGCTGCGGCGGCGGCACCCTGCTGGTGGTCAACCCGAGCGTACCGGCCAGCAACCTGAGGGAACTGGTGGCCCTGTGCAAGGCCAAGCCCGGCTTCTACAGCTACGGCACCTCCGGCATCGGCGGCGCGGGCCACCTCGCGGCCGAACTGCTGCAATCGATGACCGGCATCGAAATCCTCCACGTGCCCTACAAGGGTGGGGGCCAGGCCGCGGTGGAACTGATGGGCGGGCAGATTCCGCTGCTGTTCTCCTCCATGGGCACCGCCGTGCCGCACCTGCCGACAGGCAAGATGAAAGCCATCGGCGTCACCTCCGCCAAACGCGCCGGCATCGTGCCCAACGTGCCGACCATCGCCGAGCAGGGCTACCCCGGCTATGAGGCCACGGTCTGGTACGGCTTCGCCGGCCCCGCCGGCATTCCGGCCAACGTCATCGCCACCATCAACCATGCCCTGCAGCAGGCGCTGGCCGACCCCAACGCGCAGGAACAGATCAAGCGCCTGGGCTACGACACCATGCCGGGCACGCCGCAGGACCTGGCCCGGCTGATCGCGGCCGACACGCTGAAGTGGGGCAAGGTGATCCGCGAGAAGAAGATTGCGTTCGAATAAAATGGCGGCCGGCACGCGGCAACGAGGAGGATCCAGTGAGCGAATCTGTTTTCGTCGAGAGCGAATTTTTTATGCTCATCCTGGCGTCCTTTATCCTGCCGTCGGGTATCTACGGTTACATGATGTGGAAAAGGGCGATCTCGCGGCAGACCGTGCTGCTTTTCGGTTTCCTGTTGTTGGCGATTTCCGGAATCGTCATCGTGCTGTTACAAGTGCTGCGGCGCATGGCAAAAGCCTCCCATTCCCTGCTCGACGATCAGATTTTCGCCTCCGAGATTTCAGTCGCCCTTTATCTCTTGCCGGCCCTGTTCGCCGGCATTGGCGTCAATATCGTGTCGCACGTGCTGATCCAGCATCTGGGCGACGCCCAGCGCCGTTATGACCAGGATCGGGGCCAGGGACGGCTAATAACCCGTCAGACGCCGCAGGGGCCCATGTAAGACGATTCCCACAGGCGAATCCGCCGCGCGCCGCCTTTCGGGCGGCGCGGTTTTTTCTACCATACGTATCAATGTAGCGGGCGTAAAGCGGGGTGGGCGACCGGAACGCGCTTCCAAGGCGCCAGCGGGCCCACTCCGCGACAATGAAGAGCAATCAGCCCGCGCACGCAGGGTCGTTCCAGGGAGAGGAGTTCAGGACAGGCTATCCGATGCACGGCGACGCGCTTGAGCGTGCGCTCCGGTGATGTCATACCAAGAAAAATCCGAACGGCTTTTGCCTCCACACTCCTGAACCACAACGTCTCCTCCTTCCCATGACCCTCGCTGCAACCCCTGCCCTGTCCTTGTTCCGCCCGCGCGATGCGCTGCGCTGGATTTACCTGTTCGCCTTGCTCGCGGTGCTGGGGGTCAGCAGCGGCTGCGCCGGGCTGCCGCCGGGGTCCGATTTTCCGAAGACACCGTCGATCGCGCTGGAGCATCCGGAACAGACCACGCTGGGCAAGCAATTCGCCGACGGCGCCGCCGCGCATGGCGGGCAGTCGGCCTTCCGCCTGGTGCCGGCCGGCGTCGACGGCTTCTTGCTGCGCGCGCAGATGATGGACGCGGCGCAAAAGACGCTCGACATGCAGTACTACATCTTCAAGGCGGACGAGACCGGCAAGCTGTTGATGGAGGCGATGCTGCGTGCCGCCGACCGCGGTGTGCGCGTGCGCCTGCTGGTGGACGATCTCGACAATCTGGGGCAGGACACGCAGGTGGAGGCGCTGGATGCGCATCCGAACATCGAGGTGCGCCTGTTCAACCCGCTGCGCTATCGCGGGCAGACCAAGTTCATTCGCGGCGCCGAGATGCTGCTGTGGGCGCGCCGGGTCGATCACCGCATGCACAATAAGCTGATGGTGATCGACAACTCGATCGCACTGGTCGGCGGGCGCAACATCGGCGACGAATATTTTCAGGTCGACCCCGACGGCCAGCAGGGCGATTTCGAAACTTTCGCCGGCGGGCCGATCGTGCCGCAGCTTTCGCACAGCTTCGACGAGTTCTGGACAAGCGTGATGGCGGTTCCCGCGCAAGCCTTGTTCAAGGGCGAGAGCCGGCCCGAGGCCTTGGCGGATTTTCGCCAGGAGTTGCGTGAGCATCGCCAGGAAAAGCGCACCGACGGCAGCGACTACTACACCCGCATCTCCAGCGGCGAGCCCTTGCGCGGTACGCTGGGCGGGCGCATCCCGCTGGTGTGGGCCAATGCGACGGTGGAGTACGACAGCCCGGAGAAGAAGGCGGTGGACGCTGGTGAAAAAGGCGGGCGCCTGATGCGCCACGCCATCGGCCGCGCCGCCCGCGAGACGCAGGAAGACCTGCGCATGATTTCCGCCTACTTCATTCCCGGCGAAGACGGCATGCGCATGTTCGACCACCTGAAGGAGCGCGGCGTGGAGATTCACCTGCTGACCAATTCCCTCGCCGCCAACCCGGAACGCACCGCGCAGTCAGGCTATATGCATTACCGCAGGCGCCTGCTCGACGACGGCGTCGACCTCTACGAAGTGCGGGCCGATCCGGAAAGCGCGCGCGGCACCGCGCAGTCGGTGCGCATGAGCAGCTACGGCAACTTCGGCCTGCACACCAAGCTGTACATTTTCGACCGCAAGAAAATATTCGTCGGCTCGATGAATTTCGACCAGCGCTCGCTGCACCTGAATACCGAACTGGGCCTGATGATCGACAGCCCCGAGTTGGCAAGCCAAGGCGCGCGGTTTTTCGACGCGCTGACCCAGCCGGCCAACAGCTATCACGTGGTGCTGGAAAAAGACGGCAAGGACAGCCCTCCGCACATCGTCTGGCGCACCGAGGAAGACAAGCAGGCGGTAGCCTACGACCGCGAGCCGGCGAAAAATTCCTGGCAGCGCATGAGCGTGGAAATGCTGTCGCTGCTGCATTTCGACAGCGAGTTGTAATACCGGCGCGACAATGCGCAGCGCCGATCTTCGATCCGTTACCGGCGCGACCGCGCATGATGGCGGCACGCGCGCTGCCGCGTTGCGCTGGGTCGCGCTCACACTGCTGCTGCTCGTCTGCCTCGGTGGTTGTGCCGGCCTGCCGCCCGGCGCAGATTTCGCCAAGACCAAAAGCACCGCCCTGGCGACGCCGGCGATGCAGACCGAACTTGGCCGCCGCTTCGGCCAGGCCGCGCATGCCCACAATGAACTCTCCGGCTTTCGCCTGGTGCCCTCCGGCTTCGAAGGCTACCTGATGCGCGTGCAAATGCTGGACGCGGCGCAAAAAACGGTGGACATGCAGTATTACATCTTCAAGGCCGACGATTCCGGCAAGCTGGTGCTCGAAGCCATCCTGCGCGCCGCCGACCGCGGCGTGCGCGTGCGCCTGCTGGTGGACGACGTCGACAATACAGGGCAGGACGCGCAGATCGAGGCGCTGGACGCGCACCCGAACATCGAGATGCGCCTGTTCAACCCCCTGCGCTATCGCGGCAACTTGAAGCTGCTGCGCGGCCTGGAACTGCTGTTCAACGCGCCGCGCCTGGATTACCGCATGCACAACAAGCAACTGGTGATCGACAACACCGCTGCCCTGGTGGGCGGGCGCAATATCGGTGATGAATATTTTCAGCGCGACCCGGAAGCGCAGCAGGGAGATTTCGAAACCTTCGCCGCCGGGCCGGTGGTGCAGGCGCTATCGAAGAGCTTTGACGAATTCTGGGCCAGCGTGCCGGCGATACCCGCCGAGGCGCTATTCAGCAAACGCAGCGATCCGCAAGCGCTGGACCAACTCCGCGTCACGCTGCGCGAGCACAAGCAGGAACAGCGCGCCGACGGCAGCGACTTCGTCAAGCGCGCGGCCAGCGGCGAGCCCTGGCGCGGCATTGTCGAGGGACGCACCGCGCTTTCCTGGGCAAAGGCCAGCGTGGAGTACGACAGTCCGGAGAAAAAGGAAGTGGATGCCGGCAGGCGTTATGGCCGGCTGATGAGCCAGGTGCTGGCCGATGCGGTGGCCGCCACCAGGAGCGAGCTCAACATGATCTCCGCCTATTTCGTGCCCGGCGAAGAGGGCATGCACCAGATTGCCGAGGCGCGCGAACGCGGCGTGAAGGTGCGCGTGCTGACCAATTCGCTGGCCGCCAACAATGAGCCTTTGGCGCATGCGGGCTACCTGCACTACCGCAAGCAGTTGCTGCGCGACGGCGTGGATCTCTATGAAGTGCGCGCCAAGCCTGGCAGCCCGCACGGCACTGCGCAACCGCTATGGATTTCAAGCTATGGCAACTACAGCCTGCACACCAAGCTGTTCGTCTTCGACCGCGACCGCATTTTCGTCAGTTCGATGAATTACGACCAGCGCTCCCTGCACCTCAACACCGAGCTCGGCCTGATGATCGAGAGTCCCGAGCTGGCGGACCAGGGCCTGCGCTTCATCGATGCGCTGGCGCAGCCGCTCAATGCTTATCACGTTACCGAGCAAAAGCGGCCGGGCACCGATGCCGCGCGCATCGTCTGGCACACCGAGGAAGACGGCCAGCCGGCGGACTACGACACCGAACCGGCGAAAAGCGAATGGCAGCGGTTGAAGATCCACCTGCTCGCGCTGCTGCCGCTGGACAGCGAGTTGTAGAGCTGCGCCCGGCGCCGGGTGGCTCGAATGCGCTTCAGGCCATCACCGTCGTGAAGTCGCCCGGCAGCACCACCTCAAGCAATTCGAGGTCGGCCGAATGCTCGATCTCGCGATGGCGGATGCCGGGCGGCTGATGCACGCAACTGCCCTCTTTCGCCGTTACAACACCCCGGCCTTCGTACTCGAAAGTGATCCAGCCCTTGAGCACGTAGTAGATCTGGAACTGCACCGCGTGCTGGTGCCACTCGCCGCCGGCGCGATGCCCGCCGCGCGCACGGATGATATGGGCGACGGCGCGGCCGTCGGTCGCCTGCTTGACGCCGAGGTCGCGGTATTCGAAATAGTCGCGCAGGCCGTCGGCGCTGAATGCGGACGTGGCGGGATCGCTGATGAAAAATTGCATGGGCAGTCTCCTCGTTTTATGCGGCACGATATGCTGCCCGCAGTTCCGGGCTACGCAGCCTTTTGCACCTTGCCGCTGATCGGCGCCTTCGGCAACCTCGCTTCGCCGGGCTCGATGGTGAAGCCGTGTTCCAGGCTGTACCAGGCACCCTGCACGTCGCTCGCCGGCGCGCCTCCGCCTGCGTGGCGCACGTAGTTGCCGATCAGCGCCTTGGTGACGCCGAATTGGGAGTCGGTTTGGAGGTACTGGTCGTCGTTGCTGTAGACCTGCGAGGCGATGGTCTTGTAGCCCGGCTTGAAGATCAGGAAGTGCAGATGCGCGGGGCGCCAGTTGTGGCGCTGCTGCGCTTTCAGCAGGTCGCCGGTGGGCCCTTCGATCGGCACCGGATAAGCGCCCGGCTTGACGCTGCGAAAGGAAAAGCGGCCTTGCGTGTCAGTGGTGAGGCGGCCGCGCAGGTTCATCTCGGCCTGCTCGGTGTCCTGGTTTTCGTATAGGCCAACGGGGGAGGAATGCCAGACGTCGACCTCGGCGCCGGCCACCGGCGCGCCGGCGGCATCGCGCACCTGGCCGTTGAAGAACAGCGGGTCGCCGCCGGTGGGCGAGCGCAGCAAGGTGTCGCCGTTGGCCATCGGCGGCGAGCCTTCACGCCAGAAGGGGCCGAGGTTGTTGGCCTGCGTGGGCTGGGTCCCGCCGGCGCCGTTGTTCAGCAGGCATACCAGGTTGGAGACGCCCAAGGCGCCCATTATCAGCATCACTTCGTTGTGGCTGGCGGTGGTCATCTGCCCGAGGCGGGCGATCTGCCGCACCGCTTCCTGGAACTCGCGCTCGGTAAGTTTCACTTCGCGCACGAAGCCGTGCAGGTGGCGCACCAGCGCGTCGAGAATCTGCTTGCTGCGCGCGTCGGGGGTGCGCTGCATTTCGGCCAGGACGGCGGTGGTGACGTCCTGCTGGGTTTCGATGATCACTGCGGTCTCCTCGGGGCCTTGGTCGTTGCGGCCGATTTTGCAGGCTCTACTTTAGCAGCGGCCGGGGTGGGCCACCGGCACTGTGGCCGCTGCATAAAGAAACGCCCGCTTGCGCGGGCATTGAACTGACTTTCGCCAGTAAGAAAGGGAGCGGCCTGCGCCTTTGCTGGCTTACGCCTTGGGCGTGGCGGCGGCAGAGGCAGGCGCGGCGATCGCGGGCGGCGCGGGCGCCATCACGACTTCACGCATGTGTTCGCACTGGCCACTCTTGCGGCCTTTGACGGCGACGCGGCCGGCGCCGGGTTGCGCCTTCATCAGCACCGGTGCGTGGTCGTTGCTGGCGCACTTGAGGTCGGCGCCGATGCTGGTGTAGTTGAGGGCGACAGCGATCTGGTTCTGGCGGATCTTTACCGACTTGCGAACCGTCACCGCTGCGTCGGGGCGGCACATGCCGGGGGTGCAGACGCTGAAGCTGGCGTGGCCGCCGCCGGCGGACGCGCCGCCGTCCGCATTGCGCAGGATCACCAGGTTGCCGCCGATTTCGGTGGCGGCGATACCCGACTCGCCAATCAGGCGCGATTCCTTTACCACCAGGTTGCTGCCAACGAAAATCTTCGCCGGCGCGGCGCGGCCGAGGCGGCCGGCGGCAGCGGCGGAGGCGCCGTCAAGATTGAAGCGTACCAGCGCCGCGCCTACCGCACGGAAGCTGCCGCTGATATGGGTGCCGTCGAGCACGTAGATGCGGGCGCCGTCCTGCGCGTTGACGTCGCCGGTGATGTTCGCCTTCATGTAGCAAGTGGCATTGCGCGGCACCACCACGTTGCCCTTGATGTCGCCGCTGAGCGCATTGTCGGCGCTGTCGTTCTTGCAGGCGAGGTCGGCCGAGGTGCCGGAGACGCAGGCGGTGAGCAGCACAGCGCTGCCGCAGGCCGCGATGCACGCGATCCGGCGGAAAAGGTGCCGCGTCCTTGCGGCGATGTGCTGCAACTTGCCTTGCATATGAAACACCTGTTTGTCTGGTCCGGGTACTGCCCACGTTCAAGCGCCAGCGTTGCGCTTCCGGCTTTATTTTTAGTTCGGTTCGGCCTTTGTTGCCACAATCGCGCTGGCGAAAGGGTAACGGCCTATTGTTACAGAACATGAGCGGAAATTAATGTATGGCTTGGGAGCCACAAAAGTCTTGACATATATCAAGAGAAAATCGGCGGTGCCAAGTGAAACAATGGCTTAGCTGCAACGCAACATCGAAATCCCGCAGGCACTTTTGTCTCTGTGAAGCCGGTCCGGACAGGCGGCCGGCTTGGCCTTTTGCTGCACCCCCGCAGCAGAGGGTGGATTTGTTAAATCTGTTGTCTTGGCAGGTCCCAAGTCCAGCGCTGCCTATTGTTTTAGGCAACGATTTTCTGGTTAGATTGCATATTTAATGACAAAAGCATAGAGAAACATTAACTTTGCCACGCCAGACCGCGCACCTGGAGAACTTCTAGCGCTCCAGTTCCGGGTAGCGCCGAAAGATGCCGTTTTCGTTGAAGGCAATGCGCCGCGGCGAGGCGAGGTAAGCGGCGATGCGCGGCAGCGCGGCAACGTGATCATGCAAGGCCACCAGATGCGGCCAAGCCTTTTCGCCGCGCTTCATCGATTTGGGAAAGGCGTAACGCAGCCCCTCAACCACCTGGAACAACGAGAGGTCGGCGTAGGTAAGGCTCGTGCCGACCAGATGCGAGTGGCTGTGCGGATTGCGCGTGAGCACATGTTCGAAGTAGTCGAGAAATTTCGGGATGCGCTCGGCAATGAATATCTTCGAGCGCTTGCGCGC
Source organism: Betaproteobacteria bacterium (assembly GCA_028292405.1). GTDB lineage: Bacteria > Pseudomonadota > Gammaproteobacteria > Burkholderiales > JAEUOS01 > JAQGMJ01. The sequence goes on from JAQGMJ010000039.1 coordinate 58,341, forward strand.
CGCCGTCTTTTGCTCCTCGTAGTAAAGGCTGCTGGCGATCGGATGGTGGGTATCGTGCGCCTCCACCACCAGGTCGGCCATAGTCAGTTGCAACTGCTGGGTGAAGCGCCGGCCGGCGGCGTCGCGCGGCACCAGCTTCAATTGCGGAGCGAGATAGTCGAGGATGTGCGAAGTCTGCGCGATCAGTTCCTCATCGACCTTGAGAAAGGGCGGCGCAAAGGGCAGGCGCGTCTGGTCGGCCTTGACGCTGCGCGCACCGCCGGCCGTCAGCTTCATCATCGCCTCCACGCCCTGGCCCTTCTTGCTGCCGCGCGCGACGTCGATGTAGGGAGCGCCCGCGGCTTCCAGCGCGAGGCGCACAAATTCACCGCGGCCCTGGATTTCGGGCCAGTAATAAAGTTCGTAATGCATGGTGCTCCAAACGAATTTTGGTCAAAGACCCTGAGTAATTTTAGACCCGCATATCCGCAGCCGCTGTCGGTGCGCCGCCGACAGCAGTGCATGTCCACGCCAAACCTGGTACGCCTAGTGCCGCGCCATCGTCACCTCATGCAGGCGCTCGGCCATCGGCATGGCCCGGCCGATATGCGCCAGGCGCTGCGCCATCGCCGGATGGGTCTGCACGATGCCGGCGCGCTGTTGCTCGCTGGCGGCGATCTTCGAGAGCGCGCTCGCCATCGCCGCCGGCGGGTAGCCGGCCTGCGCGCCGAGCAGGAGGCCGGCGTAGTCGGCATCCAGCTCGCTTTGCTGCATCAGGCTTTGCAGGCGCAGCAGCGCGCCAGCGTTGTAGTCCAGCTCGGCGTACAGGTCCCACACCGAGCGGCGCAAGCCGCGCGGCAGCAGCGTCGCCTGCAGGAAATCCAGCGCCTGCGCCTCGTGCTGCAGCAGCAGGTGCCCGCTCTCATGGGCGATGATGAAGGCCAGCTCCGCTTCGCTCAAACGCAGCTCGCTGATCATGTCTTCCGACACCAGCACGTGGCCGCCGGGCAGGCTCAGCGCCGCCTCGCCGCGCGTGGTGGTCACCACCAGTTGCCACTGCACCGGCCCGCCGGGCAACTCGCCCTGCGCCCGCGCCGCCGCCGCAACGCGGGCGAAGGCGCGTTCGATCATCGCGCAATAGCGCACGCAGCCGAGTTCGCCGGCGGCGCGCGCCTGGCCCTCGCGGCGCGTCAGGGTGCGGGTGGCGTAGCGCTCCAGCGCGACGCGGTCGATCTCGGGATATTGCGGCAGGTCGAGCACCGGGCCCGCGGCGCACAGCAGCGGCAACGCCGCCATGCACCCGGCCCATAGAGAAGTACGCCAGCGCATCTCCCGTCCCTTCGCGCCCGACAACGGCGCCTGACCGACTACGGCAAACCATCACCCCGGTCCATCACCCTCGCCGCGCGCACTTACGCGGCATCAACACTGAACAATGCAAATTGCGAGCCGGCAAGCTACCCACCGCCGGCCCCTTGCCGCAGGCGCTTATGCGCAGAAAATCTCCTTGTACGACACATAGAGGCTGCCGATCATCGTCGGCCACAGCACCAGCCAGCCCAGGCCTGCGGGAATGGTGGCGACGATGGCCATCACAAAAACGATCACGCTCCAGATAAGGAAGGGCACGATGTTCTTCAGGCAGCCGAAAAAACTTTGCTTGATCGCCGGGATCGCGTCCTGCTGGTGGAACACCACCAGCGCCGGCGCGTACCACACCGCCATCGCCAGCGGCACCATCAGCGCCATGCCTATCAGCAGCGCGATCAGGAACATGCCCACCGCCGCGGCGCCGCCGGCACGCCCGCCGAAGGCCATGCCGAACATGCCGGCCCCGCCGATGACGAACACCACGCCGATGATGACGACGATGCCGACCATGTAGAGCACGCCCACCAGCACCAGCTGGCCGACGTTTTCCTTGAAGCCTTCGAACAGCTGGTTGATTTCCAGCGGCTCGCCCTGCTCGAGCTTGCGGCAGCCCAGCAGCAGGCCGGCGGCGAACACCGGCATCAGCAGGTTGACGGCCAGGCCGCCCAGCACCGGCACGGCCGAGACCACCAGCACGCCGATGAAAAAGATCAGCGTGATGGCCACCCACATGCCGGGCGCCTTCATGAAGATTTCCCAGCCGGCGCCGATCCACGCGCTGCCGCGCCCGCTATCGACGGCGCGGCCGTTTTCGATCAGGCCGCCCATCGCCGCGCCTTCAGGCTCGGCAACGTTGGCGGTTGGCGATGCATAGGGGTTGTTGCTGTCCATCTCGCTCATCTTCGGGCTCCTTGTGATCTTGTGTGGATCGGCCATTCGATTCGTGGCATTCCGGCCGGGTCAGGCGGTATTTCACGGGCCTTAGTGTTGCACAGTTTGCCGCGCGCAGCGAGCGCAGCGGGCCGGCGCGAGGCGCACGGTCGCACGGCGCCGACGGGCGGACGGCACCTCGCGGAACGCTGCCGCACCAGCGGCGCCGGCAACAGCGTTGTCGTAAAGTCGTCTCAAGCCGCCGGCCGGGCAGCAAACCGCGCGGCCCGCGCTAGTCCCTTATAGCTTGGCGCCCGAAGCCTTCACCGCCGGCAGCCAGTCCTTCGCCTGCTTTTCCACGTAGGCGGCGTACTCGGCCTGGGTCATCACCTTCAGCGTCACGCCGGTTTCTTCCAGTTTTTTCTTCGTCGCCGGCAACTGCACGATCTCGCTCAGCGTCTTGTGCAGCTTTTCCACCACGTCCTTGGGCATGCCGGGCGGGCCGGAAATGCCGAAATAGTTTTCCGCCACCAGGTCGGGGAAGCCGGCTTCCACAATGCTCGGCACCTCGGGCAACTGGTCGCTGCGCTTGGCGCTGGTCACCGCCAGACCCTTCAACTGGCCGCCCTTGACCAGGGGCACGTAAGCGGTCATGACGTCGAAGGCCACCGGGATCTGCCCCCCGATCAAGTCGGTGGACATCGGCGCGCCGCCCTTGTAGGCGACGTGGATCATGTTGACCTTGAGTTCGGACTTGAACATTTCACCGACGATGTGGCCGATCGACGCCGGCCCGCCGCTGCCGAAAGGGTAGCCCTCCGTCTTCGCCTTGGCCTGCTTCACCAGGTCGGCAATCGAGGATGGCCCGACCTTCGGGTTGGCGATGACGATCAGCGGCGTGGCACCGATGTAGAAAATATGGGTGAAGCCCTTGCCCGGGTCATACGGCTGCTTTTCCATCACGAAAGGGGCGATGGACATCGGCGAGGAGTTGGTCAGCAACAGGGTGTAGCCCTCCGGCGAGGAGGTCTTGACCACATTGCTGCCCAGGCTGCCGCCGACACCGACGCGGTTGTCCACCACCACTGCCTGGCCCAGCTTCTGGCCCAGCGGCTCGGCGACGGTGCGCGCCACGATGTCGCTCGCACCGCCGGCCGGGAAGGTGGCAACCAGGGTAATGGGCTTGGTCGGGTAATCGATTGCGTAGGCGGAGGCACCCAGCAGGGCGGAAACCGCCACGGCCAGCAGGCGCGGCGGGAAGAGCTTGACGGTGGTTTTCATTTTGGCATCCCTGGGTTAGATGGAATGCACCTCATCTGCAAGTGATGTGCCATTCTGGTATCCCAGTCGGCGCACGGGCGCAGGGGCGGCGCGGCGCCGATTGCGCACCACAACGGCGCAGGCGTGCACCGGCATCTTTCGATACCGGGAATGACAGCCTGAGGGGTTTCGGGAACGATGTTTTCCTGCCGGCCACCTGCCCGGTCAATCATCATTGCCATGCGGCTCTTCCCACTGAATCAAACTCTCCCGCGCCGCAAAGCAATTCAGCGTACACGCGCCCCGCAATCTCCCTTTTTATTTTCAGCCGCCGGTCCGGCCGAATATCTCATCGACGGCCACTGGCGCCGTGATGCCGAAGGTCTGGTCGAGGATCCGCCCCAGATCGTTGGGCGTCGCGATAGTGCTTTCGGAAATGATTTCACCGTCACGTGCCTCGATGGCGAAGCGGCGGTTGATCAGCTTGTAGCGTTTCTCGGCGGCGACCCGCTCCATGATCAGCGTGCTGCTGAAGGGCGCGTGCGGGCTGGTCGAGGTATACCAGTTGCCCAGCTCGAAGTCCGCTGGAATCTGCGGCTGCAGGTCGAAGACGTACATGACGCGCCAGCCGGCGGACTGCTTTGCGCTCAGCGTGTAGAGGCCGTCGGCCTCGGTGAGCCGGTAGGTGCCCATGGCGGTGCGCTGCTCGATACCGGTTTCGAAACGCAGCGGCGCATCCAGCACGCAGGCGCCGAAGCCGACGTCGGCGAGATATGGGCCTTGCGGCAACTCGACCTTGAGCAGCATGTGGGTGCGCGGCCCGAGCGGACTGTCCGGCGGCGCGTTCCAGCGCACCCGTGCGCCCAGCGGCGACGCCATGTAGCCGATGCTCCCAAGCACCGCTTGCAGCAGGGCATTCTGCTCGAAGCAATAGCCGCCGCGCCTATTGTCGAGCAGCTTTTCCTGTACCGAGGCGAGGTCGAGCTTGACCGGGCGCCCGAGGAAAGGGTTCAGGCCTTCGAAGGGAATGGTATTGACGTGGGCTGCGTGGATGGCGGCCAAGGTAGGCAGATCCGGCGCCGGGGCGGCGCGAAAACCGATGCGCGCGAAGTAATCGTTCAACCGCAAATCATTCGACATCTCGTCTCCTGCTCCTCGGCCACCGCGTGGCGCCTTTTGTTGTTTGACGGCGTGCTCGCCGATTCTCTTTCCAGCCCGTGATTCTGCCACTTCCGTCACCGCATCGAACTAGTTGTGCAGATAACGATTAGTACGATCGGGTGATGGCCTGCATGCGTGCGCAATGCTATTGTCATTTATAGATCAGGCGCGCTCCCTGCTTTGACCAGGAAGCACGACCAAGACGGTTTTTCCAGGCTCGACCCCAGACAGGACCAGACATGAAAATGCTCTCGCATTCGTCCCTTGCTTTGCTGTCGGTTGTAACGATTTGCGTTTGCGGGCCGCAGCGCCCGAGTCACGTGGCGGCAGCGGCGCTGGCACCCGAGATGCTTTCGGTTACCGCAACACCGGACTCTGGCATTTCGCCCGAAGAAATTGCAGCGGCAGGCCTGGGCGGAATGGACGGTGCGGTGGTGTTCAGCGTTGTGGACGATTTTGCGGCGCCTGCGGAAAATCCGGGCGCTGTGCTAACCCATAGCGATGTACGGCACAGGGAGCCGGGGAGCTAAGCCATCGACACGCGGGCGATGGCGGCCTGCCCTAACCACGGCCCATCTCGGTACACTTGACGCCTGCATCGAGAAAGGCCTTCCAGTGAACCAGACTTCAGCATTGCACACCTCTGCCCTGCCCGTTGGCCGCACGCTGTTGCGCGGGGCATTGGGATTTTTTATGGCGCTTGGTATTTGCGCCAGCCACGCGGCCGTAGCCGCGCCGGAGGCGCAGGAGGCGGGCTGCAACGAGGAGGCTGTCGAGGCGGCGATGACGGTACGGCAGTTGCGCGCGCTGCGCGAGCGTTGCGTGCGCAACGGCGAGGTGTACGCCAATGTGCTGATGAAGACCAATACGCTGCCGCTGCCGCTGGCGCCGGCGATACGTTTGCAGCCGCCCGCGCCGGCAAAGGATTCTGAAGAGATGCGGGCGGCACTGGGGATTTATTTTTATTTGCACGAGAGCTATCCCACGGAGACGGATTTCAACGACCTGGACCAGTTGATCCGCACGCTGGGCAATGCCTGGCGCATCGAATCGGTGAGGATCACCGGAAGCGTGGACCGGCTGGAGGCGGGGCTGACGTTCGCGCGCTCGCTGGCGCGCGAACGGGCGCAGGCGGTGCGCGATTACCTGCAGGCAGCCGGGCTGGGGGAGAAGGTGCCGGTGACGGTGACGATCCGCGAGCCGGAACAGGGCGATAGCGAGATGGAGCGGGCACAAGACCGGGTGGCGGAGGTGACGGTAATGGCGGTGCGTAAGCGGCCGCCCGGCGCGACAGCGACGCCGGAGGAATGAGCCTGCCTATTTGACCTCGACGATGGGGCGGGGACGGATCGTCACCGAGGAAGCGACCGGCTTGCCGTTTTCGGTGGCCGGAAAATATTTCCAGGTCTTGTAGATGCTGAGGTAGAAGCGGTTCAAACGCGGATTGGGCGTGGGCGGGACCAGTTCAACATTCACATTGCCATCGGCGGCAATGTCGAATCGCACGGAGGTGCTGTACCTGGTCGCGTCCTCGGCCAGTTCACCGGGCACTTCCGGGGCTGGTTGGAAAATCGCGTAGGCGCCGGTGCGGCCCTGTGCCGGATTGGCGCTGGGTGGCGCGGGTGGCGGCGGGGCGGGCGGCGTGGGCACGGGCGCGGCCACGGTGGGCGACGGCGCGGCGGGCGGTGGGTTAGCCGGGGCGGCGGGCGCGGTAACCGCCTCTTGCGCGAGGCGAGGTTGCGGCGGCGGGGGCGGTGCTTTCGGCACGACAGGCACGGGCGACGGCTTGGCGGCCGGGGGCTCGGGCGGAGCCCGGGCTGCAGGCGGCGCCGGCGGCGGGTCGGGCGGGAGTTCGATGATGCGCGTGTCCAGCGGTGGCGGCTCGGGCGGCGGCGCGGGGCTGGCGATGAAGCGGCCGAAGGCCCACAGCGCAAGCACCCAGACGGCGATGGCGACCGGCAATATCCACGGCAGGCGGCGCCATGGCAGGTCGCGCACCGGCACGCGCCACGAGTGGCCACGCTGCCAGGCGCTGGGTGCGGTGTTGCTACTGTGCATGCTTGACGGCGATGAGGAAGTGCTGGGCGCCGGCGGCGCGCGCCTGCAGCATGGCTTGCACGGTGACGCCGTTGGGGGCGGCGCTGTCGGCGGCCATCACCACGGTGGCGTCCTTGCTTTGCAAATGGGGCTTCAACGCGGCGGCGAGATTTTCCAGCGTCACCGGGGTCTGGTCGATGAAGAGCTTGCTGTCGGCGCTGACGGTGAGGGTCACCGGCTTGTCGGCCTTGAAGGGGTCGGCCTGGCCTTGGGGCAGATTGACGGGTATGGAGTGCAGGTGCTGCACCGAGAGCGAGGCCAGGATGAAGGTCGCCAATAAAAAGAACATGACGTCGATCATCGGGATGATTTCGATGCGGCCGTGGCGCGAAAGGCGGGATTTGCGCAGCTTCATGATGCGCTCCCTTGCTGGCCCTGTTGGACTTGTTGACCCTGCTGGTCGAGTCGGATGTGGTCGATCAGGCGCGTGCCGAGGCGCTCCATGTCGTCGAGCGCCTGTGCCTGCATGCGCGAAAAGAAGTTGAAGGCGAACAGGCAGATCAGGGCGATGAACAGGCCGAGCGCCGTGGCAATCAACGCCTCGGCGACGCCGCCGGTGACGCCGATGGGGTCTACCAGGCGGTCGCCGCCGATGAGTTTGAAGGCGGTCATCATGCCGGCGATGGTGCCCAGCAGGCCGAGGAGCGGCGCGGCGGTGACAATGGTCTCCAGCATCCAGGCGCCGCGGGCAAGGGATTTTTCGATCATCTGCGCTTCGTCGCCGGCACGCGACTCGACCCACCAGGCCGGCTTGTCGTGGTTCTCCAGGATGACGGCGAAGAAGCGGCGAAAGGTGTTGCGCTCATTCAGTGTCGCCACTTTTTGCGCGAGCTGGTCCCAGGCGAAGTCGTAGGTTTCGACCAAGGCGAGTACATCGGCCGGCAGGCGCACGTACTTGGTGTAGACGTAGGCCTTGTCGATGATGATGACGGTGGCCAGCACGGCGAGGAACAGCAGCGGGTAGACCGCGGGGCCGCCGAATTTGAGGGCGGCGATTGCCGCTTGGAGGTTTTCCATGATTTTTTGTCTCTGCAAAAACTGCCTGGGTAATGCGGGTGGCCGGGCGCGTACGCCCGGCCGGGTAGGGGACCTAGAAAATCTTGCTGATGGTGCCGAAGAAGCCACGCCTTGGTCCGAACTGCGGAGCGCCGACGCCGATGCCGCTGCCGTCGCGCAACTCATACGACTGGTTGAACACGTTGACGACCGAAAGGCGCAGGTCTACCTTGCCGAGATCGGCGGTATTCAGGTGTTGCAGCACGCCGAGGTTGACTTGGGTGTAGCCGGGCAGCTTTTCGGTGTTGGCGAAGCCGGCGCGCAGCCCGCTGCCGTAAAAGCCGTTGGCGCTGAACTCGGTGTTGCCCATGCGGTAGGAGGCGCCGCCGGAGATGGAGACGCGCTGGTCGTGGTCGACGTAGACGTAGTTGCTGGCGATGTAGGGCAGTTCGGTGGCGGGGTCGAAATTGAATTGCGCGGAACTGATTTCGGTGGCGCGGGCGACCGAGCGGGCGTAGTTGCCGTAAGCGGAGAAATTGCCGGCCTTGTAGGTGGCGGAGAGTTCGGCGCCGTAGACTTTTGCGCGGGCGTAATTGAACGGCGTGAAGATGAGGGCGGTGCCGAATTGGCCTTCGTCCAGCAGGTTGCGTACGGTCTTGTAATACGCGTCGAAGCCGAGATTGAGGCCGGGCAGCAACTGGTGGGTGATGCCGGCGTCGTAGTAGTGGGTGCGCTCGGGGGCGACGGAGGAATTCTGCAGGTTGGCCGGGGCGTTGGTGGTGTTCTGGAACAGTGCCAGGGTGCTTTGCGACACCAGCTCGTTGGGCGGCGGCGTGAAGTAGCGCGCGTAGCCGGCGTGCAGGGTGGTTTGCGGCGTGAGCTTGTAGACGGCCCCCAAGCGCGGGCTGATCTGCCCGGCGCTGACGTAGGCGTCCATGCGGTCGGCGCGGGCGCCGTAGTTGATGGTCAGCTTGTCGGTGACCTTCCACTCGTCCTGCAAATAAATGCCGTAGAGGCGGTTGCCGTTCTTGCCGGTGTTGTCGACGATGGTGTTGGCAGGACCCGTGATAGTACCGGTGGCGTCGGTGGGGAAGACGGTGGAGGTATTCTGGCTGCGGTCGTCCTCGCTGGAAACGGTGAGGCCCATGCGCAGGGTATGGGCTTCGTTCAGGCGATAGGAGCCGTCGGCCTGCACGCCGGTGGTGACCGAGCTGCGGTAGATGTGGGCGGCGAGGCCGTTGAAGACGAGGTCGCCGGTGGGGTCGGGAAAATATTCGACGCTGCTCTTGCGCATGTAGCCGGCGATTTGATAATCGAAGCGGTCGTTCAGGCTGCCTTGCAGGGCGACGATGCCGTAGTTGTTGATCTCGGTCTGGTTTTCGTTCAGGTTGCTGGACGAAAAATTCGCCACCCCGGCTGCGGTGAGAAAGTTCGCGTTGGGTGCCTGGTTCGGGTTGTTGGGAATCTGGAACTTGCCGTAGGAAGTGCCGCCGATGAAGTTGAGCTTGGTGGTCGGGCTGATGAGGTAGGAGAAGTAGCCGAAACCCTTGGTCTGCTCGGTGCGGTCGTGCAGGGGGTTGGCGGCGGCGGTGGGCGACTCGATGCCGAGGTTGTTGCGCAGGTAGGCGCCGGTGACGTAGTAGCTCCAGTCGCCCTTGGTGCCGCTGACTTCGAAACTGGGGTTGGAGGTGTTGTGGCTGCCGAAGGTGTAGTTGAGGCGGCCGCCGTTTTCGAAGCCGTTCTTGGTTTCGATGTCGACAACGCCGGCGGTGCGGTAGCCGTATTGCGCAGGCAGCGCGCCGGTGAGCAGGTCGATACGCTCGGCGAAGCGGGTGTCGAGCGACTGGCCGAAGCCGCTGATGCCTTCGGGCAGGACCACGCCGTTGATGCGGTATTGCAGGTTGGCGTGGTCGCCGCGCACGTGCAGCTGGCCGTAGGAGTCGTTGGTAACGCCGGGGGCTTGCAGCAGTACCTGGTTGACCGGGGTGTCTTCGCCGGCGGGCATGGCGGCAATATCGGCGCGGCCGAAGCTATAGATGCTGCTGCCGGTGCGCGGCAACAGGCCGTTGCGTGCGGCGTCCAGCCGCTTGGCGACGAGGTTGACCTCGAGCTCTTTTTTCGAAGCCATCGTCAGCGCCACCGCCGGCGCTGGGCCGGCGGCGACGGTGACGATGGATGTACCGGTATTGAATTCGGGCTTATCGGCGACCACGGCGTAGACACCAGCGGCCACACCGGTGAAGGTGAAGGCGCCTTGCGCATCGCTTTGCGCGCGGGCGGCGGTGTTGCCGTCGGCGCCCTTGAGCTGCACGGCGGCGCCGGCGATCGGACGGCCGAGCGCGTCGCTGAGTTTGCCGCTGACGCTGCCGGCGGCCGCGGGAGTGGCCGCGACGGGTGCCGGTGCTGGCTGCGCCAGGCTTTGGCCGGCGCCAAGTCCGAGCGCCATGGCGGCGCCGGAGACTGCGAAGAGTGCTTTCATTTCAAACGTTTCCCCAAATTCCTGATGACGCCCGGCTTGATGCCGGTGCGTGAATGTGAAGACGAAACCCGCATGGTGCGAGCGGCGTTCATTCTTCAATCGATTTGCCCGCGAGGCGGGCGCAGGAAGGCCTTCAGGCCTTGGGGAAAGGCGGGGCGCGCGAGGCGTAGGAAACGAAGGGATAAAGCGGCGCCCCATGTGCGTGGGGCTGGACGAAGACAGCGACCGGCAGGGCCAGCGCGTCGAGGTGGTAAGCGGCCGGCAGCGAACCGGCGAATACGCTGTAGGCCAGGCACAGCGAACAGAGGTCGCGCGCGTCGGTGCCGTGTTGCAGCTTGCCGGCCGGTGTGGCCCGCGCCGCGACGGCCGGGGCAGCTTCGACGTTCAGCGGGTGCGCGGTGTAGGCGTGGCCCAGCATGCCCATCTGCGCCAGCAGCAGCGCGACGGCGAGGCCCGCGTGCGCCAGCAGGCGGCGCAGGGAATGGGGGAAGGCGGGCCGGCGCATCGCTATGCTCTAATGCGCGCCGGCGCAGTCGGAGCAGGTGCCGACGATCAGGGTTTCGACGTATTGCGGGGTGAAACCGCGCGGCAGGCGCGCCTTGGGGGCGGCGCTGGCGCGCACGCGGCGGGTGATGCCGCATTGGTTGCATTTGAATTCGGCGCGGGGCGCGCGCGTCTCGCTCGCAGCCACGGCACCGTAGCGGAATACGCGGTCGGCGCCGACGCTGCGCCGCGCCAGGCCCTGCGCGGCCAGCCAGTCGAGCACACGATAGACGGTGACGCGGTCCACCGGCGCCTGCGCCGGCAGCGCAGCCATGATCTCGTCGTGCGACAGTTCGCGGCGCGCGCCCAGCAGCAGGGCGAGCACGCGCACGCGCGGCTGCGTCAGGTGCGCCTGCGTATTGCGAATCAGGGCTTGCGCCCGGGACTGGAGGTCCGCTGCCATCGGAGTCGTGTGCCGGCCAACCACTTGTAACGTGGGCCGCGATTACAACACAGGAATGCGGATTATGCAACCGGGTTGCATTTAGGCGCGGACCGGCGCGCGGGAGGGAGTGCGGCCTCAGGCCCTGGCGGCCGCCATGCCGGCGATGCTGCGATTGACGTAGCGGCAGACGTGGGGCTCGGGCTCCTGCGCGAGGTCGGCTTCGACTTCGTCGCCTTCGCGGGTGAGCAGCAACTGGTCCTGCTCGGCGGCGCCGAGGCCCTGCGAATGGACGTGCACGATGCGCCCATCGCTCAGCAGGATGAGCACGGTGGTGGCATGGTGAAACCGCTCCCACTCGATGCGGGCGATGGTTCCGGTGATGGCGGTGGTGGCGATGGACATGGTGTGCTGTCTCCAAACCCGGTTCTGGGACCGGATACAGCACCATTTTCCACCGCGTGCCCGATTTCAGTCGCGCGAACAGAAGCGCTTTTGCAGCGCAATTGCGCGCCTAGCGGAACCAGCACTCCGGCAGCGCGTAGTCGCCGCGATGGGCGTAGCTGCTGCGGTCCAGCGGATGCGGGAACAGCGAGGCCGGCGCCCTGCTGGCGATGCGGTCGCGGCGCAGCAGGGTGACTTCCAGCACCGGCGGAATCGCATAGGGGCCGAGGCGTACCGGCATCGCGCAATTGTTCGGGTGCAGGTGCACGACGTCGAATTCCTTCAGCAGCTTCTTGAAGGTGAGGTGGATCAGGTCGAAGCCGAACTTGCCGACCAGCGCATGCATGTGGTGGAACTCGATGGCCATGATGCGAAACCGCCGCAGCACTTCCACCGGCGTGTCGAGGATGACGCCGTATTCGCTGCCTTCGATGTCCATCTGCAGCAGCAGGTCGGAAGCGCCGGCGGCGTATTGGTTGACCCAGGTCTCCAGGCGCATGTGCGCACCGGCGTCGTCGGGGCCGAGGAACTTCTTGTCGAAGCGGAACAGCGGGTGCTCGGCGGCGGGCCCGTCCACCGAAAAATCAGCCATGAAACAGGGAATGCCGCGCCCGGCCATGGCGAGTTCGAAATTCGAGCTGTTGGCCACGCCCGGCGAAAAGCAGGCGCCGATGCCGGACAGATCATCCGGGATCAGATAGCCGCCGTCAGTCTCGCCGCCCAGGCGCAGCAGCGGGTGATCGGTGACCACCGGCTTGATGGTGGAAAAAAAATCCGCCAACCGCGCTTCGTGCGTGGTGGACGAAACATGCAGGCCGCTTTTCAGCAGCGTCTGCCGGACCAGGATTTGTGCGTTGGGCCACATAGGAGCCTCCTGAATGCGCATGAATGTCCGCTCGTCCCACTGCGCCGCGGCAAGATGGCGCACCGGCAGATACCGGCATCGGCAAAATAAGGCGGGGCGCCCGGCGCGTCTGTACGCCAGCCAACAATTCGCCATGCGGCGCAACGCGCGGTTAAGATTGCGCTTTGCCCGTCCCCGTCAGCCATGAGCGAACCCGCGAAATCCACTTCCCCGGACGGCCGCTATGCGATCTACGTCGACATGTTGGAAGCGCGCATGTCGCACTGGATCGAGTGCCCGAGCTTGGTCGATACGCGCAGCGGCGAAACGCTGTTGCGCTTTAGCGACAGCAACTGGTCGATGGATCGCGCGCGCTGGAACAGCGACGCAGTGGTTCCGATGGACTTGCGCAAATATCCCGGCGACCATCGGCCGGCTTCATTCGAAGTGGCGATCGATTGCACCGCGCGAACCGCGACGGTGGCCGGGACGCCGGCTGCTGCTCTCGGCGAAGTCGAGGCCGCGCTGGAACGTTTGTACCTCGCCGCCAAACGCTAAAAGCGCTCTCGCTAGATCGCCGGATCGCCCAGCGCCTGGCCGCGCTTGCGCGCCAGCGCCGCATCCAGCACCTTGGCCGCCTGGTAGATCGCCTCCAGCGCCGGCGTGGGCGTGGCCGTCAGTTGCCCGAGTTCCAGCACGGCGCCGGCGATCGCGTCGATTTCCAGCGCCCTGCCCTGTTCGGCATCGACCAGCATGGATGTCTTGAACATGCCGATGTCCCGCGCCCGCTGGATGCGCTGCACCGGATCGACCTCCAAACGAATGCCGAGGGCGTGGGCCACGGCCAGCGTCTCTTCGATCAGACGGATGCCCAGCGCCGCGCCCTGCGGGTGGCGCATCGCCTCACCCGAATATGCGCCGCTTAACGCCGTGAGTGGATTGATGGCGACGTTGAGCAACAGCTTGTTCCACTTTTCCGCGCGGATGTCGAGGGCGGCGATGCCCGGCCAGTCGGGCCCGGCCATCACATCGAGCAATTCGGCCACGCGCTCGGCGCCGGCCGGCGCGGCGGCGCCCAGCACCAGTGAGCTGTTCGGCGCGGTGTGAAAACTCAGCTCGCCGGGCGCGGTGATGTGCACACCCTTGTTGATGACGGCGCCGAACACCTGGTCGCCGGGCAGCCCGGCCAGCAGTCTGCCGCCTGGATCCACGCTTTCGACTGCGCGCCCGCCGTAGGGGCCGGAGCCGGCGTGAAACTGCCACCAGGGCACGCCGTTTTGCGGCGCGATGACGGCGGTGTGCGGGCCGATCAGCCGCCTCAGCTCGTCACGCAGCGGCGGCAACTGTTGCGCCTTGAGGCCGACGAACAGAATGTCGGGCGCGGTGAGCGCGGCAGCACTCTCCGCAGCATGCAGGCCGCTCAAACGCCGCGCGCCGCCGGGCTCATGCAGGAGCACGCCGTGCTCCGCCAATGCCTTGAGGTGGGGCCCGCGGCCGAGAAAGTCGACCTCGACGCCGCGCTGGTGCAGGCGGCAGCCGACCCAGGTGCCGACCGCGCCGCTGCCGTAGATGATGGCACGCATCAGGCGCTATGTTCCGTACAGGTATTCAATTCGGTGATTCAATTCCGGTAACTGTCGTCGCGGCGATCGAGATAGCGCAGCATTGCGGGCCACTCCATCACGCCATAGGGGCGGCGCGTCTGCGGGCGGTAGAGATGGCGGGTATGGGCCACCACCTCGTCCGGCGGCAGGCGCAGCGGCGCATTGCAGGCCATCGCATCGACCTGCGCGCGACAAGCCATCTCCAGCCAGTAGCAGGTGTTGAAGGCCTGCGGAATGTCGGGGCTGGCCACCAGCAGGCCGTGGTTACGCAGGATCATCGCCTCGGCGTCGCCCAAGTCGCGCACCAGGCGCTCGCGCTCGCCCAGGTCCACCGCCGGGCCTTCGTAGTCGTGATACGTCATCTTGTGAAAGCGCATCGCCGTCTGCGTCAGCGGCAAGAGGCCGCACTCCAGCGCGGAAACCGCCATGCCGGCCCGGGAATGGGTGTGGATCACGCACTGCACATCATGCCGCGCCGCGTGCACCGCGCTGTGGATCACGTAACCGGCGCGATTCACCCCGTAGTCGCGGCTCGGGTTGAGCAGTTCATCGCCGGCCAGGTTGATGGTTACCAGGCTGGAGGCCGTGATCTCCTCGTACATGTAGCCGTAGGGGTTGATCAGGATGCGATCTTCCTCGCCGGGCACGCGCGCGGTGATGTGGTTGTAGACCAGGTCGCTCATGCCGAACAGCGGCATCAGGCGATAGGCGGCGGCCAGGTTGACGCGCGTCTCCCACTCCGCCTCGCTGACGCGGGCGCGCACATCGGTGGTCTTCAGCAGGCTTGGCATGGCGGCGGCTTGTCTCTGGTTTTATCGTGAAGGGCAAACTGATGCAAAATCATACTCCGGTTGCCCCCGCCTTTGAACACAAGGGCCTGTGACCGGTCCAACCAAATGACGAAACGAAGATGAAACGCCCTCACGGAGAAATGCACGGGTGCTGAAGTCCATGTGCCACTGTCTGCGCGCAAGCGCACTGCTGCTTACTCTGGCCTCTGGTGGCGCCAGTGCACAAGCACTAACGCTGGATCTGGGCACCCTCGAAGGCCCGAACTGGCGCGCCAGCGAGGTGAAGGTGGCGCTGGCCATCGGCGGCACGTCGCGCGTCACCATCGCGAAAATGGAAGCGATGGGCAACAGCTACAAGCAACTGAGCCTGACCTGCAAGCAGTTGCTGATGAGCGGCAACAGCGTGCGCTGCAAGGACGGCCTGCTGGAGACGCCGGAAAAGCTGCCGATCGCCTTCACCTACAACACGGTGAAGCGCAGCCTGAGCCTGGTGGTGGTGGCCGGCGGCGGCGAGCGCTGGGACATCGAGCTGGACGACAAGGAATCGACCCTGCAGTTGCAGGGCGCCAGCATGGCGCGCCTGGCGCGCTGGCTGCCGGGCGACCTGAAGCCGAACGCCGGCCGAATCTACGGCACGGCGCGCATCACGCCGACCGAGGCGCATGCCGACGTGCGGGTGGAGGACGGCGGCTTTACCGACACGGCCGGCCTGCATGCCGGCGAGAAGCTGGCCGGCGCGATCAAGATCGACGCGCAGCGCGCGCGTGACGGCCTGCCCTGGCAATGGAAACTGGCGGCAAGCTGGGACAAGGGCGCGGTGTTCTGGAGCCCGCTGTACCTCTCCAACGCCGGCCACACCATCGTCGCCGACGGCGACTACGCCGGCAACATCGTCAAGGCGCGGCACGCGGTGGCGACCTGGCCGCACCTGGGCAAGATCGATTGCGACTTCACCCTCAATCTGCAGACCAAGGATTTCGAAAGCGCCAGCGTCAAGGGCGACCAGCTGCAACTGACCGCGCTGCGCGAGCTGATCCCGCAGGACTGGCTGGAAAAGCACGACCTCGAAGATTTGAAACTGGCCGGCACCGCGGACCTCGACCTAAGTTACGTCGGCGACGACATCGAACGCTTTCACTTCCGCATGCAGGGCGCCGGCCTGGATGCGGCCGAGCGCAAGCTGGCGATGCAAAACCTGAGCGTGCTGGTCGACTACGTACGCGACAAGCCCGGGCCGTTCAGCCTGGAGATCGCGCAATTGCGCCTGCGCGGCATCACCGCCGGGCCGATCAAGACCGTGGGCGAATTCCGCGACGGCCGCCTGACCATTCCCAGCCTGCTGGTGCCGGTGCTCGACGGCGTGTTCGTGCTCAACGACATTGCGATCGCCAACCCGAACGGCGACGTCACCGCCGAGTTGCGCGGCGCCTTTACTCCGCTGGCGATGGACAAGCTGACGGCCGGGCTGGAGCTGTTTCCCCTGGCCGGCACGATTTCAGCGGTGATTCCGCATATGACGTACGCCAAGTCAACATTACAGGTGGATGGCGCGTTATTGTTCAAGGTGTTTGGCGGTGACGCGAGCCTGGACAACATCCGTCTGGAAAACCCGCTCGGGCGCACACCGCGCCTGACGGCCGACATGCGCCTGCGCAACATGGACCTGGAACAGATGACCGGGGCAATCAAGTTCGGCAGCATCAGCGGCAAGGCGGACGTGGACCTGATCGGACTGCAAATGGAAAACTGGCAACCCCTGAAATTCGACGCACGCGTGCTCACCAGCCCGGGGGATTTCAAAAAGCGCATCAGCCAGCGCGCGGTGCAGAACATTTCATCGATCGGCGGCGCGGGGGCGGGCGCGGCGATCCAGGCGAGCTTTTTGCGCGTGTTCAGCAGCTTCGGCTACAGCAAGATCGGGCTGTCCTGCAAGCTGGCCAACGGCATTTGCGAACTCGGCGGCGTGGAGAACGTGGCCAACGGCGGCTTTGCCATCATCGAGGGCGGCGGCGTGCCGGCGGTGAACCTGGTTGGTTACAATCGGCGGGTCGGCTGGGATGAACTGCTGGCGCGCATCAAGGCGGTGATCGATGGCAACTCGAAGATGGTGATCCAATGAAGGAAATGCTGCTGAACAAGCTCAACCTCAATGCCCTGCTGCTGGCAACGGCGCTTACCGCCAGCGCCTGCGTCACCATCAATATCTATTTCCCGGCGGCCGCTGCTGAAAAGGCAGCCGACCGCATCATCGATGATATCTACGACGCCAAGGAAGGCGCCGCCAAGCCGGCCGCACCCGCGCCCGCGCCGGCCGAGAAGAAATGAGAGGCAGCACCATGAACCGCATTTTCAGGCAACTCCTTGCCGCCCTGCTGCTGACCCTGTTTGCCGGGCTGGCGCAGGCGCAGGCCAATCTGCAACTCAACACGCCGTCGATCGAGACCCTGAAAAAGTCGATGCGCGAGCGCCATGCGCAGTTGAAGCCCTTCCTGGAAAACGGCGCGGTGGGCCTGACGCGCGAAGGCGGCATGGCCCTGCGCGACGCCAACGCGGTGCCGCTGCCGCAGCGCGCCGCCGCCAATAGCCTGGTGGCGGCGGAAAACGCCGACCGCAGCAGCCTTTACAAGGAAATCGCCGTGGCCAACGGCAAGCCGGAGTGGGAAGGCGAGATTCGCAACACCTTCGCGCAGCGCTGGATCGAGCGCGCCCAGCCGGGCTGGTATGTGCAAAACGCCCAGAACCAGTGGGTAAAGAAATGAGTATCGGCCCGGTGACCCTGCCGGTGGGCCAGACCCCGGTGCTGTCTGTGGTGCCGATGCCGGCGGACGCCAACCAGCACGGCGACATTTTCGGCGGCTGGATCATGAGCCAGGTGGACATCGCCGGCGGCGTGGTGGCAGCGCGGCGCGCGCGCGGCCGGGTGGCGACGGTGGCGGTGAATGCGTTTGCGTTCAAGCAGCCGGTGCTGATCGGCGACGTGGTGCTGTTTTACGCGGAAGTGGTGCGGGTGGGCAACACCTCGATCACGGTGGACGTGAAAGTGTATGCGCAGCGCAACCCGGCGGTGCTGGAAACGACTTTTGTGACTGAGGCGACCCTGACCTACGTCGCCACGGACGGCTCGCGCCGCCCGCGCCCGGTGAGCCCGGCGCAGGACTGACGCGACCCTTCAGGGCTTAGTACAGCTTTTCGTACAGTTCGGTGGGGTCGCCGCCGTAACGGTTGCCGCCGGTGGTGCCGCGCATGCAGCCGGCTTCGACCAGGGCCCACAGGCCGCCGATCACCGGCACCAGGCCGATCAAAATCCACCAGGCCGGCTTGTCGCGGTCATGCCAGCGCTTCGACTGCAGGCAGATGCCGGCCCAGATCATGGCGATGTAAAGTGGTACCGCAAGGATCATCATCAGCGTGCTGCTGATGGCGCCGGCGATGCCGAGGATGACCATGATGGGGATATACAGAGCCAGGCTGTAGAGCCAGAACACCTTGCGCGGAATGCGCCCTTCCATCGAAAGGTAGATTTCCTTCGGGGTCAGCTTCTTGCCTTCGCCGACGATGGCGTCGGCCACCGGCGCTTGCGGACTCTGATACGGATTCGCTGGGGTTTCCACGTTTTCTCCCTGATTTTGCATGGTTTTAGACGGTACGGCGAGCCCATCATAGCCCGCTTGTGCCGCCAGACGCAACTGCGGCGCCGCGCCGCGCCGGCCCTCGCGCAGCGGCGCTTTCGCAGGCATAATGAAAGCGCCCTATGGATAAGGCCTACCAATCGCGTTTTGTCCACGAAGTCGTACCGCGCCTGACCCGGCGCTGGAGCGACGGCGTGTGGATCGGCTGCGTCTTTCGCGCCGTCGCCGCCACCGAAAAGCTGCATGCCCACTACATTGCCGCCGCCTGGGAACCGCCGCCCGCCGAAGGCCCGCCGCTGATCACCCGTCTACCGGATGCCACCTTCCTGGCGCCGCACGAGGGTGAGCGCGCCCTCTTGGGGCTGATCGAGTCGCTGCCGGCGCGGGCCAAGCTGTTTCTCGCCGGGCCGCAGCACGTCGACCCCGCGCTGGTGACGCAAGTGGTGCTGTCGGCCGACCGCAACCTGACGCCGGCGCTGAAGGAGGCGCTGGCCGCCTTTGTCGGCGCCGAACAGGCGCGCAACGAGCATTCGATCCGCGAAACCTATACCGATCGCGACGAGGCTTTCGAGGCCTTCAAGCGCAAGATTTTCGGCGAACCCGGCAGCCTTTAAATCCCCGCAGGATGCGCAAGCCCCGTCCCCAGCGCGGCCTGCCCGCCGCGCTCGCCGCCACTGACCACCTCGGCAAGCAGCTCGACCGCAAGCGCCGTCAGGAGTCGCGCGAGAAAAAGCTGCTTAAGGCCGAACAGGGGGGGCTGGATTTTTACGCGCCGCCGCCGACGGCGGCGAACGAGCCCGACAGCGCGCCCGTGATCGGCCCGCCGGTCTCCATTCCCGGCTGGTTCGCCGCGCGTAACTGGCAGCCGTTTTCGTTCCAGCGCGAGGTGTGGGCGGCGATGGCGGCGGGAAAAAGCGGCCTGCTACATGCCAGTACCGGCTCCGGTAAGACTTACGCGGTGTGGCTGGGGGCGCTGGCGGCGCTTTATCCCAACTTGCTCGACGCTCCGCTGGCGGAGGCCGAAACCGTCAAGCCGCTGACCATTCTATGGATCACGCCGATGCGTGCGCTGGCGGCCGACACCGTGCGCGCACTACAAGCTCCCCTGCCCCACCTGGGCCTGGACCTGCGGGTGGCAGCGCGCACCGGCGATACGGCCGCGGCGGAAAAAACCAAAATGAACACCAAGCCGCCGGCGGCGATGGTGACGACACCGGAGAGTCTCACGCTATTGCTCACGCGCGCCGACGCGAAGGAACAGTTTCGCCACGTACGCTGCGTGATCGTCGACGAGTGGCATGAGTTGATGGGCAGCAAGCGCGGGGTGCAGACGCAATTGGCCCTCGCCCGGCTGGCGCATTGGCAGCCAAACATCATGGTGTGGGGCTTATCAGCCACGCTTGGCAACCTGGAGACCGCGCGCGACGCGCTGCTCGGCGCGCAGGCGACGGAAGCGGTGATGGTGCAGGGGGTGGAGGCGAAAAACATCGTCATCGACACCCTGATCCCGAAGACCATGGAGCGTTTTCCCTGGGGCGGGCACATCGGCATCAAGTTGCTGCCGGAGGTGGTGGAGGAGATCGACAAGAACAACACCACGCTGGTGTTCACAAACGTGCGCTCGCAGGCGGAGATCTGGTACCAGCGCCTGCTGGAGGCGCGGCCGGACTGGGCGGGGATCATCGCCCTGCACCACGGCTCACTGGACCGGGAGATACGCGACTGGGTGGAACTAGGGCTGAAAGAGGGACGGTTGAAGGCAGTGGTGTCGACCTCGAGCCTTGATCTCGGCGTGGACTTCCTTCCGGTGGAGCGGGTGCTGCAGATCGGCTCGCCCAAAGGCGTGGCACGGCTGCTACAGCGCGCCGGGCGCTCCGGCCACGCACCGGGTCGCGTCTCGCGCGCGACGGTGGTACCGACCAATGCACTGGAGTTGATCGAGGCCGTGGCCGCGCGGCAAGCGGCGGGACTAAGGCATATCGAGTCGCGCAAGTCGCCGGAAAAGCCGCTGGACGTGCTGGTGCAGCACCTGGTGAGCATGGCGCTGGGCGGCGGCTTCGTGCCGGATGAGTTGTTTGCCGAGGTCAAGGGCGCGTATGCCTACCGCGCACTGACGCGTGCGGAATTCGACTGGGCGCTGGGCTTTGTGCAAAACGGCGGCGCGCTCTCGGCCTACCCCGACTACCACCGGGTGGCGCCGGACGAGCACGGCATGTATCGCGTGCCTTCGCAGATGATCGCGCGGCGCCACCGCATGTCGGTGGGCACCATCACGGCGGATTCGATGATGCATGTGGCCTGGCTCACCGGCGGGCGCCTCGGCAGCATCGAGGAAGGGTTTATCGCGCGCCTGAAACAGGGCGACGCCTTTACCTTCGGCGGGCGGGTACTGGAGCTGATCCGCGTGCAGGACATGACGGCGTACGTGAAAAAGGCCAAGCGCAAGACCGGCATCGTGCCGCAATGGAACGGCAGCCGCATGTCGTTTTCCAGCGAGCTGGCGGAAAGCACGCTGGACGTGATGGGGCAGATGCATGCAGGGCATTTCGACGAGCCGGAGACCCGCGCCGTGCGCCCGCTGATCGAGCTGCAGGAGAAATGGTCGGCGCTGCCAGGGCCGGACAACCTGGTGATGGAAGCGATCGCTTCGCGCGAGGGCCATCACCTGTTCGTCTACCCGTTCGCGGGGCGGATGGTGCACATCGGCCTGGCATCGCTGCTGGGCTGGCGCGCGGCGCGCGACCAGCCGGGGACGTTTTCTATTTCGATGAACGACTACGGCTTCGAGTTGTTCTCAGCCCAGGCCTTCGACTGGAAAAAACTGATCCGCGAAGGTTTGCTTTCCGAAAAGGATCTGCTGAAGGATGTGCTCGACAGCCTGAACGCCTCCGAACTGGCACAGCGGCGCTTTCGCGAAATCGCGCGCGTCTCCGGCCTGGTGTTCCAAGGATTTCCCGGAGCGCCGAAATCGACGCGCCAGGTGCAGGCTTCCTCCTCGCTGTTCTACGAGGTGTTCCGCAAGCATGACCGCGGCAACCTGCTGCTCTCGCAGGCGGAACGCGAGGCGCTGGAACAGGAGCTGGAAATCGGGCGTTTGAGCGAGACGTTGAAACGCATGCGGTCGCGCAAACTGATTCTTACCAAGCCGCCGCGCTTCACGCCCTTTTCCTTTCCGCTGATGGTCGAGCGCCTGCGCGAAGCGGTGAGCACGGAATCGATGAGCAGCATGGTGGAGCGCCTGCTGGGCGAACTGGAACAGGCCGCGGACCTGGAATAAAATACAGGTTATGCAGTCGATCCAACTGGCCGGTGAAGAGGTGGTGCTGTGCGGCGACCACGCGATGGTGTGGAGCGCGCGCCGCACCCTGCTCGTCGCCGATGCGCATTTCGGCAAGGCCGCGGCCTTTCGGGCGCGCGGCATGCCGGTGCCGGCCGGCACCACGGCGAACAATCTCGCGCGCCTGGATGCGCTGATCGACGCCCATGAAGTCGAGCGCGTGGTGTTTTTGGGCGACATGTTCCATGCCCGCGAGTCGCACGCGCCGGTAACGCTCGCCGCCCTGCGAGCCTGGCGTGAACGGCGCCACGATCTGCAACTGCTGCTGGTGGAAGGTAATCACGATGCCAATGCCGGCGCGCCGCCCGCGGACCTGCGCATCGAACTGGTGGGCGAGCCCTACATCGAGGGACCGTTCGCTTTTTGCCACCATCCCAAGCCCTTCATGGACCGCTATGTGCTGGCGGGGCACCTGCATCCGGCCTACCGGCTGTCTGGCCGGCGCGAGAGCCTGCGCCTACCCTGCTTCTGGCTGGGCGAGCAGGTGGGCGTGCTGCCGGCGTTTGGCGATTTCACCGGCACTTCGACGATCGCGCCGCTGGCGGGCGACCGCATTTACGCAGTGGCCGACGGCCGGGTGATCGCGATGCCGGGCGAACGCATCGCACCGCCGATCTGACTGTTCATGCGCCGCCGGTGCAGGCGGCGATCAGTTCCGGCAGGGTGCGTTTCGAGAAGCCGAGGGCGCAGGCAATGGCTTGTTCCTGCTGCTGCGGTTTCAGGACGTCTGCCGAGAGTTCGCGGAATTTTTGCGCCAGTTCCTCGTCGGTGAAGGGGTCGCGGTAGTCGCCCTTGGGATAAGGCAGTTCCTTGACCACGACGCGGCCGTCTTTCAGGCGCAGGGTGACGCGCGAGGGCCGGTCTGGCGGGAAGCGATCGTCCATCGCCTTTTCGTGCACGCACTTGACGCGGGTCATCATGGCTTTGACCGCCGGCGTTTCCCACTTTTTGTCGCGCAACTGGCCGATGTTGTACTTGCCTTCGACCAGCGAGACGGCGACGCAATAGGGCAGGCTATGGTCGGCGGTTTCGCGCTCGTCCACTTCATAGCGCGAGATGCCGCCCATGCCGTTGACCATGTCCTCGATCAGCCAGCCGAAGGCGTCGACCTGCGCGCCTTCAATCTTGTCGGCCGTGATGCCGTGCTCCTGCACCAGCGCGAGGGTCGCGTCGATCGAGGCGTGGATGATGTAGGCGGCGGGATAGCGCTTCAGGCAGGTGATAGGAAGCCGCCATTCGTCGAAGGGCGCGGTGAGGGTGCCCCATTCGCACTCGCCAAACACCTGTTTGGCGAGGCCGCGCTGGCCTTCGAAAACCGCCCGCGGGCCGGTCATGCCGGCTTGCGCAAGGTAGGCCGCTTCGACGCCGCGGCTGGCGGCCAGTCCCGCGCTGGCGCCCTTGAGCATGGACATCTGGCCGACCCGCACTTCGCCGATGGTGGGATAGCAGCCCGCAATTGCGATGGCCTGGGTCATCTGGTTTTCATCCAGGTACAGCAGCGCGCCGGCGGCGGCGGCCGAGGCGATGGTGACCACCGTGGTTTGGTCCCAGCCGATGGTCTTGAAAAACGAGGCGCTGGTGAATTCGCAAATGCGCATTTGCACTTCGAAGGCAATCAGCCAGGACTTGAGTACTTCCTCGGCCGAAGATTTTTCCGCTTCGCCCACGGCGAGACAAGTGCCGAGGTTGTCGCTGGGGTGCGCCGGGTTGGTCGAGAAGTAGGTATCGTTCATGTCGAGGTCGCGCACCATCATGCCGTTGACCATGGCGGCGCCGAGCACGGAAGTCTTTTGCCCACTGGCGAGGATGGTGGCGTCGCCCGCGCCGGCGATGCGCGCCGCCCATTTCGCGCCAGCGATCACGGCGGGGGAAGCATGCGCGCCGAGTGCGCATGCCAGGCTGTCGAGCAGCAGGCGTTCGGCGGCGTGCGTGGCCTCGGGCGCGACCGGCGCGCGCATGGCGGCGCAGACCTGGCGCGCCAACTGGGCGGCGATGGATTGGTGATGCATGGCGGGTCTCCTCGAGAGCGGCGGATGACGCCGCGCTTCCTTCGACGAGGATTGGGCGGCCGACGCAATTAAAGCATCTGCCAGGACGACTCACCAGAATATTGCGCTATGGTCTCAGCGCGTTTTCTTATAGAGAACGAAGCTCAGTCGATCAGGCCGCCTTCGTCGTGGAAAGGATAGGGACCGTCGAACTTGCCGATGTAGGAAGTGTGCGAGAGCCAGCCGTCTTCGGCCGACCAGGCGTGCAGGCGGATCGCCGGCGGCTCCATCATGAAACAGGAAGGGCCATCCGCCGACAAATCGAGTGCGACCTGGTGCGCCGGACTCGGGCTGGTGGACATGAAGATGCCGCGCCAGACGGTCTCGATCGACCGATGCAAATGGCCGCAAAGCACCGCCTGCACATGTGGATGATTCACCAGCACGGCCTTGAAGCTGGGCGCGTTCGCCAGGCCGATGTCATCCATGTGCCCGATCAACGTGCGGAAGGGCGGGTGGTGCATCAGCACCAGGGTGGGCCGGTCCGGGCGCTCGCGCAGTTGCTGCGCCAGCCAGCCCAGGCGTTTTTCGCACAACACACCGCCGCTCTCGCCCGGGATCACTGTGTCGAGCGCGACAATGCGCAGAGGCCACTCCTCGATCACGTATTGCACGAACTCGGGATGCTGGCGCAGGTAAGCGTGTTCGGGAAACGCGGCGCGCAGGTTGGCGCGCTCGTCGTGGTTGCCGGGGATCATGTACAGCGGCAGGTCGAGTTCGCCGAGGAGTTCGCGCAGCAAGCCGTACTCTTCCGGGCGGCCGAAATCGGTGAGATCGCCGGTGGCCACCACGATGTCCGGGCGCTGCTTCAAACCCTTGATGTGCGCGATGCATTCGCGCAGGTGGCGCGCGGTATCGACCACGCGATAGGACAAGGCGCCGCGCGCCTTGATGTGCAAGTCGCTGATCTGGGCGATCAGGAAAGGTTTGGCTGGAGACTTCATCACTGCACCTTCAAAAAATTTCCATCGTTGCCGCGTTTTCGTAAATGGTCGCCCTACGCGGGTAGTACGATCATCGTGGCCGGGTCGATGCGCAAATGCACCTGCGAGGCCAGCGCGAATTCGCCGCGCTCGCTGGTGTCGACCAGCACCGGCGCGCCCTGGCCGATGTCGACCAGGAGTCGCGTGCGGTTGCCGAGGAAATAGCGCGCGGTAAGCGTGCCGCTGATGGCCCCGGCAGCCTCATGGCCCAGGCGCAAATCTTCGGGCCGCACCATCACCACGCCGCCCACCGGCGCATCCGCCGGCCAGGGCAGCGCGGCGTTGCCGCAGCGCCATACGCCATCCTGCACATTGCCCTGCAGGCGGTTCACCGAGCCGACGAAATCGGCGACGAAGGCATTCGCTGGCGCATGGTAGATCTGCGTCGGCGAGCCGATCTGCACGATCTCGCCATGGTCCATCACCACGATGCGGTCGCCCAGGGCCATTGCCTCTGCCTGGTCATGCGTCACGTAGATGGCGGTGATGCCGGCCTTGCGCAATAGCGTGTCGATATCCACGCGCAGGGATTCGCGCAGCTTGGCGTCCAGCGCGGTGAGCGGCTCGTCGAGCAGCAGCACGCGCGGGGTGACGGCAATCGCGCGCGCCAGAGCAACGCGCTGGCGCTGACCGCCGGAGAGCTGGTCGATGCGTCTTGCGCTAAGTGCGCTCAGTTGCACCATTTCCAGCATTTCGGCGACACGGGCACGCCGCCGTTCTTCCGGCAGGCGGCGGATGCGCAGGCCGTAGCCGACGTTCTGCGCCACTGTCATGTTGGGGAACAGGGCGTAGCTCTGGAACACCATGCCGACGTTGCGCGTCTCCGGCGGCTGCGCGGTGACGTCTTCGCTGCCGAACAGGATGCGCCCGCCGGCATCCGGGCTTTCCAGTCCGGCGATCATCCGCAACAGGCTGGTCTTGCCGCAGCCCGATGGCCCGAGCAGCACCAGGGTCTCGCCGGACACCACCTCGAGGTCGACAGTCTCGAGCGCCCGCGTGCCGTTGGGGTAGGTCTTGCCGCACTGCAAAATGGAAATGGCGGTGCTGGTGCTCATGCTTGGTCGTTCCTGCGCAGGAGGTTGTTCCAATATTGCAACGCTAACAGTAACGGAATGATGATAAGAAAAAATATAATCGTATAGGCCGAACCGGTCTCCAGGCGCATCGAGGCATAGCTGTCGGCCAGGCCGACCGGCACGGTCATGGTGAGGGGCGTGTGCAACATCCATGTAATGTTGAACTCGCCCACCGACAAGGTCAGCACCATCAGCGCGCCGGCCAGCACCCCGCCGCGCACGTTGGGCAGCACCACGCTGAAAAAGCGCTGCGCGAAACCGGCGCCGAGTGTCGCCGCCGCCTCTTCAAGACTGCGAAGGTTGCCGGTGAGCATCACCGCCAGCACCGGGCGCACCATGAAGGGCAGCGTGAAAATGACGTGGCCTACCAGAATGAACACCCAGCTGGTGCGAAATTCCGGATAAGGCCCCCAGAACTGGATCAGTGCCAGCGCCGTCGCCAGCCCCGGCACCGCGACCGGCAGCACGATCAGCTCCTCGATCAGCCGCGCAATGCGCCCCTGGCGTTGCGCCAGCACATAAGCCGCCGGCACGCCGATCAGC
Organism: Betaproteobacteria bacterium; assembly: GCA_028292405.1. Taxonomy (GTDB): domain Bacteria; phylum Pseudomonadota; class Gammaproteobacteria; order Burkholderiales; family JAEUOS01; genus JAQGMJ01. Next base: position 84,778 of record JAQGMJ010000039.1, read on the forward strand.
GCGGTGATGGCCACGCAGGCCAGCGCGATGCCCACCGAGAGGTAAATCGTCTTCTCGTACAGGTCCCACACCTGGACGATCCATTTGAGCGTCAGCCCGCTCTTGATACCGACGAAATAATTGGTGGTGACACCAGCCATCACCGAGAGCACCATCGGCACCACCATGAAGGCACACACCAGCAAGGTGAACCCGAGTTGCGCGTAGAACAGCGGGGAGCGCTTCATGCCGCCACCGTCACGGTGTTGCCCGCCACGCTGCGCGCCAGGGCCAGCACCGCCCAGGTGACCACGCCCAGCACCACGGACAAGGCCGCGGCCACCGGAATGTTGGCGTAGTTGGTGAACTCGTTGTAGATCAGCATCGGCAGCACGGTGATGTTCGTCGCCAGCGTAAAGGCCGTGCCGAAGGCGCCGACACTGGTGGCAAAGCAGATGGCGCCGGACGAGACCAGCGCGGGGCCAAGCGCCGGCAGAGTAACGTCGCGCACGATCTGCAACGGGCTGGCCCCCAGGGTGCGCGCGGCTTCGACCAGCGCGTAGTCGAGCTTTTCCGCTGCCGCCATCACCGTAAGAATCACGCGTGGAATCGAGAAATACAGGTAGCCGAGAAACAGGCCGGAAAGCGAATAGGCCAGCACCAGCTTTTCGCCGGTGAGCCACTTCGTCAGGTCGCCGATCAGGCCCTGGCGCCCGCACAGCAGGATGATCAAAAAGCCCACCACCACGCCGGGAAAGGCCAGTGGAAAGGTGAGCACGGCCAGCAGCAGGCTGCGGCCGGGAAAGCGGTTGCGCTCGAGGAACAGGCCGGCGATGCAGGAGATGACGAGCGTGGCCAACGTCACCAGCGCCGACAGCACGAAGGTGTAGATCAGGCTGGTCAGATAATTCTGGTTGGTCAGCACCGACCAGTAGGCGCCCATGCCCTGCGGCCCGCTGGCGCCGACGCCGACCAGGCGCGCCATCGGCAGCAGCCAGAAGGCCAGAAAAAACGCCGCTGCCGGCGCCATCAAGGCGCCAAGCAGCAGCGTGTGTTTACGCCCGTCCATGCTCATGCCGCCGAACCGGCGCAGGTAAAAGCGCGGGCGGGTAAGCAGGCAAGAGCGAAGGCCAAAACGCGGCTTATTGCACTTCCTTCACATAGCGGTCGGAAAAGGCCTTTTGCGACGCTGCCATCTTGGCGTAGTCCACCGGCCTGGTGCGGGCGTAATCGGCCGCCGGCAGGAACCTGGCTGCCGCTTCTTTAGACATGGCGCCGGCGCGTACCGGGCGCAGATAGGCATTGGCCCACAGCGCCTGGCCTTCGTCCGACAGCACGAAGTCCAGCACCTTCTTCGCTTCGGCCTGGTGCGGCGCCTTGGCGACCATGCTCATGACGTAAGGCACGGCGACGGTGCCTTCGGCCGGAATGACGAAGGCGATGTTGGCCTTGTCTTTATACTTGGCGCGGTAGGCGTTGAAGTCGTAGTCGAACAGGATGGGGATTTCGCCCGACAGCACGCGCGCATACGAAGTCTGCTTCGGGATGATCGGCTGGTTCTTTTTCAGTTCCTTGAAGTAGTTCATCGCCGGAGTGAAGTCATCCAGGGTGCCGCCCAGCGCTGTATTCACCGCCACCGCGCCCACATAGCCGACGAAGGCCGAGGGCGGGTCGAGGTAGCCGATCATGCCCTTGTACTCGGGCTTGAGCAGGTCCTTCCACGACTTCGGAATCGGCTTGCCGCCCAGCGCATCGACGTTGACCATGAAGCCCAGGGTGCCGGAATGGATGGTGAACCAGTAGCCTTCCGGGTCTTTCAAGTCGGCGGGAATCTGGTCGAACTTGGCCGGCTTGTAGGGCATCACCAGGCCGTCTTTTTTCGCCTGCACGCCGAAGGTGACGCCGACATAGGTGACGTCGGCCACCGGGTTGGCCTTCTCGGCGGCGATCTGCGCCATCGCCTGCCCCGAGTTCTTGTTGTCGAAGGGCACGGTGACGCCGGTCTTGGCCTTGATGGCGGCGATCTGGCTGGCCCAGTCCGCCCATTCGGGCGGGCAGTTGTAGCAAATGGCCGTCTGGGCGACGGCCGGGGTGACGGCCAAGGCGGCAGCGGCAAAAACGCCGACAGCCAGCAAGCCGCGCAGGGCACGAGCGATGCGCATGAAAACTTCTCCTTTGTGGATGGACCTGCTTGGTCGGCGGTGGGTCACCGCCGCCCGGACGCTTGCGCGGCATGCCGCGCCCGTCCGGAAATTGTTCGCGCATTTTAGCGTCGCGCGCATTTGCGTGCTGGATACGCGTTTTTGCGTTGGCGAAACCGGCTCGAAAAGCTCCCTGGGCAGGCGGCAGTGCCGGCGCGGGCAGAGTTTATGTACAGCGCGTGACAGGCACGTGACCTGTTCGGCGCGAGTGAGGTGCAGATGAAACCCGGTGAGGCGGCCGCTACTCCATCTTGATGTTGGCGTCCTTCACCACCTTGCCCCATTTGGCCAGGTCGGACTTGTTATACTCCAGCAGATGCTCCGGGGTGCAGGACTCGGCGTTCATGCCCAGCTTGGCGTAGCGCTCCTGCATGTCGGGCGCGGCCAGCGCGGCCACAGTCGCGCGGTTGAGTAGGTCGATGATGGGCCGCGGCGTTTTCGCCGGGGCGTAGAGCGCGGTCCAGATGATCACCTCGTAGCCGGGCGCGCCGGACTCGGCGATCGTCGGCACCCCCGGCAGGTCCTTGTAGCGCTTCAGGCTGGCCACGCCCAGGGCGCGCACCTTACCCGTTTTGATGTTGGGCAAGGCCGAGGGGATGTTGTCGAACATCAGCGAAATGTTGCCGGCCAGCACGTCCAGCGCCGCGGGCGCCGCGCCCTTGTAGGGCACGTGCAGCAGCTTGGTGCCCGTCTGCGCGGCGAACAATTCGCCGCTCAGATGATAGGTGCTGCCGATGCCGGAGGAGGAGTAGCTGAGCTTGTTCGGATTGGCCTTGGCGTAGGTGATCAGCTCGGCGATGGTTTTGGCCGGCACCGAGGGGTGGACCACCAGCACGTTTTCGATTGTCGCCGTCAGCGAAATCGGCGCGTAGTCGCGGATCGGGTCGTAGGTCACCTTGGTGTTGAGCACCGGGTTGGCCGACATGATGGAAGAACTGCTGAGCAGCAGCGTGTAGCCGTCGGGCGCGGACTTGGCGACGAATTCAGCGCCTATGCCCCCGGTGGCGCCGGTTCGGTTGTCGGGCACCACCGACTGCTTGAGCGACTCCGACAGCTTTTGCGCCACCAGACGGCCGACGATGTCCGCCGGCCCGCCGGCGGCGAAGGGGATGATCATGCGGATCGGGTGGTCGGGGTAGGTTTGCGCATGTGCGACGGTGTTCATGAGCACCAGGGCACAGCCAAGTAATATGCGGCGCGCGGCGGATCGAGCGGATTGCGGCTTCATTTTGTCTCCCGTTATTTTTTCGCTGCAACTGCTCAATCGATTTTCAGGTTGGCCTCTTTCACCAGTTTTGCATAGCGCGCCGTATCCGTGCGCACGATCGCCGCGAACTCTTCCGGCGTGCGCGTCACGGTGTCGTCGGCGCCGGCATCGGCCAGTTGCTTTTTCACCTCGGGCACGCGCATCACGCGCATGATCTCTTCGTGCAGCTTGTTCACGATGGCCGGCGGCGTGCCGGCGGGGGCGAACACGCCGTACCACGTCGCCATCACATAGCCCGGCAGCCCCGCTTCCTCCACCGTGGGCACATCAGGAAAATCGGCCATGCGGCGGGTACTGGAAATGCCCAGGGCCCGCAGTCGGTTGGCGCGCACGAAGGGCGACGCGGCGGCAACGGTATCGAAAGCCACCAGGTGCTGGCCGGCGAGGAGGTCCTGCATCGACTGGCCGCTGCCCTTGTAAGGTACATGCACAAGGTCGACGTGGGCCATGGTCTTGAACATCTCCCCGGCGAGGTGCGGGCTGCTGCCGTTGCCCGCCGACGGAAAAGTGAGCTTGCCGGGATTCGCCTTCGCGTAGGCGATCAGCTCCCTGATGTTGTGTACCTGGGCAAGGTTCGGGTGCGCGAGCACGAAGCTGGGCACCGAGGCGGTCAGGGTAATCGGCGCGAAGTCCTTGATCACGTCGTAGCCGAGGTTGCGGAACAGGCTGGGCGCAATCGCGTTCACCGAAACGTGGCCCATCATGATGGTGTAGCCGTCGGGCGCTGCCTTGGCGACCACGGCGGCCGCGACTGTGCCGGTGGCCCCGGGGCGATTTTCGATTACCACCTGCTGGCCGATGGCTTCGGAGAGGCGCGGCACGATGATGCGCGCCACCACGTCGGTGCCGCCGCCGGGCGGAAAGCCGACGACCATGCGGATCGGGCGGGTCGGGTAAGCCTGCGCGCCAGCATCGCCCACGGTCATGAGCAAAGCCGCGACAATACCAAACGCCATCAGCGAAATGCGCTGCATCATTTTGTCTCCAACAGCGAAGAGCCGCGGTCGTCTATGCGCCCCGCGTGCTTGACGCCTGATTTTGCTTGTGGAAATAATCGCCGCCGCGCTTTGATGTCGCCTTCTGCCCGCACGCGCGGTGGCGCATTATAGGGAGCGCAACGCGGCGGCGTCAGCCGCCTTTTATGGAATTCATTGTTTCCTGAATCGAAACCATCATGGCCAAAACCAGACGCTTCAAGCAAATCACCTTAGACGACCTCGACCCCGAAGGCCGCAAGCTGGGCGAGCAGATCATGACCTTTTCCTCCGTCGGACTCGGCGGCCCCTACAACCCGATGCTGCGCAGCCCGGTGATGGCCGACCGCCTGAAAAAGCTGCTGGACTACCTGCGCTTTACCAGTTCGCTGCCGCTGCGCCTGAACGAGTTCGCCATCCTGATCCAGGCCCGCTTGTGGAGCTCGCAAGTGGAGTGGTATGCCCACTACCCGCTGGCGATCAAGGCCGGCTTGCCCGCTTCGGTGGCCGATGAGCTCAAGCTGCACAAGCGGCCCTCTGGCATGAAGGAAGACGAAGCCGTGGTCTACGACTTCTGCATGGAACTCACCAACAAGCACTGGGTCAGCGACGAGTTGTTCAACAAAGCAAAGACCCTACTGGGCGAGCAGCAACTGATCGACCTGGTGGCAGTCAGCGGCACCTATGTAACGGTGGCGATGCTGCTCAACACCGCCCAGGAAGGCGTACCGGAAGGCAAGGAACTGCCGTTCCCGGAAGTAGCTTAAGGGCGGCGGAGGCGACTGCGCCAGGCCGCCCGGACCGCAGCGCGCCAAACCTGAGCCGGCGCATCCCGCCGGCCTTTTTCGCTTGACTTGGGAAATGACTTGGGTTGAAATAGAACGACCGTTCGATTTTACTTGACCCTCGATGATCCCGACCAAACCCAGCAAAGGCACTCAGACGCGCGAGCGCATTCTCGATGCGGCGCTGGAAATCGCCAGCCGCGATGGCCTGGAGGGGCTCACCATCGGCCAGCTGGCGGAAGCCCTGGCAATGTCCAAAAGCGGAGTGTTTGCTCACTTTGGAAGCCGCGAGGAGTTGCAGATTGCGGTGATCGACGAGTATGGCAGGCGCTTCATGGACGATGTATTCCATCCGGCCTTGCGTCAGCCGCGCGGCCTGCCGCGCTTGGGCGTGATGTTCGAGAACTGGCTGCACCGGGTGCAATACGTCGAGATTCCCAATGGCTGCGTGTTCATTTCCGGCGCGGTGGAATTCGACGACCGCGAAGGGCCGGTGCGCGACCGCATGGTGCTGGTGACCGAGGGCTGGCGCGGCGAACTCCTCAAGGCAGTGCGCCTGGCGGTGGCCGAAGGCCACCTGCGCGCCGACTGCGACCCCGAGCAATTGCTGTTCGAAATCTATGGCTACATGCTGGTGCTGCACCACGACGCCCGCCTGCTGCGCGACCCGCGCGCGGTTGAGCGCGCCCGCGCCAGCTTCATGCGCGCGATCCAAGCGTATGGCACGCCGGCCGGTATCGCACTCCTGAACGCTCCGCCCCACCAGCGGCGCGCCGCCTGAAATAGCCGCGACACGCCATCCGTACAAGCTCGTCTTTCCACCCCATTCCTCCCGATAAGGTCCGATCCCAATGGCGCAATACCAAGCCCCCCTGCGCGACATGCAGTTCGTGCTGCACGAAGTGCTGAACGTCGAAGCAACGCTGAAAAAAATGCCGGCCCACGCCGAAGTCACCCGCGACCTGCTCGACCAGGTGCTGGAAGAAGGCGGCAAGTTCTGCGCCGAAGTGCTGTTTCCACTCAACGCGGTGGGCGATCGCGAAGGCTGCACGCTGGACACCACCACGCATGAAGTGAAGACCCCGACCGGATTCAAGGCGGCTTACACACAGTTCGTCGAGGCCGGCTGGCCCGCGCTCTCCTGCGATCCCACCTACGGCGGCCAGGGTCTGCCGCACGTGGCGCAATCGGCCTTCCAGGAAATGATGAATTCGGCCAACCAGGCCTGGACCATGTACCCCGGCCTCACGCATGGGGCATACCAGGCGTTGCTGGCGCACGGCACCGAAGCGCAAAAGACCACCGTGCTGCCGAAACTCATCGAGGGCACCTGGACCGGCACCATGTGCCTGACCGAGCCGCATTGCGGCACCGACCTCGGCCTCCTGCGTAGCCGCGCCGAGCCGCAGGCCGACGGCACCTACAAGATCACCGGCGGCAAGATTTTCATCTCCTCCGGCGAGCACGACATGGCGGAGAACATCGTGCACCTTGTGCTGGCGCGCCTGCCGGATGCGCCGCCGGGCACCAAGGGGATTTCGCTGTTCCTGGTGCCCAAGTATATGTACGGCGCCGACGGCATGCTCGGCGCGCGCAACCCGATCACCTGCGGCGCACTGGAACACAAGATGGGCATCCACGGGAACTCCACCTGCCAGATGAATCTGGACGGCGCCGTCGGCACCATTGTGGGCCAGCCCAACAAGGGCCTGAATGCGATGTTCGTGATGATGAACGGCGCGCGCCTGGGCGTGGGCATGCAGTCGCTCGGCCTGATGGCCACCGCCTACCAGTCTTCCGCCGCCTATGCGAAGGAGCGCATCCAGAGCCGCTCGCTTTCCGGACCGAAGGCGAAGGACAAGCCGGCCGACCCAATCATCGTTCACCCCGACGTGCGACGCATGCTGCTGACGCAGCGCGCCTACCTCGAAGGCTCGCGCGCCTTTGCCTACTGGATCGCGCTGCAGGCCGACATCGCCCATTACTCGGACGACGAGGACGAGCGTAAAGATGCGGAAGATATGCTCACCCTGCTCACCCCGGTGATCAAGGCCTTCATCACCGACGCCGGCTTCGAGTGCACCAACCTGGCGATGCAGGTCTACGGCGGCCACGGCTACATCAGCGAGAACGGCATCGAGCAACTGGCGCGCGACGCCCGCATCAACATGATCTACGAGGGCACCAACACCATCCAGTCGCTCGACCTGCTGGGGCGCAAGGTGCTGGGCGACGGCGGCGCCAAGCTGAAGAAATTCGGCCGCGAGGTCGAGGCCTTTGTCAGCGAGCACCAGCAGGAGCCGGGCATGGCCGAGTTCGCCGCCGGGCTGGAAGACATCGGCGGCAAGCTCACCGACATTTCCGGCTGGGTCGGCATGCAGGGCATGAAGAATCCGGAGGAAATCGGCGCGGCGGCGGTGGATTATTTGCGCCTGGCCGGCCATATGGTCTACGCTTACTTCTGGGCGCGCATGGCGCAGGTGGCCTTGCCGAAGGCGAAGGACGATGCCTTCTACAACGCCAAGGTGCAAACGGCGAAGTTCTATTACGCGCGACTGCTGCCCGAAAGTGAAATGCTGGTGAAGCGCATCAAAGCGGGTTCGAAGAGCTTGCTCTCTCTCGAAGCCGAAGCTTTCTAAGAACAATCGGAGACACTCATGGCCAATTTCATCGTCAAAAAAGTTGCCGTGCTGGGCGCGGGCGTGATGGGCGCGCAGATTGCGGCGCACCTGACCAACGCGAAGGTGCCGGTGCTGCTGTTTGATCTTCCTGCCAAGGAGGGGCCGAAGAACGGCGTGGCGATGAAGGCCATCGAGGGATTGAAGAAACTCAATCCCGCGCCACTTGGCGTGGCGCAACTGGCGGATTACATCACCCCGGCCAATTACGATGACGACCTCGCCAAGCTGAAAGATTGCGACCTGGTGATCGAGGCGATCGCCGAGAAGCTGGAGTGGAAGCACGACCTGTACAAAAAGATCGCCGGCGCCATCGCCCCGCACGCCATCCTCGCCTCCAATACCTCCGGCATCCCGATTCACAAGCTGGCCGGCGCACTGCCGGGCGACCTGGCCAAGCGCTTTTGCGGCGTGCACTTTTTCAACCCGCCGCGCTATATGCACCTGGTGGAGTTGATCCCGATCCCCTCCACCGACGCGCATATTCTCGACCAGCTCGAGGGCTTTCTCACCACCACCCTGGGCAAGGGCGTGGTGCGCGCGCTGGATACGCCCAACTTCATCGCCAATCGCGTCGGCACCGCCGGCATGGCGTTCACCATCGCCCATGCGGAAAAGCTGGACATCCCCTTTGATGTGGTCGACGACCTTACTGGCGCGCGCATCGGCCGCGCCAAGTCCGCCACTTTCCGCACTGGCGATGTGGTAGGCCTGGACACCCTGGCGCATGTGATCAACACGCTGAAGACCACGCTGCCCAACGACCCGTGGCTGCCCTACTTCGATTCGCCGCCATGGCTGAAGACCCTGATCGAAAAAGGCAACCTCGGGCAAAAGACCAAGGCCGGCGTGTTCAAGAAGGTCGGCAAAGATATTTTGATGTTCGACCCGAAGAGTAGCGACTACGTGCCCTCCAAAGGCAAGGCGGTGCCGGAGATCGACAAGATCTTTCGCAAAAAGGAATGGGGCGAGCGCTTCAAGCTGCTGCGCGAGTCGGCGCACCCGCAGGCGCAGTTCCTCTGGGCGATGTTCCGCGACACTTTCCACTACATCGCGGTGCAACTGGCGGAGATCGCCGACAACGCGCGCGATGTGGACTTCGCCATGCGCTGGGGCTATGGCAACAAGCAGGGCCCGTTCGAAATCTGGCAACAGGCGGGCTGGATGCAGGTGGCGCAATGGGTGGCGGAGGATATCGAAGCAGGCAAGGCGCTGACCAAGGTGCCGCTGCCGGCGTGGGTAACGAGCGGCCCGGTGGCCGAAGCAGGCGGCGTACACACGCAGCAGGGCTCGTGGTCGGCAAAAGAGTCAAAATTCAAGCCACGTTCGACACACCCGGTGTATGCACGGCAACTGTTCCCCGCCAACGTGTACGGCTCCGGCGCGCAGACCGCGGCCGATGGCGGCACCACGGTGCATGAAGATGAAGGCGTGCGCCTGTGGACGGTGGGCGACGGCGTCCTGATTTTTTCCATGAAGTCCAAGCTCAACGTGCTTGGCCCCCTGCAGGTGGCGGGACTGCACCAGGCGCTGGACCTGGCGGCAGCCGACTACAAGGCGCTGGTGATCTATTCGCCGGGCGCGGTGGACGGCGGCCCGTTCTCGGCCGGCGCCGATTTGCAGTCGATGCAGCCGATGATCCAGGAGCATGGCCTGGAGATTGTCGAGCCGGAAATCCGCAAGCTGCAGTCGGCTTTTATGCGCATCAAGTATTCGCCCGTACCGGTGGTAGCAGCCGTGGCGGGTCTTGCGCTCGGGGGCGGTTGCGAACTGCAATTGCACGCGGCCAAGCGCGTTGCTGCGCTGGAAAGCTACATCGGCCTGGTAGAAGTCGGCGTCGGCCTGATCCCGGCCGGCGGCGGTCTCAAGGAGGCGGCGCAGCAGGCGGCGATACAGGCGGCGGCTGCCGGCTCGACCAACTGGCTGGACTTCATCAAGAATCGTTTCCAGACCATTGCGACGGCCACTGTCGCCAAAAGCGCGATCGAGGCGCGGGCGCTGGGCTTTTTGCAGGCTTCCGACACCATCGTGTTCAACACCTACGAGTTGCTGTACGTCGCGCTGGAAGAAGCCAAGGCGCTCGCCGCCTGCGGCTACCGGCCGCCGCTGAAGACCTTGTTCCCGGTCGGCGGGCGCGACGCGATTTCCACCATCAAGGCGCAACTGGTGAACATGCGCGATGGCGGCTTTATCAGCGCATACGACTTCATGCTGGGCGAGCGCGTCGCCTACGCCATGTGCGGCGGCGATATCGAGCCGGGCAGCCTGGTCGACGAGGAGTGGATCATGAATCTCGAAGCCAAGGGCTTCATGGATTCGCTGCGGGACGAGCGAACCCAGGAGCGCATTTATACGATGCTCACCACCGGCAAGCCGCTGCGTAATTAAAAGGAGACGAACATGAGCAAACAAGTCCAGGAAGCCTACATCGTCTCCGCCGTGCGCAGCCCGATCGGCAAGGCGCCGCGCGGCATGTTCCGCCACACCCGGCCCGACGACCTGCTGGTGCATGTGTTGAAGTCGGCGATGGCGCGCGTGCCCAATCTCGACCCGCATGCGGTCGAAGACGCGATCATCGGTTGCGCGATTCCCGAAGCGCAGCAGGGACTGAACGTCGGGCGCATCGCCGTGCTGCTGGCGGGCCTGCCGCAAAGCGTGGGCGGCGTGACCGTCAACCGCTTTTGCGCTTCGGGCCTCACAGCGATTGCAATGGCGGCCGACCGCATTCGCGTCGGCGAGGCCGATGTGATGATCGCCGGCGGCTGCGAGTCGATGAGCATGGTGCCGATGATGGGCAACGCGCCGTCGATGAACGACAAGATTTTCACCGACGAGAACATCGGCATCGCCTACGGCATGGGCCTCACCGCCGAGCGCGTGGCCGAGCAGTGGAAGGTGAGCCGCGAGGCGCAGGATGCGTTTTCGCTGAAGTCGCACCAGAAGGCGCTGGCAGCAATTGCCGCCGGGCACTTCAAGGACGAGATCGCGCCGATCACCATCACCGAGCGCTTTCCCGATCTGGGCAAGGGGGAGATCCGCGACAAGGTGCGCACGCTTGACACCGACGAAGGTCCGCGCGCCGATACCACGCTCGAAGGCCTGGCGAAATTACGCACCGTGTTCGCGCCCAAGGGCAGCGTGACCGCCGGCAATAGCTCGCAGACTTCCGACGGCGCCGGTGCGCTGATCATCGTCTCCGAAAAAGCGCTGAAGCAATACAACCTGACGCCGCTGGCGCGCTTCGTCTCCTTCGCCATTCGCGGGGTGCCGCCGCAGATCATGGGCATCGGGCCGAAGGAAGCCATCCCGCTGGCGCTTAGGAGTGCCGGGTTAAAACAACAGGACATGGGCTGGATCGAGCTCAACGAAGCCTTCGCCGCGCAGGCCCTGGCGGTGATCGGCGACCTCGGCCTGAACACCGCCGTGCTGAACCCGAACGGCGGCGCGATTGCGCTGGGCCACCCGCTGGGCGCCACCGGCGCGATGCGCGCGGCCACCTGCATCCACGGCATGCGCCGCAGCAAGGCGAAGTACGGCATGGTGACCATGTGCATCGGCACCGGCATGGGCGCGGCGGGTATCTTCGAGGCGGTGTAAGCAGGCCAGGCAGACAACAAGGGGTGTCCACGGACGCCCTTTGTTTGTAGCGTGTCGGTGTTTGTCCGACACGGGTGTCAGACAAATCCGAGTTTATTTGTGCCGTCTATCGGCCTAGACTTAATTTCAGGCCGTCGCCGGGATGCGCCGCTGCGCCCGTGGGGAGTTTTTGATGGAAGTGCTCGTAAGCAAAGAGGCCGGTGTTCTGCGGATCACGCTGAATCGGCCCGCGAAAAAAAATTCGATCACCGCCGTGATGTACCAGGCGCTGGCCGACGCCCTGTCCGACGCGCGCCGCGATCCGCTGGTAAAGGTAGTAATGATTACGGGCGGTGCGGAAATGTTTGCCGCCGGCAACGACCTCGGCGACTTCATGAACAATCCGCCGAGCGACGACAACGCACCGGTGTTCCAGTTTCTCACCCAGATCAGCGAATGCGAAAAGCCGATCGTCGCTGCCGTGGCCGGTGTTGCAGTCGGCATCGGCACCACCATGCTGCTGCATTGCGACCTGGTCTATGCCGCCGACAACACCCGTTTCGCGCTGCCCTTCACCTCCCTGGGGATCGTGCCGGAAGCGGCTTCCTCCTACCTGCTGCCGCTGGTCGCCGGCTACCAGCAGGCCGCCGAGTTGCTTCTGCTCGGTGAACCTTTTGGCGCGGAACGTGCCAAACAAGCAGGTTTCGTCACCGCCGTGGTGCCGGTGGAGCAGCTTTTGCCTACTGCCGAGAAGGCGGCCGCAAAACTGGCGGCGTTACCGGGCAAGTCGATCCGCACCACCAAGGCGCTGCTCAAGCAGGCCCATGCGGCACAGGTGGCACGGCAGATGCATGAGGAAGGCGTGTTGTTCCGCGGCATGCTTTCCGAACCGGCGGCGCGCGAAGCGCTGGGCGCTTTTTTTGAAAAGCGAAAACCGGATTTTTCGAAGCTCGAGTAGCAACAAGAACAGGCAGGGAACAGATGTACCGCAATCCCGCAGTCACCGCAGAAGCGCTTAACGCCAGAGGCACGGGCTACCTGCCCGGCCTGATCGGCCTGCACATCAAGCGCGTGGCCGACGGCGAGATCGAGAGTGAGCGGGCGGTGCGCCGCGAACTGCTCGCCCCGAACGAATTCCTGCATACCGCCAGCGTGATCGCGCTGGCCGACACCTTGGCCGGCTACGGCTGCGTGGCTCACCTGCCCGGGGGCGCCAGCGGCTTTACCACTATCGAACTGAAAAGCAATTTTCTCGGCACAGCGCGCGAGGGCCACGTCGATTGCACCGCCCGCGCCGCCACCTCGGCCCGCACCACTCAGGTGTGGGACGCCACCGCCACCCACCGCGAAAGCGGCCGCGCCATCGCGCTGTTCCGCTGCAGGCAGATGGTGCCGTGGCCCAAGGCTTCCGCATGATCGGCGAGCTGCGCATGCGTGACAACATCATCCAGACCCTGGCCTGGCCGGCAATGCCGCTGCTGCTGTTGCAGGGGCGCAAGCTGGACCGCGCGCTGCCGCGCCTCTCCCCCGCCGCCGGCCCGCGCGCCGGCCTGATCGAAGGCAGCGGCGAGCCGCTGCGCCTGCTGGTGTTCGGCGAGTCCACGGCGGTCGGCGTAGGCGTGGAAACGATGCAAGAGGCGGTGGTCGGCCGCTTTGCCGACATCATTCATCAGCGCAGCGGCCGTGCCGTGGCCTGGGAAGCTGCCGGCTTGCCCGGCGCCACCGTGAGCGAGGGTCACGCCCATATGCTGCCCACGCTTGCCTCCACGCCGCGCGACCTGGTGCTGGTGCTGTTCGGCGCCAACGACACCCTGGCGCGGCGCCATGCGCGCCACTTCGCCGCCGACATGCACACGCTGATCGAAGGCCTGCGTGCGCGCGTCGGCGACGCCCATATCATGATGAGCGCGGTGCCGCCGCTGGGTACCTTCCCGGCGCTGCCGCAGCCCCTGCGCGCCTACATGGGCGCCTGGTCGCGCTGGCTCGACATGGCGCTGGCGCGGGTGGCGTTGCCCGGCGTGCACTATGCGCCGGTGAACATTCCGATGGTGCCGGCACTGTTCGCCCGCGACGGCTTTCATCCCAGCCCTCTGGGCTACCAGCGCTGGGCCGAGACCCTGGCCGCCGCCGCGGTCAAGGCCGAATTGATTCCCTAGCGCGGCCTTCTGCAGCCGATCCATCGCGCCATCGGCTATAGTTGGTGCATGCTGAACCGTTTTTTCGATGCGCTGCGCGGACGCGAAAAGTCCGTACTGCAACCCGCCGCGGCTGCGCCCGCGCCGGCGCTGCCCCTGGATGAATTGCGCGCCCGCCTGCTGCGCGGCGACACTGCCGCCGCCTGCGGCGAACTGCATGACCTGGCCAACCGCCATCCGCGGAACGCCGACGTGCTGGCGCTATACGGCGCGGCGCTGCTCGAGCTTTCGGTAATCGAACAGGCGCGCGCCGTGCTGAGCGCCGCGCTGCACCTGCGCCCGGACCACCCCGAAGCCCTCAACACCATGGGCGCGATGGCCGCCGAGCTGGACCACCCCGCCGACGCCATCGGCTGGTTCGAAGACGTGCTGGAAGTCTCACCGAACGACCTGGCGGCGCGTTACAACCTGGCGCAGGTGCTGTTCCTCAACGGCGAGTACCGGCGCGGCTTCGACCTGCTGCGTGCGCGACACGAACTGCTGTGGGGCCGCGCCAACCAGATGGCGCCGATGCCGATGTGGCGCGGCGAATCGCTGGAAGGCAAGCGCCTGCTGGTCTGGTGCGACTGGGGCGGCCTGGGCGACCACCTGCAGTTCGTCCGCTATGTCGGCCTGGTGAAGCAGCGCGCCAATCCGGCGGCGATCGTCATCGGCGCCGGCCCGGAGTTCGCGCGCCTGTTCTGGCACGTCACCGGCAGCGACGGTGTCGCGCCGCCCGGCTACGCGCCGGCGGTGGACATGCATTGCCCGCTGCTCGATCTGCCTTATTTATTCGACACCGACCTCGACTCGGTGCCCGCGCCGATTCCCTATTTGCATTCCGACCCGGAGGAGACCGCGCGCTGGGGCGCGCAACTGGCCGCCGCCGGCCTCACCGACAGCCAGTTGCGCGTCGGCCTGGCGTGGAAAAGCACCGGCGGCGCGGGCGAGGCGCTGATCTATCAGCGCATGCGGCGGAGCAAGAGCATTCCCGCGCAAGCACTGGCAGCCTTGAACGCGACGGGTTGTCGATTCGTCAGTTTACAAATGGGTGCCGATGCCTACGAGTGCGCCACCACCGGACTTACGCCCTTCGATTGCAGCGCGGGCATCACCGATTTCGCCTCCACCGCCGCGATCATCGCCAACCTCGACCTGGTGGTCAGCGCCGACACCTCGGTGGCGCACCTGGCTGGCGCGATGGGCAAGCCAGTGTTGCTGCTGCTGCGCCGCGAGAGCGGCATTTTCTGGCTGCACGGCCGCGACGACAGCCCATGGTACCCGCGCATGCGCATCCTGCGCCAAAGTGAGAGCGGAGACTGGGCGCCGGTGCTGGCGCAGGCAGCGCACTGGCTGGGCCGCGCCGCGCATGAGGGCGCGGACGTGATTATCCCGTTCCGCTAACGGGCATTTTTCGCGCACTCCGGCGCGCGGCCGCGGTCTATCTGCAGACGGCCCTTGCCCGCCACGGTGTGACGGCTTTGCTCTCGGTGCCTTCCTGCCTTGCCCGGACTCGGGTCTGGACCCGTAATTGCCGTGAAATCAGCGGATGGCATGCTCTATGCATAGGAGAGTCAGAATAAGAATAAAGCAGGTCCAGGAAAGGTTTGTATGGATACGCGATCTACCTTGCTTGATGGCGCGGCTGGCCCCAGCTCTCGCCCCGCTTGTTCGTTCTGGTACCTGCTGTCGGCCTACTTCGTGCCGCGCGGCCTGTTTGTCGACCCGGAGACCCAAGGCAGCTGGGGCCGCTGGTCGCGGCGCCGACACAACCTCGAAGTGCTGCGCCTCCACTCGTTCACTTTCGCACGGCGCTGGGCCGCGCTCTGGCTGCTCGGCTCCGGCCCGGGCCGCCTGCTCGGCGGCACCACCGGCGACCTCATTATGCTGCTGGCGGGGATGGCGATTGTTCCCGCCGTGGTATTCGTCTGCGCCCGCCTCGCGGCGGGAATTGCCGGCGACGACCTGCCGCTATAAAACAAACCGGGCCAGCGGCCCGGTCTGCATCCTCAGCGCATCAAACCCACCCGGACTATGCGACCAGCTTGTTGTTCTTGATCGGCAGGTTGCGCACCGGCTTGCCGGTGGCCGCGTAGATCGCATTCAACACCGCCGGCGCAACCACGCAGATGGTCGGCTCGCCCACGCCGCCCCAGAAGTCGTAAGTCGGCACGATCACCGTCTCCACCTTGGGGTATTGCGCCAGACGGATCATCTGGTAGTCATGGAAATTCGACTGTTGCATGCGCCCTTTCTCGACCGTCATTTCGCCGAACCAGGTGGCGGTCAGTCCCAGCGCTATCCCGCCTTCGATCTGCGCGGAGATCTGGTCCGGGTTCACCGCGTGGCCGCAGTTGGTCGCCGACACCAGGCGATGCACCGTGAGATCGCCCTTGTCGCTCACCGACACCTCAGCGACCGCCGCCGAGTAGCTGCCGTAGCCCATGAACTGCGCGATGCCGCGGAAACGCCCGGCTGGCAGCGGCGAACCCCATCCAGCCTTTTCGGCGGCGGCGTTCAGCACGCCGAGGTGCTTGGGAAAATCCTTCATGAACTGGCGGCGGAACTCCAGCGAATCAACGCCTGCGGCGCGCGCCATTTCCTCCATAAAGCATTCCATGTAGAGGCCGTTCTGGTTGGTGTTGACACCGCGCCAGGGGCCGACCGGAACGTGGGTGTTGCGCATCGCATACTCGACCCGCAGGGACGGGAAGGTGTAGCCGAGCTGGGCGTCGCCCGGTTCCTTGTAGTAGCCCTGCAGCTGGCGGTCGTCCTTGCCGCCGGGGAGAGGCACCGGGCTCAGGAAGGCATTGATCGACTGGCCGGAGACGCGCAGGTGCACGCCAACCAGCTTGCCGTTGGCGTCGAAACCCGCGCGCATCTTCGCCTGCGAGATCGGGCGGTAGAAATCGTGCGCCATGTCTTCTTCGCGGCTCCAGATCATCTTGATCGGGATGCCGGGCATCTGCTTGGCGATCGCAATCGCCTGGCGCACGTAGTCCTGCGAGCCGCCGCGCCGGCCGAAGCCGCCGCCGAGGTCATGCTTGTAGACGTCGCACTTGGCCAGCGGCAGGCCGGACTCTTCCGAGAGCGCGGCGAGGGCAGCCTCGCCGCTTTGCGTGGCAACCCAGCACTCGGCCTTGTCCGCCGTGTAGCGCGCGGTGCAGTTCATCGGTTCCATCGTCGCGTGGGCGAGGAAGGGGGTGCTGTAGACAGCCTCGATCTTTTTCGCGGCGCCGTCGATCGCCTTGAGCGCATCGTTCTCGTCGCGCATGGCGTAAGCCTCGGGCGCGTTCAGGCCCTCAGCCAGTTGCTCGGCGATGCTGGCGCTGGAGCGATTGGCGTTCGGGCCTTCCTCCCAGACGATAGGCAAGGCGTCGAGCGCCTTCTTGGCGCGCCACCAGGTGTCGGCGACCACGGCCACGGTGTGGTCGTTGACCCTGACCACCTTGCGCACGCCGGGCATGCCCATCACCTTGGATTCATCGTAGCTCACCAGCTTGCCGGTGTAGACCGGGCAGTCCTTGACCGCGGCCAGCAGCATGCCGGGCAGCTTGACGTCGATGGCGTAGACCTTGGAGCCGTCGAGCTTGTTCACTGTGTCCAGGCGCTTCACCGACTTGCCGGCGATCTTCCAGCTGCGCGGGTCTTTCAGCTTGATGCCCTTCGGATCCGGTGGGGTGAGCTTGGCGGCGGCGGTGGCGACCTTGCCGTAGGTCGTCTTGTGCTTGCCGCTGCTGTGAGTGATGACGCTGTCAGTGACGCTGACTTCGCTCACCGGTACCTTCCACTGATCGGCGGCGGCCTGCAGCAACATCATGCGGGCGGCGGCGCCGCCCTTGCGCACGTATTCGTGCGAGGTGCGGATGCCGCGGCTGCCGCCGGTGGACATGTCGCCCCAGACGCGCTCGCGCGCCAGGTTCTGCCCCGGCGTTGGCGCTTCGGTGGTGACCTTTTTCCAGTCGCATTCGAGTTCTTCGGCGACCAGCTGGGCCAGGCCGGTGAGCGTGCCCTGGCCCATCTCGGAGCGGGCGATGCGCACCAGCACGGTGTCGTCGGGCTGGATCACCACCCAGGCGTTGAGTTCGGCGCCGGAGCCGGAGGCGCCGGTCTTGCTGACCTGGGTGGCGGTGTTCTCCAGCGCCTGGGCGTTGAAGGACAGCGAGAAGCCGAGCATCATGCCGCCGCCGGCGGCCGAGCTGATGATGAATTTGCGGCGCGAAGCGCTGGCAGGCTTGGGAGATTTTTTGGCGAGTGTCATGACGATCTCCTCAGACCTTGCCCGCATCGACGACTGTCAGGCCGGCGGTGTGGTTAAGGAGTTCATCGGTGGCGACTTGTCTGCCGCCCTTGGTATTGAGGTCCGCCGCCATGTGCACCGCCGCGCGTATGCGCTGGTAGGTGCCGCAGCGGCAGATGTTGGTCATCGCTTCATCGATGTCGCGGTCCGTGGGGTGCGGGTTCTTTTTCAGCAGCGAGGCGGCGGCCATGATCTGGCCGCTCTGACAGTAGCCGCATTGCGGTACGTCCACCGCGGC
This sequence comes from Betaproteobacteria bacterium, assembly GCA_028292405.1. Taxonomy (GTDB): domain Bacteria; phylum Pseudomonadota; class Gammaproteobacteria; order Burkholderiales; family JAEUOS01; genus JAQGMJ01. The sequence goes on from JAQGMJ010000039.1 coordinate 102,950, forward strand.
CCAGGCGACCTGCACCGGGTGGCTGCGCTTGGCTGAAAGACCTTCGATGGTGGTGATCTTGTCGGTCGGCTTGACGGCCGAGAGCGGATAGGAGCAGGAGCGCACCAGGTTGCCGTTGATGTGCACCGAGCAGGCGCCGCACTGGGCCACGCCGCAGCCGTACTTGGTGCCGGTCAGGCCGACGTGCTCACGGATGGTCCAGAGCAGGGGGGTGTCGGGTTCGGCATTGACGTCGTACGTCTTGCCGTTTACGTTCAGTTTGACCATCTGAGTCTCCATCGAGTTGTTTTGGGTCTATTCTTCTGCAAGCGGCACTTCCCGTGCATGCCTGCCGCTCGTGCTGTCCCGCAACCGTGCCGCGTTGCAACACATCTGGCGCGCTAGGATTGCACTGGCGGGTGCGCGCGTCAAGCCCGCAAATCAAAAGGAGTTCATCATGCCGCAAGCCTATGACGCCATCGTGATCGGCACCGGCCAGTCCGGCCCCTCCCTGGCTGTACGGCTGGCGAAGGCCGGTAGACGCACCGTGATCATCGAGCGCAAGCTGTTCGGCGGCACCTGTGTGAATGTGGGCTGCATTCCGACCAAGACCTTGATCGCCAGCGCACGGGCGGCCCATGTGGCGCGCACGGCGGCGGACTATGGCGTGATGATCGAGGGCGCGGTCAAGGTGGACATGGCGAGGGTGAAGGCGCGCAAGGACGAAGTGGTCGCCGAATCCAACACCGGTGTCGCCCAGTGGCTCAGGGGCACGAAAAACCTGACGGTGATCGAGGGCCATGCGCGCTTCACCGGGCCGCATGCGCTGGAAGTGAACGGGCAGGTGCTGGAGGCGCCGCAGATCTTCATCGATGTTGGCGGGCGTGCGTCGGTGCCGGCGATTCCCGGGCTGGAGCAGGTGGACTATTTCACCAATTCGAGCATCATGGAAGTGGACTTCCTGCCCGGGCACCTGCTGATCATCGGCGGCAGCTATATCGGCCTGGAGTTCGCGCAAATGTACCGGCGCTTCGGCAGCGAGGTGACGGTGATCGAGCACGGCCCGCGCCTGATCGCGCGCGAGGATGAGGAGGTGTCGCGCGAGGTGCAGCGCATCCTCGAAGCCGAGGGCGTCAAAGTGCATTGCGGCGCGGAGCGGTTGCGCGCGGCCAAACAGGGCACGCAGATCGAAGTCGGCTTCGAGGCGCAGGGCAAGGCGGGCAGCGTCAGCGGCTCGCACGTGCTGCTGGCGGTGGGCCGCACGCCCAACACCGACGACCTGGGCTGCGACAAGGCCGGCATTGCGCTGGACAAGCGCGGCTACATCACGGTGGACGACCAGTTGCAGACCAGCGTGCCCGGCGTGTGGGCGCTGGGCGACGTCAACGGGCGCGGCGCGTTCACTCATACTTCTTACAACGATTACGAAATCGTCGCTGCCAACCTGCTCGACAACGACCCGCGCCGGGTGAGCGACCGCATTCCGATCTACGCGCTGTTCATCGACCCGCCGCTGGGGCGCGTGGGCATGACGGAAGCCGAAGTGCGCGCCACCGGCAAGCCTGCGCTGATCGGCAAGATGAAGATGGCCCGCGTCGGCCGCGCCCGCGAGCGCGGAGAGACCAATGGCTTCATGAAAGTGCTGATCGACGCAGAGAGCAAAAAGATACTTGGCGCGGCATTGCTGGGCATCGAGGGCGACGAGGCGGTGCATGCGCTGGCCGACGTGATGTACGCCGGTGCGCCGTATACGGTAATCCAGCGGGCGGTGCATATTCACCCGACGGTCTCGGAATTGATTCCCACCCTGCTGGGTGATCTCAAGCCGCTGGTTTGAATCAACTACGTTTGTATTGAATTGCGGCCCACCCTGATAAAACCTGAGAAATTTTCGCAAATCGCTATTGGCGATGACGGTAAATGACGGCTTGGTCTCAAGTTCCAAGTGCAACACTATGGTCATACCGACCGGGAGAGTTGCAATGGAAACGAAGAGCTACAGTCATTTGAGTGCGTTGGAGAGAGAAAGGATCAGCATTGGTCTGAAGGG
>JAQGMJ010000061.1 GCA_028292405.1 Betaproteobacteria bacterium
GCGCCACTTCGACGAACAGGATATTGGTATCCGGCTCGACCACGCTCAGCCCTTCGAACCTGGATAGGCCCGCCGCCAGCGTTCTGGCAATGGTGACGTCGTCGGCCAGCCGCGCCACGTTGTTCTCCAGCGCGTAAAGCCCGCCCGCCGCGACGATTCCGGCCTGCCGCATGCCGCCGCCCAGCATCTTGCGCAGGTGCCGCGCCCTGGCGATCAGGTCACGCTGCCCGACCAGCACCGAGCCGATTGGCGCGCCCAACCCCTTGGAGAGACACACCGAAACCGTGTCGAACGGGGCGACGAATTCCGCTACATTCATGCCCAGGCCGACTACCGCGTTGAACACGCGCGCGCCGTCCAGATGGGTATTGAGCCCCTTGCTGCGCGCCAGCGCCGTTGCGTCCTTCATGTAGGCCACCGGCAATATTCGCCCGCCGAATGTATTTTCCAGCGCCAGAAGGCGCGTCCGCGAATAGTGTGAATCGATCGGCTTGATGGCCTCCGCAATGTCGCGGAGCGCCAGCGTGCCGTCGGGCTGATGCGCGATCGGCTGCGGCTGGATGCTGCCCAGCACCGCCGCCCCGCCACCCTCGTAGCGATAGGTATGCGCCTCCTGCCCGACGATGTATTCGTCGCCGCGCCGGCAATGCGCCATCAGCGCCGCCAGGTTGCTTTGCGTGCCGGTGGGCAGGAACAGTCCCGTCTCGAAGCCCAGCATCTCGGCTAAGCGCGCCTGCAGGCGGTTCACCGTCGGGTCCTCGCCGTAGACGTCGTCGCCCACTTCCGCATCCGCCATGGCGCGGCGCATCGCCGCCGTCGGCCGGGTCACGGTGTCGCTGCGCAAATCGATCAGGTCTTCCATCTCGGGTCCCGGTTGGGTTATGATTTATGGGCGCGCCGCAATAGCAAGACGAGCACATACCAATCCAGCAACGCCGCGCGCAATCCGGGGGGATTTCCATGCGTCAACTTCACGCGGCGGGCGTAAGCCTGCTGGCCGCAGCCGTGCTGCAATTAACCATGGTAGCCGATGCGCGGGGCGCGGACCAGCGCCTGGAACGCGGCCGCTACCTGATGACTTCACTGGCCGCCTGCGGCAATTGCCACACCCCGCGCGGCCCCGACGGCGCCAGCCAGTTCGACCGCGAACTCTCCGGCGGCCCGCCTGTGAAAGAGGCGCCCTTCGACGCCTACCCCTCCAACATCACGCCCGACACCAAGAGCGGTATCGGCCGCTGGACCCACGCGCAACTCAAGCGCGCCATCCGCGAAGGCATCCGCCCCGACGGCAGCCTGATCGGCCCGCCGATGCCCTTCGGCTTTTACCGCGGCATGGCCGACGCCGACCTCGAGGCCATCATCGCCTACCTCGGCCAGGTCAAGCCGATCGACAACGTGCCGCCCAAATCGGTCTACCGCATTCCCCTGCCGCCCGCCTACGGCCCGCCGATCAAGAAGCCCATCAAGGCGCCCTCGCCGAATGACGTGGTCGCCTACGGCGGCTACCTCGCCGGCCCGGTGGCGCACTGCATGGAATGCCACACGCCGATGGTCAAGGGCCAGGTCGACCTGAACAAGGCCGGCGCCGGCGGCAACCCCTTCAACGGCCCCTGGGGCACCGCCGTCTCGCGCAACCTCACCCCGCATGAAAGCGGCCTGAAAAACTGGAGCGACGCCGAGATCGAAAAAGCCATCCGCGAAGGCGTCAGCCGCGACGGCAGCCGCCTCAAGCCGCCGATGGGCTACGAGTACTACAAGAGCATGAAGCCCGAAGACATGAAGGCGATCATCACTTACCTGCGCAGTCTGAAGCCCCTGCCGATGGGCGGATGAGGCCGGAGAGAAATACCGCCCCAAAGAAAAACGGCAGCCTCGGCTGCCGTTTTTTATCGTTTGCTTGCCGCTCAAGCCACCATCTGCTGCTGCACCGTGCTGTGGCGCTCGATGAATTCGATGCCCTTCAGGCTGATGGTGGCGACCAGGTCGGCGCCCAGGCGGCGCAGCTTGACGAAGTCCAGCGCGCGCATGCGGCGCAGGCGCGGCATCAAAAAACCCGCCAGTTCGGCGTCGCGGTAGGCGGCGGCGCCGGGGAAAACGATACGCCCCAATTGGGGCAGCACATGCCAGCGCTCCGAGCGCTCATAGAGCGCATGCAGGATTTCGGTCTGCAACTTGTCCAGGCGGACGGAGGCGATCGAGAGAGGCGGTTCTTGCATGATTTGCATTGTAATTAAATCTCCACGGTCACAAATATAGCAGGCCATTGTTACCGCCATGGCCCGAAATATGCGGCTTTCGCCGCCCAATTCAAGCGCACGCCAAAAAGCGACAGCGTGCGTTCCGTAGATGATTTTGCAAAGTGCGTGCCATTGTCACTGTCGGCACGCTTTGGCATTTCTCGTCAGAATTTTCCTACACAGCTTTAGTATTTGCGGCGCGGGACGGTTTGCCCGGGGCCGGCGCTGGTGCCGGCGCGGCCGACGGCGCCAGCACGCGAATCTCGACGTCGCCCGAGCGCACAATCTGCCCCGGCCGCAGCTTGGCGGTCTTGCGCAACTCGATCTTGCCGTCCACCCGCACCTCGCCTTCGGCCACCAGCGCCTTGCCGGCGCCGCCGCTGCCGACGATGCCCGTCACCTTGAGCAGGTTATGCAACTCGATGTATTCGCCGCTGATGTTGAATTTGAGCCGTGGCATCAAGCCTCCCGCAAGGTATTGAAAATAACTTCGACCGCATCGTCGTCCTGGCGCATCCATACCGCGCCGTCCTGTACCGTGCACTGCAACTGCATGCTGCGTTTGGCGAGTCGCCCCAGCGCCTGGCTGATGTCCGGCGCCAGGCTTACGACCGCAAGATTGCGGGTGCGCTCAAGTTTCGGCCCGATCTGCTTCCACCACATCGGCACCGAGGTTCCGTAGGCATAGACCTTCACCTGGTCCGCGCGCCCACAGGCCTTGAGCACGGCTTTTTCGTCCGGCAGGCCGACTTCGATCCACAGCTTGACCTGGCCGGTCAGGTCTTTCAGGCTCAGGTCCGGGTCGTCGACATCCGACAGGCCGCGGCCGAAGCCCAGGCGCTCATGCGCGTTCAGCGCGAAGGCCAGGACCCGCACCATCATGCGCTCCGGCGTCTCCGAGGGATGGCAGGCAATGGTCAGCGCATGGTCGGCGTAGTAGTTGCGGTCGATGTCGGCAACCTGCAGGCCGGCTTTATAGATGGTGGATTTCAGGGCCATGCGCTATTTTAAGGCGCGCGGGCGCCCCCGCCCGCCGGGGCGGGAACTCTTTTTGCTGTCGCCCGGTCTGAATCTCCAGCCTGCGCCTGATTTGCCAACGCATTTGGCAATATACTGGCCCCGCTTTCTGCCCAAAAGAAGATCAATAGCTTTCCGGAGGACTCAATGTCGTTTGCCACCACTGCCCGCGGCCACGCGCTTGCCGCCTGGCGCAACCTGCGCGGCCTGCTGCTGTTCCTGGTGCTGATGTCGTTGTTCCGCTCGGCGGTTGCCGACCACATGCGGGTGCCGACCGGCTCGATGAACCCCACCGTGGTCGAGGGCGACCAGATACTGGTCAACAAGATGGCCTATGGCCTGCGCATTCCTTTCACCCATGTCTGGCTGTACCAGGGCGAAGGCCCGCGGCGCGGCGACATCATCACCTTCGACTCGCCGGAAGACGGCGAAACCTGGCTCAAGCGCGTCGTCGGCCTGCCCGGCGACACGGTGGAAATGCGCGACGAGGCAGTCATCATCAACGGCAAGCCGCTGGCCTACAAGGCCGGCGACGCCGGCCTGGCCGCGCAAATGACCGACAGCGCCCGCCGCTTTCACCTCGAATTTGCCGACGAGCAGCTTGGCGAGGTCAGCCACTCCATCATGATCATGCCCGAGGTGGCCTCGCCGGTGCGCAGTTTCAAACCCATTACCATTCCGCCCGGACAATACATGCTGATGGGCGACAACCGCGACAACAGCAAGGACTCGCGCTACATCGGCACCATCGAGCGCGGCCTCATCACCGGGCATGCCGGCGCGATATTGCTGTCGCTGGACGAGGAACACAGCTTCATGCCACGCGGCAGCCGTTTTGTCAAAAAGCTGAAATAGCTTTTCGTTTCCGATAAAAAAGGCGCCGCGAGGGCGCCTTTTTTTCGGCCGCCAGGTGCTACATCGGCTTCACAAAGCGCAACACGAACTCGTCCACCTTGATCGGCGAGCGGAACACCGGCTTGTCGCGCGGATCGTCCGGGTTGCGCAGGAAGTCGGCATGGCCGTCGTAGCGAAAACCGGCATCGGCGAAGTCCTTCATCACCACGCTCTCCTCGATGCGGTGCAGGGTGCCGGAGACGCTGGTGCCGTCGCCCGCCTTCGCCGCATGGTCGGCAATCACCATCACGCCGCCGGGCTTGAGCGCGTCATAGCAGCGCTTGAGCAGCAGCGCGCGGTCCACGCCCGCCGCCGGGGCGTCGTGATAGGCGAAGAAAATCGTCACCAGGTCCAGGGGCGCGGCGCCCGGCGGCACCGGGTCGTCGTCCGGCCGCGCTACCTTGACCACATTTTTCAGCGCGAACTTTTCGGAGCGCTGATCGAAGCGGCCCTTGATGAATCCGTCCAGCGCCTTTTGCGAGTTCTGCCCGTAGACCGTGCCGGAAGCGCCGACGGAGCGCGCCAGCAGCTCTGTGCTGTAGCCGGTGCCGGCGCCGAGATCGAGCACCTTCATGCCGGGCCGCACGCCGGCGAACGCCAGCAGCTTTTCGGGAAAGCGCCGCTCGTCGGTCTTGCGGTCGGCTTCGCTGCGGTCCGGCGCGGCGACGGCGGCGCGGATTTCCGGGGTGAGGTGCAGGGGCGCGCAGGCGGCCAGGCCGAGCATGGCGGTAAGGGCAAGGAACAACACGGCCAGCCGCGCCGTGCGGGTAGTTTTTATCGAATGCATCGAATTCTCCAGTGTCTTGAATCGGCCGGGCCGGAACGTTGCCGGCCCTCCGCAGCATACGCTCCGGAAGGCGCGGCGGATGCCCGTGCAACTTCGCAATACCCGCTTGACGCACGCGCGAAAATGCGTATCTTAAGAGCCAGGGCATGCAGATTGCCGCGGCTTCTTTAACAATCGATGAAATGCGATCGATCGGATAACGATACCGCGATCCGCTGCCGGAACCCACTACATCTGTGATCATCACGTTTGTAGTAATCGCAGTGGCGCAGTGGCGAAAAAACCTGTTGTTTACTGTTGTTTCGAAAAACCGCAGTAACGATATTGAAAAAAAACCGCTTGGTCTCAAGTTCCAAGTGCATTAAAGGAACTGAGAATAAGAAGCCCAAACCTCGTTAGGGGTCATCCAATCAAGGACCTTGCGAGGCCGGTTGTTCATTTCTTCGGCGATGTGGTTGAGC
>JAQGMJ010000065.1 GCA_028292405.1 Betaproteobacteria bacterium
CCTTCCATTTGACCCACAGCGCCGTCCGCTCTTGCGCCGAAAACTTCGATCTTCCCGATCCCATCTCTCCAACCTCCTAGCAAACACCTCAATTTACCGGTGTTGCATCGATCGGTTGAATCCGCCCTCAATTTACCGGTGTTGCATCGATCGGTTGAATCCGCCATAGGTTTTTAGAGAAATTTCAGGGCCCGGCAAACACGCTTGTGGTCGGCACCCTGATAAAACCCGAGACTTTTCGGAAAATTTCAACCCTGGCGTTCCTGTGGTCTGGGGAGTCGAACTACGCAAGGCCATTGTTCGCGACGTGGCTGGCCCGCGTGGCGGCGGCGCTGGCGTTCCGGTCTTGCTGGTATTCGAAGATGAAACCTTCCTGGCGGAAAGTGAAGTGATGTCCATGGGGACTCCAGTAGCGGGGTATTGACACCTAAGATACAGAAGTCGATGAACTAAGTGTGGTTGATTTACAGGCGGTAATCCGATGCATGGTTCACTCGGAGAACGGGAGATTTCCATGCAATCGCTCGGCAAAATAAGGTGCTCGGAAACCCGGGATGATCTGGATTAGACTATCCGGGATGATTGAATCGACTTGGTCCAAACTTCGTTCCAGGGCCGCCGGTAGCGGTCTGGATCTCGTTGATCTGATGCTCACGGTTATTTTCGGCACCGGGTCTGCCGGCGCGCTGGCGTTTGGCAAGTTTCTGCTGGGCGGCCTTTTTGCCGCTTTGGCTTTCGGCGTATACGCGCGGCTGGTGCGTCGCAAGAAAGAGTGAATTCAGGCCAGAAATGACCAATACACCAGCGCGCTGTTCCCAATTGCCGCAATTGCCAAATAGGAGACGGCTCACATTGACCGTGACCGAGATGCGTTCATTTCGTCGTCGCATCACGCGTTGTTTTCGGTCGATCGCTTGCCCACTCCTCGCCATCGGCATGGTCGCCGCTTGCGCCGCGCCCGTGCCCCAGCGTCCGGTCACCATCAAGGAGGCGAGTCCTGGCACGGCAGTCGTCTATTTCTTCCGTCCCGAACTCGACAAAGTGGAAAGAGGGGCGCATCCGCTTCTGCTTGTGGATGGCCGGCCGGTGGGCACGCTGGAGTACAAGACATACACCACGGTCCAATTGGCGCCGGGTGTCCACCGCGTTGCGCTGGCAGCGGGTCCGGCTGATTCCGTCAACTGGAATCAGGGCGCCGAATTCAGCGCCGACGACGGTGTCACCTATTTTGTAGCCCTATGGCATCAGAACCAGCCGAACGCGACGCCAGATTCCGTCGCCGCGATGTCAGGCATCGCGGGCCATCTGCTGTTCCAGTTCATGCACCCTCCCCAGGGGGCGGTGACGGCGCGCTTTGAATCGGTGGATCGACCGACTGCCGAGTTCGGTTTGGCCGGCTTGCAATACGTGCCCCCGCAAGACGATGCGATGGCTGTGCGTTGAATCCGGATGTTGTCGGACTGGGTTACGTGGAAGGTAGCCACATTGGGCGAAGCAATAGCGGCCGGCCTTCGATTACTCGTTGCGCATCTGCCTCAATACTGCCAAAAAATCCGCTGCAACTCGCGGCTGTCGCTGGTCTTGGTCAGCGCCACGGCGGCGAGTATCCTAGCTTTTTGCGGATTGAGGTCGTGGGCGACGATCCAGTCGTACTTGTCGTCGGGCTGTTCGGAGTTGCGCAGCACGAGGCCGTCGGGCACGCGCGCTGAGCGGATGATGTGGATGCCGCGGGCGCGCAGGGTTTTCAGTTTCTCGACGACGTAGTCGGCCACCGAGCCGTTGCCGGTGCCGGCGTGGATGATGGCCTTGGCGCCGGTGGTGGCCGCGGTGTCGTACATCGCCGGATTCATGTTGCCGGAGGCATAGACGATCTGCGCGTCGGCTAAAGCGGTGATGCGCTCGATGTCGAATTCGCTTTGCGCGGTGTGGGTTTTAACGGGAAGGCGAAACCAGTAGGTCTTGCCTTCGACCACCAGGCCGAGCGGGCCCCATTGGCTGAAGAAGGCATTGGTCTTGATGTTGATGCGCTTGGTGACGTCGCGGCCGGAGTGGATTTCGTCGTTCATCACCACCAGCACGCCTTTGCTGCGCGCTTCCTTGCTGCCGGCGACGACCGCCGCATCGTAGAGGTTGAGCGCGCCGTCGGCGGACATGGCGGTGCCGGGGCGCATGGAGCCGACGACGACGATGGGCTTGTCGGTGTGGATGACGAGGTTGAGGAAGTAGGAGGTTTCTTCGAGCGTGTCGGTGCCGTGGGTGACGACGACGCCGTCGACGGCCGGGTCCTTCACCAGTTGGGCGATGCGGCGGCCGAGTTGCACCAGCTTTTCGTTGGTGAAGCTTTCGGAGGCGATCTGGAAAGCCTGTTCGCCGCGCACGTTGGCGATGTTGGCGAGTTCGGGCACGCTGGCGATCAGTTGGTCGACCGGGACCTTGGCGGCCTGGTAGGTGGCGCTGTTGGCGCTGCTGGCGCCGGCCCCGGCGATGGTGCCGCCGGTGGCGACGATGACGACGTTGGGCTTGGCGGTTTGCGCTAGTGCAGGCGTGGCGGCGAGCAAGGTTGCGCAGAGGAGAGCGCTGAACAGTGCGAAGGGCTGGGCGATGGAACGGGCTGCGTGCATGTGGAGCTTCCCTTTTTGCCGTGTGGCGTCAAAGGGAGGCTACAGCAAATTACTTTTGACTGTCAGGCCAGGGTCACCGCCGCCGCGCAATCCACGCGCCCCAGAACAGGCTGGAGAAAAACCGTAACGGTTCGTCGAAGCCGGCGCCGTCGAGCAAAGCGGCCACGGCAGCCTCGGAATGCGGCGGGTCGGCGCCCTGCAGTATCTTGCCCAGCTTGGCTTTCACTTCGTCGGCGTCCGCGCCCTGCATGCGCCAGCGCTCGCCCCAGGCGGCGAGCAGGAGGGGCTGCGAGGCGTAGGCGTGATGGTTGCAGGCGAGGATCAGCGGAGCGCCGGGTTTGAGGCGCGCGGCGATTTCGCGCAGGATGGATTGTTTGGCGGCTTCGCCCGGCAGGTGATGCAGCACGCCGATCAGGGTGGCGGCGTCGTAGCTGCGCCCGGGCGACAGGTCGGCGACGCTGCCGAGCAGGGACTCGGTGCGCTGCGCGAGGCCGGCGGCGGTGACACGTGAAAGGGCGAGGTCGAGCATCGGCCGCGAGGGATCGACGGCGAAGAACTGCCAGGCGGGTTCGAGCTTGCCTGCTGTGATGATTTCGCTGGCGGTGCCGCCGGCGCCGGCGACGAGGATGGTGGCGGCGGAGCCACTACCTAGCGTGGCGGCGAGCAGGCAGGCGGCGAGTTCGTGGCAGGCGTCGTAGCCGGCCAGGCCGATGCGGCTTTGCTTTTCGTATTCGGCGGCGCGCGAGGGGTCGAATTTGGCGGCGGGGTCGGTGGCAGAAGCGGTGGCGGCGTTCATGGGTGGCTTTCGATTGTGGCGATCGCCATTGTCGCAAGGCTGCGCGGGTGTCAGGCTTGCCGATTTTTTGAGAAGGACTCTCGGGGAATGAGAGGGAGGCGAGAAGCAATGAGGCGCATTATCTTTTCTTCACTTATGCGTGGATAAAGTTCGAAGCCGCTTCCTTTGAGATTAATATTCGGCTCGGCATTTGTCCGTTACGACGTGAGGAGACTTATGAAAACAAAATCGTTCGCCCGCTGGCTGTCGGCCATCGGCATAGCCTTCTTGATGGCGGGCAGCGCAAGCGCCGCCGATGTACGCGTGATGATCTCAGCGGGGTATTACCGGGTGTACGCGGAGCTGGGGCCGGCTTTCGAGAAGGCCACGGGCAACCACCTGATCACCGTGCGCGGGCCGTCGATGGGCGATTCGCCGGAGGCGATTCCGACCCGCCTGGGGCGCGGCGAGGTGACCGATGTGGTGATCCTCGATGGCGGCGCGGCCGATGAGCTGGCCGCCAAGGGCCTGGTGCGGGCGGACAGCAAGATGGAACTGGCGCTGTCGCAGATCGGCCTGGTGGTGCGCGCAGGCGCGCCCAAGCCGAAGATCGATACGGTCGATGCGCTGCGCCAGAGCTTGCTGGCGGCGAAGTCGATCGCGTATTCGGACAGCGGCAGCGGCACCTATCTCTCGACCAAGATGTTTGCCAAGCTGGGCGTGGCCGACCAGATCATGGCAAAGAGCCGCAAGGTGCGCGGGCCGCCTTCGGGCGAGCCGGTGGCGGCGGTGATCGCGCGCGGCGAGGCGGAGATCGGTTTTCAGCAGTTGAGCGAGCTGATGCATGTGCCGGGAGTGGACTTGGTGGGCGCGATTCCGGCCGAGCTGCAGCCCGGGTTTTCGTTCGCGGGGGTGATCGCGAAAAGCTCGCAGCAGCCGGAAGGCGCCACGGCGCTGATCCGCTTTCTTGCTTCGCCGGAAGCCGCGTCGGTGGTGATCAAGGCCGGGTTGACGCCGGTGGCCAAGCGCTGAGGTGAAGCGGCGCGCATCTTTTTACGCGGGCGTGGCGTAGAAGAGCAGGGCAGGCCGGGCCGTTGGGCTCGGCCCTTATGCCCTCGGAGAGTGCCCATGAAGAGAAGCCCATATCTGTATCTGTCGCTGGTCGGCGCTTGCGCCGGCGCGTGCATCAGCCTGTCGGCCTGGGCGCAGCCTGCCGCCGAAGTGACGCTGACGCACCTGAATTGCGGCACCAGCCGGGGGCCGCAAGACCCGAACGCGCGCCTTTCGGATGTCTACGCGTACAAGGGCCTGAAAATCGAGCTGGCGTACAACTGCTACCTGATCAGGCACGGCGATCAAACCCTGCTGTGGGACACCGGCCAGCCGATGAACGCCGGCGCGGTAGCGCCCAAGGTGAGTCTGGTGGACGATCTGGCGCGGCTGAACCTGAAGCCGGGACAGATCACCTATGTCGGCATCAGCCACTATCACGCCGACCACACCGGCCAGGTGCCTTCGTTTCCGGAGGCGACGCTGCTGATCGGCAAGGGCGACTGGGACGTGCTCGCGAGCCCGAAGCCGGCAGCGCTGGCCGATGCGGCGTCGTTCGCGCACTGGATCAGCGGCGGCGGCAAGGTGGAACCGGTGCCGCAGGACCGCGACGTGTTCGGCGATGGCACGGTGATCATGCTGAACACCCCCGGGCATACGCCGGGCCACCACAGCCTGCTGGTCAAGCTGCGCGAAACCGGCTATGTACTGCTTAGCGGCGATGTGACGCACTTCCGCGAGAACTACGCCAGCAATGGCGTGCCGAATTTCGATACCGGGCGCGCCGCGACCCTGACTTCGCTGGACCGCGTGAAAAAGATCGCCGCCAATCTCAAGGCATTGGTGATCATCCAGCACGACCCGCGCGACGAGGGCAAGCTGCCGGCGTTTCCGGCTTTCGCCCGATAGGTATCGCGTCGCGAGTCGGGCTCCCGCCCGCCTCGCGCTTCGGCGTTTGAAAGAAATCGCCCCGGTTCTTGCGTGCAAGGCACTCATGCTTTGCTATCGCGTCGCGGTCGACGTGAGTGTCAACTTTGGTTAAACGCGTAGGCGTTGCTTGGGGTGCGTGCTGCATTGGTTTGCATCCACATACCATCAACGTGGCCCACTATTTGGCGTATCGGCAAGTAGCGCTGGCCATGTCGTGCGCGATGGTCAAGGCGTTGCGACATGGCGGTACGGGCGGCCGCCGGCATGCTGCTTGAGCGGCGCAGCATGCCCGTGCCTCTCTCGCACCCGGTTCATTAAATTGGGAACAGATAATCCTTTGCGCGGCAAAGACGGTGGCCTGTTTTCCATTTTTTGGAAATGAAAACCAGAGGCGGGTTCCTTCGCTTGATCGCTGCTTCGTGCGATGGAGGGGCGCGCAGAATCTGGCCGGGTAGAGGTGATTCGCCTACGGGCCATGCGCCGATTGCAAACAACATCATCAACCAACCAAGCAAGGAAACAGAATAATGTCTGAAGCCATCGAAGCGATGGAACGCGCGGAAAAGATCGAGCAGTCCGGCCACGGCGGGGGGCATGGCAACCATGGCGGCAGCAACAAGCTGATCGGCCTGACCATGGGCCTGATCGGCGTGCTAATCGCCCTGTGCGCCGCGCTAGTGGGCGGCGAGCGCAACGAGATGTCGCGTTCGATGATCGAGCAGACCCAGGCGACCGCCGACGCCACCAGCGCGAGCACCAAGTTTCGCGTGGTGATGATCAGCATCGAGCAGTTGCGGGCCCAGGCGACAGTGAGCGCGCAAACCCGCGAACGGTTCGTGCGCCTGTACGACGATTATTCGAAAGAGCGCAAGATCACCGACGCCTGGGCCAAGAGCTACCAGCCGCTGATCGATGCCCACTTTGAGGCGGCCGAAGGTTACGAACATGCGCAACTGATCGCCGAAATCGGCATTGTGTTCGCCTCGCTCGCCGTGCTGATGGCCAGCCGCGCAGCGTGGCTGGTTTCCATCGTGCTGGCGGTCGGGTCGATCGGCATGGCCGGAAAGACCCATTTCGAGACCGCGAAGCATCTGGGCACGGTGGTGGTCTCGATCGAACACCATGTGGAGGAATACAAGGCGCTGCGCCTGACCCACGTGGGCGACCATGCGGACGCCGATGCCGCCAAGGCGCTTGATCCGGACGGGACGATCCGCAAGATTCTGGCCAAGGCTGCCGATGAAGCACCGGCGGCAGCGCCAAAAGAGGCCGCCGCGAAAGAAGAAAATCACGGCGAGCATCACTAGGCGCATGCCGCCTGTACCGGCGGCATGATGTGAAACGGCCCGCTTCAAGCGGGCCGTTCTTTTGCCATGCACCGCGCGCCGGCTAGGCGGCCTTGCGCTTGTCCTTGAGCATGGGCGCGAGGTAAGTGCCGGTGTAGCTCTTTTTCACCTTGGCCACATCTTCCGGCGTGCCTTCGGCGATGATCATGCCGCCGCCGTCGCCGCCTTCAGGGCCGAGGTCCACCACCCAGTCGGCGGTTTTGATGACGTCGAGGTTGTGCTCGATGATCACTACCGTGTTGCCGCCATCGCGCAACTGGTGCAGCACGCGCAGCAGCAGCTCGATGTCGTGGAAGTGCAGGCCGGTGGTGGGCTCATCCAGGATGTAGAGGGTACGGCCGGTGTCGCGCTTGGAGAGTTCGAGCGAGAGCTTGACCCGCTGCGCTTCGCCGCCTGAAAGCGTGGTGGCGCTCTGGCCGAGCTTCACGTAACCGAGGCCGACGTCGAGCAGGGTGTGCAGCTTGCGCGCGACCACGGGCACGGCCTTGAAGAATTCGTGCGCGTCCTCGATGGTCATGTCGAGCAGCTCGTGGATGTTGCGGCCCTTGTATTGCACTTCGAGGGTTTCGCGGTTGTAGCGCTTGCCGTGGCAGACGTCGCAGGGCACGTAGACGTCGGGCAGGAAGTGCATTTCCACCTTGATCACGCCGTCGCCCTGGCAGGTTTCGCAGCGGCCACCCTTGACGTTGAAGGAGAAGCGCCCGGGTTCGTAGCCGCGCTCGCGCGAGGTCGGCGCTTGCGCGAAGAGTTCGCGGATCGGCGTGAACAGGCCGGTGTAGGTGGCGGGGTTGCTGCGCGGGGTGCGGCCGATCGGGCTCTGGTCGACGGCGATCACCTTGTCGAAATGCTCCAGGCCCGAAATGCGGTCGTGCTCGGCCGCCGGCGTGGAAGAGCCGTAAATGTGGTGCGAGACGGCGTTGTACAGCGTGTCGTTGATCAGCGTGGACTTGCCGGAACCGGAAACGCCGGTGACGCAGGTCATCAGGCCGACGGGCAGGCTGAGATCGACGGTTTTCAGGTTGTTGCCGGTGGCGCCGATGATTTTCAGCGAGCGCTTGGGGTCGGGCTTGTTACGCTTGGAAGGAATCGCGATCTGCTTCCTACCGGAGAGGTAGGCGCCGGTCATGCTCTTCGGGTTGGCGATGATTTCCGCCGGCGTGCCTTCGGCGACGATCTGGCCACCATGCACGCCCGCGCCGGGGCCGATGTCGACCACGTAGTCGGCGGAGCGGATGGCGTCCTCATCGTGTTCGACCACGATCACCGTGTTGCCGAGGTCGCGCAGGTGGCGCAGGGTTTTCAGCAGGCGGTCGTTGTCGCGCTGGTGCAGCCCGATCGAGGGCTCATCGAGCACGTACATCACGCCTTGCAGGCCGGAGCCGATTTGCGAGGCCAGGCGAATGCGCTGCGCCTCGCCGCCGGAGAGGGTCTCGGCCGAGCGGTCCAACGACAAATAGTCCAGGCCGACGTCGTTCAGGAAGGTGATGCGGCTGGCGATTTCCTTGACGATACGGTCGGCGATCTGCGCGCGGGAGCCTTCCAGCTTGAGCTTCTGGAAAAAGCCCATGCCTTCCTTCAGCGACTTGCCCGACACGCTGTAAATGGTCTCGCCGCCGACGGTGACGTTGCGCGCTTCCTCGCGCAGGCGGCTGCCTTCGCAGGTGGGGCAGGTCTTGTTGCTGATGTACTTGGCGAGCTCTTCGCGCACGACGACCGAGTCAGTCTCTTTGTAGCGCCGCTCCAGGTTGGGAATCACGCCTTCGAACACGTGTTCGCGCACCACGGTGCGGCCGCGGTCGTTGATGTAGTGGAAGGGCACCTTGTCCTTGCCCGAGCCTTCGAGGATCAGGGTCTGCCACTTTTGCGCGAGTTTCTCGAAAGGCTGCTCGAGGTCGAACTCGTAATGGGCCGAGAGCGACTGCAGCATCTGGTAATAGAACTGGTTGCGCCTGTCCCAGCCCTTGATCGCGCCGGAGGCGAGCGAGAGGTGCGGGAAGGCGACGATGCGCTTGGGGTCGAAGAACTGGATCACGCCCAAGCCATCGCAGGCCGGGCAGGCGCCCATCGGATTGTTGAAGGAGAACAGGCGCGGCTCCAGCTCGGAGATCGAATAGCCGCACACCGGGCAGGAGAATTTGGAGGAGAAGACGTGTTCCTTGCCGGTGTCCAGCTCCAGCACCACGGCGCGGCCGTCGGCAATGCGTAGCGCTGTTTCGAACGACTCCGCCAGGCGCTGCTTCAGGCTGCCTTCGACCTTCAGGCGGTCCACCACCACGTCGATGGAGTGCTTGAAGTTCTTTTTCAGCGCGGGAATCGCGTCGATCTCGACCATCTTGGTGTCCACCCGCAGGCGCACGAAGCCTTGCGCGCGCAGGTCGTCGATCAGGTCGGCGAACTCGCCCTTGCGCTCGGCCACCACCGGCGCGAGCACGGCGGCGCGGGTGTCGGCCGGCATCGCCAGCACGTGGTCGACCATCTGCGAGACGCTTTGCGCGTCCAGCGGCAGGCCGTGGATCGCGCAATGCGGCGTGCCGACGCGGGCGTAGAGCAGGCGCAGGTAGTCGTGGATCTCGGTGACGGTGCCGACGGTGGAGCGGGGGTTGTGCGAGGTGGCTTTTTGCTCGATGGAAATCGCCGGCGACAGGCCTTCGATCAAATCGACATCGGGCTTTTCCATCAACTGTAAAAATTGCCGGGCGTAGGCCGACAGCGATTCCACATAGCGGCGCTGGCCCTCGGCGTAGAGCGTGTCGAAGGCGAGCGAAGACTTGCCTGAACCCGAAAGGCCGGTGATCACGATCAGCTTGTCTCGCGGCAGATCGAGATTGATGTTCTTCAGGTTGTGGGTGCGTGCGCCGCGGATGCGTAGGGTGTCGGCCATGTGTTCTGGATGCTCGAAGTGCGGGAAACTGAAAAGCGCGTGAAGCGGCGGAGGGCAAAAGCAAAATCCCCCAAAGCGGCGGCTTGAGGGCAAAAGCAACCTGCTACTATAACGGATTCCGGTTTCGCTTCCGTTTATTCCCTGTCCGGGCCGGGCTGGGACTGCAGTTCCGAGTGGTCACGCAAAAAGCCTGCCGCCCGCGGGGCCAAAAACGGAAGTCAAAAACAGGGGAAATCCCGGTGTAGATGGGTGCGCAAAACCTGTTTACAATGGTAGGATTACGCTAGAGCCTGAGTGAATTTACAGTAGTTTAAGGGTTCACGGTGGGTCGGCAAAAAGTTTTACGGTGCGGCGATGATGTTCCAGTGGTTCATCGCCGTTTTTTCGATGCGCCTATCCACGTCAGTGGGGGCGGCGCACTTTGGTAGGAGTCTTGAATCATGGCATCAGTCAATAAAGTCATCATCGTCGGCAACCTGGGCAAGGACCCGGAAACCCGCTACGCGCCCTCGGGCGATGCGATCACGAATATCACCGTCGCCACTTCCGATACTTGGAAGGACAAGGCGACCGGCGAGAAAAAGGAAGCGACCGAATGGCACCGTGTGGTGTTTTTCGGCCGCCTGGCGGAAATCGCCGGCGAATACCTGAAAAAAGGCCGCTCGGTCTACGTCGAAGGGCGCCTGCGCACCCGCAAGTGGCAGGACAAGGACGGCCAGGACCGCTACACCACCGAAGTCGTTGCCGACCAGATGCAGATGCTGGGCAGCCGCGAAGGCATGGGCGGCGGCGGCATGGATGAAGGCGCTGGCGCTGGCGGCGGGGGCGGACGCTCCTACGGCGGCGAGCGCAGCGGTGGCGGCGAGCGCAGTGGCGGGGGTGGAAGTGGCAGTGGCAGCGGCGCGGCGCGCGCCCCGGCGAAAAAGCCGGCCGGCGACTTCAACGACATGGACGACGATATTCCGTTCTAAGCACAGGCTGGTCAGCCAAAGAAAAAAAACCCGGACAGGTCGCTGACCTTTCCGGGTTTTTTGTTACCCGCTTGCGCCTTGCTGGCTGTATGGTTTGCCGGTACTGCGTTCAGGCGCCGGCAAATTTTCGGGCTGGCTACCAGCCTCCCCCGAGAGAGCGGAAGGTCGCTACCGCGGCGCGGGCGCTGTCCGCGCTGGCGCGGGCCAGCAGGTCGCGGGCGGTCAGCAGTTGGCGGTCTTCGTCGAGCACCTCGACCAGGCTGACGGCGCCGCCTTTATAGGCGTCCTGCGCGGCCTGGCGGGCGTTCACATGGGCGCCGACTTCCTCGCGCAGCTCGCGGCTTTGCGCCTCGAGTTCGGTCAGCGTCACGACGGCGTTTTCCACGTCCTCCGCGGCGCGCAACATGGATTGCCGGTAAGCGGCGAGCGACTGCGAATTCGCGCCCTTGGCCTGCGCCACCTCGGCGTCGATGCGGCCGAAATCGAACAGGCGCCACTTCAGGCCGACGAGGCCCAAGGGCTGGAACGAATCTCCGCTGAACAGGCCGGCGGCGCCGAGGCTCTCGAAACCGAGAATCGCGGACAGCGACACTTTCGGGTAGTACTCGGCAATCGCCTGACCGATGCGCGCGTTCGACGCCGCCAGCTTGCGCTCCGCTGCGATCACGTCCGGCCGGCGGCGCAGAACTTCGGATGGCGCCTGCTGGCTCTGGTAGAGGCCGATCGCCGGCACCTGAACCGGGGCACGCGCGGCAACGGCGGTTTTCAGTTCGGCGGCATAGGTGCCGGGCTGTGCGCCCATCAGCACGTCAAGCCGGTTGAACTGCCTTTCGAGTTCGGCGCGCAGGGATGGAATGGTGGCGCGCGCTTGTGCCAGCACGGCTTGCGCCTGCGATTTTTCGCGCACGTTGGACAGCCCCGCCTGCAGGCGCAGCTGGATCATCTCCATCAGGGCCTCGCTGGTGCGTACCTGTTCCTCGGCCAGGGCGATGCGCGCCTGGGCGCCGCGCGCGCGGAAATAGGAGTCCGCCGCCTCGGCGGCGACGGTGATGCGTACCCCGGCGTTCTCGGCCTGCGCTGCTTCCAGTTCTGCGCGGGCCGCCTGCGCGCCGCGCTTCAAGCCGCCGGCCAGATCCAATTCCCAACTGGCGCCGACGCCGACGTTGTAGAGCGTCTGGTTGCGCTCGTAGCCCGGCAGGTTGCGCGCGATCTTGCCCAGCGGGCTCTGCAGGGACTGGTGCTCGCGCGCCGCGCTGGCGTCGAGCCCCGCCTCCGGCAGAAGCTCGGCGCCGGCATGGCCGGCGACAGCGCGCGCCTGTTCGACGCGGGCGATGGCGCCGGCGATATCCAGGTTTTCGCCGAGCGCCCGCTCGACGATGCGGGTCAAAGCCGGGTCGTTGAAGCCCAGCCACCACTGGTCGAGCGCGGGCGCCTGCATGGCGCCGTTATGTGCCGCGACTGCCTGCGGGTGCTGGAACGGCAGTTTCAGGGCCGAGTCCGGTTTTTGATAGTCGGGTCCGACCATCGCGCAGGCCGCCAGGCAGGCCAGTGACCGCGCCGCCGCCAGTCTTGCCCCGGCGCGCGCCCGAGAGCGGATGGCTCTTGAGATGTCGTTCATTTTCATGCCTCGCCAAGTAACTTGCATTATGATAGTTGCTAGTGTATAGTAACTATCATCATGAAAGCAAGTGGCACTGAAGCCTGAACGGCAAGAGGCGCCGCTTTGACGCACAGCGACCTGATTGGAGGCCACAAATGCAGCGCAAAAGCTTTGACAAGATGCAGTGCCCGATTGCCCGCGCCCTGGAGCGCGTCGGCGAGTGGTGGAGCATCCTGATCCTCCGCGATGCCTTTTATGGCATGACCCGGTTCGACGAATTCCAGAAAAGCCTGGATATCGCGCCGAACATGCTGACCAAGCGCCTGACTGCCCTGGTCGAGGCGCAACTGCTGGAGCGCCGGCAATACTCGGAGAAGCCGCCGCGCTACGAATACATCCTGACCGAGCGCGGCCGCGACTTCCGCCCGGTGTTGTGGGCCCTGCTGGAATGGGGCAACAACAACTTCTTCCCCGAAGGGCATAGCGTCGATCTGGTCAACCGTAAGACCGGCAAGGTGGCCAAGCCGGTGGTGGTTGATAGCGTCAGCGGCAAGCCGATGACCGCGGAGGACTTCGGTCCCAAGGCCGGCCCCGCGGCCACCGAAGGGGTACGGCGCCGTCTCGCCTTCGGCGCCGCAAAGCGACTCCACCCCGAACTGAAACCGGATTTCTCCATCGATAAGGTGACCTCATGAGCACCATTACCAGCGCGGAAGCGAGCGCCCTCGCCGGCGCGTTGCCGCAATCCGGCGTCGCCCCCAGGAAAAACCGCAAGCGGGCGTTGATCCTGATTGCCGCCCTGATCGGCGCGGCGGCCCTCACCGCCTATGGCGCCCATTGGTACACCGACGGACGTTTCATCGAAAGCACCGATGACGCTTATGTGGGCGGCGACGTCACCGCGATCAGCACGCGCGTCGCCGGCTACATCGCCGAAGTGGCGGTGACCGACAACCAGGTGGTGCGCGCCGGCGAGGTGATCATGCGCCTGGACGACCGCGACTTTCGCGCGGCGCTGGCCAAGGCCGAGGGTGCGGTGGCGGCGCAGCGCGCGCTGATCGCCAACCTGGAGGCCACCAATCACCTGCAGGATGCGATCATTTCGCAGACGCGCGCTACAGTGGCCGCCGCCGATGCCGACCGGGTGCGCGCCCGCGACGACCAGGAGCGTTATCAATCGCTCTCGGCCCGCTCCGCCGTTTCCATCCAGAGCGCGCAAAAGGCCGACGCCGAGTACAAGCAGGCGCAGGCGAATTCGCAAAAGGCCGGCGCGTCGGTGACGGCGGCGCAGCGGCAGCTCGACGTGATCGCCTCGCAAAAGCAGCAGGCCGAGGCCGCGCTGGCGCAGGCCCTGGCCGAGCGCGACATCGCGCGCCTGAATCTCGACTACACCGTGATCCGCGCGCCGATCGACGGCAGCGTCGGCAACCGGCGCGCGCGCGTCGGCGGCTATGCGCAAATCGGCGCCCAGCAACTGGCGGTTGTGCCGATCCACGGCTTGTGGGTGGACGCCAACCTGAAGGAAGGCCAATTGGCCCATGTGCGTTCCGGCGCGCCGGCTACGGTGGAAGCCGACGTGCTGCCCGGCCACAAGTTCGCCGGGCGCGTGGTCAGCGTGGCGCCCGCCACGGGCTCGCAATTCAGCGTGCTGCCCGCCGAGAACGCCACCGGCAATTTCACCAAGATCGTGCAGCGGGTGCCGGTGCGCATCGCCCTTGATGAGGCGGACCCGGCAACCCGCCTGTTGCGTCCAGGACTGTCGGTGCTGGTCGAGGTCGACGGGCGCGCCGCCAAATCGCCCCAGCCGTGAACGCCCTGACCGCCGGCGGGGCAGGCGCTTCCCGCGCCGCCGTCCCCGCAGTCCGCTCGCCGGCCGACATGTCGGTCACCGCCAAGGTGCTGGCCTTCGCCACCATGGTGGTGGGCATGTTCATCGCCTTGCTGGACATCCAGATCGTCTCGGCCTCGCTGAAGGATATCGGGGGCGGTCTCTCCGCCGGGGCCGATGAGACCGTCTGGGTGCAGACGGCTTACCTGATCGCCGAGATCATTGTCATCCCGCTGTCGGGCTGGCTGGCGCGGGTCATGTCCACGCGCTGGCTGTTTTGCGTCTCGGCGGTCGGCTTCACCCTTGCCAGCCTCGCCTGTGGCGTCGCCTGGGACATCCAGAGCATGATCGCGTTTCGCGCCCTGCAAGGCTTCCTCGGCGGCTCGATGATTCCGATGGTGTTCACCACTGCCTTCATGTTTTTCCAGGGGCCGCAGCGGGTCATCGCCGCCGCCACCGTCGGCGCCATTGCGTCGCTGGCGCCCACGCTCGGGCCGGCGGTTGGCGGCTGGATCACCGACAACTTTTCCTGGCACTGGCTGTTCCTGATCAACGTCGTGCCCGGCGCCTTCGTGGCAATCGCCGTGCCCATCATGGTCCGGGTGGACGAGCCGAACCCCTCGCTGTTGCGCGGTGCGGATTACTTCGGCATCGTGCTGCTGGCGCTTTTTCTGGGCTGCCTTGAATACACCCTGGAAGAAGGCCCGCGCTGGGACTGGTTTGGCGACCGCACGATCCTCACCACGGGCATCATCTCCGCGGTCGCGGGGGTGGGTTTCATCTGGCGCAGCCTGGCCTATGCCAATCCCGTGGTGGATTTGCGTGCGCTGAAAGACCGCAATTTCGCGCTCGGCTGCTTTTTCTCCTTCATGGCCGGTGTCGGAATCTTCGCCACCATCTATCTGACACCAGTGTTCCTCAGCCGCGTGCGCGGTTTCAGCGCCCTGCAGATCGGCGAGACGGTGCTGGTCACCGGCATATTCCAGATATTGTCGATTCCGATCTACGTCATCCTGTCCAAGCGCTATGACTTGCGCTGGCTGATGATGCTCGGCTTGGGCTGCTTTGCCTTGTCGATGGTCGGGTTCGCGCCGATCACCCACGACTGGGGCGCGACCGAGTTGTTCCTGCCGCAGGCGCTGCGTGGCTTTGCCCAGCAATTCGCGGTCGCCCCGGCGGTGATCCTGACCCTGGGCGGCCTGGCGCCGGACCGGCTCAAGCTCGCCTCGGGCCTGTTCAATGTGATGCGCAACCTCGGCGGGGCGATCGGCATCGCCGTCATGGCGACGCTCCTGAACGACCGTACCAACCTACACTTTCATCGCATCGCCGAGCACCTGACATCGAGCAACGAGGCGGTGAACGAGGTGTTGCAGCGTGTCGGCGGCAACCTTGCGGTCGCCGCCGGCGGGCTGGACGCGCAGGTCGGCGCCCTGAAGCAGTTAGGCAGCCTGGTGATGCGCGAGGCGCAAACCCAGACCTTCGGTGATACCTACGTGGTCCTTCTGGTCTGCTTTGCGATTACCACCGCCATGGTGCCGCTGATGAAGAAAATCGCGCCACCGAAAGCCCCTGTCGCCGATCACTAATTCTGGCTGCAGTGCCGGCCGCCCTGGTAAAGCTCGGCAACAGGGTCTTCTTTCGCAGCGGCGGGACCCGCGTTGGAAGAAACGGCAATCTGCTGCGCAAAGTCTTCCGCGTTATCCTGCGGCTGGTAGCCCAGGCGGGCGGCGTTGCTGTTGTCCCACCAGCCGCGCGTATTTCCGGAAACGCCATAGACGACTTCGAATGAAATGTCCGGGTGCTCCAGCCCGATCCTCACCAATTGCGCGAGATCACGCGGGCTGACCCAGATCGACAGATGCCTTTCTATCTGTGGCTGGGGATTGAAATTGCCGACGCGAATGCACAGCACCCCGAGCCCGTGCTTGAACGAGTACAGCGATGAGAGCGCTTCACCCACCACCTTGCTGACCCCGTAGCGCGTGTCGGGACGCGGGTAGGTGGTGTGGTCCAGGCGCTCCGAGCGGGGATAGAAGCCGACGGCGTGATTGCTGCTGGTATAGACCAGCCGCTTGACCCCCGCGAGACGGGCTGCCTCGAACACGTTGAAGCAGCCGGTGATGTTCGAATCGACCACCGCGCGCCACTCCTTTTCGTGGCCGACGCCGCCGATGCCGCCGAGGTGGACAATCGCGTCGACGCCCTCGACCATTTTTTGCACGGCATCGAAGTCCGCCAGGTTGGTCTGGTCGATCTCCTCGTTGGGCCGCTCCTGTTCGAGCGGGACGATATCGGACAGGCGGATGACGGCATAGAACGGGTTCAGGCTCGCGCGCAGCGACTTGCCGATTTTTCCCGCCGCGCCGGTGATGAGCAGACGATTGATCATTGCTTACCTCAAGGTCCTATTGGGCGCGCAGCGCAAACAGGGGCGCGAGCGAATCCAGCTGTTCGACATTACGGGCCCCGGCCAGCCAGGACTGCACCGCGCCGGCGCCGAACAGCGGCGTGGCGATGGCGGCGAAACGCTGCACCACTTCATCGGTGTTGATCGGGTTTTTCGGCGAACCCTTGGGATGTTCGACAAATTTCTCCAGCTTGCGGCCGTCCTTCATGGTGAGGGTGACGCGTGCGGGCACGGCTTCGGCAGTGGTGAGGCGCTCAACCTCCGCATCGGGCGCGCAGCGGGTGCGCGCCGAGAGGTCGCGGATGGCCGGATCGTCCAGATAGGTGGCGAAGTCATCGACCGACAGCGCCAGCGGCCCGGCACGTCCCGGCGTCAGCGCGATGGCCATGGCGGCGGCGAATGGCGTGCTGAGCTGCGCTTGCTGATAGTCCACCGGGTTGGGGGAGGCCAGCTTGCTCATCATCGCGCCATGCACGCCCAGTTCGATCGAAGCGATGTCGTCCATCGGCGCCCCTTCGCGCGCCAGCATTGATGCGCCTTCGATGGCCGCCTGCATGCGCACACTGGTAGCGTGCGGCTTGAGGGAGGTCCACTCGGTGGGAAAGCGCGTGCCCAGGTCCTTGACCGTGGTGGCAGCATCGAAACGGTCGGAAAATGCCCGGCCGAATCCCTGGCTGCCTTCGATCGCATCGTGCGGCCCGGTGAGGCCGGCGCGCGCCAGCAAGGCGGCTTCCATGCCGTTGGCTGCGGCCTTGCCGGCATGAAAGCGCTTGATGTCCGAGCCGGAGACGAAGAACTGCGACAGGCCGCAGGCGAAGGTGGCGGCGATGCCCAGCGCATTGCGTATGCCTGCCTGCGGCAGGCGGAACAGCCGCGCGCTGGCGACGGCCGCGCCCAGCGCGCCGCAGGTGGGCGTGCCCTGGAAACCGCGCAGCGAGTGTTCGGGCTGGATCGACATGCCGACGCGAATTGCCACCTCGTAGCCGGCCAGCACCGCGGTGAGCAATTCGCGGCCGCTGGCGCCGCTGATCTCGGCGGCGGCCAGCGCGGCGGGCCAGATGCACACGCCCGGGTGGATGATGGCGGCGACGTGCGAGTCGTCCCAGTCCAGGCCGCCGGCGGCGGTGCCGTTGATGAAGGCAGCGCGGCCCGGTTCGATGCGCTTGTCGCTGAAGAGAACGCCGGCGCTGTCGCTGCCAGTGGTGGCGCCGAACACTTGCGCGACGGCGCGCGTCCAGGGCCGGTCGCGGCCGACGGCCGCGGCGCGGAATACGTCGATCATCAGCACCGGCATCATCGCGCGCACGTGGGCGGGGACGGCGTCCCAGTCGAGGGCGGCGGCGAATGCGGCCAGGCGGTCGGTGACGGGGATAGGGGAAGTAGAAGTAGAAGTGGAAGTGGAAGTGGAAGTCATCGTGCAGGAGGCAGAGGGAAAGGGGCGGGCCGCGCACGCGGCCCGGGCAAAGGGGATGCTTACTCGGGCTTGATGCCGGCGGTCTTGATCACCTGGCCCCAGCGGTTGTAGTCGGCGCGCAGGTAAGTGGTCAGGTCGGCGGGCGTGCCGCCGGAGAGTTCGACGCCCTGGGCGGCGAAGTATTTGACGGTCCCAGGATTGGCCATGATCTTGTTGGCCGCGGCATTGAGCTTCTGCACCACCGCCGGCGGCAGGCCGGTGGGGCCCCACAGACCCCACCACTGCACCGCCTCGAAGCCCGGCAGCCCGGACTGCGCGATGGCCGGCAGGCCCGGGGCCAGCGGCGTGGGTTTGAGGCTGGTGATGGCCAGGCCGCGCAGTTTGCCGGCCTTGACCATCGGCGTCACGCTGGCATAGTTGGTGAAGAGGATGGCGGTCTGGCCGGCCACGGTGTCGGCCACGGCCGGGGCCGCGCCCTTGTAGGGCACGTGCAGCATGCGCACGCCGGCCTGCTGCATGAACATTTCGCCGATCAGGTGGCTGAGCGTACCGGCGCCGTTGGAGGCGAAGGCGAGCTTGCCGGGTTCGGCCTTGGCGGCCGCGATCACCTCGGCCACCGATTTGTAGGGGAGGGAGGTCGTTACCACCAGCTCGTTGGTGGCGTAGGCGACGTTGACTATCGGGGTGAAGCTGTTGAAGGGGTCATAGGTGCGCCTGGCCGTCAGGTAGGGATTGATCGACATGGCGCTGGCCGAAGTCAGCAGCAGGGTGTAGCCATCGGGCGCCGCCCGGGCCACGTATTCGGTGCCGATGGAGCCCGCGGCGCCGGCGCGGTTGTCGACGATGAAAGAGCCACCCAGGCTCTTGGTGAATTCCTGCGCCATGTAGCGCACCACCACATCCCCGGCGCCGCCCGGCGGAAACGGTTCGACGATGGTCACCGGCCGGGCCGGGTATTCCTGGGCCTGCGCCGTGGCGCAGGCGAAAAAGGCCATCCCCGCCAGCACGGCTCTCATGGCGTAAAAACGCAGTCTCAAGCGCATCTCCTTGGTAGTGGGCCGGCAATGAAACGGTTCAACCGCGTGATCGCGTTGGCGCGGAACAGCGTCGGCGAACAGGTGCAAATTCTAGACTCCCGGGAAGCGTTGGCGCAGCGCTGCCTGCGCATTGCGCCAATAAACGCAAACAGCCGGGGCCGCGCGGCTATTCTGTTTACAATGCCCGGAAATTGACGAGCATGCGATGCCTGTTCATTCGAAATATGGCCTTGGTTCGAGAGTCGATGACGCCTGGCAGGGCGGCTGTTTGCGTCGGCTCGCACTAATTGCGCTTGGCCTGGCCGCGGGCGCCGGCCATGTAACTCCTTCGCCCGCCGCCGACTACCCGTCGCGGCCGATCAAGCTGGTCGTGCCCTTCCCGCCGGGCGGCGGCACCGACATGCTGTCGCGCACTCTCGGCAACGAGCTGGGCGAGGCGCTGCACACGGCGGTGGTGGTCGAAAGCAGGCCGGGCGCGGCCACCAATATCGCCACCGCCTATGTGGCGAACCAGCCGGCGGACGGCTACACCCTGCTCACGGGCACCGTGTCTTTCGCGGCCAACTCGTCCCTGTACAAGAATTTGCCGTATCGCCCCGAGCAGTTGCAGCCGCTGGCCTTGCTGGCGAACTCGCCATCGCTCCTTGCGGTGCGCGCCGATTCGAAATTCCAGAATGCGAAGCAACTCGTCGCCGAAGGCCGCGCGCATCCGGACGCGCTGAATTACGCTTCCTGGGGCGTGGGCAGCAGCGCGCACCTGGCGGCCGAGCTGTTTCGCCAGACCACCGGTTCGTCGATGACCCACATTCCCTACCCCGGCGGTGGCCCGGCGATCACTTCGGTGCTGGCGGGGCAGACGCAGTTTGTCTTTTCCAGCGTGCTGCCGGTCCAGGGCTTTCTAAAAGCCGGCAAGATGCGCGCGCTGGGTATCGCCGCGGAGGGCCGCAGCACTGCGTTGCCAGACGTGCCGACGTTCAACGAGCAGGGCATTCCACTGGTTACCGGTGCCTGGTTCGGCGTGTTCATCACCGCCGGCACACCGCCGCCGGTCGTTGCCGTCCTGGAGGCCGGGCTCAAGCAGGCGATCGGCCGCGCCCAGGTGCGCCAGTCGATCGAGCGTGACGGCGCGGTGCCGGGCTATGTCGATCACGTGAAATTCGCCGGCTTTGTCGAGCAGGAACGGCAGCGCTGGGCTGCTGTCATCAAGGCGGCGAAGATACCGCCGGAATAGCCGGCGGCTGGCGCGGTCAGCGGCCGGCTTTTGCCGGCGGCAGTGGGCGCGCGAGTTCGCGCACGGTGGCTTCGAAAGCAGCGAAACGCTGGTCCAGCTTTTTCAGCTCCACGGCTTTTTCGGCATCGCCGAGAAAGGCGAAGCGAATACTGTTGTAGACGGTTTGCTTGAGCTCCGCATAGCTCGGCTTGTAGCGGCTGGCGTAGAGCAGGTATTCGCTGGAGAGATTGTTGCGCGACACGCCGGGGTCGTCGCTGGCGATGACAAAGGGCACGCCGTGGCGGCGGTAGACCTGCAGCGGGTGCGCTGCGCCCTTGACGCCGAGAATGAAAGCGTTGCTGGTAAGGCTGATTTCCACCGGGATGCGGCGCTCGCGCATCAGGCGCAGTAGGGCGGGGGCGTCGTGCTCATAGGTGATGTCCACGCCGTGGCCGATGCGCTGCGCGCCGCCGATTTCGACTGCCTCGCGGATATGGCTTTGCAGGCCTTCCGGCGGCACCATGCCCAGCGTCAGTTCGCCGGCATGCAGCGCCAGGCGCACACCAGGAAATTTCTGTTTGAGAAAGCCGAACATGCGCATGTGCAGGGTGTAGTCGCGCATCGACACGTCCCAGTTTTCCGGGCCGACGATGTTAACCGCCACCAGCCTGCCGCCTGACTGTGTGGCGGCGAAGCCGGCGTACAGGCCGGCAAACACTTGCGCCGGCGGATTGTTGCGCGAGACGTAGGCCTGGAAGCGCAGCTTGAAGTTGTCGTCGTCGATGCCGGCAGCGGCCTCTTCCAGCACGCCCGAATAGCGGGTGATTTCGCCGGCGGTTTGCACGTCGCCCGCCAGCGCCTGGTACAGCGGCTCGAGCGCGCCGTTTACCTCGGCCGCACCCGCCGTGGAAGAGAGGGCGTCGACGCCCTTGCCGGCCTCGCCTTGATAAATCTCGCGGCGCGCGGGTGCGCTGCGCAGCATGGTCTCGATGTACTGCACATTCTCGGCGACGGCGCGCGCTTTCAAGCCGCGCAGGCCTTGGTTGTAGTTGTAGGTGGAGACCGGGCCAAAGTAGACGAAGGTGTCGAAGAACTGCTGGTCGGGCGCGGGCTGCGGGTGGCTGTGGTTGTCGTAGTCCTTGTCGGACCAGCGGCTCAGCAGGGCGCGATAGAACTCGCTGTTGCGCGGGTCGCGGATGGCAGCGGCGTCCAGGCACAGCGCGCTGGCGCCGGCCGGCAACTGCGCGCGCGGCCGGGTTTCGATGTGGAATTTTCCGGCGCCCGGTTCCGCGCTGTCTTCGCGATACACGCAATAGCCGGCCTGCCCGACCCAGTCGAGATAGGTTTCGGCGTAAATCGCGCCGGAGTAGTGGTGGTGCAGGTCGCCGCCCTTGGGCAGCAGGTTCATCAGCAGGCCGAGTTCGGCGAGGTCGGGCGCGGCCAGCAGGCCGGCGTAGTAGCGCGCGGTGACCGCGGCGCTGTCGCGTATGTCCGTGCGTGCATCGGCCTGCGTCGCGGTGTCCCGCGCCACGGCGGCAGGTGAAACGCCTGTCAGTGCCAGGGTGCAGGCGCAGAAGCCGGCATAAACCCAGGCACGGAGGAATTGTTTATACATTCGGCTCCCTTTACGAATTCATGCCGGCGCAATTGCTTATAACGGGCATCGCCGCTGGCGGTGCGCCGCGGCAGGGGCGATAATGCAACAGACCGCATGCCGGCGGCAAACAATACGCTTGAACAACTATCACCGACTATACCCGGCCGCCGGGCTGGCGCTGGTCGTCAGCCTGGCGGCCACCGCGCTTGCCGACGGCTTTCACGTGCCCTACGTGCGTCCGCTGGCGATCATCGCCCTGCTCACCGGCATCGGCGCGCTGGCGCCCAACCTGCCGCGCGCCGGCAAGGTGTTTGTCGGCACCGCGCTGGGCCTGATCCTCGTCACCTGGTTTACCGCCAAGGAGCCCGGCGCCATCATCTACGCCGCGCTTTCCCGCGGCGCCGCCTTCGCCGGGCTGATGACGGCGCTCGGCCTGATGCGCGAAGGCGCTTCCAACTCGCCGCTGGTGCGCGCCTGTGGCACCCACATGATCGCCCAGCCGCCCAAGCTGCGCTATGCGGCGCTGGCCGTTGGCGCCCACCTGTTCGGCCTGATCCTCAATCTCGGCGCCCTGGTGATGCTTTCCACCATGATCATGCGCGGCGCCACCGGCACCAGCGACGAGCGCCTCTCCGAGCTGCGGCGCCGCCGCGCGCTCACCGCCACCCTGCGCGGCTTCGCCACCTGTTCCACCTGGTCGCCGATGGCCATCACGCCGACGGTGGTGCTCTCCACCCTGCCGATGCTCAAGTGGGCCGACATCGTGCCCTACTCGCTGGCGCTGATGGCGATGTACCTGGTGATCGGCGGCATCTTCGACAATTTCGAAACCCGCCACCTGGTGCGTGCCCTGCAGGGCACGCCGCGCGAGCCGGCGCCGGTCGGCGGCTGGGGCAAGCAACTGCGCCTGGTGGCCCTGGTCGGGGTGATCCTCGCCTTCGTGATCGGCGCGGAATACTTGCTGCATGCGAACGTCACGGCGGCGGTCATGATCGCCACCCCGCCGGTGGGCGTGCTGTGGATGCTGATCCAGACCCGGCCGCGCCGTCGCGCCCTGCTGCTGTGGCTGCGCATCAAGCGCCTGGTGCTCTACCGCCTGCCGCGCGAAAGCCTGGAGACGGTGATGTTTTCCTCCTCCGGCATCATCGGCATCATGCTCTCGGCGCTGATCGAGCCGGCGTGGATCGTCGCGCTGACGCGGCCGATTCCGCCGCAGCTGGTGCCCATCCTGGTGTTCTGGGCGGTGATCGGCGCTGGGCAGATCGGCATCAGCCCGGTGGTCTCGGTGGTGGTGATCGGCGGCGCGCTCGGCGCCCCCGGCGTGGTGCCGGTGTCGCCCTACGCGATGGCGGCGGCGCTCACCGCCGGCTGGTCGCTCACCGTGGCCTGGTCGCACTTCACCGGTTCGGTGCTCACGGTTGCGCGCATCGGCGGCGTGCCGCCGCCGGTGGTGTCGCACGAATGGAATGGGCGCTACAGCATGGCGGCGGCGCTGGCTTCCTCGCTGTTCATTCTCGGCATCGCCTTCATCAAGGCGCCATAAGCCGCGCTTGGCCGCACTATTTCGCCGCGTCCTTGAGCGACTGGATGTCGATCTTCTGCATTTGCATCATTGACTGCATGGTGCGCCCGCCGCCGGATGACAGCAACTCGGGCAAGCCCGCGTAGTTGATCTGCCATGACAGGCCGAAGCAGTCTTTCAGCCAGCCGCAGCGGCTGTAGGAACCACCTTCGCCCAGCGCGGCCCACAGCCGGTCGATATCGGACTGCTCGGTGCAATCGACCATCAGCGAAAAGGCCTCGGTGAGCTTGTAATAGGGACCGCCGTTGAGCGCGTTGATGCGCTGGCCGCGCAGTTCGAAGGCGACCGACATGGCCAAGCCTTTCGGCTGCGGACCTGAATCGCCGTAGCGCGAAACGTGCAGGATGCGCGAATTTTCGAACAGCGATACATACAGGTTCGCGGCCTCTTCGGCCTGATTGTCGAACCAGAGAAACGGTGTGATGCTCTTGACGGTCATGGCAAACCTCACATGGGTTTTTCGCAGTTGACCATCCAGGGCGTGCCGAAGCGGTCGATGCAGGTGCCGAAGCGCCTGGCCCAGAAGGTCTCGGCGATCGGCATGGTCTGGGTGCCGCCGGCGGCCAGCGCGGCGTAGATGCGGTCGGCTTCGGCCGGCTCGTCGACGCTGACGTTGATGTTGTAGCCCTGCGGCGCGCGGTAGTTCGCGGCGGGCGCATCCGACCCCATGATCACGGCGTCGCCCAGCTTCATGCGCGCATGCATGATCTTGCCGATGAAGTCCGGCGGACAGTGCTCGGCCATGGGCGTGCCTTCAGCCTTCATCATCGCGATGATGCTGCCGCCCAGGACCTTGGCGTAAAGGTTGAAGGCTTCTTCGCAGTTGCCGGAGAAATAGAGATAGGTGTTGGAAGTAATCATGGCTGCTTTCGTGTCGGAGGTTGAGAGGCGCGGCGTGCGCTTGTGGTCAATGTGCCGCCAAATACCGGTCGAGGCGGCCGAAGGTGCTGTTCCATCCTTCGGCATGTCCAGTGGCGCTTTGCGTGGAGGCAAGGCCGGCTTGCTCGAAATGCATCCGGGTGCCGCCGGATGCGGTCTCCTGCAGTAGCACGGTCACATGGGTTTGGACACCCGGCCCGTCCTCATGGTTCGTGCCCTCCCAGGCGAAGGTGAACTCCAGACGCTCGGGCGGCACGATGGCGAGGTAATGACCGGATTGCCACAGGCAGTCGCTGCCTTGCTTCTCACGCAGGCAGGCGCGCCAGGCGCCGCCCACCCGCACGTCAGCCTGCACTTCGATCGCCGGCCAGTCCACCGGCCCGAGCCAGCGGATGATGGCGTCGGGCTCGGTCCAGGCGCGCCATACCTGTTCGCGCGCGACGGCAAAGTCGCGCACGATGCGCAGCGGTGGCGTAGGGCTGCCGGCGGCCTTGCCGCCGGGGTTGTCGCGCTTATCGGCCACGGCGCTTGCCGCCTTTCGGCGCTTCCAGGTAGGCCGCAAGGCGCTCGAAACTGCCTTCCCAGTGGTGGCGGCAACGCTCGATCCACTCGGTCATTTCGGCCAGCGCTTCGCCTTGCATACTGGCCGGGCGAACCGTGGTGCGCTGCCCGCGCGTCACCAGGCCGGCGCGTTCCAGAACGCCGAGGTGCTTGGCCACCGCCGGCACGGTCATGTCGAATGGCTTGGCGAGATCGCTGAGGGTTGTTTCGCCCAGCGCCAGGCGGGCGAGGATCGCGCGCCGGGTCGGGTCGGCCAAGGCGGCAAACTTGGCGCTCAGTAGGTCTGTCATGATTAAACCATTTAGTAAATATACCAAATGGTTTATATTACACGGCGATGCGGATGTCAAGTCGATTTACCGCCTATGTTCCAGGGGGTTTGCGCGACGAACACGCAGAAACGCAACGGGCGCTTGCGCGCCCGTTGTAAAGTCGAAAAACCGAACTTGTGTTTACTGCGGCGGCAGGCCGAGAAAGCGCTCGGCGTTCTTTTGCATGATGGCGACGAAGGTCTCGTCGTCCAGCCCGGCGGCTTTCAGCGAGCCGACCGGGTCGGTGTCGCCCATGTTGAAGGGGTAGTCGCTGCCGATCATCAGTTGCGAAGCGCCGAAGCTGTAGATCAGGTGCTTCACCGCCTGCGGGTCGAACACCAGGCAGTCATAATAGAACTTGCGCGCGTATTCGCGCGGCGACTTGGGCAGGCTTTCCTTCGCCTTCGGGACGGCGTTCCAGCCGCGCACCAGGCGCGGCATCATCATGGCGAAGGCGCCACCGCCATGGGAGAAGGCGATCTTCAGGCCCGGCACGCGCTCGGCGATGCCGCCGGTGATCATCGAGGCAACGGCCAGGCCGATGTCGCCGGGGAAGGCGACGGCCTGCTCGGAAAAGGCGCCGACGATGCGGTCCTGCCCGGCCGGGCGCAGGGCGTGGACGAAAATGGCGGCGTTCATTTTCACGGCAGCGGCGAAGAAGGGTTCGAAGCGCGGGTCGCCGATGGAAACGCCGTTCACATGCGAGGCGATTTCCACGCCCTGGAACTTCAGCGTGCCCATCACGTATTCCATTTCGCGGATCGCGGCCTCCACATCCTGCAACGGCACGCAGCCGAGACCGACGAAACGGCCCGGCGCCTGGTCGATCATCGAGGCGATCTGGTCATTCAGGAAGCGGACCATCACCTTGGCGTCGTCCAGCGGCAGCCAGTAGGAGAGCAACTCGGGCATGGGAGAGAGCGCCTGGCGGGTGACGCCGGCGGTGTCCATGTCGCTGATGCGGCGCGCCACGCTCCAGGAGCCGTCGGCCACGGTGCGATACACCTTGCCGGAGATCATCACATGGCGGTGGCAGGCGTGGGCCTCGGCCATCGACGGCCAAGGCACGTTGAGGTTGCGCCCGGCGTAAGCGGGAAAATTCTCCGGAACGATGTGGTTGTGGATGTCGGTACAGGTGCAGGCAGGAGTGCTCATGGAATTCCTCTGGAAAGGCCTCATCTAGCGGTCAAGCGCGAAGCGCGACATCTTACTCCGGGTTGGTTTTCGGCAGATACTGCAAGTGACGCTCCGTTGCGGAAAACGGGGTTTTACCTCTCGTTGGAGGGGTTTTCGCGCTATAATTGTAAGCTTTTGATTTAGAAGCCGATTTACAAGTTACCCTTGCTTTGCGCCGGCGAACCCGGCGCGCACGCAAATACCAGGTCCCATAGCCATGCCTATCTACGCTTATCGTTGCGAAGACTGCGGTCACGCGCAGGATTTCCTGCAAAAAATGAGCGATCCGCTGATCGACACCTGTCCGAGTTGCGGGTCGAAGAATTTCAAGAAGCAGCTGACTGCCGCCGGCTTCCAGCTCAAGGGCGGCGGCTGGTACGTCACCGACTTCCGCGACAACGGCAAAAAGGACGCCAAGAAGGCGGCCGGCGAGGCGGCGCCCGCTACCGGCGTGGCAGCGCCTGCCACCAGCGGCTCTGAAGCCAAAAGCGACGGCGGCGGGAAAAGCGACTCAGCCGCCTCCACGCCCGCGCCGGCCGCGAGTTCCACCACTTCGTCCGGCAGCAGTGGTGGCGGTAGCGGTGGTTCGGGCAACAGCGGCGGTAGCACCCCGGCGGCGCCCGCCGGCGGCGCGAAGTCCGCTTAAACCGTACACCGCTTTTTCCTGGCGCCCCCGTGCTGAAAAAATACTTCATCACCGGCCTGCTGATCTGGCTGCCGCTCACCATCACTTTCTGGGTGATCCGCTTCATCGTCACGGCGATGGACGACACCCTGCCGTCGTGGATGACGCCTTCCTGGGTCGAGATCTACCATGTGCCGGGGTTTGGCCTGGCGATGGCGGGAGTAATCGTGCTGCTCACCGGTGTGCTGACGGCCAACATCGTCGGCGCTTGGCTGCTCAAGCTGTGGGAGGCGGTGCTCAAGCGCATTCCGATCGTCAGCACGATTTACTCCAGCGTCAAGCAGGTGTCGGACACGGTGCTGTCGCCCAACGGCCAGGCGTTTCGCAAGGCCGTGCTGGTGCAGTACCCACGCAACGGCTGCTGGACCATCGCCTTTGTCACCGGCAGTCCGGGGCCCGGCGTGGCCGAGCACCTGCCGGGCGAGCATGTCAGCGTCTACGTGCCGACCACGCCGAACCCGACTTCCGGTTTTTTCCTGATCCTGCCCAAGAGCGAGGTGATCGAAGTCGAGATGAGCGTGGACACCGCGCTCAAATACATCGTCTCCATGGGCGTGGTCGCCCCGGGCGCGCCCGCCCGGGCAGCCGAGGTCGCGCGCCTTCCACAATCCGATATCTAGTTGTACCCTGAATCCATGCGTACTGAATACTGCGGCCTCATCGGCACCAAACACCTCGACCAGACCGTCACCCTGAACGGCTGGGTGCATACCCGGCGCGACCACGGCGGCTTGATTTTCATTGATCTGCGCGACCGCGAAGGCGTGGTGCAGGTGGTGTGCAACCCGGGTCGTGCCGAAATGTTCGCCGTGGCCGAAGCGGTGCGCGGCGAATTCGTCGTCAAGGTGGTGGGCAAGGTAATCCGCCGCGAGCCCAATCTGGTCAACCCGAAACTCCGCAGCGGCGAAATCGAAGTGGTGTGCCAGGAACTGGAAATCCTCAACGCCGCCGTGCCGCCGCCGTTCCAGATCGATGATGACAACATCAACGAAATGACGCGCCTGGAACATCGCGTCATCGACCTGCGCCGCCCCTACATGCAGCGCAACATGATGCTGCGCTACAAGGTGGCGATGGCGGTTCGCCGTTATCTCGACGCGCAAGGGTTCATCGACATCGAGACGCCGATGCTGACGCGCTCGACGCCGGAAGGCGCCCGTGATTATCTCGTGCCCTCGCGCGTGCACGACGGCCAGTTCTTCGCCCTGCCGCAGTCGCCGCAATTGTTCAAGCAGATGCTCATGGTCTCGGGCTTCGATCGCTACTACCAGATCACCAAATGCTTTCGCGACGAAGACTTGCGCGCCGACCGCCAGCCCGAGTTCACTCAGATCGACTGCGAGACTTCGTTCCTGAACGAGGTTGAAATCCGCGCGATCTTCGAAGGCATGTTCGTCTCCGTATTCAAGGAAGCCATCGGCGTCGATCTGGCTTCGCCGGTGCCGGTGATGCCCTATTCCGAAGCGATGGCGCTGTATGGCTCCGACAAGCCCGACCTGCGCGTCAACCTGAAATTCACCGAACTCACCGACGTGATGAAGGATGTCGCCTTCAAGGTGTTCTCCGGCCCGGCAAACAGCCCCAACGGCCGCGTGGTTGGCCTGCTGATTCCCGGCGGCGCGGCGCTGTCGCGCGGCGAGATCGACGCCTACACCGAGTTCGTCAAGATCTACGGCGCCAAGGGCCTGGCCTACATCAAGGTGAACGACGCGGCGCAGATCAACGAGACCGGCCTGCAGTCGCCGATCGTCAAGAACCTGTCGCCGGAATCGCTCAAGGCGGTGATCGAGCGCACCGGCGCCAAGAGCGGCGACCTGGTGTTCTTCGGTGCCGACAAGGCCAAGGTGGTGAACGACGCCATCGGCGCGCTGCGGGTGAAAATCGGCCATGAAAAGAAACACCTGAGCGGCGAAGCCTGGCGCCCGGTGTGGATTATCGATTTCCCGATGTTCGAATACGACGAAGAGAACCAGCGCTGGAGCGCGATGCACCACCCCTTCACCGCGCCGAAGGATGGGCATGAGGAGTTCCTCTCGACCGATCCGGGCAAGGCGATTGCCAAGGCCTACGACATGGTTTTGAACGGTTGGGAAATGGGCGGCGGCTCCGTCCGTATCCACCGCGAAGAGGTGCAGAGCAAGGTGTTCCTGGCGCTGGGTATCGGCGCGGAAGAGGCGCGCAACAAGTTCGGCTTCCTGCTCGACGCGCTGCAATACGGCGCGCCGCCGCACGGCGGCATCGCCTTCGGCCTGGACCGTTTGGTTACCATGATGACCGGCGCCGAATCGATCCGCGACGTCATCGCCTTCCCGAAGACCCAGCGCGCGCAGGATCTGCTGGTGCAGGCGCCTTCCGTAGTGGACGAAAAACAGTTGCGCGAGCTGCATATCCGCCTGCGCAACCCGAAAGCCGGCGAAGACTGAAAGAGCGCTTGAATCGAGCGGTTGAATGCGCGGCTGCCCCGGCGGCCGGGCTGCCCGCCCAGAGGGGCGGGGCACGAGAGAAAAGAGATAAATCGTGGCTGTTTACATGATTGCCGACATTCGCATCATCAATCGGCCGCGGTATGATGAATATCGCGCGGTGA
Source organism: Betaproteobacteria bacterium (assembly GCA_028292405.1). Lineage (GTDB taxonomy): Bacteria > Pseudomonadota > Gammaproteobacteria > Burkholderiales > JAEUOS01 > JAQGMJ01. The sequence continues at coordinate 29,452 of JAQGMJ010000065.1, forward strand.
TGCGCGGCGCCATCCAGGCCAATGGCGGGCGTTACATCGTGCGCACTTCCAAGGTACAGGTGGTCGAGGGCAATTGGGCGCCGCCGCGCCTGGTGGTGATCGAGTTCCCCGGCGCCGCTGCAGCGCAGGCGTTTCGCGCCTCATCCGAATACGCGGAGGCGCGCCGGGTCTGTGCCAACGCCGCGATGGTCGACATGGTGCTGGTCGAAGGCGTCGATCCGCCGCCGCCGGCGCTGCCCGACACCGGCCTGCCGACCTACCTGATCTCCGACACGCGCATCATCAATCCCGAGCGCTTCGAGGAATACCGCCGCGCCGCCGCCAGCGAGTTGGCGCAATACGGGGGCCACTACCTGGCGCGCGACGGCCGCATCGAAGTGGTCGAAGGCGCCTGGCAGCCGGTGCGCCTGTCGATGGTCGAATACCCAAGCCGTGCCGTGCTCGATGCGCGCTTGGCGTCGGATGAATACAACCGTTCACGGGACCTGCGTGCCAACGCCGCGATGGTTGACCGTGTGATGGTCGAAGGCTGGCCGCCGGAGGCGGGCCTCTGATGGCTTGGCGCCGTGCGCTGCTGCTGGCCGGCGCTGCATTGTGCGCCGCCTGCAGCAACGAGGCGCCGGACTGGAACACCCTGGCCGGCGCGCGCATCCGCAACCAGATTCCGGAGGCGCAGATCACCGTGATCGACGCCAAGACCCTGGAAGCAAACACTGCCGGCAAGACCCAGCGCATCGACACCGCCGAGTTGCAGTTGCTGTGCAATCGCGGCCCGAAGGACTGCGACTACGCCTTCGATCAGGCGGTGCTGCAGTTGCGCGGCTCCGCGGCAAATGCCGCGCCGAATCCCGCACAAAAATAAGCCGGCATGACAGCCTACAAAATTCCTGTCTCGGTATTGGTGGTGATCCACACCCCCGACCTGCAGGTGCTGTTGCTGGAGCGCGCCAACGCGCCGGGTTTCTGGCAAAGCGTCACCGGCAGCCTGGACGCCGAAGACGAGCCGCAACGCCACACCGCCGTGCGCGAAGTGCGCGAAGAAACCGCGATCGACGCCACCGCGCCCGGCCATGTGTTGCGCGACTGGGGCTACACCAACCGCTACGAAATCTACAAGCGCTGGATCAGCCGTTATGGCCCGGGCGTCACCCACAACACCGAACACGTGTTTGGTCTCACCATTCCCGCGCCGCTGGCGCCGGTGCTCACCGAGCATCTGGCTTACATATGGCTGCCCTGGCGCGACGCCGCCGAGCAATGTTTTTCCTGGAGCAACGCGGAGGCGATCCGCAAGCTGCCGGAGATGCTGGCGCTGCCGGGCTGATTTTCTTCAGGTCCTGGCGCCTAGCACCGCCGCCGCATGCAGCGCGGCAATCCGCCCCTGGGTGACGGCGGTGAGCAGGCCGTTGCCCGACAGATAGCCCCACACCTGGCCGCCGGAAATGCCGCGCGCCGCGCCGCCGCCGGCATACAGGTTGGGCAGCGCACTGCCGTCTTCGCGCAGTACCCGCGCCTGCGCATCGATCTCCAGTCCGCCCTGGGTGTGGAATAGCGCACCTGTCACTTTCACAGCGTAGTAAGGCGCTTCAAGCGCCGGCTTGCTGCTGAAGTCCCGGCCAAATGGGTCGATCAATGCGGGATCGCGCAATTCGCCGCGCTGCATCGCTTGCGCGTTGTACAAGGTCTCTTCCACCGCGCCCACCGGCAGGTGCAACTGGCTTGCCAGCGAGCTGGCGCTAAAAGCCTCGCGGATCGCGCCGGCCTTGCAAAGCTCGGTATAGTCGGGAAAGCCGGCCATGGCGAAATCATGCAGGCGCTGGTCATAGATGTTCCAGGCGAATTGCCCGGGCTGGGCGATCACATGTTGGCTGGCTTCCGAGTAGCCCTGCTGCTCGTTCCAGAAGCGCCGCCCTTCGGCATTCACCTGGATGCCGCCTTCGGTCATCAGCGCCCAAGTGACCAGCTGGCCGTGCGGCGTGGCCCAGGAGCCGTGACCCTGGTAGGCGCCCATGTCGGCAATCGCTCCACGCAAGCCCAGGCCCCAGCGCACCGCGTCGCCCTGGTTGCCGCTATGGCCGGCGTATTCGGCATTGGCGATCTCGGGAATGTATTGCCGCACCATCGCCGGGTTGCCGCCGTAGCCGTTGCAGGCGAGGATCAGCGCGGCGCAGCCGATATGCTCCAGCGAGCCGTCGGCGCGCGTGACACGCACGCCGAGAATACGTCCAGCCTCATCCGCATACAGGCCGCTCACCGGCGCGGCAGTAATGATGTCCACTCCGGCGCGCTGCGCCGCCGCCGTCAGCCGGCCGATCAGCCCGGCGCCGGTCTTCTCCGGCACCGCGTGCATGCGCGCCACGCTGTGGCCGGGATAGAGAAAGCCTTCGAGCACCTGGAAGGGAATACCGTGGGCGTCCGCCAGCCACTCCAGCGCCGGGCCGGAAGCGGCGGCAACCGCGCGCACCACATCCGGCCGCGAGCCGTGGTGGTTCTTTTGTTCGATGTCGGCGCTCAGCAATTCCACGCTATCGCTCACGCCGATGTCGCGCTGCCAGCGCGTGCCGCAGGCGGGAATGAAGCCGGAGGAAAGCGCGGTCGAGCCGGTCGGCAGGGCGTCGCGCTCCAGCACCACGCACTCCACTACCGCATATTTCAGGGTAAGCGCCGCCACCAGCCCGCAGGCGCCGCCGCCGATGATCGCCACCGGCACTTCGGCGTCGAATACGGGTGCCGAAATTTCCTCGGTGCCTTCAACGCTGACCAGGCGCATGTTCATTCTCTCGATCAGGTTTTCGCGGCTTGCAGCTGGCGCACAGCTTCGGCGCAGCTCATCACCTCGCCGATGGTCGCCAGGTCGCGGACCGAGGTGTCATGGGTTTCCTCCTTGAAGGCGGCGCAGCCGTCTTCCAGCACCATCACGTGAAAGTCGCGCACATGCGCGTCGCGCGCGCTGGAAGCGACGCCACCGTTGGTGACGATGCCGCAGACCATCAAGGTATCGATGCCGCGCTTTTTCAGCACCCATTCCAGTTGCGTCATGTAAAAAGCGGAATAGGCGACCTTGTCCACCGAGAAGTCGGCCGTGCCGATTTCATCGACCAGCGAATGCCCCCAGGCGCCGCGCGCGAAATCGCCCTGGCGCAAAAACGGCCGCAGCTTTTGCAAATGCGGCGAAATCAGCGGCGTGTTGTTCGGCCCCGGCCACAGCGTGAAATGGCTGGAGGCGACACAGCCGCCAGCCGCGCGCAGCGCCCGCATCACCGGCGCCACCCGCGCCGGCAGGGCCGCGGCGGCGGCCGATACCGCGCTGCCGCGCGCATACGCGCCCTTGGGATGCAGGAAGTCATTTTGCAGATCAACGATCAACAGCGCCGTGCTGTGCGGGTGCATGCCTGTTCCTTTATGGTTTCGTTCAGACCGAGATCACCAGGTTGCCGTAACTGTCCACCCGCGCCGTCATGCCCGGCTCCAGCCAGATGGTGGTATCGGACTGTTCGAACAGCGCCGGCCCGGCAACGCTTTCGCCGACCGCGAGCGACAGCCGTTCATACACCGGCGCGCTGTGTTCGCGTCCCTGGTGCCACACTTTGCGCTCACCGATGCGGCAGTCCTTCGCCGCCTTGCCGTCCTGCGGCGACAGCAGGCCGAGGTCGAACTTGCGGCGCTTGCCGGTGACGGCGGTGCGCAGGTTGAGCACGCGGATGGCAATGCCGGGCAGCAGGCGCCCGAAGGCCTTCTGGTACACGCGCTCGAAGGCGGCGCGCAGGCCGGCGCGGCTCAGCGCGTCGGCGGCCACCGGCACGGCGATGGTGTGGGTCTGGCCGGCGTAGAGCATGTCGAACTCGATCGACTCTTCAATGCGTTCGAAGGCGACCTCGGCGGTGGCAAGCGCCGCGCGACCGGCTTTTCCACGTTGTTCGATCAGCGCGGCCACGGCGGCAATGTCGAGATCGTCCAGTGCGGTGTTGAGCGTGCGCACGCCGTCGTGGCGCATGTCGGCGATCACGCAGCCGAGGGCGGAAGTGACGCCGGGGTAGCGCGGCACCACGCCGGTGGTCACGCCGACTTCGCGCATCATCGCGCACACGTGCAGGGCGCCGCCGCCGCCGAAGGGCATGTAGGCGAATTTTTTCGGGTCATGGCCACGCTCGATCGACACCAGGCGCACCGCACCCGCCATCTTCGCATTGGCCACGCGCAACATGGCTTCGGCAGCCGCCATCACGTCGAGCTTCAGTGGTACGCCGACATGCTTGAGGATGGAGACCTTGGCCGCTTCCACGTCCAGGCGCTTCAACTTGCCGCCGATGGGCCGGTCAGCATTGATGCGCCCCAGCGCCACATTGGCATCGGTAACGGTGGGGCCCAGCTCGTCTTCGTTTGCGCCGATTTCTCGTAACCCGTAACAGACCGGTCCGGGGTCGGACCCGGCGGATTGCGGCCCCACCTGCAGCAGGCCGCTTGCGTCCACGCCCGCGATCGAGCCGCCGCCCGCACCGATGGTGGTGATCTCGATCATCGGCGTGCGCACCACCATGCCGAAGTCGATCGCCGTCTGCGCGGCGAGGGCCGATTCACCATTGGCAATCAGCGAAACGTCGAAGGAGGTGCCGCCCATGTCGCCGGTAATCACGTTCGGAAAGCCGGCCTCGCGCGCCAGGTGGGCGCAGGCGATCACCCCGGCAGCGGGGCCGGAGAGCGCGGTGCGCACCGGCAGCTTGTTCGCCGTCTCCACCGACATCACGCCGCCGTTGGACTGGACGATCAGCAGTTGGCCGGCAAAGCCGCCGGCGCGCAAAGACTTGTCCAGCTTGTCGAGGTAGCCGCCCACCACCGGTTGCAGCGCCGCGTTGAGCGAGGCGGTTGAGGCGCGCTCGAATTCGCGGATTTCCGGCAGCAGTTCGGCCGAAGCGGTCACGTGGGCATTCGGCCACAGCGAGCGCACCGCGGCCACCGCCGCGTTTTCGTTCACGTCGTTGGCGTAGCTGTTGATGAAAAATACGCAGGCCGCTTCGCAGCCGGCATCGAGCAGTTGTTGCGCAGCGGCTTTCACCTGCGCCACGTCCACCGGTGTGTGCACGCTGCCGTCGGCCAGCACGCGCTCGTCGACTTCCAGGCGCAGGTCGCGCGGCACTACCGGGGTGAAGCTGCCGTTCAGGCCCCAGGTCTGCGGCCGGTCGCGGCGGCGCATCTCCAGAACATCGCGAAAGCCGATGGTGGTGATCACCCCGGTCTTCGCCACCTTGCGCTCCAGCAGCGCGTTGGTGCCTACCGTGGTGCCGTGTACCACGGTGGCGATGGTCTTGAAATCCGGCGCGCCTTGCTTGAGGCCGGCAATGAAGCCGATCGACTGGTCGCCGCGGGTGGAGGGCACCTTGGCGATGGCGATGCGTTGATTCGCCTCGTCGAGAAAAAAGACGTCAGTGAACGTGCCGCCGACGTCGACGCCGATGATGTAACGTGAGGAACTCATGCGCCCTTACTTGGTGAGGTAACCCAGGCGCAGGTCGTTCGCCTGCGCCGCGGGGTCGCGTTGGCTCGCCGGGCCGTAGCCGCCGCCACCGGGGGTTTCCAGGCGCACGCGTTCGCCCTGTTTGAGCTTGATGCCGACCATTTTCGAGACGGCAGGCGGCTGTTTCCATTCGCCCCCGTTTTCGTAACTGAATACATTGAGCGCCGCCTCGCCGCCGCCCAGCACGCCCTGCGGCGGAAACTTGCCGCGCTCGCCGAAAATGAAGGCGTCGGCGCTCTGTTCCAGCAACTCGATTTCATAGACCGCACCCAGGCCGCCGCGGTGCTTGCCGGCACCACCTGAGTCGGGCCGCAGTGCCCATTGGGTAAAGCGCACCGGGTAGGCGGCCTCGAGAATCTCCAGTGGTGGAATCGTCGCGGTGGAAATCGGCGCGTTGCCATGGTTCAGTCCGTCGCCCTGCGGGTGACCGCCGTGGCCGCCGCCGAAAAAGCTGAACATCACCCAGCGTTGTCCCTTGCGCTTTTCGTCCGTGCGATAGCCGGCCAGCGATAGCGCGTTGATGGTGCCGTAGGCCATGCCGTTGACGCGCTCCGGCGCGGCCTGCGCCAGCGCGCCGAACATCACGTCGATGATCCGCAAAATCGTCTCGGTATAGCCGCCCACCGGCTTGGGCTTGCCGACGCTGATCAGCGAACTCTCGGGAATGATGATCTCGATCGGCTCGAGCACGCCGGAGTTCGCCGGCACCGCCGGAAAGATGTGCTTCAGCGCCACGTAGATAGACGCGACGGCGGTGGAGCGCGCGATGTTCACCGGCCCGGCGCAGGCGGGCGAGGTGCGCGAGAAATCCAGGCGCATGGTCTCGCCTTTTTTTTCGATATCCACGGCGATCAGCAGGGGCTCGTCGACGATGCCGTCGTTGTCAAGATAGTCCTCGAAGGAATAGTTGCCGTCGGGCAGGGTGGCGATGTTGGCGCGCATCAGCTTGACCGCGCGCTTGCGCAATTCGGCCAGGGCTTCGAGCACGGTGGCGTCGCCGTATTCGTCCAGCAGGTCGTTCAGGCGGCGCATGCCGAGCTCAAGCGCCGCCACCTGGCCGTTCAAGTCGCCCAGCACGCTGTTGGGCAGGCGCGAATTGGCCTGCAGGATGGCGAGGATGTCGGGCCGGTATTCGCCGCCGTCATACAGCTTCACCGGCGGGATCAGCATCGCCTCCTGCCAGCACTCGGTGGCCACCGGGTTGTAGTTGCCCGGCACATTGCCGCCGACGTCGTGCCAGTGCCCCACGCTTGCCAGATGGCAAAACAGCTTGCCGTTGCGGAAGAAGGGCCGCACCAGCTTGAAGTCGTTCAGGTGGGTGCCGCCCTCGTAGGGGTCGTTGAAAATGAAAACGTCGCCGTCCTTGAAACCGTTCGGGCTGCGGTCGATCACCGCTTTCACCGCGAAGGCCATGGCGCCGACGAAAATCGGCAGGCCCGACTTGCCCTGCACCAGGGTCTCGCCGGAGAGCGCGTCGTACAGGCCGTGCGAGGCATCGTGGGCCTCGGCGATGATCGGGTTGAAAGCGGAGCGGTATAGGGTCGCGTCCATCTCGTCGGCGATCTGTTCCAGGCGGCCGTTCAATACGGCCAGGGTGACGGCATCGATCATGATCTTCCTTCAGTCCAGGCGCGCGCCACTGGCCTTGACCACGCGCGCCCACTTGTCGATTTCCTGTTTCACATGCGCGGAAAATTCCGCCGGGCTCGAACCCACCGGCTCGGCGCCGAGCTCGCCCAGGCGCTTTTGCACCTCGGGCGTTTTCAGGATGCGCTGGGTTTCCAGGGCGATCTTGTCGACGATGGCGCGCGAAGTGCCCCTGGGCGCGAACAGGCCCGACCACGCATCTGCGGAAAAGCCCGGGTAGCCGCTCTCGGCGATGGTCGGCAGATCCGGCGCGGCCGGCGAGCGCTTCGCGCTGGTCACTGCCAACGCGCGCAGCTTGCCGGCCTGCACATGCGGCAGGGCCGAAGGCAGGCCGTCAATCATCGCCTGCACCTGGCCCGCCAGCAGGTCGGCCACGGCGGGTGCGCTGCCTTTGTACGGGATGTGGGTCAGCTCGATGCCGGCTGCCGTCTTGAACATTTCCATCGTCAGGTGGGCGGCGGTGCCATTGCCCAGCGAGGCGTAGTTGAGCTTGCCCGGTTCCTTTTTCGCCAGCGCCACAAAGGCCTGCAGGCTGTTGGTCGGCACCGAGGGGTGCACCACCACCACATTGGGCACGACGGCGACTTGCGAAATCGCCTCGAAGTCCTTCACGGGGTCATACGGCATGCGCGCGTAAAGCGAGATGTTGATCGCGTGCGAGCCGGTCACGCCCATGATCAGGTTGTAGCCGTCCGGCGCCGATTTGGCGACGATGTCCGAGCCGATGTTGCCACCGGCGCCGGGCCGGTTGTCCACCGTCACCGGCTGCTTCCAGTCCGCGGCCATGCGCTCGGCCAGCAGGCGCGAGGCGATGTCGGTGGCGCCGCCGGCCGGGAAAGGCACGACGATGCGGATCGGGCGCGCGGGAAAGTCGGCGGCGCCTTGCGCCAGCGCCGCCGGCGTTGCGGTGAACGCGGCAAGCAATGCGGACAAGCGGAGCAGAGGAGTCATCATCATTGCGCTTAGAACAGCAAGTCCCACAACTGACGCACCGGCGTATCCAGCGTGCAGGCCACCATTGCGGCAGCGAAGTGATAGGCCTTATCCGCCTCCACGCTGGGCGCGGCATAGCGCAGGAATTTCGCCGCCACTTCCTCCTGCGACAGCGGGTCGGCGGCGTCGCCCTTGATGGTGGTCACGGTGGCTTCCTCCTCCTTGTAGCCGGACTCGATGCTCAGGGTCGCGCCGCGCTTGCCGCTGGCGCCCATAGCCTCGTCGGGCACGATGCGCACCAGTTTTTCCAGGCGCCGCACTTCCGGCTCGTTGAAGCGCTCCTTGCGGTATTGCGCCGGATCCACGGTGCCGAAGCGCAAGCCTGCCGCCACCCCGTAGGAGAGGCTGAACTGCGCCTGAATCGGTGTTTGCGGGTCGCGGTTGCCGCAGTAGGTGATGGCTTCAGGATAGATCTTCAGGGTGATGCGGCTGATCTTGTCCATGCCCTCGTCGAGCTGGTCGCGCAGCGCGCGCGCCGCCTCGATGCCGTAGTGCACGTGGCGCACCGCCGCGTAGGGCTTGAGGTAGCCGTCGAGCAGCAGGCGTTGGCCGGAAGGCACCAGCGGCTCCGGTGTCGCCGCCGAATAATTGTCGGCGTAAAAGCCCAGGGGGTCGGTGGGCGCGGTTATGCCGGCCTGCGCATTCAAGGCGGCCATGGTGCCCAGCCAGGCGGCGTGACCCAGGTAAGTGTTGCGCGCCACGCTACCGGCGGTCACCGGCAGGTAGAGACTGGTGGGCAACTGGCAGGCGGCGATGTTCACCGCCGTCATCGCATCATCCGCGTCCAGGCCCAGCAGGTGCGCCACGGCGGCGGCCACGCCAAGGGCTGGCCAGTTGGCATCCACATGCATGCCGGGACGGATGCGCAGCCAGGCACCGGCGCGTGCGCCGACTTCGTAGCCGGCGTTGAGCGCGTCCATGAAGGGACCGAGGCGGGTGTCGCGGGTGAGCGCGAGCGGCAACAGCGCGGCGATCACCGGCACGCCGGGGCGGCCGTGCGCCAACGCGTGGCCTTCGCAGGCTTCGTCCCAGGTGGCCGCCATGGCGCCGATGGCGCAGATGGCGGAAGAGGAGAGCCTGCGCCCTTGCGGAAAGCTGAAGGGGCCGGACTCGAGGTTGCTGAACTGCTCTTCCAGCGCGATCACCTCGGGCGCGACCCGGCCGGCCAGCATGCAGCCGATGGTGTCGAGCAGCAGCAGGCGTCCGTGCGCGTCCACTTCGGGCGGCAACGGGTTTCCGGCGAAGGTCCAGTCCAGCGTGTCCTTCAGGCGCAGCTGGTGGTCGATCCAGCGTCCATGCGAGGAAGAAGCGGGCTTATCCGTCATAACGCTTTCCCTTCGCCAGCAGTTCGGGCGTGCCGATCAGCGCGTTGAGCTGGTCGAAATCGAGCATCTGTTCGCGAAACGGCGCGGTGGTGCCGTGTTGCTTCAGGCTACCGTAATAGGCTTGCAAGGTGTGCGCCACCGCGCGCGCGGTGCCGCCGGGGAAAATCGCGATGCGGTAGCCGATGGCTTCCAGGTCCGCCGCGCTTTTGATCGGCGTCTGCCCGCCCTCGACCATGTTGGCCAGGAGCGGTACCCGGCCCTTGAAGCGCGCGTTGACTTCGCGCATCTGCGCCTCGTCCTTCACTGCTTCGACGAACAGCACGTCGGCGCCGGCTTCGAGAAATTTCTCGGCGCGCTCCAGAGCGGGCTCGAAGCCTTCCACCGCCACCGCGTCGGTGCGGGCGATGATCAGCGTGTCGCTACTCTTGCGCGCATCCAGCGCTGCCTTGATCTTCCCGACCATTTCGCCCGCGCCGACCACGCCCTTGCCCTGCAGGTGGCCGCAGCGCTTGGGAAAGGTCTGGTCTTCGATCTGGATCAGGTTGGCGCCCGCGCGCTCGAACAGCGTGATGGTGCGCTGCATGTTCAGCGCATTGCCGAAGCCGGTGTCGGCATCGACGATGATCGGAATGGCGATGCGCTCGCGGATGGTCGACAAGGTGTCGCACACCTCCGTCATGGTGGTGAGGCCAACGTCGGAGCGCCCCAGGCGGGTATAGGCGATCGAGGCGCCGGAGAGGTACACGGCCTCGAAGCCGCTTTGCTCGGCCACGAGTGCGGTAAGGGCGTCGTAGACACCAGGAGCGAGCAGCAGGCGCGCTTCGGCCAGGCGGGCTTTGAGGGTCATGCGGGTTTCCGTTCCAAGGTCCGTTCAGCGGCGAGTTTTTTTTCCAGGTGCGGCAACAGGCCGCCATCGCGCAGCATCGCGAGCAAAAATCCGGGGATAGGTTCGCAGCGGTATGTTTGGCCACCGGCCTTCACCGTGCCGGTTTCAAAGTCCACGCTGCAGGGCAGGTTGTCGGCGATGGTCGGCGCCGCCTCGCACACCAGCACCGGCAGGCCGAGGTTGAGCGCATTGCGATAGAACAGGCCGGCGAAGGAGGGCGCCAGCACCGCCGCCACGCCCAGGTGCTTGAGCGCCTGCGGTGCCTGCTCGCGCGATGAGCCGGCGCCGAAGTTGCGTCCAGCGACGATCACGTCGCCCGGCTGCACGGTGCTTGCGAAATCCGGCAGCAGGGCTTCCAGGCAGTGGCTGGCGATTTCCTCGATACCGAACTTCATGTAGCGCCCGGGTGCCAGCACGTCGGTGTCGATGTTGTCGCCGAGTTTCCAGATGCGTCCGCTATTGCTCATGGCACTCATTTCCCTAACAGGTCCCGTGGGTCGCAAATACGGCCCTGCACCGCGGCGGCGGCCACCGAGTAGGGCGAGCCGAGGAACACGCGCGAACTCGCCGCGCCCATTCGCCCCTTGAAATTGCGCGCGGTGGAAGAGATCACGTTGATGTTTTCGCCGAAGCGGTAGTCGCCGTAGCCGGCGCAGGCGCCGCAGGAAGTCGGCAGGATTTTCGCGCCGGCATCCACCAGCGCCTGCAGGGTGCCGTCGGCCTGCGCCTCGTCCTGGTCCTGCTTGCTGGCGGGGCCGACCAGCAGTTCCGTGCCTTGCGCAATTTTCTTTCCCCTCAACACCTGCGCGGCGGCGCGCAGGTCGGTGAGCTTGGCGCCGGTGCAGGCGCCGATGTAGGCGATGTCGATGCGCTCGTTGTAGTCGCCCACCGCCGCGGCGTTGGCGGGGGAATGCGGTGCCGCAATTTGCGGGGAGAGGGTGGCCGCGTCGAACTCGTGGGTGGCAAGCAGGGGCGCGTCAGCGTCGCCCTGCCAGGCGGCAATGTCGAAATCCTGCGCGCCGGCCTGGCGCAAATAGGCTGCGGTGGTCTCGTCGGGCGCGATCAGGCCGGTCTGCGCCCCCAGTTCGGCGCTCATGTTGGTGATGGTCATGCGCTCCTGCATGTCGAGCGCGGCAATCGCCTCGCCGGCGAATTCCACTGCCTGGTACTGGCCGCCGTCCAGTCCGAACTTGCCGCAGAGGAACAACATCAGGTCTTTCGCCGTGACGCCGGCGCTCAAGCGCCCGTTCCAGCGCATCAGGATGGTCTGCGGCACCTTGAGCCAGATCTCACCGGTCACCACGACGCCCAACATCTCGGTGGCGCCGATGCCGAACATGTAGGCGCCGAAGGCCCCGCCGGTGGGTGAATGCGAATCGCCGCCGACGGCGAACATGCCGGGCTTGAGGTGTCCTTTTTGCGGAAGCACCACGTGGCAGATGCCGACGCTGTCGTAGAAGTTCTTGATCTGGTTGTCGCGCGCCCAGTCCCGCGCGATGCGGATGATCTTGCGGCTGTCGTCGTCGTTCGCCGGCACGTAATGGTCGGTGATCAGCACGACCTTGTTCGCGTCCCACACCTTGGCGCCGAGGCGCTCCAGCATCGGCTGCAAACGGCGCGGGCCGGAAGAGTCGTGGAACATCGCCAGGTCCACCTTGCAGGTGACGATTTCACCGGGCGCAACGCTCTCGCGCCCGGCGGCGCAGGCAACGATCTTTTGCGCCAGGGTCTGGGGAATGGATGAAGAATTTCTCATGGTTACATTCCGAGATAAGCCCGCTTCAGCGCGGGGTTGGCGAGCAGTTCGCCCGGCAGGCCGCTGAAACAGATGGCGCCTTGTTCCATCACATAGGCGCGATGCGCGATTTCCAGCGACTGGCCGACGTTCTGTTCCACCAGCAAAATGCTCAGGCCTTCGCGATTTAGTGTGCCGATCAGCGCGAACAGTTCCTCGACCAGCTTGGGCGAGAGGCCCAGCGAAGGCTCGTCCAGTATCAGCAGTTTTGGCTCGGCCATCAAGCCGCGGCCGATCGCCAGCATCTGCTGCTCGCCGCCGGAGAGCGTGCCGGCCTTCTGTGTCAGGCGTTCCAGCAAACGGGGGAACAAGGAATAGACCCGTTCCAGATTTGCGGTCTTTCCAGCCTTGCCGCGGCGATAGGCGCCGAGCTCCAGGTTTTCCAGCACCGAGAGATTGGGAAAGACGCGCCGGCCTTCCGGCACCTGGATCAGCCCGGCATCGACGATCGCCATCGGCGCCGCGCGCGTGATGGTCTCGCCGGCGAATTTCACCGCGCCGCCGCTGGCACGCACGATGCCGGAGAGCGTGTTGTTGAACGTGGACTTGCCTGCGCCGTTCGATCCCAGCAGGGCGACGATCTCGCCGGCGGCGATTTGCAGATCCAGGCCGTGCAATATGCGCACCGCGCCGTAGCCGGCAGTCAAGCCCTGCACCTCGAGCAGGGTTTCAGCCATGCGCCGCCTCCGCCTTCAGGCGCGCCGCCGTGCCGTGGCCGAGATAGGCTTCGATCACCTTCTCGTCGGAAGTGACTTCGCCCGGCAAGCCCTGCGCGATCAGCTCGCCCTGCGCCAGCACCCACACATACTCGGCCAGGTTCATCACCGCCTGCATCACGTGCTCGATCATGAATACCGTCACGCCGCTGTCGCGGATGCCGCGCAGTACCGGGATCATCTCGCCGACTTCCTGCGGGTTCAGGCCGGCCAGCACCTCGTCGAGCAAAATCAATCTGGGCTGGGTGGCGAGCGCGCGCGCCAATTCCAGGCGTTTGCGCCCGGCCACGGTCAGGTCGGCCGCCGGCTTGTCGAGTTGCGCGGTCAGGCCGACGCGCTGCGCTACGGCTTCGGCGGCGGCCAGCGCGGCCTTGCGCCCGCCGATATGCAGGTGCGCTCCCACCGCGATGTTCTCGCGCACCGTCTGCTGCGCGAAGGGCTGCACGATCTGGAAAGTGCGGGTCATGCCGAGGCGGCACACCGCATGCGGCTTCATGCCGACGATCTCGCGCCCCTCCAGCGCCACGCTGCCGCGGTCCGGCTTGAGAAAGCCCGAGACCAGGCCGAACAAGGTGGATTTGCCAGCGCCGTTCGGCCCGATCAGCGCGGTGATCTTGCCTGCCGGCACCGTCAGGCTGGCGCCGGAGACGGCCTTCAGGCCGCCGAAGCTGATGGCGAGGTCCCGGGCGGCCAGCATCAGCGCTTGCCCTCGAACAAACCGGCGATGCCGCGCGGCATGAACATGATGATCAGCACCAGCAGCGCACCATAGATGACCAGGCTCGCCCCTGGCGTGCTGGAGAGGCTGTTGCGCGTCAGCTCGCCCAGGCCATGCAGCACCACGGCACCCAGCAGCGGCCCGAAGACGGTGCCCATGCCGCCGATGATCGCCGACAGCAGTGCTTCTACCGAAATCGGCGCGCCATAAGCCAGGTGCGGGTCGATGTAATGAAATTTTTGTACGTAAAACGCGCCGCCCGCCGCCATCAGCGCGCCGGAGACCGTAATCGCCACCAGCTTGACGCGAAACGCGTTCACCCCGAGCGCCGCTGCCGAATCTTCGTTGTCGCGCACCGCCGCCAGCCAGGCGCCGTAGCGCGAATGCTTGAGCCACCAGGCAAACAGCAAGCTCACGGTCGCCAGCGCCAGCGCGAGGTAGAGGTACCCTGTCTCGGTGGCGAATTGCAATTGCGCCGCGCCTTCCTGCAAGGGCAGTTGCAAGCCGACGCCGGCGCCGGTGAAATCGAAGGTATTGGCGAGAATGCGGAACACTTCGGCAAACGCGAGGGTCACCAGCGCGAAGTAGGAGCCGCGCAAGCCATAGCGAAACGACAGCGCGCCCAGCAAGGTGCCCGCCACTCCACCCAGCGCAATCGCGCAAGGCAGCGCCGCCCAGGCATTCAGCCCGAAGCGCATTTGCAGCACCGCCATCGCATACGCCCCGGTGCCGAAAAACACCGCGTGGCCGAAGGAGAACTGCCCGCCAAAGCCGCCGAGAATGTTCCACGCCTGCCCAAGCAGGGTGGCGTACAACACCATGGTGACGAAGCCGAGCGTGACCCCCGAGCTGACGAATAGCGGCAACAAGCCCACTGCCAGCACCAGCACCGCGATCGAGGCGAGGGAGCGCATACCTTTAAGCCCGCGCCCCGAACAGGCCCTGTGGCCGGAACAGCAGCACGATAATGAAGATGACGAATATGCCGATCTGCCCCAGCGACTCGCCCAGCAACAGCCCGCCGACGGACTCCACCACGCCGATCAAAAAGCCGCCGATCAGCGCGCCGACGAAGCTGCCCATGCCGCCGAGTACGACGATGGTGAAGGCGATCAGCACAAAGCCGTTACCGACTTGTGGGTTGACGTAATAGGCCGGCAGCAAAAAGCACGCGGCGGCGCCCAGGCAAGCCAGGCCGATGCCGAAACTCATGGCGAATACGTGGTCCACATTGATACCCACCAGGCGCGCCCCCTGGCGCTCCTTCGCGCAGGCGCGTATCGCCCGACCCAAACTCGTTTTGCCGATCACCAGCAACAGTACTGCCGTGGTCGCCAGCGCGCCGAAAAACGCCACCATCTTGGGCACCGCGATCATCGCGCCGAAAATATTCACCGTCGACAGCGTGTAGGCGGTATCGATGGTCAGGGTGTCGGACTTGAAAAAATACAGCGCCGCGTTTTCCAGCATGATCGACAGGCCCAGCGTGATCAGCAGGATGTTCTCGTCCTTGCCGTGGCTGGCGCGGGCGATCACCCCGCGGTACAGCGCATAGCCGGCAACGAACATCGCCGGCACCATGATAGGCAGCGAGACGTAAGGGTCCAGCCCCAGCTTCTCATGCAGGAAGTAGACGCCGTAGAGCGCCATCATCAGCGCCGCGCCGTGCGCGAAGTTGATGATGTGCAGCACGCCATAGATCAGCGTCAGCCCCAACGCGATCAGCGCATACACCGCTCCCGTCGTCAGCCCGTTGAGGACGGACGCAAAGAGAATGGCGGGATCGAGCATGGCGGGCGGGGGGTAAGCTTTTTCGTCGCTTTTCATCCAGCAAATCATCCGGCTTCGCCGGTGATTTTCTGCAAATCAAGCCCGAAAGAAGTAGGGGTGTACTTTTTTCGGAACGGCTAGACCTTCCAGGGGAAAACGGGTTCCGTTTCGGCAAACGTATTCGGCAATATCACCTTGATGTCGCCCTTCAATACCTGCAGGGTCAGCGGCGCCGCGCCGGTGTTCTGGCCATTGACGAACTTGGTCGGGCCGTAGGGCATGAAGTGCTTGTCCCAGGTCGAGCTGGCCAGCGCGTTGATGATGTCCTCGCGCTTGCTGCTCTTCGCGCGCTCGATGGCGTCGGCCAGCAGGTACATGCACTGGTAGTTGAGGAACACCTCGTAGGTGTAGAACTGCCCGGGCATCGCCTCGACCTTCTTGCGCAGCGCCTGCGCCCGCTTGTCCTTCGGGTTGTACCAGTGGTTGACGTCGATCACGCCATTGGCCGCATCGGCGAACTCCTTGACGAACTTGAAGGAAGAAGCCGCGCCGCCCAGCACCGAGAACACCGCCTTCGGCGTCACGTTCTGCTGCTTCATCGTGCGCAGCAGCAGCGCGTATTCGTTGTAATAGTTCGCCGGAATCACGATGTCCGGGTTGATCGACTTCATTTTCAGCACGATGTTGTTGAAATCGCGCGTCGGATTGGCGTGCTTGACGATCTCCTTCACCTCGTAGCCCATGCCGGGCAATTGCGAGGCCAGCAGGTTGGCCGTGCCGGTGCCGAAGAGCGACTCTTCGTGGATGATCATCACGGTTTTCGCGGGCTTGCGCGCCACCGTGTTCATGATGTGCAGGTTGTTGATCGCCGCCTCGGTGGTGATCTTGTAGCCGGGGCCGAAGCGGAAGGTGTTCTTCAAGCCGCGCGTCACGATCTGGTCGGCCACGCCCACGTCCACCACGTGCGGAATGTTGTATTTCGCCGCCGCCTGCGTGGTCGCCAGGCAAATCGCCGAGGCATAGGAGCCGACGATCGCCGAAGCCCCCTGCTCGTTCATCTTTTCCACTTCCGCCACGCCCACTTCCGGCTTGCTCTGCGCGTCGCCCAGCAGCGCAGCCAGCTTGACCCCGCCCATGCTCTTGATGCCGCCGGCGGCGTTGATCTCGTCGAGCGCGATCTGCGCCCCCAGGCGAGACAGGTTGCCGGAGTACGCCAGCGCCCCGGTGACAGGGTGCAGCACCCCCACCTTGATGGCCGGCGCACCCTGCGCGCGCGCGCCCAGCGGCAGCGCGGCGGTGGCCGCGAGCGCGGCGGTATTCATCAGGAACTGGCGGCGTTGCGTCATGGCATTCTCCCCGGTATCAAAGTCATTGCGTCAAAAAAGCGGATCAGGATTCGCTCACCCACACCCGCGCGCTATCGCCGCCGCGCTGGTTAGGCTTGCGGGCCTCGCGTGCGAGGGTCATGCGGTATTCGTAACGGTCCGGCCGGTACAGGCCGCGCAGCAGCTGCACCGCGCGCCCGCGGGTGTCGTACACCACGCGGTTCACCGCCATCAGCGGCGCGCCGAAGCCCACCTCCAGCAGCGGCGCGGTGGTTGCATCAGCCAGGCGCGCGCTCATCGACTGTTCCGCGCGCGCGACCGCCACGCCGGCTTCCTCCAGCAGCGTCAGCATCGGCTTTTGCCCCAGCGTCTTCACCGAAAAGCCCTGCGCCAGCGCCTCCGGCACAAAGGTGGTGGTGAGCGAAATCGGCCCGGCTTCCACGCTGCGGATGCGCACCGTCTTCAGCACCTGCGCGCCGGCGGAGAGCCCCAGGTGCAGCACCACGTCGTCCGGCGCCGTCTGGCGCTCCATCGACACCACCTTCACCGTGGTCTTCAGCGTCATGCTCACCAGGTTGTCCAGCAGGCCGCTGCCGTCCGTCCCGGGCCCGCCCGGCCGCACCCGCGAAAACGAACCGCGCCCGCGCGAGCGCTCGATCAGGCCCTCGCGTACCAGCTCGTCGAGCGCGCGCCGCATGGTCACGCGCGACACCTGGAACCTGTCCGCCAGGTCCAGCTCTCCCGGCAGCGCCTTGTCCGGCGTGAAGCTCCCCTCCATCAACTGCGCGCGCAGGATGGTGTAGACCTGGTGATACAGCGGCGCTTGCGGGCGGCTGGCCAGGGCGGCGATGGGTGCGCGGTCGTTCAAGGGAAGAAGGGTGGCGATGCAAAACGTGAAAAGCGAACCGGCATCCTAGTGAATGTCCTATTGTCTTGTCAAGAATACATTTATTCGCCCAAGTCAAACAGACGGCACGCCGAGTTCGTCCATAGAACGCCCGCTCTCGCGCCGCACAACAAGATTTTCGTCGCGCGCCGGCCCAATTCCATATACTACTAATTAGAACGAAATAACGACAATGGAGACAAGATGGCCGAATTCGTGTTGTACAACGCGCCGCAGTCCACCTGCAGCCAGCGCGTGCGCTTCGCCCTCAACGCCAAGGGCATCGACTATGAGGAGCGCAAGCTCGACCTGTTTTCCGGCGAGCAGCTCAAGCCCGAATACCTGAAAATCAACCCCAACGGCGTGGTGCCGGCGCTGCTCCACCAGGGCCGCGAAGTCCTCGACTCCGCCGTCATCCTCGAATACCTCGACGAGGTAGTCGGAGCAACGCGCGGCGATGGCGTCTCCTTCACCCCGCAAGACCCTGTGCTGCGCGCCCGCATGCGCTGGATGATGCGCTACATCGACGAAATCCCCGCGCCCGCCATTCGCGTGCCCTCCTACAACCTCGCCTTCCTGCCGCACTTCCAGGCGATGAGCGAAGAGGAATTTCTTGCGCTGGCCAACTCCAAACCCCTGCGCAAGGAATTCCTGCTCACCATGGGCCGCACCGGCTTTCCGAAAGCCGAAATGGACGCCGCGATGGACCGCCTGGACCGCTCCGTCGTCCGCATGAACCAATGGATCACCCAAAGCGGCGGCCCCTGGCTGATGGGCAAAAACATCACCCTGGCCGACATCGCCATCATGCCGGTGATCGTGCGCATGGACGACATCAACCTCCACGCCAGCTGGGCCGACAAGCCCGCCGTCGCCCGCTGGTTCGACGAACTGCGCGCACAGCCCGCTTTCAAGCCGACCTATTACTTCGGATCGCTGCTCACCGAAAAATATCCCCACCTCGCCTCCTTGCGCACCCAGCGCGGGGCGGCCGCATGATGCGGCGCGCCTGGTTTGCCGCGCTCTTCCTGCTGTGCAGCGGCGCCGCCCTCGCGCAAGGCGCGTGGCCAGCCAAGCCGGTACGCCTGGTCGTCCCCTTCACCCCCGGCAGTGCCAGCGACATCCTCGCCCGCACCGTCGGCGACAAGCTCGCCGCCGCCCTCGGCCAGCCGGTGCTGATCGAAAACCGCGCCGGCGCCGGCGGCGTGGTCGGTACCGGCGTCGTCGCCAAGGCCGAGCCGGACGGCTACACCCTCGTGGTGGTCTCCGCCGGCCACGTCGTCAACCCGCTGATGTACGCCAACCTGCCCTACGACGCGCTGGCCGACTTCGCCGGCGTCATGCCCCTGGGCAGCCTGCCCAGCGTGCTTACCGTGTCGCCCGCCCTCGGCGTGAAAACGGTGCATGAACTGGTCGCGTTGGCCAAGTCCAGGCCCGGCGTCCTCAACTACGCTTCCGGTGGCACCGGCAGCGCCTCCCACGTCAATGCCGAAAAATTCCGAATCGCCACCGGCATCGACGTGGTCCACGTGCCGCTCAAGGGCGCGCCCGACATGGTGGTCGAAACCATCGGCGGGCGCACCCAGTTCGGCTTCGAGCCGATCAGCGCCGCCCTGCCGGCCATCCGCGACGGAAAGCTGGTTGCGCTCGCCGTCTCCTCGCCCGCGCGGGCGGCCACGCTGCCCGACACGCCGACCATCGCCGAAGCCGGTGTCCCGGCCGCCGAATTCAACTTCTGGATCGGCTTGCTGGCGCCGGCGAAAACGCCGAAGGAGGTCGTCGCGCGCCTGAACGCCGAGTTGCGCAAGGTCGTGCAAATGCCTGACGTCAAACTGCGCCTGGCCGGCCTCGGCGCCGAGCCTTATGTGCTGAGCCCGCAGGAGTTCGACGCCATGATGCGCGCTGAATTCGCCGCCTTGCGCCGCGTCATCAAAACCACCGGCGAAGGGCCGAAGTAAACGCCCGGTGCAGGTACCCGGCTCCCGCCGCCGCGAAAGCGCGCCGCGCTCAATCGCGCGGTAGCGTCAATCAAACCGCGCTTTCGCGATACGAAACCCTTATAAATCGAAAAAGCGGAAGCCGCCATTCCAGGCGCTTTCGCGCCCTTATGCGCAAGCGCGGTGCCCGCTTTTGTCTCCCGTACGCGGCGCCGTGCCGGTTTTCCGCTCGCGGCGCGGGCTGCCCGGCGGCAGAGCCGCTGCGCCCGACATCGGTTGACGCCCGCCGCCTGATCGGTGACACTTTTTGCACAGCACCGCCGCGCCAGAAGAATCGCGGGCTGCCGAAGGTCAAAGCAGTTCAAGCCCCGGGGACAAAATGAAGGTCTGCCTTTTGCGCTGGCTTCATCGCCCTTACGCCACCGCGCTTGTGCCGCGCTTTTGTCCTGCCTGCCTCCGCCATCCCCTATAAGCACGGCCCACGCCGCCGCGCGCAGTCACCATCACTCCACCGCAAGGAAGCAACAGAATGAGCCAGACCAAAGAAGAGACCCGCGACAACATGCGCATCACCTGGGACCAGGCCATTACCATGGACGACGGTCTGGTGCTGCGCGCCGACATTTTTCGCCCCGTGGCCGAAGGCAAATACCCGGTGCTGCTCAGCTATGGCCCCTACGGCAAGGGCGTGGCCTTCCAGGAAGGCTACAAGACCGCCTGGGACATCATGGTGAAGGAATTCCCGGATGCGGTCGCGGGCACCTCCAACCTCTACGCCAACTGGGAAGTCGCCGACCCGGAGAAGTGGATTCCGCACGGCTACATCTGCATCCGCATCGACTCGCGCGGTGCCGGCCGCTCGCCCGGCTACCTGCAGCACAACAACGCGCGTGAAACCAAGGACATCCACGACTGCATCGAATGGGCCGCCGCCCAGCCCTGGTGCACCGGCAAGGTCGGGATGAACGGTATTTCGTACTACGGCAGCAACCAGTGGCGCGCCGCCGCCACCCAGCCGCCGCACCTTGCCGCCATCTGCGTCTGGGAAGGCTGGGTCGATTGCTACCGCGACTCCGCGCGCCACGGCGGCATCGCCTGCTCTTTCCGCAAGAACTGGCAGGACATGCAAGTCAAAACCGTGCAGCACGGCGTCGGCGAGCGCGGCAAGAAAAGCCCGATCACCGGCGAACTCGCCTGCGGCCCCGAGACCCTCTCCGAGGCCGAACTGGTCGCCAACCGCGAAAACATGTGGGGCGCCTTTCTCGAGCGTCCGCTGGATGGCGACTACTACCGCGAACGCACCGCCGACCTCTCCAAGGTAAAGGTTCCCCTGCTCTCCGCCGCCAACTGGGGCGGCCAGGGCCTGCACCCGCGCGGCAATTTCGAAGGCTACGTCAACGCCGCCTCTGAACAGAAATGGCTGGAAGCCCACGGCGGCTCGCACTGGTCGCCCTTCTACACCGACTACGGCGTCGGCCTGCAAAAGAAATTCTTCGACTATTTCCTCAAGGGCGAGAAGAACGGCTGGGACAAGCAGCCCAAGGTCTACCTGCAGATCCGCCACCCCGGCGAGAAGTTCGTGCCGCGTGCCGAAAACGAATGGCCGTTGGCGCGCACCCAGTGGACGCGCATGCACGTGGATATCGCTGGAAAAAGCCTGTCACCCGAAGCCACCGGGTCTAGTCACGCGGTCACCTTCGACATGATGGGCACCGGCGTCAATTTCTCCACCCCGCCGCTGAAAGAGCCGATGGAAATCACCGGCCCGATCGCGCTCAAGGCCTTCGTTTCCTCCTCCACCGCGGACGCCGACATCTTCGCCATCGTGCGCGTGTTCGACCCGCAGGGGAAGGAAGTGTTGTTCTACGGTGCGCTCGACCCGAAGACGCCGATCGCCCAGGGCTGGTTGCGCGCCTCGCAGCGAAAGCTCGATACCAAGAAGTCGCTGCCGTATCGCCCGTATCACGCGCACGATGAAAAGCAGCCGCTGGAACCCGGCAAGGTCTACGAGCTCGACATCGAAATCTGGCCGACCTGCATCGTCGTCCCTGCCGGCCACACCGTCATGCTCTCCATCCGTGGCTGCGACTACGAGCACGACGGCGACGCCGCCGTATTGTCGAACATGAAGAACCCGATGAAAGGCTGCGGCCCTTTCGTGCACGACGACGAAGCGGACCGTCCGCCTTCCGTCTTCGGCGGCAAGCTCACTCTGCATGCCGGCCCGGGGCAGGATACCTTCGTGTTGCTGCCGGTCATCCCGGCGAAGTAAGCATGTAACACCGCATTACCCGCGGCCGGTGGAGAGACAAACGCCGGCCGCGCGCATCGATATTTGAATCAGCAGTTTCGCCCGCAATCCAACGTAGTGAGGAGTGGCAGAGATGAGATTCAGAGCAGTTGCATTCGCCGCCGCAGTGTTCAGCCTGTGCGCGCCGCAATTCGTATTCGGCCAGGCCTGGCCCAACAAGCCGATCCGCGTGATCGTACCTTTCCCGCCCGGCAATACCACCGACATCATGACCCGCCTGGCCGCACCCATCGTCTCCGAGCGCATCGGCCAGCAACTGGTGGTCGACAACCGCCCCGGCGCCTCCGGCATGCTCGGCACCGACATGATCGCCAAGGCAGCGCCCGACGGCTACACCATCGGCACCGGCCAGGGCGGCCCGCTCACCACCCTGCCGCACACCAGCAGGACCATTCCCTACGACCCGTTAAAAGACTTCGCGCCCATCGCCTTGTCCACCACCAACTACCTCGGCATCGTCGCCAGCCCCACCGCGCCCTTCAAGACCCTGCCCGAGATGATCACCTATGCCAAGGCGAATCCCGGCAAGCTCACGGTGGGCACCAACGGCGAAGGCGGCTTTCCGCATCTCGCCTTCGAACACCTGCGGATGATGGGCAAGTTCACCTTCGCCCACATCCCCTACAAAGGTTCGGCGCAGATTTCCACCGACTTGATCGGCGGCCAGGTGATGGCCGGCATTGACGGCATCTCCGGCATCACCCCGCACATCCGCTCCGGGCGCATCACCCTCCTGGCCATTACCAACAAGACCCGCGTCGCCCCCTGGCTGGACACGCCCACCGCCAACGAAACCGTGCCCGGCTACGACTCCGGCGGCTGGTTCGGCTACGTCGCCCCCGCCGGCACCCCGCCGGCGATCGTCAAGCGCCTGAACGAGGAACTGAATCGCGCCATGCGCCAGCCCGACGTGCAGGAAAAGCTGGCCGCCGCCGGCCTGATCGTGATGAACGAGTCGCCGGAGTATTTCGCCGAGGCGATCAAGAGCGACTACGCCAAGTACGGCAAACTGGTGAAGGACATCGGGTACAAGCCTCAATGAGCAGACAAAAGTAAACCCCTACTTTTGTCTGGTTCTGATTTGTATGAAATCGCTGGCGGAGCCAGACGATTTCACTGATTTCAAAGACTACAAAAAATCTGAACCGTCACATTGCGCGCGGATGAGGGCGCAATATTTTTGGAGTATGCCGTGAGCGAAACACCATCCAAGTACGAACCCTTCGGCTGGCACCACTGGCCGGACCACTTTTTCATGTCATACCAATTCCGCCGCGCCCTGGGCGAAACGCAGGAGGGCGGCGGCAGCGTCAGCGAATGCTTCCAGGCCGCCAGCCGGATGATTCCGGGCGACCTCGACAGCTGGCACAACGAGTGGATGGTGGTGGCCAACCGTAACGACGCGCGCGGCGACGAGGCGGCCAAGGCGGGGCACATCCGCACCGCGATGAACGCCTGGCTGCGCGCGGCGGACAATTTCCGCTCCGCCGAATTCTGGCTGCCCGCCGACGATCCGCGGCGCCTGCCCACCTTCACCCGTTGCGAGGCGGCGAGCCAGAAGTGGCTCAAGCACCTGGACCCGCCGGGCGAAGTGGTGGAGATTCCCTATGAAAACGGCAAGACCCTGCCGGCCTATTTCATCAAGTCGCCCAACGGGGGAGACAAGCAGCCGGTGCTGATTTCTGTCGGTGGGCTGGATTCCTTCAAGGACGAACTCTGGTTCATGACGGGCCACGGCGCCGTGCAGCGCGGCATCGCCTGCCTGCTGGTCGACGGGCCGGGGCAGGGCGGGGCATTGCGCCGGCAGCAGATCTACTCGCGCCACGACTACGAAGTGCCGATCGGCCGCTGCATCGACTGGCTGGAAAAACGCGACGATGTCGATACCAAGCGCATCGCGGTGAGCGGCTCCTCCATGGGCGGCTATTACGCGGCTCGCGCCGGCTCGCGCGAGCATCGCCTCGCCGCCTGCATTTCCCACGGCGCCATCTGGGACATCGAGCAGCGCTTCGCCGACCGTGGCGACAATCACGCGCTCGCCGGCCACATGAAATGGGTGATGGGCGCCAAGACCATGGCCGAAGCGGTGAAAATTGCCCGGCCCTTCAAGCTCGAAGGCGTACTCGACGACATGAAATGCCCCTACCTCGTGCTGCACGGCGGCCACGACGTGCTCGGCGTCGAAACCGTCAAGCAGGTGCACGACTACGCCAAGTCCAAGGGCATCGACGTCACGCTTGTCCTCACCGAAGCCGAAGGCACCGGCGCCGAACACTGCCAGCATGACAATCCGACATTAGGCCAGGAGATCATGATCGACTGGCTGGCCGACAAATTCGGCATCGATCAGCGCAAGCTGAAATTCCGCGCGGTGTGAGTGGAAACGTGAGGGAAAATTAATGCAACCGGCGCGCGAAATTCGCGTATCTTAAGAACCAGGGGCGCCGCTTCTTTCGGCGCCCGGGTTCTCATGCGCCTCGCGAAATCGCCTATTGTTTTCCGATTTTCGTGGCCGGTTCCCGGCCGGGGTGCGTTGGTCCTGGGTTACAACGTTTGTGGTTACTACAATTGTGGTCGGCCCGAAAACAAAAAAATCAAAAAAACACCGCTTGGTCTCAAGTTCCAAGTGCATTAAAGGAACTGAGAATAAGAAGCCCAAACCTCGTTAGGGGTCATCCAATCAAGGACCTTGCGAGGCCGGTTGTTCATTTCTTCGGCGATGTGGTTGAGC
>JAQGMJ010000072.1 GCA_028292405.1 Betaproteobacteria bacterium
CATCGCCCAATCCATCTACAGCGAAGTCGAGCGCATGTCGATGCGCCCGCCGGACCAGGCCGACATCGCCCGCATGAACGCCGCCACCATGAGCGAACTCACCCGCGCCTGGGGCGAACGCACCGGCACCATGATGGCCCACGCCAAACGCCTCATCGACGAAGCCGCGCAAACCCACCCCTACCTCAAGACCGCCCTGCAACGCGGCCCCGGCTCGCACCCCGCCATCGTCCGCCAGCTCGCCGAGCCTTAGGCGGCGCCGCTGCGCACCGACGCATAAAGCGCCCTCACCAAATCCGATTGCGTGATGATGCCCGCCAAACGCCGCTCGGCGTCGATGATCGGGATGTGGTGGTGCCCGCCGTGGGAGAACAGGGGCACAAGTTCGATGACGTGGCGTTCGGCGCTGGCGACGCGCACTTGCTTGGTCATGATCTGGCCGACGACTTCGGGTTTTTCGGAGTGGGTCTCGAGGGTGCGGGCGAGGAAGGCGCGCAGTTTGTCGCCGGCGCCCACCGGGTTCACCACGCCGGCGCCGCGCATGAAGTCGGCGACGGTGACGATGCCGATGATGCGCCGGGCGCGGTCGATCACCGGCAGGGCCTTGACCTTGTGGCGGCGCATCAGGTCCCAGGCTTCTTCGAGGTGGGTGCCGAATTCGACGCTGCGCGGCGCGGTGGACATGATGTCGCGGCAGCGCAGCTCGCCCAGGCTGCGGCGGTAGGCGGCGTCTTCGGCGTAGTGCAGCAGCGCTTCGAGGTCGTCGCGGCTCACATCCAGCACCTGGTTGTAATGGTCGAGCGCGGCGTCGAGGTCGGCGGTGGAAAAGCGCGGCGCGCCGGTGGGGGTTTCGTTCTGCTGCTGCGGCGGCAGGGCCTGGCCGTGCGGGTAGCGGCGGCCGGTGAGGGTGTTGTAGGCGAGGCCCGCGGCCACCAGCAGGCAGGAGTCGACGAACACCGGCATGAAGGCGGCGTGAAACGAGGTGGCGCCGGCCAGCACCATGAAGAGCGCGCTGGCGCCGCCCGGCGGGTGCAGGCAGCGGCACCAGAACATCGCGCCGATGGCCCCGCCCACGGCCAGCGCGGCGGCCAGACCCGTGTCCGGCACCAGCAGGTTGCAGGCGATGCCGACCAGCGCCGAGAGCGTGTTGCCGCCCACTACTGACCAGGGCTGCGCCAGCGGGCTGGCCGGTACGCCGAACACCAGCACGGCGGAGGCGCCGATCGGCGCGACCAGCCAGAGGGCGGCGTTGGCGCCGGCCAGGTGCCCGGCCAGCGGCATGCCCTCGACTCCCAGGCGCGCCAGCAGTGCGGCGCAGAGGATGCCGGTGGCGCCGCCGGCCATCGCGCGCAGGCGCTCGCGCGTGTCCACGTGCACCGGGGCGGGGAGAAAGGCGCGCAGCCAGGCGCGCAGGCGCCGGGCGAAGGCGGGGGCGGGGGCGGTGAGGGTTGCGTGGGGTTCGGGCCGAGGTTGACTGGACCCGCCCGTGGCCGGCGCGGGAAAGTCGGGCAGGCGGGCTGCGGCGGAAGGGCGGGCCGCGTCGTTGCGGGTGGTCATGGAAAATCCGGTGAACATGCCGGCGCGCCGTTGCGCCGGGCTTGCTGCGGGCCGCCCGCCTCATTGCGGGCGCCCGAAAAATGCAGGCGCGATTCTGCAGCTTTTCGGGCGCCGCCGCAAGGCGCGCGGCGCGCGTCCCGCGGGTTGGGCCTGGGTGGGGCCAGGTGAGCCGGGTTGAGCCGAGTCGAGCGAGTCGAGCCGGGGTGAGCCGGGGTGAGCCGAGTTAAGCCGAGTTGAGCCGAGTCGGGGTGAGTCGGGGTGAGCCGGGGTGAGCCGAGTCGGCTGGGGTTGAGCCGGGCTGAGCCGACCCCCGCCGCCTTTCGGAGTACCCTGCGCCGGCGGCAGGGGCCGGACACCCCGGGCATTCCCCCTCCCGCGCATCCGATTGAACCATCCGCCCGCCGGGCGCGACTCAACTGGGTGTCTTTATTTCCAGAACCAATAACAAGGGAGCGAATCATGCGTGCATCACTCAATACCGGCCTCACCGGCCGTCTTACCGGGCGCCTCACCGCGCGCCTCATCGTCCGTCTCGGCGGCCTGGCCCTGGCCTCGCTGCTGTGCGCCCCGGTGGCCTTCGGCGTCGAAGCCACCGTCAGCAATGCCGACGGCGTGCTCAAGCTTTCCGACAGCACCCCGGCCGTCGGCCAGGCGCTGACGGTGAGCTTCACCACCACGGCCAAGCACAACAAGCTCTCGCCCTGCTCGGTGCAGCTGATCGCCCGCAGCCCGGACAGCGGCAACAACTTCATGAAACTCACCCCCAACGGGCCTTACATGCTCGACACCAGCGCGCCGCTGGTGATGCCCTTCACCCTGACCCAGCCGGGCAAATACCGCGTCCTCGCCGTCACCCCCGGCACCGCCGGCGGCTGCGGCTCGCTCTCCAGCGGCACCATCATCAGCAGCAACCTGCAGATCGACTTCACCCTGCCCGCGCCGCCCCCGCCGATCGGCCAACTCGCCCTGGCGAACACGCCCATGCAGGTCACCACCCTGAGCATGAGCGGTCCCCCCGGCACCTGCCCCACCGGCTATGACCGCCTGACCTCCGGCGTCGACACCAGCAAGGGCGAGTTCTACTGCATCAAGAAGTGGCAGGAATGCCCGGCCGGCTACACCCAGTCGGTCAACGACAACACCGGCGTCATCACCTGCAGCCCGACGGTCGTGCCCACCTGCCCCAGCGGCTGGACCGGCGGCGTGGCCGATGGCGGCAAGCTGGTGTGCAACCCGGTGGCCCAACCGGTGATCGCCTGCGGCGACTCGCCGATGAAGGCCCAGGGCTACTACCTGCAATACCAGAAGTACCAGAACCCGGGCTGGAACCGCATGGGCTGCTACGCCTTGCAGCAAATCAAGTAGGAACTGCGCCAAGCAGTAAAAAAGGCCGGGCGGCGACGCCCGGCCTTTTTGCGTTTGGAGTGGGGAAGGCGGAAGGGCGCCGCGTGCAGAAAGGCAGGGGCGTCGCGCGTGACGGTGTCGTGCGGGATGTTGCGCGCCCTCCCGCGTTCGCGGCGAGCCGATTTCTCGTTACCCTGAACCGTGCGTGCGTTCCCGACGCACCGGGCCGCACACGTCCTACAGTGCGGCGAAAAAAGCGGTGCAGGACGAACGGCGGAACTGCGCGCACATGCATCCCGCGCCGTCATGCGGGGAGAAGCGCGATTGCCGGCGCCTCGCGCGCTCGCTGTCATGGCGGGCAAAACCCGGAAGGACATTGCTTCGGCATTCTTCCGCCGGCCCACCCCGCCGCGCATTTCAAGGTAAGGTAGCACCCGGCCGCCTCACTCCGGCTGTGTCCTACAAAAGAAAACCACTATCTCATGCCCGCCGCGTCCTGGACCCTGCCGCCCGAACTTGGGGCGACGCCGCCGCGGCGCTGCGTCAATCCGCTGACCACCCGCGCGGCCAATGCGCTGCTGGCGCTGGCGCTCGCCACCTTCGTCTGGCTGCCGCTCTACGGCTACCTCGCCGCGCGCGACCTCTCCACCCTGCAGACCAGCGGCGAAGCGGTGCGCGGCACGGTGACGGACCTGGCCACCGAGACGCATGCGCCGGGCTCCAGCCGGGTCTCTTCCGGCAGCTCCTCCACCGGCTACAGCGTCGAATACCAATACAGCGCGGCCGAGACGCCCGGCGTGATCTACCGCCGCCGCGTCAACGTCAGCGCCAGCGACTTCGCGCCATTGAACGTCGGCGGCCCGGTGCAGGTGCTGTACGACCGTGCCGCGCCCGACCATTCGGCCCTGGCCTTCGAGACCGCGCCCTTTCCGGGGCATGAGAAAGTGATGGCCCTCGAATTGTTCTTCTTCGCCATGGCGGTAATCACCGGCCTGGGCCTGTGGCGCCGCGTCTCGCTGCAGCGCGCGCAAAAGCGCCTGCTGATGTGGGGCCAAGCGGCGCCGATCACCGTGACGGCGAAGAAGGTGCGCCAGATCGGCAAGAGCGCCGCCACCACCATGGAATACACCTTCATCGACGCGCGCGGCGAAACCGTGGCGGCGGTGGCCGAGTTCAGCAGCCTCGCGCGCTCGGTGCCGGCCGAGGCCTGCGCCACCGTGCTGTTCGACCCGAAGAACAGCGCCGTGCACGCGCTCTACCCCTTCAGCCCGGTGGTGCTGGCCGCTACAGTGTGATGTGCTGTGTGATGTAGCCCGGCACCGTTTGATGTGGCCCGGCACCGTGTGATGTAACCCGGCACCGTGTGATGTAACCCGGCACCGTGTGATGTAACCCGGCACCGTGTGATGTAACCCGGCACCGCGTGATGTAACCCGGCACCGCGTGATGTAACCCGGCACCGCGTGATGTGATCCGGCACCGTGTGGTGTAACCGGCACCGCGTGATGTAATCCGGCACCGTGTGGTGTAACCCGCACCGTGTGATGCGATCCGGCACCGCGTGATGTAACCCGGCACCGCGTGATGTAATCCGGCACCGTGCGATGTGGCCCTTTGGGTAGCGTTCAAATTCGGGCCGCCGGCTGCGAACGACGTTCGGGTGTAATCCGCGTATAAACCGAAAGCTACCGGGTTACGTCCGGCGGTCACTGCAGCTTGTCGATGTGCGCCACTTCGAACAAGTCGAGCACCGCCGGCGACCAGCGGCCATCGCAGGCCACGTGCTGGCCGGCCAGCACCGAAAAGGCGCCCATCCGGCCGGTGGCGTCCACGCAATGGTATTGCTTGCCCTCGACCTCGAGCTGAAAATGCAGCACGCCGTTTTTCGGCGTGCGCGTGATCACCACGCCTTCCAGCCTGACTTCGCCGGCCACTATCACGCCTGCGCCGCCAGCGCCGCGGTGCGCGCCAGGTCGGCCACATAAAGCTGGCGCGCGCGCAGGTCGATCGGCAAATGCCGCGCCACGCACCAAGCCATGAAGGCGTCGGGCTGCACCGCGACGCGCGTCACGTCGGTGCCGTTGGCCACGGTGGCCTCCTCGCTCTCGATCTCGCCGCTTTCCCACTGCGCGTAGCTCTCCGGCAACTGGTGGCCGTCGCTGAGCATCCGGCGCGCGGCGGCGTAGTCGTCCGGGCTGTACCAGGCCAGGCCGACGACGGTGCGCGGGGCGATGGTGGCGGCGTGGCGGCGGGCGAAGGCCGGCGTGGAAGAGGTGCCTGCTGAAGACCCGGGCGCGGTCTCGTCGTGGTGTTTGAAGAATTGCATCGGTGGAACCTTTCATCGGGGAAACTTGGCTTCCCTCGACTTTACGGTTCCCACGCGCCGGATGAATCAGCGAGCGTGCCGACTTCGGGTAGGAATGGGCCTACGCCGCCAAGTGGGCGCGTCGTGCATGCAGCGGCTGGGTGGGCCGCGCCGTGGCGCAAGCGGCGCGATTGGCCGCGCCGTGGCGCGCAGCGGCGGGCCGGCGGCTTGCCGCCCCGCGCTCAGTGCTCAGTGATACTTGCGCTCGCGAAAGCGCGTGTTCAGCGGCCGCTGCGCCAGGCGGCGCGAGTTCCTCGCGCCGGTGCTTTTCCTTCACATGCAAAAAGGTCGAATAAATCCACGCGCCCAGGCCCGCCGCCACCGCCACGCCCGCCACTATCGCCAGCAACATCATTTCCGCGCTCATCGCAGTCTCCGCATTCAGCTTCCGGTCTTGCCGGATCGGACTTCGATTATTCGCCGATTGGCGTGCGCAAGCGGTAAGCAATTGCGACAAGGTGTTTCCGGGAAAAGCGCTTCAAAGCCTCGCCTTCAGCAGACCGGCGGCGCCGCCGGTGGTCTTTGCGGGCCGCGCCGCTAGCGCGAAATGTACTGGCGGTATTTCGAGGCCATTTCGGTGGCGGTGCCCAGCAGTACGCGGCGGTCGGCTTCCGGCAGGGCGAAAAAGTCCTCGATCAGCTGGCCCAGCTGTTTCGGCGTGTCGTCGGTACTGCGCGCGACGCTGCGGGTGTTGGCGGGGGCAGGCTGGTCTTTCTCGGCGAGCAGCTCGGGCAGGTCCATTCCCAGGGCCTCGGCGACGCGCTGGACCCTGGCAAGGCTGGCCGACTCGCGCTCCTCGCCGGCGGCGTTGAGCAGCGTCTGGAGGGTGCTGACAGAAAGGCCGGAACGGTGCGCCATGTCGGTGTCGGAGAGATGGCGCTTGCCCATCTCGCGCCGCAGGTTTTCGGACAGGACGCTGTCCGCGGATTTCTTTTTCACGCGATCTCCTCGGTGTTTTCACAAGCGCCGGGCACCGTGGCGGCGCCGCGCTTTTTCGCCCTGCCCAGGCATCGGTGCCTTGTTGTCTTGGTTCTTGTTGTCGCCCAAGTATAAAAGAAACCATGGCGACCCAGCGTTGAACCGCCGGGGGACCGGCGGCGACTCAAGCTCACAGCGGCTTTTTGCGCGCCAACAGGGAGCGGCTTCTTGCCCGCCGGAACAGGCGCGGCACTTCGGCCGCACAACCAAACCCGGACTATTTCAGGAAACATCCAGATGAAAAAAACAACTCTCCGCCCCGCGCTGCTCGCGCTGGGTTTGCTCGGGCTCTTAAGCGCGATGCACGGCGGCGCCGCCCGCGCCGACACCGGCAAGATCACCGGCGTTTCGGTGCCGGGCGGCTTCACGGTGGCGGCCAACGGCGTGCTGCCGGTGACCGTGCAAGGCACGGGAAAATGCGCCTACAAGCTGAGCTACAGCGACGGCATGCACAACTACGGCGGCGTTTCCGAATTCATCACCGCGGTGCCGACCACGCTGCAGATCCAGCTTCCCCTGGTGGCGCCCGCCGGCATGCTGCCGGGCAACTACACGGTGGCGCTGAGCATCTTCCCCGCCTACCAGTACCCCTGCGGCAGCGGCAGCGTCTATAGCACCGCCTTCAAGGTGGTGGCCCCGCCGCCGCCCCCTCCGCCCCCGCCCGGCCCGCCCGGCAAGCTGTTCGGCAGCGTGATGTTCGACAAGCCCGTGGCCAAGGTCGGCGACACGGTGAAAGTGACGGTGATAGGCGAGGGCGCCTGCGCCTTCGCCCTCGCCGACGACGGCGCGCACGGCCAGGCGCGCGCCGGCCAGCCCGCCTGGGAAATGCGCACCCTGCCCTACAGCTACCAGATCACCCCGCCGGCGGCCGGCAACTTCAAGTTCGTCGCCACCCCGGACAGCGACGCCCCCGCCGCGCAGCGCTGCGCCGGCGCCGCCAGCGCCTACCTGCAGGTGCTGGAAGACAACAAGCGGCCCGACCTGCGCGTCGCCAAGGGCCCCGAGCGCCTGAAGGACGAAGTCACCGTCACCGTTGAAGACAACGTCTACAAGCTGGAAAACCACGAGCGCTACTTCGCCTGGGACTGGGTGGTAAGCAATATCGGCCAGGCCGACTCCACGCCCACCAGCCTGCAGGTCACCTGCGCGCTTACTTCTGCCGCCAGCCCGCGCACCATCTGCCAGGCGCCCACGCGCACCGCCAACGTTCCGGCGCTGAAACCCGGGCAGAGCTACACCGTGGTGTTCGGCATCGCCGATTTCCGCTGGCACCACGGCGTGCGCAAGACCTGGGAGACCGCCATCCCCAACTCCGGCCAGCAGGTCGAGCACCACGACACCGGCCTCATCAGCGACCACCCCGCCTACCACGGCAGCATCAAGGCGGCGCTGCGCAACGTCAGCGGCATCTACATCAGCGACCTGGCCGACAACGACAACGCCAACAACGCCTCGTCGGTCAGCCTCAGTCACGATTAAAGCCACGACCAGGCGGCACGGGCAAACCCGCCGCACGCCGCCGGCCCGGCCGGCGGCGTGCGGCAGGCCCCTCGGATTCAGCACTTCGCGTCGCGACACGGTACGGTCGCGCAGTCTGGCAGGGCAAGGGAAGAGGCAAGAAGGGGAGGGGCCGGCCCGGCTGTTTTCCGCCAACACGGAGAGCACCCGGCGCTGGCCCTTTCGCTTCTTCCCGTGGCGCGAGCCGCGTGCTAGGATCAACGCGCTGCCCGCAACGAAAGACCCCGCGAAAGACTCTGCGCCATGGCCTGGACCCTGATCGACCACCTTGACATGAAGATGCTCGGCGAAGGCGTGCCCGACGCCACCCGCGCCGCCTTCAAGGCGCGCTTCGCCGTGCGCCCGGTGTGCCCGGTGTGCTTCGTCAACCCCGCGCTGGCGCAGCGCGAGCAGCCGCTGGCCAAGGTGGCGCTGGGCAACAGTTATTACTATCACTGCCCGAAGTGTTTCAGCAGGCTGGACCCGCTCTAGGCTGCTGCGCGGACAAACGCAAAAGGCCGCTGCCCGGACAAAATGTGCAGGGCCGCTATCCGGATAAAATGTGCAGGGCCGCTATCCGGATAAAAATGCATGGGGCCTTTGCCCAGAGCAAGGCACAACAAAAAGGGCGCCGTACCCGGCGCCCTTCAACTGATTGCAAAGCGCGCCACACGGCGCCGCGCTAGAGCAGTACCACCTGGTTCGACAACTCGTTCTCGCGCGGGCCCTGGCCGGGGAAATGCGCGGTGAGCATGGCGGCCACTGCCTGCACGCCGGCCAGCGCACCGGCTTCGTACTGCCCGCCGCTGAAGGCCGCCTGCATCGCGCGGCAAATCTCCTGCCACGCGTTGTCGCCGGCATGTGCATCGACGCCGCGGTCGGCGACGATTTCCACCGCGCGGTCGGCCAGCAGCAGGTAGATCAGCACGCCGTTGCGGCCGTCGGTGTCCCACATGCGCAGGTGGGAAAACAAGTCGATGGCGCGTTCGCGCGCGCTTTCGCCCTGGTACAGCGGGCTGCCCGAGAGCGCGCCTTCGACGACGAAGCGCAGTTCGCCCTGGTGCGCCGCTTCGGCCGCGGCGATGGCCTGCTCAATGGCGAACAGCGCCGTGGCCGGAAAGGCGCGGCGCACCTGCAGGCGCGTCATCAGCAGGTGGCGGGTGATGCGGGCGTAGTCCATTACCATTTCCCCGAAGCGCCGCCGCCACCGAAGCCGCCGCGCCCGCCGCTGAATCCACCGCCGCCACCGCCGCCGCGTCCGCCGCCGCCGTAGCCGCCCAGCATGCTGCCGATGCCGCCGCCGAATAGCGTCACCACCAGGGCGATGCCGCCGGCGACGATGGCGATACCGAGGCCGCCGAGAAAAAAGAACGCCAGCACGCCGGTGAGGCCGCCGGTGACCAGCGCGCCCGGAAAGCGCCCGAACAGCGAGCGCAGCACGCCGCCCACCACCACCGCGAGGATGAAGAGGACGGTCACATAGCCATCAAGGCCGCCGCCGTCGCCTGCGCCGCCGTTGCCCGTGCTGCCCGAGGCGCCTTGCCCGCTTTGCGTCGGCGGCGGCAGGGGCTCGCCATTGACCACGCCGATCATGCTGTCGACGCCGGCCTTGATGCCGCCGTAGAAATCGCCCTGTTTGAACGAGGGTGTGATGGTCTCGGCGATGATGCGCTTGGCGGTGGCGTCGTTCAGCGCGCCTTCCAGGCCGTAGCCGACTTCGATGCGCATGCTGCGGTCGTTCTTCGCGATCAGCAGCAGCGCGCCGTCGTCCACCTTCTTGCGCCCGAGCTTCCACTTGTCGACCACGCGGATGGAGAATTGCTCGATGGTCTCGGGCGCCGTGGTGGGCACCAGCAGCACGGCGATCTGGCTGCCCTTCTTCGCTTCGAAGGCGGTGAGGGTGGCTTCGAGCGATGCCTTTTGATCGCCGGTGAGCGTGCCGGTCTGGTCGGTGACGTGGCCGGTGAGCGGCGGCACCAGCACGTCGGCCTGTGCAGGCGGCGCGAGGGCCAGCACCGCCGCGCAGAGCAACGCACCCAGCGGCGCAGCCCGCGGCACACCCCGCAGGGAACGAAGCAGCGCCCGGCGCCACATGCCGCGCGCCGGCGCCAGCCATTGCCGCCGTGCGCGCGGCGCGGGCGCATGTGCCTCGCGCATCAGCGCATCCGCCGCCGCATACGCTTCGCCCGTCGGCGCATTCGCGGGCGCATGTGCTTCGCGCATCATCACGCCCGCCGCCGCTGTTGCGCCCACGCCCATGTTCACTTCGGCGCGCCCGCGGGCTGCGCCGGCGGCTGCGACGGCACGCTGACGCCGCCGCCGAAGTCCACCTTCGGCGGCGCGGAGATTTCCTTCTCGTTGTCCACGGTGAAATTCGGCTTCACCTTCGCGCCGGTGGCCATCGCCGTCAGGTTGCTGGGGAAGGAGCGGATGGTCACGTTGTAGGCCTGCACCGAAGTGATGTAGCGGTTGCGCGCCACCGTGATGCGGTTTTCCGTGCCTTCGAGCTGCGCCTGCAGATCGCGAAAGCCGGCGTCGGCCTTGAGTTGCGGATAATTCTCCGAGACCGCCAGCAGGCGCGACAGCGCGCCCGAGAGCTGGCCCTGCGCCTGCTGGAACTTGGCGAAGAGGGCCGGGTCGTTCAGCACCTCCGGCGTTACCTGGATGCTGCCCACGCGCGCGCGCGCTTCCGTCACCTGCGTCAGCACCGCCTTCTCGTGGTCCGCATACCCCTTCACCGTGTTCACCAGGTTGGGGATCAGGTCGGCGCGGCGCTGGTACTGGTTCACCACCTCGGACCAGGCGGCTTTCACCTGCTCGTCCTGCGACTGGATGTCGTTGTAGCCGCAGCCGCTTAGGCAGCCGGCGAGGGCGACCAGAAGGAGGGCGGTGATTGTTTTAAGGAATTTCATCGGGATTCTCCAGGGAGCCGGCTCGAGGTAGGCCGTTTGGGGCAGATGGAAGGCGGGCCGCTTTTATCGCGGCCTCGTTGATATGGGGCCGCTGGGTAGGACCGCAAGTTTGCAGTGTAGTTCAGGCGCGGGTTTGATGGGGTATGGGTTCGCTGTTCAAAAACACAGCGGCGTAAATAAAAAGGGCGCTCCTGAGAGCGCCCTTTTTCTGCCGTGGCCTGGTGCTTACTCCAGCTTGATCCCCGCCTTCGGGATCACCACCTTCCAGCGCGCCACGTCGTTCACGTACATCTTCGCGAACTCCGCGCGGTTGAGCGGGGCGACGGTGACGCCGGCCTTGGCGAAGCGTTCCTGCATGGCAGGGTCGGCGAGCATCTTGAGCGTGCTGGCGGTGACGAAGTCGACCACGTCGTTGGGCGTGCCGGCGGGGAGGAACAGGCCTTGCCACAGCGTCATGTCGTAGTCCTTGACGCCGGCTTCGATCATCGTCGGCACTTCGGGCAGGGGCGCGAAGCGCTTGAGGCTGGTAACGGCCAGCGCGCGCACCTTGCCGCCCTTGTATTGCGCCATGCCCACCGGCATGCCGGCGAAGTAGAACTGGATCTGCCCGGCGATGAGGTCCGTGGCCGCGGGGGCGCCGCCCTTGTAGGGCACGTGCAGCGCCTGCACGCCGGCCAGCACCTTGTAGAGTTCGCCGGCCATGTGGTCGGAGTTGCCGACGCCCGACGACCCGAAGGAGAGTTCGCCGGGTTTGCTCTTGGCCAGGGCGGTGAGTTCGGCCACGGTCTTCACCGGCAACTGCGCGTTGATGATCAGCAGGTGCGGGGTGGCGGCGACTTGCGCGACGGGGATCAGGTCCTTCAGGCCGTTGTAGGGCAGGTGCGGGTTGGCGGCTACCGAAATGGCCGTGCCGTTTTGCGCGAACAGGATGGTGTAGCCGTCCGGCGCGGCCTTGGCCACCACGTCGGCGGCGATGTTGCCGGCGGCGCCGGGGTGGCTGTCGATGATCACCGGCTGCTTCCACAGGTCGTTCAGGCCTTGCGCGACGACGCGGCCGATGATGTCGGTGGAAGAACCCGGGGCGTAGCCGATGGTCACTTTCACCGACTTCTCCGGGTAGGCGGCGTGGGCGGTGAGCGTGGTCGCGGCGAGTGCCGCGGCCACGGCGAGTTTGCCGAGGCGGGTGGAGCGGGTCATGTTGTCTCCCTAATGCTGATTGAGGTGAGGTCGGTTTGAGTTTTATTGTTGGTCTGGGTTTGAGCGGGATGATAGCAGCGGGTCAATGCTCGCAAGCTAGAGGCACGCGAAACACTTTATCCAGCGACGCGCGAATGGCTTTTCAGTTCCAGCCCGAACGAAAAACGGTTCTCCGGGTGCCGCGTCACGGTGACTTCAAACGGATTGCCCTGCTTGTCGAAATAGCGCCGCGTCACCACCAGGCAGGCCGAGCCCACCGGCGCGTTGAGCAGCGCGGCATGTTCGCGGCCGATCAGCGAGGCCTGCACTTCCACCTCGGCGCGCTCGATGGCCACGCCGAACAAACGCTCGATCTGCTCGAACACCATTTCGCGGTTGTGGTTCGGCGTCTTCACCACCCGCGCAAAACGATGCTGGATATAGATGTCGGTCCACGCCAGCACGGTGCGCGTGCCTTCCTCGCGGCGCACAGCGCCGATGTGAAACCAGGAGGAGCCCACCGGGGCCTTGAGCACCGGCTGCAGCGCGACGCTGCATTCGATGGCGCGCTCGACGCGGTTGTCGCGATAGGTGTTGCGCGGGTAGCGCAGCAGGTCCTTGATCGAGTTGAAGTCCTGGCTGAAGATGCGCGGCTCGGTGGAGGAAATCACCTTCGAGGGCGCGCCCTGGCGCCGCTCGATGAAGCCGCGCTCTTCCAGCGTGCGCAGCGTATGGCGCAGCGTGTGGCGGCTGACGCCGGCGGCCTGGCTCAGCTCGTTTTCGGAAGGCAGGGTGGCGCCCACAGGCCACTCGCCGGAGCGGATGCGCTCGAGCAACTGCTCGGCCAGGCGGCCGTGCAGGGTGCGCGGCGCCTCGGCGTTCATCGGGCGGTCGGCCAGGGGCATGGCGGTGGTTTCATAAGCAACGCACACCTCGCCCATTCGCGTTGAGCCGCTTCTGTGTGGCCCTGGCAGGCGTGTGCTCTACCGAGTAACGCATACCGGAAGTCACGCATCCTTCGACAGGCTCAGGACGAACGGAGCAGGAGGGCGAGACTTTGGTCACGGACAGTAATGCGAGTGATTGATGTGCAGTCCGCCGATCAGGTCAGACCGTACATCTTCTTGCCGGCAACGGGCATCTTCGCCATCAGGATGTCGCCGCTCATGGACTCGGTGATATAGAGGGTTTTCAAATCCTCGCCGCCGTAGGCGATGTTGGCGAGGTGGTGGTGGTCGTGATTTTCCGAGTACACCAGGTGGGTCGGCAGCATGTTGCTGTCGAAGCGCCAGACGCCCACACCGAGGTGGCACACGGCCAGGCCATTGGCTGAATCCATCTCGATGCCGTCAGGGCCGGCGGCGCCGCCGGAGAGCTGGATGGCGACGCCGGTCTTCGACACGGAGCCGTCGGCCATCAGCGGCAGGCGCCAGATTTGTTGCGAGCGGGTGACGGCGACGAACACGTGCTTTTCTTGCGTGTTGAGCGTGATGCCGTTCGGGCTGGGCACGTTG
This sequence comes from Betaproteobacteria bacterium, assembly GCA_028292405.1. Taxonomy (GTDB): domain Bacteria; phylum Pseudomonadota; class Gammaproteobacteria; order Burkholderiales; family JAEUOS01; genus JAQGMJ01. The sequence goes on from JAQGMJ010000072.1 coordinate 13,344, forward strand.
AGCGCCAGGCGGTCGAGCTGACCATTGGCCTTGAGGCGGAACACGCGGCCGGTGGGGTCGGCGATGCCGGTCTGGCCCTGGTCGGTGAAATACAGGTCGCCGTTGGAGGCGAAGTGCAGGTCGTTCAGGCCCTTGAAGCTTTCGGAGTACATCGAGCCCAGGATGGTGTCGATCTTCCCGGTCTTGGTGTCGAGAGACAGCAGGCCCTGCTTGTAGCAGGTGATGAAGGCGCGGCCGTCTTTATGGAACTTCAGGCCGTTGGGCCAGCCGTCGTACTGGGTGATCAGTTCCCAGTCCATCTTCTTGTTGATGCGGAAGATGCGGCCGAAGGGAATGTCGACAAACCACAGGTTGCCTTCACGGTCGAACGAGGGGCCTTCGAGAAAGCATTCCACTTCCGCGCCCTGGCGGTTCGGGTCGGACCAGCCGCTGCGCTGCTTTTTGCGGAATTTGGCCGGCATCGACATGAAGAGCTCGGCCTTGATGAGTTCGGGTTGCTTGAAGGGGTTGAACATGGGTGGTCCTGGTCCTGAGAGAGGGAAGGGGATGGGTGAGCGAGTGACGCGGCGACGGCGTGCTGCTGAATGGCGTTGCAACTTGTGCGTACAAGTACCGGCGTGCTTGCCGCTGGCAGCGGAACGTGATTATGATGGCGCTGCGCGCGAAAGTAAACCGGCGCGGGCGCGGGCGGCCGTACGTGAAATACGTCCTACTTGTACGTACAAGTAAAGATGGTATAAAAGACTTGTGGGGCCGGCGTATATTTCGCCGGAGCGATCTCAAACCAGGGCAGGGCAATAATGGGCGTTGGTATCGGCGGCCGGAGTGGTGGCGCGGCGCGCGCGGCTGCGTGCGGGTGCGTGCGCAGAAACGCGCGGGTTGATCGCGCGTGTGCGCGGACGCGGCGTCTGGATGCGCCTGATCAATTTCAGGGATGCTACGTGCCGGCCGCGCATGCGGCCGTGGCGGTCTCAGGCGCCGTATTCCTTCATCTTCCAGTCGCGGCTGGCGAAGTCGCGCAGGCGCGCGGCTTCGGGCGCGTAGCCGAGGCCCGGGCGCTGCACCTGCGCTGTGCTGACGGCGCCGCCTTCGGGCAGGAAGGGGTGTTCGCAGACGTCGGCCTGCAGGTAACGATTGGACATGGAAAAGCCCCAGGCGATGTCGCCCAGGGCAAAGCCCACGTGCGCGGTGGCGACCGCCGAGATGGTGCTCTCGGCCACCTTGCAGGCGAGGTTGAGCTTCATGCCGCGCGACAGGGCGAGGCGGCCCGCTTCCACCGCGGGCTTGAGGCCGCCGAGCTTGATGAGTTTCAGGCTCACCCCTTGCGCGGCGTGCGCGTCGGCGTGCAGGGTGATGTCGTCGATCGACTGCAGGGATTCGTCGGCGCACAGCGGCAGGTGCGTGCGCGCGTACAGCCGGGCCATCGCCGCCACGCTGCCGGTGTGGAAGGGTTGCTCGAGGAAGGAGAGGCCGGCGCTGACGCCGGCATCGGCGATGGCGTCGCCGGCCGCATAAGCGAGCGCGGTGTTGGCGTCCGCCGAGACCACGTCGCCCTTCAATTGCGGGACGATGCCGAGGATGCGTTTGACGTCGTAGTCCACCGTGCCGGCACCGACCTTGATCTTCCAGTGGCGGTAGCCTTGCGCGCGCAGGGTGCGCGCTTCCTCCAGTTCGCCTTCGAGGTTGCCGGAGGCGAGCATGTGCAGCATCTCCAGGCGCACCGGCGCTTTCGCTTCGGGGTTGAGCAATTGATACAGCGGCACGCCGGCGCGCTGCGCCAGCAGGTCCATCAGCGCGGTCTCGACCACGGCCTTGGCCGAGGAATTGCCGTAGAGGATTTTTTCCATCAGCGGGGCGATGGCCGCGGGCGCTTCGACGTTCGCGCCGAGCAGGCGTTCGACCAGGTAGCAGGTGCTGGCGTAAAGGCTGCCGAGGGTCTCGCCCGTCATCAGCGGCGCCGAGCCGGCCTCGCCCCAGCCTTCGCGGCCGGCTTCGTCGGTGACGCGCAGCAGCACGGTTTGCGCATGCGTCACGGTTTCGCCGGACATCTTGATCGGCCGGGTCATCGGGATTTCCAGCGGATAAACTTGCGCGCGCGTGATCAGCATAAGAATTCGGATTCAGGTTTTTTTCCCAGGAGATGTGAATGATAGCCCGCTTCAACAGGACCTTCAGCCCGATTTTTCTGGCGCTGGCCGCATGTGCCGCATCAGTGGCCGCCTTGTCCCCCGCATCCGCCGGCGCGGCCTACCCTGACAAGCCGGTGCGCCTGATCGTCGGCTTCGCCGCCGGCGGCCCCTCCGACGTGCTGGCGCGCGCCCTCGGGCAAAAGCTGCAACTGGCGATGGGCCAGGCCGTCATCGTCGACAACAAGCCGGGCGCGGGCACCAACCTGGCCGCCGACTTCGTCGCCAAGGCGGCGCCGGACGGCTACACCCTGCTCCTGATGATGGTCGGCACGCAGGCGATCAACGAGGCGCTCTACCCCAAGCTCAGCTACAACACCGTACGCGACTTCGCGCCGGTCACGCTCACCGCCGCTTCCTCGCTCACCCTGGTGGCCAACCCGCAGGTGCCGGTGAAGACCTACGCCGAACTGGTGGCCTATGCGAAGGCCAATCCCGGCAAGCTCAACTTTGCTTCCTCCGGCGCCGGCACGCCGCTGCATCTCGGCGGCGAGTTGCTGAACAACCGCGCCGGCATCAAGCTGGTCCACGTGCCCTACAAGGGCGCGGTGCCGGCGCTCAACGACGTGCTCGGCGGCCAGGTGGAACTGGCGATGATCGGCACCCCGGCCGCGCTGCAGTATGTAAAGAGCGGCAAGCTCAACGCCATCGGCGTCACGGGGCTCAAGCGCGACACCAGCGCGCCGAACATCCCGGCGATCGCCGAGTCGCTGCCGGGCTATGAGGTGGAGCTGGTGTACTCGGTGGTTGCCCCGGCGAAGACCCCGCACGACATCGTGGTCAAGCTCAACGCCGAGATCATCAAGGCGCTGCACGACCGCGAAGTCGCCGAACGCCTGCAAGGCCAGGGGTTTGAGGTGCGCACCTCCACGCCGGAGCAGCTCGGCGCGTACATCAAGGCGGAGATCGCCAAGTGGGCGCCGATTGTCAAGGAGTCGGGGGCGAAGCCGGAGTAACTGGATGGCGTCTGTAGGCGGCGCGCAGGATCGCCGCACAATCGGGGTCGGATCGCATTTGCAGCCTCATCGCAAATGTGCTCTGACCCCGATTGCTTTCGGAGTGCCGATGCGCGCATGCCGCGCCGCCCGCCCGCCACTCGCCCGCCGCCCAAAAAACGCTATGATGCGTGCCGGCCGGATTCGTCCCTATTTCGCAGGAAGCACAAGTGTTCAAGAACGTGATGATTTACCGCATCGGCGAGGGTTTTTCGCCGACGCAGGCGCAGGTGGAAGAAGGTCTGGCGGCGGCGCAATTTACCGAGTGCCTGCCGTCGCAGGAAAAGTCGATGGGCTGGGTGCCGCCGCGCGGCGAGGAGCATGGCGCGCTGGTGGAAGTGGTGGCCGGCCAGTGGATCATGAAGTTCAAGCTCGAGGCGCGCATGCTGCCGGGCTCGGTGGTGCGGCGCAAGGCCGACGAGCGGATGGCGAAGATCGAGCAGATCACCGGGCGCAAGCCGGGCAAAAAGCAGGCGCGCGAGATCCGCGAGGACACCTTCATCCAGCTGCTGCCGCAGGCCTTCACCAAGCAGGCGACCACGCTGGTGTGGATCGACCCGAAGGCGCGGCTGATGGTGCTCGACGCCGGCAGCCAGGCCAAGGCCGAGGAGCTGCTCACCAGTTTGTTCAAGGCGGTGCCGGGGCTGACGGCGCTGCAGCTGGCCACGGTCTCTTCGCCGGCGGCGTCGATGGCGCTGTGGCTCTCCGGCAAGTCCTCGCCCGGCTCGTTCGACGTGGACCGCGAGTGCGAGCTCAAGTCCACCGACGACATGCAGTCGGTGGTGAAGTATGCGCGGCATCACCTGGACATCGCGGAGATCCGCCAGCACATCGAAGGCGGCAAGCTGCCGACGCGCCTGGGGATGGTCTACGAGGGCCGCGTCTCGTTCACCCTCACCGACACGCTGCAGCTGAAAAAGATCAAGTTCCTCGAGGGCGTGTTTTCCACCGAGACGGATGAAGACGACCGCTTCGATACCGATACGGCGATTGCCACCGGCGAAATGGGCAAGGTGATTACCGAGCTGGTGGAAGTGCTGGGTGGGGACGCGGCTTGAGGCCGGCCGGCTAGTTGTGGCTGCCGGCTGAATACCAGGCGGCGATTTTGTTTGCCACAAACGCCCGGCCCGCCTGGGTCAAATGCTCCGTCGCGTATCGCTTGTCCATGAAGTAGCTTGAATCAAGCGCGGCATGCAAGTCCAGAACATCCACGTCTTCGGCGCTGATCAGCCGGACGACGTCGCCTGCATCGTCGTCTATATGGCGACGCAGGCTTGCGCCGGCCTTGAGGGCAGCATCGTCCACGTCGATTGGCGTCAGGTAAACCAAGGGCTTGATGTGAAGCGCCTTTAGTTTCGCGACGGTGTTTCGCAAGGCTGCCAGGGTTTCGCTTCGACGCCGCGCGGGTACGCCGTAGTGCCAGAGAAACTCGACCTTCAATTGCTCGTTTTCGGCCGGCGTGGGGGCAGCGGCGCCGCAGTCCAGGGTCCTCCCCACCGAGGCTTTGCTCAGGGCCTGGTGCGAGCCGACGGAAGTTCCGTCAAATAAAGGGTCGGACTCCTGGTACCACTGCCTGTCCAGTTCAACATGGCCGACCACCAGGTAATTCCACAGCGTCCTGAGCGGAATCGCCTTGTGGGCGCGAACGTCGATATAGCTCTTGGACAACGTGAACTGGTAGATCGGCAGGTCGCCCCAGGCGGCGGAAAGCGCAGCCAGGTTGACGGGGACGATGGCCGATTTCACCCCCACCGGCCGGGTGCCGAGCAAATCCACGTAGTGCTCGTAAATGGAGGCGCTGTACGCGCCGTGCTTGATGGCCAGGACTGGCTGATGGATCGAAGCCGAAACCATTTCATCGATCGCCCGGCGATCGGTATCGCAGGCAGCCGGCGTGCTCAGCACCGAATCGCCAAACATCAGCACGGAGCTCCCGGCGCTTTCATCGACCAGCTTTTCGGCGAGGGGATCGAAGCTGACGAAGTAGGCCCTGAGGTAGAACCCCAGCAGGAATCCCAGGAGGGCCATGACAGCAAAGGCGGCAACCCGCTTTTTCATATCTCTAGAACTGGAAGTAGAGGAATTTGCTCACCCCGCTGATCCACGCAAGCGAGGCCCCGAACAGCAGCCCGGCCGCCAGAACGCCGGCAATGCCCGGCGACACCGCCCTTGCGTCGATCGTGCGGTTGAGCGCGGCCATATTCGGGGCGGACATGGCGATCTGCGCCGAGCTCGGCATTTTCAGCGAAATATAAAAGGCCAGCGAGATGAACAGGAACGGTTTGAGCTTTTCAAACAGTTCAACGGCATCCTGGGAAGGCAGGGTGCGCAGCCAGTGCGACAGGACATGCAGATCGCTCCCATGCGGCCATTTCATCGCGTCGCATATATGCAAGGCGCCGGCCAGGGTGCTCGAGCGGAAGAATACCCAGGCAAAGACCACGCTCAAAAACGTGATGGCCCATGCCAGGCGGCCGCCACGCCGCGCCGCCGGACGGCCCTTTTCCCAAAGATGGTTGATGACCAGGTAACAGCCATGCAGCCCGCCCCAGACGACGAAAGTCCAGCCCGCGCCGTGCCACAGGCCGCCCAGCAGCATGGTGATCAACAGGTTCAGATAGCGTCTGCCGCTGCCATGCCGGTTTCCGCCGAGGGGGATGTACAGATAATCACGCAGGAAATTGGACAGCGTGATATGCCAGCGGCGCCAGAAATCGACAATGCTGGTGGCCTTGTAGGGCGAATTGAAATTGATCGGCAGCGCGATCCCGAACAGAAGCGAAATGCCTATCGCCATGTCGGAGTAGGCGGAGAAGTCAAAATAGATCTGGAACGTATATGCCAGGACCCCGATCCAGGCGCCCCCGAAGTCCGGCACGCCGCCGCGGTCCACCGCATTGAACAGCCCGTCCGCAAGATCGCCAAGAGGGTCGGCCAGCAGCGTCTTTTTCGCCAGGCCGATGGCGAACATGATCAGTGCCGTGAGCGTGGTCTCCGCGCTCAGCCGAAACAGCTTGCGCGAAGCGAACTGCGGCATCATCTGGCCATGGTGCAGGATAGGGCCGGCAACCAGGTGGGGAAAGAAGCTGACGAACAGCGTGTAATGCGAAAGCCTGGTCTCCCCGGCAAGGCCCTTGTAGCAATCCACAATGTATGCGATCTGCGTAAATGTAAAAAACGAAATCCCGATCGGCAGCGCGATGGAAAAGTCCGGCGGCGAGTCGCTGCCGATCAGCGCATAAAAGCTGGAGGAAATAAAATTGGCATACTTGAAGACGCCCAGGGCCGCGAGATCAACCGCGATGGCCGCGCGCATCAGCCAGCGCTTCAGGCGCGGGCTCTCGCAGGACAATATCCGCACGCCGGCAACGTAATTGAAAATGATCGACAACAGCAGGACCGGCAGCGCGGCCATGCTCCAGTAGCCGTAAAAGAAGACTGAGGCGATGGCAAGCCAGAGCATGGCCGACGCCATCGAACGGCGCGCCAGCAACAGGAATCCCGCCAACACGACAGGCAGGAAGACAAAAATAAAGTGGTATGAGTTGAAAAGCATGGTGGGCGTTGATTGACTTTTTGGATGGCCGCCCTGCGTGCCTATTCACCGCACAGCGGCGAGGCATCCCCTAAACGCACGTAAATATACCTTCAAATCGCCGCTGCGCCGGGGCGGCCCGGATTTGGCCCAAGACCCTCCGCATCGCGGCCTACCTGTTGCCCTGGCCGATACGGCGTCACGCCGCATGCCATCGCTTCATTCACGCAGAGCGCCGTTGCCGGGATTATCTTCCCCGCAACGGATCCAGCAACGACTTCAGCCCGTTGTGGTCGATCTCCTGCATCAGCGCCAGCAGCCGTCCGATCTCCCCCTTCGGAAAGCCCTCGCGCGCGAACCAGTTGAGATAGTTGCCCGGCAGGTCCGCAATCTTGCGACCCTTGTATTTGCCGTACGGCATTTCGGTCGAAAGCAGGCGCTGCAGGTCGTCTGGTTGCACTATTTTGTTTTTCAAAAACGGTCAAAAATCGGCATTTCCCCTCTCATGCTGCCACAAAAACCGCATCTGAAAATCAACCACACTTAGCGCATCGACTTGCGTATCTTGGTTTCCATCGGCTCGAGAAACGGGCCCTTTGGAGACCACCATGAGCGATACCCCGCAGCGCATCTCACAATACAACCCGCGCAATCTCACCGAAGACGACGTCAACGCCGTCGTCGACGAACTCGAGCGCCGCATCGTCGAGCGCTTTTTCTCCAACGTCGGCAAGGGCGTATGGCAACTCGTCTGGCGCGCGCTGATCGCGCTGATGGTCCTGCTGGCCGCCTACGGCGCAACCAAAGGCGCCAACTGACATGACAGTCAATACCGAAATCGCGCGCATCGCCCACGACGGCGACGGCGCCTCGCAAACCTTCGCCGTGCAGTTCTACTTCCTGCAGGACGCCGACCTCACCGTCTACGTCGGCGGCGCGAAGCAGACCCTCACCACCAACTACACCGTAGCCGGCGCCGGCAACCCCAGCGGAGGCGGCGTCACGTTCGTGGTCGCGCCACCCGCCGGCAGCGGCAACGTCGTGATCATCCGCGACCCCGACCAGTTGCAGAGCACCCGCTACCCGGCCAACGACCCCTTCCCCGCCAAGACCCACGAGACCGCGCTCGACAAGCTGACCATGCTGGTGCAGCGCACGCGGGATTTGATCAATCGTGCTTTCGTTTTCAACGATGCCGATACCAGTGCTGCCTCTTTGTTGGTGCCATCTCCGCAAGGGGGCTTTTTGATCGGCTGGAAAGCGGATGGCTCCGGCCTGGAAAATTACGCAAATATCGGGGATGGTTCTGGCCTGTCGGTCCCTGTATCGACTACGAATGGGGGAACGGGAAGCGCTTTCGCGACCTTCGGAGCGTTGGTGGCAGCCATCAAGGCCGCGCTCGGTCTTGGCACAGCGTCAGCCGTGAATACTGGCACCGCCACCGGTAATGTTTCGGTGCTGGATGCAAATGCGCTGCTCCCTCAAAGCACGATCAAGCATCCGGTGACGGGGCGCGCGGCAAACACGACACTGGTTGCGGCAGATAACAACGGGATATTCGCTGCGACCGGCATCTTCACCCAGACTTTTGATGCGGCAGCTACGCTCGGCAACGGCTGGCAAGTCACCATCCGCAATGACGGGGCCGGTGTTATCACGCTTGATCCGACCGAGACTATCGATGGAAAAACGTCGCTCAACCTCTACCCCGGCGAAAGTTGCAACGTCACCTCGAACGGGGTCCTGTTCAAGACCTCCGGCCTCGGCACGGGTCTGGTGTACGTCAGCAAGCAGACCATTTCTTCGGCGGTTGCGACGGTCGACGTGATCGGCATTGACAGCACTTTCGATGAGTGGGTCATCAAATTCTACGAGGTGGTGCCGGCGACAAACGACATTTTCCTGCTTGGCCGGGTGTCCGAGGACAACGGTGCGACCTTCAAATCCGCCGCCGCTAGCTATTCCTGGAGTTCAATCATTAACCAGAACGGTACTGTCACTGGAGCTGGCTCTGCCTCCGACACCTCAATGCGTCTAAGCCACCAAGCGTCAAATGTGACGACCGACGGCGGTATGAACGGGCAAGTGACTTTGTACCGTCCGGGTGACACCACGCACTCTAAGGTAATTCAAACCGAGGTGAATAATCTGCGCCTAGCCAGCGGTGCCGACGCCTCGAAGGCGATTGGCATATACATCGGGTCAGTCAATGCTATCAACGCCTTCCGCTTTTTGGAGACGAGCGGAAATATCAGCAGCGGCACTTTTGTCCTGTACGGAGTACGTAAGCCTTGAGCCTGCAATCGCCTACGCGATCCGCGCCGTCATCGCCAGGATGTTCAAGCCGCCCAAGCTGCGGAGGAGGATCGAAGATGCAATACTCGCAGGGCATTAAACGCCCGCTCTCGATGATCGTCGGCCTTGCCGCCGCCACCGCCATCACCGCCGGCCTGCACCTCTCCGAGGGCGATGTCAGGCGCACCTACCTCGACAGCGTCGGCATTCCCACCAACTGCATGGGCAATACCCACGGCGCCAGGCTCGGCCAGACCTTCACCAAGGCGGAATGCGCCGAGATCGACGAGAAGAACATGGCCGACACCGCCGCCGGCGTCGACGCCTGCACGCCCCTGGGCGAGCTGCCCGCGGGCCGGCGCGCGGCGGCGGTGATGTTCGCCTTCAATGTCGGCGTGCCGGCCTATTGCGGCTCCGGCTTCGCGCGCCGGCTGCGCGCGCGCGACCCCGGCGCCTGCGCCGAGCTCGACAAGTGGATCTACGCCGACGGCCGCGCCGTCCCCGGCCTGGCCGCGCGGCGCAAGCGCGAGCGCGCGATCTGTGAAAGGACCGACTTGTGAACGCACTCTTCTCCGGCCCCTATGCCTGGGCGATGCGCGTCGCCCTCTACGCCGCGCTGTGCGCCGCCATCGCCGGCTGCGGCGCCTGGCGCATGCACAAATGGGACGCCGCCCGCTACGAAAAATTGCAAGCGGCCTACGCAGACTTCAAAGCCGCCACCGCCGCCACCGCCAAGGCCGCGCAACAACGCGCCGATGCGCAACAGAAACTCGACCAACAATCCAAGGAACAAGCCGATGAAAACCATACCCATGCTATCGCTGGCCTCAATGCTCAGCTTGAGCGCCTGCGCCGCGCCGCCGCTGGTGGCAACACAGTGCCCGCCGCCCCCGCCGATTCCCGCCAGCCTCAGCTCGCCTGTTTCGACCGCGCCCTCCTTGGCGACGCAGTTGACGGATTCATTGGCGACGTTTCGCGCCAGGTTGCAAGCGGCGCAGCGGCAACCCTAGACCTCGATAACGCTAAGGCATGGGCAAACCGTGCGAAATAGGGCGACTCTCCCACTCGAGACCATGCTGTGCTAGCCGCACGGCCAATCACATAAATGGATTGTGGCAAGATTCAGGGTGGGTTGCCTGCGAGACTTTAGCGCAGCGGCTTTCTCAAAATGTAGCAATGAAAACCGGCTTGCCCTCCGGACGAGAGATTGGCATCCAGCTCTGCAATTGGGAGAAGAAAATGCTTTAGGGTGTCGATCCACTCTTGCTTGATCTCCGCAAGCTCGGATTGTGCAATGGCACGGGTCATGCGCATCAGCACTGGGAAAAGCGGTCGCATTCCGACGTCCCAGATTTTTACCAGAGTTCCGGAGAGGTGGTTTGTGTGCTTGTCCACTTCAAGCCCGGCCGCAGTGAAGTATTTCTCCCATTGTTCAGATGACTTGGCTTGTCGAATATTATCGGTAAAGCGTCCCCGGTCCATGCGTTCCAGAAAGCGCCATCTCTCATCCTTAGTTTTTACATAAAGCTGATTGTAAAAACTGAATTCAGGAAGTTTCGTGCTTGGGAGCATTAGACATGCTTTGCCTCCGGGGGCGAGTACGCGACTGATTTCGGCAATCGCCTTTCCCGGATCAGTGAGCCAATAGACGATATTGGAGAATACGGTATTAAAGGTTCCGTCTGAAAATGGAAAAACACTATCTGCGTCGCCTTGTTTGACACTTTTGTATAGGCCAAGTGCAGCGGCCTTTCTCAGCAGATTTTCCTTATGGTCAAATCCGCAATCGATTTGATAATTCGGCTTGCGCATGACCAAGGGGCTGGAGGAAGGATCAAAGGCATCGAACACATCCACATTCTCGAAAAATTTATCTAGGTTTGTGGTTGCTTGGAATGCGTCGAAGGTTTTATCGAGTTGGCCGCCGGCACGAACAAAGGAAAACATGCCGTCGCCGCAGCCGACATCCAAAGACGGCGATTCAAACTGAAAGTCCGCCATTGCGTTAACGTCCACGGTCCGCCATAGAGCCGTCTCGGGGCGTAACCAGTAGGCATTGAGGAATTCACTCAGAATATTGTTTGTCGAAACGTCCACGATCTTCTCTCTCGGAGTTAGGGCGAGGCCGTATTGTATGCTGCGCGCCGCTGGCCTTGTCTGCGACGCAAAGCGACCCGCGCTTCGAAGGGGGACGTGCCGCCGCATTTCCGCCGCGGGGCGCCGCAGCAGCCGACGCGGGCATGGAGACATTGCTCGTCCAGTCGATGCCCGGTGCGGTCATGGGCAACATCAGGTAACAGGCCAAGCGCATTGAAATTTCCTTCGTCGCATGTAGCGATGCAAGAAAATGGATTGTCGAACTAGCCCGAGACAGAAAGTGTCAGTAGCCTGCAAGGCAACATAAGAGCGCTTACTATTCCCGTGCACAAAAATTCTGTGCAGTTCTACCGTTTGTGTCAGTTTTCAAGGGAGACAAGTAAAATGAAAACATTGGATAAGTGGAGCGGTTTTGAAACAAAAAATCAAACTAAAGCGATGGGCCGCGCAATTTCGCCGCTATATGTTCGATAGCTTTCATTTGAGACAACTGTACGTTGTCCCGACTTAAGGCGGCTATTGTCTATGAATATATCAAAGCATATTCCCGGCATTGATGGCCTGCGTGCAATTTCCGTTAGCTTGGTGTTGCTGGCGCATTGGGAGCCCTGGGCGGCGTTTGCTGATTTGATGGAGTGGGGGCGGGGAGGTTTGATGACCTTCTTTGTGATCAGCGGATTTTTGATCACGGGAATTCTCATGGATCAAAGGCAGCGAGCCCCTGAAATGGGATGGAAAGCTCATCTAAAAAAGTTCTACATTCGTAGAGCATTTAGAATTTTCCCTCTTTATTATTTGACTCTACTGTTTGTTGTCGGAATTGGTATAACAGGCGCCGTCAGGACGGATGTTGTTTGGCATATTTTGTTTTTGAATAATCTTTCCGCGATATTTCTAAGAGACGGTATTGGTGTATATGGCGCCACGTTTCCTTGGTGGTCATTGGCAGTGGAGGAGCAGTTTTATTTGTGCTGGGCGCCACTCGCGCTTTTCGCTCCAAGGAAGTGGCTTCCCTGGATTGTCGCGAGCGCTGCAATCGGTGCATTCGGCTTCCGTTTAATTGGATGGCTATGTGATGTGTCTGCTGGATTTCTATTTATATTTACACTTGGAAACCTGGATGCGCTAGCGGCTGGTTGCACGATTGCCCTATTGGTGCGATCGCGATTTTCTCTGGCTCCGTTCGTATCTAGTGTCGTCAAAGGTCTTGGCGTTGCCGCGGCGGGGGGAGGGGTTGTATTGATGTTTTGGCACGAAACACTGGACTTGACTAGTTTCAGAACGTCCTTTGCCAATGTGGTTGTTTCAGATATGGTGTGGTACACGCTGGCTGCATCTATTATTTTCTTTCTTGCAACTGGGCGCGCGAGAGTAATTTGCCGAATTCTAGAAAATCGTGTTTTTGTTTTTATAGGAAAGCGAAGCTACGGTATATATGTTTTGCATGAGGTCGTAGCTCACATCTTAAGTACGAGATTTGGATCTTATTTCGAAAAATATGCGGGTATCAAGTTGCATCTGTACGGGCCACTTGAGGCAATTGTTTATCTTTGCATTACGCTAATTTTGGCCACGATCTCTTTCAGGTACTTTGAAGTACCTTTACTCAAGATGCGTGAGAAAAAGTCTGTCTGGGCTGCTATCTGATAAGTTTATCGTCAGAAATGCTGAGGAGGAGTTGGGCTCGATGAATGTGTGAGCGCCGGTACATCTTTTGGTTCGACTTGCCTATTCCTCCGAAATCTCCTGTTCCCTTCGCCACGCCTTCACCAGCGCCGCCCGCCGCTGCGGATACCGTTCGCCGCCGCACTCGCACTGCGCGATGCGGTCGGTGCGGAAATGGCGAAAATCCGCGCGCAGCTCGCACCACGCAATCACCATCCGCGTACGCTCGAAAAAAGCCAGGCCGATCGGCCACACCGTGCGCTCGCTCGTCCGACCCTGCTCATCCGTATACGCCAGCGCCAGCTTGTGCTCATGGCGGATCGCCTCGCGCAGCATCTTCAGCAGCCCCGCGCGCATGCTCCCCGCCGACCCGGTGGTCGAATGCGTCCACAAGCCCGTATTGGCCATCGCCTCGCGCATATCCTTCGGGCTCGCCGTGGCGATCTTCGCCAGCGCCCGGTCGGCCGCTTGCGCCAGCGCCTCGTCGCCCTGGCCGCGCACCCAGCGCGCCCCCAGCACCAGCGCCTCCAGCTCGTCCGCATCGAACATCAGCGGCGGCAAAAAGAAACCCGGCGTCAGCACATAGCCCACGCCCGCCTCCCCCGCGATCGGCGCGCCCAGCCCGGCCAGCGTCTGCATATCGCGGTAGATCGTCCGCACCGACACCCCCAGGTCCTGCGCCAGTTGCTCAGCGGCGACAGGGCGCCGATGCGCGCGCAGCGCATCGAGCAGGGTGAACAGGCGGGCGGTCCGGCTCATGGCGGTGCGCTTAAATTGTTTTCGAGTAACCGCGAAAAACACTGATTTTAACGCTCGCGCCCCGCTTCCGTACGAGGGAAAACGCCGCGTTCGTCAACTAAAGATAGCGCGCAATCGCGCACCGAAAATCAACCACACTTAGCGCATCGACATGCGTATCTTAAGAATCATCGAAAGACCCAAAAGGACAACCCCATGGCCGCCGCCATCCCCTACCTCATCATCGCCTCCACCGTCGTCAGCGCCGTCGGCGCCGTCAACGCCGCCAGCGCACAGGCCGACAACTCCCGCGCCCAGGCGCAAGCCGCGCAGACCAACGCCACCATCGCCCAGCAAAACGCCCACAACACCCTGCTGGTCTCCGACGCCAACGAAGAACAGCAACGCCGCAAATCCGCCATGCAATTGGGCGAACAACGCGCCAGCCTGCTCTCCGCCGGTATCGGCGCCGACGGCAGCGCCTCCGACGTCATCGGCCAAAGCACCGCCAACGCCGAACTCGACGCCTTCAATATCCGCTACCAGGGCGGGTTGCAAGCCAACAACTACGCCAACCAGAGCCTGATGGACAACGCCCAATCCGGCGCCGCCCTGCAAAGCGCCTCCAACCAGGAAGAAGCCGGCACCTACGGCGCCGCCACCAGCCTGCTCAGCGGCGCCGGCAAATACGCCGACTACAAAGCCACCCACTGAGGCACCCCATGACCATCCGCATCCCCATCATCGGCCAAAGCACCACCACCACCTTCGTCCCGCAACAAAACGTGCAAGCCATCCAGATCGCCGACCCGCGCGGCGAAGCCCTGCAAGGCCTCGGCAAAAGCATCGGCGACCTTGGCGACGGCCTCGACAAGTACGACAAGGCCCACCCCGCCGTCGCCTTCAAGGCCGACCAGGACAACAACGCCTGGACCCTGCAAGCCTATGCGCAGTGTGTCCGGCATGGCAGCGACCTCACCGCCCATCTCGCCGGCATCTCCACACCCGGCGATGGCACCCACCCCGCCGCCGACAGCGTCATCGCCGGCGCCAATGCGGGCGCCGATGCCTCGCCCTTGGCGCACCCCGCCACGCTGCTGAATACGCCGAACCCGATCCAGGCGATGATCGCCGGCCTGATGCCCGGCGGCAGCGCGGGTGGTGGCAACCCCGGCAACCCCGGCAATCCCGACCCCACCGCCAACGACCCTTCACCCACCGACCCCAGCGTCCACGGCACCACCGGCGCCTGGATCAACGGCTACGACCTCGGCGCCCAATCCGCCATCGCCGCCGCCCCCAGCAAGTCCGTCGCCGCCTCTCTCGCCGCCCAATGCGGCACCGACCGCCTCCAGGGCGCCCGCGCCATCATGGGCCTGGAAGCAAAAGGCAATGTGCAGCAGCGCCAGAGCACCGCCTTGAGCGCCGCGCAGACCATCGCCACCTACGGCGTCGCCGCCGACCCCGCCACCCTGCCGCAAGCGCTCGCCTTCTTCCAGCGCCATCCCATCCGCATCGAAGGCAGCGCGGCCGACCAAGCAAGCTTCGACGCCAGGCTGCGGCAGATCGTGGTCGCCCCCGCCATCCAGACCCTGATGGCGCGCGACCCGCAGGGAACGTTGCGGCAGTTGCAAGGCGGTGCAGGCGGGGAGGGTGAGGCAGGCGAGAACGGCGAGCCGGACCCGGCTGCCGCACTGCACCCCGCCGTTGCTGCACTCACCCCCGAAGAGCGCATGGCTTACATCCCCCAGGCCCGCGCCGCCGTCTACGTCGCACAGGGCAAGGCCCAGGCCGATGTCGCGCAGCGCAGCACTGCCGCCGTCGCGCCCGGCGCCAACGCCGCCCCGCCACCGGCGCTGCCCGAGTTCATCAGCGCCTACGGGGCGGAGCGCGGCACGCAGCTTCATTCGGAGATGACGGACAAGCTGAGCCAGAACCAGTACCGGCAGAACTTCGCCGCTTTGCCCAGCGCTGAAGTCGAACGCGCGCGCAACGATGCCCAGGCCGGGCTGCATGCCACGGCGCGCGCCAATGCGGACACGCTCGGCAGTTCCGCGCCCGCGGGCACCGGCGACAGCGGCTTCGCTCTGCGCACGCAAGGCGATGTACCCGACCCGCACTACGCCGCCCAGTCCCGCGATGCCACCAACCGGCAAAGGGCCGCCGCCGCCATCCTCACCGCACGGGCGCAAGACCCGGTCAAGGCCGGCATCGACGCCGGCGCCTTCGGCCTCAAGCCGGCAGACATGAGCACCCCGCAAGCCGTGCTCGCCAGCGCGGCCACTCGCGGCCCGGTCGTCGGCGTCATCGCCGATACCTACAACACCGGCCGCGTGGCGTTTACCAACAGCGAGTTTGCCGACCTCGGCAAGACCGTCGCCGCCATGCCGGCGCAGGAGCGTGGGCCGTTCTTCAAGCAGCTGGCCGATACCTTGGGTGAGCCGGAACTGGTGCGCGCTACCTTCAAGCGTCTTGGCGCCGATAGCCCGTTGCTGGCTGAGGCGGCGCGGATGCAGTATGAGGAGCAGGGGAGCCAGCCGGGGCCTGCCAACGGCGCCAGCGGGGTCATCTCGGCGCCGGAGCATATCTACAAGGGCTTTACGGCGCTACATCCTGCCGATGGCAGCGCGCCGCAGGCGATGCCGCCGGATATGCAGACCCGCGCGGCCTTTACTCCGGCTGAAGGCGAAGACCTTGGCGCGGCCGAGACGCGCTACCAAACTGCGCGGGCAATCTATGCGTCGCTGGCGAAGGACGATAACGACAAGAGCGGGGAGTTTGATGCAAAGCGCTGGTCGGTGGCGCAGAACCTGGCGACGAATGGGAGTGGGACGGCGGGAGAGGTGGGGTTGACGTCGGCGGCCGAAACTCAGGATGAGCGGCTACGACGACACCAATATACGTTTGCCAGCGCTGAGAACGTCCACTCAGATGCCGGAGGTCAACTCCTCGCGGGTTCGGATACTGAAACCGGAGCAGCCGCTGGAGATAGCGTGCAGGTCGCGATGGAAAACGCTCGCGGGCCGGCGGCTCGAAAAACCAAACCGACGGCAAGTGATGCCAACGTGCCATTGGACATCGTAGGGCAACCTTCAGTAAATGATGGGGGTGCGGTGGTTATCGCGCCGGCGCCGGAAGTCTCATCGCCAGCATCGGCGAGTAGGGCGCCTGACAAAGCGGCGGAGTTCATAAGTGGCCTGAATGGGCTATTCAATGCGGCGCAACCTGGAGACCCGAAGTCTTACAGCAAAGACCAAATGCAGGTTCGCGCGCAAGAGTTGCAAGCGACCAAGGATTCGCTTGCGAATTTGGCAAAGGAGATGAAAGCCAATCCCGAGATCGGGCAGCAACTTTTGCAAGAGGGTAAAGCAGGAATCGCATCCAACGGCTTGCATCAAAAGGAACTGTCAGAACGGGTTTCGCGCGTGGCCGATCTGATCGCCAATGGAGATCCGAGGCTATCCAAGGAAGCGCTGTCCGAGCGCATCGGCGATGACCTGCATTACATACTGGGCAAGGAAAATCGTGTAGTCGGAACCAAACTCCTGTTGGGGATGCTGGCTACATCCGGCGACCCGGAAAAGAACTTCGACACGATTGTGCGTGCCTCGGAAGTCAAGGACCCGAACCGCTCGGCATACCTCTGGCAATCGTTCAAGGGGGACGAGTTAGTTGCAGCTGTCTCCGCTTTTAGCGGTTTGGGAGGGAAACTTTCGATCAGCAAGCAAGAGTCTGTGTCAGCAACAGAAGCGGCTAAACAACGGCCCTTGCCGACGCTATCGGAACTCGAACCGCTCAAGCTTCACCGTGAATATGAAAACGAGCATCTAAAGCCTCACCCAGAAACCGGAGCGCCAGTCAAATATTTGACGAAAGAAGAGCAATCAGATTTTGAGTTGAAGATAAAAGATGGGCTGCTTTATGATTCTTCCGGAAAGCCACTTGACACGCAGGGGAAGCCAGGGCTTGTTGTCATGGATACAAACGGACGAATTTATTTCGCGCCTAATGAAATGGATATACCGCATGTATTTCACCACTCAAGCCTCGTTGCCGGCGAAGATGTCATGATCGCCGCGAAGCTGGTGGCAAAGAATGGAACAATTTCTTCAATGTCGCGCCAATCAGGCCACTATAGACCACCACAAGCCCATTTGGACGCCTTTAAAGCGGAACTTGAGAAGCGCGGAATTAAAGGGGCTAAAGACATTCCAACAGGGCTGTATCAAGACTAGGAGAACAGATGAAAATGCTTACTTTGGCGGATATACCCGAGAAATACTATGGCTTAATAAGGGATATTGTTGCGCTTACCAATTCACATCTGGTGAGCGTCGATCCCAAATCAAAAGGTATGCGCAGGTTTTTACGGCGAGAAAACTTACGCAATTGGTATGCGACGCCACAAGCACCAGAGCGGGCGATCGAAGCCTTAACCTGGGCGCTCGATCATCCAGATATTCCATACCCAAAGATCGTGGATTCCGAATTCTCCAATCAAGCTTGTCTAAGACTTTTTAGAGCCTTCGTCGATCACCTGAAGCACATACATGACGAAGGGCCTGATATGGTTCACTATGATAAAAACGAACCTACTGATTTTATTCCGGCGGATCAGTGGAAGCCCGAATGAAATTCGGCAATAGATAAAACGGTAGCGCCATAAAAAGGCCCAAATGCCATATCGATATCCAGAAAAAATCTCTCCGCACACTAAGTTCGCTCTGTACGCCGGCCTACCGCTTACACGCACTGGAGACGAGTGTATTGCGTGGGATAGCCAAAGTGGGCGTCCGTTCGACACGGAGTTGTTTGATGCATATGCGAAGTCTTGCACTGAAGAAGACTTTCGTCGCGCGGTTGAGGCATTCAGATTGCGAGAATATCGCGTCAGTATGTCCAAAGGTGTTCCGATAATTCTTCCAAGAAAGTTTCCAGAAGGTACGCGCTTTGCTGATGACGAAGGAACTCCCTTGACGCTTTTTGAAGGAGAATGCACCGCTTGGGATCGTCCCGGAGGTCGTCTATACAACGATGCGGTGTTTACGCATCGTGCTCACAAGTTTGATGAGGCGAAGTTTCGTAGTCTTGTTGACGAAGTCAACGTGGGACGTTTGGCAGAAAATAATAGAGACTGAGCTAACCGGTCATTTAGGCACCGGATTATCCAAGCTTTAGAGGTTTAATACAGCGACGGCACCACCCCCCGCCGCCGACAGCGTCATCGCCGGCAGCAATGCGGGCGCCGTGCCTCGCCGCTGGCCCACCCCGCCACCCTCCTCAACACCCCCAACCCGATCCAGGCCATGATCGCGGCCTCATGCCCGGCGGCAGCGCGGGTGCTGGCAACCCCGGCAACCCCAACGCCGCCGCCACCGACCCTCCCGGAATTCATCGGCGCCTACGGAGCGGAGCGCCGCACGCAGCTCCATTCGGAGATGACCGACAAGCTGAGCCAGAACCAGTACCGGCAGAACTTCGCCGCTTTGCCCAGCGCCGAAGTCGAACGTGCGCGCAGCGACGCCCAAGCTGGCTTGCATGCCACGGCTCGCGCCAATGCCGAGACACTCGGTGCACCGGCTCCCGCCGACACCGGCACCGACGGTAACGACAGCGCCTTCACCCTGCGCACGCAAGCCGACGTCGCCGACCCGCACTACGCCGCCCAATCCCGCGAAGCCACCAACCTGCAAAGCGCCGCCGCCGCCATCCTCACCGCCCGGGCGCAAGACCCGGTCCAGGCCGGCATTGACGCCGGTGCCTTCGGCCTCAAGCCCGCTGACATGAGCAGCCCGCAGGCGGTGCTCGCCAGCGCCGCCACCCGCGGCCCGGTGGTCGGCGTCATTGCCGATACCTACAACACCGGCCGCAGCGCCTTTACCAACAGCGAATTCGCCGACCTCTCCAAAACCGCCGTCGCCATGCCCCCGCAAGCGCGCGGCCCCTTCTTCAAGCAACTCGCCGACAAGCTCGGCGACTCCGAGCTGGTGCGCGCCACCTTCAAGCGCCTGGGCGCCGACAACCCGGTGCTGGCCGAAGCAGCGCGCATGCAGTTTGAGGAGCAGGCGAACCAGCCGGGGCCTGCCAACGGCGCCAGCGGGGTCATCTCGGCGCCGGAGCATATGTACAAAGGCTTTACAGCGCTCAATCCGACCGATGGCAGCCCACCGCAGGCGATGCCGGCGGATGCGCAAACCCGTGCTGCGTTTACGCCGAGCGAAGGCGAAGACCCCGGGGCGGCGGAGACGCGCTATCAAGCGACTCGCGCGATCTATGCGTCATTGGCGAAGGACGATAGCGACAAGAGCGGCCAGTTCGATGCAAAGCGCTGGCAGGTGGCGCAGAATCTGGCGACGAATGGGAGTGGGACGGCGGGGGAGGTGGGGTTGGGTACCGGCCCGGTTGCCTCTTCACGTCTATCCGAAAACGGTACGCCCGTCGGCAATCAACTGCATGCTGATCTCGAACGCGTGATGCTGGGGAAAAATCCTCTTCAGGAAGGCGACGGGGCGCCGGCTGCAGCGCAGTCGAGTGCCATGGATATTCTTGATCCGGACAAGCCAAATCCAACGCTAGCCAAGCAGGAGGAAAATCCTGTGCAGCTTGCCCTTAACACGACCGGGCAGGAATTCACCGGTGAGAGTGGTGGTGCTCCGTTCGTATCTCCGCCCCCCAATTCCGGCAATCCACAGAGATTCTCCCGTCCTACGGACTATATCGATGAACTCGACAAGAACAAGAAACAGGGAGATGTCCTCGCTACGCGATTCGAGGCCGCCGAACAGCGGCTTCTTAAGGCTAAAGCGAAGGACAGCAAAGCGACTCCGGAGGAGCGGCAGGCAGCTCAGAAAGTATTCGATGAGGCCGAGCGTACCTCTCATGCTTGGAACAGATCTCGAATTGAGATACTTGAAAAAATCGAACAAGACGGCGGGGGCCTTCAGCCGGATGAAGAAGCCGAACTTGCCAATCGGCGAGGCTTGGACAACTGGCAGGCAGTGAATGCCATCAATACCCAAGGAGCTGCCCGGTTCGGTAACGTAAGAAAAATCTTTGAGATGGAGCCTGCCGACAAGGCCCGCATAATGGAAGGCGAGCATCAGACAAGCAACAAGCGCCAAAAGAACAGCAAGCACCGCCGCCAAAGCTCGAAGATCTGCCGCCTTTGGAAATGCGTCGTGGCGACGTGGGAGAGGAAACCAGACCTCACCAAAAAACGGGTAAACCAATCGTATATCTGGATGACGAAATTAGGCCGGAATTCGAACTCCACATAAAAGACGGTTTGGTCTATGACGCCACGGGCAAGCCTTTGAACACTCATGGCGAAGAGGGTATATTTGTCATGAGCATGGACGGAAAAATATATTTCGCGCCAAAGAAGGTTGCTGAGCCCTTCGTCTTTCATCACTCAAGCCTGGTGTCAGGTGCCAAGGTCAGAGTTGCCGGCGAATTCAGGGGGGAGAACGGAGTAATTGACGGGCTTTCACCTCGGAGTGGGCACTATAGGCCCACGCGCGCGCACATGGAAGCATTCAGACGCGAACTTGAGCAGCGAGGGATCAAGGACGCAACAAAGATTCCGATTGGCTCATTTCAGAAATAGAGGTTCAAACTATGAAAACGCTGGATCTAATTCCAAGTAAATATTTGCTTCATCTCAGAACTGTTCTTGAGGTCACTCCTTATCTGACAGGCATAGATGAAGAAAATGGCACGGTACAGAGGTTTATCAGGCGGAAGCATCTCAAAAAACTGGTGCGGAATGATCGGGTGGAAACTCTCGAGGCTCTGGAGTGGGCTCAGAAACATCCCCACCTACCTTATCGAGACCTCTACGACGTAGGGGACTTCTCCAATGAAGATTGCGTGAAGCTTTTCAAAATCTTTGAAAAATACGTAGCACATGTTGACGATGAAGGGCCCGATCTAGTGCCTCCTTGCACGGTGTCATTTGTTCCGGATGGACTAGATTGAGCTAAGAGCAGCAACCACCTCACCGGCGCCGCGCTCGACGCCGCCATCCTCACCGCCCGGGCGCAAGACCCGGTCAAGGCCGGCATCGACGCCGGCGCCTTCGGCCTCAAACCCGCCGACATGAGCACCCCGCAAGCCGTACTCGCCAGCGCCGCCACCCGCGCCCCGGTGGTCGGCGTCATCGCTGATACCTACAACACCGGCCGCGTGGCGTTTACCAACAGCGAGTTCGCCGATTTGGGCAAGACTGCCGCCGCGATGCCGGCGCAGGAGCGCGGGCCGTTCTTCCAGCAGTTGGCCGATACGCTGAAAGACCCTGACCTGGTGCGCGCGACCTTCAAGCGCCTCGGGGCCGATAGCCCGGTACTGGCCGAGAACAATAGGGGACAGACCACCATTCCCCTCAAAACAAACGCTCCTGTCCCGGCGGCGGCTTTCTCGCTGCCTTCCTCCCCGGCTCAAGCCGCTCCGCCCGCCTGCCCAGCGCCACCTCGATCTGTTTCTTGAGGCGCTCATCCCCCAACGCGAAGTTGCCATTGGTCGCCTGGCGGATTTGATCCAGCTTCTCCGGGTCCATGCGCGCCTTGAATAGCTCGCGGTAGGCCGCGCGCCGAACGCCTTCCTCTCTTGCCAGGGCAAGATACTCGGCATGCGGCGCGATCAGCGCGTCCGCGCGGCCATCCCCGTTGGCGTGATAACTCGACCAGCGATAGTCATGCGGATGCCGCACCATGCCGGCCCGCACCGGGTTCAGCTCGATATAGCGGTAGCAGGAAAGGACATAGTCCTCGCTCTGCGTCAGGCAGGAGCGGAAGCGGCCTTCCCAAAGCGCGCCGCTGCGGCGGTAGGTGCGATTGATGTATTGAACATAGCGCTGACCCAGATGCTTCATCATCAACGCCGGACCCTCTGCCTCTTTGGGAGTCAGCAGAAGGTGCACATGATTGGTCATCAGCACATACGCATGGATGGCGCAATGGAAGCGCCGCGACAGTAATGCGAGTTCGTCAAGATAGCGGCGGTAGTCTTCCTCCGCGTAAAAGCAGACCGTGCGATTATTGCCGCGCTGGATGATGTGCCAGGGAATGCCGGGGAGACTTAGACGGGCACGGCGCGGCATGTCCTGTGCTCGCTAGGTGGAGAAAGCTTCATCCTAGCAAAGAATGGTGGTCTGTCCCCTATTGTTCCCGCAGGGCTCGGGTGAGAACAAGATGGGAAACAAGGGGCTGGCGGATGCCGAATCCATTGTCCAGTCCGGTGGGCCGCTCCGAACGGCAACGGAACGTATGGCGGGCGCTTTTGGAAATGGCAAATACGGACCGCAGGCATTTCAGATGGTCGATCAGGGCTTGTTCGACGACATTCAGCGCATGCGCGATGGGCGGCGTGCCCTTGAACCAGTGGATAAGACGCCGGCAGGGATGCGGCCGGCCTTCACTCCGCCGAGCAACCCCAAAAGAGGAACGGAAGGCTGAACGGATTTCCGATTCTATATGGCTCCGGCCAGCCTTGAAATGAATACTGATTTTATGTACAGTACAGACACTGGGATCAAAGCCAGTTGATTCCTGTCGTCCCAACAAGGCTGAGGAACAAGAATATGGAAGCCGCCCCATCTCCTGATACCGCAACCAGGCGTACCGAGCGCGGGATGCTTGCGCTTGGCTTGCTTTCAGCGTTTCTTCTGGGGCCGTTGACCGGTGTGCCGGGCCTGATCTGGGCACGGCGCCTGCGGCCGTTCAGCGACAAGGTGCGGATCGGCCATGCTCTATGCTGGTATGGCTGCTTCGTTTCATGGACGGCCGTTTCCCTTGTCGGACGCGGTTATCGTCCGGCGAGTCTTATTGAGACCGTAATCGTACTCGCCTGCAATCTTGTATGGCTGGCGGTTTGCCGCAGGTTCGTGCCGTCGCCGGCGCGTACTAGGCTGCGCGCGTTGTTGGTCGCTGTTATCGGTACGCTGATCATCACGCCGATCATCTTTCCATCCAGCATCCCGGTAACCTTGCCACTGGCTGTTGTCACCCTGATGCGAGATATCTGGCCGCTGGTGTTGCTCCTGGCGGCTATTCCAGTGCTATTCATCTTCCCGGCGCATCTGGCGCTCTATTGGCCGTCGCGCGCGCTGGCGCCTCCTGTGCGCGATGACGCCATCCCGTCACCACAATTCTGCCGCGTGGTCTCGTATCTGGCTGCGAGTGTGTTTTGCGCTTGGCTCATTTCGTTGAACCAAGCGCCCGGCTACTACGTCTATCGCTATACCCATTGGCTCGACTTGTTTTGGCTCCTGGCGATGCCGGTCATTTCCATCCTCTACGCGATTGCAGGCATATTCCATCCTGTTCCGGGCACGTCGGCTGGGGGGCTGGTGTTATCGATGCTTTTTCTGCTGGTCAGTTTCTCCGCGGCGTACCTGATCGCGATGTGGATTACCTCCAGACGCATGCCGGGCTGATGCGCTTTTTTGTGCAGGCACGTTGAGTGACGAATAAAAGGGCGAGGCTGAGCTACCCCGGGTTTCGTGGACAAGTAAATTAAGCGTCCGGACTACCCCGGCTCCTTCAACCTCTCGCGCACCCGCATCAGCGCAAACCCCAGCAGGTTCAGCCCCTGCCATTGCGCCGGGTCGGCGGCGCGCGGGTCGTCGGCGGCGAGGCCTATGCCCCAGATGGCATCGACCGGGCTGGCTTCGACCAGTACTTGCTCGTCGGTGTTGAGGAGGAATTCGCGCAAGCCTGCGTTCTGCCCGAACTTCGCGAGGTTGGCGGCTTCGACAATGTCGTCGCGATGGGCCAGCCACATCGCTTCGTCGAAGCCGCGGATCTTGCGGCCGAGGGCCTTGGCGGCGCCGGGGTTGGGGGCGGCGAGGATTTGCGCGGCGGCTTCCATGTCGTCGAACAGGCGCGCTTTCGCGGCCATCATGTAGTGCTCGGCGGTGGCGTAGCGCGCGCCTTCGGTTTCGAAGGCTGCTTCATACCACTGGCTGAAGCAGCTTTTGCCGACGCTGCCGTCGCGCGATGGCCGGTGGCCCCAGAACAGCAGGTATTTCGGCTGCGCGCCGGCGGCGAGCGCGGCTTGCAGTTCGGCGAGGTTGCGGGGTGGCGTCATCATTCGGCCGGCTTCGGCGGCTCGGCCTTGAAGGGCTCCAGGCCGCCCGCCTTAAGAGGCTCCAGGCCGCCGGGCCGGCGATACATGTAGAGGTGCTGCTCGTAGGGATAATGCGCGCGGTCGAGCAGGCAGCGCTTGATTTCGTGGGCCGATTCGAACAGCACTACCGGGTGGCGGGTGAAGTCGGTGTAGTAGTTGCGGTCGAGCTTTTCGGCGGCGACGGGCAGGGCGTGGTGGCGGCCGTCGTTGAACAGCACGGCGAGGTCGACGGAGCGAAAGCCCAGATACGCCTCCGTGTACTGTGCGGTCTTCACCTTGACGATCAGCAGGGTCCAGTCATAAGAGAGGCTGGCGTAGCCCAGCGCCGCATCGCCCGCGCCGACCGGCTCCACCCCCAAGCGGGTGCTGAGAAAAAACAGGTTCGAGTGCGGCACTAAATACTCCTGGCTTAATCACGCCAGCCCTGATTATTCCACGGCGCGGCCGGTTTGCAGCGTCCTTTGCGCGAATTTGTGGGGACGGTGCGCCGGCACAACAGCGCGGCCCGCGCCTACATCTGCGGGCAGGTGACCGGCAGGGTGAAGTAGAAGGTAGCGCCCTTTTCCACCTCGCCCTCGGCCCACACCTGGCCGCCGTGGTGGGCGATGATGCGCTTGACCGAGGCCAGCCCGATGCCGCTGCCGGGGAATTCGTTGTGCGCGTGCAGGCGCTGGAAGGTGCCGAACAGCTTGGTGGTGTATTGCGCGTCGAAGCCAGCGCCGTCGTCGCGCACATAGTAGATGCGGCACTCGGTGGGCAGGGTGCGCTGCGGGCCGGTGATGACGGAGGAACGGCCGGCGGACAAGCGGGGCGCCGCCGCGTTGCCGTGGTTGCCGTCGCTGTCGTCATCGGCCGCGCCCTGCATGTCCGCATGCACCGCCTCCTCCTGCTCCGGCGTTGATGGGGCTATCGCCGACTCTTCGAATTCATGTGCCTCGCCGGCTGCCGCCGGCTCTTCAGTCTCACCTGCTGCCGCCGGCTCTCCGATTCCACCTGCCTCGCCGGCTATCGCCGGCTCGGCGCGCGCCGGCGCCGGCGTGCCCAGCGGCAGGGTGCCGAATTCGATGTGCGCCTTTTCATGCGCCGAGGTGAACTTCCAGGCGTTGCCGATCAGGTTGTCGAGCACGTCCTTGATCAGGCGCTGCTCGGCCCAGGCCTTGAGGCCCGGCATGATGGAGAATTCGACCTGGCGCTGCGGCTCGCGCTCGCGCAGTTCGGCGGCGATGCCGGCGGCCATCGCCGAGAGGTCGACCTCCTCCGGCTTCAAGTCGGTGCGCCCGAGGTGCGCCAGTTCCAGCAGGCCTTCGATCAGCCGGTCCATGGTGGCGCCGCCGTCGGCGATGCGCTCGAGGAAGACACGGTTTTCGCCCTTGAGCTGCTTGCCGAGATTTTCATTGAGCAGGCCGGCGAAGCCGGTCATGCGCCGCAGCGGCGCGCGCAGGTCGTGCGCCACGGTGTAGGAAAAGGCTTCGAGGTCGGCGTTGGCGCGCTTGAGTTCGGCGGTGCGGCGCTGCACCCGGCCTTCGAGCTCGGCGTTCAGGCGCAGGGTGGCGCGTTCCACCGCCTTGCGCGCGGTGAGGTCGTGGATGATCGAAAGCGCCGCCGGCTTGCCTTCGTATTCGAACGGCAGGGTGACGACTTCGACATCGACCCGGCTGCCGTCAGCGCGCAGCAGCACCTGCTCGGCCGGCGGCGTGGCGACGCGTTCCTCGATCACCCTGCGTACCCGCGCCATCGCCACTTCGACATAGGCCGGGTCGATGGTGTGCTGCACCGGCTCGCCGAGCAGTCCGACGGCGGAGTCGCGGCCGAACAGGCGCACCGCCGCCGGGTTGATCATCACGGTGCGGTCTTCGCAGATCACGCGGATGGCGTCGGGCGAGGACTGGAACAGGGAGCGGTAGCGTTCCTCGCTTTGCGCCAGCGCCGACTCGCCGCGCTTTTTGGCGAGGGCGAAGGAGAGGTTGTGCGCCAGCTCGGCGACCAGGTTGGTCAGCTCGTCGTCGAAATAATTCGGCTCGGCGGCGAATACCGAGAAGGTGCCGGCCAGCTCCGAGCCCGGGCCGGGGGAGAGCGCCAGCGCGAACACCGCCGAGGCGCGCACGCCGATGGAGGCGGCGTCGGCCCGCACCGTGGCCGCCGCCGGATCCACTGCCAGGTCGTTGCTGATGTAGGCGTGGCGCTCGCGCGCCACCCGCGCCGCCGGGCTGAAAGGGTCGTTCAGATCAATGGTGCGCGCGCCGACGGCGCCCAGGCGCGGGCCGAAGCCGACATAGGGTTCCAGCGCATTGCTCTCGCGGCGGTACAGGCGGATCGCCGCGCTTACGAGATGCCCGTGGGTGACGGCGATCTCGCAGACCTTTTCGCACAGCACGCGCGGGTCGCTCTCCTGGATGATGGCCGCGCTGGTGCGCGACAGCGCGGCGTAGAGGTTGGACAGGCGCGCCACCCGGCGCTCGGCTTCCTTGCGCTGGCCGATGTCGCGCACCAGCAAGAGCACCGCGGGCGCGCCCTGGTAGTCCAGGCGCACCGCCACGCTCTCGACCTCGATCACCGAGCCGTCCAGGCGCACGTGGCGCTGCTCGATGCTGGTGGCGGGCACGCCGCGCTCCATCACGTCGCGCGCGCGCTGGTAGGCCGTCTCGCGGTATTCCGGGTGCGCCAGGTCGATGGCGCGCATGCCGATCATCTGGTCCGCGCTTTGCGCGCCGTACAGGCGCACGGCGGCGGCGTTGACCAGCAGCACCCGCCCGCCGCGATGCACCACCATCGGCTGCGGCGCGGCGTCCACCAGCGACCGGTAGCGCGCCTCGGAGGCGCGCAGCGCCGTCTGCATGTGCAAAATCTGGTCGAGCATGTGGTTCACGCCGGTGGCCACCTCGGCCACCTCGCGCGGGCCGTCGGGCACGGCGCGCTGGTCGAACTCGCCGCCGGCGACGCGCCGCGCGGTGCCGGTGAGCTCGAGCATCGGCCGCGAGATGCGCCGCTGGATGGCCAGCGCCAGCAGCGCCGCCGCCGCCAGCACCACCACGGTGAGGCTGGCCAGCGCGATGGCGTTGGCCTGCGCCTGGGCGTAGATCGAGGCCGTCGGCAGGCCCGCCAGGGCAAACCAGCCGGAAGTGCCGATCGGCCGGAAGGCGTAGAAGCGCTCGGTGCCGTCGCGGCCGGTGGCCATGGCGGTGCCCTCGCGGCGCGACAGCACCAGGCGGGTGACCTCGGTCTCGCGCAAGTTCTTGCCGATGAACTCCTGCGGGCGCGGCGCACGCGCGATCACGTTGCCTTCGGAATCGGTGATCGCCACCACGCCGTTGTAAGGCAGGGCGGAACTCACCAGCGGCTGGAACGAGGCCATGTTGACCACCACCTGCACCGCGCCGCGCAAGGTGCCCTGCGCGTCGCGCACCGGCTGCGCCACCACCAGCACCCAGCGCCCGGTGTAGATGCCGCGCTGCGGCGCGCCGATCGAACCCGCCGCGCCGGCGCGCAGCTCGAGAAGCCAGCGCGGCTGGCCGATATTGGGCAGGCGGCCGCTGGCGGAACTGCTCTTGATCGAGGAGCACACCACCTGGCCATCGGCGGTGACGGTGCCGACATTGGCCAGGTCGTTGGACAAACGCAGCAGGTCGGTGAACAGCGGGTCGCAATTGTCCGGGTCGAGCGCGCGCACCTTCGGGCGCTCGGCAAGAAAGGCGGTGAGGCGGCGGAACTCGGCGAGAGACGTGGTGGCCTCGGCGGCGGTGACGTCGGCCAGGTTGACCACCAGCTGGTTGGCGCGCGCCATCTCGGCATCGGCCGCGTGCAGGGCGCTGTAGACCAGCATCGCCGCCAGCGGCAGGGCGGTGGCCAGCACCAGCGCGATCAGCATCGCCTGCAGCGAATAGCGGCGCGGCTCGGCGGCCGGCTTGGCCGGCGCGGCGGCGGGCGGGCGCGGCGCGGCA
>JAQGMJ010000078.1 GCA_028292405.1 Betaproteobacteria bacterium
AATCACAGATATATTTATCGATATGTTGCTGTAATGACTGGCAAAAAGCAAGATAGCGCCTCAGCCACCCCGAAAGAGCGCCATGTTCGCCATGCAGTACTCCCACCGCCTGCCCGCCGACTATGAAATGCCCAGCATCCGCCGACGCGCCGAAGGCCGCGCTGCCTTCTGGGACAACGCGCCCGGCTTGGTCTTCAAGGCATTTATCGCACAGGAGCGTGGCGCGCACGGCGCGGTCGGCAATCTCTACGCCAGCCTCTACCTCTGGCTCGACCCGCAGGTGGCGGCCGGCTTGCTGATGGGCGACGGGTTTCGTACCGTGATCGACTCCTTCGGCCGCCCCACGGTCGAAACCTGGCTGCCGCTGGACGCGCGCCGCGGCCGCGCCAGCGCCGCGAAAACCCTGTACCGCGATGAAATAGCCATCGAAGCCGCGGCCGACCACACCGCGCTCAACCGTGAAGCGGTCGCGTACAACAGGGAACTGGCCGACCATCCCGGCACCGTTGCGGTCTTCACCGCACTCGATGCCCGCAACTGGCGCCTGGTCCGATTCACCCTGTCGGGCGAGTCACCGCAGGCCGGACGTGACGGCGCCGTCTACGAGGTGTATTACCTGGCCCAACCCGGCCTGGGCCAGTTGCCATGACGCGGCGCGCGGCCATGCGAACGCCGCGCGGCGCTTCTGAGGAGCAGTGCCACTTGCGTAATAATGGGCACCTGCCCTTCAACCGCCCCCGCCATGCAATCTCGCTCCTGTCTGTCGCTGCGACTCCTTCACACGCTGCAAGCCTGCGCCCTCGGCTGCCTGCTGGCGCCGGCAGCGCATGCCGCGAGTTTTGATTGCGCAAAAAAATCCAGCCAGGTCGAAACCGTGATCTGCGCCGACGCCAAACTGTCGAAACAGGACGAAGCCCTCGCCGCAACCTATGGCGCCGCACTCAAGCAACGCGAGGGCGCGCAGCGCGACAGCCTGCGGCGCGAGGAGCGCCAATGGCTGGCGCACCGCAATGCCGCCTGCGCGCTCCCCGACGTCGACAATGAAGCCAACCGCATCGCGGCGGCCCGTTGCGTCGGCTCGGAAACGGCGCGGCGCATCGAGGCCCTGAAAACCGGCGCCGGTTCCACGCCAGCCCCCGCGCCGCCGCAAAAGAAAGCCGCCGACCAATACCGCCGCGGCGCCGGCGATACGCTGGACCTCTCCGCCCAGCCCGACGGCAGCGCCAGCCTCGCCATCATGGCTGGCAACGTGCGCGGGGTGTGCGATGTCGAACTCGACGGCAAGCGCGCCTCCGCCGGGCACTTTTTCTTCAAGGACCCCGACAGCGATTGCGCCGTCAGCGTCGAAGTCAAGGGCAAGAAGGCCAGCGTCGATTCCAGCGGCAGCTGCAACAGCTTTTGCGGCGCCCACGCGCCGGATTTTACCGGCGACTACTTGCGCAGGTAAATCCGCACGGCCTCAGGCGTCGCTGCTCAGGTGGTTGGCCTGGATCACCGCGCCGAACTTCTGGTAATCCGCCTCGATGAACTTGCGGAATTCCTCGGCGCTGCCGCCCAGCGGCGACATCGCAAGCACGGTCAGGCGCTGCTTGACTTCGACCTCATCGAGCACCCTGCGGAAATCCTGATTCAGCTTGCGCGCAATGGCCGGTGAGAGCCCCGCCGGCGCCAGCACGCCCAGCCAGCCCTGCACGTCGAAGCCGGGCACGCCGGACTCCGCCACCGTCGGCACTTCGGGCAGCAGGGGAAAGCGCTTGCTGGTGGAAGCGGCAAGAAAGCGCATCTGCCCGGACTTGACGAAGCCCATCGCCGCCGGCGGGGTGTCGAACATCACATCCAGGCGCCCGGCCAGCAAATCGGTGTAGGCGGGCGCGGCGCCCTTGTAGGGAATGTGCGCGATGTCGATGCCGGCGCGCTGCTTGAAGATTTCCATCGTCAGGTGCGCCAGCGATCCGGTGCCGCCGGTGCCGTAGCTAAGCTTGCCCGGCGAACGTTTGGCCTCGGCGATCACGTCTTTCACCGAATGGTATTTGGAATTGGCCGCGACGATCATCATCTGCGGCACGCCGGCCAGGTTGACGATGGCGGAGAGGTCCTTGCGCGGATCGTAGCCCGCTGTCTTCGACATCTGCGGCGCCACCGAGATCGGCCCGCTCGAACCCAGCAGCAACGTATAGCCGTCGCCGGGCGCGCGTACCACCGCCAGGCTGCCGACGGCGCCGCCGGCGCCGCCCTTGTTGTCCACCAGCACCGGCTTGCCCCACAGGCGCGTCAGGCCATCGGCCAGCAGGCGCGCGAGAATATCCGCGGATTGCCCCGGCGCGAAGGGCACGACGATGGTGACGGCGCGCGCCGGGTAATCGGCCTCGCCTTCGGCGCGTGCGGCATGCGGCAATGCCATGGCTGCCAACGAAGCAGCAAGCGCCTTGAGGGCGCAACGGCGGGTGTGCATGTTTGTCTCCTTGTCCGAGGCCTCAGCCTGTTACTGGCCCGGCCTCTGATGGGCCTTCGGGCATATTGCGGGCGGCGCCGTCAACCGGTGCCGGTCTTGCGCAAAACCTCTGCTTCGTCGGGATAGGCAATGGTGGAGAGGGCGGCGCGCACCATGTGCATCTGCCCCACCCCCACCATCGCCTCATATTCGCGTTCGATCTGGTTGATCGCCTTGTGCATGTCCAGCAAATAGTCTACGCCGGCCTCTGTGAATGAGACCAGGAAGGCGCGGCCGTCGGCGCCGTCCGGCGAGCGGGTGAGAAAGCCCAGCGCCTCCAGTTCCTTCACCAGCTTGCCCACTGCCTGCTTGCTGATGCCCATGCGCCGCGCCAGCTCGACGCTGCGCGTGCCTTCGAGGTCGATGAACGGCAGCAGCGCGCCGCTGGACTGCAGAAGCGCGTGGCCGATGCGCTTTTCCATCTTCACCGACAGCCGGCTGAGGAAATCGCGCCGTACCATGAAGAGCAGCCGGCCGATGCCGTAGCGCCGCGCTTCCTTGAGGGCATTCATCTGTTTGTTCATCGGCGGCGACTATAGCACTAATTAGTAAATCTGGTTGACTATATGGCGTCAGCGGCCTATATTGGGTTCGGCCAAAGGGGCCGCTTGCAGCCGCGACGCCCGGGAGGCTGAAGGAGACAATATGTTTTTCAGTTTCAAGCGGGCAGCCGGCGCCGCCCTGGCGGCAGCGCTTCTCGCCACCGCTCAATGCGCCGCCGCGCAGGACTTTCCGGCCCAGCCCGTGCACATCGTGGTGCCCTACCCGCCCGGCGGCACCACCGACCTGATCGCGCGCCAGTACGCCGAATTCCTCGGCCGCGAGGTCGGCCAGTCCGTGGTGATCGACAATCGTCCCGGCGCGGCCACCAACATCGGCGCCGATGCCGTCGCGCGCAGCAAGGCCGACGGCCTGACGCTTTTGTTCGGCGGCGTCAACCAGGTGCTCAACCCCGCATTCGGCCCGGCGCCGCCCTTCGACCTGCTGGGCGCGATGGAGCCGGTAAGCCTGGTGGCGCGCACGCCCTTTATCGTCGCGGGCAATCCTGCCGTGCCCTTCAACAATCCGAAGGAACTGGTCGCCGCCGCCCGGGCCGAGCCGGGCAAGCTCACCATTTCCAGCGCGCAACTCGACGTCTATGTCGAGCTTCTGAAAAAGCGCGCCGGCATCAACCTGCTGCACGTGCCCTACAAGGGCGGCGCGCCGGCCACGGCGGACGCCATCGGCGGGCAGGTCAACATGGTCTATGCGCTGGTGCCGGTGCTGCTGCCGCACATCCAGGGCGGCAAGCTCAAGGCCGTTGGCCTCACTTCCGCCAGGCGCGTACCCTCGCTGCCCAACACGCCCACGTTCATGGAATCGGGCGTGAATTTCGAAAGCTCGGTGTGGTACGGGCTGATCGCGCCGGCCGGGCTGCCCAAGCCGGTGCGCGAGCGCCTGGCGCAGGCGGCGCAGAAGATTGTTGCCAATGCCGAGTTCGCGCAAAAGATGCGCAGCGGCGGCGCCGACGCGGTGTACGCGCCGCCGGAAGAATTCAAGAAGCAACTCGAAGGTGAATTGGTGTTCTGGTCGCAGACGGCCAAGGCCATGCCCCAGCTCGTCGTCGGCAAGTAAGCTCATCGGTACACGAAGGAGACTCCCATGAAGCAGGAAGCGATGAAGTACGAAACCATCCAGGTCACCCCGCTGACGCCGACCATCGGCGCGGAGATCACCGGCATCGACCTGGCGCAGCCGCTCAGCGACCAGCAGTTCCACGAGATCCACCACGCCTTCACCCAGCACCTGGTGATCTTTTTCCGCGAGCAGAAGATCACCACCGAGCAGCACAAGGCCTTCGGCCGGCGCTTCGGCGAACTGCATATCCACCCGGTGGTGCAGATGGACGGGCACCCGGAGATCATCGAGATCAAGGCGGACGAGAACTCCACCTGGATCGCCGGCGAAGTGTGGCACTCCGACGTCACCTGCGATAAAGAGCCGCCGCTGGGCTCCATCCTCCACATCACCAAAGTGCCGGAAAACGGCGGCGGTGACACCCTGTTCTCCAGCATGTACCGCGCTTACGACATGCTCTCCGAACCGATGCGCGCCTTTCTCGACGGCAAGACCGCGATCCACGAAGGCGCACACGTCTACGGCGGGCGCCAGAAGCGCGGGGAGAACCGCGAATATCCGGTGGCCGAGCACCCCATCGTGCGCACCCACCCGGTGAGCGGGCGCAAGGGCCTGTTCGTCAACCGCAACTTCACCACGCGCATCAGCGGCCTGAACAAGAACGAAAGCGACGCCCTGCTGAACATGCTGTACCAGCACATGGAACGCGACGACATCAAGTGCCGCTTCAAGTGGCGCCCCGGTTCGATGGCCTTCTGGGACAACCGCTGCGTCCAGCACCAGGCGATGTGGGACTACTTCCCGCAAACACGCTACGGCCAGCGCGTCACCATCAAGGGCGACAAGCCGGTCTGACCGATCAAGGATAGCGAGAACGCGATGGACCGCATCCCCGACTGCCTCGGGCCGAATCCCGATCCATCGCCGCCGCGCATCGCCCTGCCGCCGGGGAGCTGGGACACGCATTTCCATGTCCTCGGCCCCCAAGCCAAGTTTCCCTATGCGACAAAACGCAAATACAGCCCGCCGGATGCGCCGCTCGCCGCCTGCCTGAAATTCCACCAGCGCCTGGGTATCGAACGCGGGCTGGAGGTGCATGCCAACACCCACGGTTTCGACAACAGCGTGGATCTCGACGCGGTCGCCGGCTCCGGCGGCCGCTACCTCGGCGTGGTGCGCCTCGACGCCAGCGTAACGCCGGCTCATTGCGAACGCCTGCACGAACAGGGCATCCGCGGCGTGCGCTTCGCCTTCAATCCGCAGCATGGCGGCACGCTGGACCACGCCGCCTTCAATCGTGTGCTCGAATGCATGAAGGGCCTGGCCTGGTTCATCGAACTGCATTTCGACGGCGCGGCCATTCCGGGTCTGGAGCCCTGGCTGCGCAGCCTTGCCTTGCCGGTGGTGATCGACCACATCGGCCGCATCGACGTACGCGCCGGTCTCGACCAGGAACCTTTTCGCATCCTCTGCGAACTGGCGCGGCGCGACAACTTCTGGATCAAGCTTTCCGGCGCCGACCGTCTGAGCAAACAAGGCTACCCCTACGACGACGTCGCCCCCTTCATGCGCCGCATGACCGAAGTCGCACCTGACCGCACCCTTTGGGGCAGCGACTGGCCGCACACCGGCCTGTTCGACCCCGCGCGCATTCCCGATGACGGCAAGCTGCTGGATGCCTTCGCCTCCTTCGTACCCGATGCCGCGCAGCGCAAGCGCATTTTGGTAGACAACCCGGAACGCCTGCTGGGGATCGCGTAACATTGTTGATGCAATACAAGGAGACAAGACATGGCTGATACAACCCTGGCGCCGATCGACGGCCCTGAAGACTGGAGCGGCGCGAGCCTGCGCGGCTCGCAGGAGTGGATCGCGCATCTGGGTGAAGCTGAGATCGCCGACATTGACCGCGCCCTGGCGCACGCCAAGACGCTGGACCGCGAGCTGCTCAGCCTGACGCGCGAAGACTTCCCCATGCCGCTGATGGACCAGCGCTT
The DNA here is from genome assembly GCA_028292405.1 of Betaproteobacteria bacterium. GTDB lineage: Bacteria > Pseudomonadota > Gammaproteobacteria > Burkholderiales > JAEUOS01 > JAQGMJ01. The sequence continues at coordinate 6,106 of JAQGMJ010000078.1, forward strand.
TGACGCCGTGCGGGCCGAGCTCGAAGGCGGGCGCGGCTTCGCGCTTTTGCGCGGCCTGCCGATCGCCCGCTATACGCAGGAAGACGCGCGCCTGCTGTTCTGGGGCCTGTCGCAGCATCTCGGCGAGCCGCAGGAGCAGGACGGCGCCGGCAACCGCCTGCACAGCGTCACAAACACCGGCATGCGGGTGGAAAAGAACAACAACGTGCGCAGCTTCCAGACCGATGACGAGCTGACCTTCCATTGCGATGGCGGCGACGCCTTCATGCTGCTGTGCCTGAGGACGGCCAAAAGCGGCGGCATCAGCAAGCTGGTAAGCGCGGCCCACCTGTACAACGAAATCCTGCGCCGCCGCCCCGACCTGATCGAGGTGCTGCAGCAGGATTTCCACTTCGACACCCGCGGCCAGCACCTGGGCGGCGTGCGCTTCCAGTCGGTGCCGATTTTCAATTTCTTCCAGGGGCGCCTGTCGATGCTGTACAAGCGCCGCTACCTGCGCACCGCGCAGGAGTTTCCGGAAGTGCCGAAGTTCACCAAGGGCCAGCAGGAGGCCGTCGAGCTGATCGAGTCGCTGACCAATGACCCCGAGGTGCAGCTCAGCTTCTACATGGAGCCCGGCGACCTGCAGATCGCCAACAACTATGCCGTGCTGCACGCACGCAGCAAGTACGAGGACTTCGACGAGCCGGAGCGCCGCCGCCACCTGTTCCGCGCCTGGGTGACGCTGCCCAACGGCCGCGCCCTGCCGCCAGCCTTCGCCACCACGCGCGAGTTCGGCACTTCCTACGCGCGGCGTCACGGCGCGCCGGCCAAGACGGCATGAATTGATGCTCCTTCGCGCACTGCTTGCCGTCGCTCTTGCCTCGCTTGTGTTCGCACCCGCGGCGAGCGCCGCCGATTTCCCGAACCGCGCCAGCCGCCTGATCGTGCCCTACACCCCAGGCGGCAATACCGACATTCTCGGCCGCGTCATCGCCCACGAGCTCAACCGCGCCACCGGCCAGCCTGTGGTGGTGGAAAACCGCCCGGGCGCCGCCGGCACCATCGGCACCGACCTGGTGGCGAAGTCGCCGCCCGACGGCTACACCATCCTGCTGGCGAGCTTCGGCAACATCCTCACCGCCGGCGCGCTGTACAAGGGCCTGCCCTACGACCCGGTGAACGACCTCACGCCGATCAGCCTGGTGGCCACGCCGCAGACGGTGATCGTGATCAACGCCAAGCTGCCGTTCAACGACGTCAAGGGCATGATCGCCTATGCGAAGGCCAATCCCGGCAAGCTCAACTATGGCTCCTCCGGCAACGGCTCTTCCAACCATTTGTTCGGCGCGCTGTTCGCCTCGATGGCCGGCGTGCAGATGACCCACGTGCCCTACAAGGGCAGCGGCCCGGCGGTGAGCGACGTGCTGGCCGGCAATATCCAGCTCTCCTTCGCGCCCTTTCCGCTGGTGATGGGCCACATCAAGGCCGGCACGCTCAAGCCGCTGGCCGTCACCGGCAGCGTGCGCCATCCGCTGCTGCCCAACACGCCGACGGTGGCCGAAGCCGGCGTGCCCGGTTACGAGGCGGTCGGCTGGTTCGCCCTGATGGCGCCTGCCGGCACGCCGAAGGCGATCATCGAGCAATTGAACCAGCAGGTAAACCGCATCATCGCCCTGCCCGAAGTGCGCGCGCAACTGGCGCAGGAAGGCGCCGAGCCGGTCGGCGGCACGCCCGAGGAGGCGCGCCGCTCGGTGGCCGAGGGCGCGAAAAAATGGGGTGACCTGGTGCGCAGGCTCAACATCACCGCATCGATGTAGACGCGGCTGCGCAGCGCCGGAGAGGCAGCCGCGCGCCGCGACCCGCGGCTACTCCGCCTTCATCCCGCTCGCCTTGACGATGCCGGCATAGCGGCCCATGTCCGAGGCGATCAATCTGGCGAACTCGGCCGGGCTTCCGCCCACCGTCTCGGAGTCCAGGCTGGCAAGCTTCTCTTTTACCTGCGGCAGCTTCAGCACCTCAGCGATCGAGGCATTGAGCTTCGCCACTATCTCCGGCGGAGTCTTGGCCGGGGCGACGATGCCGTGCCACTGGGAGAACTCGAAGCCGGGAAGGGATTCGGCAATCGTCGGAATTTCCGGCGCCGCCGCCGAACGCTTCAGGCCGGTGGTGCCGAGGGCGCGCAGGCGGCCGCTGCGCACGTAGGGCAGCGCGGAAAGGGTGGTGGCGAACATCACGTCCTCCTGGCCGCCGAGCAGGTCGGTGAAGGCGCCGCCGGCCCCCTTGTAGGGCACGTGGATCCACTCGACCCCGGTCTTCATCTGGAACCATACCGCCGCCATATGGCCGGTGCTGCCGGTGCCGGCCGAGGCCAGACGCATGGCGCCGGGCCTCGACTTGGCGAGCGCCAGAAATTCCTTGACGTTGTTGGCCGGCACCGCGGGGTTGACGAACATCGCCACTTCGAAAGAGGTGAGCTGCACCACGGGCGCGAAATCGCGCACTGGATCGTAGGCCAGGTTTTTCATCAGTGCCGGGTTGACCGACATCTGCGCCGGCAGCACCAGCATGACGGTATAGCCGTCCGGCGGTGAGCCGGTGACGAACTGCGCGCCGACCACGCCGTTGGCGCCGCCCTTGTTGTCGACGATCACCGGCTGCCCAATCACCCTCGCCAGCGGCTCGGCGATCAGGCGCGACACCACGTCGGTGCCGCCGCCCGGCGGATAAGGCACCACCCAGCGAATCGGATGATCGGGAAACTTCTGCACCTGCGCGGCTGCGCAAGTACAGAAGGCATAGGCGAGAAGCGCGGCTGCGATGCGCTGGACGATGAGAGTCACGGTTGTCTCCAAGTAAGTCGATGCGGCTTGTGTTGGCGAGGCGTGTACGGCCGGCCGTGCTGTTGGATCATGCCTTCGACAGGTCGGTGGCGCGGTCTTTCAGCGTGGCATCGGCGCGCAGCAGGTTCTTCTGTACTTTTTGCGTCGGCGTGTGCGGCAGGTTTTCGACGAACAGCACATAGCGCGGCACCTTCATCGGCGCCAGATGCTTGGCGCACCAGTCGGCGATGTCGCGCGCGGTCAGCGTGGCGCCGGGCTTGGCAACCACCACGGCGAGAATCTCGTCCTCCCCCAGTTCGGCCGGCACCGGAATGGCCGCAGCCTCGGCCACGTCGGGATGCTGGCCGATCACCCGGTCGAGTTCTGCGCCGGCGATGTTTTCGCCGCGGCGGCGGATGATGTCTTTCTTGCGCGAGACGAAGGTGTAGTAGCCGTCGGCATCGCGGCTGACCAGGTCGCCGGTGAGAAACCAGCCATCGCGAAAGGCGGCGGCGGTCTGCTCCGCGTCGCGGAAGTAGCCCTGGGTGACAAGGGGCGTGCGCACGATCATCTCCCCCGCCACGCCGTCGGCAACGTCGTTTCCCGCATCGTCGACCACCCGGCACTGCGCCCAGGGAACCGCCGGGTCGGGGTGCCGCCCCACCGGACCCATGGTGCCGGGCTTTTGCAGACCTTCATAGGGGCTGCAGGTGACGCCGGGAATTTCCGTCATGCCGTAGCCGGAGACGAAATAGGGAATGCCGAACTCCTCGCGAAACGCTTGCCAGGCGCTATGGCGCACACCGTAGGCGCAGCGCAGGCGATGCGCCGCATCGAACTCGCTGCGCGGCCTTGCCTTGAGGATGTTGCAGGCCGCCTCGATGATGTTGACCACTGTCGCGCCGGAGGCCGCCGCCTGCGCCCAGAAAGCGGAGGCGGAAAAGCGCGGCACGATCGCCATGCTCGCGCCCGCCGCCAAGGTGCCGGCGACGGAATAGAACAGTGCGTTCATGTGGAACATCGGCAGCACGATCATCAGCCGGTCTTCCGGCTGCACGTACATGCGCTCGACAAAGGCCTCGCCGCCCAGCACGAAGCTCTTCTGGCTATGCATCGCACCTTTGGGAAAACCGGTAGTGCCGGAGGTGTAGATGATCACCACGGTGTCGTCCGCCTTGCCCCGCGCCGGCGGCACCGGTTGGCCTTCCCCCTGCGCCATCACATCCGACAGCAAAGGCGGCGCATCGACGACATCCGCAAGCGGGGCATCCAGCAGCAGCATCCACGGCGCCAGCTTGCGTTCGGCGCAGGCAGCGCGCACGGTGGCCAGCGCCGCGGCGTCGCAGGCCAGCCCGCTCAATTGCGCATGCTCCAGCACATAGCCCGCTTCGGTCACGCCGAATTCCGGATTGACCGGCACCATCACCGCGGCCAAGCGCGCCAGCGCGAACAGCAGCAGCACGTGCGCCGGGCTGTTGCGCGCGACGATGCCGATGCGCTCGCCGGCCTTGACACCGCGGCTTGCCAGCAGCGCGGCGCAGCGCGCAACGTCGGCATCGAACTCGCGCCAGCTGCGGCTCTTGCCGTTGTGGATGTAAAACGCCTTGTCGGCATGCGCGCCCAGGCGGCTGGCAAAGGCACCGGCCACCGTGTAGTCATGCGCCGGGTACAGGCGCAATACTTCCAGCGGCTTTTTCAGCGCCGCCGGCAGGCGCGCCGCCGCGGCAGCGGGCAAGGCCGCCTCGGCTGTAGACAGGGCCTCAGGCATGCGAGTACATGCGTTTGCCGGCCACCGGCAGTTGCGCCTTCAGGATCACGCCCTGCTCGGCCTCGGTGATGAACAGGGTCTTGTTGTCCGGCCCACCGAAAGCGATGTTGGTGGTGCGCATGCCGGCGCAGGATTTGATGCACCAGATCGGCTCGCCGTACTTGGAGAAGCCCCACACACGGCCGAAGCCCGCATGCACGATGAACAGGTTGCCGTCCTCATCCAGCGCCATGCCGTCCGGCCCGGTCGGGCTGCCGGAGAGCTGGATGAACATGCCGACCTTGCCCGCACCCTTGTAGTTGGGCAACAGCGGAATCACCAGGATGTTGTTGGTGCGCGTGGCGGCGACGTAGAGCAGGTTTTCTTCCTTGTTCAGCAAAATGCCGTTGGGCCCGGCCACGCCCTTGAACAGCAGGTCGAGCTCGCCGCTGGCGCGCAGGCGCCAGACCCGGCCGCTGGGGTCGTCCAGCGAGCTCTGGCCCTGGTCGGTGAAAAACACGTCGCCGGCGGCATTGAAGATCAGGTCGTTCAGGCCCTTGAAGCCCTCGTGGTTCGGGCGGTTCAGGATGACTTCCATCTTCGCCGTCTTCGGATCAAAAGAGAGCAGTCCCAGCGCGTGGTCGGCAACGAACATGCGGCCGTCCTTGTGGATCTTCAGGCCGTTGGGCTCGCCGTCCCACTCGGCGAAGGTGTTCCACTCGCCCTTCGGGTTGATCTTGAAAATGCGGCCGTAGGGAATGTCGGTGCAGTAGAAATTGCCCTCACGGTCGAACGAGGGCCCTTCGAGGAAGGAGTGCACCGGCCCGGCGCCGCGCTTGTCCACCCAATGCGAGGGCTGGCCCATGCGCTTGAGTTCTTCGGGCATGCGGGTATGGATTTCGGTCGAGAGGACCGGGGGTGCGGCGTACATGAGGGGCTCCGGGTGTGGGATGGTTGAAACAGATTGGGGAGGAAAAATTCGGGGAGATTCAGGGGGCCCCTTCAGCCACCCTTGCGTGCCGGGGCCGGCGCCATGAAGCCGGCAACGGCAAAGGGGACGATTTGCGCCAGCGCGCTTTCGACGTCGCTGGAGGCGCAACTGCCGCCGGAGTAGTCCTCCAGCCGGCCGCCCTGCGAGCTGACGACGAGGTAGCTGCCGACCATGAAATTGAAGCGCCAGTAGACGACCTTTTTCGGCAGGTGCGGGCAAGCGGCCGTCAGCGCCTTGACGTAGCGCTGGGTCGAGGCGCCGAAGGCCAGCCGGCGCAGCTCCAGCCCGATGTCGCCCGGCTCGCTGCGCAATTGCGAATGGATGCGCACGAAGGCGGCGCCGCCGGGACCTGCCTGCGCCATCGACAGCGCGGGGGTGATGAAGGCGCGCACCAGCGGCTCGACCGGCACGCGGCCGGCGCCATGGCGCGCCACTGCCTCGTCGAGCAGCAGTTCGCGGTGCGACGCCACCACGCGCGCGCGCCGCAGGAAGACCTCGGTAAACAGGTTCTGCTTGCTGCCGAAGTAGTAGTGCAGCAGGCCCTGGTTGATGCCGCTGCGCCCGGCGATCTCGCGGAAGGTGCAGGAGGCGTAGCCCAGTTCGGCGAACAGCAGTTCGGCAGCGTCGATCAGGCGTTCTTTCGCATCAGAGGCCAGCGCCGCCTTCGCGGCCGGTTGCGCCGTCGCGTCTACCGCCCGTTCCCCGTTTGTCTGCCTTGCACCATCCGCCTTCGGCGGCTTGGTTTTAGTTACTTGCATAACTAAACTTTACCCGTTTATCATCGGCACTGTCAACTTCGGCGCAGGCGCGTCTCGTTTGAGGCGCGGGCCCTGCCCGCAACATTTTCGATGGAGTTCCACGTGCAAGACGGCAACAACGCCAGCGCCGCGCCGGACCTGAAAACGGACTCGCCCCTATCCACTTTCGAGGCGCACTGCCGCGCCGGACAACTCGCCTACCAGGTAACGCAGGAAGGCGCCGCGGTGTTTCCGCCGCGCGTCTGCGCGCCTGTCACCGGCGGCGCGCTCTCCTGGCGCATTTCCGCCGGCCTGGGTACGGTGTATTCGACCACCGCGGTCTATTCGCGCGATGCCGCACCCTACAACGTCGCGCTGATCAACCTCGACGAGGGCTTTCGCATGATGAGCCGCGTCGAGGGCGTAGCGCCCGAAGCGGTGACCATCGGCCTGCGCGTCAAGGTGCGCATGGCGACCGAGGAAGATGCGGTGCGCCCCGTATTCGCGCCCGTGGAGGCCGCATGAGCCTCACGCCCGGCAGCATTGCCATCGTCGGCGCCGCCGAGTCCGAACTCGGCCTGGTCGCGCCCGGCACCACCCCCACCGACCTGATGGCCCAAGGCGTGATGCGCGCCCTGGCCGACTGCGGCCTGTCGCTCACCGAAGTCGATGGCCTGTTCACCGCCAACACCCAGCAGCGTTTCGCCACCCTGGTGCTGGCCGAATATCTCGGCATCACGCCGCGCTACCAGGACAACACGCAGATCGGCGGCTCCTCCTTCATGTCGCACATCACCCACGCGATGGGCGCGATCGAAGCCGGCCTGTGCGAAGTCGCGGTGATCGCCTACGGCAGCACCCAGCGCTCGGTGAGCCGCGCCGCCGCCTCGCCGCGCGAATACAACCCCTACGAAACGCCGTACAAACCTTTCCTGCCCACCAGCGCCTATGCGATGGCCGCGGCGCGCCACATGCACCAGTACGGCACCACGCGCGAGCACCTGGCCGAAGTCGCGGTGGCCGCGCGCCAGTGGGCGCTGATGAATCCGAAAGCCTGGGAGAAAAAGCCCCTCACCATCGCCGAGGTACTGGGCGCCCGCATGGTGAGCAGCCCGCTGACGGTGCGCGACTGCTGCCTGGTGACCGACGGCGGCGGCGCGCTGGTACTGGTGAGCGCGGCGCGCGCCAGGCAGATGAAAAAGCCGGTCTACGTACTCGGGGTGGGCGAGACCCTGTCACACGCTTCCATCTCCAGCATGCCCGACCTGACCGTCACCGGCGCGGCACGTTCCGGCCCGCAGGCTTTCGCAATGGCCGGGCTGACGCCGGCCGACGTGGATGTGGCCATGGTCTACGACGCCTTCACTATCAACACCATCCTCTTCCTCGAGGACCTCGGCTTTTGCGCCAAGGGCGAAGGCGGCGCCTTTGTGTCAGGCGGCGCCATCGCCCCGGGCGGCCGGCTGGCGGTCAACACCAACGGTGGCGGCCTCTCCTACTGCCACCCTGGCATGTACGGCCTGCTGCTGCTGATCGAGGCGGTGCGCCAGGTGCGCGGCGAATGCGGCGCGCGCCAGGTGCCGAGCTGCGAAATCGCGCTGGCGCACGGCAACGGCGGCGTGCTGTCGAGCCAGGCCACTGTGCTGCTGGGCAGCGCCCCGCGCTGACGGCGCTGCCTGCAGGCAGCGCGGCCTACCAGTTGCTCTCCCGCTCCGGCGTCGCGCTGATCTTGTGGATCGCCAGGTCGGCGCCGTCGAACTCTTCTTCGGCGTCCAGCCGCAAGCCCATCAGCGCCTTCAGCCCCGCATAGACCACAAAGCCGCCGCCCATTGCCACCCCGATTCCGAGCAGGGTGCCGATGACTTGCGCGACTACGTTCACCCCGCCCAGCCCGCCCAGCGCCTTGCTGCCGAAAATTCCCGCGGCGATGCCGCCCCAGGCGCCGCACAGGCCATGCAGCGGCCATACCCCCAGCACGTCGTCCACCTTCCATTTGTTTTGCGTCCAGGTGAACATGCTGACGAACAGGCCGCCCGCCACCACGCCGACCACCAGCGAGCCCAGCGGATGCATCAGGTCCGAGCCGGCGCACACGGCGACTAAGCCCGCCAGCGGCCCGTTGTGCACGAAGCCCGGGTCGTTGCGGCCGAAGAAGGTCGCCGCCAGCGTGCCGCCGACCATCGCCATCAGCGAGTTCACCGCCACCAGGCCGCTGATCTTGTCGATAGTCTGCGCGCTCATCACGTTAAAGCCGAACCAGCCCACCGTGAGGATCCACGCGCCCAGCGCCAGAAAGGGAATCGAAGAAGGCGGGTGCGCCGCGATCTGCCCTTCGCGGCCGTAGCGCCCGCGCCGCGCGCCCAGCTGGATCACCGCCATCAGCGCGATCCAGCCGCCCACCGCATGCACCACCACCGACCCCGCGAAGTCGTGGAACTCCGCGCCGGTCGCGCCCTTGATCCACGCCTGGATGCCGAAGCGCTGGTTCCACGCGATGCCCTCGAACAGCGGATAGACCAGGCCGACAAGTATCGCCGTCGCAATCAGTTGCGGACGAAAGCGCGCACGCTCGGCGATGCCGCCGGAAATGATCGCCGGCACCGCGGCGGCGAAGGTGAGCAGGAAAAAGAACTTCACCAGTTCAAAACCATTTTTCTGCGCCAGGGTTTCGGCGCCGACAAAAAACGTGGTGCCGTAAGCCACCGTGTAGCCGACGAAAAAATAGGCAATCGTGGATACCGAAAAATCCACCAGGATTTTCACCAGCGCGTTCACCTGGTTCTTGCGCCTGACCGTCCCCAGTTCCAGGAACGCAAAGCCCGCATGCATCGCCAGCACCATCACCGCTCCCAGCAGGATGAACAGCGCATCCGAGCCGCTCTTGATTTGCTCCATTGCTTCCCCATGATCGAAAATGGGGCACTCCTAAGCAATTTATGCACCAAAAATGTAAGTCACTGATTGATAACGCACCAATATCGGTTATTTTCTATAGCATGCGTCGATAACGCACGGAATTAATGCGCTTGTTAGTTAATTGCACCATTTATGTGCATATATACTGTTATCCTCGTTTGGCATTTCAACCCGTCCTCCTGGACGGGCCGCGGCAAGCCAGGCGTGGCACAGCGGCGCCGCCTTGCGGATTAAGGTAGAGTCAAACCAATGATTCCGTGGCTCCACCAGTCCCTGACCTTCCCGCCGCTCACGCGCGCCCTGCAGGAACCCAACGGCCTGCTCGCCGCCGGCGGCGACCTGAGCCCGGAACGCCTGATCGCCGCCTACAGCCACGGCATCTTTCCCTGGTATTCCGCACCCCAGCCCATCCTCTGGTGGAGCCCGGACCCGCGCATGGTGCTGTTCCCCGCCGAATTCGCGCCGCGCCGCTCGCTCGCCAAGGTGCTGCGCAACCGCGACTATGAAGTGCGCTGCGACACCGCCTTCGAGCGCGTCATGCGCAACTGCGCCGCCACCCCGCGAGAAGGGCAGGACGGCACCTGGATCACCGAGGAAATCCTCGCCGGCTACTGCGCGCTGCACCAGCGCGGCATCGCCCACTCGATCGAAACCTGGATCGACGGCAAGCTCGTCGGCGGTCTCTACGGCGTGGCGCTAGGCCGCGCCTTTTACGGCGAGTCGATGTTCGCCCACGCCACCGACGCCTCGAAGATCGCCTTCAGCCATCTGGTGCATTTCTTGCGCGCCCAGGGTTGTGGCATCATAGACTGTCAAATGAGAACCGAACACCTGGCCTCGCTCGGCGCCCGCGAAATTCCGCGTGCGCAGTTCGCTGCCTGCCTGGCTGATCTCACGCAGCAGCCCGCGATGCAAGGGTGGGGCGAAATCGCCCGCGCCTGGTTTCCCGGTGAGCACGCGCAGCCTCAAATCACGGAAGACGCATGAGCAAGCTCCACGAACTACCGTTTTCCGTACTGCAGTTCTATGCCACGGCGCCCTACCCGTGCAGCTACCTGCCGGGCAAGCTGGCGCGCTCGCAAGTGGCCACGCCCTCGCACCTGATCAATGCAGATGTGTATAGCGAACTGGTGCGCGCCGGCTTTCGCCGTTCCGGAATATTTACCTATCGCCCGCATTGCGACGGCTGCCGCGAATGCGTGCCGGTGCGCGTGCCGGTAGCCAGCTTCGAGCCCACCCGCGCGCAAAGCCGCGCCTACAAGCGCCACGCCGGCCTGCGCCCCACCGTCACCAACCTGGGCTACTCGGCGGAGCACTACGCCCTCTATCTCAAGTACCAGGCCAGCCGCCACGCCGGCGGCGGCATGGACCAGGACAGCCGCGACCAGTACGCCCACTTCCTCCTGCAAAGCCGCATCAACAGCCGCCTGATCGCCTTTCGCGAAAGCGACAGCAACGACGCGCCGCTGAAACTGGTTTCCATCGTCGACATCCTCAACGACGGCCTTTCCTCGGTCTATACCTTCTTCGAGCCGGACGACCTGAAGACCAGCTACGGCACCTACAGCATCCTGTGGCAGATCGAGCAATGCAAGCGCCTCAAGCTGCCGTATCTGTATCTGGGTTACTGGATTCGCGGCAGCCGCAAGATGGCCTACAAGGCCAACTTCGCGCCCATCGAAGGCCTGATCGACGGCCTCTGGCGCCCGGTGTCGAACGACTGACGCATGAGATGAACGGCGCCCGCGCGCCGCTCACATCTTCTTCAAACCCGGCTCAAACCTGAGTCAAACCCAAGCCATGCCCTCAAGCCTTGCACACCGGCAAGGCCAGCGCCTGCAACACCTCGCCGCTGCCCACGCGCTGCACCACCGCGCTCACGCCCACGTCCGCCAGCTTCGCGCCCTTGGGCAACACCAGGTTGCGCGACAACTGCGCCTTGCCAGAAGCATCGAACGCAATCGGCCCGATCCATTCCCGCACTACGTGATCGTGGTGCAGGGTCACGCCGCTGTTCTCGCCCGCCTTCACCGGCGTCACCAGGTTGCTTTGCGTCAGCGCCAGAAACAGCGCCGCGCCATTGCGGTCCGCCGCGTTCGGCACACTGGCATCCACCTGCGCCGCCAGGCCGTTGCCGCTGGGCACCAGAGCGATATGCAGCCGCGCCTTCGCCGGCACGCCCTTCAGGCGCTCCAGGTCGCGCTTGATCCCGCCCTCGGACCATTCGCGGTAATCGCGCCCATTGAGCACTACCTGCGGCGTGTAGATCACCCGGCTCTTGCCCCAGGAAGCCACTTCCTTCTGGCGCGCGCTGTAGGCAGCGCGGCCGAACTCGTCCTTCCAGCCGATGTAGTCCCAGTAGTCGACGTGAAAACCCAGCGGCACCACGGCGTCGCTGGCATGCGAAACGCCGGAGAGCCACTTGTCAGCCGGCGGGCAGGAACTGCAGCCCTCCGAGGTGTACAACTCCAGAACGGCGGCAGTGCCGGGGCCTGAGGTCTTTTCGCAAGTGGCGGCGTAGGTAGTGCCGGCGGTGGCAGCGGCCAGGGCCGCGGCGATGAGAAGGGATTTGTGCATGGTGACTCCTTGTAGCGTGTATACGCCGGCCAGGCCGCGCCGGATGCCGGAAGTAGACCGCCGCGCCGCGCACCTCGCAATACGCACTTTCCGCACATCCAAAAGCGCCGCCCGCGCGTGTTTCAGGAATAGTCGCCATGTCTTTTCGCCCATGGCGCGGCCCAAAGTTTGGCCGTAAGATCGCCGCTCGCCCGAAGCCGCCGACGCGCCCGGGCAGCCACAAGCACCACCACAAAACACAAGGAGCGAGACATGCAGCAAACAGCCGCCGAAGCGCCGCTGGTTCAGGGAAGCGAACACTGGGCCCACAAGGGCGACATCAAGCTTTTTCTCTGGGAGAAAAAGCGCATCCCCGGCACCGAATATCAGGGCACCATCCTGTTCATCCACGGCTCCTCCTGGTGCGGCCAGCCGACCTTCGACCTGCAGGTGCCCGGCCGCCCGTTCTCCTCAGTGATGGACTGGTTCGCCGCCCGCGGTTTCGACAGCTGGTGCCTGGACGCCGAAGGCTACGGCCGCTCCGACAAGCACCGCGACATCAACTTCGGCATCGAGAACGGCGCCGACGACATCGCCGCCGCCAGCGACTACATCCTCAAGCACGACGGCGTGAAGCAACTGCTGCTCTACGGCGTCTCCGCCGGCGCGCTCAAATGCGCCATGTTCACCGAGAAGTTTCCCGGGCGCGTCGCCCGCCTGGCACTCGACGCCTTCGTGTGGACCGGTGAAGGCAGCCCCACCCTGGTGGAGCGCCGCAAGACCATCCCGCAACTGCAAGCCGTGAACCGCCGCCCGTTTACCCGCGCGGTAATCCAGGCGGTGTTCGACCGCGACCTGCCCGGCGCCGCCGAGCCGGCGATGATCGAAGCCTTCGCCCAGGCCTCGCTGGCGCTGGACAGCAGCGTGCCCACCGGCACCTACCTCGACATGTGCACCAAGCTGCCGATGGTCGACCCGGCGCGCATCAAGGTGCCCACCATCATCATGCGCGGCCAGCACGACGGCATCGCCGGCATCGACGACCTGATCGAATTCTTCCGCCGCCTGCCGCACCCGGACAAGCACTTCGCCCACATGCAGGGCGTGACCCACGCCAGCTTCCAGCAGACCAACTACCTGATGGTCTACGACATCCTGCATGCGTTCTTCCACCAGCCCGCGCCGATTTTCCGCGGCTAAGGGCAACACCGCAGCACCCCCGCGCCGCCAGAGCGCGGGGCAAATATAAATGCCCATGGGCGGAGACAAAATGCATTTGACCAAGCACCTCATTGCGTGCCTGCTGGGCGCGGCAGCCCTGCTGCCCGCCTGCGCGGCGGCGCAGGAAAACTACCCGAGCCGGGCGATCCGCCTGGTGGTCGGCTTCCAGCCCGGCAGTGCGTCCGATGTCGGCGCGCGCATCAGCGCGCAAAAGATCAGCCAGATCTTAAGCCAGAGCGTCATCGTCGACAACCGCCCGGGCGCCAGCAGCAACATCGCCGCCAAGGCCGTCGCCACCGCCCAGCCGGACGGCTACACCCTGTTCTTTTGCACCGTCGCCAATGTCATCAACACCGCCGCCAAGGGCGCCGCAGTAGTCGACATCGCCAAAGAGATGGGCTCGGTCGGCATGATAGGCGCGGTGCCGAACCTCCTGGTGCTCAACCCGTCGCTTAACGTCGACACCCTCCCCGCCTTCATCGCCCTGCTCAAATCCAAGCCCGGGCAGATTCCCTACGCCACCGCCGGCACCGGCACCGCCCTGCACATGGCCGCCGAATTGTTCTCCATGATGGCCGGGGTAAAAATGCTTCACGTGCCCTACCAGGGCAGCGCCGCCGCCGTCACTGATTTGCTCGGCGGCCAGACCCAGGTGATGTTCGCCCCCACCTCCACCGTGCTGCCCTATGTGCGCGCCGGCAAGCTCAAGGCCCTCGCTTCCACCGGCGCGCGCCGCACCGCCTCCGCGCCCGAGTTGCCGACCATCGACGAGCTCGGCCTGAAAGGCTTCGAATCCACCGTCTGGTACGGCATCACCGCTCCGCCGGGCCTGCCGCCCAAGGTGACTTCCACGCTGGAGGCCGCGATGCAGGCCACCGTCGCCGCATCCGACGTGCAGGCGCAGTTCAAGGCCCAGGGCATCGAAGGCAACTACCTGAACGCGAAGGACTTCAACGCCTACATCCGCAGCGAAACCGAAAAGTGGGGCAAGGTGATCCAGGTCTCCGGCATCAAGCTGGAATAAGCGGCTGAAAAACAGCCCGGCGCCTATGCAGCAGATGAAAAGGTGTTCATGCGCGCGACGGGACAGCCGCCCGCCCGATTGAGCGCTTATCATTGAGGACTGGCGCAGCAGTCACGGCAAACAGTCATGGCGGGACCCGGGGCGTAACGGATAAGCAACATGGCACAGGTGGAACAGGCAGTCATCCCGGAAGACGAATTGGCAAGTGAGTTGGCACCCGCACCTTTCGCCGACGTGGTGTGGCTGTTCGTCCGCATCGGCCTCACCAGTTTCGGCGGCGGCCTTTCCGCCTGGCTATACCGCGAAGTGGTCGGTGCTCGCCGCTGGATGAAGGACGAAGATTTTCTCGGCGCCCTCACCATGAGCCAGGTGCTGCCCGGCGCCAACGTCATCAACCTGTCGATCTACGTCGGCCACCGCCTGCACGGCGGCGTCGGCGCCGCCGCCGCGCTGGCCGCCCTGCTGCTGCCGCCGATGGTGGTGGTGATTTTCATCGCCATGCTGTTCCAGCACGTCGGCAACGTGCCCTGGCTGCACAACTTTCTCGAAGGCATCGCCGCCGCCGCCATGGGCATGACCATCGCCATGGGCCTGCGCAGCGGGCGCCGCGCGCTGGCCAACGGCCGCTGGTCGTTCGGCGTCATCGCCGCGGTGTTCGTCGCCATCGGCGTGCTGCGCTGGCCGCTGGTGCCGGTGGTGCTGGTGCTGACTGCCATCGCCCTCGTCTTCGCGCGTAAAAAGCGGACCATCGAATGAACGAATCGCGCATCACCCTCTACCTGCAGTTGATCGGCGTATTTGCCCCGCTCTCCCTGCTTTCCTTCGGCGGCGGCCAGAGCATCATCGCCGACATCCACAAGCAAAGCGTGGACGTGTTCCACTGGGTCACGCAAGCGCAATTCGTCGACCTGTTTGCCATTTCGCGCGCCGCCCCCGGCCCCGGCGCGCTGTTCACCACGCTGATCGGCTGGCATGTAGGCGGCTGGATGGGCGCGCTGGTGGCGTCCCTCTCGCTCTTCGTGCCCTCCTCCATCCTCGCCTACGCGGTGGCGCGCATGTGGAACCGCCACGGCGACAAGCCCTGGTTCTCGCAGATCCAGCGCGCGCTGATTCCGCTCGCCTGCGGGCTGATCCTCGCCGGCGCCTACGCCGTGCTTAGCTCTTCCTCCGGCGGCATCTCGATCTGGGTGATCGCCCTGGTGGCGGCAGCGTTGTTCATGAAGTTCGACAAGATCAACCCGCTGCCGACACTGTTCGTCGCCGGCGTGGTGCAGGCGCTGGTGCGGGCCTGGCTCTGAAGCCCGTGTTGAACATACGCCTGCGCCACTGGCTTGCTGTTGCCCTGCTCTGCCTGCCCGGCCTCGCCTGCGCCCTGCAGTGTACCGAGAGCGACCGCAAGGGCAACCGTTCCATCGCCAGTATGAACGTGGACAAAGCGGGCGCCGTGCAGTCCTTCCGCTGGTCGATGCGCACGCCCGACGGCGCGAGTTGCGAATTCGACTCCGCCGACTTCTCCCCGGTGCCGCGCAAAAGCGGCACGGAGTTCAAGTCCCCAAAGGGCTGCCGCCTGTTCGTCTGGCGCCAGGGCAATTCGGTGGTGCTCGCACCGAACGCCTGCGAGGCCCACTGCAGCGGCCCCGAAGCGCACGACTACCTGTGGCCGATGGTGTTCAACCGGCGCGGCAAGGGCTGCGGCAAGTAGCGGAGCCGATTCAGTATCGGTGCTGCGCATTGGCCTCCGCCGCCACTCAAATGACGGCAGCGCATATCTGAGCAAATCAACCACACTTAGTTGCCCGATTCCGGTATGTTAGTAACCATCATGCATCGCGGCCTGGTGCAGGGTCCGCAAGCCCATGCCTCATCGTTGGCAAGCTGTTGCGCTGAAATTGCCTGCGCCGCGCTATGTCGGCGCACACACCGGGCCACCACATTTGTTGTAACCACAGCCGGGCCGCCGAAAGCCCTGCCGATTTTTTCCTGTTCTCGCCCGCCGTGCCAGGCGACCACGTTTGTGTTGAAAGCAGTTACCGCAGCTAAAAAAAACGAAAAAAGAACCGCGATTTACCGTGGTTTGCCGCACTGCCGCACGCTAAAACAGCAAAAAATCTCAGGTTTTCTCAGGGTGCGCCGTCCGGTTACGACAGATGTGTTGAGGCGCCCGCCACGCTGCCGGCACGGAGGCTCAAGTAAACTACCGGGCCACGCATTTCCTTGACCCATAAAGACAAACGAGGCAATCCATGAGCAAGCAATACGAATCCACCCCCGCGCGCAAGACTGCCTTCCTCGGCTTGGGCGTGATGGGCTATCCGATGGCCGGGCACCTGAAGCAGGCCGGCCACAGCGTGACGGTGTACAACCGCACCACCGCCAAGTCGGCGGACTGGGCAAAAAAATTCGGTGGGACGTCGGCAGCGACCCCGCGCGAAGCGGCGAAGGATTGCGACGTGGTCGCCTGCTGCGTCGGCAACGACGATGATCTGCGCTCCGTTGTGCTTGGCGAAAACGGCGCCTTCGCCGGAATGAAAAAGGGCGCGATTTTCATCGACCACACCACCGCCTCGGCCAACGTCGCGCGCGAGCTGGCGGCGGAAGCGCAAAAGTTCGGCCTGCGTTTCATCGATGCGCCCGTCAGCGGCGGCCAGGCCGGCGCGGAAAACGGCATGCTCACCGTGATGTGCGGTGGCGAGCAAGCGACCTTCGACGAAGTGCAACCGGTGGCGATGGCCTATGCGCGCGCTGTCACGCTGGTGGGCGAAGCCGGCGCGGGCCAGCTTGCGAAGATGGTGAACCAGATCTGCATCGGCGGCCTGGTGCAGGGCCTGTCGGAGGCGATCAACTTCGGCATGGTCGCGGGCCTGGACATGAAGCTGGTGCTGGACGTCATTTCCAAGGGCGCCGCCACCTCCTGGCAAATGGAAAACCGCGGCAAGACCATGGTGGACAACAAGTTCGACTTCGGCTTCGCGGTGGACTGGATGCGCAAGGACCTCGGACTGTGCCTGGACGAAGCCAAGCGCAACGGCGCCCCCCTGCCGGTCACCGCGCTGGTCGACCAGTTCTACGGCGATGTGCAGCAGATGGGCGGCAAGCGCAACGACACCTCCAGCCTGATCCGCCGCCTGCGCAAGGCATAGAGGGTTACGGGTTAAGGGTTACAAGGTTACGAAAACCCACGACAGCCCACGATAGCCTCACGCATCCGCCCCACCGTCACCCACGTAAAGAAAACTCATGGCTTCCTCCGACCTGAAAATTGTAGACATCAAGGCTTACCCCACCTCCTTCCCGCTGGCTGCCGACAGCAACGTGCGTCTGGGCATCGGCCGCGCGGTGAAAAAGGACGCCGTGGTGGTGAAGGTCACCACCGCCGGCGGCCTGATCGGCTGGGGCGAGTCGCATCACGCGCGCGCCCCCTCCACCATCGCCAAGCTGCTGGAGACCACGCTGAAAATGCTGGTGGTGGGTGAAGACGCCAGCAATGTGCAGGGCATCTGGCAAAAAATCTACGTCAAACAACTCGGCAGCCACGGCATGGGCGCCGGCACTTCGATGGCGATGAGCGGCCTGGACATGGCGCTGTGGGACATTCGCGGCAAGGCGGTGGGCTGGCCGCTGTACAAGCTGCTGGGCGGCACCAGCAAGCCGATTCCCGCTTACGCCGGCGGCATCTCGCTGGGCTTCCAGGACCCGGCCGCGCTGGTGGAAGAAGCCCGCGCGCATCTGGCCGTCGGCTACAAGGCATTGAAGCTGCGCCTGGGCGACAACCCGAAGGACGACCTGGCGCGCGTCGCCGCTATCCGCAAGGCGTTTGGTGATGACCTGATCATCCTGTCGGACGCCAACACCGGCTACAGCGTCGCCGACGCGCGCGCGGTGATGCCGGGCCTGGACGCCAGCAACGTGGCGTGGCTGGAAGAACCCTTCCCCGCGCACGACTACCGCTCCTATGCAGAAGCCAAGAGCTTCGGCCGCGTGCCGCTGGCGGCGGGCGAGAACCACTACACCCGCTTCGAGTTCTCGCGCCTGATCGAGGAAAAGGCCGTGACCATTTTGCAGCCGGACCTGTCGAAGACCGGCGGCATCACCGAGTTCATGAAAATCGCCGCCATGGCCTCGGCCTACAAGCTGCCGGTGCACCCGCATTCGTCGATGACGGGCCTCAACTTCGCCGCCTCCATCCACGTGCTGGCTTCACTCGACCACCCCGGCTATTTCGAGGGCGACGTGTCGAAGAACAATTTGTTCCGCGACGTGATGGTGAGCACGCCCTACAAGGTGGATGCCAACGGCTGCGTGCGCCCGCTCGAAGGCCCGGGCCTGGGCCTGGAAGTGGACGAGGACTTTCTCATCAAGCACCCGGTGATTGAAGGCCCGAGCTACGTATAGGCATTCGCGTTTACCCGTTTCACACTACAACCAAAACCACAGAGACAAACCATGACCGTCAAACTCAACATCGCAGGCGCGCTAACCGCGCTTGCCGCATTGACATTGGCCACGTTGCCGGCGGCGCAGGCTCAGGCCCAGGCCTTTCCCTCCAAGCCGATCCGCATCGTCGTCCCCTTCACCCCGGGCGCTTTCAACGACTCGCTGGCGCGCACCCTCACCACCGAATTCAGCAAGGGCTTCGCGCCCGGCTCCTACGTCGAGAACAAGCCGGGCGGCAACACCGTGATCGGCACCGACATTGTCGCCAAGGCGCAGCCGGACGGCTACACCCTGCTCGGCGTGGCCCTGCCCTTTTCCACCCTTGCCAGCCTCTCGCCGCAGGCCAAGATCGACCCGGTGCGCGACTTCACCGCCGTCACCTTTGCCGGCTTCACGCCGAACATCCTGGTGGTGAACAACGCCACGCCGTATAAATCGGTCAAGGACGTCATCGCCGCCGCCAAGGCCAAGCCCGGCACCATTCCCTATGCTTCCACCGGCACCGGCTCCTCCAACCACCTGTCGATGGAACTGTTCAAGTCGATGACCGGGACGGACCTGGTGCACATTCCCTACAAGGGCAGCGCCCCGGCCATCACCGACCTGATCGGCGGGCAGGTGCAGGTGTACTTCGACAACACGCCCAACGTGCTGCCGCACATCAAGGCCGGCAAGATCCGCGCGCTCGCCGTCACTTCGGCCAAGCGCTTTCCGCTGACGCCCGACCTGCCGACGGTGGCCGAGTCAGGCGTGCCGGGCTATGAAGTGGCGGTGTGGTTCGGCACCGTCGCCCCCGCCGGCACCCCGCACGACGTAGTGCTGAAGATCAATGCCGAGATCAACCGCATCCTCACCCTGCCCGAGGTGAAAGAGCGTTTCAACGGCGGCGGCATCGAAATCGTCGGCGGCACGCCGGAGGCTTTCGGCACGCTGATCCGCAAGGAAGCCTCAACCTGGGCTAAAGTAGTGAAAGACGCCAACATCAAGGCGGACTGAGCGGTTGCAACCCGTGCAATCCGTGCAGCCCGTCACACGCCCGTAACCTATGACCTCCAACGCCGACCTCCTGCTCCAAGCCCGCGACGCCATCGACCGTTTCGACGGCAAGCAGGCGCTCACCCTGCTCGCCACCCACGACGAGCAGGAAAGCGCCGACTACCTGGCCTGCCTGATCGAGGCGCAAAGCCTGGCGCGCGACTTCGCCGCCGCCGAGACCACCATCGCCCTCGCCAGCAGCCGGTACCCGCAGGAAGTGGGCGTGCACATGGCGGCGGGCATGAACGCGATGCACACCCGTGACTATGCGCTGGCGGAACGGCGCTTCACCCAGGCCGCGCAGGTGCGCGCCGGCTACGCCCCGGCCTACAACAACCTCGGCATGGTCTACGAATACCTGCACCGCCAGGCCGACGCGCGCCAGGCCTACGCCCAAGCCATCAGCCACGACGCCGCGCTGGCCCCGGCGTACCGCAACCTCGGGCGCATGGCCGAACTCGGCGGCCGGCTCGACGAGGCGAAGCAGTATTACGAACAGGGCCGCGCGCGCACCGCCGCGGCAGAGGAGTTCGGCCGCCTGCTCGAGGGCGTGGGCAACAATTTCGCTCCGGCCGAGGCGGATGCCGCCGGCGCCACCGTGCACGAGAACATGCTAGCCGCCGACATCGGCAGCGCCGCCCTGCGCCACCTGCCGCCGGACCGCAAGTTCGCCATGCTCGACCTGATCTGCGGCAGCGGCATCGCCGGCGACCTGCTGTGGCGCCGCACCGGCGTGATGGTCGGTGTCGATCCGCGCGTGCCCCTGCTGCACCAGGCGCAGGCGCGCGGCATCTACTACGACCTGAAAGACCAGCGCCCGGCCGATTTCCTGCGCACCTGCAAGCGCGGCGAAACCGACCTGATCACCGCCAACTGCGCCTTTGTCGACCAGGGCGACCTGCTGCCGGTGTTCCTCAACCTGTACGCCGTGCTTTCCCCCGGCGGCCTGCTGGTGACGGTGTTCCCGACGCAGACCGACAACATCGGCTTTTTCTCCGAAGGCAGCAGTTTCAGCCACGACCCGCGCTACGTGCTGGAGCGCGCCGACTTCGAAGGCATGCAACTGCTGGAGCGCGCCGACTATACCCACGACAGCCATCCCGGCATCGACCGCACCTACACCCTGCTGGTGTTCGCCAAGCCGGCGGCCTAGTCACCCGGGGTAGAATGCACGGCTCTTAGAGCAACAAAAAGCAACGCCACGACCATGTCCGCCCCACCCAAGCCCGCTGATTCCGGCACCGAGGGCCAAGTCCACAACTTCATCCGCCACTGGATCGACAATGATCTGGCGAGCGGCAAGTACACGCGCCGCGTCTGGTCGGGCAAGCCCGGCCCGGCCGCCGCGCAGGCCGGCACCGCCGCCGACCCGGCGAAAATCCGCACCCGTTTTCCGCCCGAGCCGAACGGTTATCTGCACTACGGCCACGCCAAATCGATCTGCCTGAACTTCGGCGTCGCGCGCGATTACGAAGGCGTGTGCCACATGCGCTTCGACGACACCAATCCGGAGAAGGAAGAGCAGGAGTACGTCGACTCCATCCTCGACGCGGTGCACTGGCTGGGCTTCGGTTGGGAAAAGTTCGGAGCAGACCACCTGTATTACGCCAGCGACTACTTCGACCTGCTCTACGGCTTCGCCGAGTTGCTGATTGAAAAAGGCCTGGCCTATGTGGACAGCCAGAGCGCCGAGCAGATGCGCGCCAATCGCGGCAGCCTGAAAGACCCGGGCAAGGCAAGCCCCTTCCGCGAGCGCACCCCGGCCGAGAACATTGCGCTGTTCCGCGAAATGCGCGACGGCAAGCATGACGAAGGCACGCACGTGCTGCGCCTGAAGATCGACATGGCCTCGCCCAACATCAACATGCGTGACCCGGCGATCTACCGCATCCGCCGCGCCGAGCACCATCGCACCGGCAACAAGTGGTGCGTGTACCCGCTGTACGACTACACCCATTGCATCTCGGACGCGCTGGAGAACATCACGCATTCGCTGTGCACGCTGGAGTTCGAAGACCATCGCCCGCTGTACGAGTGGGTGATCGGCAAGCTGGCCGAGTTCGGGCAACTGCAGGTGCCGCTGCCGCAGCAGATCGAATTCGCGCGCCTGAACCTCACCTACGTGGTGCTGAGCAAGCGCAAGCTGATCCAGCTGGTGGAAGAAAAACACGTCAGCGGCTGGGACGACCCGCGGCTGCCCACGCTGGTGGGCGCGCGCCGGCGCGGCTATACCGCAGCGGGTTTTCGCATGTTCGCCGAGCGCATCGGCGTCTCCAAGGCCGACTCGTGGATCGACTACAGCACGCTCGAAGAATGCATGCGCGAGGACCTCAACAACACCGCGCCTCGCCGCGTCGCCGTGCTCGACCCGCTCAAGCTGATCATCGACAACTACCCCGCCGGCCAGGAAGAGGAAAGCCGCTCGCCCAACCATCCGCAAAAACCCGAATGGGGCGAGCGCGTCGCACCGTTCTCCGGCGAGCTGTGGATCGAGCGCGAAGACTTCATGGAGACGCCCTCCAAGGGCTACTTCCGCCTGTTCCCCGGCAACAAGGTGCGCCTGCGCCACGGCTTCGTGGTCGAGTGCACCGGCTGCGACAAAGATGCCGACGGCAAGGTAATAGCGGTGCATTGCAACTACTTCGCCGACAGCAAGTCAGGCACCGAAGGCTCGAACAACTACAAGGTGAAGGGCAACATCCACTGGGTCTCGGCGAAGCATGCCTACGCGGCCGAAGTGCGCATGTACGACCGCCTGTTCAAGGTGCCGCACCCCGGTGCCCGCCGCGAAGGCGATGCCGAGAATGTCGAACGCGATTTCCTCGAAGACATCAACCCGAATTCGGTGAAGGTGATCACCGCCTACGTCGAGCCGCTGTTGAAGGAAGCGAAGGCCGAAGAGACCTTCCAGTTCGAGCGCCACGGCTATTTCATCGCCGACCGCGCCGACTCCAAGCCGGGCGCGCCGAAGTTCAACCGCGCGGTGTCGCTGAAGGACTCCTGGGCGCCACCGAAGAAGTAGCCCAAGGCAAGGTAGCGCGACGAGGGATAAAGCGGCGAGCCCCTTAGCTGTAATTCCCGCGAAGGCGGGAATCCAGTCACTTTTTCAAATTAAGAATGAGAAACGGGCTGGGCTCCCGGCTGCGCGGGAACGACAATCTCAACCCAGCGCCGCCAGCACTGCCCCGGTAGGCGCGGTCCATCCCACAATCCCGCCCTGCGCCCGCACCATCGCAATCGTCGCGGCCTTGAACTCGGGAAAGTAGCTCTCGGTGGCGTCTTCCACCAGCAGGCACTCGTAGCCACGGTCATTCGCCTCGCGCATCGTCGTCTGCACGCACACCTCGGTGGTAACCCCGCCGAACAGCAGATGCGTGATGCCCTTCAGGCGCAGGATGTCGCCCAGCGGCGTGGCGTAGAACGCGCCCTTGCCGGGCTTGGTGAGAACGATGTCGCCGGACTGGGGGGCGAGCTCAGGCACGAAGTCCGAACCCTCTTCGCCGTCGATCAAAATCCGCCCCATCGCCGCAGCATCACCAATGCGCAAGGTGGGATTGCCGCGCGTCAGCTTCGACGGCGGGCAATCCGCCAGGTCGGGCCGATGGCACTCCTTGGTGTGGATGATGGTCATGCCGGCGGCGCGGCAGCTGTCGAGCAGTTTTTTCGCCGTCGGCACGATCGCCGCGAGCAGGTCGACGTTGTTACCCAGGGTCTCGCCGAAACCGCCGTGCAGGATGAAGTCGCGCTGCATGTCTATCATCACCACCGCCGTCTTCGCCGGCTCGAATTCGTAGGTGTAGGGCTGTGCGTTGACTTTGGCCATGTTCGTCTCAGGCCGCCACGGCTTCGGGGGCCGCGACAGCAGCGGGCGTAGACGCATGACCCGCCATATAGCGGCCGATGATCGAAGTGTCTGCGTTGGCTGCCGGCGTCTCGTAAACAAACTCGCCTTCGAAGATCACCAGGATACGGTCGGCCAGTTCCAGCAATTCATCAAGATCTTCGGACACGAGCAACACCGCCGCGCCGCGATTGCGCGCCGCAACGATGCGCGAGTGGATGTCAGCGACGGCGGCGAAGTCGAGGCCGAACACCGGGTTGGCGACGATCAGCACGTCGACCTCGGCGGAAAGCTCGCGCGCCAGCACGGCGCGCTGCACGTTGCCCCCCGACAGCGTGCGGATCGGCGCTTCCGGCGACGAGGTCTTGACGCGGAACTCGGCGATCAGGCGCTTGGCCATCGAGCCCAGCGCGCCGTAGTGCAGCAGGGGGCCGGAGGCCAGCGGCTGCTGGTCGAAGCTGCGCAGCGCCATGTTGCCGGCCACGCTCATGTTGGGCACGCAGGCATTGCGCAGCGGCTCTTCCGGCAGGCTGAATATCTTGTGCTTCTGGATTTCGCGCCGCGTCATCGAGTAGGGCTCGCCCTTCACCTTGACCATGCCGCCGGCCACCGGGCGCTGGCCGAGCAGGCATTCGATCAGCTCGCGCTGGCCATTGCCGGAGACGCCGGCGATGCCGAGGATCTCGCCGCTTTTCACCGCCAGATTGACGCCGTGCACCGCCGTCAGGCCGCCATCGTCGCCGACGGTCAGGCCGATGGTTTCCAGGCGCACCGCGCCGGCTTCATGCACTATTTTGTCGGCGGAGGTCTTGATCTGCCGGCTGCCGATCATCATCTCTGCCATCTGGTCCGGCGACAACTCGGCCACCTTGCCCTCGCCGACCAGCTTGCCGCGGCGTAGCACGCTGACGTTGTCGGCAAAGCTGGTCACTTCGCGGAACTTGTGGGTGATGATGATCACGCTGATCTCGTCGCGATGCGCCATGTCGCGGATCAGGCCGAGGGCTTCATCTGCTTCTTCCAGGGTCAGCACCGAGGTCGGCTCATCGAGGATGATCAGGCGGCGATCGAGGTAGAGTTGCTTCAGGATTTCCAGGCGCTGCTTCTCGCCGGCGGCGAGCGATGAGATCTGCTTTTCCAGTGGCACCTGGAAAGGCATGCGCGCCATGAACGCGCGCAGGGCCTTGGTCTCTTCCGACCACTTGATTTTCATCGGCAGGTTGCCGCGCGACAGCACCAGGTTTTCCTCCACCGTCATTGAGGGCACCAGGGTGAACTGCTGGTAGACCATGCCGATGCCGAGAGCGGCGGCGTCGAACGGCGTCTTGATCGCCACCTCGCGGCCGTCGTAGATCACCTGGCCTTCATTGGCGGAGTAAAAGCCCACCAGGCATTTCACCAGGGTGCTCTTGCCCGCGCCGTTCTCCCCCAGCAGGGCGTGCACCTTGCCCGGCTCGAAATTGATGGTGACGTTGTCCAGCGCGGTCATCGCGCCGAAGCGCTTGGTCATGCCGATGACTTGCAATGCGGGGGCGGCCATGGATTTCCTTGTGAAGTTGAGCTTACCTGCCGCTCATTTGCCTATCACTTCGAGCAGCGCGCTCGAAGTGGTGACGGCGCCGAATACGCCGAACTGCATTTTTGTCATGCTCAATGCCGCCAGGTGGTTGGCATGGTCGGTGGCGGCGCAGCAGTCGGCCGGCAGGCAGCACTCGAAGCCCATGTCGTTGGCGTCGCGCATGGTGGTGTGCACGCAGACGTCGGTGGTGATGCCGGTGATGATCAGGTTGCGGATGCCGCGCACGTTCAGCACCATCTGCAGGTCGGTGGCGTAAAAGCAGCCCTTGCCCGGCTTGTCGATGATCACCTCGCCCGGCAAGGGTGCCAAGTCGGGAATGATCTCCCAGCCCGGCTCGCCGCGCACCAGGATGCGCCCGCAGGGACCGACGTCGCCGATGCCCACGCCGTTGGTGCCGATCTGCCGTGAGCGCCAGCGCTTGTTCGCCGGCAGATCCGACAAATCGGGACGATGGCCTTCGCGGGTGTGGATGATGTGATAGCCGCCCTTGCGCATCGCCGCCAGCAGTTTCTTGATCGGCTCGATCGGCGCGCGCGTCAGCGAGAGGTCGTAGCCCATCTTGTCCACATAGCCGCCGACGCCGCAAAAGTCGATCTGCATGTCGATGATGATCAGCGCCGTGTTCGAAGGCTTCAGGTTGCCGTCATAGGGCCAGGGATAGGGCTCGGCGGTTGCATAGACGCCGCCGGGAATCGGCGTGCCGACCTTTGGAACCTTGTCCGCGTCATCCATATTTGCGCTCCTTCGTGTCAATCACGGTGGGACTGTATTCGCGCGTCGGCGCCGGAAAGCCGCAGGAAGTGCCGTCGGTCACCCTGACTTCTTTTTCCCACGGCAGGCTGTAGCGCCCCGCCACCATGTCCTGCATGAAGGTGTAGGGGCAATCGCGCGCCCCGCCCTTCACCGCCGTATAGGCGCGGTGGCCGAACTGGTAGATATTGTTTTCCACGCCCCACTCGCGGCGTGCCTCGCGCACGAGATCGGGCCGCAGTTCACAGGTGATGATCTCGTCTGGCCGGCTTGATCCGGTCACCATGGTCTCGCCATCGAAGCTGACGAACATGCCCTCGCCCATCGAATCGAAGCTGCCGTCGGTGCCGCACATGCACACGCTCGCCGTGTACATCAGGTTGCAAAAGGCATTGGCCTGGTTGGTCACCTTCCACGCATGGCGTATCGGCGCGGTGTAGCCGGCGGTGCGGATCATGATCTCCGCGCCCTTGTAGGCCGACTCGCGCGCCATCTCCGGAAACATGCCGTCGTGGCAGATGATCAGGGCGATCTTCGCGCCCTTCGGCCCCACGCACACCGGAATGCCGAGATCGCCCGGCTCCCACGGCTCCACCGGCACCCACGGATGCAGCTTGCGGTAATACAGCGCCACCGCGCCCTTGTCGTCGATGATCAGGCCGCCGTTGAACGGGTAGCCCTCGGGGTTGTATTCCATGATGGAAAAACAGCCCCAGATGGCGTTGTCGACACAGGCCTTTTTGAACGCCGCCACCTCAGGCCCATCCATCCGGCACATGATCTCCGGGTTGGTGTCCATCGAGAGGCCGTGCAGCGAATACTCCGGGAACACCACCAGATCCATGGTCGATAGGTTGCGCCGCGCCTTGGCGACCATGTCGCAGATCTTCTGCGTTTGCGCCGCCAGGTCGGCCGGCGTTTTCACCACCGGCAACTGCGCCTGCACCAGGCCCAGCACCACGCCTTGCGGCGACTTGTTCAGACCACCGAGTCCGCTCATCCCATCTCTCCTATGCGCGAATCACGCCAAGCTCACCGGGCGCGCCCGCCAGGCTATGCTTGGTCGACGAGGTCGCGATCATGATGCCCAGGGTCAACACGTAGGGCGCGGCGTTGAACAGGTAATAGCCGCTGGTGATGCCCACCGATTGCAACGCCGGCCCGAGCGCACCCGCACCGCCGAACAACAGCGATGCGCCAAAGCAATACAGCGGCCGCCAGCGCGCGAAAATGACCAGCGCCACCGCCATCAGGCCCTGGCCGCTGGAGAGGCTTTCGTTCCAGCTACCGGGGTAGTAAAGCGAAAGGAAGGAGCCGCCGATACCGGCCAGAAAGCCCCCTGCGGCAGTCGCCAGCGTGCGCACCGTGCGCACCGAAAATCCCATCGCCAGCGCGGCATCGGCAGAGTCGCCTACGGTGCGCACGATCAGCCCCCAGCGCGTGTTGCGAAACGCCCAATGCATGGCGAAGGCCAGCGCAATGCCCAGCAGGAACAGCACGTTCACCTGCAGGGCTGCCTTGATCTGCGGTGACGAACTCCAAAACCCGAAAGGAATCGCCGGCAGCGAGGGCGCCTTCGGCTGCACGAAGGGCTTGCCGAGGAAGAACGCCAGGCCGGTGCCGAACAGCATCAGCCCGATGCCGGTGGCGATGTCGTTGACCCGCGGCAGGCCGCAGATGAAGCCGTGCAGCGAACCGAGCACGCAGCCCGAGAGTCCCGCCACCAGTACGCCCAGCCAGGGCGAGCCGGTGAGGTAGGCGATGCCGTAGCCCGACATCGCGCCCATCACCAATATGCCTTCCAGCCCCAGGTTGATACGCCCGCTCTTTTCCGTCAGGCATTCACCCAGGCTGACGAACAGGAAGGGGGTAGAAACGCGGATGGCGCCGCCGATCACCGCGATCAGAATGCCCCACATGCCGATATCGTTGTTGTCCATGGCTTCAGGCTCCCGCGGGACGGAAAATTTTCAGCCGGCCGTACATGGTCTCGGCCGTCAGGATAATCATGAACAGCATGCCCTGCAGCACCAGCATGGTGGCGTCCGGCAGGCCCATGCGCCGCTGCAGCAGGCCGCCGGCGGCGCCGATACCGCCGATGAGTATGGCCACCGGCACCACCGCCACCGGGTTGTGCCGCGCGATGAAGGAAACGAGAATGCCGGCGTAACCGTAACCCGCCGCCAGGCTGGCGTTGGCCGAGCCGTGCACCGCCGCCACCTCGGCCATGCCCGCGAGACCCGCCGCGGCGCCGCCGAAAAAGCAGCTGCCGATGATCAGGCGCCCCACCGGCAGGCCGGCCAGGCGCGCCGCGCGCACGTTGCCGCCGGCGATGCGGATGGCGTAGCCGGTGGTGGTGAAGCGCAGCACCAGGAACAGCACAAGGCAATAGATCACGCCGTACGAAAGACCCCAGTGCACGTCGATACCGGGGATGTTGCCCAGCATGTTGGCGTCGCCGATCGGCTTGGTGGAAGGCTTGTTCAGGCTGGCCGGGTCGCGCAGCATGCCCTCGACCAGGTGGTTGAACACCGCCATCGCGATATACGCCATCAGCAGGCTGCTGATGGTCTCGTTGACCCCGCGCGAGTGGCGCAGGTAGCCGACCAGGCCGATCCAGATGCCGCCGGCGACCATCGCGCACAGCGCCATGGCCACCAGGTTGATCACCGGCGAGGCGCCGAGCGCCCCAGGCACCATCGCCGCCACCAGCCCGCCCAGCACCACCGCACCCTCGCCGCCGATCACCACCAGCCCGGCCTGCGCCGGCAGCGCCACGCACAGCGCCGTCAGGATGATCGGCGCGGCACGCTGCAAAGTGTTTTGCCAGGCGAAGGCATCGGCGAAGGCGCCGACGTAGATCAGCCGGAACAGATCGATCGGGCTCTTGCCGAGCAGCGCGATCATCAGGCTGAAGAGGATCATCGTCACCAGCAGCGAGGCCAGCGGCCAAAATAGTGCCTCGGCTGACCGTTTCAGTGCATCGGGCATCACGAAGCCGGGAGCGGCCGGCACGGCGACGGCGGCGCCGATGCCGCCGGTATCGGCGATCAGCGCGCCGACCAGGGGTTCGCCGGTCAGGGGCTCGCTGGCGACGCCCTTTGAGCGGTCTGCCTCCTCGGCCTCCGGCACGCTGGTTATACCCGCGGGCGGCGCCGCGAGATCGACGACGGATTCGGACACGGCAACCTCCTGTGTATCAGCTACAAGACCCGGCAAAACAGCGGCCGCGAGCCCTCACCCGCGGCTACCGCACGGCCCACCGCGGGCGGACCATGCCTGCGCGGCCAACCCGCCGCCGCGCAACTTACTTACCGCACTGCAATACGCAACTCTGATGCCAGTTCCGCTTCAGCCGGGGATGCTGCCGACCACGCCTGCCACCAGGTAATTCATCTTTTCCAGCTCGAGGTCGGTCTGCGTCAGGGTCTTGCCGGCGGGGATCACCACGGCGCCCTTGTTGTCCTTCAGGCCGCCCTTGAAAATGATGAACTCGCCCTTGACCATCTTGCCCTTGACGTCGTCGGCCATCGCGCGCGCCTTCGGCGTGGCGCCTGGGCCGTAGGCGGACATCTTGACGAAGCCTTCCTTCAGGCCGCCGCGCAGGAAGTTGATGTGCGGCTTGCCGGTCTGCGCCGCGGTCACCAGGTTGGTATAGGGCGTGATCCAGTTCCACTCCGCGCCGGTGAGGTAACCCTTGGGCGCGAGCTTGGCCTGGCTGGCGTGATAGCCGCAAGTGAAGGCGCCGCGCTTCTCGGCGGTCTCCACCACCACCTTGGGGCCATCGACGTGGCAGGTGACCACGTCCACGCCCTGGTCGAGCAGGCTGTTGGTGGCTTCGGCCTCCTTCACCGGCATCGACCATTCGCCGGTGAAAATCACCCGGGTGGTGATCGACGGATCGACCGACTGCGCGCCCAGGGTGAAGGCGTTGATATTGCGCAGCACCTGGGGAATCGGCTTGGCGGCGATGAAGCCGATCTTTTTCGACTTCGACGCATGCCCGGCAACCACGCCGTTCAGGTACTGGCACTCGTCTATGTAGCCGAAAAAAGAGCCGACGTTCTTCGGGTGCTTGCCCTCGGTCCACATGCCGCCGCAATGGGCGAAGCGCACGTTCGGGTTGGTCGCCGCCACTTTAAGGATGTGCGGATCGAAGTAGCCGAAGGAAGTGGGGAACAGCAGCGTGGCGTGGTCCTGCTTGATCATCGACAGCATGGTGTTCTGCACGTCGACCGTCTCCGGCACCTTCTCTTCTTCCACCACGGTGACGCCGGGCATCTTTTTCAGCATGGCGGCGGCCTCGGCGTGCGCCTGGTTGTAGCCGTAGTCGTCCTTCGGGCCGACGTAGATCACGCCGACGGTCAGCTTGGACTGGGCCAGGGCGGCGAGCGGCCGGCCCAGGGCGGCCATCGCGCCGGCGGCGGAAAGGGCCTTGATCGCGGCGCGCCGCGGGTTCGAATGATTGGTCATGCATTACCTCCTGTCGTTTGATTTGATCAAAGCCCCAAAAACGGACACCACGTTGGACACTACGCACCGAACTTGAGCGTGCAAGTGGGCGTACGCCACGGTGCACCATCTTGCATACAACATTAAGCAAGCGATATGCCATTGCCGGCACGGCAGCCGCCGGCCACCGCCGTGCAAACCGTCTAGTATCCAAGCAGCACGACCACCTGTCGCGGCGCCGGCAAGTCACCGACGCGGACAGAGCGCACAGCCAGCCGCCAGCAGGTCCACGGCGGGACAGCGGGACCGTGCCGGCGTCTGGCCCGGTACTTGCTAAAGGGTGGTACGGCCATTTAGCCAACGGCCCGTACGTGGCGAGGCAAGCGGTGTGTGGGGACGCTTACCTGGCCGAATGCACGGGAATCAATTCAAACTAGCGAGAAAGGCAGAACCAAATGATCAAGAGCAAGACTCTTAAAAGCGCGGCGGTGGGAGCTGCTTTGTTGGCCGCAGGCGGGACGGCGGTGGCGGCGGACTGGAGCGACACCTCGATCAGCTATCGTTATGGCACGCGCTTTCGCGAACCGGTGATCGCAAGCGACATCAGCAAGAGCATCATCAACCTGACGCACGTCAGCGGCTATAAATACGGCAGCAACTTTTTCAGCGCCGACCTGCTGATGTCCGACAACAAGGACCCGGCCGGCGCGGGCTCCTCCAACGGCGCGCAGGAAGCCTATGTGGTCTACCGCAACACCGTCGATTTCGGCAAGGTCAGCGGCAAGGACCTGAAGTGGGGCATTGTCCGCGGCTGGGGCGGCACCTTCGGCTTCGACTGGAACACCAAGAACGACGCCGGCTATAACTCGAAGAAGCGCATGCTGGTACTCGGGCCTACCGTCATGTTCGACGTGCCCGGCTTCTTCAACCTGAGCCTGCTGGCCTTGTGGGAAAGCAACGCGCCATACAACACCTTCTCCAGCACCAGCACGTCGCGCTACACCTACAGGACCCACCCGATGCTGACCGGCGCCTGGGGTATCCCGATCGGCAGCCTGCCGCTGTCCTATGAGGGCTTCTTCAACATCATCGCCCCCAAGGGCCGTGATGAATTCGGCAACTCGACCAAGACGGAAATCAACTTCGACAGCCAGATCATGCTCGACGCCGGCGCAGTCCTGGGCGGCCCGAAGGGTACCTTCAAGGTCGGCCTGGAGTACCAGTACTGGAAGAACAAGTTCGGCAACGACAATTCGAACCCGTTCTTCCTCGGCGGCGCCAAGGCCAGCACCCCGATGATCCGGGCCGAGTATCACTTCTAGGCCCCGCATCTGCCCGAAGTTGCCTGAAGGTGCCTGAAAGCCCGGTTGCAAGGGCATGGGCGCGCGAACCATCGGCCGGGACCTTCGACCAGTGGTCCGCCGCTCCGGCGGGGATGGCGCATGGTGCCGTCCCCGCGCCTGCGGCAGGCGTTGGCGGAGCCGGCACCGGTCCTCCGCGCCGGGCCGGCGAGTTGGTGTAGTTGGTGTATCTTCGGCATGTCCTTCCGGATTGCCTGTTCGAGCGCCGGAGCCCTTTTCGGCGCCCGTCCTTACCCCAATATCGACACCTGAATGAGTGAAACTCCGACGCTGCTTAGCCTCTCCGGCATCATCAAACGCTATCCCGGCGTGGTGGCCTGCGATGGCGTCAGCCTGGAAGTCAAAGCCGGCGAAATCCACGCCGTGCTTGGAGAAAACGGCGCCGGCAAAAGCACACTGATGAAGGTGATCTACGGCGTCACCCAGCCCGACGCCGGCACCCTCACCTGGAAGGGCGAGCAGCTCACCATCCCCAACCCGAAGGCCGCGCGCGCGCTCGGCGTGGGCATGGTGTTCCAGCATTTTTCGCTGTTCGACTCCATCACCGTGGTGGAGAACGTCGCCGTCGCCCTGCCCGGCCGCGTCGACCTGAAGGAACTGTCCAAACGAATTTCCGAAGTCTCCGAACGCTACGGCCTGGACGTCAATCCCTGGCGCCCGGTACACGACCTGTCGATGGGCGAGCGCCAGCGCGTCGAGATCACCCGCTGCCTGCTGCAAAGCCCCAAGCTGCTGATCATGGACGAGCCCACCTCGGTGCTCACCCCACAGGCGGTCGACCAGTTGTTCGAAACCCTGCGCCAATTGCGCGACGAGGGCACGGCGATCCTCTACATCAGCCACAAGCTCGACGAGATATTGAAGCTCTGTGATCGGGCTACCATCCTGCGCGACGGCAAGGTGGTGACTGAAACCCTGCCCCGCGAAGAGACCGAGGCCACCCTGGCGCAAAAAATGATCGGCCGCAAGTTTCCCGAGTGCCGCCGCCGCGACGACCACACCGAAGGCGCTATTGTGTTCGAAGTCGCCGGCCTGTCGCTGGAAGCCGACACGCCGTTCGGCACCTCGCTGAAAAACATCAGCATGCGCGTGCATGCCGGCGAGATCCTCGGCATCGCCGGCATCTCCGGCAACGGCCAGTCCGAACTGCTCGACGCCCTGGCCGGCGAGCGGACCATCAACGACAAGAACGCGATCCAGCTGAACGGCATCGCCGTCGGCCAGTTGAACCCGCTGCAGCGGCGCGTCCTCGGTCTGACTTATGTACCGGAAGACCGGCTCGGCAGCGGCGCCGTCGCCTCGATGAGCCTGACCCACAATGCCCTCCTGACAGCGCATCGCCGCGGCATGGTGCGCACCGGCCTGGTGAATTTTCGCGCCGCCCGCGATTACGCCGGCCGCTGCATCCGCGAATTCCAGGTCAAGGCCCCGGGCACCGAGGCGCTGGCGCGCAACCTGTCCGGCGGCAATCTGCAGAAATTCATCCTCGGCCGCGAAATCGCCCAGGAACCCAAGGTGCTGATCCTGGCCCAGCCGACCTGGGGCGTGGACATTGCCGCCGCCGCGGCCATCCGCCAGGCGGTGATCGACCTGGCCGCGCGCGGCGTCGCCGTACTGGTGATCTCCGAAGAGCTGTCGGAAATCTTCGAAATCTGCGACCGCATCGCCGTGATGGCGGGGGGCCGCCTGGCCAGCCCGCGCCCGGTGTCTGAAACCAATGCGGCCGAGATCGGCCTGTTGATGTCCGGCATGTTCGAGGGTGCCGCCGGCCAGGCCACGCCTGCCGCGGTATCCGCCGTTCCCGCCTGAGCCAGAGAACCATGATCCGTGCCCCCTGGCGGCTGGTGCCGCGCACCCTCCCCTCGCCGCGCATGCGCGTGCTGGCGCCGATGATGGCCGTGGCCCTCACGGTGATCTTCGGCTGCATCGTCTTCGCCTCGCTCGGCCTGTCGCCCCTGGCGGCGATGAAGGTATTCCTGATCGAGCCCATCTCCACCATCAACGGTGTCTCCGAGCTGCTGCTCAAGGCTTCGCCGATGTGCCTGATCGCCCTGGGTCTCGCGGTGGGCTATCGCGCCAACGTGTGGAACATCGGCGGCGAAGGCCAGATGTACGTCGGCGGCATTTTCGCCAGCGGCCTGGCGATCTATTTCCACGAGCGCGGCGGCGTCTGGCTGCTGCCGGCGATGGTGGTGGCGGGCGCCATCGGCGGCGCGCTCTGGGCCTCGATCCCGGCGGTACTGAAGACCCGCTGCCATGCCAATGAAATCCTGGTCAGCCTGATGCTCACCTACGTGGCCGACCTGCTGGTCAAGTACCTGGTCTACGGCCCCTGGCAGGACCCGGCGGCGAACAATTTTCCCCTTACCGTGGCGTTTTCCGACAACGCCCAGTTCCCGATGTTCGCCGCCTTCGCCGGCGACTGGCTGGAAGGCACGCGGGTCAACGTCTCTCTCATCATCACCCTGGTGGCCCTGCCGGTGGCGTGGCTGTTCATGCAGCGCACCTTCGCGGGCTACCAGCTCACCGTTGCCGGCCTGGCGCCCTCGGCCGCCCGCTACGCCGGCTTTTCCGGCCCGGCGGCGATCTGGATGGCGCTCCTGATCGGTGGGGCTGCCGCCGGCGTCGCCGGGGTGATGGAAGTCGCCGGCCCGCTGGGCCAGCTGAACGACCGCTGGACCCCGGGTTACGGCTTTACCGCCATCATCGTCGCCACCCTCGGGCGATTGCATCCCTTCGGCATCGCCCTGGCCTCGCTGCTGATGGCACTGGTGTACCTCGGCGGCGAAGCGGTGCAAATCTCCCTGCAGTTGCCCAAGGCGATCAGCCTGGTATTCCAGGGCCTGTTGCTGATGCTGCTGCTGGGCTGCGACGTGCTGGTGAATTACCGCCTCGAGCGGCGCCGCCCGGCCGCTACCGCCGCCGTGGAAATAAAATAGGGAGATCACCGCCATGAACATCGACTCCCTCACCCCTCTTTTCGCCAGCGCGGTTGCCGCGGCGATTCCTCTGCTGCTGGCCGCGCTCGGCGAGCTGGTCACCGAGCGCTCCGGTGTGCTCAACCTGGGCGTCGAGGGGATGATGCTGATGGGCGGGGTCACCGCCTTCATCGTCGTCGCCAGCGGCGGCGGGCTGGTGCTGGCGACTCTGGCCGCCTGCTGCGCCGGCATGGTCGCCGCGCTGATGTTCGCCTTCGTCACCCTGACCTTGCAGGCGAGCCAGGTGGCCGCCGGGCTGGCGCTGGCCATTTTGGGCAGCGGGGTGTCAGCCTTTCTCGGGCGCGGCTATGTGGGCAACCCGGCCAAGGTTTCCTTCAGCGAACTGCCGATTCCCCTGCTTTCCAAGCTGCCGATCGTCGGCCCGGCCCTGTTTTCGATGAATGCGCTGGGCTACCTCGCCGTCATCCTGACGGCGGCCACCACCTGGTTTTTGTACCGCACCAAGTCGGGCCTGATCTTGCGCTCGGTCGGCGAATCGCCGGTGGTGGCGCAGTCGCTCGGCCTGCAGGTAATCCGCATCCGCTACCTGGCGACCCTGTTCGGCGGCCTGATGGCGGGTCTCGCGGGCTGCTATTACGCGGTGGCGCAGTTCAAGATGTGGCAGGAAGGCCTGACCTCGGGCAACGGCTGGATCGCCCTGGCGCTGGTGGTGTTCGCCAGCTGGCGCCCGGTGCGCCTGATGCTGGGCGCCCTGCTGTTCGGCGGCGTCACGGCCTTTGGCCTGTATCTGCAGGCCGTGGGGGTGCAGGTTTCGGCCTTCGCGCTGGCTTCCCTACCCTATATCGCCACGGTGGTGGTGCTGGCGGTGATTTCGCGCGACCAGCGCGCCTTGCGCCGCAACGCGCCGACCTCACTCGGGCAATCCTTTTTTGGCATGTAATCCGCTAGGAGTTGGGAACAGCCTGACAAGGGTTGGGGATGTTTTGTTTTAGCAGCAGTCTTTTTCCAATGAGGAGATCCGCAATGAAACTGTTCAAAAAACTACTGGCCGTTGCCGCCGTTGCCGCCCTGAGCGGCAGCCTGGCCGCCGACGCCGCCGATCCGGTCAAGATGGCCTGGGTCTACCTGGGCCCGGTGGGTGACGGCGGCTGGACCTACGCCCACGACCTCGGCCGCAAGGCCGCCGAGGCAAAGATGGGCGCCAAGATCTCGACCACCATCGTCGAAAACGTGCCGGAAAGCGCGGATGCCGAGCGCGTCATCCGCGACCTGGCCACCAAGGGCAACAAGATCATTTTCACCACTTCCTTCGGCTACATGGACTCGACCCTGAAGGTCGCCAAGTCCTTCCCCAAGGTCAATTTCTATCACGCCACCGGCTTCAAGGACGCCGCCAACGTGGCGATTTACAACTCGCGCATGTATGAGCCGGCGTATCTGGCGGGCGTGATCGCCGGGCACGTGAGCAAGAAGGGCGTGCTGGGCTTCGTCGCCTCCTTCCCGATTCCCGAGGTGGTGCGTAACATCAACGCCTACACCATGGGCGCGCGCAGCGTGAACCCGAAGATCACCACCAAGGTGGTGTGGATCTCCAGCTGGTTCGACCCGTCGAAGGAACGCCAGGCCGCCGAAGCGCTGATCGGCCAGGGCGCCGACGTGCTGCTGCAGAACACCGACTCCTCCGCCGTGCTGCAAACGGCACAGGACAAGGGCGTGCTGGCCTTCGGCTGGGACTCCGACATGACCCAGTACGCCCCGAAGGCGCACCTGGCTTCGTGCATCGAAGTCTGGGGCCCCTACTACACCTCCGTGGCCGAGGCTGCCGTCTCCGGCAAGCCGATGACCAAGGCGGTCTGGGGCGGCATCAAGGACGGCATGAACGACCTGGTCTCGGTCAGCTCGCTGGTGCCGCCGGCCGCCGCCAAGATGGCCGCCGCCAAGAAGGCGGACATCGCTTCCGGCAAGTTCAACGTCTTCGCCGGCCCGATCAAGGGCCAGGACGGCAAGGACAAGGTGCCTGCCGGCAAGACCCTGACCGACAAGGAAATCGACGGCATCAACTGGTACGTCGAAGGTGTCGAAGGCGCCGTGCCGGGCGCCAAGTAATCCGGCATACTTGCGGTAACGGCAAGGCCCGCTCAGGCGGGCCTTGCTTGCGTCAGACAGGCGTTTTTTCCGGACGCCAGGCGTTTTGCCAAGCT
The DNA here is from genome assembly GCA_028292405.1 of Betaproteobacteria bacterium. Lineage (GTDB taxonomy): Bacteria > Pseudomonadota > Gammaproteobacteria > Burkholderiales > JAEUOS01 > JAQGMJ01. The sequence goes on from JAQGMJ010000078.1 coordinate 42,691, forward strand.
GTTCAGCGGTCACCCCAGCTTCCACAAGGCCGCACGCTTAGAGGTTCATCATGGCAACCGACATCGCCGACTACATCCGCCGCCTGCCGAAGGCGGAGCTGCACATCCATATCGAAGGCTCCCTTGAACCGGAGCTGATGTTTTCCCTGGCAGCGAAACACGGCATCAAGCTCCCCTATGCAGACGTGGAAGCGGTGCGCCGCGCCTACGAATTCCACAACCTGCAGGAATTCCTCGACATCTATTACGCCGGCGCCGCCGTGCTCGTCGAGCGCAGCGACTTCCGCGACCTGATGTTCGCCTATCTCAAGCGCGCGCACGCCGACGGCGTGGTGCACAGCGAAATATTTTTCGACCCGCAGACCCATACCGCGCGCGGCATTTCGACCGGCACGGTGATCCAGGGCCTGACCGACGGCATGGCCGAGGGCAAGCGCGCCTTCGGCATCACCAGCGAGCTGATCCTCTGCTTCCTGCGCCACCTGAGCGAGGAAGAAGCGTTCAAGACCCTGGAGTTGGCGATGCCCTACCGCCGCCTGTTCATCGGCGTCGGCCTGGACTCCTCCGAGGTCGGCCACCCGCCCGCCAAGTTCGAGCGCGTGTTCGCCCGCGCCCGCGAGCTGGGCCTGCGCGTGGTCGCCCATGCAGGCGAGGAAGGGCCGCCCGCCTACGTCACCGAGGCGCTGGACCTGCTGAAGACCGAGCGCATCGACCATGGCGTGAGGAGCGAAGCCGACCCCGCGCTGTGCAAGCGCCTGGCGAAGATGCAAATGCCGCTCACCGTCTGCCCGCTGTCCAACGTCAAACTGGCGGTGTTCAAGAAGGCTTCCGACCACAACCTGAAGCGCCTGATGGACCTGGGCCTGATGGTCACCGTCAACTCGGACGACCCCGCCTATTTCGGCGGCTACATGCAGGACAACTTCATGGCGATGGCGGAGGGCCTGAAGCTGACGTCCGCCGAGTTGAAGACTCTGGCCGCCAATTCGATCACTGCCTCCTTCCTGCCCGAGCCGGCGAAAAAGCAATGGCTGGCGCGCATCGAGGGGGTGGCGGCATGAGCGCTTCTACCGTCACTTCTACCGTCACTCCTACCACCAATCTGGCGGTCCTCAACGACTGGCATCCGGTCGCAGACGCACGCGAGGTGCTCGCCGACAAGATCGTGCCCGCCACCTTGCTCGGCCAGGACCTGGCGCTGTTCCGCGATACGGACGGCGCGGTTCACGCCTGGGAAGATCGCTGCCCGCATCGCGGCACGCGCTTTTCCATCGGCCGCATCGAGAACGGCGAAGTGGTGTGCGCGTATCACGCCTGGCATTTCACGCCCGGCGGCCAGTGCACCAAAATCCCCGCCCTGCCCGACCATACGCCCAGCGCCGCCACCTGCGCCCGCACCTTCAAGGCAAAGGAGCAATACGGCATGGTCTGGGTGTGCCTGGGTACCCCCGCCGCCGACGTGCTGCCCTTCCCAGAATACGCCGAACCCGGCCTGCGCAAGGTGCTGTGCGGGCCGTATGAAGTGGCCACCAGCGCGCCGCGCATCATCGAGAACTTTCTCGACATGGCGCACTTTCCCTATGTGCACACCGGTATCCTCGGCGACCCGTCGAAGACGGCGGTGCGCGACTACAAGGTCGATACGGCCTGGGTCGATACCGCCGGCGACAAGGGCATACGCGCCACCGAATGCTTTTTCTGGCAGCCGCAAACCAACAGCCTGGCGCACGGCGGCAGCGAGGTCGAATACACCTACCGCGTGGTGCGCCCCTTCACCGCCATCCTGACCAAGGCCCCGGAGGCCCAGCAGGATTTCTGGGAAGCCATCAGCCTGCATGTACAGCCGCTGGAAGAGGAAAGAAGCCGGGTCTGGCTGGTGCTGGCGGTGACCAACTTCGAGCAGTCAGAAGCCGATCTGCGCGCCTTCCAGGAAAGGATATTTGCCGGCGACGTGCCTATCCTGGAGAACCAGGTGCCCAAGCGCCTGCCCCTGGCCGCCGGCGCCGAAATGCCGATGCGCTGCGACCGCATGTCGCAAGCCTATCGCCGTTACCTGTCGGACCGCGGCGTGCGTTTTGGAGTGATACCGGATTGAGCGCGCGCACTGCTTATCGCGGCACCCTGGTCGATTTCACTGACGACCCACGCGTCAGCGCCGGCGCGCTGCGGGTGATCGACGACGGCCTGCTGGTGGTGAACGACGGCAAGGTTGAAAGCGCCGGGCCGGCCGCCGCCGCGCTGGCGGCGCTGCCGCCGGGCACGCCGGTGGTCGACCATGGCGGCAGCCTGATCATGCCGGGCTTCATCGACGCCCACGTGCATTACCCGCAAACGGACGTGATCGCCAGCCACGGCAAGCAATTGCTCGACTGGCTGACCGACTACACCTTCCCTACCGAAAGCAGCTTTGGCGACGCAGCCCATGCCGCCACAGTCGCAGAATTCTTCCTCGACGAACTGGAGCGCAACGGCACCACCACCGCCGCCATCTACGCCACCATCCACCCGGAGTCGGTGGACGCAATTTTCGCTGCCGCGCAGAAGCGCAACATGCGCGTGATCGCCGGCAAGGTGATGATGGACGTCAACGCGCCCGACTCGCTGCGCGACGAGGCCGAGCAGTCCTACGCCGACTCGAAAATGCTGATCGAGCGCTGGCACGGTAAAGACCGCCTGCTCTACGGCATCACGCCGCGCTTCGCCGCCACTTCCACCGAGCGCCAGCTCGAACTTGCCGGTAAGCTGATGGACGAGCATGCTGGCATGCACATGCAAACCCACCTGGCGGAAAACCATGCCGAGGTGAAATGGATCGCCGAGCTCTTTCCCTGGAGCAAGAGCTATCTCGGCGTCTACGAAAAATTCGGCCTGGTGCGCCCCGGCTCGCTTTACGGCCACTCGATCCACCTGAGCGCGGACGATTGGCGTACTCTGGGTGAGAACGGCGCCGCGGTGATCCACTGCCCCACCTCCAACCTGTTCCTCGGCAGCGGCCTGTTCGATCTCGACGCCGCCAATGCCTCCGGCACCCTCGCCGGATTGGCCACGGATGTGGGCGGCGGCACTTCCTTCTCCATGCTGCGCACCATGCATGAAGCCTACAAGGTGGCGCAACTGGCCCGCCGCCCCTTCACCAGCCTGGACGGCTTTTACCTCGCCACCCTGGGCGGCGCGCGTTCGCTCGGCCTGGCCGACAAACTCGGCAATTTCGAAGCCGGCAAGGAAGCCGACTTCATCGTCCTCGACCCCAAGGCCACGCCCCTGATCGAACGGCGCTACGGCATCGCGCAGGACATGACGCAAAAGCTGTTCGTGCTGATGATGCTGGGGGACGATCGGCTGGTGGCGCGAACCTACATCCTCGGCGAGCCGGCACGCCTCTCCGCATAGCCGCGCGGTGGCTCGGTACGAGGCACCGCGTGCGCAGCGGGCGGGCACACGCGCGGCGTCCCGCACGCCTCTGGTGCGATTCATGATGCGATGCCGGCTGTTTCGGCCAGATCCATGGCATGTGCTTTGCATGATTCCGTCATCCCATTCCCGGCTTGCCTCCACCAGGCCAAAGGAGCGCACGATGATTTTCTATACTCCGCCGAAAACCGCCGACCATATCCCGGTGATCGACTTCACCGACGCCTTTTCTCCCGACCTGGCGAAACGTGAAGCAGTGGCCTGGGAAATTCACAAGGCCTGCCGTGACGTCGGCTTTTTTTATCTCGCCGGACATGGCGTGGCGCCGGCAATGATCGAAGCGCAATTCGAGGCGGCACGCGGGTTCTTCGCCCTGCCGAACGATACGAAGGAACTGGTGAACCTGAGCCGCTCGCGCTCCGGCTTCGGCTACGAGCCAATGTCGGGCCAGACGCTCGACAGCGGCACCCCGCCCGACCTGAAGGAAGGTTTCCAGTGCGGCATGGACCTCCCGGATGACCACCCCTACGTGCTGCGCGGCCTGGAACGCTACGGCCTGAACCAGTGGCCGGCGAGCCTGCCGGGCTTTCGCGCGCAGACCCTGGCTTACCACGCCGCGATGATGGACCTGTCGCGCAAGCTGCTCTCCATCATCGCGCTGTCGCTGGACATCGACGAGAATTTCTTCCATCCCCTGACCGAGACGCCGATCGCCACCTTGCGCATGCTGCACTACCCGCCGCAAAAGGCGGACGCCGCCGCCAACCAGCTGGGCGCCGGGGCGCATACCGACTGGGGCCTGGTGACCCTGCTGGCGCAGGACACGGTGGGCGGCCTGGAAGTGCGCAACGCCGCCGGCGAGTGGATTCGCGCCACGCCCATCGAAGGCACCTTCGTGGTCAACACCGGCGACCTGCTGCAGCGCTGGTCCAACGACATGTACAAGTCGAACATGCATCGCGTGCTCAACAGCAATACCTCCGGGCGTTCGCGCTACTCGATCCCGTTTTTTCAGGACGGCGACAACGACGCCATCGTCTCCTGCTTCGAGTCCTGCCGCGACGCCGAGCATCCGGCCAAATATCCGGACTGCAATGTCGGCGAATACCTGGGCATGAAAATCCGCGAGACCTACGGCATCTCGCGGGCGGCGGCATAGTGGTCAAACTGGAAGTCAGCTATTTCGCCCGCGATATCGACGCGCTGGCGGTGTTCTACACCAGGCTGTTCGACGTGCAGACCATCGACGCCGTCGCCTCGCCGATCTATCGCGCGGTGGATTTCTACGGCACCCGTCTTGGCATCCACGATTTCAAGGCCTACGATCTGCTGGAAATCGGCGGCCGCAGGATGAAGGGCGCCATCCCCAAGCCGGTCGGCACCTACATCACCTGCAATGTCGATAGCCGGGAAGAACTCGATACCCGTCTCGCACGCGCGCTGGACCTCGGCGCCAAGTTGCTGAAGGCACCCTACATCAGCTATTACAATGCCTGCCAGGTCGTGCTGGCCGACCCGGAAGACAATATGTTCCGCATCAATTTCCAGATGTAGGGCGCGACGAGAAAAGTGCAATGGCGATAACCTTGATCCGCAATGCCGAAGTGGTGGTGACCATGGACCCGCTGCGCCGCGAAATACGCGGCGGCGCCGTGGTGGTCGAAGACAAACGCATCGCCTTCGTCGGCACGGCCATCGAGGCGCAGGAGTGGATCGCCGCCGACCCCGCGCGTACGCCGGAGGCGACCATCGATGCGACGGGTTGTGTCGTGACCCCCGGCTTGGTGAACTGCCACCACCATCTGTTCCAGACCCTGACGCGCAGCATCGGCACCGGCCGCGGCTTAAAGCTGTTCGACTGGCTGAAAATGCTTTACCCGATCTGGGGCGGCCTCAACGGAGAAGCCGTGTACACCTCCGCCAAGGTCGGCTTAGCCGAGTTGCTGCTCTCCGGCGCCACCACGGTGGCCGATCACCTGTATATGTTTCCCAACGGCGCCCGGCTGGACGACGAGATCGCCGCCGCCGCCGAACTCGGGGTGCGCTTTCACCCCACGCGCGGCAGCATGAGCCTGGGCCAGTCCAAGGGCGGCCTGCCGCCGGACAACCTGGTGGAAAATGAGCAGGACATCCTCGACGACAGCCTGCGGGTGATCGAGGAATTCCACGACCCCGAGCCGTTTTCAATGCTGCGCATCGGCCTGGCGCCCTGCTCTCCCTTTTCGGTGAGCGCGGACCTGATGCGCGAGTCGGCACGCATGGCGCGCGGCTTTCGCAACGTCGGCCTGCACACTCACCTGTGCGAGACTCTGGACGAAGACCGCTTTTGCCTGGAGAAATTCGGCGCGCGGCCGATCGACTACGCGGAGTCGCTGGAATGGCTGGGCAAAGATGTCTGGTTCGCCCACATGGTGCACCCGAACGCCGAGGAGGTGAAACGCCTCGGCCACACCTGCAGCGGCATTTGCCATTGCCCAAGCAGCAACATGATTCTGGCTTCCGGCATCGCGCCGGTGCGCGCGATGGTCGATGCCAGGGTGCGGGTCGGCCTCGGGGTGGATGGCTCGGCCAGCAACGATGGCAACCACATGCTGGGCGAGGCGCGCCAGGCGATGCTGTTGCAGCGCGTCGGCTGGCCCGGCTTCGAATCGAGCGCGGACCGCATGTCGGCACGTGAAGCGCTGGAACTGGCGACGCTGGGTGGCGCGAAGGTGCTGCAGCGCGATGACATCGGCAGCCTGGAAGCGGGCAAGGCCGCCGACCTGGTGGCATTTCGCATCGATGGCCTGCATCACGCGGGCGCGCTGGGCGACCCCGTGGCGGCACTGCTCACCTGCGCGCCGGCCTCGGCCTGGCTATCGATGATCAACGGCCGCGTGGTCGTTGAGGGTGGTCAGATCAAGGGCCTGGACATGCGCACCCTGATCGACAAGCACAATAGCATCAGCCACGCCATGCAAGTGCGTGCAGGCGTGGCCTAAGCCCGTACAAAAAGGGTCAGACTTTCGCGCGTTGCCAGTTGTGGTCAACGCGATCCCAGGCGGCGCGCGCGGCGACGCGGGCTTCGGCCCATTCGGCTGAAGCGCTAGTCTTGCGGCGCTCATAGGCCTGCTTCAGTTCCGGCTCGATGTCGTCGAAGCGACGGCCATTGTGCGCGGTGCGCGCTTCCCAGCCGGTCTGGTAGGCGGGGGCATAGTATTCGTAGCTCTTGTCCTTGGCGTAGTACGGCTCGCGCACGAAATACTCGCGCCAGTAGATTTCCTCGGCAGTCGGATTGAGCGACTCCGCCGCGTTATGGCCGAGCGCGCCGCCGGCAATGGCGCCGACCGCCGCGCCCACGAGCATGCCGGCAGGACCGCCGGGAATGCCCAGCGCGGCACCAGCGAGGCCGGCAGCCAGCGCGCCGGCGCCGGTACCCACCGGGTGTGCCCCGGTTTCGCCGCTAAGCGGATCGCGGTTCACGTCTTCTTCATTGCTGACGACTTTTCTGGTGATGACCTTGTCCATGTCCTGCTCCTTGTCATGGCGGACCATACCGCCGGTTGCAGCAAGGTTGCTGGTTCCGCGCGCGGCGGTCTGTAGGCGCGCGCCGCTTGTACTGTCAGCCGCCGCTGTCAGAAATAAACAGGCCGCGCAAACGCGCGGCCTTTTGGAGGTTTGACCCGCCCTAGCGGACAATCGGCGTGGTCTGGCCGTTTTTCTGCGGCATCATGAAGTCGAAGTCGCAGCCGTCTTCGGCCTGCGTCACGGTTTGCAGGTATAGCTTGCGGTAGCCACGCTGCTTTTCCATGCCCGTCATGATTTCCGGCGGCTGCCATGCGGCCTTGCGGCGCGCCAGTTCGGCATCGTCAACCAGCAGGTCTATCCTCCGTGCGGCAGTATCTAGTTTGATCATGTCGCCGTTTTTCACCAGGCCCAGCGGGCCGCCGGTGGCCGACTCGGGCGAGACGTGCAGCACGATGGCGCCAAACGCCGTGCCGCTCATGCGCGCGTCCGAAATCCGCACCATGTCTTTCACGCCCTGCATGGCAAGCTTTTTAGGAATCGGCAGGTAGCCCGCTTCCGGCATGCCGGGCGCGCCCTTCGGCCCGGCATTTTTCAGCACCAGCACGTCATCCGCCTTCACGTCGAGATCGGGGCTATCAATGCGCTCGGCCAGGTCTTCCAGCGACTCGAACACGACCGCGCGCCCGGTGTGCTGCAGCAACGCTTGGGTGGCCGATGAATGCTTGATCAGCGCCCCATGAGGCGCGAGATTACCGCGCAGCACCGCCAGGCCGCCGGTCGGGTACACCGGGTCGGCCACGGTCTTGACCACGTGTTGCGTCGGGTCGGCCTCGCTGGCGTCGATCACTTCGCCCAGGGTGCGGCCATCGACGGTCAGCGCATCGAGGTGCAGCCAGGGTTTGAGCTCGCGCAGCACGGTATTCAGCCCGCCGGCCTCGTGCAGGTGCTCCATGTAGAACTGGCCCGAGGGCTTCAGGTCGACCAGCACCGGCACCTTGCGGCCCAGCGCGTCGAAGGCTTCGAGATCGACGGTGATGCCGGCGCGCGCCGCCACCGCCGTCAGGTGGATCAGCGCATTGGTCGAGCCGCCGATGGCATGCAGCACCGTAAGCGCGTTGGAGAATGCCTTCGCCGTCATGATCGTTGAGGGTTTTACTTCTTGTTCCGCCAGCTTCACCGCGACGCGGCCGGTGGCCTCCGACGAACGCAGGCGCTCGGAGTGCACGGCTGGAATCGCCGCACTGCCGGAGAGCGACATGCCCATCGCCTCGGTCGTCAGCGCCATGGTGGAGGCGGTGCCCATCACCATGCAGGTGCCGACGGTGGGCGCGAGCTTGGCGTTGATCTCCCAGATTTCCTTGTCGTCGACTTCACCGGCGCGGAATTTTCCCCAATAGCGCCGGCAGTCGGTGCAGGCGCCGAGGCGCTCACCCTTGTGGTGCCCGGTCATCATCGGCCCGGTGGGGATCACCACGCACGGAATGTCGGCGGAGGCCGCCGCCATCAGTTGCGCGGGAATGGTCTTGTCGCAGCCGCCGATCAGCACCACCGAGTCGACCGGCTGCGCGCGCATCATCTCCTCGGTGTCCATCGACATCAGGTTGCGCAGGTACATCGAGGTGGGATGGGCGAAGGACTCGGCAATCGAGATGGTCGGAAACACCACCGGCATGCCGCCGCCCTGCATCACGCCGCGCTTCACCGCCTCGATGATCTGCGGCACGTTGCCGTGGCAGGGGTTGAATTCGCTGCCGGTGTTGGTGATGCCGACGATGGGCCGGTCCAGCGCCTCGTCGGAATAGCCGGCCGCCTTGATGAAGGCCTTGCGCAGGAACAGGGAAAAGCCGGCGTCGCCGTATTGCGTGAGGCCGCGCTTGATCCCCTTGGGATTGTCTTGGGGGCCCTTGGGATCGTCTTTGGATTGTGTCATTGGCTTGTGCGGGAGTCGGAGGCGGACGCATGCTTCGCGCATGCGCCATCGACTGCCATTTTACGCCGCTCGCGCGGCGCGACGGCTTCTACCGGCTTGTCTTCCCAGGTCAGCCGTCGAGAGGCTCGGAAACCGGGCCCTGCGGCACCGGGGCTTCGATGCCACCTTGGGGAGCAGCGGCCGGCCCGCCCTGGCCGCGCGCATATTCAGCGAGCTTTTCCATCACCAGCTTGCGCACCAGCGGCGGCAGGCCTTCACACTCGCGCATGAAACGGCCGATCACTGCCTGGGCGTCGAAGTCGCCGCCCTGCTCCAGCAGCGAAGCGGAGGCGCCATGGTCGTCCAGGGTGTCGCCGCCCTTGCTGACGCGATGATGGGAAAAACCCGACTCCTTTTTCCACTCCAGGCTGCGCTGGTTGCGGCGGATGTCGTAGCATAGCTGGATGCCGACGAACTCGCGGTCGGCATGGGCGTCGGCCCGCTCGCTGTGGCGATAATAGAAGACGAACAGGTCGAAATAGTCGCTCTGGTACCAGCGACGCTTCGGTCCGGCTTCCGCTTGCTTGGCGACGGTGATTTCTCGGAACACTGGAGCTCCCCTCTGCTCTCCGGCACTCTTTTATACGTGCCTTCCCTGAGAGACTTCCCGTAGTTTACCTGAAGCGCATGCCTCGGGCTGGCCGCCAGAACGCTCAGGCCGCTACCGGTTCGATCTGCACCAGCACCGACAGCGCCGCGCAGCCCTGGGTCAGGCTGGAGGTGCCGCGGTCGGCCGCCAGTACGTTAGGGTTGCCGTTCACGTCCAGGCCATCGGCGTCCGGCGCATACCAGGCGCCGGTGGCCATCACGGCAACGCCCTCGAGCACCGCCTCGTCGAGCAGTGCGCCGCCCAGGCAGGCGCCGCGCCGGTTGTACAGGCGGACCGGGTCGCCATTGGCGATGCCGCGCGCTTTTGCATCGCGCGGGTTCAGGCGCACCGCCTCGCGGCCATTCACCTTGTACTGCTGCACCGAGGGGGCAAACGCTCCCTGGCTGTGCAGTTTGTCCGGCGGCTGGATGGTCATCAGGTGCAGCGGATACTCGGCGCCTGCGCTGCCGAGCCACTCGTCCGGCGCCAGCCAGACCGGGTGTCCGGGGCAGTCGGCATAGCCCATGGCGGCGATCTTGTCGGAGCCGATCTCGATCTTGCCCGAAGGCGTTTTCAGCGGGTTGGCCTGCGGGTCGGCATAAAAGGACTCAAACAGCACGAAGTCCTTTTCCGGCTCGGGCAATTCGCTGTAGCCGTGCGCCCACCAGGCATCGAAATCCGGCTGCGGGTAGCCCCTGGAGGCGGCAATCGAGGCATAACGATCGTACACGTGGCGCAGCCATTGCGCCTGATCGCGCCCCTCGGTGAATGCTTCCTCGTGGCCGAGACGCGCGGCCAGGGCGCGAAAAATCGCGTAGTCGTCGCGCGCTTCGCCCACCGGCGCGATCGCCCGCTGCATGGCGAACACAAAGCGGTCGCGCGAGGAGGCGCCGATGTCGTTGCGCTCCAGCGTGGTGGTGACCGGAAAGACGATGTCGGCGCGCCGCGCCGTCGGCGTCCACCAGCTTTCGTTGACGATCACCGTTTCCGGCTTGTTCCAGGCGCGGTTCAGGCGGTTCAGGTCCTGGTGGTGATGGTAGGGATTGCCGCCGGCCCAGCACACCAGGCGCACGTCGGGATAAGTGCAGAGCTTGCCGTTGAAGTGGTATTGCTCGCCGGGCGCAAGCAGCATGTCGGCCATGCGCGCCACCGGGATGTTGTGTGCCGCGCCCGGGTTGTGCCCCGGCGCCATCTCGGGCGCGCCCACCTCCGGGCGAGGGATGCCGACGCCGTTGGACGAGCCGTGGCCGAAAGCCACGCCGCCGCCGGGCACCCCTATCTGCCCGAGCATGGCCGCCAGCGTTACGCACATCCAGTAAGGCTGCTCACCGCGGTGTGCGCGCTGCAGCGACCAGGCGATCGACAGCATGGAACAGGTGCCGGCCAGCGTATCGGCAAGCGCGCGGATGTCGGCAGCGGGAACGCCGCAAATCGGTGACGCCCACTCCGGCGTCTTAGCAATGCCGTCGCTCGCGCCCAGCACATAGGCTTCGAGCTGGCCGTAGCCATGGGTGTAGCGCGCCAGGTACTCCGGCTGATGGCGACCGCTGGTGACAAGTTCGTGGGCCACAGCCAGCATCAGTGCAGTGTCGGTGCCGGGGCGAAGCGGTATCCACTGCGCCTCCAGCCAATCCGGGCAATCGTTGCGGTTCGGGCCGATGTTGATGAAGCGGATGCCCGCCTCCTTGCAGCGCTGAAGCCATACCGGCAACGAATGTTCACCGCCGCCGCCCGAAGTGATTTGCGCATTGCGCAGCGCCAGGCCGCCGAAGGCGACGAACACCTTGCAATGCTTGACGATGGAAGCCCAGGAAGTGACCTTGCCGCCGATCGGGTCCGCCGTGCCGATGATGTGCGGCAGCAGGGTCTGCCCGGCGCCGAAGGAATAGGTGCCGATCTGGTCGACGCAGCCGCCGCCGGAAAACAGGAAGCGCCGCACCAGCGTCTTGGCGTGGTTCACCCGCCCGGCGGAAGACCAGCCGTAGGAGCCGCCGAACAATCCTTGCGGCCCGTGCTGCTCGCGTACGCGGCGGATTTCGCCGGCGGCCAGGTCCAGCGCCGTGCCCCAATCCACCTCGACGAATTCATTGTGCGCGCCGCTGCGTTCGCGCGTTCGCTTCTCCAGCCATTCGCGGCGCACCGCCGGGCGCATCACCCGCTTGTCGGAATAGACCATCGCCGGCATTGCATCGAGCATCGCCGAAGGCGCGGGATCGCGCTCGAAGGGTTCGGCGCGCACGAAGCGGCCGTCCTCGACGACGGCGGTGAAGGCGCCCCAGTGGGCAACGGAGGAAAAACGCTGGGTACTCATGTGCTTCTTCGCAGCTTCAATCACAGTCTGTAGTCTAGCCGGGCCGGCGTCCGCCCGGGAGCCGTGGCCCGGTCAAACCCGGGTCACAGCCGGTTCAAAGCCTATTCGGGCTTGATGCCGGCCTGGCGTATCACCTCGCCCCAGCGCTTCAGTTCGGCCTTGATGAAGGCGCGGTATTCCCCGGAGCTGTCGGCCACTACTTCGGCGCCCTGCTTTTGCATGCGCGCGACGAATTCCGGGTCACGCGCCGCCTTCACCACCGCGGCGTTGATTGCGGCGACGCGTTCCGGCGGCGTGGACGCCGGGGCGAACAGGCCGACCCAGCTGATGAATTCGTAGCCCGGCAGGCCGGATTCGGACACCGTCGGCACATCCGGCAGAGCCGGATCGCGCTTGAGCCCCGTGGTCGCGAGCGCGCGCATCTTGCCCTCGCGTACCATCTTCATCACCGCCACGGTAGCGAAGATGCCGACATCGGCCTCACCGTTGGCCAGTGCGTCCTGCGCCGGGCCGCCGCCGTCGAATTCCACGCGTGCGATGTCGGCCTTCGACAGCAGTTTGAAGAGTTCCATCGACATCTGCTGGTTCGAGGCCTTGCCGGAATTGGCATAGCGGATTTTGCCCGGCGCGGCCTTGGCCATGTCGATCAACTCCTTCACCGACTTGACCTCGAATTTCGGGCGCACCGCCACCAGAAAGCCGGTCCTGGCGATGAGCGAGACCGGCACGAAGTCCTTTTCGACGTCGTAGGCGGGCTTGTTGAAAATGAACATGTTGTTGACCATCTGCCGCGAATGCGCGAGCAGGGTGTAGCCATCGCCCGCCGCATGCGCGACAAAAGCGGTTCCCGTATTGGTCAGCGCGCCGGGCTGGTAGTCCGGCACCACGCTTTGCCCGGTGGTCTTGCTCATTTCTTCAGCGATCGGCTTGGCGACCGCGTCGATGATGCCGCCCGGCTGGATCGGCACCACGATTTTCACCGCATGGTCGGGGTAGACGGCTTGCGCAAAGGCGGACGCGCAGGCCAGCGCAAGAGTTGCGGCGGCAAGCGCGCGGCGGCGGGTTTTCATTTTGTCTCCGGCGAATATTTTTATCGGCCCCGATAGTATCTTGCCGCGCACCCGAATTGCTTTATGCTTGTCATGCACAATGGCGCCGCCTGACGTTGCCATCGACATAAAAATATCGGAGACAAAGAATGAAAAAAGCAGGACCGCGCCTGACTGCTGCACTCGCCCTGGCTCTGGCATGCCAGGCCGCCGGCGCCCACGAAATCAAGATTTTCGCCTCGCGCGTCACCAAGATCGCCCTGCAAGTGCTGGGGCCCGACTATGAAAAGGCCAGCGGCAACAAACTGGTGGTGATCGATGATGTCGCAGTGGTGATGAAGCGGCGCATCGAGGCCGGCGAAGCCTTCGACCTGGCCGTGCTGGTGGACTACCAGACCGACGACCTGGTGAAGACCGGCCACCTGGTGGGCGACACCCGCACCACCATCATGCACTCCGGCACCGGCGTGGCCGTCAGGCGCGGCGCGCCCAAGCCCGACATCAGCACCGTGGAAGCATTCAGGAAGACCATGCTGGATGCCAAGTCGATCACCTACCTGGCCGAAGGCGCCAGCACCACCCATGTGGCGCGTGCCTTCGAAAAACTCGGCATCGCCGCCGCGTTGAAGCCGAAAACCACCCTGGTGCCCACCGACACCGTCTCCGAGCGCGTCGCGGAAGGCAAGGAAGAGCTGGGCATCGGCATCATTGCCAACATCGTCTCGGTGCCCGGGGTTGAGTTGATTGGCCCGTTTCCGGCCGAATTGCAGTTCAACATTGTTTTCAGCGGCGCGATCTCGAAAAACACCCAGCATGCGCAGGACGCGCGCGACATTCTCAAGCTGCTGACCAGTCCAAAAGCGGCCGAGATCATCGCCGCCCGGGGCATGCAGCCGGGCTAGCGGCTAAACCAACCGGCCCGCCTGTGGGAAGGTGGGCGCACCCTTTCAGGCTTAAGCGGCAAAACCGGCACCAATCAGGTGCCGGAGGTCGCCGTCCGGCTGGACAAGCAGGGTACAATCCTTTTTTGCACTGCATCAAAAGGTTCCATGCTTTACCAACTGCACGAACTACAGCGCAATTTCCTGAACCCGGTGACGGCTTTTGCCGAGGGTGTTTCCCAGCTCTATTCCCACCCGGCCAGCCCGTTTTCCTACATGCCGTTTTCGCGGGAGATTTCCGCCGGCTATGAGCTGCTGCACCGCCTGGGCAAGGACTACGAAAAGCCGGTCTTCGGTATCACCGAGACCACCGTACGCGGGCGCAAGGTGGAGGTGACTGAAGAAATTACCCTGACCAAGCCGTTTTGCGAACTGCGCCACTTCGCCCGCGCCGGCCGCCACAACGCCCCCAAAGTACTGGTCTGCGCCCCACTCTCCGGCCACCACTCGACCCTGCTGCGCGACACCGTGCGCCAGCTGATCACCGAGCACGACGTCTACCTCACCGACTGGACCGACGCGCGCATGGTGCCGATGTCCGAGGGCAGCTTTCACCTCGACGACTACGTCGCCTACCTGATCGAATTCATCCAGTTGCTAGGGCCCGACGTGCACGTGATCTCGGTGTGCCAGCCCACCGTGCCGGCGCTGGTGGCGATCTCGCTGATGGCCGCCGCCAATGACCCGAAGTCGCCGCGCAGCATGATCATGATGGGCGGCCCGATCGACACCCGCAAGAGCCCGACCGAAGTCAACACGCTCGCCACCACCAAGCCGTTTTCCTGGTTCGAGCAGAACGTGATCTACCGCGTGCCGGCCAACTACCCCGGCTTCATGCGCCGCGTCTACCCGGGCTTTTTGCAGCACGCCGGCTTTGTCGCGATGAACCCGGACCGCCACTTCAACAGCCACTGGCAGTTCTACCAGCACCTGGTCGAAGGCGACGGCGAATCGGCGGAGAACCACCGCCAGTTCTACGACGAATACAACGCCGTGCTCGACATGGACGCCGACTATTACCTCGACACCATCAAGATGGTGTTCCAGGACCACGCCCTGCCCAACGGCACCTGGGTCACCGGCGAGAGCCTGGGGCGCCAGAAGGTAAACCCCGGCGCGATCAAGAAGACCGCGCTGTTCACCATCGAGGGCGAACTCGACGACATCTCCGGCAGCGGCCAGACCGAGGCCGCGCACGGCCTGTGCAGCGGCATCCCGAAGACGCGCAAGCAGCACTACACGGCGCCCAAGTGCGGCCACTACGGTATTTTCGCCGGCCGCCGCTGGCGCGAGACGATTTACCCGCAGATCGCCGAGTTCATCCGCAAGTACGACTGACATTGCCGTAGCGGTCGGACTGGCGCACCGACATGCGCCGGTATACCGTTGGACTGGCGCAAAGGCGCGCGCCGGTATACCGTTTGGACTGGCGCACAAAGGCGCGCGCCGGTATGATGCGGCGTCAATTTTGCTTAAACCTCGAATCTCTTTACATCGTTACCGATCCATGCCCGGCAAGCTCCTGCAAGTCCGCAATTCCCCGATCCACGGTCGCGGCGTCTTCGCCATCGCCAACATCAAGAAGGGCACCCGCCTGCTGCAATACAAGGGCAAGCGCCTGACCCACAAGCAAGCCGACAAGCTCTACGGCGGCGGCTCCGAGACCGGGCATACCTTCCTGTTCACCCTGAATGACGACTATGTGCTCGACGCCAACCAGGACGGCAATTCGGCACGCTGGATCAACCATAGCTGCGCCCCCAATTGCGAATCGATCCTCGAAGAGGACGAGGACAAGAATCCGAAACACGACCGCGTCTACATCGAGGCGATCCGCAACATCAAGGCGGGCGAAGAGCTGGCCTACAACTACCTGATCACCCTGGAAGAGGCGCACACCGCGCGCCTGAAGAAAATCTGGGAATGCCGCTGCGGCGCAAAAAACTGCAATGGCACCATGCTGGCGAAAAAGCGCTAAGCGAAGCCCTGATTGCGCGGGTCGCGAGCGCCCGCCCGACCTGTTTGCGGTTTCTTTATGGCCGCTTGCGCCCGTTATCGGTGCAAAATCGCATACGCGCTATTGCTTTTGCGGGCGCAATGCCTCATCTTGATTGTGCGTCGGCCCAACGGCCGCGCTTTTGCGCCTAACCCAAGCTCATTGCTTCAGCGGATCATGAAGAATCTCGCGAGGCAAACAGGCAGCGCAAGACCTCAATCCGGCCAGACAAAGGAGGCCCTCATGAAGCGCAAATCCCTGATTCCCATCCTGTTCGCCGCAGTGCTCGGCATGAGCCTGGGCATGCACGACGCCGACGCCAAGCGCCTCGGCGGCGGCGGCTCAATCGGTCGCCAGTCGCAAAGCATCGGCCGCCCGGCCGGCCCGCCGGCCTCGCCGCAGCAAGCCCCGACGGCCGCGCCACGGCCGACCA
>JAQGMJ010000010.1 GCA_028292405.1 Betaproteobacteria bacterium
GCCCGGCGCCGAGCGCGCATAGCAACGCTGCCGCGGCCCACAGCGCCGCCGGCAGCCAGGGCAGTAATTGCGCCGCCTCTGGCGTCTTGTTCAGTTCTCCCGCCACCATTCCCAGGCGCATCAGGGCCGCCAGCGCGAGCACGCTGAACACGAGCCCTGTGTTGCGTCCTTCCCTTCCGCTGCGCCCGGCGGCGATCGCCGCCGGCAGCACGCAGGCCAGCACCAGCGCCCAGGCGGCGCCGGCCACCAGTTGCGCGGTGATCAGCAGACCGAGCTGATCGGTCTCATAAACCACGAACAGGGCTGCCGCGCCCAGCACGACAGCCCCGCGCAACAAGCGCTGCGCGCCGAGGCGTGCCGATACCCCACTCGAGCCCGCCATCGCCAGCCCGAAAGCAATCCAGAACAGCGCCATCAGCCCGTCCAGGCCGGCAGCGCCGGCCAGGCGCAGATAGGCCGGCGCGGAGTTGATGCTGGCATGGATCTGCAGGCCGAAAGCCAGCAGGACCAGCACGAGGACCAGCCGGGCGCTCCACACCGAGGCATGCGCCGCATCTCCCGTTTTCGCATCCGCTTTGCCGCCTCCGGGCGCGGTGGCGGCCTGGAGGCTACGCTCGCACCAGTGCAAGGCGCTGACCGCCGCCAGCAGGCCGATGCTGGCCAGCGCGAAGGGCAGGCGTGGATCAAGGCCGCGCAGCGCGGTGGTAAGCACCGGCGAGCACGCCGCGGCGATTCCCAGGCCGAGCATCGAGAGCTGCGCCAGACGTGGGGCGGCGGAGGGCGGGGCGCATTTGGCGATCAACGCCATCGGCGGCGCGCGCAGCGCCGATGAAGTCACCGCCCATAGCACCACCAGGCCAGTCAACAAGGCCGGCGAAGCGGAATAGGGCAGCAGCAGAAAAGCCAGGCAGGAAACCGCGCTGACCATCACGATCGCCCCGGAAAGCCGGCGCATGCCGGCAGCAACCCGGTCGGCGGCCACGCCCATGGCCAAGTCCATCAGGGTGAAAATGGCCTGGTCGAACACCAGCAGCCAGATCACCCATTTGCGCTCGATGCCGGCGCCGGCGGCCAGTTGCGGCAAAAATGCCACATAAAGCGTCCAGGTCAGCGCGAACAGCCACTGCACCAGGCACAGATACGGCCCTGCCCCCATTTAGCCCCCCTTTTGGTGCTTTTTCCCGCGCCGCGGCCACGCCATGCGCTATGATTAGCCGTTAAAATAATACACACGTAGACCGGAGTTTCACCTCATGCAGATCAGCCCGCCTTTCGGGTATCAGGCTATCGCGCCGTTCCTGCGCACCCAGCGCGTCAAGCTGCCGCCGGCCGGCACCTTGCCTGGGTTCACGCGGCGGCTTAACGCCATGCCGGTCAGTTTCTCCGAATTTTCCGCCGCCTGCCGCGACTACCCGCTGGTATTTTCCTCCAACGACGAGGGCAAGACTTTCGCCCCGGTGGCGGTACTCGGCCTGACCGACCGCGAAAACCTGTTTGCCCGCGACGACGGCTGGGCGCCCGGCGCCTATGTGCCCGCGTATGTGCGGCGCTATCCCTTTTGCATGACCCGCGTCACCGTCAGCGGCGTGGAGCAGAACGAACGCCTGATCTGTGTCGAAGAGGCCTGCATCGCCGAAGGCAACGAAGGCGAGGCGATGTTCGGCGATGGCACCGAGCCGCTGCCGCGCTGGAGCACGATCGAAAAGCTGCTGCAGGAGTACGAGGCCGACCTCGAGCGCGTGCGCGAGATGTGCGGCATCGTGGCCGACTACGGGCTGCTCGAGCCCTTCGCCATGCAGGCGAACCTGAACGGCGGCGCCTCGATGCAGTTGAACGGCATGTATCGCGTGGCCGAAAGCAAGCTGGAATTCCTCAACGCCGGGCAGCACAAAAACCTGCTCCGCAAGGGCATCATGGGCCGGATCTACCTGCACCTGCTGTCGCTGGAAAATTTTGCGCGCCTGCTCGACCGCAAGGCCGCCCTGGTGGCGCAGACGCAGCCCGCGTCGAAAAACTAAGCGCGACGGAGAAGCGACGTGTCCCTGGTCAAACCGGTCGAATATGCCGACGCCAATCCGGCGGTGAAGGCGGTGTACGACGACATCATGGCCACCCGCAAGGTGGCGGCAGTGAACAATTTCTGGAAGGTGCTGGCCCACGACCCGGACACGCTGGCGCGCACATGGGAAGAAGTCAAGGCGGTGATGGCCGCGGGCAGCCTCGATGCCCTGACCAAGGAGATGATCTACGTCGCCGTCTCGGCCACCAACGGCTGCGAGTACTGCACCTATTCGCACACCGCCTCGGCGCGCAAGCAGGGCATGAGCGATGCCATGCTGGCCGAAGTGCTGGCGGTGGCGGCGCTGGCCAACAAGACCAACCGCCTGGCCAATGGTTACCGGGTGCCGGTGGACCAGGCTTTCATTCCGCAGTTCTAACGGCTACCCTTCAGGCGGACTTCGCAAGCGTTATGGCAGACATCATCTACAACCGTACCGAACTGGGCGAGCGCGCCATGCGCGGCCAGGCCGGCCAGATCGCGCCCGACCTGGTGCGCGTGCTGGCGCTGGTGTCCGGCGACACCCATTTCGACCTGGTGAAAAAGCGCGCCATCCGCATGCCGGAGGCGGACTTGAAGGCGGTACTGGAGCGCCTGGTGACCGCCGGGCTGGTTTCCTCGCGCGGCTCGACGGATCGCGACGACCTCGACTTCACCATGCATTTCGCCACCCCGGTGGCCGAAACGCCGGCGCTGACCGACGACGACAAGAAGCGTCTCGGCCTGGAAGCCACCGACGGCCACGACATCCTGACCAAGACCGGCTCGTTCATGCAGCTCTCCGGCAACGCGCCGCAGACGACGCTGGGCAAGGCCTGGACCGACATCACCGTACTGATCATCGAGGACGACGAGATCCAGGCGCGCTTCGCCCAGAACATCATCATGAAAGCCGGCTTCAAGCAGCGCCACGCCGCCAGCCGCGAAGAAATCGTCGGCGAACTTAACAAGCAGCCACTGCCCGACTGCATGCTGCTCGACATCGAATTGCCGGGCACCAACGGCTTCGACATCCTGGCGCGGATGCGCCAGCATCCCAAGCTCAAGCATGTGCCGGTGATCATGCTCACCGCGCTGGCCAGCCAGCAGGACGTGTTCAAGGGCCTCTCCCTGGGCGCCAACGCCTATGTCTCCAAGCCATACAAGAAGCAGACCCTGGTCGATACCATCGTCAAAACCCTGGGCCTGAAGCCTTATGCCGACAAGCCGGCGGGTGTCGGCCCCACCGGCTGAGCGTTTCGCAAACGAACGAAAATAGCGGTCGCCGGTCCAACCGACTCCTGGAGGAGCGCATGGAATACACCGAAGAGTTTTGCGAACGCGAGTACAACATGCGCATGCGGGTGCCCTCGCACCCCGAGCATTTCCGCCGCTGGGCCGAGGACTCGAAACGGGTGCGGCTCTCCGAGCCCTGCTTTCTCGACATCCCTTACGGCGACGCCCCAGGGCAGAACCTGGATTTTTTCCCGGTCGAGGGCGGCGCCCACGGCGACGTGCCGCTGCTCGTGTTCATCCACGGCGGCTTCTGGCGCGCGCTCGACAAGTCCGACTTTTCGTATGTCGCGGCCTCCTTCACCCATGCAGGCGCGGCGGTGGCGGTGATCAACTACCGCCTGGTGCCGGGCGTGCCACTGGAAGACCTGGTGCGCGACACCCTGATGGCGGTGACCTGGTGCTACCTGCATGCCGGCCACTATGGCGCGAACCCGCACCATCTCTACGTCGCCGGCCATTCGGCGGGCGGCCACCTGGCGGCGATGATGCTGGCGGCGCAATGGCCGCGCTGGCACGGCGCGCTACCGGAGGAAGTGGTGCGCGGCGCGCTGGCGGTGAGCGGCCTGCACGACCTGGAGCCGCTGCGCCACGCCCCTTTCATCAACGGCGACCTGAAGCTCGACGCGCAGCGCGTGCTGGCCCTTTCCCCGGCGCTGATGCCGCCGTCCACCCACGCACCGCTGATCACCTCGGTGGGCGGCGAGGAGAGCAGCGAGTTCAAGCGCCAGACCGCCTTTCTGGCGCAGCAGTGGAAGGGCGTGTTCATGGAAGATGTGCCGATGCCCGGCCACGACCACTTCAGCATCTGCACCGATTTCGGCAACCGCAACAGTCCCCTGGTGCGCGCGGTGCTGGAGATGATGGGCATGAGCGAATAACGGCCGGGAGGCAACAATAAAAGCGGGTAATAAAAAAGCGGCGCCATTTGCGCCGCTTTTTTATTGCCCGCTTTTTATATCACCATGCGTTCATTCGACGCGCCGCACCTGCACTTCATAGCCACCCAGCAGCAGCGGCCCCGGCATCCCGGAGGGTCGCGCACGTACCAGTTCTTCCGGCTGCCAGTGCGCCGCGGGTGCCATCACCGGCAGCACCACCGGCATGGCGGCGGCAGTTTGCGGCAGGTCGGCGGGGGCCTGGGCCACCGCCGCGACTGCCGGCAGCGCCAGCGGAACACCGGTCAGGCGCGCCGAAGAAACGCGAAAGGCGCCGGCCCAGGAAGTTGTCGACACCTCCTCGCCCAGCGGGTTGAGGCGCAGGTTGAGCACCACCGACTTCTTCGCATAGCCGGCCGCCTCCAGCAGCTTGATCGCCACTTCGTCGGCTTCCTTGGTCTGCTTGTCGCGGCCGCTTTCGGAAGCCAGTTGCGAGCCGGCGAAGGAGATCGCGCTTTTGATCAGGCCGCTGCCGGGGACGATGAAGTTCATCAGAATCGAGACCACGATCGAGGCGCCGGCGTTGTTGTCGTGATGGCCCGCAACCACGTGCCCCATTTCGCGGGCGATCACAAAGGCCATCCAGTCGTCGGTCGGATTGAGCCTGGAGAAGCCGGCGTTGACGGAAATCTTGCCGGTGCCGCTGGACATGGTCGACAGGTCCTGCGAATTGCCGACGTAGACATCAAAGGCGCCGATGTGCTTGAGCTGCTCCGGGTAAAGCCCGCGCGCGGCGTTTTGCAGGCCGGCGGAGATGCGCCTGACCTGCTCCTGGAACGGTGCGTTGGCCGGTCCGGCCGGCTGTCGCGCGGCGGCCAGCACGCCGAATTCGATCGCGGAATGCAGGCCGAGAAGGCCGGTATTGCCTTGTGGCACAGGTGCGGCGGGTACCATGGCCTCGGCCTGTTCGGCTGACGCTTCGACCGCGGCAGGCAGTGATTCGGGAGCAGCGGCCGAAACCAGTGCCACCGGGCGCAGTTGCTGAGTAGACGTGGATGCGGGCGCGCTCATCGGCGCGGCGGCGAGCACTACTTTCGCCGCGGAGGAACTCGCCGCAGCATCGTCAGCCTCGTCAGAGGCAAATAGCAAGCCCGGGTGCAGGACGCAAACAGCCGCGCC
This sequence comes from Betaproteobacteria bacterium, assembly GCA_028292405.1. Taxonomy (GTDB): domain Bacteria; phylum Pseudomonadota; class Gammaproteobacteria; order Burkholderiales; family JAEUOS01; genus JAQGMJ01. The sequence continues at coordinate 5,389 of JAQGMJ010000010.1, forward strand.
CATCGCCAAAAAGCGACGCGCCAGCCATTGCGTGGACCATCCCCCTTGCGGCATATTTCCCTCTGATGCCCCCGGCGGCTATCCCTGCGGCCGGGCCCATCGATGCTGCGAGGCACCAGTCTACGCTGCGATTTTTGCCGATGCCAACATTTTTTTTATTTTTATCCATATGAATCAACGACTTAATCCAATATAACAATGTATAAACAATGCTTTCGGCATTCAACTTAAAGTTGAATAGTTAAAGTAAGTTCTTAAACTAAAAGGGCAATTCAGCCTTACGGGGAAATCCCTTTTTGACTGTACGCTCGCCGGAGCATCCGTGGTGGGAATGGCCAGCCACAACGCCGGCGCCAGTGCCTCAGATGTCTAGATAAACCGTGCCGTCCTGCACCTGTACCGCGAAGGATCTGACACAGCCCTGGTCAGGCGCCACGGCGCAACCATCCTTCAGTTCGATGTTCCAGTTGTGCAGGGGGCAGGCGACGCGCTTGCCGTAGACGATGCCCTGCGACAATGGCCCACCCTTGTGCGGACACTTGTCTTCCAGGGCAAAGACCTCATCGTCGGCATTGCGGAAAACGGCGATGTTGCCATGTGCCGCGGTCTTCACCACGCGCGCGCCCAGGCGCGGAATTTCTGTGAGTGTGCAGATCTTTTTCATTTGGGTGGCGGCAGGCAATTCAAGTTCGGTTGTGCTCATGATGGTTGGCTCCGTTCAGGCCGACAGCATTTCGAAGTCTTGCTTTGCCACCTTGCCCGCGGCGCGCTCGCGCCAGGGATCGGCATAGTCCTTGACCGCGAACTTCAGGCGCGCGTAAAGGGCCTTGCGGTTTTCCGCGTCCTCGACCACATGCTTTTTCACGTAGTCCAGGCCGACGCGGCTCAGCCAATGAATGGTGCGGTCGAGATAGCGCGCCTCTTCGCGGTAGAGCTGCAGGAAGGCGCCGCTGTATTCCAGCACTTCCTCATGCGTCGCCACCTTGACCAGGAATTGCGCCACCTCGGTGCGAATGCCGCCGTTGCCGCCGACGTAGATCTCCCAGCCGGAGTCGACGCCGATCACGCCGACATCCTTGATGCCGGACTCGGCGCAATTGCGCGGGCAGCCCGACACCGCGAGCTTGACCTTGTGGGGCGACCACATGCCGAACAGATCGTGCTCCAGCTCGATACCCATGCGCGTCGAGTCCTGGGTGCCGAAGCGGCACCACTCGGAGCCGACGCAGGTCTTCACCGTGCGCAGCGACTTGCCGTAGGCGTGGCCGGAGGGCATGTCGAGGTCTTTCCACACACCGGGCAGGTCTTCCTTTTTCACCCCCAGCAAATCGATGCGCTGCCCGCCTGTTACCTTCACGGTGGGAATCTTGTACTTGTCGACCACGTCGGCAATCTTGCGCAGCTCGTGCGAATTGGTGATGCCGCCCCACATGCGCGGCACCACGCTGTAGGTGCCGTCCTTCTGGATATTGGCGTGGGCGCGCTCGTTGATGAAGCGCGACTGCGAGTCGTCCACCGCTTCGTGCGGCCAGGTGGAGAGCATGTAGTAGTTGATCGCCGGGCGGCAGGAGGCGCAACCGTTGGGGGTGCGCCATTCAAGGAATCCGTAGGTCGCCTCGTGGTCCAGCAGCTTGTTGGCGCGGATCGCGGCGCGCACTTCTTCGTGCGTATGGTCGGTGCAGCCGCACATCGGCTTGGCGGCGGTGTCGGCCGGCTGGTAGGCGCCGCCGACGGTGGAGGCAAGCAACTGCTCGACCAGGCCGGTGCAGGAGCCGCAGGAGGACGAGGCCTTGGTGTGCTTGCGCACGTCTTCCAGCGAAAACAGTCCTTTCTCCTTGATGGCCTTTACGATCACGCCCTTGCATACGCCGTTGCAGCCGCAGACCTCCGCGGTATCGGCCATCTGCGCCGCCTTGTTCTGCCCCTGGTGGCCGACGTTGCCCAGGTGGTTCTGGCCGAACATAAGGTGGTCGCGGATGTCATGGACGTCCTGCTTGTCCTTCAGCAACTGGAAGTACCAGGAGCCGTCGGCGGTATCGCCGTACATCACGCCGCCGATGATCTTGTTGTCTTGCAGCACCAGCTTTTTGTAGACGCCGCCAACAGGGTCATTGAGGGTAATTTCCTCGGTGTCCGGACCGCCGGTGAAATTGCCGGCGGAGAACAGGTCGACGCCCGTTACCTTGAGCTTGGTCGACGTGACGGACCCTTTGTAGAGGCCGATGCCCATGTGCGCCAGGTGATTGGCGCAGACCTTGGCCATCTCGAACAGCGGCGCCACCAAGCCATAAGCGATGCCGCGATGCGCCACGCATTCGCCGACGGCATAGATCTTCGGGTCGTAGGTCTGCATCGTGTCGTTGACCACGATGCCACGATTGACATAAATGCCGGCGGATTCGGCCAGCGCGGTGTTGGGGCGGATGCCGACAGCCATCACCACCAGATCGGCCGGCAGTTCGCTGCCGTCCTTGAACTTGATCGCGGCGACGCGCCCGTCCGGTCCCGCTACCAATTCGGCGGTGTGCTTTTCCAGCGCGAACTTCAGGCCCTTGTCTTCGAGGGACTTTTGCAGCATGCCGGCGGCCACGCGGTCGAGCTGGCGCTCCATCAGCCAGGGCATGATGTGCACCACCGTCACTTCCATGCCGCGCAGCTTCAGGCCGTTGGCAGCCTCCAGCCCGAGCAGGCCGCCGCCGATGACGATGGCGTGCTTGTGCGTCTTCGCCGCTTCGATCATCGCGTCGGTATCGGCGATGTCGCGATAGGAAATCACCCCGGGCAGGTCCTTGCCCGGCACCGGCAGGATGAAGGGATTGGAGCCGGTGGCCAGCAGCAGGCGGTCGTAGGACTCGACGGTGCCGTCCTCGGCCACCACCTCGCGCCTGACCCGGTCGATCTTCACCACCTTCTTGTTCAGGTGCAGCCTGATGCCGTTGGCCTCGTACCAGTCGACATCGTTGAGCATGATCTCCTTGATCGTCATCTCGCCGGCCAGCACCGGCGAGAGCAGGATGCGGTTGTAGTTGGCGTGCGGCTCGGCGCCGAACACGGTGATCTCATACAGGTCGGGCGAGATCTTCAGCAATTCTTCGAGGGCGCGCACGCCGGCCATGCCGTTGCCGACCATCACGAGCTTCATTTTCTTCATGGCAATTCCAGTTGCAATATTGAGTGAATGGGATGACGGCCGGCTTCAGGCGGCGGCCAATTGTGTTTCTCGTGTTTGCTCCAGAGGCTCAAGCGCCACCTGCGCCAGCGCGGCGACCTCGCCGATCACCACGATGGCCGGGCTCGCCAGGCGCGCCTGCTGCACCGCGCCGGCCAAGCTGCCGAGTGTGGCGAGCACCTCCTTTTGCGTAGCCAGGGTGCCGGATTGGATCGCCGCCGCCGGCATCTCCGCGCGCATGCCCGCCGCCAGCAAGGCAGTGCAAATGGCCGGCAGGTTGGCGATGCCCATATAGATCACCAGCGTGGTGCCGGTGGCCGCCAGCGCGCCCCAATCGGGGCCGCCGCCGTCCTGGGTATGCCCGGTGACGAAGGTGACGCCCACCGCATGCGCCCGATGTGTGACCGGAATGCCCAGCGCCGCGGGCACCGCGATGCCCGCGGTGATGCCGCTGATCACCTGATAGGGAATGCGCGCCGCGCGCAGGGCTTCGACTTCCTCGCCGCCGCGGCCGAACATGAATGGGTCGCCGCCCTTGACGCGCGCGACAACGCGGCCGGCGCGTGCCAGCCTGAGCATGAGTTTCTGGATGAAGGCTTGCGGCGTCGATTTGCAGCCGCCGCGCTTGCCGACTTCGATGATCCTGGCATCGGAGCGCACGTGTTCCAGCACCGCGCGATTGACCAGGTCGTCGATCAGCACCACATCGGCATGCGCGAGCGCGCGTGCCGCCTTGATAGTGAGCAGTTCCGGATCTCCCGGTCCCGCTCCCACGAGATACACCAAGCCGGCGCCGTTGCCGGCAAGGTCAGTCCGCGTCATGATTCACTCCCGCATAGACCTTACGGGAGTGGGTATTGCAAGCGGTATGCCAGTGGTCCGCTTAGCCTGCCCCAGAGCAGGAGCGGGTGCGAAGCCGTCGCATGCGAAAAATCAAACGCACCATCGATGTGCAGTGCAGCATGAATTGCACCGCTTTAGCGCCCATCCCCGGCGCCGTGCCGGCAGCGCCGCTTCAGGACGGGAAGGGGATCAGTTCGATCTCTTCTTCCTTGACCCCGAGGACGCCGGCCATCTCCTTCAGGGTGTCGTCACCGATGGCGACGATGTCGTAGGCGGCAAGAAACTCGCTGCCCTTGGATTCCAGAAAGGCCTTGGCCTTCGCGTCGCTGTCCCAGGTGACGACGGCGTCGGGGCCGCTTTCCCTCAAGCGAGCGCACATCGGAACCCGGTCTTCCTTATACACAATGGCGAACATGCGGCCTTCTCCCTTTTTCTTGCGGGCTGCTTTACTGGACTGCCCGTGTCGGAGTGTACAAAAGATTTGGCCTTTTGTGGTGACGGGCCGGGCATCCCGGCTGGCATGCCAGTTGCGTAAGCAAAGGCTGTTCAGGAAACTTTCAATGACGATCGCTTCCATTCCGCTGGCCAAGTTCGAGACCAAGTCCACCTGCCCCTATTGCGGCGTGGGCTGCGGCGTCATCATCGAGCACGACGGCAAAGCCATTTCCGGGGTCCGCGGCGACCCCGAACACCCGGCCAACCTCGGCCGCCTTTGTACCAAGGGCAGCACCCTGCACCTGAGCACCCGCCCGGAAAATCGCGCACTGATACCGGAGATACGGGTAAGCAAGCACTCACCTAGACAGCCAGCTTCCTGGGATGCGGCGCTCGATGCCTGCGCCGACAAGTTTGCCCAGGTGATCCGCCAGCACGGCCCCGACGCCGTCGGCTTTTACATCTCCGGCCAGTTGCTCACCGAGGACTACTACGTCTTCAACAAGCTGGCCAAAGGCCTAATCGGCACCAACAACGTCGACACCAACTCGCGCCTGTGCATGAGCTCGGCGGTGGCCGGCTACAAGCAGACCCTGGGCGCCGATGCCCCGCCGTCCTGTTATGAAGACCTCGACCTGGCCGAGGTGCTGTTCATCGCCGGCTCCAACATGGCTTATGCCCATCCGGTGCTGTATCGGCGCATCGAGGAGGCCAAGGCGAAAAAAGGCGACGCCTTAAAGATCATCGTCGTCGACCCGCGCAAGACCGACACCGCGCGCGAAGCCGACCTGCATCTGCAGATTCTCCCCGGCACCGACATCGCCCTGTTCAACGGCATGCTCAACCTGCTGTTGTGGGAGGGCCTGACAGATACGAAATACATCGCGGAACACACCGCCGGCTTCGACGCCCTGAAGGAAGCGGTGCGCGAAATGACGCCCGCCGCCGCCGCGCGCATCTGCGGCGTACCGGAGGCGGACATCCGCCAGGCTGCGCTGTGGTTCGGCCACAGCCGGGCCGCGCTCTCGCTTTACTGCCAGGGCCTGAACCAGTCCTCCCACGGCACCCACAACAACGCTGCGCTGATCAACCTGCACCTGGCTACCGGGCAGATCGGCAAGCCCGGCGCCGGCCCGTTCTCGCTCACCGGCCAGCCCAATGCGATGGGCGGGCGCGAAGTCGGCGGCCTGGCCAACCTGATTTCCGCGCACCGCGACATGAACAACCCGGCGCACCGCGCCGAAGTCGCCAAGCTGTGGGGCGTCGATGACGTGCCCGCCACCCCGGGCAAGACCGCCGTCGAAATGTTCGACGCGGTGAAAAGCGGCCAGATCAAGGCGCTGTGGATCGCCTGCACCAACCCGGCCCAGTCGATGCCCGACCTGCATTCCGTGCGCGAAGCGTTGGACATCTGCGAAATGGTGGTGGTGCAGGAGGCCTATAACAACACCGACACCACGGCCTATGCCGACGTGCTGCTGCCCGCCTCCACTTGGGGCGAAAAGCACGGCACCGTCACCAATTCGGAGCGCCGCATCACCCGCATCGCACCGGCGCTGGCGCCGCCCGGCGCGGCGCGCCACGACTGGGACATCTGCATAGCCTTCGCCCGCCGCCTGGGTGCGCGCCTGGGCCGCGCCGAGCTCGCCGCCCGCCTGTTCGACTACGCCTCTCCCGAAGCGATCTGGAACGAGCACCGCGAAAGCACCCGCGGCCGCGACCTCGACATCACAGGCCTTTCCTATGCCATCCTCGATGCACGCGGCCCGCAGCAATGGCCGATGCCCGAGGGCGCGCAAACCGGCTTGAAGCGCCTTTATACCGACGGCCGCTTTCCCACCCCCGACGGCCGCGCCCGCTTTGTCGCCGCCAGGCACGCGGCGGTGCAGGAGCCGGTCAGCGCCGCCTACCCGCTGGCGCTCAACACCGGGCGATTGCGCGACCAGTGGCACGGCATGAGCCGCACCGGCCTGGTGGCGCGCCTGTTCAGCCACGTCGAGGAACCCCTGCTGTCGATGGACGGCGCCGACCTGGCGCGCCGCGGGCTGAAACCCGGCGACCTCGCCGAAGTCAGTTCGCGCCGCGGCCGCTTTTTCGTGCGGATAGAGGCCAGCGACACGGTACGCCTGGGCCAGGCCTTCATGCCGATGCACTGGGGCGGGCAGTTCATGCGCGGCCTCGGCGTCAACGCACTCACCTCGCCCGCCTTCGACCCCTACTCCAAGCAACCTGAACTCAAGGCCGCCGCCATCGAAGTCAAGCCCGCCAGGCTGCCGCACCGGGTGGTGGCGATGCGCCGCTTTGCCGATGCCGCGGACGCGGCGCGCCTGACCGAAGCGCTCAAGCCGCTGGTACAGGAGTTCGACTACGCCACTCTCGCCCTGGCCGGACGCGACGAGGTGCTGGTGGTGCTGCGCGGCTACAGCGCCGCGCCGGTGCCCAATGCAGTGCTGGACCAACTCGACCGCCTGCTCGACCTCACCGAACCGGCGCGCGTGATGCGCTATGTCGATGCGCGGCGCGGCGTGGAAAAAGCGGCGCGCATCGACGACGGCCTGATGACCAGCGTCTGCCTCTCCGGCGAAACAGCCGCCGCCGACTGGCTCAAGGGCATGATGCTGGAGCGCGCCAGCCTCGACGCGGTGCGGCCGTGGATCCTGGCGCCGGTGTCCAGCCCGCCCCAGGGCTCGCTCGCGCGCGGCGTGATCATCTGCAATTGCCTGAACGTGGCGGAAATGGAAATCCGGGCGGACGCCGCCGCCGGCCTGGACTTCGCCGCCTGCCAGGCCAAACGCAAATGCGGCACCTCCTGCGGTTCCTGCGTGCCCGAGGTGAAGCGTATCATTGCCCGAACGCCGCGCGCGGAACCAATCGCCCTGCCAGGCGGCCAAACCGGAGATTCGGCACGGGTCTTGCCACAGGCAGCCTAGATTCCGCTCAACGGAGACGGTACGATGAAAACCAAAAATCAAGACCTCAAACCCAAAGTTTGTTTGTCGCGGTACAAGATGCACTGCGTGACCTCCACGCTATTTTTGTCGGGGAGTGCATGAGCTACGCTGCCTATATCAAGGAGATCGGGAGAGGCGAACAGGCCTCCCGCGATCTGCCGTACGACGAAGCGAAAAAGCTGTTTGGCGCCATGCTCGACGGTGGCGTGCCCGACCTGGAACTCGGCGCCATCCTGTTGTCCCTGCGCTACAAGACCGAGTCACTCTCCGAAGTGCTGGGTTTTTGCGCGGCGCTGGACGAGCGCATCGAACAATTGAAGCCGCCGCGCGCGGGCTTGAAGCCGGTGATCATCCCCAGCTACAACGGTGCGCGCCGCCAGGCCAACCTGATGCCGCTGTTGGTGATGCTGCTCAAGCGCATCGGCGTCCCGGTGCTGATCCACGGCGTGCTGGAGTCCGAAGGCCGTGTGGCTGCCGCGTACGTATTCCGCGAACTCGGGATCCTGCCGCAGGCCAACAAGCGCGGCGCACAGGAAGCGCTGGACAACGAGGGCGTGGCCTTTGTGCCGATCGGCGCCCTCGCCCCCGGCCTCTCCAACCTGTTGGCGCTGAAAAGCCGCCTCGGCGTGCGCAACTCGGCGCACACCGTAGCCAAGCTGGCCGACCCGTTTTCCGCCGATCCTTCCGGTGGCGGGCTGCGCATGGTCAGCGTCACCCATCCCGCGTACGCCACCAAGCTGCGCGAATTCTTCGCCCAGGCGCCCGGCAGCGCGCTGCTGATGCGCGGCACCGAGGGCGAGGCCTTCGCTAACCCGAAGCGCCGGCCGCAGATCGAATATTTCCACGGCGGCGAAACCGAAATCCTGTTCGAGGCCGAGCACGGGGTGATCAAAAACCTGCCGCACATCCCGGAAGAGAGCGACGCCAAGACCACCGCGCAATGGATCCGCGAAACCCTGGAAGGCGAGCACGCGGTGCCGCTGCCGCTGATCAACCAGTTCGCCTGCTGCATTTACGCTGCCGGCTATACGACTGATTTCACCCAGGCGAAAGCGATTGCGGCCGTTAAAGCGCGCCTGCCACTGGCTGCTTAAGCGCGCCGGTCACGCACAAGACCCGGTCTCCTGCGGGGCAGGAGACCGGGTCTTTTTATTGGGGCCCCTAAATGCAGCCAAACTTATGGAGCGACCTTGGTGGTCTCGACAATGGTGATCTCGCGGATCACGCCGCCGCCGGCCACGCTGCCTTCGGTCTTGCCCAGGCCTTCCATGCGCGCCTGGCAGGCGACACGGTCTTCACCCTGCTGGACTCCGCAACGGTCTTCGATGTTTTGCGCCTGCACCGCGGGCGGAGCAGTATGCAACTCGCCAGCCTGCTGCTTGGCCGCGCCGGCTTCGCGCATGCAGGTGGCGTAGTCCTGTTGCGACTGGCCGCTCTTGCAGAAGGCGACGTCCTGGTTGTATTTCTGCTGCGCGGCCGTGTCGGCGGCCAGGGCGGAGAAGCTCAGGGCGCCGCCGATGGCGACCATGGCGATATAGCTCAGACGGCGCATTTGGGAATGGGAAACGAACATGGCAGACTCCTTTGGAAAGCAGCAGGGACAGCAAAATTCAATGACGCAAGTCTAGGAAGACCTGGCCCGCGCACCTGTCGGACAGACCCAAGTGCCGGGTGTCGGCGCCGTCTGATTTCTTTGTAGGACCCGGCAGATTCGGCGCTTTTCGGCAACATGGAGGCAAAGCAGGCGTCTGGTCTAGAATTACGGCTTAAGCAATCGCTCCGGAACCCGCCTTGAACGCTCCCGCCGTCATCAACTTTTCGCCCGCCGCCAAATCCGCCCCGCCGCTGCCCGAGGCGCGCTGGAGCGTGGCCGCCGTCGAAGCCCTGCTCGACCTGCCTTTCGCCGACCTGATGGCGCAGGCGATGGCCGCGCACCGGGAACACCAGCCCGCAAACCAGGTGCAGTTGTCGACGCTCTTGTCAATCAAGACCGGCGGCTGCCCGGAAGATTGCGGCTACTGCCCGCAGGCCTCGCGCTACGACACCGGCGTCACCAGTCAGGCCCTGCTGCCGCTGGAGGAAGTGGTGGCCGCCGCGCGCGCCGCCAAGGCCAGCGGCGCCACCCGGTTTTGCATGGGCGCGGCCTGGCGCGGCCCGAAGGAACGCGACCTCGAGCCGGTGCTGGGCATGGTGCGCGAGGTCAAAGCCCTGGGCCTGGAAACCTGCGCCACGCTCGGATTGTTAAAGGACGGACAAGCCGAGCGCCTGAAGGACGCCGGGCTGGATTTCTACAACCACAACCTCGATACCGCGCCGGAAATCTACGGCGACATCATCAGCACCCGCCAGTACCAGGACCGGCTGGACACCCTGGGCCGGGTGCAGCACGCGGGCCTCTCGGTGTGCTGCGGCGGCATCGTCGGCATGGGTGAATCGCGCCTGCAGCGCGCCGGGCTGATCGCGCAACTCGCCAACCTCGACCCCTACCCGGAGAGCGTGCCGATCAACAACCTGGTGCAAGTCGAGGGCACGCCCCTGCACGGCACCGAGGCGCTCGACCCGTTTGAATTCGTGCGCACCATCGCCGCCGCCCGCATCACCATGCCCAAGGCCATGGTGCGGCTCTCCGCCGGGCGCCAGGAGATGGGGGAAGCGATCCAGGCCCTGTGCTTTCTCGCCGGCGCCAATTCGATTTTCTACGGCGACAAGCTGCTGACCACCGGCAACCCGGACGCGCAGCGCGACCGCGCCTTGCTGGACAAGCTCGGGCTTAAGGTGGCAGGCTAAGCCCCCGGGTCCACGAGGCCAACACAAACGTGTTGGCCGGCTACCGGAACCTGAGAAAACCTGAGGTTTTTACGAAATTCGCAAAGCACGCTTTTGCGAACAACAGTAAACGCCCCAAAGGAAGTCCCTTGGGGGACAACAGGTTTTTTTCGTCATCGATGCGTCTGGGCTACAACATCCGTAGTCCTGCTTTTGATTACGGCCGATCCCGAAATCCGGCATCGCGCATGCGCCTTGCGATCTTGCGGTCCGCCAGGCGCCGCGCCACGAATGCATGAACGCGCCTGCATCTGGCGACGATGACGGCGTTGGCAGCGTCCCGCTGGGACGAAGTCAAAAGCTAGCCCCTGGTTACTAACATACGCCAATCCGCGCCACTTGTGTAGCGGATTGCAGTCGCGCAAAACCTCGCTAGGTACGCCCCGGTAGGTGCCGCGCCAGCTCGGTGACCATCGCATAGAGCATGTCGATATGCGGGGTGGGAATGCCCTTGTTGCGCGCCAGTTCGACCACGCTGCCGACGATCGGCTCGATTTCCATCGCCCGGCCCGCTTCCAGGTCCTGCAGCATGGAGGAGCGCACCGGGCCGACGCCGCGCGCGATCTCCAGGCGCTTGTCGATACTCACCGTCTGCGGCACGCCGTAGGCGGCGGATACCGCGTTGCCCTCTTCCATGCCGCGGCGGATCTGCGCGATCAGCCCGGGGTTGTCGCAAATCTCGATCAGGTTGGCGCGGGTGAGCGCCGCCACCGGGTTGAAGGTGAGGTTGCCGACCAGCTTCATCCAGATTTCGGCGCGGATGTTGTCGCTGACATGCGCCTCCATGCCGCCGCGCACCATCGCTTCGGTCAGCGCATTGAGGCGCCGCGACAGCGAACCATCGGGTTCGCCCAAATAGAAAGTGCGGCGGCCGTTGCTGCGGATTTCGCCGGGGCTACTGACCTCGGCGGCAGCATGCACCACGCAGCCGATGATGTGGTGCGGGTCGAGGTGGCCGAACATTTCGCCGCGCGGGTCAAGGCAGCGGATCGGCTGGCCGTCCTGCGCGCCGCCTTCGCGGAAAAAATACCACCAGGGCAGGCCGTTGATCGCCGGCACCACCACCGTATGCGCGCCGACCAGCGGCGCCAGACGCGGCAGCATTTCGGGAATCTGGTGTGCCTTCAGGCCGATGAAGACGATCTCCTGCACGCCGAGGGCGGCGGGGTCATCGGTAGCGTTGAGCTTGACGTTGAAGCGTTCGTCCGGCGCCACCAGGGTCAGGCCCTGGGCCTGGATGGCCCGCAGGTGGGCGCCGCGCGCCACCACGCTGGTGTCGAAGCCGGCGCGCGCCAGGTAGGCCGCGATCAGACCGCCGATGGAACCCGCGCCGACTACACAGATTTTCATGATGGCTTCCTGGCACCCACGCGAAGGGCGTCAATCGATAACCATCATGCTAGCGCAAAAATATGACGCTTACATGGGTTGCGTCGCTTAAGGGCCGGATTACCGGCGCGACCACCCTCCTACGGCTTGGCGGCCGGCAACTGGCCGCTTTGGCGGCGCTGCTGCTTTTCCTGCGTCCAGGCAGCAATCTCTTCGTGAACGAGTTGCTTTTTTTCCGCCATGTATTGCGGCGGGTCGAGGCGGATGGTCAGCTCCAGGCGAATGCCGTTGGGGTCGAAAAAGTAGATCGAGTTGATGAAGTGGTGGTCGGTGATGCCCAGCACTTCCGCCCCCGCCGCCTCCAGCCTGGCCTTGGCCGCTTCAAGGTCGGCGCGCGCCGGCACTTCGAAGGCGATGTGGTTGACCCACGCCGGGGTGTTGGGCGAAGGCGCGGCGGCCTGGTCGTCGCCGAGGTCGAAAAAGGCGATATAGGAGCCGTCGCCCAGCTGAAAGAAGATGTGCACGTAGGGGCAGAACTCGCCGGTGGAGGGCACGTGGTCGAGGCGGATCAGGTGCACCAGCGGCAGGCCCAGCAGGTCCTCGTAAAAGGCGCGCGTCTCTTCGGCGTCGCGGCAGCGCCAGGCAAAGTGGTGCAGGCCCTTGACGGGGATGGAGCCGGCCAGAAGGCGGGCGGATTGCAGGATGGCAGCCATGAATGTCTCCGGAAGCAGGAGCGGCAGCGCGCAGCGCGGGACGCTCCTGGTTTGCGTTATTGTATGCGCCCGCGCGGCGTAAAATCGGGCCCGGCCATGCAACGCACCCAGCGAGACATCCTGCGCCCGCAGCGCCGCCGCTTCCATGCAAAACAATACCTCCTCCCCGGCCACGGCCGCCCCCGCCGCTCCGGCTCTGCCCAGCAGCTTCCTCGCATGGTATTTCGTCATCGTCTGGGGCTCCGCCTATCTCGCCACCAAGGCCGGCCTGCAATACGCTGCACCCTTCACCTTCCTGACCCTGCGTTTCACCTTCGGCCTGGCCTGCGTTTCGCTCTGGGCGCTGGCCACGCGCCCGCCGCTGCCGCGCAGCTGGCGCGAATTCGGCCACATCGCGGTCGCGGGCCTGCTGATGCACGCGGTCAACCTGGGCGGCAGCCACTATGCCCAATACTTGCATATGTCGGCCGGCGTGGCCGCGCTGATCCTCTCCCTGCAACCCTTGTTCACCGCGCTGATCATGTGGCGCTTTTCGCACGAGGCGATGCGCCGGCACCAGTGGCTGGGCGTGCTGCTCGGGCTGGTCGGCGTGACCCTGGTGGTGTGGCACAAGATCGACGTGCACGCGATCAGCGCGGCAGCGCTTGGGGCGGTATGTATCTCGCTGGCGGCAATTACGGTGGCCACGCTGTACCAGCGTCGCTTCTGCCCGCACGCCGACTTGCGCAGCGCGGCGCTGATCCAGTTTTCCGTTTGCGTGCTCACGCTGGCGCCGCTGGCCTGGCTGGTCGAAGGCTTCCGGATCAACTGGACCTGGCAGATGGCCGGGTCCATCGTCTTCCTGGTGATCGGCGGCTCGATTTTCGCCGTCAACGCCTTGCACACCCTGATGCGCCGCGGCGCGGCCACTCGCGTAACGAGTCTGCTCTACCTCACGCCGATCATCGCGGTGGTGCTGGAACTGCTGCTGTTCGGCGTGGTGCCGGACCCGCTGATGATCGTGGGAATGGTGATTGCGTGCTGCGGGGTGGCGCTGGTGAACCGGTAGGCATAGGTGACGGGACTATGCCACCTCAAGACGGATGGTTTGAGGTGTCAGGATCGCCAATATGATTTTCTGGTCAACGCGGGCTGCTTCCTCAAACCAGCGTTTCAAGCCAGCTCCTCCCATGATTCTCGGTGTTCCATTTGCGTTCGCGCGACGATTGATCGAACCGAGAATTGGACGATCGCTCTGGCCGAAAAATATTTCGATCTTTTCGCCGTCAGCACCGAAATTTCTCTCGACATCTACGCTGACATTGAAAAATCCTGTCTTCGCATAAGTCGGTCTCAAAAAGAACGCTGAATTGACCGCCGCTCGGTGCAGAGAGTCGGCAGAATTGTTCTTGAGTTCGTCTTCCGATCCGGCTACGGCTGAACTCAGCGCCGGCGCGACTGGTAGCTGCTCGGTCGGAGTCTCTCGTTTGCCACCATTCCACTCGGGGTCAATTACCCGAATAATGTCGTCTTCGAGAGCGGCCGCAAGATTCAAATGAAATTTTCCGTAGTGGAGGAACCCCATATCCGGTAGTGCATAAATCTCGACTGCGGCGCCCGCAGAAAGAAGCGACTTGATGTTCGCGTTATTTTTTATGTTTGTTACTTGAGTAGACCCTGGCACGCGATAGCCTGCCATGCGGATCGCCAACGTTCGAATTGTTTTTCCTACGTATTTAACTTGACCATCTGTTACGAACGCATAGAGAATATTTTTCTGCGCACCGTAGAGTTGAAGCTCTAGTTTCAGCTCGCCCTCTTCCAAAAGCCAGAGGCCAGCTCGCTCAAAACCGATTTCGAGAAGGCGGTCCATAACTACTCAGAGCGCCGACACATGATCGTAAATCGCGCCGGGCGTGGTCCACCAGGCGCGGCCGTCGTCGCAGATGTGCTTGAGCGCGCGGCGCAATTGCCGCAGGCGGTGCGGCTGGCCGACGAGATACGGATGCAGGGCAATGCCCATTACCAGGGGCTGTTTTTTGCTCTGCTCCATCATCTCGTCGTAGCAGTCGATGATCATGCCGGCGAATTCCTCGGCGCCGCACTGGCGGCCGATGACGGCAGGAATGTCGTTGATTTCCTGCGGGTAGGGGATGGTCCAGAGCTCGCCGGCGCGGGTGGCCATCTTGCCGGGCATGTCGTCGTGGCACCAGTTGAGGTTGTAGGTATAGCCGGCTTCCTTCAGCAAGTCGGGCGTCACCGCCGTCTCGGCGATCCAGGGCGAGAGCCAGCCGCGCGGCGCCACGCCCTCTTCCTTTTTGACGCGTTCGGTGCAGGAAGCGATCAGTGCGGCTTCGTCGGCCTCCTTCATGTCGCTTTGGCGCTCGGCATTGGTGTGGCCGTGGCCAATGATTTCGGCGCCCCAGGCGTACTGGCCCTTGCGGAAGGAGGCGACCACATCGGGGCAATAATCGTAGAGAGCGGTGTTGATCAGCACGCCCACCGGCAGCTTGAGCTCGTCGAACAGGTCGCGGCAGCGCCAGACGCCGACACGGTTGCCGTAGTCGCGCCACGAATAATTGAGGATGTCCGGCTCGCCGGAAGGTGCGAGCTTGGCGCCGAGTCCCTTGCCGAATTCGAAGTGCTCGATATTGAAGCCGATGTAGACCGCGAGGCGCTTGCCGTCCGGCCACGAGTAATCTTCACGACCATGAATTGGTGAATAACTGTAGCGGTTGTGGGTGACCAAGGAACGTTGCATGATGATTTTGGTTTTCTCGTCGCTGTTCATCCGAAAAAATCGACTGGCTTCGCCAGCGATTTCTTTCGCAAATCAAACCCACGAAAAAGTAGGGTTGTACTTTTTCGCGATCTTTAGATCTCGTCGATCGCGGTTGACCCGTGCCCCTCGGCCTGGCCGTCGTTGAGGGCGTAGCGATCGCGGGTGTTGATGTAAAAGCTGGCGCCGAAACGCGCCACCGGAAAATAGTTTTGCAAATGCACGCGATGCTTCTCAAGGTCGATCAGGTCGTCGCGCGCGTGCAGCCAGAGAATCTTGCCGATGAATATGTGGCGGCTCTCGGTCTCCAGCTTTTCCCACAGCTTGCACTCGAAGGCGACCGGCGCCTCGACGATGTAAGGCGGCTTGATCGCCAGCGAGGGTGCGGTGGTGAAGCCGACCATCTCGACCTCGCTCACCTCCGGCGGCACGCTTTCGCCGCAGCGGTGCATCTGGCGCGCGATCGCCTCGTCGGCCAGGTGCACGCAGAATTCGCCGCTGGCGAGGATGTTGGTGGCGGTGTCCTTGAGCGCGCCTTCCTTGTGCTTGTTGAGGCTGATCATCACGATGGGCGGGTCTTCGCCCAGCATGTTGAACATGGAAAACGGCGCGGCATTGACCACGCCGTTGGGCGAGAGGGTGGTAACCAGGGCGATCGGCCGGGGAACGATCAGGCTCGCCATCAGCTTGTAGCGCTGATATTCGGTCAGGGTGCTGAAATCGAGATCCATCATGGTGTTGTGTATTCTAAGGCCGGATTGCGCCAAGCCCGTGCATACTTTTAGCGGTTTGGCCGGATTGGCGCACCGGTGAAGTGCGAATCCTGGTTGGGGGGTTTCCGCTGCCTGAGGCGGGTGGGTTTGCGCCTTACAACGGGCGCAAAAACATCGCGCCGAATTCAGCCGCCGGCATCGGCCGGCCGAACAGGTAGCCCTGGCATTCGCCGCAGTTCATTGCCTTGAGGGCGTCGGCCTGGGCCTGGGTTTCCACGCCCTCGGCCACTACCTTGATGCCGAATTGCGCGGCCATCGCGGTGATTGCCGCGATGATGGTGCCGTCTTCCACATTCGCCGGGAGTTCACGGACGAAGGACTGGTCGATCTTCAGCACGTCGATGTCCATCTGCCGCAGGTAGCTGAGCGAAGAGTAGCCGGTGCCGAAATCGTCCAGCGCGATGCGCACGCCCAGCTCTTTCAGCCGGCGCGCGACTTCCATGTGGGCGGCGCTGTTGCTCATCATGCCGGTCTCGGTGATCTCGATTTCCAGCAGCGCGGGCGGCAGTTGCGCCTCGGCCAGCACCGCGGCCACCGCGTCGGGCAGGCCGGCGTCGAACTGCTGCACCGAGAGGTTGACCGCCACCGGCACCGGCGCCAGGCCGGCATCGAGCCATTCGCGCATCTGCAGGCAGGCGCGGCGCAGCACCCAGGCGCCGATCGGCACGATCAGCTGGCTTTCCTCGGCCACGCCGATGAACTGCGCCGGCAGGACCATGTCGCGGCGCGGATGGCGCCAGCGCAGCAGGGCTTCGCAGCCGGTGACCCGGCTGCTGCGCAGGTCGACCTTGGGCTGGTAGTGCAGCTCGAATTCGCCGCGCTGCAGCGCCGCGCGCAGCTCGTTTTCCAGGTCCAGGCGCTCGGTCAGCCGGGTGTTCATCTCGGCCGAATAAAAGCGGTGGCCGTTGCGGCCGGCGCCTTTCACGCCGTACATCGCCAGGTCGGCGTTGCGCATCAGTTCGGCGGCATTGCGGGCGTCCTGCGGGAAGACACTGATGCCGATGCTGCAGGACACAGCGAGCGCCCGCCCCTCGATGCGCAGCGGCAGGGCCACCACCTCGACCAGCTTGCGCGCCACCGCCTCGGCGGCGCCCTGCTCTTCGAGTCCATCGATCAGCACCAGGAATTCGTCGCCGCCCTGGCGCGCCAGGGTGTCGGCGGCGCGGATGGCGCCGCGCAGGCGCTCGGCGACTTCGATCAGCAGGCGGTCGCCGACGTGGTGGCCGAGCGAATCGTTGATGTCCTTGAAGCGGTCGAGGTCGATGAACAGCAAGGCCAGGTGGGTGTTCTCGCGGTCGGCCTTGGCCATCGCCTGGCGCAGGCGGTCGGAAAACAGCAGGCGGTTGGGCAGGCCGGTCAGGTGGTCGCGGGTGGCCAGGTATTCGATGTGGCGCTCGGCGCGCACCCGCTCGGTGATGTCTTCCAGGCAGGCGACAAGGTGGGGCTCGCCGTCGAATTCGATCGGCTCCAGCGACACCAGCACTTCGATGATCTCCCCCGACTTGCGGCGCATCCGCGCCGGCGCCTGGCGCAGCGAGCCCTGCTCGCGGATCACCTGCTGCATGCGCGCGCGCTCGCCTTCCTCGGCCCACATGCCGAGCTCGTCCATGCTGCGGCCGATGGCTTCTTCGCGGCTGTAGCCGAACACCTTGAGCCAGGCGTCGTTGACGTCCACCCGCACGCCGTCGCGGCGCCTGGAAATGGCGATCGGGCTGGGGCTGGCGCGAAACACCATGGCGAAGCGCTCTTCGGACAGCGTGCGCAGGTGTTCGGCGCGCTTTTTCTCTGTGAAGTCGACGGTAACGCTGATGACGCAGGCGACGCCATCGAGTTCCAGGGTGTCGGCCGACATCATTACGTCGAGCAGTTCGCCGGAGCTGCGGCGCATGCGCAGTTCGACGTTGCGCACCGCGCTGCTGTCTTGCAGCGTGCGCAGGACAGCAACGCGGCCGCCGTGGTCGGCCCACAGGTGCAGTTCCTGCGCCGTGCGGCCCACCGCCTGCTCCGGACTGAAGCCGAACAGGCGGCACCAGGCGTCGTTGACTTCGATGTAGCGGCCGTCGGCCAGAGTGGTGATGGCGATCGGGTCGATGCTGGCGCGGAAGACCTTGGAGAAACGCTCCTCCGACTGCTGCTTGAGGCGCGACATGCGCTTGAATTCGCTGACGTCCACCGCGGTGCCGTGCAGCACCCGCTCGCCGTCGAGTTCGAGGACGGTGGCGGAAAAAATGATGTCGATGACGCTGCCGTCCTTGCGGCGGGTCTGCGTCTCGATGCTGGCCACCGCGTTGCCGGCGGCGAATTGCGCGCGCAGGCGGTCGCGGGTGCGCGGGTCGACCCAGATGCCGAGCTCGGTCGAACTGCGGCCGATCACCTCTTCGCGCTTGTAGCCCAGCCTGGAGAGGCCCGCATGGTTCATGTCCAGGTAGGTGCCGTCGGACAGGCGGGTGATCGTGATGCTCTGCGGGCTGGCCTCGATCATCCGCGAGAAGCGCTCTTCGGAGGCGCGCAGCAGGCGCTCGGCGCGCTTGCGGTCGGTGATGTCCACCGAGACGGCCAGCAGCACCTCCTGGCCGTCGAGCTCGCTGCGCGTCATGGTGCACAGCGCCTCGATCACGTGGCCGGCCTTGTGGCGAAAACGCGTCTCGATCGCCCGCGCCTCGCCGGGAGCCAGGCTGCCGATGATCTCGTCGCGGTCCTGCAGGTCGACCCACAGGCCGATCTCGTCGACAGTCTTGCCGACGATCTCGGCGCGGGCATAGCCGTAGATCCGCTCGCAGGCCGGGTTGACCTCGAGAAACACGCCGCCACGCAGGCTGGCGATGGTGACGCATTGCGGCACGGCGTCGAAGATCTTGCCGAAGCGCTCTTCCGAGACGCGCAGCGCCCGCTGCGCGCGCGTCAGCTCGGTGACGTCGTTGAAGGCTGCGAACATGCAGCGCCGGCCCTCGAAATCGACCAGGTCGCAGGTGTACTGGATGTCAGCGACTTCGCCCGACTTCTTGCGGCACTGCGCGGCGGCATTGCGCAGCCCTTCGCCGCGCTCCAGGCGGGCGCGCATGCGCAGGCCTTCGCTGCGCGAAACCCAGATCGACAGCTCATCGCGCGATTTGCCGATCGCCTCTTCGCGGGTGTAGCCGAAAAAATCCAGCCAGGCCTGGTTGATCTCGATGTAGCGGCCGGTCTGCAGTTCCGACAGCGAAATCGGCTGCGGACTCAGGTAGAGCAGCGCCGGAAAGCGTGCTCCCGGCAGCAGCACCGGCAGGTCGTCGGTGTGTTCAGCCACGGCGCGGCCCCCGCGCGTGCCGCGCCGCCAGCCCTGCCTCGGGCCGCTCTTTCATTTCCCTCCCCCGAGCGGCCGGCACTGCGTCAATCCGCGGCCGCGAAACCCTTGGCGGCGTAGACCGGCTTGGCAGCAGGTCCCGACAAATAGGTGATCAACTCGCGCGCCACCGCCGGCGATGCGCTGCCCGGGGTGATGGCGG
Organism: Betaproteobacteria bacterium; assembly: GCA_028292405.1. GTDB lineage: Bacteria > Pseudomonadota > Gammaproteobacteria > Burkholderiales > JAEUOS01 > JAQGMJ01. The sequence goes on from JAQGMJ010000010.1 coordinate 24,671, forward strand.
CGCTGTACACCGTCCACTTTTGCAGCGCCTCGGGCAGCGGGCCGACCAGCTTGACGCCCTTGACCGGCAGGATCTCGCTGATCTGGTGCAGGCCCAGCTCGACTTCGCCCTTGCCCACCGGCTCGACGATGTAGCCGCCCTCGCCAAGGCGCGCCTTGGCGTTGACCTGGGCGGTGATGCCGAGCTTGTCGAACAGGGTAACCAGGTATTTGCCGCTGGTACCCTTGGCCGGGTCGATGTAGACGATGGATTTGGCGTTGAGCAAGGTCTGCCTGAAGGCTTCGGGGGTCGAGATGTCGGGCAGCGTGGCCGTCTTTTCATTGACAGCAACGCCTATGCCAACTTTGGTCAGCGCCTTGGCGCTGCCCTCGACGATCACCTTGCGCTTCGCCAGGTCTTCGGCCACTTCGCTGGAGACGATCAGCACGTCGGCACGCTCGCCACGGCCGAGCTTTTCCTGGATCAGGCCCATGGTGCCGAAGCTGACGCTGACCTTGTGGCCGCTGGCTTTCTCGAAACTCTCCACCAGCGGCTGCACCGCCGACTTCGCCGCCCCGGCGGAAAACACCACCAGTTCGGCGGCACCGGCGCCGTGCGCGAACAGTAGAGCGGCCAGCGCCGCTGCTTTCAGATTGAGGTTACGCATCGGCTCAACGCAGCTTCGGGTTGAGGGAGCCACGATTGAAATCCGGATCGCCGGGGTAGATCTTGGCGCCGAGGAGGCCTTGCGCGTTCTTCTCGCGGTCGGTCTTGGCCTGCACCACGGCTTCCTTTTTCTTTTCCTCGGCGACGCGCTCGGTGCGCTGCACCTCGGCCTTTTTCTGGTCCACGTATTCCCAGTGACCATCGGGATACAGGCGAATCTTCTCGCCGTTCGGGGTGGTGGTTTCGATCGGCTCCTTGGCGGCCGGCTGCGCGGAGACCGCGCCGCCGGCGAGCACCAGGGCCAGGAAGGCGACGCTTGCGATTTTCATTGTTCCTGCTCCTCGTTTATACCGGCCTTGCCCGGCTTGATTTCATTGTAGACCGCGGGACGCGCCGGCGGGGGCGACGCCGGCTCAGAGCCGTTCCTGCACCCAGGCCTGAACCCCCTGGAGCGCGGCCGGCAGCTTGTCCGGCTCGGAACCCGACCCCTGCGCCATTTCGGGCCGCCCGCCGCCCTTGCCGCCCACCTGCTGCGCGACGAAGTTGAGCAGGTCGCCCGCCTTCACCTTGGCGCTGGCGTCCTTGGTGACGCCGGCGATCAGCGACACTTTGCCGCCGTTGACGGCGGCCAGCACGATAGCCGCGGACTTCAGCTTGTCCTTCAGCTTGTCCATGGTCTCGAGCAGCGCCTTTGCGTCCGCGCCCTCGAGGGTCGCGGCCAGCACCTTGACGCCCTTGATCTCCACCGCCAGGCCGGACAGCTCGTCGCCCTGATTGGAGGCCAGCTTGCCCTTGAGCTTGGCGAGTTCCTTTTCCATCGCGCGCTTTTCTTCTTGCAAGCGGGCGATGGCGCCCTCGACATCGGGGACCCCGACCTTGAGGGAGCGCGCCACTTCGCCCAACTCCTGCGACTGGTCGAGCACCAGGCGCAGCGCGGTGGTGCCGGTAGTGGCTTCGACGCGGCGGATGCCTGCCGCCACGCCGCCTTCGGACAGCACCTTGAACAGGCCGATGTCGCCAGTGCGCCCGACGTGGGTGCCGCCGCAGAGTTCACGCGAGGAGCCGATGTCCAGCACCCGCACTTCCTCGCCGTATTTTTCGCCGAACAGCATCATCGCGCCGGTCTGCTTGGCTTCCTCGATCGGCAGAACGCGGGCGCGGGTCGGAGTGTTCTGCAGGATTTCGGCATTCACCTTTTCCTCGACCTCGCGAATCTCGGCGGCGGTGAGCGGCTTGTTCTGCACGAAGTCGAAGCGGGTCTTCTCGTCGTCCACCAGCGAGCCGCGCTGGGCGACATGCTCGCCCAGCACTTCGCGCAAGGCCTTGTGCATCAGGTGGGTGACCGAGTGGTTGCGCGCGATGGCGGCGCGTCGCACCGTATCGACTTTGGCCTCGACGGCATCGCCGACCTTCAGTGCGCCCGACTTCAACGTGCCGTGATGGCCGAAGACATCGGGCTGGATTTTCTCGGTATCCGAGACTTCGAAGCTGCCGGAGGCAGCGATCAATTCGCCCTTGTCGCCCACCTGGCCGCCGGACTCGGCGTAGAACGGCGTCTGGTCGAGCACGACGATGCCGGCCTCGCCGGTGGAGAGCATATCGACCGGCGTGCCGTCGCGATACAGGGCCACTACTGTCGCGCCCTCGCTTGCCAGGCTGTCATAGCCCTTGAAGGCGGTCTTGGCGCCGTCATACGTCACGCCCTGGCCCATCTTGAAATTGCCGGCCTTCTTGCCGCCTTCCTGCTGCTCTTTCATGGCGTCGGTAAAGCCGGCCATGTCGATGGTCTTGCCGCGCTCGCGCGCGACGTCGGCAGTGAGGTCGACCGGGAAGCCGTAGGTGTCGTGCAGCAGGAACACGGTCTTGCCGTCGACCATGTCGCCGTCTTGCGCCAGGGCCTTGTCGAGGATTTTCATGCCGTTGCCGAGCGTCAGGGCGAAGCGCTCTTCCTCGGTAAGCAAGGTTTGCTCGACACGCTTGGCGGCAGCCGCCAGTTCGGGATAGGCGGTGCCCATCAGCAGCACCAGGTCTTTCACCAGCTTGTGGAAAAAGGGCTTGGTGCAGCCCAGCTTGTGGCCGTGGCGCAGGGCGCGGCGGGTGATGCGGCGCAGGACCGAGCCGCGCCCTTCGTTGGACGGGATCACGCCGTCGACGATCAGAAAGGAACAGGCGCGGATGTGGTCGGCAATCACCTTCAGCGAGTTGTGCGAAAGATCCTTGGTGCCGGTCTCGCGGCCAGCCGCCTTGATGAGGTCGACGAACAGGTCGATCTCGTAGTTGCTGTGCACGTGCTGCAGCACAGCGGCAATGCGCTCCAGGCCCATGCCGGTATCGACGCAGGGCTTGGGCAGGCGCGGCATGTCGCCGTTGGCCTGGCGGTCGAACTGCATGAACACCAGGTTCCAGATTTCGATGTAGCGGTCGCCGTCGGCATCGGGCGAGCCGGGCGGGCCGCCCGCGACTTCGGGGCCGTGGTCGTAGAAAATTTCCGAGCAGGGACCGCAAGGGCCGGTGTCGGCCATCTGCCAGAAGTTGTCGGACGCGTATTTCGCGCCCTTGTTGTCGCCGATACGCACGATGCGCTCTTTGGGCACGCCGATCTCGTCGGCCCAGATGCCGAAGGCTTCATCGTCGTCGATGTAGACCGTGACCCAGAGCTTGTCCTTGGGCAACTTGTAGACGTCGGTCAGCAGCTCCCAGGCGAACTTGATGGCGTCGCGCTTGAAATAGTCGCCGAAACTGAAGTTGCCCAGCATCTCGAAAAAGGTGTGATGGCGCGCGGTGTAGCCGACGTTTTCCAGGTCGTTGTGCTTGCCGCCGGCGCGCACGCTGCGCTGCGAGGAGGTGGCGCGCTTGTAGGAGCGCGTGTCGGTGCCGACGAATACGTCCTTGAATTGCACCATGCCGGAGTTGGTGAACAGCAGGGTCGGATCATTGCCCGGCACCAACGACGAAGAGGCGACCCGGGTGTGCCCCTTGGACTCGAAGTAGGAAAGGAATTTTTCGCGGATGTCGGAGACGTTCATCGGAGTCGGGGGCTTTGAATATGGAGTTCGTATCGCGTTCGCAACGCGTTCGGATTCGCGTAATTTTCAGCAAAATCAATCGTTTGGATTATAACATCGGGACCCTTGCGGCTACTTCGATAAAGCCTTTGCATACGCGCGCCGCTATCTTGGCTAGAATCGCCGCAAATCTGCCGCGAAAGACCTCATGTCCACCCATATTCTCGCCCTCGACCAGGGCACCACCAGTTCGCGCGCCATCCTGTTCGACCGTGCTGGGCGGCTCGTCGCCATGGCGCAAAAGGAGTTCAAGCAGATTTTCCCGCAGCCGGGCTGGGTCGAGCACGATCCCGAGGAAATCTGGCAGACCCAGTTGGTGGTGGCGCAGGAGGTGCTGTTCAAGGCGCGGCTGTCGGCGAAAAACGTCGCCGCCATCGGCATCACCAACCAACGCGAAACCACCATGGTGTGGCACCGCCCCAGTGGCAAGCCGATCGCCAATGCCATCGTCTGGCAGGACCGGCGCACCGCCAAACGCTGCGAAAACCTCAAGCGCGAGGGCCGCGAAGCGGCCATCCGCGCCAAGACCGGCCTGGTGATCGACCCCTATTTTTCCGCCACCAAGATTTCATGGCTGCTGGACCACGTGCAGGGCGCGCGCGAAATGGCCGACAAGGGTGAGCTGGCCTTCGGCACCGTCGATTCCTGGCTGATCTGGAAGCTCACCGGCGGCCATGCCGCGGCCGGCGCGCTGCACGTGACGGATGTCACCAACGCCTCGCGCACCCTGCTCTACAACATCCACAACGACGACTGGGACGACACCCTGTGCCTGGCGCTGAACGTGCCGCCTACCGTTTTGCCGCATGTGATGAAATCGAGCGAGGTAGTGGGCCAGACCCATCCCGAGATTTTCGGCGCGCCGGTGCCGATCGCCGGCATCGCCGGCGACCAGCAGGCGGCCCTGTTCGGCCAGGGCGCGACCAGCGCCGGCCTGGCGAAAAATACCTACGGCACCGGTTGCTTCATGCTAATGCATACGGGTTCGGAAGCCCTGGAGTCGAAGAGCGGCCTGATCACCACCGCCGCCGCGCGCACCGGCGCGGAAAAAGCCTATGCCCTGGAAGGCAGCGTGTTCGTCGCCGGCGCGGTGGTACAGTGGTTGCGTGACAGCCTGGGGATCATCAAATCCTCCAGCGAAGTCGAGGCGCTGGCCGCCAGCGTGGAAAGCAGCGACGGCGTAATTTTCGTGCCCGCCTTCGTCGGCCTGGGCGCGCCTTACTGGGACCCCGAGGCGCGCGGCGCGCTCTCCGGCCTGACGCGCGGCTCGACCAAGGCGCATATCGCACGGGCGGCGCTCGAGTCCATCGCCTTCCAGTCGGCCGAGGTGCTGCATGCGATGGAGGCCGACTCCGGCATCAAGCTGACCGAGTTGCGGGTCGATGGCGGCGCCGCGACAAACCAGTTGCTGATGCAGTTCCAGGCCGACCTGCTGGGGGTGCCGGTGGTGCGCCCGAAGGTGCTGGAGACCACGGCCCTGGGCGCGGCCTACCTGGCCGGGCTGGCGGTCGGCTACTGGAAGGATCAGGCGGAAATCGCCGCCTTGTGGGAAAAAGACCTGGTGTTCGAACCACGCATGCCCCGGGATGAGGCGCAAGCGCGCCTGGCCGCCTGGAATGCCGCCGTCGCCCGGGTGCGCAGCCCGGCCAGCCTTTCGCAAGCGCCGGGTTAGGTGCACAATAGCCCTGAAAGCATCCACTTAACCTGCTGCATGGCCGCTGCCGGCCCGACCTCGAACTGCACACCTACTCATGACAGCCGCTGACAAGGCGCAAGGCCCCCTGCTGCTGGTCGACGACAGCGCCGACGAACTGCTGCTGATGCAAATGGGCCTGAGGCGCGCCGGCATCGAGGTGCCGCAGGTGGTGGTGGGCAGCGGTAATGAGGCGCTGGACTATTTGTTTGCCCGCGGCAAGCATGCCGGGCGGGATACGTCCATCCAGCCGCGCCTGGTGCTGATGGACCTGCACATGCCGGGAAAGTCGGGCGTCGATACGCTGCGCGAGATCCGCGCCAATCCGGCCACGGCGAAGATCAAGGTGGTGATCTTTTCCTCTTCCGAAGACCCGGCGGAGATCGTCGGCGCCCACGACGAGGGCGCCAATTCCTACCTGTGCAAGCCGCTGTCGGTAACCGGCATGCAAAGCACGATCAAGCAGTTGCGCCAGTTCTGGCTGGACATCGACCTGCCGGCCGGCGGCGGGAAATAAAGCGCCGCAACGGCCGCGGCCAGCCCGAATTGCCTCTGTGGGGAGCCGGCATCCGTTAAAATAGCGGACTTTCCCGCCTTTTCATTTTGTAGAGCGCAAATGCTCACTTTTCAGCAAGTCATCCTGCGCCTGCAGGCGTTTTGGGACCAGCAGGGCTGCGCGCTATTGCAGCCTTACGACATGGAAGTCGGCGCCGGCACCTCGCATACCGCGACCTTTTTGCGCGCGCTCGGCCCCGAGCCCTGGCGCGCCGCCTATGTGCAGCCCTCGCGCCGCCCGAAGGACGGGCGCTACGGCGAAAATCCGAACCGCATGCAGCACTATTACCAGTACCAGGTGGTGCTCAAGCCCGCGCCGTCGAACATCCTCGACCTGTATATCGGCTCCCTCGAAGCCCTGGGCCTGGACCCGAAGCAAAACGACATCCGCTTTGTCGAGGATGACTGGGAAAATCCTACGCTGGGCGCCTGGGGGCTGGGCTGGGAAGTGTGGCTCAACGGCATGGAAGTGACGCAGTTCACCTACTTCCAGCAGGTCGGCGGCATCGACTGCAAGCCGATCCTCGGCGAGATCACCTACGGCATCGAGCGCCTGGCGATGTATCTCCAGGGCGTCGAAAACGTTTTCGACCTGGTGTGGACCGAGTGGCAGGAGGGCGGCGAAACCAAACGCCTGACCTATGGCGACGTGTTCCACCAGAACGAAGTGGAACAATCGAAGTACAACTTCGAGTTGTCGAACACCGAAGTGCTGTTCGCCCACTTCACCGATTACGAAAAAGAAGCCAAGCGTCTGATGGAAGCGCAAGTCGCCCTACCCGCTTACGAAATGGTGCTGAAGTGCGCCCACACGTTCAACCTGCTGGACGCGCGCGGCGCGATTTCGGTGACGGAGCGCGCCGCCTACATCGGGCGCATCCGCAACCTGGCGCGGGCAGTGGCGCAAAGTTATTACGAGTCGCGCGAGAGATTGGGATTCCCCATGCTGGGCAAGCGTCCGAACGGGGAGGCCGCGCAATGACCACCCTCCTGGTTGAACTGTTTACCGAAGAGCTGCCGCCGAAAGCGCTGGCCAGGCTGGGCCGCGCCTTCGCCGAAGAATTGCACAAGGGTCTGACCAGTCGCGGCCTCGCGTCACCCAAAAGCACAGCGACCATCTATGCCACGCCGCGCCGCCTGGCCGCCGCCATCACCGAAGTGACCGACAAGGGCAGCGACAGCAAGGTAGAGAAGAAGCTGATGCCCGCCAAAGTGGCCTTCGACGCCGCCGGGGCGCCCAGCGCCTCGCTGCAAAAACGCCTGGAAAAGGAAAATGCAACTGCGGCCGATATCTCGTTGCGCAAAGAGGGCCCCGAAGGAAACAGCGGCGACTTCGCCTGGCTGGTGCAAACCCTGCCCGGCGCCAGCCTGCAGGAGGGCTTGCAGGCCGCGCTGACCGAGGCGATCGCCAGGCTGCCGATCCCGAAGGTGATGCGCTACCAGCCGGACGGCGCGGCGTGGACCGACCCTTTCATCGAGTTCGTGCGCCCGGCGCACGGCCTGGTGGCGCTGTACGGCAGCGAGGTGATACCGGTGTCGGCGCTCGGATTGAAGGCCGGCCGCATCACCCACGGCCATCGCTTCCAGGGTGCGGCCGACATTTCGCTCAAATCCGCCGATAGCTACAGCCAGCAGTTGCAGGAAGAAGGCGCGGTGATCGCCTCCTTCGACGAGCGCAAGAGCGCGATTCGCACGTGGCTGGACGCGGCAGCGAAAAAGGAAGACGCCAACCTGGGCGAGAGCGCGGACGTGGAAGCGCTGCTCGACGAGGTGAATGCGCTGGTAGAGCGCCCGGCGGTGTACGTGGGCGAATTCGAAGCCGAATTTCTCGCCGTGCCGCAGGAGTGCCTGATCCTCACCATGCGCTTGAACCAGAAATATTTTCCCTTGTTCGATGCATCGGGCAAGCTGAAAAACCGCTTCCTGATCGTCAGCAACATGCAGCTGGACGACCCGAAAAACATCGTCGAGGGCAACCAGCGCGTGGTGCGCCCGCGTCTGTCCGACGCCAAGTTCTTTTTCGATTTCGACCGCCGCGAAAAGCTGGAGTCGCGCCTGGCCGCGCTGGGCAGCGTGGTGTACCACAACAAACTCGGCACCCAGGGAGAACGGGTCAAGCGCCTGGAGCAACTGGCGGGGGCGATTGCCGACAGCCTGAAGTTCGATGCCACCAAGGCGAAGCGCGCCGCGCTGCTGGCCAAGGCGGACCTGGTGACCAACATGGTCGGCGAATTCCCCGAGCTGCAGGGCATCATGGGACGCTATTACGCCACCCATGACAAGGAAGACCCCGAGGTGGCGCAGGCCATCGAGGAGCATTACCAGCCGCGCTTCGCCGGCGACGCCCTCCCGGCGACTAACGCCGGCACCTGCGCGGCGCTGGCCGACAAGCTCGATTCGCTGGCCGGGATTTTCGCCATCGGGCTGATTCCCACCGGCGACAAGGACCCGTTTGCCCTGCGGCGCGCGGCGCTGGGGGTGATCCGCATCCTGATCGAGAAATCGTTGCCGGTGAGCCTGAAGCAGATCGTCGAAGCCGCGTTCAAGGGCGTGGTCGCCAAAGCCAGCGATGCCGATGCGGTCGCCAAGATTCTCGACTTCATCTACGAGCGCCTGCGCGGCTACCTGAAAGACCGCGGCTACAGCTTCGACGAGATCGAGGCGGTGGTGTCGCAGCGGCCAGAGCGGCTGGACCAGGTGATCCCGCGCATCGAGGCGGTGCGCGCCTTCCGCGCCCTGCCAGAGGCCGAGGCGCTGGCGGCGGCAAACAAGCGGGTGATCAACATCCTGCGCAAGTCGGAGTCCAAGCCCGGCGCGGTCAACGCGGCGCTGCTGACGGAAGACGCGGAAAAGGCGCTGCACGTGGCGCTGGCAGCCGCCAAGCCGGAAGCCGACGCAGCGTTTGCCAAGGGCGACTACGCCGCCTCGCTCAAGCGCCTGGCCGGCTTGCGCGGCGCGGTCGACCTGTTTTTCGACAAGGTGATGGTCAACGCCGAAGACCCTGCGGTACGCGCCAACCGCCTGGGCCTGCTGGCCGAGCTGGGACACCTGTTCAACCAGGTGGCGGACATTTCCAAGCTCGCCGCCTGAGGCCGGGCCGCCGCAACCCGCGGCGGCCTGCTACGATGCGCCTTGCGGGCACGGTGTCCGCAAGCCTCCTGCCGATGCCATCATGAAACTCATCATTCTCGACCGCGACGGCGTGATCAACGAAGACAGCGACATGTTCGTCAAGAGCGCGGCCGAGTGGCGCCCGCTGCCGGGTTCGGCCGAAGCGATTGCGCGGTTCAACCACGCCGGCTACCGGGTGGTGGTGGCGACCAACCAGTCGGGCATCGGCCGCGGCCTGTTCGAGATGGCCACGCTCAACGCGATGCACGAAAAAATGCACCGTGTGGTGGCGCAGGCGGGCGGGCGCATCGACGCGGTGTTCTACTGCCCGCACACGGCCGACATGAGCTGTGACTGCCGCAAGCCCAAGCCCGGCATGCTGCTGGAAATCGCCAAGCGTTTCGACTGCGAACTTACCGGCGTGCCCTCCGTGGGCGACTCGCTGCGCGACCTGCAGGCGGCGGCCGCCGCCAAGTGTGAAACCGTGCTGGTAAAGTCCGGCAAGGGCCTGCAGACGCTCGCCGCCGGCGGCCTGCCGCGCGGCACCCTGGTGTTCGACAATCTGGCGGCTGTGGCTGCCCACTACTGCCAATAGCACAAGAAAAAACCGATGCTCCTGCTGCGCAGCATTGCCTACCTGATCTTCCTGTTCGTCACCGTCGCGCCCTGGGGCACGTTTTCCGGCCTGGCGTTTTTTCTGCCGATGCCGCAGCGCTACCTGTTGATTGCCTACTGGACGCGCATCGCCGTCTGGGGCGCGAAAGTGTTTTGCGGCATCGAATACAGGGTGATCGGCCTGGAGCATGTGCCGGACCGCGAAAAGCACGGCGGGGTGATCTTTCTCGCCAAGCACCAGTCGCGCTACGAGACACTGTTGTTCCGCAGCTACTTCACCTACATGTGCTATGTGTACAAGCGCGAACTGCATTACATCCCGTTCTTCGGCTGGGGCATCGCCCTGTGCGACATGATCCCGATCAACCGCGCCAAGGGCAAGGCGGCGCTGGACCAGGTGACCAACGTCGGCCGCGCGAAACTGGCGGGCGGCTGGAACATGATCATGTTCCCCGAGGGCACGCGGGTCGACCCGGGGCAAAAGCGGCGCTACAAGCTCGGCGGCACTTATCTTTCGGTGGCCACGCGGGTGCCGGTGGTGCCGATCGCGCACAACGCCGGCGACGTCTGGCCGCGCGGCCGCTGGACCAAGACACCGGGCACCGTCACCGTTTCCATCGGCCCTCCCATCCATCCTGATAACATGACGGCAGAGCAGCAAATGGCCAAGGTGCAAGAGTGGATCGAGGCGGAGATGCGCCGGCTCTTTCCGCATCAGTACACCCTGGCAGAACGACCGCAGCTGGACGACTAAACCCAGGACTAGACCCTCAACGAATGTTCGGTTTTTTACAACTCGAACTGCCGTTTTTGCGCAGCCCCCAGGGCGACGATACCGTGCGCGCTGTCGCCCCCCAGCGTGACGCGGGGCCACCTGACGAGCCGCGGCGCATCTTGCTGGGCAATCAGGTCGTCGAATACCATATCCGCCGCTCGGCCAAGCGCCGCACCCTCGGCCTGACCATCGACACGCGCGGCCTGCGCGTCGCCGCGCCCTTGCGCGCCAGCCAGGCGGAAATCGACAAGCTGATCTACGCCAATACGCGCTGGGTGCTGGCCAAGCTGAAGGAATGGCAGCGCCCCGAGCACATGGAGGCGCGCGCCTGGCAATTGAACGATCCGCTGCCGCTGTGGGGCGTGACCCGGCCGCTGAAGATCGCACTTGGCCGCGCCGGCCTGGCGAAGTTCGACGACCTGCTGATTCTCACGGTGCCCAACCCGCAGGCCGAGGGCGCTGTGCGCGCCAAGCTGCGCGACCTGCTCAAGGCGCAAGCGCGCGACTGGTTCCTGCCGCGCCTGGCCCACTATTGCGGCGCCTTCGGCGTCGGCGTGCCGGAGCTGCGCATCAGCCAGGCCGCGACGCGCTGGGGTTCCTGCGCGCGCTCGGCCGAGGGCGAGTACCGCGTCAGCCTGAACTGGCGCATGATCCACTTCGAGCCGCGCCTGATCGACTACGTGATCGCCCATGAAGTGGCGCACATCAAGCACATGCACCACGGCCCGCGCTTCTGGGCGGCGGTGGGCAAGCTGTATCCGGATTACGAGGCGGCGCGCGACGAGATCAAGCGCCGGGCCCTGGAACTCCCCGAAATTTGAGCAGGCAAGACCGCCGCGCAACGTCGGCCGGCACACCCAAGGAGACTGAAATGCCAAGAATGCTGCATACGATGCTTCGCGTCGGCGATATGGACCGCTCGGTGAAGTTCTATACCGAGGTGATGGGGATGAAACTCCTGCGCACCACCGATCGCCCGGACCAGAAGTACACCCTCGCCTTCGTCGGATACGGCACGGAAGACGAGCAGGCGGTGATCGAGCTGACCTATAACTACGGCACCGACAAGTACGACCTCGGCACCGCCTTCGGTCATACCGCCTTCGCGGTGGACGACGTCTACAAAACCTGCGAGCAGGTGAAGGCCAAGGGCGGCAATGTCACGCGCGAAGCCGGGCCGGTGAAGGGCGGCAACACGGTGATCGCGTTCGTGCAGGACCCGGACGGCTACAAGATCGAGTTGATCCAGTCGCACTAGGCGGCTGAAGGTGCTGCAGGCGAGGCGGCTTGCGCATCAGCCCCGCCGCCTTCCAGCGCATTGGCCAGGCGCACGTAGTTCTCCAGCGGGATTTCCTCGGCGCGCGCCCGCGCGTCGATGCCTGCCGCCTCCATCTGCGCTTCGCTCACATGCCCCTTGAGGGTGTTGCGCAGCACCTTGCGGCGCTGGCTGAAGGCCTGCGTGACGAGCTTGCTCAAACGCTCGAGGCTGGTCGCGTTCATCGCGCCGGCGGCCTTGGGGACCATGCGCACAATCGCCGAATCCACCCGTGGCGGCGGATCGAAGGCCTCCGGCGGCACTTCCAGCATCTGCTCCATCTCGAAGCGGTATTGCAACATCACCGAGAGGCGCCCGTATTCCTTGCCGCCGGGGGCGGCGACCATGCGCTCGACCACCTCGGCCTGCAGCATGAAGGTGCAGTCGACGATGCGCGGCGCGAATTCGGCGAGGTGGAACAGCAGCGGCGTGGAGATGTTGTAGGGCAGGTTGCCGACCACACGCATGCCGGGGCGCTCATCGCCGGCGGCGAGCGCACCGAAGTCGAACTTCAGCGCGTCGCCTTCGTGGATGGTCAGGCGCTCGTTGCTGAAATCGCGGCGCAATTGGGCGATCACGTCGCGGTCGATCTCGACCACGTGCAGGCGGTCCAGGCGCGCCAGCAGCGGCTTGGTGAGCGCGCCCAGGCCGGGACCGATCTCGACCATCAGGTCGGCCGGCTGCGGGTGGATGACGTCGACAATGGCGGCGATGACGTCCTGGTCGACCAGGAAATGCTGGCCGAAGCGCTTGCGGGGAATGTGGGCCATAAGCGGAGTTTAACGGCTACGGCATTATGATGCGCGAGACGTCGGAGCGGGCACACTTTTACCCTTCCGCTCCGGCCCGATTTTTCGTTACCGCCGTCCCATTTACTGAGAATCATACGGAGACTAAGCATCATGAGCGATATGCAAGAGACCCGGCAGGACATCTACGATACCGGCATGAAAATCCGCCGCGCGGTGGTAGGCGACACCTATGTAGACAAGTCGCTGGCCAGCATGGACGATTTCAACCACGACCTGCAAAGCCTGATCACCGAATATTGCTGGGGCGCCGTGTGGGGCCGCCCGGGTCTGGAGCGCCGCGAGCGTTCCATCCTCAACCTCGGCATGCTGATCGCGCTCAATCGCGGCTCGGAGCTGAAGCTGCACGTGCGCGGCGCGCTGAACAACGGCATTTCGCGCGAAGAGATCAGCGAGATCATCCTGCAGACGGCAATTTATTGCGGCGTGCCGGCCGGCCTGGAAGCCACGCGCATCGCCCGCGAAGTGTTCGCCGAGGTGGACAAGAAGTGAGTACCGTCGCCACGCTAAAACCCGGCGACGCCATCGCCTTCGTCGGCCTGGGTCTGATGGGCCTGCCGATGGCGGCCAACCTGGCGCGCGCCGGCTATCGCATCCACGCCATCGACACCAATGCGCAGATGGTGCAGTCGCACAACGCCGAGCACGCGCAAAACGTGGCCCAGCTTGCGGACTGCGTCGCCGCCATCATGATGCTGCCCAACGGCGACATCGTGCGCAAGGTGTTGCTCGACGGTCCGAATGCGCTGACTGCCAAGTTGCGCAAGGGCGCGCTGATCATCGACATGAGTTCCTCCTCGCCGATGGGCACGCGCGCGCTGGAGAAGGACCTGGCCGGCGCCGGCTTCGCGTTGATCGATGCGCCGGTCTCAGGCGGCGTCAAGCGCGCGATTCCCGGCACGCTGGCCATCATGGCGGGCGGCGACCCTGCGCACATAGAAGCCGCGCGCCCGGTGCTGGAAAAGCTCGGCAACTCGATCCATCTCACCGGCATCATCGGCACCGCGCACGCGATGAAGGCGCTGAACAACTACGTCTCGGCGGCCGGCCTGATGGCGGCGGCGGAAGCGACCATCGCCGCGCAAAAATTCGGCCTCGACCCGCAGACGGTGGTGAACATCCTCAATGCCTCCACCGGCATGAACAACAGCACGCAGAACAAGTTCGGCCAGTTCATCCTCTCGCGCAAGTTCAACGCCGGCTTTTCGCTCGGGCTGATGGCGAAAGACCTGCGCATCGCGCTCGAAGTGATCGAGTCCACCGGCACGCCGGACTGGATCGCGCGCCCGGTGGTGGAGGCTTCCAACAAGGCCGAAGCCGCGTTGGGCGGCACCGAGGACCACACCGGTGTGGTGAAAATCTGGGAAGAGGCGGCGCACGCGCAAATGGGCGTGAAGTAGCAAAGCCGATAAAAGGAGGAGACAAACCTTGAGCCCGCAGCCCTACGAGATCTACGCCATCCGCTACGCCACCGTCGTGCGCAAGCACGCCGGCGAGAACTTTATCGGCGCCGACCCGCATGAAGACGGCGGCACGATGGACTATTTCGTCTGGCTGGTGCGCAATGCCGAGCGCAGCTATGTGATCGACACCGGCTTTACCGCCGAAATCGGCCGCAAGCGCGGGCGCCAGTTTTTGCATTGCCCCTCGGAGGGCCTGGCCGCGCTGGGCGTGGCCGCGGCGCAGGTGAGCGACGTCGTCGTCACCCACCTGCACTACGACCACATCGGCAACTTCGCCCTCTTCCCCAACGCCACCTTCCACCTGCAGGACCGCGAGATGGCCTACGCCACCGGCCGCCACATGGGCAGCGGCGTGATGAACGCCGCCTATGAGGTGGAAGACATCACGGCGATGGTGCGCGAGGTCTACCGCGGCCGGGTGCGCTTTTACAACGGCGACGCCGACCTGGCGCCCGGCATCACCCTGCACCACGTCGGCGGCCATACCGACGGCTTGCAGATCGTGCGCGTCTGGACCCAGTTGGGCTGGATGGTGCTCGCCTCCGACGCCACCCACTACTACGCCAACATGGAAGACCAGCGCCTGTTTCCCATCGTGTTCGACGTCGGCGCCATGGTCGAAGGCTGGCGCCGCTGCCGCGAGCTGGCGGACCAGCCGCAATACGTGATTCCCGGCCACGACCCGGCGGTGCTTCAGCGTTACCCCGCCGCCGGCGCCGGCATGCAGGACTGGATCGCGCGTCTGGACCTCGAGCCCGGTCTGCCCCAGGCTTAAGTCGCGCATTACCAAACCACCGTGGGCCCGGGCGTACAATGATCGTCCCCATTCGAGGGACGGCAGGGAAGACCTTGCACGCGCATAGCCGGGTATGACTGTCCCCGCATCAGATTTCTGAGGAGCCATCATCATGCTGCAAAAAGTTTCCGCCATGCCGAAGCTCAAGGACCCTTCCCTGTTCAAGCAACAGGCTTTCATCAACGGCGAGTGGGTCGACGCCGACGACCGCGCGGTATTTTCGGTCAACAACCCGTCCAACGGCCAGATCCTCGGCAACGTGCCGAACCTGACGGTGAAGGAGGTACGCCGCGCGATCGAAGCAGCCGACGCTGCCTGGGCCCCGTGGCGCGCCAAGACCGCCAAGGAACGCGCGACGATTCTCAACAAATGGTTCGACCTGCTGATGGCGAACCAGGACGATCTCGGCGCGCTGATGACCGCCGAACAGGGCAAGCCCCTGGCCGAAGCCAAGGGTGAAGTCGCCTACGCCGCCTCCTTCGTCGAATGGTTCGCCGAAGAAGGCAAGCGCGCCTATGGCGAAGTGATTCCCGGCCACCAGGCCGACAAGCGCATCGTCTGCCTGAAAGAGCCGGTGGGTGTGTGCGCGGCCATCACGCCGTGGAATTTCCCGATCGCCATGATTACCCGCAAGGCCGCGCCGGCGCTGGCCGCCGGCTGCACGATGGTGATCAAGCCTGCCGAGCAGACGCCCTACTCCGCGCTCGCCATGGCCGAGCTGGCGCACCGCGCCGGCGTGCCCAAGGGTGTGCTGCAGGTAGTGACCGCCGACCTGGAGCACACCCCCGCCGTCGGCCTGGAACTCACCACCAACCCGCTGGTGCGCAAGGTGAGCTTCACCGGATCCACCGAAGTCGGGCGCATCCTGATGAAGCAGTCCGCTTCGACCATCAAGAAAATGTCGCTGGAGCTGGGCGGCAACGCACCCTTCATCGTGTTCGACGATGCGGATCTGGACAAGGCTGTCGAAGGCGCGATCATTTCCAAATACCGCAACGCCGGCCAGACCTGCGTCTGCGCCAACCGCATTTTCGTGCAGGACAAGGTGTACGACGCCTTTGCCGAAAAGCTGGTCGCGGCCGTCGGCAAGCTGAAAGTGGGCGATGGCTTCGGCGAGGGCGTGACCACCGGCCCGCTGATCGACCAGCCGGCGCTGGAAAAGGTGCAATCACACGTCGCCGACGCGGTCGCCCACGGCGCCTCGGCACTGATCGGCGGCAAGCAGCCGGCGCAGGGCGGCACCTTCTACGAGCCGACGGTGCTGAAGAATGTCACGCCGCAGATGAAGATTTTCCGCGAGGAGACTTTCGGCCCGGTCGCGCCGCTGTTCCGCTTCAAGGACGACGCAGAAGTGGTGAAGCTCGCCAACGATACCGAGTTCGGCCTGGCCGCCTACTTCTACTCCACCAACCTGTCCCGCGTTTGGAAAGTGGCCGAGGGCCTGGAGTACGGCATGGTGGGCATCAACACCGGGCTGATTTCCACCGAGGTCGCGCCCTTCGGCGGGGTCAAGCAATCCGGTCTGGGCCGTGAGGGCGCGAGACAAGGCATGGAAGACTACATGGTCACCAAGTACTTGTGCATGAGCGTGTAGGTTCAGGCAAAAGTAAAAACTTACTTTTGCCTGGTTCTATAATGGAGGAAATCGCTGGCGGAGCCGGACGATTTCCCCCACTAAACTGCGACGAAAGGCCGGCTTAGCCGGCCTTTTTATCAATGCCATGCTCAAAAACGAATACGAAAACCTCGCCATCGAACACCGCGACAACGGCGTGGTGGTGATCACCATCAACCGCCCGCAGGTCGCCAACGCCTTCAACACCCAGACCGGGCATGACCTGAAGAATTGCTTTTCGTCCCTGGTCGAGTACGCGCGCGAGTACCGCTGCGTGGTACTCACCGGCGCCGGCGACAAGGCCTTTTGCGCCGGGGCAGACCTGAAGGAGCGCAATTCGCTGAGCGATTCGCAGTGGGTAGTGCAGCACGAGATATTCGAGCGCGCCTTCAAGGCGGTGCTGGATTGCCCGGTACCAGTAATCGCAGCGGTCAACGGCGCGGCCTACGCGGGCGGCCTGGAGATCATGCTGCAATGCGACTTCACCTATGCCTCCACCACCGCGCGCTTCGCGCTGACTGAGGTGTCGCTGGGCATCATGCCGGGCGGCGGCGGCACGCAGCTTCTTCCCCGGATCATCGGCGAGCGCCGCGCCAAGGAGCTGATCCTGGCGGCCAAGCCGTTCTCGGCGGAAGAAGCCTACACCTGGGGCCTGGTGAACAAGCTGTGCAAGCCGGAGGACTTGATGACCGAGACCATCGCCGTGGCCGAGCGCATCGCCGGCAATGCGCCGATCTCGGTGCGCACCGCAAAGCATTCGATCCACCGCGGCCTGCAGATGGACCTGGACTCTGGCATGCTGTTCGAGATCGAAGCCTACCAGCGCATGGTCGGTACTACCGACCGCAAGGAAGGCATTGCGGCCTTCAACGAAAAGCGCAAGCCGAAGTTCACCGGGCAGTAAGCATTGCGCCAACGAAAAAGCCCGGCATCAGCCGGGCTTTTTCTTTTCGGACGGCTTACTTGCCGCCGCGTATCTTGGTCAGTTGCGCCATCATTTCCTTGTACAGCGGCTCGCCGATCAGCTTGACGTGTTTTTCCACCACCGGCTTGACGCGCTCGCGCATGCGCGCGACTTCCGCCGGGGCCAGCTCGTTGACCACGATGCCCTTGGCCTTGACGTCGGCCAGCACGCCGGTGTTCAGTGCCCGCGACTGCGTGCGCTCATAGTCGCGCGCCTCGTTGGCGGCGGCCTGCACCGCTTTCTGGTCGGCCGGCGAGAGCTTGTCCCAGAACTTCTTGCTCATGATCAGGATGAAAGGGTTGTAGGTGTGGTTGGTCAGGCTCAGGTACTTTTGCACGTCGAAGAACTTGAAGCCCATCGCCGCCAGGGTCGGCGTCTGCTGGCCGTCGATCGCCTTGGTTTCCAGCGCCGTGTAGACCTCGGTGACCGGCAGCGGCGTGGCAATCGCACCCAGCGCGTTGGTGGTGTCTACGTAGATCGGGTTCTGGATCGCGCGCAGCTTCAGGCCCTGGAAGTCTTCCAGCTTGGTGATCGGATGCTTGCTGTTGGTGGTGGTGAAGTAGCCGTTTTCCATCCACGCCAGACCGATCAGCCCCTTCTCCGGCAGCTTGGCCAGGATGCGCTGGCCGATCGGCCCGTCGAGCACCGCATCGGCTTCCTGCGGGGAGTTGAACAGGAAGGGCAGGTCGAACAGGCCGATTTCCTTCACCAAGTTGGCTACGGTAGAAGAAGCCGGCAGGGTGACTTCCAGCGTGCCGGCCTGCAGGGCCGTGGTCATCTGGATGTCGTTGCCCAGCGAGCCATTGGGGAACAGGCGGAAGCTGACGCGGCCACTGGTCTTTTGCTTGGCCAGGTCGGCGAACTTTTGCAGGCCCATGCCCTGCGGATGCTTGCCGTCGAGCGACAGGCCGATCTTGCCGACCAGGTCTTCGGCGTGGACGTTGACGGCGAGCAGCGCCGCCAGCAGGCCTGCCAGCGGGAAAATGCTAAATCGGCGAAACATCATGATTGTCTCCTCGTTGATGGCGGCTTTTATATCGCCGCTTGGTTTATATCGTCGCTGGTGCGTAAATGTTATTGGCCGTGGATAAAACGGGCCGGCCCGGTGACCAGGACGGGAAATAGTACCAGCAGGAACAGCACCGCCAGTTCCGCCAGCAAAAACGGCCAGATGCCCTTCATGATGTCGTCCATGCTGATTTTCGCCACACCGCAGGCGACGTTGAGCACGGTGCCCACCGGCGGGGTGATCAGCCCGATGGCGTTGTTCATGATGAACAGCACGCCGAAATACACCGGGTCGATGTGCGCGGCGTTGACCAGGGGCATCAGCACCGGCGTGAGGATCAGGATAGTCGGCAGGATGTCCATCGCCGTGCCCACCGCCACCACCACCAGCATCATCATGAACATCAGCATGGTCGGGCTGTTGATGAAGGGCTCGAGCAGGCGCACCACGTCGCCGGGGATGTCGGCCACGGTGATGAGGGAAGACGAGACCATCGCCGCGGCCGCCAGGAACATCACCACCGATGTGGTCACGCCGGCGCGCAGGAACAAGCTATAGAGGTGGCGGAACTTCAGCTCGCGATAGACGAACAGTCCTACCAGCAACGCATACACGGCCGCCACCACCGAAGCCTCGGTCGGCGTGAAAACCCCCTGTTTCAGGCCGCCGACGATGATCACCGGCATCACCAGCGCCCAGGCGCCGTCGAACGCAGCGCGGCCGATTTGCCTCAAGCTGGCGCGCGGCGCCGGCGGCGCGGTGTGCTTGCGCGCCATCACCGCCCAGGTACCGAACAATGCGGTGGCCATCATCAAACCAGGAACGATGCCGGCAAAAAATAGCTTGGTAATGGAGACGCCGCTGATCACGCCGAAGATGATGAAGCCCATCGACGGCGGCAGCACCGGCGCTATCACTCCGCCGGCGGCAATCAGCCCGGCGGAGCGCCGCGTCTCGTAGCCGCCCTTGTTCATCATCGGGATCAGGATGGCGGAAAGCGCGGCAGTGTCGGCCAGCGCCGAGCCCGACATGCTGGCCATGACCACCGCGCCGATGATGGCGACGAAACCCAGGCCGCCGCGGATGTGGCCGACCAGGGTGATCGCCAGGGTGACAATGCGCCGCGATAGCCCGCCGGCATTCATGAACTCGCCCGCCAGCATGAAAAACGGCACCGCCAGCAGCGGATAGTTATCGGCGCCATCGACGAACTTCTGTGCCACCAGTTGCGAGTCGAACAGGTCCATCTGCAGCATCAGCGCAATGCCGCAGATGATCAGCGAAAACGCGATCGGCATGCCGATGGCCATCGCGCCCAGCAGCGAACCGAGGAAAATGGCGATGGTCATGCGCGCCCCTCCCCGCCGCCCTGTTCGGCACGAATCTGCGCATCGACCTGCGCCTGCGCCTCGTTCTCCTGCACCATCACCAGTTCCTCATCGCTGGCCTGGCCGGTGAACACGCGATATAGCGACTCCAGCAGCATCAGCGCGATCATCACGCTGGTGACCACGCCCACCGAATAAACCACCGCCAGCGGCAGCTTGGTCACCGCGGCATAAGCCGTGAGGTTGATCTGCGTGAGCTTCAGGCTGCCCCAGAAAAACAGCCCGCAGCAATACAGCATCGCCAGATCACTGATCACCGCCAGCGCCAGGCGGCCGCCGCGCGGCAGCAGCTTGACCAGGGTGTCCACGCCCAGGTGCTCATGCCGGCGCATCGCCACCACCGCACCCATGAAAGTCAGCCAGACGAAGAGATAGCGCGACACTTCCTCGGAAGCGGTGATGCCGGAGTCGAAGCCGTAGCGCAGAACCACGTTGCCGAACACCATGATCACCATGCCGGCGAGCGCCAGCACCACGCCGAATTCGAAAACACGGACGGTGCGGTCGATGAAAGTTTTCAACACGGAGAGGTTTGTCTTGTCGTTGTTGTTGCGGCGCCTAGTGTATAGAAAATTCGCACACTGGATAAGCGACCGACTGCCGCCGCGCCCGCTACAAATAGAAAAGGCGGCGGGCCAATGCCCGCCGCCTCTTCACTTCTCCTCCCGCGTGAGCGGAACCCCTGGTATTCATCTACAGAAGGCCGCCCCCGAACCCGTGGGCCATCTGTGTATAGCGCACAGGGTTGCATACCGCCCATCCGCTGTCAATTTGCAGCGCCGCAGCGCGTTGCGCCCCGACAACGATTTGTTAAACAGCATAACTTTTCTATCGGAACTGCCCGCCGCCATCGATATCGACCACCGTGCCGGAGAGATAGCTCGCCTTGGCCGAGGCGCAGTAGACCGTCAGGTCGGCGATTTCTTCCGGCTCGCAGATGCGGCCGAAGGGCATGTTGGAGAGCAACTCTTCCCAGCGCGACTCGTCGCCCAGGGTGGTCTTGGCGCGCGCCTTGGTGAGGCTAATGATGCGGTCGGTGCGCGTTGCCGCCGGGTTGATGCCGACCACGCGCACGCCCTTGGCCGTGCTGCCCGCGCCTATGCCCTTGGTGAAGGCGATCAGCGCGGCATTGCCGGCGGCGCCGCAGATGTAATCGAACGAGGGCTTGATGCCGGCCATGCCGATGATGTTGACGATGGCTCCTGACCCGCGCTTCATCATCGCCGGCAGCAGTTCGCGCGTCATGTTGATATAGCCGAACACCTTCAGGTCCCAGGAGTCGCGCCAGCGCGCCTCGTCGATTGCCTCGATATTGCCGCCGGGAATCGCGCCGGCGTTGTTCACCAGCACATCGACCGGACCGCAGGCGGCGGCCAGCGACTTCGCCACTTCGCCTCTGGAAAGATCAGCCGGGTGCAGGATCACCTGCACGTTGGCGATCTTCGCGATCTCGCTCTTCGCCTCTTCCAGACGCCCAGCGTCGCGAGAGGCCAGATGAAGAGTGCAGCCTTCCAGCGCAAACGCCTTGGCGCAGGCCAGGCCGATACCCTTGGAGGCGCCGGTGATGAGTACGCTCTTGCCCTTCAGTCCCAGATCCATTTCAGTCTCTCCTTAGGCTGGCGGGCGGCTTCGCGCCTGCTCAGTGTTGGTCCGCGCGCATCTCGTGCATGATGCGCTTTTTCATTTCATTGAAGTGTACGTCGGTCAGCGTGTCGAGATTGCGCGGCCGCGGCACCTCTACCGGAATGCGCGTGGCGATGCGCCCTGGACGCGCGCTCATCACGTAAATGGTGTCGGCCAGCAGGATCGCTTCGTCGATGTCGTGGGTGACGAACACCACCGTCTTCTTCAGGCCCTCCCACACGTCCAGCAGCAGTTGCTGCATGGTCAGGCGCGTCTGCGCGTCCAGCGCGCCAAAGGGCTCGTCCATCAGCAGCAGGGTCGGCTCCATCACCAGCACGCGGGCGATGCCGACGCGCTGGCGCATGCCGCCGGAGAGCTGCACCGGCAGATGTTTGGCGAAATTCTCCAGCCCGACCAGCTTCAAGGTTTCGCGCGCCTTCGCTTCGTATTTCTCCGGCGCCAGCCCCTGGACCTTCGGGCCGAAGACCACGTTTTCCCAGACATTGAGCCAAGGGAACAAGGCAGCCTCCTGGAACACCACCGCGCGCTGCGGCCCCGGCGCGGTTACCGGCGCGCCATAGACCTGCAACTTGCCGGAGGTCACCGTCTCGAAACCGGCGAGCAGGTTGAGCAGGGTGGACTTGCCGCAGCCCGAAGGACCGAGCAGCGCGGCGAATTCACCGTCGGCAATGCTCAGATCGATATTCTCCAGTGCCGTGACCGGGTTGTCACCGGGATAGACCTTGGTGACGCCGGCAATCTCGATTGCGCTTGAACTCATCAGTAGCTTTGCAGGCGCCGCCAGGTAAGCAGGCGGCTCTCGACGAACACCACCAGGCGGTCGCTGATATAACCCATCAGGCCGATGGAGACCATATCGGCGATCACCACGTCCATCCGGCCGACGTAGTATGCGTCCCACAGCACATAGCCGAGGCCCGACTTCACCGCAACCATTTCAGCGACGATCACTGCCGTCCACGCTATCCCCAAGCCAATGCGCAGGCCGGTAAACACCGAAGGCAAGGCCGCCGGCAGGATCACCCGGCGCAGCAATGCCCAGCCGCCCGCGCCCATCATGCGCGCAGCGCGCACCAGGTTTTTATCGACGTCGCGCGCGCCCTGGGTGGTGTTGACCACGATGGGATAAAACGCGCCGAGGGTGATGAGAAAGATGGCGCCGAATTCATTGATGCCGAACAGCGCGATGGAGAACGGCAGCCAGGCGGTGATCGGAATCGGCCGCAGCCACTGGATCGACGGATCGACCACCTGCGCCGCGAGACGGCTCCAGCCGATGAACACGCCCAGCGGAATGCCCAGCACGATCGCCAGCAGGTAACCCTCGCCGACCCGCTGCAGCGAAAACCAGAGATTGGCGCCCCAGGTGCCGCTATAGGGATTGAGCGACAGGCCGCCGGCCCCGGCGATCCACACCCACCAGGCGCGCAGCACCGCGCTGGGCATGGGAATCAGCCCGGCGATCAACAAGTCAAAACGCCCCAGCACTTCCCAGGTCAGAACAAAAAGCACCGGCAAGCAGGCAGCCAGGGCCATGCGCTTGCCGCGCTGGCCGGTCAGGGTGGAGCTCATGCGTGATGCAGTCGTCGCTTAATTGTTGCCGGTTACTTGCTGCCGGCATTCTTGACGAAAGAGGTGTCCCAGAACTCGGCAATCTCGCCCGACACGTCTTTCTGGATCACGCCCAGTTCATTGAAGGCCTTGGCCTGGCGCTTGATCTGCCCCAGGTCCACCACGCCGCCCAGCTTGATCGGCTTGGCCGCTTCGGCGGCGGTGGCCAGCGGCAGACCGGTGAATTGCGCATAGGCCTCGGCGAATTTCTGCGGCGAAGCCTGCAACTGCTCCATCGCATTCAGGTAAGCCCAGACAAAACGCTGCACCGCTTCGCGCTTGCTCGCCGCGGCGGCGCGGCTGGAGGCCAGCATGCCCAGTTCGGCGCCGACCGATTTCGACTGGCTGTATTCCAGCGGCTTGGCGAAATAGCCGTAGCCCTCGATCACCGGTACCGATTCGAAGGGCTCCCAGGTGACGATGCCGTCGACATCGCCACGCTTCAAGGCCTGATCGAAGTTGGCGCCCGCGCCCTGGATTTTGACTTCGGTGAAGCTGTTATAAGGCACGCCTTTTTCAGTCAGCGTAGCGGCCAATTGGAACCACACGGCGGAGCCCGGCGCGATGCCGATCTTCTTGCCCTTGATGTCGCTCCACGAGTTGAAGGTCACGCCCTTGCGCGCGATCACGTACTTGAGCGAGGAACCCACGCCCATGATGCCCACCATGTTGCGCGAGCCTTGCGACAGCGCAATGGCCAGGTCGGCCGGGCCGACGGTGGCCATGTCGAGCGAGTTCGACAACAGCGCGGTGCGCGCGTCGGCATAGCGCACGAACTCTGCCAGCTTGAGTTCGACGCCCATTTTCTTCAGGTCGTCTGCGATCAGCGCCATCGGCGCCAGATGCCCGACCTTCTGATAACCGACGGTCAGCGTCACCGGCTGCGCCAGCGGCGCCGGACGCGGGCCGACGGCGGCGGCGAAGGTGGAAACACACAGGGCCGCAACGGCAGCGGCGACTTGAAGCAACGGGAAACGCAGGGTAGTTTTCATACACCTCCTCCATGCAATAAACGGGCCGCGCCTAGTATGCAACCCTTGCTGGCGCATGTGCAAACGCTTTCGAAATGTAGCTACAACCGGCTGTGCCAATGAAAAGGGTCCGCTACCGCGGACCCTTCATCACGAAGCGGCCTTGTTACCGCTATCCGAAACTAAAACCCACCTAAACGCAGGCTTGTTCTTGCTTATTCGCCGCGGAAATTCGGCGTACGCTTTTCCATGAAGGCGGTGCGCCCTTCCTTGTAGTCGGCGCTGTCGAAGCAGGCGGCGACCATCTTGGCCACGACTTCAAGGTCACGGTCCTTGTGGGCCTTGCGCATTTCGATCATCGTACGCTTGGAGGCGGCAACGGTCAGCGGAGCATTCTCGGTGACCATCTTGCAATAGCCGGCGACAAATGATTCGATCTCCGCCACCGGCAGCACCTTGCTGACGAAGCCCATTTGCAGGGCGTCGGCGGCACCGAAAATACGCGCGCTGAAAAACAGGTCCGAGGTATTCGCCGGGCCGATGATGCTGGCGAAGCGCTCCAGGCCGTCGAAGCCGTAGCCCAGGCCCAGACGCGCGGCCGGCATGCGGAACTTGGCGTCGTCGGAGCAAAAGCGCAGATCGCAGTAGCCGGCGAGACCCAAGCCGCCGCCCATGCACACACCGCGAATCTTGGCGATGGTCGGCTTGGGGCAATTGAACACCGACTTGTAGCCGCCTTCCACAGCGGCGTTGTAGGTCGCCTGCGCCTCGGCGCTGTCGCGCTTTTCGCCGAACTGCGAGATGTCGGCGCCGGAGACGAAGGCCTTTTCGCCCGCGCCCTGCAGCATCACAACGCGGATGTTCTTGTCCTCGGTGAATTCGCCGATGGCACGGGCCACGTCCTGCCACATTTCCATGTTGACGGCGTTGAACTTGTGCTGGTTGTCGAATTCGATGATGCCGATGTGGCCATCGCGCTTGACGTTGAGTTTGCCGGGCTGGTTCTTGTCGCTCATGATTGGTTCTCGATTAAATGACCTGGTTCTTTTTCAGTTCTGCAAGCTCCGCGGCGCTGACACCGACGGAACCGTAGACCTCTTCATTGTGCGTGCCTGCCGCGCGCAGCGTGTGCTTGATCGCCGCCGGGGTGCGCGACAGTTTCACCGGCTGGGCCACCAGCTTGATCTTGCCCAGCGTGGGATGCTCGACTTCCTCGGCCGCGCCCAGGTGCTGCACCTGCGGGTCGGCGAACACCTGCGCCATGTTGTTGATCGGGCCGCAGGGCACGCCGGCCTCGTTCAGGCTGTTGATCCAGTAGTCGGTGTTCTGGACCTTGAAGGTCTTTTCCAGTTCGGCGCGCAACGCCGGGCGGTTTTTGAACCGCGCCTTTTCGTTGACGTAGTCCGGGTGGTCCTGCAGGTCCGGGCGATCGATCACCGCGCACAGGCGCTTCCAGATCGCCTGGCCCGAGACGCCGATGTTGAAAAAACCGTCGGAGGACGGGAACACGCCCATCGGCGTGGTCACCGGGTGGTCGTTGCCGGCCTGCGGCGGAATCTCGCCGGTCATCAGGTAACGCGCGGCCTGGAAGTCGTTGATCGCGATCTGCGCGCCCAGCAGGCTCGACTGCACCCACTGGCCTTCGCCCGACTCTTCGCGCTCCAGCAGCGCGATCATGATGCCCAGCGCCGCGTAGAGGCCGGAAGAAGTGTCGGCAATCGCGATGCCGGCGCGCACCGGGCCCTGGCCGGGCAGGCCGGTGATCGACATCAGCCCGCCCATGCCCTGGGCGATCTGGTCGAAACCGGGACGCTCGCGGTAGGGGCCGTCCTCGCCGAAGCCGGAGATGGAGGCCAAGATGATGCGCGGGTTGACCTTTTTCAGCGTCTCGTAATCCACGCCGAGGCGGTACTTCACGTCGGGGCGGAAGTTCTCCACCACCACGTCGGCTTCCTTCACCAGCTTCATGAACAGCGCCTGGCCCTCGGGCTTTTTCAGGTTCAGGGTGACGGTGCGCTTGTTGCGATGCAGGTTCTGCATGTCGTAGCCGTCGCGCGAGCCGGACATGCCTTCATCGTCAGTGGGCGGCGACTCGATCTTCACGACATCGGCGCCGAAATCGGCCAGCATGCGCACGCAGGTGGGGCCTGCGCGCACGCGCGACAGGTCGAGGACTTTGAAACGCTTTAATGCATTGGCAGCAGGCTGAAATGGCATGATCGTTCTGAGGTGAAACCGGCCGTGCGGAGCAAGCCGAAGTTTGTCTTGAACCGACCGCGAAATACCGGCCGGGAGTCGTCGTCACAGTAAGGGTATTGGCCATTGGCATGCCCATCGGCAGGCCAACATCACACTATACCGCGACATGGGCCTGTTCGTTCGGGGAAACCCTTATGGACGCAACGCCTCCAGCAGGCTGCCCAAGCGCAGCAACAGGGCGTCCATACCCGGCCGGGCGATCAATTGCAACCCAAAGGGCAAACCGGCGGCATCCGTGCCCCAGGCCAGACTCAGGGCGGGCGCCCCGGCGAGATTGGCCAACACCGTGAAATCGGCCTGGTTGACCGGCACCGGCGCGCCGTGGGCAAAAGCCGCCTGCGGGCAGGTCGGCAGCACCAGCAGGTCCACGCCCTGCAGGCAGTTATTCAGCGTATCAGCGGCGGCGCCCAGACGTTTGCGGGTTTCGGCCACGGTCGCGGCGCCCTGGCGCGCGCCATAGGCCAGCAGCTTGCGCAAAGCCGAAGAAAAGCCTTCCGGGTCGCTCGCCAGGGCCGTGCGGTGCACTGCCTCGCCTTCGACCTCGCACAGCAGGAAGGCGTCGCGGCGGGCGGCGGGTGCATTCCACGGCAGGCTGGCTTCGACCAACACGGCACCGGCGTCGCGCAGGCACGCGAGTGCCTCATTCATCATGCGCTCCACCCCATCGGCCACTTCCACGCCGAGCAGCCCGGGCAGCATGCCGATGCGCCGGCCTTTGAATCCCAGCGCGGTCTGCATGTTGTCCTCGCCCTGTAGCGCATGCCAGGCTTGGGTGACGTCGGTCACCGTGGGCGCAAGCAGACCGAGGTGATCCAGCGTCGGCGAAAGCGGCATCACACCAGCCAGACTTAAGCGCCCGCGGCTCGGCTTGAAGCCGGCCACGCCGCAATACGCCGCCGGTATGCGCACCGAGCCCATGGTGTCGCTGCCCAGCGCCAGTTCGCACAAGCCCGCGGCGACGGCCGCCGCCGAACCGCCGCTGGAGCCGCCCGGCGTATAGCCTGCGCGCAGCGGATTTTCGCAGCGGCCGAACCAGGGGTTGTCGCTGGTGGCGCCGAGCGCCGCCTCGTGCAGATTGGTCTTGCCGATCAGGATCGCACCCAAGGCCTTCAGGCGCGTCACCACGGCCGCATCGATCTGCGCCACAGCATTGCGATAGTGGCCAATGCCGCCGGTGGTCGGCAGGCCGGCGATATCGATGTTGTCCTTCACCGCGACGATGCGCCCGTTGAGCGCGCTGCCGAGCACGCCATGGTCCAGCGCCTTGTCGCTGGCGCGGGCGGCGGCGAGCGCCTCCTCCGGCATGACGCGGATGAAGGCATGCAGCCGCGCCTCTTCCCCGGCGATACGTTGCAGCGCCCGTTTGGCGCGCGCCTCGAATTCGCCGGGAGCGCCGCTCATGGCTAGTAGGAACGCGGCAGGCCGAGCACATGCTCGGCCACGTAGGAGAGAATCAGGTTGGTCGAGATCGGCGCCACCTGGTACAGCCGGGTCTCGCGGAACTTGCGCTCGATGTCGTATTCCGCCGCGAAGCCGAAGCCGCCGTGGGTCTGCAGGCAGACGTTGGCTGCCTCCCACGAGGCCTTGGCGCACAGGTACTTGGCCATGTTGGCCTCGGCGCCGCAGGGCTGGTGGGCGTCGAACAGTTCGCAGGCGCGGTAGCGCATCAGGTTGGCCGCCTCGACTTCCATGTAGCTCTCGGCGATCGGGAATTGCACGCCCTGGTTCATGCCGATCGGCCGATCGAAAACGGTGCGCTCGTTGGCGTAGTTCTTCGCCTTTTCGATGAACCAGTAGCCGTCGCCGATGCACTCGGCGGCGATCAGGGTGCGCTCGGCGTTCAGGCCATCAAGAATGTATTTGAAGCCCCTGCCCTCTTCGCCGATCAGGTTCTCGGCCGGGATTTCCAGGTTGTCGAAAAACAGCTCGTTGGTCTCGTGGTTGACCATGTTGCGGATCGGCCGCACGGTCATTCCCTTGCCGATGGCTTCGCGCAAATCGACCATGAAAATCGACAGCCCCTCGGATTTCTTTTTCACGTCCGCCGCCGGCGTGGTGCGCGCCAGCAGGATCATCAGGTCGGAATGCTGGATGCGCGAGATCCACACCTTTTGCCCGTTGATCACATAGCGGTCGCCCTTTTTCACCGCCGTGGTTTTCAGCTTGGTGGTATCGCTGCCGGTGGAAGGCTCGGTCACGCCCATCGACTGCAGGCGCAGCTTGCCGGCGGCAATGCCCGGCAGGTAGCGCTGTTTCTGCTCGGCCGAGCCGTGGCGCAGCAAGGTGCCCATGTTGTACATCTGGCCGTGCACGGCGCCGGAGTTGCCGCCGCCGAAGTTGATCTCTTCCATGATCACCGAGGCCGCCGTGAGGCCCAGGCCGGAGCCGCCGTACTCTTCGGGAATCAGCGCCGCCAGCCAGCCGGCTTCGGTCAGCGCATTGACGAACTTTTCGGGAAAGGCGCGCGCCTCGTCCACCTGGTGCCAATAGGAGGGTTCGAACTGGGCGCAGAGTTCGCGGATGCCGTCGCGGATGTCGCTGTATGCGTGGGTAGATGCGTGTGCCTGATGCATGGATTTGCCTGATTCGAAAAGAATTACCGGGAACGCGTGCCGCCGGCGACTGTCAATTATCCGGTTGCTGCCGTAAATCCACAACTAGGAGGTATGATTGACCTCTTGGCGGGACTACGGCGCGTTGTTTGCTTTAAAAGCAGATCATCCGGTTAAAAACAACATGAGCGCAATTGTTTCCCCCCGCCCCGATACGCCGGACACGCCGGCCGCCGCCACGGCGCTGCCGCTGCGCTTGGTGACGATGAACATCCACAAGGGCCTGTCGGCCCTGAACCGCCGCGCCACCGTGCACCTGCTGCGCGACCGGCTGCGCCTGCTGCATCCCGACCTGGTGTTTTGCCAGGAGGTGCAGGAGGCCCACAGCGGGCGGCAAAAACGCTTTGCCCACTGGCCGGAAGCCGAGCTTTCGCATTTCCTCGCGGCCGATTTCTGGGCCGAGCGCCACTATGGGCGCAACGCGGTGTACGACCACGGCCACCACGGCAATGCCATCCTCTCGCGCCACCCGGTGCTGGGCGGCAGCAACGTCGATATTTCCGAATACAAGTTCGAGCGCCGCGGCCTGTTGCATGCGGAAATTCGCCTGCCGCAGTTCGAGCAACCCCTGCACTGCTTTTGCATCCACTTGGCGCTGCTGCAAAAAGGCCGCAGCCGGCAACTGGCGGCGATTGCGGAACGCGTCGCCGCGCTGGTGCCGGCCGGCGCGCCGGTGATATTGGCCGGCGACTTCAACGACTGGCGCAAACAGGCCAGCGCGGCGCTGAACAAGGCGGGTTTTTCCGAGGTGTTCGAGACCCTCACCGGCAAATCCGCGCTGACCTTCCCCAGCCACATGCCGGTGCTGTCACTGGACCGCATCTACGTGCGCAACCTGAAGGTGAAGGATGCCCGGGTACTGCGCGACTGGGCCAGCCTGTCGGACCACCTCGGCCTGTGGGCGGAGTTCGAAGTCACGCCTTGCTGAAACATGCGCCTGCATTTCCGCGAGCATAACCAGGTCGAGCTGCTGGTGCGCGGCGCGGCTTATTTTCCGCGCCTGATCGAGGCCATCAACCGCGCCCAAAGCGAGGTGATGCTTGAGACCTACATCTACGAGGACGACGTCACCGGCCGCGCCGTCACCGATGCGCTGTGCGCCGCCGCGCAGCGCGGCGCGCGGGTGTTCGTGATGATCGACGGCATCGGCGCGCGCCGCTTTTCGCTGGAGTTCCGCCGCCGCTTCCTCGAATCGGACGTGCAGCTGCTGATGTTCCGCCCGCTCAAATTTTCCTGGTTCAGGCCGATGCCGCATTTGCGCCGCCTGCACCGCAAGCTGGCGGTGATCGACGGCGAAACAGCCTTCGTCGGCGGCATCAACGTCATCGACGATCTGCATGTGCACGTCGAGCAGCCGCTGCCGCCGCGCCTGGACTACGCCGTCGAAGTGCGCGGCCCGCTGGTGGCCGACGTGCTGCACTCGATGCGCCGGCTCTGGGCCTACGCCTCCAAGCGCTGGCTGATGCAGACGCTGGAAGGCTGGCCGAAGGAGCCGCCGCCGCCTGCGCCCGCCGGCACCATCCGCGCCGCGCTGGCAATTCGCGACAACCTGCGCCGCCGCCACCTGATCCTCTCCGCCCACCTGGCGGCGATTTATCGCGCCAAGGAGGAAATCGTGCTGGCCCACGCCTACTTCTGGCCCGGGCGCCGCCTGCTGCGCGCCCTCTGTGGCGCAGCCGCGCGCGGCGTGCGCGTCAGCGTGCTGCTGCAGGGCCAGCCCGACCACCCGCTGTACTACTACGCCACCCAGTTCCTCTACGACAGGCTGTTGCGCTCGAACATAGCGATTTTCGAATACCGCAAAAGCCACCTGCACGCCAAGGTGGCCGTGATCGACGGCAAATGGGCGACGGTCGGCTCCTCCAACATCGACCCCTTCAGCCTGCTGCTGGCGCGCGAGGCCAATGTGGTGATCGAGGACGCCGGTTTTTGCGCCACCCTGCGCCAAAGCCTGGTGGAAGAAACCGCCGATGGCGGCGTGGAGATACGCAAGGACGCGCGCCGGCCGTTTTTCGAGCGCCTGCGGATTCGCCTGAGCTACGAGTTCGTGCGCCTGGTCGCCACCTCGGTCGGCTTCAGGGTTTGAGCGGCGCCGGCCGCGCCATCGCGCGACTACGCTGCCGCCGGCGCCAGGCGCGCACCAGCGCCCAGCTCCAGCCGTACCACACCACCACGTAGCCGATCACCGCCAGCAACAGGCCGAGCGCCGCCAGGCCCAGCGCCAGCGGCCAGCCCAGCGATGTCATCCATTGCCAGAGCGCGCTGAACGAATCGGCCATGTGCGCGAAGTCGAAGCCGGGGGGCGACAGCGCCGACATGTCGATCGGCTCGCCCGGCGTGAGCAAAAACATGCCCAGGCGATACGCCACCAGGTAAAGCGGAATGATGGTGACAGGATTGGTGTAGAGGGTAACTGCCATGCCCACCGCGGCATTCCAGCGCATCACCACCGCCAGCAGCGCCGCGCCCAGCATCTGGAACGGCCCGGGAATCAGCCCGCACAGCAAACCCGCCGCCACCCCGCCGGCGACGCTGCGGCGCGACAGGCGCCACAGCGCGGGATGCAGCAGCCAGCGGCTGAACAGGCCGAGAAAGCGGTGGTCAGCGACGCTTTCCTGCGTCGGCAGCCAGCGGAGGATTTTGCGTTTGATCAAGACGGTGCATTCTTATCGGTATGAACGATTTGGACTGCGCCGCCGCTTGATGGTTCGGGCGGAAAGTCCAGGAAACGCTGAACAAAGCCCCGAAAATCGGAAGGAGAGAGCCTGGCCTCTCTGAAATTGGGGTTATTAAGGGGGCGTGTCCACTTGTCAGTGTTCCTCAGCTCTTTTCCAGCTTCAGGTCAGGCACCAGGTCGGCATTGGTCTTGTAGGTGCGTTCGATGCGCGCCTTGAACTGCGGGCCGTTCAGGTACACCGGCGTCTGTTGCATGCCTTGCGCTGCCTTGCCGAAGCCCTCCCCCTCCACCACCTTCTGGCAGATGCCCTGCAGTTGCTCCACCAGCGGGCGCGGCAGGCCGGCCGGCGCATACAGTCCGTTGAGGCCGGGCGTCACCGCCGGGTAGCCGAGCTGGGTAACGGCCGGCGCATCCGGCGCCGCGGCGCTGCGCTTGTCCGACAGCACCGCGAGCACACGCAGGTTCTTGCCACCGATGGAGGAGAGTGCGGGCGCGCCGAAGTCGAGTTCCCCGCCCAGCAACTGCGGCAGCATCGGCCCGTCACCGCGATAGGCGATGGCGTTGAACTTCACCCCCAGCGATTTTTCCAGCGCCCCCACCGACATGTGCGGCACCGAGCCGGCGCCGGCATGGCCGTAAGAGAGCTTGCCGGGGTTCGCCTTTGCGCGCGCCACCAGGTCTTCCATCGACTTGATCGGCGAGTCCGGACGCACGGCGATCGCAAAGACATTCTCGAATATCTGGCACAGCGGCTCGATCTGCTCGTTGCGAAACGGCATCTCCTTCATCACGAAGGGCGAGTTGACCATCGGCGAGGCGGGCGAGAAGGCCAGGGTGTAGCCGTCCGGCGCGGCGTGCGATAGCGCGGTGAAGCCGACCACGCCGCCGGCGCCGTCGCGGTTGACCACGATCCAGTTCTGGCCCGTGACGCGCGTCGCCTCACGGGCGAAGGCGCGCGCCATCGCGTCGACTCCGCCGCCTGCGGCATAGGGCAGAATGAGTTCGACATTTTTCGCCGGATAGGTCTGCGCCGCGACGGAGAGCGACAAGCCAAGCAGCGAGGCAAATAAAGGAGCAAACACCAAGGAGCGCAGGCGGCGCATGATCAGCGTTTCCCGTCGATCAGCACAAAGCAGATACGCGCAAACTTGCCCGAGCGGTTCGCCCACGCATGGTTGGTGCCGCGCTGGATCAGCACGTCGCCGGCACGCATGATGGTTTCCTCGCCTTCGAGGATGGCGGTAAGCTCGCCGTCCATGACGATGGCGTAATCCACCGTCTCGGTGCGATGCATGCCGGGGTGCTCGCCGGCCTTGGGCGCGTGTTGCGCGTCCTGATAAAGGTTGGAGAAGGAGGCCTTGAAGGCGCGCTCGCGCTCGGCGGGGTCGTTCGACTCCGGCGGGTAGTCGATGATGCGCACCACCGTGCCCTTGGCCGGCGGGGCGATGCCCTTGAGTTCGGCCAGGCGGTCGGGGTCGTTGATCGGCGCGGGGCTGTCGGCGGTGATCCACAGGTTGGTGACGCGGTAGCCGGGGCGCTCGGCCACGGTGCGTACGGCGGGCGCCAGGCCGTCTTCGATAAACACGGCGCGGCCGGAAGCGTCGTGGCCGGTGACGATGCGCCGTACCGGCGCGGGTTGTTGCGACATGAATGTCTCCTGATTGTCGTTCGGGTTGCTGCAGCCCGGCTGCAGCCCGCATTATTCACCATCCGCGCCGCATCTAATACCAAAGCATGGCTTCCGCCCCGGACCGGCTCATGGTAGTTTTGACGGGTTTTGATTCCGTCCTCCTTTCAGCGATGCCCACCATGTACGCGCGCAGTTGCCCCAAATGCAATTATGTCCGCCGGGAAACCGATACCGCACCGGACTGGCAATGCCCGTCCTGCCGCACCGCTTATGCCAAGGCCAGCGCCGAACTCGCGGCCGCGCGGCGTGCCGAGCGTGTGGCCGCGCAGCCGGCGCCGCCGCCACCGAAAGAACCGCGCATCAAGCTGAATTGGCCGGTCCTGATCCGGGCTGCCGGCGTTGTGGTCTTCGCCGGCGCTCTAGCCTGGGGCGCCTATGGCAAGTTCGTCGTCAAACCAGCGACGGCACCGCGGGTCGCGGCAGCCGTGGCCGCCGTCCCGCAGCTTCCGGTGGCGGTGCTCTACAGCATGTCCTCGTGCCCGGATTGCCAGGCCACCCGCGATCTTCTCGAGAGGCGCGGAGTCAACACCGAGATCGATATCGAAAAGCAGCCGGAGCGCCATCAGCACCTGATCGAGAAATACAACGTATCGACCTTTCCGATACTCGAGGTCGGCGACGACTTCGTCGCCGGCTTCCAGCCGAATGAAATCGAAAGGGTCCTCGCCAACGCCAGCGCCAAGCACCTCTAGGCGCCTGACCAGGCGAGAGGCTTTTTTCGGTTTGCATTTGATGCAAAAACACAACAGTCAACCGAAATGCGGTTGACAGCGTTATTCGACTGCGTAGAATTCGCGCCTTACGAATTCCGGCGCATGTCCTGGACATGCGCCACCACTCCCAAGCCGCCCGGCGGTGACTCAACGAATAAAGGAAAGGAAGCATGACGGCATCCCCGAGAACCCCGCGCTGAACTCCAAGGCTCCTGGCTTGGTGTTTGCGCAAGCAACCCCAAGCCTGGGCCCAAGTTCAGGCGGCCCGCGGCGATTCTTTTTCGCGGATGCCGTCTCTTCCAAGCCCTGGCTCACCCCAGGGCTTTTTTCTTTTTGTTTTTGGAGTAATCGTATGGGCATTCAACTGACCCTGAACAAGGGCCGCGTGCCGGTAAAGGTGTGGACCGCAGATATCGAACACGAAGCGTTGCAGCAACTGATCAACGTCTCGCAACTGGAAATCGTGCATGGGCACATCGCCGCCATGCCCGACGTGCACGCCGGCATCGGCGCGACCGTGGGCTCGGTGATCCCGACCAAGGGCGCGATCATCCCGGCGGCGGTGGGTGTGGACATCGGCTGCGGCATGAACGCGGTGCGCACTTCGCTGAAAGCGGCGGACCTGCCGGACAACCTGCATCGCATCCGTTCGGCAATCGAGCAATCGGTGCCGGTCGGCTTTTCGCAGCACGAGTCGAACAAGGTGAAGGGTTCGCAGCACGGACGCAACGCGCGCGTTCTGGACCAGCGCCTGGACGACATCGTGGCCAAGCATCCGGGCCTGATGAAAATGCAAAAGCGTCTTTCGCAGACCTGGATCTGCCAGCTCGGCACGCTGGGCGGCGGCAATCACTTCATCGAGATCTGCCTGGACGAGGAAGGGTACGTGTGGGTGATGCTGCACTCGGGCTCGCGCGGCATCGGCAATGTGATGGGGCGCTACTTCATCGAAGCGGCAAAGAAGGACATGCGCGTCCACTGGATGAACCTGCCGGACCGCGACCTCTCGTATTTCCGCGAGGGCACGCAATGGTTCGACGACTATGTGGAAGCGGTGGAGTGGGCGCAGGATTACGCGCTGCTCAACCGCACCGAGATGATGCGCCTGGTCCTCGGGGTGCTCCGGGAGGAACTGCCGCGTTTTAGTCTCCTCGGCGAGGCGATCAACTGCCATCACAACTACGTGTCGCAGGAGCACCATTTCGGCGAGCACCTGTTCGTCACCCGCAAGGGAGCGATCAGCGCGCGCGAAGGCCAGTTGGGCATCATCCCCGGCAGCATGGGGGCGAAGTCCTACATCGTGCGCGGCCTGGGCAATGCCGAGTCGCTGTGCTCGTGTTCGCACGGCGCGGGGCGCCGCATGAGCCGCAGCGCGGCCAAGCGAAAGTTCAGCCGCGAGGACCTGGAGGCGCAGACCGCCGGCGTCGAGTGCCGCAAGGACGGCGGGGTGATCGACGAGATTCCCGGCGCCTACAAGGACATCGACGTGGTGATGGCCAACCAGGAAGACCTGGTCGAAGTCGTGCATACCCTGAAACAAGTCGTTTGCATCAAGGGGTGAGGCCATGAAAACCATGAACCCGATGCTGACCCACAAGGCGGCCAAGGCAATGAAACCGCGCAACCCCGTGCTGATCGCGCTGAAGAACAATCAGGGCGCGAGAGGCGCGGGGCCGCATGGAAAGAAGCAAGGCGCGCTGCGCCGGGCCGAGAAAATGGCGGTTCTGCGCGAGATCGCCGAATATCATTAGTCTGGAGGTGATTCAGGAAAAGCCGGGTCTCCCGGCCTTTTTGTTTCCTGGCCCCGCTTCAGTACGCCAGCAGCACCAGGCCGAGCGCGATCGCTCCAGGGATCGCCTGGATGAACAATATTCTCCGGTTGGCGGTGGCCGCGCCGTAGACCCCGGCGACGACGATGCAGGAGAGGAAAAAGATCATCACCGGCACCCCGCCAGCCGGCCACGCCAGGCCCCAGATCAGCCCGGCGGCGAGAAAGCCGTTGTACAGGCCCTGGTTGGCGGCCAGCGTCTTGCTGGCGGTGGCGAATTCCTGGGTCAGGCCGAAGGCGCGGCGGCCGCGCGGCTTGTCCCAGAGGAACATTTCAAGTACCAGGATGTAGATGTGCAGCAGGGCGATCAGGGCGACGGCGATGCTGGCGGCGGTTTTCATTTTCTCGTGATCATGAAAATGCTGGAGCGGGTGAAGGGAATCGAACCCTCGTCGTAAGCTTGGGAAGCTTCTGCTCTACCATTGAGCTACACCCGCATGTGGCCGTGCGCTTTGTCCGCGCAGCCGAAGTCCATCGTCGGCTGCACAATTTTACCTCAGGTCTGGCGCGGGTTCGGGTCCGCTTCCGGCGGCGTCTGCTTGAGTTCGGCGAGCAGGCCGCGCGCCGCGGCCGGGTTGCGTTCCTTGGCGGCGCTGATGAAATAGATGTAGACCTCGCGTGCCTTGGCCTTTTTGCCGGCACCTTCAACGCGTTTCAGATCATCCGGCTCCTCGCCGGCAGCCCAGCTTTGCGCGCGGGCGGCCCAGGTCTTCAGATCCTTTTTCGCGTAGCCGGTGGCGACGTCGGCTTGCGCGCGCATCAGGCGGGCGTAGATCAGGGGACCGGTGACGTCGGCGAAGGAGGGGTATTCGTCGGAGTCGGTGTACACAGTGGCCACATCATGCTTGCGTGCCAGCGCCAGGTACTCGGCGCACATGAAGCTCTCATGTCGCGCGTCGAGCACGTGGCGCAGGGCAACGCCTTCCTGTTTCGCCGGCAGCAGCTTGAAAAAGGCGCCGAGGTCGTCGGCATCGAACTTCTTGGTCGGCGCCAGTTGCCAGACGATGGGGCCGAGCTTGTCGCCCAGCTCGGTGATGCCGCTGCCGAGGAATTTTCCGACCGATTCGCCCGCCTCCGCCAGCACGCGGCGGTTGGTGGTGTAGCGCAGCGCCTTCATCGAGAAGACGAAGTCCTCCGGCGTCTCGTCGCGCCACTTGGCGTAGGTTGCGGGGCTCTGGGTGCGGTAGTAGGTGCCGTTGACCTCGATGGCGGTCAACTGACGGCTGGCGTATTGCAGCTGTTTGGTCTTGGCCAGCTTGTCGGGGTAGAAAGTCTCGCGCCAGGGGTCGTAGTCCCAGCCGCCGATGCCGACGCGAATACGGGTTGCTTTTGCCATGCTTTGCACCTTTCGGTTTTCCGTTACGCCCATTCTAAAGCAGGGATTATTTGACCTATGTCGGATCGCCCGTCTGCCCGATCCGATACACTATGGGCTCACGCAGCAAAACCATCCTTTTTTCAAGTGATCGAACTCCTGGTCAACGGCGAATCCCGCCGCCTCGCCGCCCCCGCCACCGTAGCAGCGCTGCTGGAGCAGATGCAGCTCATCGGCAAGCGCCTGGCGGTGGAGCGCAATGGCGAGATCGTGCCGAAAAGCCGCCATGCCGAGACCGCCCTTGCCAGCGGCGATCGCCTGGAAATCGTGGTGGCCGTGGGCGGCGGCTGACGCGCCGCAACAAGCAGGACCCCAATACACAACCCGCCGGATCAGTCGGCGGCACGAGGTGACGCAATGGACATGCAACTGAAGGACAAACCCTTCGAAATCGCCGGCAAGGTGTACAGCTCGCGCCTGCTGGTGGGCACCGGCAAGTACAAGGACTTCGCCGAGACCCGCGCGGCGATCGACGCCTCCGGCTCGCAGATCGTCACCGTCGCGGTGCGGCGCGTCAACATCGGCCAGACTGCCGGCGAGCCCTCGCTGCTGGACTTCCTGCCGCCCGCGCAATTCACCATGCTGCCCAACACCGCCGGCTGCTACACCGCCGACGACGCCGTGCGCACCCTGCGCCTGGCGCGCGAACTGCTCGACGGCCACACCCTGGTGAAGCTGGAAGTGCTGGGCGACCCGCACACCCTCTACCCCAACATGATCGAGACCCTCGCCGCCGCCAAGACCCTGGTAGCCGACGGCTTTCACGTGATGGTCTATTGCAGCGACGACCCGATCATGGCCAAGCAACTGGAAGAGATCGGCTGCGTCGCCGTGATGCCGCTGGCCTCGCTGATCGGCTCGGGCATGGGCATCCTCAATCCGTGGAACCTGTCGCTGATCATCAAAAAGGCCAATGTGCCGGTGATCGTCGATGCCGGTGTCGGCACCGCGTCCGATGCGGCCATCGCGATGGAACTGGGCTGCGATGGCGTGCTGATGAACACCGCCATTGCCGCCGCCAAGAACCCCATCCTGATGGGCAGCGCCATGGGCAAGGCGGTGGTGGCCGGGCGCGAGGCTTTTCTCGCCGGGCGCATGCCGCGCAAGCTCTACTCCGCCACGCCCTCCTCGCCCACCAGCGGCATGATCGCCGCCAAGGGCGCGTAAAACGACGCCCTCCCGCGCCATGGCGCCCCCGCACCGGGACGCCGGCGTTCCTTCGCACAGCGCGGCTTGGCCGTGCTTTTGGATCTGATGCAAAACACTCCCGAGGGCGCCGCGCCGCAACCAGGCGACGGGCAGGCGGAAACCAAGCCGCGCCTGACCACCCAGTCGATCCGCAGCTTTGTGCTGCGCCAGGGCCGCATGTCGCCGGCGCAGACCCATGCGCTGGAAACTCTGCTGCCGGTTTACGGCATCCCCTACAAGGCCGAGCCGCTGGACCTGGCCGCCGCCTTCGGCCGCAGCGCGCCGACCATCCTGGAAATCGGCTTCGGCATGGGCGAGACTTCGGCGCGCATCGCCGAGGCGGCGCCGGAGAAGAACTTCCTCGGGTTGGAAGTGCACGCCCCCGGGGTCGGCGCCCTGCTCAAGCTGATCGGCGCCGGGCAACTCACCAACCTGCGCATCATCCAGCACGACGCGGTGGAGGTGGCGCAGCAGATGATCGCCCCCGGCAGCCTGGCCGGCATCCACGTCTTTTTTCCCGACCCCTGGCCGAAGGCGCGGCATCACAAGCGGCGGCTGATCCAGCCCGCCTTCGTCAAGCTGCTGGCCTCGCGCCTGGCCCCCGGCGGCACCCTGCATTGTGCAACCGACTGGGAACATTACGCCCAGCAGATGCTCGAAGTGTTGTCCGCCGAGGCACAGCTGAGCAATACGGCAACAGATCCGGCGGCCGGCGGCTATGCCGAGCGCCCGGCCTATCGCCCGATCACCAAATTCGAAAACCGCGGCCTGAAACTCGGCCATGGCGTCTGGGATGTAGTATTCGCCCGCAAGCCCTGATTCACCTTCCCCCATCACCCTAGAGACAATATGAAAATTCTCCAACCGGCTTCCCTAGCCTTCCTGCTGGCGGCCTTGTTCGCCGCCGGCAGCGCGCAGGCGCAACTGAAGGTCCCGGCGCCCGCCCCCGGCGCGCCCCCGGCGGCCGCGCCCCAAGGCAATGTCGCCCAGCCCAACATGCCCGACCCGCTGACCAAGGAGTTCCACGCCTGCATCCAGAAGGTGCAGGATGCCTCCCAGGCGGCCAAGGCGCCGCCCGACCCGGTGGCCGCCACCGCCTGCTTCAATGGCGAAATCAAGCGCCAGGAAGGCAAGATCGCCAGCGGCACCCAGCGCGTCGACAAGGGCCTGAAGCCCGACGAGAAAAAGCGCCTGGACGACGCCAACGTCGCCTGGCGCCGCTTCCGCGACGTCGAATGCGCCTTCTTCGCCGAGCCCAAGGCCTCGCCGATCGAAGCCGCCAACAACGCCCAGTGCATGCTCGACCGCACCATCAAACGCGCCCTCGACATGGAAGGCCTGGCCCTGGCGATCAACGAAAAAGGCATGGGGGCCGGCCCCGGCGCCCCGCCGCCTCCTGGCGCGCCAACGCCTGGCGCCGCTCCCGCGCCCGCACCGGCGAAGAAGTAAGCGCCGGCAAGGTTTGAGCGTTTGACGAAGGGAGCCTGCGGGCTCCCTTTTTTATTCCTTGTTGTTCTTCGACTGCCCCGCCACGCCCAGCGCCGGGGACAACCCTCAGGCCGCGTCGCTCCAGTCGACCCAGCCGAACAGTGCACTGGCCAGCACCACCAGGCCGAAGGCGATGCGGTACCAGGCGAAGGGCTTGAAGTCGTGGCCTGAGATGTAGCGGATCAGCCAGCGCACGCAGATGAAGGCGCTGACGAAAGCGGTAGCCGCGCCCACCAGCCACAGCCCCCAGTCGGCCGCCGCCAGCAGGTGGCGCTCCTTGTACAGCGAATAGAGAGTGGCCGCCACCAGCGTGGGCACGGCGAGGAAGAACGAGAACTCGGTGGCGGTCTTGCGCGACAGGCCGAACAGCATGCCGCCGATGATGGTGGAACCCGAGCGGCTCATGCCGGGGAACAAGCCGAAGCATTGGGCTAGCCCTAGTTTCAGCGCGTCCAGCGGCCGCATGTCGTCGACTTCCATCACGCGCGGGCGGCGCGGGTTGCGTTCCACCACCAGGATGATGATGCCGCCGATGATGAAGGCGAAGGCCACGGTGTAGGCGTTGAACAGGTGCGCCTTGATCGCCTTGTTGAACAAGAGGCCCAGCACCGCCAGCGGGATGAAGGCGATGGTGAGATTAAGCGCGAAGCGGTTCGCCAGGCGCTGCCGGCCCAGGCCGGTGAGCGCGCCGATGAAGCGGGCGCGGTATTCCCACACCACCGCCAGGATGGCCGCGCCCTGGATCACGATCTCGAACAACTTGGCCTTGTCGCCGGTGAAGCCGACCAGCTGGCCGGCGAGGATCAGGTGGCCGGTGGAGGAGACGGGAAGGAACTCGGTGAGACCTTCGACGATGCCGAGCAAAGCGGCTTTGAGCAGGAGCAGGGTATCCATGGAGGCGAATTGTAGCGGTGAGTGGAAGGCGGGAAAGTGGGCGGGCGAACATTGCGACGGCGCATGATCGCCCGGGCCGATGTTAAGCCGATGTCAGGTCGGGGTTATACGCGGGGTCAGGCCGTGGCTTGCTCCAGGCGGCTGAGCCAGAGCATGGCCTGCGGCGCGCTGTCGCCGCACATCTCGGGAGCCGGCATCAGGCTGGCGCACACCGTCGGCCGCTCAGGAAGGCCGAAGATCATGCAGCCGTTGGCGGCGTCCAGTTGCACGCAACGCACCCCCGCCGGCTTGCCCAGCGGCATCCCGGGAATAGCGGAAGAGATCGAGGGAGCGATGCAGCAGGCACCGCAGCCGGAACGACAATTCATTGATTTAAAAGGAAATTAATATGACAAAAATGAACTTGTCGGAACTCTTCCTACACGAATACCGGTGTAGCTCTGATGTTGCGTTTTGGGAACGGGCCGCAAAATGCATCCCATCGAAAGAGCTTTACCGTACGCGACAGACCCTGCACCAACCACGCAACTAGCAACGTAAGAGGAGAAATGCCATGCAAGCCCAAGCACTGCAACCGAATCATTTCGCTCACCTGTTCGGCGGCATGGTGGTCGAAGACGCCCTGAAAAAAGCCGAAGGCTGGAACCTGAAAAGCCGCGTTTGCCACCCGCTGGATTGCCCGAACCGCAGCAAGCGTTCGGCCGACCTCGCCAAATTCGACGCTTCGATCGACAACGACCTCGACGAAGAAACGGCTGCCGAGGAATAAGCCCGTCATCCGACCTGGCCTGACCCCGTCAGCCGCAACACTCTACTCGCGTTGCATCCGGGCGCGCCGCCCAACACGGCGCGCCGCCTCCGGGCAACGCCACTGCCTGGTTTCCCCCGCAGTTCCCGGTTTGTCTCCTCTAGTTCGCTAGATTTAGGCGCGGTGATAAATCTCCGCGCCTTTTTTTATGAACTCGATGGACTTCTCTTCCATCCCCTTGGCCAAGGCGCTCTCGGCATCGGAGCCGATCTTGTCCGCGTACTCGCGCACGTCCTGGGTGATTTTCATCGAGCAGAAGTGCGGGCCGCACATCGAGCAAAAGTGCGCCACCTTCATCGAATCCTTCGGCAGAGTCTCGTCGTGAAAGTCCTTCGCCGTATCCGGGTCCAGG
Source organism: Betaproteobacteria bacterium (assembly GCA_028292405.1). Taxonomy (GTDB): domain Bacteria; phylum Pseudomonadota; class Gammaproteobacteria; order Burkholderiales; family JAEUOS01; genus JAQGMJ01. The sequence continues at coordinate 66,599 of JAQGMJ010000010.1, forward strand.
CCGAGGTTGAACTGGTCGTCCCAGCGGAATTCGAAGCGCGCCTTTGACAGCGCGTTGTCGCGAATCTGCGCGCCGGGGTGGCCCTTCGCCAAGTCGGCCGCGTGGGCGGCGATCTTGTAGGCCATGATGCCGTCCTTCACGTCCTTCTTGTTCGGCAGGCCCAGGTGTTCCTTCGGGGTCACGTAGCAGAGCATCGCGGTGCCGTACCAGCCGATTTGCGCGGCGCCGATGGCCGAGGTGATGTGATCGTAGCCGGGCGCGATGTCGGTGGTCAGCGGCCCGAGCGTGTAAAACGGCGCTTCATGGCACTGCTCCAGTTGCAGGTCCATGTTCTCCTTGATCAGCTGCATCGGCACATGGCCGGGGCCTTCGATCATCACCTGCACGTCGTGCTTCCATGCCACGGTGGTGAGCTCGCCCAGCGTCTTCAACTCGCCCAGTTGCGCTTCGTCGTTCGCGTCGTAGCCCGAGCCCGGGCGCAAGCCATCGCCGAGCGAGAAGGCGACGTCGTACTGCTTCATGATGTCGCAGATGTCTTCGAAGTGCGTGTAGAGGAAGTTTTCCTTGTGGTGCGCGAGGCACCATTTGGCGAGGATCGAGCCCCCGCGCGAGACGATGCCGGTCATGCGCTTGGCCGTGAGCGGCACGTAGCGCAGCAGCACGCCGGCGTGGATGGTGAAGTAATCAACGCCCTGCTCTGCCTGCTCGATCAGCGTGTCGCGGTAGATTTCCCAGGTGAGGTCTTCGGCCTTGCCGTCGACTTTTTCCAGCGCCTGGTAGATCGGCACGGTCCCGATGGGCACCGGCGAATTGCGGATGATCCACTCGCGCGTCTCATGGATGTGCTTGCCGGTGGAGAGGTCCATCACCGTGTCGCCGCCCCAGCGGATCGACCAGGTCATCTTCTCGACTTCTTCGCCGATGCCTGAGCTCACCGCCGAGTTGCCGATGTTGGCGTTGATCTTCACCAGGAAGTTGCGGCCGATGATCATCGGCTCGCTTTCCGGGTGGTTGATGTTGTTGGGGATGATGGCGCGGCCGCGCGCGACTTCGCTGCGCACGAATTCGGCCGTGATCTTCTCGGGAATCGACGCGCCGAACGATTGGCCGGGGTGCTGCTTCATCAGCAGGTCCACCATCTTCTGCCCGGTCTTGCCGCCGGCCGTGCGCAGGCTTCCCACGTAATGCTCGCGACGCTGGTCTTCACGGATGGCGATGTACTCCATCTCCGGCGTGATGATGCCCTTTTTCGCGTAGTGCATCTGCGAGACGTTCATGCCCGCCTTCGCGCGGCGCGGCGCACGCTTCAGGTTGAAGCGCAGTTCCGCCAGCTTCGGGTCGTTCAGGCGCTCGATGCCGTATTGCGAAGACGGGCCGCTCATCAGCTCCGTGTCGTTGCGCTCCTCGATCCACTTAGCGCGGATCGGCGCCAGGCCCGAGCGAATGTCGATCTTCGCATCCGGGTCCGAATACGGCCCCGAACAGTCGTACACATACAGCGGCGGATTCGGCTCGCCGCCGAACATCGTCGGCGTATCGTCCTGCGACACCTGGCGCATCGGCACCTGGATGTCCGGGCGCGAACCCTGGACATACACCTTGCGCGAATTGGGCAACGACTTCACCGCCGCGCCATCGACTTCAGCGGTAGCAGCGAGGAATTTGGGATTGGCGTTCATGTGCGCTCCATAAAAAGTGAGCGCAGGAAAGGCGGGAAAAACCGACGACTGGTTACAACTGCGTGGCTAACCTCGCTTCCCTGCGGCGGCATTATCCGCATCAGGTTCCAAGGGTTTTTCTCACCAAACGGCACACCGTGCCGCCGGACCCCCAGCGAAGTGAGCAGGTTACGCGCAGCGACATGAATTTGCAATGTCGCGGGTCGGCATGGGCTGGATTTGTGCGGCGCACAAGGATTCACGCCTAAAACCATAGAAAACCTGTGGTTTTTCGCGAAATGCATGCTGCGGCTGCGCGCAAATGACGGCAAATGATGGTGGTTTCTAACTACGCCTGTTGTTAGCAGGTACCGACCGAGCACCCCACCGGTGTCATCCTGAACGCAGTGAAGGATCTGCTTTTCGTTCGCGTAGCTAAAACGCGGCTTACCAAAACAACAGTAAACAACAGGTTTTTTTCCACACCCCGCATCCCGCGGTTCAGCACCAACCTGACAAAACCTGATGTTTTTCGCAAACCCGCAAACGCCACTCACCGCACGTTTCGCCGCATCGCTCAAGCGGCTACTACAAATGTAGTTTTCACCGCCGTCTTCATGCCGCCCTGCCCAGGGCTTGTCGCTCACTCCGGCAAGCCAGAAAAAAGACATGAAAGGAAATGCGCTGCGAAAAGAAAAGATGAACTGCAGTCGTCGAGAGTCGCCAGCCTGGACACCAGCATACCGAAGTCCGACAACTAAGTGTGGTTGATTTTCGCCGCTGCTGCCCGTCACATGGAAGCACACTGCCGGGATCAGAATTCTCCTGAATGGCACTCTCAAAATGCCACGTTGCCACCGGCAGTTGTCGGCCCTAAGCGGCCTCCCGAAGGCTCGGTCATTTGTAACAGCCCGGCCGGCAGGATGGTTGGAGTTTTGGCGGTGAACTGGCGGCGGAGTGCGACTCCGGTCTGAACTTTCGTATTATTGCGGCGGCGGCGCTTTTGCGGCAGAGTCGTGGCGAACGGTCGGACGTCGCCTAAAGGCGGTCAATTTCACCAATCTGATATAGGTACAAAGGGGGTCGGCGCAACCATGCTAACGAGAGTTGGGTTCCTGATATTGCGACTCGTATATCCAGCAACGTTGGGAAAGTTGTTTTTTCTCGCATTGGCCGGGTTGATGTGGTTGATCTTCAGTTCGTCGTTTATCGACTCACGGCCGGAGCAACTGAGGGTTACATCGGGAAAAGCGTTAGTCGAAACGTATTCACTTTATTCCGGTCAACACGGCCAGGAGAAAATGACGTCGAGCATGCTTTTTATTAACTCGACGGACGGTCCTCACCAATATTCGTGCCCTCCAAGGAGGATCGACTGCGTCGCATTGATGGATAAAACCGTCACCGTAACGTGGGCTCCGCAAAGATTTCCTTCGTGGCACGAAGCGTCGGCAATTCGCGTCGTCGTCGGAATTGTTGTTGACGGAAAGGTACTTCTTAAGAAGGAAGACGGGCTTGCATATTTTGAGGAGCAGGAATCTTCAGGACTCCATATCGTAGAAGGCCTTCTCATACCTTATTTCGTGCTCGTGTTTGTGTTCAGTGCTTCAAATGCCATCCGAGAAAGGAAATTGAAAAAAAGTGACGGCGTGTTAGCGTAGTCGTACTCCGCAAGAATTCCTCGACATTTTGTCGCGAAGAAATTTGACTTTGAGTGACCGCTTCCTGGAAGCGCGACAGGCCGGTTTGGGTCGAAAGCGCCGGTTATAGAAAGGTAGCGCAATCGGCAGAAATGCGATATGGAGCGGTCACTGGCCCACCTCCGACTATTGATACTTTGAGTTTATTGCCACCTGACTTCGAGCAAATTGCACAGAATAAATCCAGATACTGCCATGCAGCCCACATCTAACTTATTAATGCAATCGATCGCCGTTGGCACCTTCAGATCGTTGCGTTGCAAATCGCCGGAATAGCCTTGATCAAGCGAAAAGTCATATTTGCCTCGTTTGTTGTTGCTGCGGCCCTTGTTTCGATCGGATATTACGCATCAAACAAGGTTCATTTTGTTGACGTAAATCCAGGGATCGCCTTTGGACAGACTTTCTTTAATCGATTGGAAAGTGGCGACACCGACCAGCCCTCGGCCATGTATTCGAACGAACTCCGACAGCAGCCGCAATGGGAGAGCACTGGGGGCAAATTGTTGCCCGGCCTCCAGAGTCGCTTTGGAATCGTTAAAGCGGTAAGCCTGACGGAGGCAAAAGTTATTCCCAATAATGAAGTGGCTTGCTTCTTACTTCGCTACAGCGTGAACCGGCCGAGCCTCGCGAGCGATGAGCAGTTGATAGTTTGTCCCGAAAGCAATCCAGCACATTTCGTAGTCGCCGGACACCGACTCACGAGGTTAGATACGAAACAGACAATATCGTTTGGAATAACTGTCGACGAAGCCAGTATTCATTTGCCTTAGTTGCGTTCTTGGCGAGTAACCTTGCGGTTCAGCTTCACAGTGAGTGACCGCTTCCTGGAAGCTCGACTGACGGCAACGGGTCGGAAGCGGTCACCGCAAAGAATGCGGACACCGAAGAAGATTGAAGAAAATGGAGGAGACACGCCATGAAGGGTTCGATCAGGCGCAACATTCTGAAAACAGCCGCGGCCGCAACGGCAGCAGCGGCGACGCCGCGCTTGCTTGCGCAGCAGGCCAACAAAGGAGCAACCACCATGTCGATCTACGAAAAGGGGCCCGTTCGCATCCACTATGAGGTGGCCGGTTCGGGGTTTCCGCTGTTGCTCATCGCCGGCGGCGGGCTCAACTCGGCGATGGCGCGCCTGACGAATCCGTTTGATGCGGTCGCGGAGTTCAAGGGAGAGTACCGCTGCATCGCGTCGGACCTGCGCAATGCCAACGAGGGACAATCGTTCGGGCCGCTCGAAGCCGAGCGGCCATGGGACGGCTATACGGATGACCACCTGGCACTGATGGATCATCTGGGCATCGACAAGTTCATGGTGATGGGCTTTTGCATCGGCGGGCCGCTGGCCTGGAACCTGATCCAGCGCGCGCCGGACCGCGTTGTCGCGGCCGTGATGGCGCAGCCCAGCGGTTCGCGCCCGGAAGCGCGCGATTTTTTCTACGACGGCAACATGAAGGGCTGGGGGCCGGAACTGGTGAAGCGCCGGCCCGAGATCACGATGGAAATGGTCGACCGGTTTCTGACCAGGATGTACCGGACCAATCCCGATTTTGTCTTTACCGTGACACGCGACTTCGTGCGCCAATGCCGCACGCCGGTGCTGATATTGCCGGACGACATCCCGCCGCATCCCTACGCGGTGGCGATGGAGGCGGCCATGCTGGCCCCGAATGCCGAAGTAAGCGTATACCCGTGGAAGGAACCGAAGGAGCGCATGCCCCTGGCGATACGGCAAATGCGTTCGTTCCTGCGGGCACATCACCCCGCGCTTGCGACTTCGCGTGGGTTGAAGCAGAACGCCTGATGTCTACCTGGAGGGCTATGGTTTAAGCCGATAGCCAGTCTTGAACATCCACCAAAGCAATACGAGACAGGCCGCCATGAAGCCCATCGTGAACCCGAGGCTGGCGGCTACGCTGACGTCGCCGACGCCGTAGAAGCTCCAGCGAAAGCCGCTGACGAGGTAGACGACGGGGTTGAACAGGCTGATGGTTTGCCAGGGCTGCGGCAGCATGTCGATGGAGTAGAAGGCGCCGCCGAGGAAGGTGAGCGGAGTGACGACCAGGGACGGAATGATGGCGAGTTGTTCGAAATTCTTCGCCCAGATGCCGATGATGAAGCCGAACAGGCTGAAGGCGATGGAGGTGAGGAGGAGGAAGGAGACCATCCAGACGGGGTGGAGGATCTGCACCTGCACGAAGAAGGTGGCGGTGAGCAAGATGATCAGGCCGATGACCACCGACTTGGTGGCAGCGGCGCCGACGTAGGCGACCACGGCTTCGAAGCCGGAGAGCGGGGCGGAGAGGATTTCGAAGATGGTGCCGGTGAATTTCGGAAAATAGATGCCGATCGAGCCATTCGAGATGCTCTGCGTGAGGATGGTGAGCATGATCAGGCCGGGGACGATGAAGGCGCCGTAGCCGACCCCGCCGACCGATTGCATGCGCGAGCCGATGGCGCCGCCGAAGACGATGAAATAGAGCGCGGTGGTGATGACGGGCGTGGCGACGCTTTGCCAGACGGTGCGCATGGTGCGCGCCATCTCGGTGCGGTAGATGGACCAGATGCCGTTGCGATTGATTAGCATCAGGTGCGCTCCACCAGGCTGACGAAAATGTCCTCGAGCGAACTGCGCTCGGTGTCGAGGTCTTTGAAGTCGATGTCCAGCTCGCCCAGGCGCCGCAGCAGCGCGGGAATGCCGGTGCCTTCGGCATCGGCCTTGAAGGTGTAGACGAGTTGATTGCCCTCGGCTTGCAGCTCGAGCGGCCATTCGGCGAGTTCGGCGGGGATGGTTGCCATTGGTCGCTTGAGCATGAGCGTCAGCCGCCGCTTGCCGAGTTGTTGCATCAGGGCGGCGGTTTTTTCGACCAGGCGGATACGGCCCTTGTCGATGACGCCGACGCGGTCGGCCATTTCCTGCGCTTCCTCGATGTAGTGGGTGGTGAGCACGATGGTGACGCCCTTGTCGCGCAGCTTGCGGACCATGGCCCACATGTCGCGGCGCAGGTTGACGTCCACGCCTGCCGTCGGTTCGTCGAGGAACAGCAGTTCAGGTTCGTGGCTGAGGGCCTTGGCGATCATCACGCGGCGCTTCATGCCGCCGGAGAGTTCGATGATTTTGCTGTTGCGCTTTTCCCAGAGCGAGAGGTCGCGCAGCAGTTGTTCGATGTAAACCGGGTCGGGCGCGCGGCCGAACAGGCCGCGGCTGAAATTGACGGTGGCCCAGACGGTGGCGAAGATGTCGATGGCGATTTCCTGCGGGACCAGGCCGATGGTGGTGCGGGTGGCGCGAAAGTCCTTTTCGATGTCGCGGCCGTTGACCAGGACGGTGCCCGAGGTTTTCGTGACGGTGCCGCAGACGATGCTGATCAGCGTGGTCTTGCCGGCGCCATTGGGGCCGAGCAGGGCGAATATCTCGCCGCGCTCGACTTCGAGATCGACACCGCCCAAGGCGGTGAGGCCGGATTTGTAGTGCTTTTCGAGGGCTGAAATGGAGAGGATCGACGGCATGAGCGGTATTCTGTTGGCGACCAGCGCAGCTTACAGCAGGCTGGGCAATGGCTCGGGTCGATGAGGCCGGTGGAGCACGCCCCCGCCCGAGCTCTTTTCGCAAATGCCGGAGGCTGCCAGCCTGCGTTTACGTTTTCGCGGTCCCGCATGACCTGCGCGGGCGCCGGATTCCGCCCGAGGTGATGGAGCACCAGGCTATGGTGACACCGCGGCCTTGGTTCGCGGCGCGGCCTTTGCCAGCACCTTTGCCAGGGCGGCGGCGAGTTCGTGCGATTGCACGGGCTTTTTCAGTATCTCGGCGATGCCGGCCGCGGCGGCGCGCTGGGCCATCATCGGGCCGATGTAGCCGCTGACGAGCAGGATGGGCAGGCCTTTACGGCACTGGCGCAGTTGTTCGGCCAGTTCGGTGCCGGGGAGATCAGGCATCACTTCGTCGGTGATGACGGCGTCGAAGCACGCGGGGTCGGCCGCGAAGGCGGCAAGCGCGGCGCGGCTGTCGGAGAAGGTGGAGGGGCGGTAGCCGAGCCGGACCAGGATTTCCGAGGTGACGGCGAGCAGCGCCTCTTCGTCGTCGACTACCAGCACGCGCTCGCCTTGGCCGCGCGGCGAGCGGCCGGCTGCCTGGTCGGACTCGACGGCGGCGTCGGCCCGCGGCAGGTAGATGATGAAGGCGCTGCCGTGGCCGGGGCTACTGACAACGTCGATGGCGCCGCCGGAGTCGGTGACGATGCCGTAGACCAGCGAGAGACCCAGGCCGGTGCCTTTGCCGACTTCCTTGGTGGTGAAAAAGGGCTCGAAGATGCGCGCGAGAATCGCCTCATCCATTCCCGGGCCGTTGTCCTGCACGGTAAGGCGGGCGTACGAACCCGGCGCGAGGGTGCCGTGCTGGAAGACGCGCTCCGAGGCGAGATCGGCTGCCTCCAGGGTCACGACAAGCTCGCCCGCGCCGTTCATCGCGTGCAGGGCATTGGTGTACAGGTTCATCGCCACCTGGTGCAGTTGCGTGGCATCGCCGATCACCGCGACCGGGCCGGGAGGCAACTGCGTGACCAGCCGCACGTCGCCGGCGAGCGAGCCGCGCACCAGGTCGAGGGTCTCGGCGACGACGCGGCCGAGGTCGACGGCGACGCGCTTGCCGCGCTGGCTGCTGCTGTAGGTGAGGATCTGGTCGACCAGGTCGCGCGCGCGGTTCGCCGCCTTCAGGACATTTTGCGCATAGCGCTGTAGGCGTGACCCCGCGGGCGTTTCTTCGGCCAGCATTTCGCCGTAGCCGAGGATGCCGCCGAGGATGTTGTTGAAGTCGTGGGCGATGCCGCCGGCCAGGCGCCCCACCGCTTCCATTTTCTCGGCCTGGCGCAGGCGCCGCTCCAGGCGCGCGTGCTCGGCTTCGGCCAGGCCGCGCTCGCGCTGCATGGCGCGCTCGCGGCGGTCCAGGCCGAGGGCGGCGAGCAGGATGAGCGCGAGCATGGCGCCGGAGGTGAGCAGGGTGCGCAGGGCGATGCGCCAGGCTTCGCCGTACCAGGGCGCGAGCACCGCGTCTTCCGTGGCGCCTACGGTGACGCGCAGCGGAAAGCCGCGCACGGCGACCACCGACAGGAGTGCGCGCTGGCGGGCGATCGGGCTGGTGGCCCATCCGGTGAAACGCCCGTTGCGATCGAACGCGGAGGTAATTTCCGTATCGAAGAACCTGCGCCCGCGCGCCTCGCCGGGGTCCGGCACCCGGGTGATCACGGTGCCGTCGCGATTGCTCAGGTTGATGAAGCCGCCGTCGCCGAGCTCGATGGTGCGGTAAAGCCGGTCGAAATTTTCGACTTCCATCAGGGCGGCGACGACGCCGTCGAAGGCGCCGCTGGGGAGGCTCAAGCGCCGCGTCATGACGAAGCGCCACTTGGCCGAGCCGCCGAGGTAGGGGTCGCTGAGGAACAGGCCGGCGTCGTGGCCTTTGCGCTGGGCGATGAAAAACGGGCGCTCGGTCATGTTCCTGACGAACGACGGGGTCTCGTTGGTGCGGCCGACGACGTTGCCTTGCGCATCGATCACCAGGAAGGCGGCGACCTGGGGAATGTGGACCATGGCGTCGCGCAGGCGCGGTGCGATGGCCGCGGCGCGGGCGGCGGAACCTTCCTGCACGGCATCGCGCAGCACCAGGTCGACGGCTTCCATGGCACCGGCGCTCTGCTCGGCCAGCAGCGCGGAGAGGTTGGACAAGTCGCGGCGGGCGCGCAACTCGGTGCGGTCGCGATCGACCCGCACGTCCCAGACGGCGGAGGCGACGTTGATGCCGACCAGCACGAAGCCGAGCGCGACCAGCGCGCGGCGCAGCGTGATGCGGGAGGCCGCCGAGCGCGCGGGCGGCATTGCGATTTATTCCGCCGGGCCGAGGATTTCGGCGACCGCGCCGATGAAATCGGCGCGCTTGACGGGCTTGCCGAAGGTGCGGGCGGCGCCGGCTTCGAGCGCCTCTTCGGCGCTGAGTCCGTGCCCGGAATTGAAATGGCCGGAGATCGCGATGATGCGCGTTTCCGGATGCTGTTGCCTGAGCTTGGCGATGGCCGCGGCGCCGCTGGCGCCAGGCATGGTCATGTCGGTGACGATCAGCGCGGGGCGGACCCGGCGTGCCTGCGCAAGGCCGCTCTGGCAGTCGCCTGCCTTGCGGACGCGGTAGCCGGCGGCGTCGAGCCAGTCGGCGACCAGTTCGCGCATCACGGCATCGTCGTCGATCACCAGAACGTCGACGGGAATAGTTGCGGCCTCGCTCACCCGGTCATTCCAATCTGCCTGCATGGCACATAGTTTACAGCGCCCACGCCCGCTTCGGCGCGCCGCGGTGTTGGCTCGCGGCGCGCCGAAGCGGGAAGGGGCAATGCGGCGCGAAGGCGATGCGGCGAGGCACCGCCGTCACATGTCGCTCAAGGCAGGCCGTCTTCGGACTCGTTGTACTCGGAGCTGACGAACGGCTTCTGGGCCTTTTGCTCGCCGGCATTGGCCTTGGTGTCGGCGGGCGCGGGGGCCGAGGCGGCGGCCGGCTGGAACGGCGCGCCGGTCATGGCCGACGGCACCGGCTTTTTCATCAGCCAGTCGTTGTCGGGAATGCCGTCGGCTGCGGCGAAGGCGCCAGGGGCCGCGAGCGCAGCCGCAAGGGCGAAAATCAGTTTGGTGGTGGTTTGCATATCGCACTCCTAGGAAAGAATTGGCGAGAAAATTCCCGCTGACGCCATTTAAGGCTTCCCCGATGGCGATTGGCTTACAATCCCCGGCAGCTTTATTACAGTTGTAAGAAACGGCCGGATCCGCGGGTACACTCGGCCCCATGATGAATATCGAAGCCATGAGCCACGATACTCAGACACCGGCGCACGTGACCTTGCCGCATGTGCTGGTCGTCGACGACGATCCGACGATCCGTGAATTGATCTCCGACTACCTGGGGAACAACGAGTTGCGCGTCAGTACGGTTGCCGACGGCGCGGCCATGCAGGCGCTGCTGGCCACCGAAGTGGTCGACCTGATCGTGCTGGACTTGAAGCTCAGGCAGGAGGACGGCATGGTGCTGGCGCGCCGGCTGCGCGACGAGTCGGCCATCCCCATCGTCATGTTGACGGGCCGGGCCGAGGAGGCCGACCGCGTGATGGGCCTGGAACTGGGCGCCGACGATTACCTGACCAAGCCTTTCAGCCCGCGCGAGCTGCTGGCGCGGATTCGTACCGTGCTGCGCCGGCGCCGCGCCGAAGTGCGGCAGGGGCGGCCGGAAGGCATCCGCGCCTATCGCTTCGACGGCTGGGAACTCAATCTGGGCACGCGGCGCCTGGCGGACCGCGAGGGCACGACCGTGCCCCTGAGCAACGGCGAGTTCAGCCTGCTGGTGGCGCTGCTGGGCGCGCCGGACCGCATTCTTTCGCGCGACCAGTTGCTCGACCTCTCGCGGCTGCACAATGACGACGTCTACAACCGCTCGGTGGATGTGCAGATCATGCGCCTGCGCCGCAAGATCGAGAAGGACCCGGCGGCGCCGCGCTATATACGTACCGAGCGCGGCGCCGGCTACCTGTTCGGCGTCGCTGTCGAAACCGTGTACTGATAAAACGATCGCGGGCCAGCCTGTCCCTGCATGGCGGGATCGCGCTGCATGGCCTGGCGCCCTTTTCGGCGCGGGCCGGGCGCCTCAAATTCCGGCAGATCCGAGGCCGATCAGCCCTTCGCGTCGGCCGTGCACTTTTTCACGAACGCCGACTTCGCCGCGCCGGCGAGCGGCTTGCCGTCCTTGTCCACGGCCTTGCTTTCGCATGCCGCGACGGCCGGCGGCGGGGTGGCGGCCTTGGTGGTGGATTCCTGCACCTGGTTGACGGGCGCGGAGGGGAGCACATTGGGGCCGGGGCGGGCGTTGGTCTGGGACTGCGCCTGGGTGGCGGCGGCCAACAGCAGGCTGGAAAACAGGACGACGGCGAATCTGGACATGGCGGGTCTCCTCTTTATTGATTGGCCATTCTGGAACACAAAGGGCGGACTCGACCGCATCTTGCAGCCGGACCCGCCCGTTTTGGGTAACGCCTGATCAGCCCTTGGCGTCGGCCTTGCACTTCTTGATGGAGGCGGCCTTGGCGGCGCCGGCCAGCGGCTTGCCGTCTTTGCTCACGGCCTTGGCTTCGCAGGCATCGGCACCCTTGGCGTCGGCGGCCTTGGTATCGCCGCCCTTGGCGTCGGCTTCGCACTTCTTGATCGAGGAGGCCTTGGCGGCGCCGGCAAGCGGCTTGCCGTTTTTGTCGACGGCCTTGGACTCGCAGGCGGAGCCGGAGGGGGCGGTGGCCGTGATGGAACCCGCGCTGTCGGCGTTGCATTTTTTCAGGAAGGCGGTTTTGGCGGCGCCGGCCAGGGGCTTGCCATCCTTGCTGACGGCCTTGGCTTCGCAAGAGACGGCGTCAGCGGCGGCAGCGGGCTGCGCGAAGGCGAGGTTGCCGAGAAGTAGACAGGAAAGGACAGCAGTGGTGAGTCTGGACATTTTGGGTTCTCCTCTGGGATTGGGTCGGCGGTAGCCGGAAAGCAAGATAGCACGGCGCGTGCTATTGCTTCAACGCGGGTTGCCATGCAAAGGATGACCGGGCAGGTGAAAAACAGGTTCGCCCCGCAAGGGGGCGCTTGCTCATGGCTTGCGCCATGAGCGGCGCGGCCTGCACCCGGAATGACAGCGCGGAGACGGGTCTCAGGTAGCTACGCTGCTTTGGCGAATTCGGCCTGGACTTGTTTTTCGTAGGCGAGGAGTTTTTGTACGCTGGGACGCTGCTCCATGCGCTGGAGATGGGTGGTGCAGTTCTTGAACACGGTGGTGTCGGGGCCGAAGAAAGTGCAGCGGCGGAAGCACCAGTAGAAGTAGGCGTCGGCGCAGGTGAAATGGTCGAAGAACCATTCGCGGCCGGCGAGCATGTCTTCGGCGATGGCGAAGTATTCGAAGGCGGAGTGGGAGCCGTGGGCGCGCACGTTGTCGGCGGTGCCGGGCAGGTCGCAGTAGCGCTCGGGGCGGGCCTGCTGGGTGAGCTTGGGGTGGATGCCGGAGGCGCACCAGGCCATCACGGAGATGGCTTTGGCGTATTGCATGGGGTCGCTGGGCAGCAGCTTGGCTTGCGGGTACTGGCGCGCGATCCATATCTGGATGGCGACGTTTTCCGTCAGCGGGTCGCCGTCGATGATCAGGGCGGGCACGCGTTGCTTGGGGTTGATGCGGCGGTATTCGGCGCTGTCGTTTTCGCCCTTCTTCAGGTTGACGGCGAGCGTGTCGAATTCGGCGCCGGCTTCCGTGAGCAGGATGTAGGGAACGAGGGAGCAGGCGACGGGGGAATAGGCGAGAGTGAGTTTCATCTGGAGTTTCGTTCGGGGGAAAGATCAGGCCTGCAGCAAAAAATCCGCCGCGCGCTCGGCGACCATCATGGTAGGTACGTTGGTGTTGCAGCGGGAGATGATGGGCATGGCGGAGCAGTCGACCACGCTCAAACCTTCGACGTCGCGCACGTTGCAGCGCGCGTCCTGCACGGCCTGGGCATCGCCCTCGGCGCCCATGCGGCAGGTGCCGGCGGGGTGATAGGTGGAGAAAGTGCGCTCGCCGACCATGGCGGCGTGCCAGGCTTCGGTCTGCATCACGGCCTCATCCGTGTTGCCGACCTTGATCAGGTGGTCGAGCGTCAGGCGGCGCAGCCAGGCGGGGCCGTCCAGCGCGGCGGCCAGGGTGTGGCTGATGGCGTTGTTGATCGGCGTGGGGTCGTTCAGGCGGCGCACCCATTCGGAGTAACCCTGGGCGAAGGCTTCGTGGCGCACGGCGCGCACGGCGGGGTGGGCCATCAGCGAGGCGGCACGGGCCATGCCGAGCACCATGCGCCGGCGGTCGCGCGCATCGCTGAAAAAATTGAAGTCGATTTGCGGGTGGGTGTGCGGGTCGGGCGAGGCAAGCTTCACCGAGCCGCGCGACAGCGGGTGGTTGAGGATGACGCCGAGAGCGGCGATGCCATGGCCGACGCCGTGCCAGGAGGATTTGTTCATCACCATCATCTGCATTTCGGCGCGCACGCTGTCGTCGAGGCCGGAGGAGAAGCGCAGGCCGGTGATGAACTGGGCGCGCAGGTCGTGGCTCTGGCGCGCGTTCGGTTTCAAATGCGCGGCGAGGTAGACGACGGCGTGGTTCATCAGGTTGCGGCCGACGCCGGGGAGGTCTGCAATCACCGGGATGTCCATCAGTTGCAGCTCGGCGGCGGGGCCGATGCCGGAGCGCAGCAGCACGGCGGGCGAGTGGATGCCGCCGCAGGCGACGATGACGCGGCGCGCTTCATGTTGCGTGCGCTGGCCGTTGTGGACGGCGATCACGCCGGTGCAGCGCTTGCCGTCGAAGCGCAGTTGCTCCACCGTGGTGTCACATTCGATTTTCAGGTTGACGCGCTGGCGCACGGGAGCGTCGAGGTAGGCGGCGGCGGCGTGCGCGCGCACGCGGTTCATCGATAGCGGATAAGGGCCGCAACCGTCATCGAAATTGGTGTTCATGTCGGCTACGTAGGGGATGCCCTGCTCGTTGGCCGCCTTGAGGATGGCGCTGTTGAAGGCCGGCCAGTGCTCGGGGAAGACGCGGCGAATCGAGACAGGGCCGTGCTGGTTGTGCGCAACGCCGTCGAAGTCGGCGTCGGCTTCGAGCTTGCGAAAATACGGCAGCACATCGGCGGCGCTCCAGCCGGGCAGGCCCCAGGCGTCGTACACCTCGGGCGCGCCGCGCAGGGCGACCATGCCCATCAGGCTGCTGCCGCCGCCCATGATGCGGCCCTGCTGGTAGGAGGTGAGGCCGCCGTTGCCGATGGCGCCCATTTTCACCTTGAGGTCGGGCCACTGGTAGGCGGTGTTGGCGTAGGAGCGCGGGTGCAGATCCTCGATGTCGCCGGGCACGGCGCCGGGGGGCGTGTCGCGGCCGGCTTCAAGCAGGAGCACGGTTTGGCCGTTGGCCGAGAGACGGTTGGCCAGCACGCAGCCGGCGGCGCCGGCGCCGACGATGAGGTAGTCCCAGATCATTTTGTCCCGCTTGTAGTTGTTGACGCTGTGGCGTCGTTGCGGCGATTGTAGGGGAGGATGGGCGCAGGGCCGCGTTTATGGGATTGATTAGGCACGCGCATCGCGTAACATGCGGGCTTGACCTGCCAACGCCCCTCACCGTGACCGAAGAAACCCCGAACCAGAACGCCGACGACAACCCAACCCAGGAGGCCACGCTGTGGCGCGACGACGGCTGGACCGCGCGGGTGATCAAGAACATCGACGACGACGGCTGGGCGGTAGAGATGACCCTGGACGGCGAGGCCGAGCCGGCGCTGACAGGGCCCTGGACCATGGGGCGCGACAAGAAGAACCCGAAGCCGCTGGACGCCAACGCCTTCCACACGCTGGTGAAGACGGCTTCCGAAGTGCTGATGCGCCACGAGCAGCACAAGCATGCGATGCTGCACAAGAGCGTGACGGTGAGCGCGCGCGAGATGCGGGTGACGGTGAACCTGGACATTCAGGCGGATGAGGATGACCCGTCGGCGCTGTTGACGGCCTTCGACGAAGGCGGCGAGCAGTTGGCGCAGGTGCGGGTGGCGCCGAACTACGTGCTGAGCCGCAGCAACGCGGAGAAGTGGGTGGAGGGCGGATTCAAGGCGCCGCGCCAGGGGTGAAATGCGATTTGACGAGACAGCGGGCAAAAGCCATGAGTTCTCCCCTTGGATTTCCCTCGTTCGACAATCCCTTCAGCCAGCGTCTTGACCCGCAATGGTCGGCGCAGTGGATACGCCGCACCCTGACCGACGAGCCGGGCAAGGGCATGGGCGCGCCGTTCTCGGAGGCGCAGGCGCAATTGTTCTTGCGGGTGTGCGGGCGCAATCCGGGCGTGAGCGCGGCGGACTATGCGGACATGGCGCTGCTGGACCGCATGTGGTTCTGGATCGACACGCACCGCTAGGCCAAGGCACCAAATAAAAAGCCGCCCCAAGGGCGGCTTTTTTAAGCGGCGCGCGGATCAGCCGATCATGGTCTCGCTGGGTACGCCGGAGGGCGGGACGCCTGCGTCGTTATTGATGCGGTTGTGGTCACCTTGGCGCCGGCCTTCGGCGGCAGTCTGCTGCAGATTGGCTTCGGCACGGGCGCGCTTGATTTTCATCGCTTGATGGGTGGCCGGCTGGGTTGCCGTGGGCGCGGGCTTGGCGGCTTCCGCGGCAAATGCGGACCCGGCAAACGCCACCGCCAAGGTGGCCGGAAGAAGCAGCTTGATCAGGGGGGCGTTCATCGAATTTCTCCTGGAAACGTGGCCGGGTGGGATGCCCGACGTCAATGTAACGAAGCTTACGGCCGGGCGCTTTTTCGCTCTGTCGGCCGGGACGGATAAACGTGTAGGCGGGCGCAGGACAGGAAAGCCGCGCGAACGGCTTTTGCGCGGATTTGCACCAAAATCCGGCTGTTCGCGGTAAGGGTATGTTTGCGCCTACGTCAGGCTCAGCAAGGCGCCTACATCAGCGGACCCGCCGGCCGCTTATTCTTGCGCCATGGTCCTCGTGGCCCAATTCCAAGGAGATGGACATGCTGTTTACGATCGCGATTGTTCTGCTGGTGCTGTGGGCCCTGGGCCTGATTACTTCCTTCACGGCCGGCGGCCTGATCCACATTCTGCTGGTGGTCGCCCTGATCATGATCGTGGTAAATCTGGTCAGCGGTCGCCGCGCGCTATAGCGCGAAAGCTCGACCCGCGGTAATCGGGGCGCCTGCGGGCGCCCCGTTGTTTTTTTGGGCGACCGCAGCCATCTTGCGAGGGCGCGGATGATAAAATCGGGGGGCTGGCCAGGCTGTCGCCGTTTGGCGTCTTTCTGGCTCTTTTTCGCCCCATTTCCGGAACACAAAGCCATGCAAGCCGCTTTCGACGTCGCCCGTGCCCGTTTCAACATGATCGAGCAGCAGATCCGTCCCTGGGACGTGCTCGATACCGACATCCTGGAACTGCTCTGCGTCGTCCGGCGCGAGGAGTTCGTGCCGCTCGCCCACCGGGGCCTGGCGTTCGTCGACATGGAGATCCCGCTGCTGGGCAGCGAGGAAGAAGCCATGCGCAAGGGCCACTGCATGCTGTCGCCGAAGGTGGAAGCCCGCCTGCTGCAGGACCTCAAGCTCAAGCCCACGGACAAGGTGCTGGAGATCGGCGCCGGTTCCGGCTACATGGCGGCGCTGCTCGCGCACCGCTCGGCGCGGGTGATCACGCTGGAGATCGAGCCGCAGCTGGCGAAGATGG
>JAQGMJ010000013.1 GCA_028292405.1 Betaproteobacteria bacterium
GGCAAGGAGCGCACGTACCTCACCTACGCCGAGATCAACGACCATCTGCCCGACGACATGATGGACGCCGAGCAGATCGAGAACATCATCGGCATGATCAACGACATGGGCATCCAGGTGTACGACGAAGCCCCGGATGCCGAAACGCTGCTCATGTCGGATTCCACGCCTGCGGTGACCGACGAAGCCGCAGTCGAGGAAGCCGAAGCCGCGCTGTCGACCGTCGATTCCGAGTTCGGCCGCACGACCGACCCGGTGCGCATGTACATGCGCGAGATGGGCTCGGTCGAGCTGCTCACGCGCGAAGGCGAGATCGAGATCGCCAAGCGCATCGAAGACGGCCTGAAGCACATGATCCAGGCGATCTCCGCCTGCCCGACGACGATCGCCGAGATCCTCAACCTCGCCGACCGCATCTCGAAAGATGAGATGCGCGTGGACGAAGTGGTCGACGGCCTGGTCGATCCGAACGCCACCGAAGAGGCGGTTCCGGAGCCCGTGGTAGCGGCTGAAGCGGCCGAAGCCGACGACGACGAGATCGAAGCCGACGGCGAAGAGGACGAGGACGGCGCGGCGGTGCAGAGCGCCGACATGTTGAGGCTCAAGGAAGAGGCGCTCAGGCGCTTCGACGTGATCCGCACGCAATACGGCAAGATGATGCGCGCCCTCCAGAAGGAAGGCTCGCGCAGCAAGCCGTACGTCCAGGCGCGCGAGCACATCTCAGACGAGCTGATGAACATCCGCTTCGGCGCCAAGCAGATCGAAGCGCTGTGCGACGGCGTTCGCCGCCTGGTCGAGGAAGTGCGCACCAACGAACGCACCATCATGCACCTGTCGGTCGACAAGGCGCAGATGCCGCGCAACCACTTCATCAAGGAATTCCCCGGCAAGGAAACCAACCTGCGCTGGGTGAAAACCGAGATCGAATCGCACAAGCCGTGGAGCGTGGCGCTCGAGCGTTTCGAGCCGGCGATCACCGAGCAGCAGCAGAAGCTGCTCGACCTCCAGGCCCGTCTCGGCATCCCGATCAAGGACCTGAAGGACATCAACCGCCAGATGACGACAGGCGAAGCCCGGGCACGCCGCGCCAAGCGCGAGATGACCGAAGCGAACCTGCGTCTGGTGATCTCGATCGCCAAGAAGTACACCAACCGCGGCCTGCAGTTCCTCGATCTGATCCAGGAAGGCAACATCGGCCTGATGAAAGCGGTGGACAAGTTCGAATACCGCCGTGGCTACAAATTCTCGACCTATGCGACGTGGTGGATCCGCCAGGCCATCACCCGCTCGATCGCCGACCAGGCGCGCACCATCCGCATCCCGGTGCACATGATCGAGACGATCAACAAGATGAACCGCATCTCCCGGCAGATTTTGCAGGAAACCGGCGTCGAGCCCGATCCCGCCACGCTCGCCGTGAAGATGGAAATGCCGGAAGACAAGATCCGCAAGATCCTGAAGATCAGCAAGGAGCCGATCTCGATGGAAACGCCGATCGGCGACGACGACGATTCGCACCTGGGCGACTTCATCGAGGACACCAACACCCTGGCCCCGGCGGATGCGGCGATGTACGAAAGCCTGCGCGACGTCACCAAGGACATCCTCGATACCCTGACCCCGCGCGAGGCGAAGGTGCTGCGCATGCGCTTCGGCATCGAGATGAGCACCGACCACACGCTGGAAGAAGTCGGCAAGCAGTTCGACGTGACGCGCGAGCGCATTCGCCAAATAGAAGCCAAGGCCTTGCGCAAGCTGCGCCATCCGTCGCGTTCCGAGAAGCTGAAGAGCTTCCTGGAAGACAACAACAACTGATGCGGCGCCCCGCTCATTGCGGTTGCGCAATGAGCGGCCCGGCACGACAGCGCCGGCCCGAGAGGGCTGGCGTTTTTCTTTTGGCGGCCCATGTCTGAAGACAAGCGGCATCCCGGCTTCGGCCTCGGTTTTTCCGCCGTGCTCACCTCGGTGGTGATCTGGGGCGCGCAGTTGCCGGTGGCCAAGGCGGTGTACGCGGTGATGGACGCCATCAGCCTGACCGCGCTGCGCTACGCCATCGCCGTCTTCGTGCTGGTGCTGATGCTGCTGTGGCGCGAAGGCCCGCGCGCTTTCGCGCTCGGCGCGCGGCCGAAGCTGATGCTGGGCGCGGGGCTGGTTGGCATGTGCGGCTCGCCGCTACTGGCTTTTGCCGGCCTCTCGTTCACCACGCCGGAGCATGCGGTGATCATTCTTGCGCTGCAGCCCTCGATCTCGGCGCTGGCGCAATGGGGCCTGAACGGCGTGCGGCCCTCGGGCTTCACCATGGGATCGATCGTCGTCGCCTTCCTCGGCGTGGTGCTGGTGGTGACAGGCCACGGCAACACCGGCGGCGGCCCTGGAAGCACCGTCCTGCTGGGCGACCTGCTGGTGGCGGCGGGCGCCTGCTGCTGGGTGGCCTATAGCATGATGCTGGCGATGTTTCCCGGCATGAGCGCGCTGCGCTTCACCACGCTTTCGTGTTCCATCGGCACGGCCATCACGGTGGCCATCGCGATTGCCTGCGCGCTGGCCGGCGCGGCGCGCCTGCCGAATGCACAGGAGGCGCTGTCGGTGACGCCGCATATCGCCTACCTGGCGCTGGCGGGCGTGGTGGCGGCGATGATCATGTGGAACTTCGGACAAGCGCGGGTGGGCGTGCTCAATTCGATCCTGCTGGTCAACCTGATGCCGGTGGAGACCTACCTGATCCGCTATCTGCAAGGCGCGGGCGTGACCCTGCAGGAGTGGGCCGGCGCCGGGCTGGTGGTGGTGGCGCTGGTGGCGAACAATGTGTATCAGCGCAGCATGCGCGCGAAAAGAACAGAAGAACCGGGCGTCGGCGTGATACCATCCGCGCCGTCAAAGTTTAAGGGCCGTTAGCTCAGCTGGTTAGAGCAGAGGACTCATAATCCTTTGGTCGTTGGTTCAAGTCCAACACGGCCTACCAAATATTTCTACCGCGCGGACATCAGTGAATAGCCCGGAACCCGGCCGCTCGACGGCCAGCCCTTTGCGGGTGCTGATCGGCTTTTCGCGCCGCAGCGCATCGGACGACCTGTTGCGCTGTATCGAGCCGGCCTTGGCTGCGGCGCTCGGCCAGCCGGTACAAATCGACCTGATGCCGGGGGAGCTCGGCCTGATCGCCGCCAGGGAAGCGATCGCCAGCGCGCCCGACGGCAACACGATATTGGTCGCCACCTTCGGCACGCATGCGATCAATCCCAACCTCAGGGCGGATCTGGGATACGACCCGCTCAGGGATTTCTCGCCCATCTGCCTGGCCGTCCGTTCGCCTTTGGTACTGGGGACGAACTTGTCGCTGGAAGCTGCGAATGTGATGGAACTCATCGCCCTGGCTGCGAAAAAAGAGCTGACCTACGGCAGTTCCGCGGTTGGCAGCGCGCCCTACCTGGCCGGCCTGCTGTTTCAGAGAATGGCGGGCGTGAAAATGGCTCACCGGCCTTATGCCGATACGCGCGAGCTGTACGAAGACCTGCAAAGCGGGCGCCTGGATCTCAGTTTCAACAACGCTGCTTCCATGCTGCCCCTGGTGCGCGACAAACAGTTGCGGGCGCTGGCTGTCACCACTCCGCAGCGTTGCTCCGCGCTGCCCGGCATACCGACGATCGCAGAGGCGGCCCTCGAAGGCTACGCCTTGAACAACTGGCTCGGCTTGGTGGCGCCGCCCGGCACGCCGCCGCCCCTGCTCGCGAGACTGAACAGCGCCATCATCACGGCCCTGAACAGCCCGGACAGCCGGTCCTTCCTGTGCGCCAATGGCATCGACGTCGTGGGAAGCACGCCGGAAGAATTCGCCGCTTATATCGCAGCGGAAATGAAACGGTGGGCATGGCTCAGGGAAAGCTGATGCTGCTTCGCGCCGGCTGAAGAGCCAAATGGCGGATCGATCGCCGTCAGCGGATCAGCACCTGCACGCGCCGGTTACGCGGCTCCGGAACCTCGTCACGCGTGGGCACGGCAAGTTCGCGCTCCCCGCGGCCGACCGCCTCGATACGCGCCAGAGGAAAGCCGCTACCCTTGAGCATGTCCACCACCAGCTGGGCGCGCCTGAGGGAAAGGTTGTCGTTCAACTCCTGCGAGCCCACCGTGTCGGTATGGCCGATGATCACCAGTTCCGCGCCGCTGCGCTTTATCGCTTCGTTGATCACCTCCGGCAGTAGCGCCTGCGACTCCGGCACCAGGTTGGCGCTCCCGGTCTGGAAGTACAGCGTGTAGCGCTGCGGCTTGGGCGGCGCGGCGTCGAATAAAGGCTTGAACTGCGAGGCGATCTGCTGGCTGGCAAGACTGTCGACCTGAGGCGCCGCCTTCTCCGCATCGCGCGCGTTGGCGCGCTGGTAGGGTTGCGAGAGCCGTTGCTCGCCGGCCTTGCCGGTGACGATGACAGCGGAACTGGAACCGTCCGGTTGCGGCAGCAGTATCACCCGCGTGCCGGTGACAGGTGGCGCGGCGCAGCCGCCGAGGGCAAGCAAAGCGAACGAGAGCAATGGCAGCAGCGCTGCGCGCGTCGCGCGCTTCATTGCGCCTTTGCCTCGTCGTCGACCTCCACGATGAAGTCGGTGCCGCGCACGCCGATGGTTGCGGTGCGCGTGGTCACCGCGACGGCTTGCGGATTGTTGTGGGCGATCAGTCCGCTGATCATGCGCAGTGAGCCGCGCAGCAAGGACACCACCAGGCTGCCTTGCTCGGTGGTCGAGTTGTAGGAAAAGGTCTTCAGGTCGACCAGGCTGCGCGGCCCAAGCATCATGGTGGTGCCATCGCGCATCACCATGCTGGCGGCGCTGTCGGCGCCGGTGATTACGTGATCGGCCTGGGTCAGCGAATCGCCCGGTGCCAGCGCGCGCTCGCCACGCGCATCGGCCACCCGCACGTCGCCACGCACGACCTTGATAGTGCCAGCCTTGACTGCATCGCTGGCCACCTCCGCATGGCCGGGGGTGCAAAAGCATCCGAGGAAAGCGATGCAGATCATCGACTGCTGAAGTCGACCGTTCCGAGGTGTGCGCATTGGACTGTTTCCAAAAAGAGACAGTCGGAGATTACTGAGATGCGCCGCCAGTTAATGTCGGCGTCTTCTGCTCGTGATGTAGGAAGATACTTACCCAGCCCCTTCAGAGGCAGTGGCAGGCATTTTCAACCCGGCTCGTGGCACACCACCTCGATGTTATGCCCGTCCGAGCACATAGGCGCCGTAATAGCCCGGATGATTAGTGGGCGCGGATGCCGGGTGCGCCCTTGTCGCGGCCGCCGGCGGCCAGCGCGGCCCAGTAAAAGTCATCGACCAGCTTGCGCGTGCCGACGCGAAAAGCGACGTGGAGCGGCGGACGATTCGGCTGACCCCGGCCGATCCGGAAGTCGGGCTTGGGCGGCTCGCCGAAGCCGGCTACATCGGTCTTTCCCGTCACTGTCGCGGGAATCTCCAGCAACAGGGTGTAGCCGATGGGCGCGAGCGCCTGGCGGTAGAACTCGCGGCTGGGGACGAAGTCGCTGACGCTGATACCGGTATGGTCGATCATGCTGGGCTCCAATGCGAAACGGGGCAGATTGCTCCGCCCCGTTTTTGTTCTTCGCGTCGCTGGCGCGGCGTGGCCTATTTGTACTTGTTGTCGATGTCCCAGACGGCGGTCTGCACCAGGCGCTGCACCATGGTGTCCATGCCGACGCCGCCCTTGGCGCCGTTGGAGACGCCCATCACGCTGGTGGCGTTGGCGCCGACTTCCATCTTCAGTTCCTTGTAACCCTGGGCGACTTGCTCGGTGGTCTCGGCGTTCATGATCTTGTAGCGCATGCCCACCAGCCACACGCCGGTGACTTCGGCCGTCTGCACGTTGGAGACGACGTGGCCGGCCACCGCGCCGCCGGTGCCGAAGAGGCCGCCGAGGGCGCCGATGGCGCGGCCGTCGAAGCCCTTCTTGTTTTCCGAAATTTGCTCGGCCTTCAGGATGTCGAACTTGACGATCCACTTGGTGGTCTTCAGTTTGCCCATGCGCATCACCTTGCGCGCTTCCTGCGGGTCGCCCATGTTGTAGGCCAGGCTGATCTCGTTGAGCATCGGCCCCAGGTTGCTGCGTTCCAGCACCGGGAAATTGGCGTTGGAGAGTTCGAGTTCGGCGAAGTCGGCGATGTTGTTGGGGCCGAATTTTTGAGTGAAAGAGGCGTTGTTGCTCTTGACGTCGCCGGGAATGACGATCAGCGGCGGCCCTTTGCGGCCTTTGTTGGTGTAGTCCACTTCCTGGTACGCGGCCTGGTCGGCGGCGGCGTTGGCCGCCTGCGAAGTGCTCGAACCGGCGTTCGGCGATGCGTTGCCGAACTTCGGCTGGGCGAACGCGGAAACGGAAAGCAGGGCCGCGGCGATGGCGACGGCGGGAAGATGAATACGCATGGAAAACCCCCTTCTAAGACAATTTACAGTTGTTCGAATTATTTGGCGCCGGCGCGCTCGCAGTAGTCGGCATAGAGCCGGGCCACTACTTCGTCGGCCTGCTCGTTGACCAGGGTCAGCGCCATGCCGTCGACGTCGGCACCGGCGTAGCTGCCGCCACTGCGCTCGACCTGCGACAGCATGCGTCCGTTCGCCCCGGTCAGCGTGAAGTTCATGCTGACGTTGACCTGGTTGACGTTGACGATGCGGTTCACGCTCGCGCTGGCGCTGATCAGCCCCTTAAGAGTATAGCTGGCCGCGAGCTTGCGCGAAGCCGCCAGCGCCGCATTGGCGTCATTCTTGAAATAGGCGTCGATCTCGGCCTGCGCCACCTGGGCGCGGATTTCCGCTTGCGTATAAGTACGCAGCCCGAGCGAACGCAGGCGCGAATTGATGGCGTCGAAATGCTGCGAGAAACGCTGCTGGCCGGTGTGCATCACGCCGTTTTCGCGCTCGGCAATCAGCACCATGATCTTCTGGTTCTTGATGCGGGCGCGGCAGGGGGTGGAAAGCTGCGCGTCGATGCTGGCATCTCGCGCGGCTTTTTCCTGCGCCTCGGCCTTGCCGTCGTCGGAAAACTTGAAGTTGTTTTGCGCTTGCGCGCCGCCGGCGCACAAGGCCGCCGCCAGCACCGCGGCGGCGAGAACGGACGTGCGCAGGCGGCCGGTGAAAGCCGTCGCGCTAGATGCTGTCGTCATTTCATGCATGGGGGAACATTGGGCCATGATTCGCCTTAAAAAACAAGTTAGCCAAAAGTATTATTTGAGAGGAATTGTGCGAAATTTTGCGCAAATATCCGTGTGGGTTGGATTTTCTGCGCCCCGGCGGCTTTGGCCCTGTTTCAGCGGCGGTCTCCGGGGCCTATGCTAATATTTGAATTCGATGGGAGTCGTGACGGACGCGCGGTCGGGGGAATGCGCGGTGCCGCAGTCCGTTTTCCGGCTCCTGCCGCCCGATTTGGGCATCACGGATAAGCAAAAATGTCCGACTCGTTCGCCGAAACCCAACGTTCGATCACGCCCTTGTCTGCCGGCAAGATGGTCGCGGTCCTGTTTGCCGACATCGCCGGCAGCACCAGCCTGTACGAAGTGCTGGGCGACGCGCGCGCCAAGGCGATGATCGACGAAGCCCTGGCGCTGATGAAGGCGGTGACCGCGCAGCAGCAGGGGCGGGTAATCAAGACCATCGGCGACGAGGTGATGTGCGTGTTCGACAGCGCCGACCGCGGCTTCATCGCCGCCTCCGACATGCAGGCGCGCATCGATGGCCTGCCGATCGCCGACGGTGCCAAGCGCAAGATACGTGTCGGCTTTCATGCCGGCCCGGTGATCGAGGAAAACGGGGACGTCTTCGGCGACACCGTCAACACCGCTGCGCGCATGGCTGGTCTCGCCCGCGGCATGCAGATATTTACCACCCGCGCCACCGTCGACATGCTCTCGCCCGAGTTGCGCGCCGGCACCCGCGACATCGCCGCGCTGGCCGTGAAGGGCAAGGCCGACGAGATGTCGGTGTGCGAGGTGCTGTGGCAGGAAGGCAGCGACCTCACCATGACGGCCGACTCCATCCTCACTCCGCAGAACACCACCGCTTCGCTGCTGCTGCGCCACGGCACCAAGGAAATCGTGCTCGACGCCAAACAGGCCGGCACGAGCCTCGGTCGCGACGGCACCAGCGGCTTTGTCATCGCCGACCCCAAGGCCTCGCGCAACCACGCGCGCATCGAAAAGCGCCGCGACAAATTCTTCATCGCCGACCAGAGCACCAACGGCACCTTCGTCACCTTCAAAGGCGAGCCGGAAATCAGCCTGCGCCGCGAGGAAGTGATGCTGCGCGGCAGCGGCTTTATCGTCTTCGGCCACAGTGCCGCCGACTCGACGGCGGAAGTCGTCGAGTTCACGGTGCGCAACTAGCCGCGCAACTAAGCGCCACGCCCGCGCCGGGCGCATGTTCAGATTGTCGTTGCAGGAGCGGGCGCCGCGGCGCCCGCTTTCCCCGTGGTGTTTCACGTCGTGGTCTTGCGCACGGCCTTGCTGCGCGCGTCCGGCCCGGCCAGCAGGCCCGCCGGCGGCGTGTTTTCCAGCTTGCCGCGCACCGCATCGCCGGCGCAGCTCGCCGCGAAGGCGACGTTGACGTTGTCGCCGGATGAGCCCGCCGAGGTAAAGCAGGACTGCCCCAGCTTGGCGTTGAGCGGCTTGAGCACCGAGTCGGCGATCATGTCGGCGCCCGAACCTTCCGGCAGCACCAGCACGTATTTGCCCGGCGCGGTTTCCTTCGCGTCGAGCACCGCGCGCATGCTGCGCAGCTCGCGCAGGATCACCGGGCTGGCGCCGTCTGGCAGGCCGCTGATGGTGAGGCTGGTCTTTTGCGGGCGGAAGTTGAAGTGGGCGAGGAAAAAGTTTTTCGAGAACTCGTCGCCCACCAGCTTGCCGATGGATGAGAGCGCTAAATCCTCGGTGTTAAAACTATCGCCCTGCGGCATGGTGGTGTTGTTGTAGATCTCCTCGCCGGTGGCGCGGTCCACCGCCTTTACCGTCCAGGAAGTGAGCGCGGTCTTGCTCATTTTCAGGCCGGAAGCGGGCAGGGTGAAGGCCAGGGTCTTGATCTTCACTTCGCCGATGATCTGGAAGTCGGCCGACTGCGCGTTGGCGGCGGTCTTGGTCTCGCCGTCGTTGGCCCAGGTGCGGAAACCGAAGGACTTGATGCGCTCCTTCACCACGTTTTCCGCCAGTTGCGAGCGCGCCGGCGGCAAGGCCTGGCCGGCGTCGGCGTTGACGATCTGGATGGCGACGGCGATCTTCGGGTCGCCGTTGTTGCGGATGAAGTCGACGCGCTCCTGCTGGCTCATTTCGTTGAGCGACTTCTGCAGGTCGCGCACCTTCACCGTGGCGGTGGTGTTGATCGCCACCAGGCCGTCCTTGCCGGTTTGCGGCGCGTCTTCCGACAGCGTGGTCTTGATGAAGTCGGCGGAGTGCGCCAGCAGCTTGGTGGACACCCACTCGTAATTCTTGTTCAGCGAATCCGAGGTGACGTACAGTGCCAGCGCTTTTTCCACCAGCTGGCGCTTGGCATCGGCGCGCGCCTCGTTGCCGGCGGCGGCGGTGTCGCCGTTGAAACGCGCCGGGTCGGCCAGGCCCATCGCGCTGATGGTCAGCACGCCGGGGTCGTTGGCCGACTGGGTGACTACGGGGGTGGAGGCCGGCGTGGTTGCGGGTGCGGTGCTCGCCGTCGCGGTGGTGGCCGGCGTACCGGCAGCAGCCTGGTCGGCGTCCTGGCCCTTTTTGCCCATCACCAGGTAGCCGCCCGCGGCTGCGACCACCACCACGGCGGCGGCGACTGCGGCGAACACCGGGGCGTTGCTCTTTTTCTTTTGCGGCGGTTGCTGCGGCGCGGCCGCGGTGGATGCGGATACCGGTTTTGCGGCAGGGGCGGGTTGGGTGGGTTGTGACCCTGCGGGCGCGGCCTTCGGCGGCGGCGCGTTGACCACGGTCTTGTTCACCAGCGTGGCTTCGGGTGCATTGACCACGGTGGCGTCATCGCCGCCGAGGTTGATCACCGTTGAATCGGCGGCGCTGCCGGCTCCCTTGCCGGAGATCACCGCGCGGATCGCTTCGCCGAATTCGCGCGCGCTCTGGTAGCGGTCGTCGGGATTCTTCGCCATCACCTTTTGCACCACGCCGTCCCAGGCGCCGGGCAGGGTGGCGTTCAGCGTCGAGGGCGGCAGCGGCTCTTCCTTCAGCACCTTGTGCATGATGGTCGTGACCGCGCCGGTGAAAGGCTTTTCGCCGGTCAAGAACTGGTACAGGATCACGCCGCAGGAAAACAGGTCGGAGCGGCGGTCCACCGTCTGGCCGAGGAACTGCTCGGGCGACATGTAGGCCGGGGTGCCGAGCACGGTGCCGGCTTGCGTCAGCTCGGAAGTCTCGATGCGCGCGATGCCGAAGTCGGCTACCTTCACCGCCGCGCTGCCGTCGAGCAGGATCACGTTGGCCGGCTTGATGTCGCGGTGGGTCACGCCGTGGCTGTGCGCGTGTTCCAGCGCATCGAGCATCTCGGTCATGATGCGCTCGACTTCCTTCATCGGGAAGCGGCGGTTTTCCTCGAAGTAGTCCTTCAGCTCGCGGCCCTTGATGTACTCCATCGCGATGAAGGCGACGCCGTTGTCCTCGCCGTATTCGTAGATGCCGACGATGTGCGGATGGTTCAGGCGCCCGGCGGCCTGGGCTTCGCGCTTGAAGCGCGCCAGCAGGTCGGCCACCTGGGATTTGTCGAACTGCTCGGCGCGGATGGTCTTGATGGCGACGATGCGCTCGATGACCGGATCGAAGCCCTCGTAGACCACGCCCATGGCGCCGCGCCCAAGTTCACCACGGATTTCGTATTTGCCCAGCTTGCTTATATCAGCCACTTTCAACCCTCGCATTCATGGCTGCGCGAGACGGTTCGCGCGTTTCTTATGAATGGCGGCGCGCCCTTGGGCGGCCTCCCTGTATGCGGATGGAATTTTATATGAGCGCTTTTGCCGGAATAAGGACAAAAGTCCGCGTTCCGCGCGGATCGGCTTCCATCGATCTTGATTTTACGGAACTATTTCACAAAAGCACGCAAATAGTTGCGGTGCCGCAAACCGCGCGGCATGGGGTGCGCCCACAGTAAACCACAGGTTTTTATGTTCTTGCGCATCCCTGTGGTGCTACGACAAAGGTAGTAGCTGCCCTTCTGAACCCCGGAAAATCACGGCCTGGCTACGCGCTTCGCAGGCGCCAACCTGATAAAACCTGAGGAATTTTCCACAACCGAAACCCCCCGCTTTCCAACAATGACGGTAAATCACGGTGTCTTTTCGAAAAATCGCGGGCGCTCACCACGCTTGTAGTAAGTGGACGCTGGCTTCGCTTCACGCCGCCTTGCCCACGCAGGCCTGGCGCGCATCGATGTAACCGTGCTTGCTCGAGCGCATGGCGGTGGACGTGTATCCCGCATGGCTCCGACCGGCAATTCCGGCGGGTTTCTCCCGCGCCAAATCCGGCTGATGGAAACAAGCATACGCCGACCCGGCAACTAAGTGTGGTTGATTTGAATGCGGCGTCCGGGCATAAAAAAGCGGCCGCAATGCGGCCGCTTTGTCTCTTCGGGAGCGCGTACCGGCGCACGCGGGCCGGTGCAGCGAGTTACTTGATGCCGAAGCGCGATTTGGCGTCGCCCACGCAACGGTCTTTCGCGTCGCCGGCATAGGTGTCGCAGCGCTCGCGTGCAGCCTTGTAATCGGCGTCGCGCTTATCGCGGTCGGCCTCGGCGCGGGCGTCGGCGATTTTGGTGTTAGCGCTGCCCTGGGCGTCGGCCGCAGCACGGTCCGCCTTGGCATCGGCCAGGCTGCGGTCATGGGCCGACTCGGCGTCCCTGCGGCAGACATCCTTGGCATTGCCGGCGTAGTCGTCGCACTTTTCCTTGGCGACGGCGAACTGGGCATCGGCACGCGCCACGCGCGAGTCGTAGTTTGCCTTGTTCGAAGGCTGGTAGCGGCCGTCGAGGTCGGCATTGGCGACCTTTTCGTTGCCTCGCGCCTCTTCGATGCACACGTCCTTTGCATTGCCGGCCAGGCCGCCGCAACGCTCGCGCGCTGCCTTATAGGTGGTGGAGATGCGGTCCTGCTCGGCCTTGTATTCGGACTTGGTCATCGCGAAGGCGGGCGCGGCGGTGAACAGGGCGCCGGCCACGGCGAGCGACATCAGGGTTTTATTGATCATGATTGTTTCCTTTTTTGGGTTGGACTATCGCTGCGCCGCCGAATCTCTTATCGAACCACATGCAACTTGCGCGAATCCCGGGCCAGGCCACTGGCGCGCCGCTCGCGCCAGTGCGCCAGATCGCGCCTGACCATAGCATTGGCGCGGGCATGGGCTTCCGCGACACGGCCCATCACCTGGTCAAGGCGACCGGCGGCGATTTCGCGGCGGTCATTGGTCAAATGGCCGTGCCAAACCCGCAAGCTGCCGCGAAGCTGGCGCAACAGGGCCTTGATACCGGCTGAGGTCATGATGGTTCCTTAACGGCGAAAGAAGACAATGCCAAGCGCGATGCCGACCAATGCCGCCAAGCCCACGGTGCGCATCGGGTTTTCGCGCGCGTAGCCGGTCACGGCTTCGCGGCCAGCGTCGATCTGGTCGATCGCGGCGGACTTGCGCTTGTCGAAGGCGCCGGCGAGCGACTGGGCGACGTTGCCGAAGCTGCTCTTGACGTCGTTGACGGCGCCGGAAATGGCTTCGGTGGGGCTGTTGATTTTCTGGGTGGTCATGATGAGTCTCCTTGGTAAATACGGAATATCGGATGAAAGTCGACGCCTTAGACGCTCGGGCTGCGGCCCGAGACGAAGGCGACAATGGCCAACACCAGGAACACCAGGAACAGCACCTTGGCGATGCCGACCGCGCCAGCAGCAATGCCGCCGAACCCGAGAATGGCCGCGATGATTGCGATGACCAAAAAGACAACGGCGTAATGCAGCATGGAAACCTCCTGTTTGAGAGCGCTGTGCACGAATGGGTAGCCCCGAGTTTAAGGAGCGATTCTTGTCGCAAGCAGCCGGGGGCGGCTGATAGTGCTGTCGGCGCAGTCCGACAAAGCCTTCGTCGCCGTTCAGTGCAATCGCGAGAGGGGTGGCATCCTCACGCCTGGGCAGAAAGCGGAGGAACATGACCACGCCCGCCTGACCTTGCAGCGGAAGTGAAGTGCTTGACCTTCCAGCCGAGGAGCGCGCCCGAATTCTCGAGTTGCTGATTGCCAGCTTCAAGCCGAAATCAAGCTCGCGAAGCATGGAGGGAATTCGCCTTGCGCCGCAGGGAAGAAGCGCGGAACGGCAAAGTAGTCATGGTCTCTGGCGATGAAGCGCTGGCACGCGTCAAGGCGCGGATTGCGTGGGCTATTCAATTCACCCGGACGCCGAAGATGAACTGGGTGATGCGGCCGTTTACTACGCAACCCATGCCAGGAGGATGATTGCCCTGGCCTTTCCTGCGGAATACGGACGTGCTGCCCTCCTTGTCGAGAATCAGCAGCGCGGCCCACGCGGTGAAGATGGCCTTCGCGTTTACCACTTTGATCGTTTTCCCCATACGGTGGCGTATGAGGAAATGAGTGCGGCCCTCAAATCTTGCCATTGCCCATCAGAGCCGGGAGCCGGGCTATTGGGCCGATCGAATCTAAGGGAATCTAAAAAAAACCAGGTGGATCGGCAAGAGGCTGTTCTGGTCTCGGGTGCGCCTAGGTCAACTGCTCCGCATGCTGCGCCAGCACCTCGACGGCGCGCTCGAATTCCATCGACTTGTCGAGGAAATGATCGGCGCCGAGCTTTTCGCTGGCACGGCGGAACATCGGGGCGGTGTGATTGGTGAGGACCACGCGCAAAATGTTTTTCGGATTGGCGCGCGCCAGGTGGGCCAGCACTTCCAGGCCGGAGCCTTCGCGCAGGTGCAGATCGATCACGGCGGCGTCGATCGCCTTGCTCTCCATAGCGCGGATAGCGTCGTTGGCGTTGTCGGCGTATCCCACCACGGACATCTGGCCGGCGGACTCAAGAGTCTGGGTCAAGGCCTCCCGGATCTCGGCGGAGTCTTCGACCAGGAATATTTGCAGGGGACGCGTCATTGCCGTTCGATTTATGTGACCCAGCCGGTCCGCGTCCGGGGTGGTGGAAAGCATAAAAGTCATGTTGCGCGAGTTCTGGGGGCCCGTCTGTCGGGCCCCGTCTGACAATTTCCCGCGCTGTTATTCGAGCAGCGAGTTCTTGATCGCGTAGTAGGTCAGGTCGGCATTGGTTTTCAGGTGCATCTTTTCCAGCACCCGCGCACGGTAGGTACTCACGGTCTTGACGCTCAGATTCAGTTCGTTGCCGATTTCGGTGGCGCTCTGGCCGGCGGCAAGCTTGCGGAAGATCTGGAATTCGCGTTCCGACAGGGTTTCGTGCAGCGGCTTGGCCGAGCCTTCCGGGCGCGCCAGTTCGGCGGAGACCAGGTCGGCCGCGGTTTCACTCAGGTAGCGCTTGCCGCGCGCCACCACGCGGATGGCGCGGATCATTTCTTCCGGCGGCGCGTCCTTGGCGATGTAGCCGCTGGCGCCCGACCGCAGCAGGTTGACGGCGTAGTGTTCTTCCGGGTAGCCGGAGAGCATCAAGACGGCCAGGCCGGGTTTGATCTGGCGTACCACGCGCAGGGTGTCAATGCCGTTCTTGCCGGGCATCGAGATGTCGAGCAGCAGGACGTCGAAGTCCTGCTTGCGCACGAGCTCGATCACTTCGTCGCCGCTGCCGGCCTCTGCCATCACTTTCAGGTCGCCGTGGTCGGCGATGAATTGGGACAAGCCGGCGCGCACGATCTGGTGGTCGTCGGCCAGGAGGATGCGGATTAGCGGCGGAGTGCTCAAAACGGTCCCTTTCTTTTTAATTGGCAAAGCGCCGATGCAGAAAAATACCTCTGCGAAACTGCCTTGCGCCGCGAAATTTCCGCGCGGCACGGCCGGTTTTCATCGGCGGTGAGCGGCCCGGATGCGGGAACAATGTAGCATGAGGCCTCTCCCGGTAATGCATCCGGTGGCATATCCACCGTTTGTTGAACTTGCGCGCTTTCCGTCAGTCCACTGCCTTGACCACGAAAAGGCCCAAGGACAGGAAGATCAGGAAGACGATCAGCGCCACTACGAACAGCAGCTTGGCCAGGCCCGCGGCGCCGGCTGCGATGCCGGTAAAGCCGAGAACACCGGCAACGATGGATATCAAGGCAAATATCAGAGCCCATTTCAGCATGAAAATCTCCGAGTCCCGGGGATTCGCCGTCGAAACCCCGAAAAAAGCAATGGACGTACTTTGCCCGCGGGGCATCCCGGCAGCAGTCGGCCTGCGCCTGTTTTCTTGTAGGACAAAGCCTACAAATGTCCTACGTTATCGGGGAGGCGCGTAATGAAAACCCGCAATGGCGGCCGCGCCCACTGGCCGTGGGAAATGGCCCTGCTCGGCTCCATCATGATCTGCGTTGGCATGCTGGTGGTGTCGGAGCTCGGCCATATGCGCCTGCAAACCGGCTACAACCTGGCGCTGCGGGAAATGCGCGCCGCGGCGCGCCTGCAGGAGTTGCTCGGCTACATCACCGATGCCGAGGCGGGGCAGCGCGGCTTTTTGCTGACCCGGCGCGAGACTTACCTGGAGTCTTATAAGGCGGTGCTGCCGAAGGTGGCGCGGCTGGAGGGTGAGTTGCATGAGTATTTCGAGGCGGAGGATGACCCGCTCGCGCAGCAGGACTTCCGTGCCCTGGAGGTGCTGATCGGCCAAAAGGCGTCGGAAATGGCGCTGACCATCGGCCTGGTGCGCGAGGGGCGCTCCGACACCGCGCGCGAAATCACCGGCAGCGATATCGGCAAGGAGAAGATGGACCTGATCCGCATGAAGATCGCCGGGCTGCAGCAGGCCGGGCGCGAGCGCACCACGCGCCTGATCGGCACCTGGGAGTTCAACCGCAACCTCTCGCGCTTTTCCGTGGCCATGGTCAGCGTGCTCAACATCGTGCTGCTGGTGCTGCTGTTCCGCTGGCTGCGCCGCGACCGCGACGCCGAGGCGCGCGAGCAGCAGGGCCTGCGCGAGGAGCAGGGGCGCCTGGACCGCCTGGTGCAGCAGCGCACCGCACAGCTCGACATGCTGGCCACCCACATCCAGCGGGTGAGCGAAAACGAAAAGACAATGATCGCGCGCGAACTGCACGACGAGCTCGGTTCCATTCTCACCGCAAGCAAGATGGACGTGGCCTGGGTGCGCCAGCACTTGGGCGCCGAGCAGGGGCCGCTGGCCGACAAGCTGATGCGCGCGCTGAAAAACCTCGACCAGGCAGTGCAGGCGAAACGCCGCATCGTCGAGAACCTGCGCCCGACCACCCTTACCACCCTGGGCCTGGTGGTGGCCTTGCGCGAACACGTGGAGCAGGCGACGGAGCAGAACGGCTGGCAGTTGCAGCTCGACCTGCCGGACGAACGGTGGAAGCTGCCGGAGGATGCGTCGATCGCGCTGTTCCGCATCGCCCAGGAGTCGCTGAACAACGCGGCGAAATACGCGGCGGCGAAAAACATCCGCGTTCGCCTGGAAGAAGAAGCTGGCCGCGTCTGCCTGCTGGTGGAAGACGACGGCCGCGGCTTTCGCCCGGAAGATGCGCGGCCGCGCTCGCACGGCCTGGCGGGCATGCGCCAGCGCATGATGGGTTTGAGCGGGTCGCTCGAAGTGGTGAGCCAGCCGGGACAAGGCACGCAGGTGCGCGCGACCTTGCCGCTGGCGGCGGTACCAGCCGTGACGGCCGGGGTGGCGCCGGCCGGCGAAAATGCGCTGTCTTTCGCCGCGGCGGCGCAGGCGCGGGCGCGCTGAAGGCGGTGCGTTGTCGGTGCATTCCCACAGCACTATCGGATGCGCGCAGCTAGCAGGTCGCCGGACGAGGGGTAAGAATCATTTCATCCCCAACCGGCAGTTCAGCCAACCTGGAGCTGAATCATGCAAACCCTTACCCGTAGCTTCAACCTGATCCTGATCGTGATCCTGCTGGGCATGATCTTTACCTCCTACGGTTGCAGCAAGGCTGATGACAACGGCGAGACCGTGGGTCAGAAGCTGGACCGCAGCGTCGACAAGACCAGTGCCGCCGCCGACCAGGCCGGCCGCCAGATCGAAGATGCGGCGCGCCAGGCGGACCGGAAAATCCAGCGGGAAGCGAACAAGGCCGAGGACAAATTCAAGGACGCCACCGCTTCGATGCGCGACAACAGCGCCGACAAGAGCGGCACCCGGAACGACACCAAGGGCGAGATCGCCACCGTGGTCGACGATTCGGCGATTACCGCTTCGGTCAAGGCGGACATGCTGAAGGACCCGGCCTTGAGCGTGATGACGGTCGATGTCAGTACCGACCGCGGCGAGGTGACGCTCAAGGGCAGCGTAAAAAACGCGGCGGCCAAGCGCCGCGCCGAAGAGGTGGCGCACAATGTCTCGGGCGTACAGAAGGTGAACAACGAATTGCAGGTGGCGGCAAACGACAAGAGCGCAAGCGCGGGCTGATCCCGCGGTTGGGAAAATGCAAAGGCGCGGGTTTTCCCGCGCCTTTTTGTTTGCCGGCGGCGCGCGTGGTGACGCGCTAGAGGAACATTTCCATCAGGTCGTTCAGGTAGCGCATGCCGCGCTCGGTGGGCGCGATGCGCGCGTGGTCGCGCGTGAGCAGGCCGCGCGCTTCGGCGGCGTCGAGCTCGCGGCCGATGGCGGAGATCGGCAGGCCAGTGCGTTCGGTGAAGAGCGAGGTTTCGAAGCCGGCTGTCAGGCGCAGGGCGTTGAGCATGAACTCGAAGGGCAGCTCCTTGCGCGCAACTTCGCGCTCTTCGGCCAGCGGCGCGTCGGCCTCGCAGCCGGCCATATAGCCTTCGGGATTTTTCAGCTTGGTGGTGCGCAGCACGCGGTGGGCGAAGGAGAGCTTGCCGTGGGCGCCGGCGCCCAGCCCGAGGTAGTCGCCGAAGCGCCAGTAGTTGGTGTTGTGGCGGCTCATGCGGTTGGGCTGCGCGTAGGCCGAGGTTTCGTAGTGGGTGTAACCGGAGCCGGCGAGGGCTTCTTCGATCATCTGCTGCATGTCGGCGGCGGCGTCGTCGTCCGGCAGCTTGGGCGGGTATTTGGCGAAGTAGGTGTTGGGCTCAAGGGTGAGGTGGTAGACCGAGAGATGCGGCGGCCGATACCCAAGCGCGATGGCGAGGTCGGCGCGCAGTTGCTCCAGGCTTTGCCCGGGCAGGGCGTACATCAGGTCGAGGTTGAAATTGTCGAAGTGGGCGGCGGCGATTTCTACGGCGCGGCGGGCTTGGTCGGCGTCGTGGATGCGGCCGAGGGCCTTGAGGTGTTCGGGGTTGAAGCTCTGGATGCCGATGGAGAGGCGGTTGGCGCCGCTGGCGCGGTAGGAACGGAATTTTTCGGCTTCGAAGGTGCCGGGGTTGGCCTCCAGGGTGATCTCGATGTCGGCGTCGAACTGCAGGCGCGCGCGCAGCTCGCCCATCAGGCGGTCGAAGCCGGCGGCGGACATCAGGCTGGGGGTGCCGCCGCCGAAAAAAATGCTATGGATGCGCCGGCCCCAGATCAGGGGCAGGGAGAGCTCGAGGTCGCGCACCAGGGCGTTGAGGTAGCGCTCTTCGGCGGCGGGTTTGTCGGCATCGACCGCGTGCGAGTTGAAGTCGCAGTAGGGGCACTTGCGCACGCACCAGGGGTAGTGGACGTAGAGCGAGAGCGGCGGCAGGGCGGCGAGGGTGATGCCGCCCGGCTGGGCGTGGGCGGCGACAGCGCCGCGATGAGATTGGCCAGCCGGGTTTGCCTGACCGGCGGCGGGCTTGATGGGGATGATGGTCACGGCAAAGCGTCGCTCTACAGCGGCTGCTCTCCTAGCAGCAAGGCGAGGCGCTGCAGGGCGAGGGCGCGGTGGCTGATTTTGTTTTTCAGTTCGGGTGCTAGTTCGGCGGCGGTGAGGCCTTGCGCAGGCAGAAAGAAATAAGGGTCGTAGCCGAAGCCGCCGGCGCCGCGCGCGCTGAGCGCGACTTCGCCGTGCCACACGCCTTCGGCTATCAGCGGCTGCGGGTCGTTCTCGTGGCGCACCAGGACGAGGGCGGCGTAGTAGTAGGCGCGGCGATTTTTTTCGCTGGCCAGCGCCGCGACCAGCTTCTGGTTGTTGCGCTCGTCGGATTTCGGTTCGCCGCCATAGCGCGCGGAGAGCACGCCGGGGGCGCCGCCCAGGGCTTCGACGCAGATGCCGGAGTCGTCGGCGAGCGCGGCCATGCCGGTGTGGCGGGCGGCGTTGCGCGCCTTGGTCAGCGCGTTTTCGACGAAGGTGGGGTAGGGCTCTTCGGCTTCGGGGACGTTGAACTGCGATTGCGGCACCGGCTCGACTCCGAAGGGGGCGAGGATGGCGGCGATCTCGCGGATCTTGCCGGCGTTGTTGGAGGCAATGACGATCTGCTTCATAGTGCTCGGGGTTTCGTTCGGTCAGGCCTTTTGCAGTTCGATCAGGTCGCGGATGCCGCCGCCGGCGAGGTCGAGCAGGCTGTTCATCTCGGCGCGGGTGAAGGCGGCGCCCTCTGCCGTGCCCTGGATTTCGACGAAGTGGCCGGCGCCGGTCATGACGATGTTCATGTCGGTGTCGCAGTTGGAGTCTTCTGCGTAGTCTAGGTCGAGCACCGGCATGCCTTCGAAGATGCCGACGGAAATGGCGGCGACCTGGTCTTTCAGCGGGTTGCCGGTGACGAGGCCGGCGCTTTGCAGTTTGGCGATGGCGTCGCGCGCGGCGACCCAGGCGCCGGTGATGCTGGCGGTGCGGGTGCCGCCGTCGGCCTGAATGACGTCGCAGTCGAGCTGCAGGGTGCGTTCGCCCAGTGCTTTCAAGTCGGTGACGGCGCGCAGGGAGCGGCCGATCAGACGCTGGATCTCTTGCGTGCGGCCGGACTGCTTGCCGCGCGCCGCTTCACGGTCGCTGCGGGTGTTGGTTGCGCGCGGCAGCATGCCGTATTCGGCGGTCATCCAGCCTTGTCCCTTCCCCTTGAGGAAACCGGGGACGCGGTCTTCGATGCTGGCGGTGCAGATCACCTTGGTGTCGCCGAACTCGATCAGCACCGAGCCTTCAGCGTGTTTGGTGTAGTTGCGCGTGATGCGCACGGGGCGAAGCTGGTCGGCGCGGCGGCCGGAGGGGCGGGTAGTCATGGGGCGGATTTTATCTCGTGCGGAAAAGCTTGATGGAACGATATGTAGGGAGGCACAGAAACAAAAAGCCCCGCCGAGGCGGGGCTTTTTGCTGAACCGGGAGAAATCTTACTTGGTCGTACCGACCACTTCGATTTCCACGCGGCGGTTCTTGGCGCGGCCTTCCGCGGTCTTGTTGTCGGCGACGGGCTGCTTCTTGCCCTTGCCTTCAGTGTAGACGCGGTTCGGCTCGATGCCCTTCGACACCAGGTAAGCCTTCACCGACTCAGCACGGCGGACCGACAACTTGTTGTTGTAGGCGTCGCTGCCGATACCGTCGGTGTGGCCGACGGCGATGATGACTTCGAGGTTGATGCCGGAGAGCTTGCTCACCAGGTCGTCGAGCTTGGCTTTGGCTTCGGGCTTGAGAACGGCCTTGTCGAAGTCGAAGAAAGCGTCAGCGGCGTAGGTGATCTTCTTGTTGACGATCGCCGGGGGCGGCGGCGGCGGCGGCGGGGTCATGGCCGGCGGCGGCGGGGGCGGAGGAGCAACCGCAACCTTCACCAGGTCGGGATCGCATTCAAAAATGGCCTGGGCCGGGGTCCAGTAACCGGTGCGCCAGCAAAGATTGCCGATACGCGGGTCGCCGAAGTTGGAGTTGCGCGCGATAACGCCACGCCCGTCCTGAATATATGCATCTTTGCTTTGCGCGAACACGCCCGACGCGAAACTCACGCCGACGGCGGCGAGCAATACTGCCAACCTGGTCGAAACTTTCATTTTTCTCCTCTTTGCGAAGTGATTTATCCCGAACCCCAAAAGCGACATTCGCGGGATTATCGATTAAAAGCCTTTGCACCGCACATCTGGTTTTGCACCAAAGCGTGCCATGCGAACGCTTTCAATCCTGATTTCGAAGCCGATTTTGCCACAGCCGGGCACTTGATTCCAAGCTTGGAGCGTCGAGCCGCGCGAATTGTAGCGCATTTACAACATGGTTTCCGCCCACCCATACGTCTGTTACATTTTCCCGCCCCGCCGCGTAGATCAGGTGGGAGACCGGGTCATAAACCGGTTGCAGTTGCGGCGAGCCCAGATTCACCGCGGTGATGTCGGCGGCTTTGCCGGCCACCAGAGAGCCGATTTTGGCCTCCAGGCCGAGCGCGCGTGCACCATTCAGGGTCGCGGCCTGCAGGGCGGTGTGGGCGGGCATGGCCCGGGCGTCGCCCGAGGCGCCTTTGGCCAGCAGGGCGGCCAGGCGCATTTCGGCGAACATGTCGAGGCGGTTGTTGGAGGCGGCGCCGTCGGTGCCGAGCCCCACGTTGACGCCGGCGGTGAGCAATTGCGCCACCGGGGCGATGCCGCTGGCCAGCTTGAGGTTGGAACTCGGGCAGTGGGCCACCGAGGCGCCGTGGTGCGCCAGCAACTCGATTTCCTCCGGCGTCAGGTGGACGGCGTGTACGGCAATCAACTGCGGGCCGACCAGGCCCAGCTTTTTCAGGCGAGCGAGCGGGCGCATGCCGGTTTTGGCGAATTCACCGGCGATTTCATCGGCGGTTTCGTGCACATGCATGTGCACCGGCAGGCCGAGCTCCTCGGCGTAGCGGACGATTTTTTCGAAGCTGGCATCGCCCACGGTGTAGGGGGCGTGCGGCGCCAGGCAGAAGGAAAGCAGGGGTTCGTGGCGCAGGGAGTCGCGCAGGGCCAGGCCCTTGGCAAGGTAGTCGTCCGGGTCGCTGGCGTAGGCGGTGGGAAAGTCGATCACCACCATGCCCAGGCTGGCGCGCATGCCGGCAGTGAGCGCCGCCTGGGCTGCCGCCTCGGGGAAGAAGTACATCTCGTTCATGCAGGTGATGCCGCCGCGGAGCATTTCGGCGCAGGCCAGCTCGGTGCCGGCACGCACGAACTCGGCGCTGACGTGTTTCGCCTCGGCCGGCCAGATATGGTCGTGCAGCCAGTCCATCAGCGGCAGGTCGTCGGCCATGCCGCGCATCAGGGTCATCGCGGCGTGGGTGTGCAGGTTGATCAGGCCGGGAATCAGCACGTGATCGGGCAGGACCACATGCGCGGCTGCTGCATAGCGGACATGCGCTTCCGGCGTCGGCAGCACGGCGGCGATCAGGCCGTTGTGGATGGCGACGCTGTGATGCTCCAGCACCGTGCCAGCGGGTTCGACCGGCACCACCCAGCGGGCGTCGATCAGGGTATCGATGGATTGCATGTCTTTTCTGGTTTCAGGCGAAAAATGCGCGCTCAGCCCGCAATTTAGCAGGCCGACCCGATTCCCGCCCGATTGCATGAGACCCCGAAGCGAAAGCAGGTTGCGAAGGAGGGCTTGCAAGCCTGAAATTCCAGTGCTAGTATAAAAATTGAGACAAATATTAATAATGGTACGACACGATGCAAATTGGGCGCCTGGCAGTTCCGGCAGTCGCTTATTTTTAGTTTACCGATCCAGCCTTGCGCCGACGACAGTTTTTGCGGCGCGCTGACTGTATCGAATCAGGAGGAGGCACATGCAAACGACTCTGGAATCTCCGGCCATGGCCGCAGGACCATCCGCTACCGGCGAGGTGAGCGGCTACGGCTGGAAGGCACTGGCCGGCTCGGCTCTGGGCTATGCGATGGACGGCTTCGACCTGCTGATCCTGGGCTTCATGCTGCCGGTGATCGCCGCCGAACTGCACCTCAACCCGGGGCAATCCGGTGCCCTGGTGACCTGGACCCTGATCGGCGCGGTGGCCGGCGGCCTGATTTTCGGCGCCCTGGCCGACCGCTACGGCCGGGTGCGCGTGCTGACCTGGACCATCCTGCTGTTCGCCGTGTTCACCGGCCTTTGCGCGGTGGCGCAGGGCTACTGGGACCTGCTGTTCTACCGCACCGTCGCCGGCATCGGCCTGGGCGGCGAATTCGGCATCGGCATGGCGCTGGCCGCCGAAGCCTGGCCGGCGGCCAAGCGGGCGCGGGTGTCTTCCTACGTGGCGCTGGGCTGGCAGTGCGGCGTGCTGCTGGCGGCGGTGGTGACGCCGCTGTTGCTGCCGGTGATCGGCTGGCGCGGCATGTTCGTGCTGGGCATCGCGCCGGCGCTGGTGGCCTGGGTGGTGCGCAACAAGCTGCACGAGCCGGAAGCCTATGTGCGCAGCACGGCCAAGACGCAGGCCCCCGGCAACGCCTTCAAATTGCTGGTCAAGGACAAGTTCACCGCGAAGGCGAGCGCGGGCCTGGTGGTGCTCTGCGGGGTGCAGAATTTCGGCTACTACGGCATCATGATCTGGTTGCCCAGCTATCTGTCGAAGCAACTCGGCTTTTCGCTCACCAAGTCCGCCATGTGGACCTCGGTCACCATCCTCGGCATGATGGTCGGCATCTGGGTCTTCGGGCAATTGGCGGACCGCATCGGCCGCAAGCCGAGTTTCATCCTGTTCCAGGTCGGCGCCGTCGTCATGGTACTGGTTTACGCGCAATTGAGCGATCCCACCACCATGCTCTGGGCCGGCGCGCTGATGGGCATGTTTGTCAACGGCATGCTCGGCGGCTACGGCGCGCTGATGTCGGAAGCCTACCCCACCGAGGCCCGCGCCACGGCACAGAACGTGCTGTTCAACATCGGGCGGGCGATCGGCGGTTTCGGCCCGGTGGTGGTCGGCACCCTGGCGGCGCAGTACTCGTTCCAGGTGGCCATCGCGCTGCTCGCCTCGATCTACGTGCTCGACATCATCGCCACTGTATTCCTGATTCCGGAACTCAAGGGCGCCGAGCTCGAGTAGCCCGCCATCGTTTCTTCACCAGCCAGGGAACGCACCATGAACGCTATTGTTTGCGAACCGGCCGTGGCGACGAACGCGGGCTGCGCCGCCCGGGTCGCCTCGTACCACTGCGAGGTGATGGAGCACCGATGGGTGAATGCACGCTACAAATACCTGCGCCTGCATGCGCAGGCACCGCTGGCGCGCATTACCCGCTGCGGGCAGTTCTACCAGTTGCGCTGCCCGGTGAGCGAGCGGCAGCAGCCGTTTTTGCTGCGGCCGATGAGTGTCTACGGCACCGGGCCGGAGGAAGGGACGATCGAGTTCCTCTACAACGTCACCGGCGTGGGTACGCGCGCCCTGGCTGAATTGCCGGTGGGCGGGACGATGGAAATCGTCGGCCCCCTGGGCAATACTTTTGGGTTTGATCCTGCGTACCAGCGCATTCTGGTGGTGGCGCGCGGCGTCGGCCTGGCGACGATGGCGCCGCTGGTGCGCGAGGCCGGCAACAACGGCGTCGCCGTCACCGCGCTGATGTCGGCACGCAGCCCGGCCGACCTGATGCGCGAGGAGTTCCTGCGCGGCGTGGAGGCGCAGGTGCATAGCGTGTACGACAGCGATGGCAGCTCGGCGGTAGAGCGCATCGAAATATTGTTGCGCGAGTTGATCGAAACGCAGGCGCTGCAAGCGGTCTATACCTGCGGCTCGCATCGCCTGCTGATGCTGCTCCAGCGCGTGCTGGCGGACTATCCGGGCATACGTGGCGAGGTGGCGATGGAGCAGCGCATGGCCTGCGGCATGGGCGTGTGTCTCTCGTGCGTGCGGCTGTTCGATTGCGGCAAGGAAAAGGGCGGCAAGCAGGACATGCAGTTTTTGCGTGTGTGCCGCGAAGGCCCGGTGTTTCCGATCAGCACGGTGGTGGGGGAGGTGGAATTTGGCTGACCGTTACGAAGACCCTCAAAGGGTCGATTTGCGCGTACACGTCGGCGACCTGATCCTGCGCAATCCGGTGATGCCGGCCTCGGGCTGCTTCGCCATCGAGTATCGCGAGGCGCTCGACCTGAACCGGCTGGGTGCGCTGGTGATCAAGAGCGTGTCGCCGAAAAGCCGCGCCGGCAATCCGACCCCGCGCGTGGCCGAGACCCACGGCGGCATGCTCAATTCGATCGGCATTCCGAGCAAGGGCCTGGAGTATTTTCGCGCCAGCGTGCTGCCGCCCTACACCGCCTATGACACCCCGGTGGTGGTGTCGATCTCCGCCGACACGGCCGAGGAATTCGCCGCCGCCTGCGCCGAGGTTTCGCTGCCCGAAGTGGCGGCGATCGAAGCCAACATCTCCTGCCCCAACCTGGAGGCCGACGGCATGGCTTTCGCGATGGCGCCCGAAACCACGTATCGCGCCATCAGTGCGATACGCCGCTGCACCCAGCATCCAGTGTGGGCCAAGCTGACGCCGAATGCGGCGAATGTCGCGGCGGTGGCCAAGGCCGCGGAGGAGGCGGGCGCGGATGCGGTGGTGATGGGCAACACCGTGCTGGGCATGGCGATCGACGTGCGCACCCGCAAGCCGAAGCTGGGCAACGTGATGGGCGGGCTTTCCGGCCCGGCGATCAAGCCGATTGCCCTACGCATGGTGCACCAGTGCCACCGCGCGGTGCGCATTCCGGTGATCGGCTGCGGCGGCATCGCCACCGCCGAAGACGCACTGGAGTTCATGCTCGCCGGCGCCAGCGCGGTCCAGGTCGGCACGGCTTCCTTCATCGATCCCGGCGTGATGCAAAAAATCATCGACGGCCTGCAAGCCTATTGCGAGCAGGAGGGCATCGCTCATTTGCGCGAACTCACCGGCGCGGTGCAACTGGACCGCCAGCTCACCGACCGCTGGCTGCGTTTCGCCCAGCAATCGGGTTAAGCCATGCTCACCCGCACCCAAACGATGGACGTATCCGGCTTGCGTGATCTCGCCGTGCGCATGTTCGACGAAGTGCGCAAGCTCTCTTTCGACGGCGTCGGCGTCACCCGTGAAAGCTATGGCCGGGGCGAGACCGCGGCGGCGGATTTTTTGCGCGATCTGGCGCAGGCCGAGGGCCTGAAGGTCGAAACCGACCGCGCCGCCAACCTGGTGTTCAGTCTGCCGGAGGATTCGGGCGAGGCGCCGGCGGTATGGAGCGGCTCGCACCTGGACTCGGTACCGCAAGGTGGCAACTTCGACGGCCTGGCGGGTATCGTCGCCGGCCTCTTGTGCCTGATCGCGCGCAAGCGCGGCGGCGCGCTTCAGGGGCCGCCGCTCAAGGTGATCGGCTTTCGTGGGGAGGAGAGCGCCTGGTTCGGCAAGGCCTATATGGGCTCGGGCTCGCTATTCGGCAAGGTTTCGCCCGAAGACCTGGAGCTGAAGCAGCGCAACAGCGGCCTGACCCTGGCGGAAAGCATGCGCGGCGTCGGTGCCGATGTGGAGGCGATCCGCGCACGCACCCCGCTGCTGGACAAGAGCCGCGTCAGCGCCTACCTGGAACTGCATATCGAGCAGGGGCCCGTGATGGTGGCGCGCGAGCTGCCGCTGGGCGTGGTCTCGGGCATCCGCGGCAACGTGCGCCACAACCGCATCACCTGCATCGGCGAGGCCGGGCATTCCGGCGCGGTGCCACGCTGGCTGCGCCACGACGCCATGTTCGCGGTGGCCGACCTGATCATGCGCCTGGACGACCACTGGCGCGCGCTGCTGGAGCGCGGCATCGACCTGGTGGTGACCACCGGGGTGGTGTCGACCGACGCTGCCGAGCATTCGATTTCGCGCATTCCCGGGCTGGTGAGCCTAAGCTTCGAGGCGCGCAGCAAGAGCATCGACACCCTGGAAGGCTTTTACGAACTGATGCGCACCGAGTGCAAGGCGATCGGCCGCGACCGCGGCGTGCGTTTCGAGTTCGATCGCCGCCTGCTCTCCGAGCCGGCCACTATGGACGCGCGCATCTGCGAAGTGCTGGCGCAGGCCTGCAAGGAGCGCGCTTCACCCTACGAAATCATTCCCAGCGGCGCCGGCCATGACGCCTCGCTGTTCGCCAACGCCGGCATTCCCAGCGGGATGATTTTCATCCGCAACCGCAACGGCTCGCACAACCCGGACGAGGCGATGGAAATCGACGACTTCATGCGCGGCGTGCAGGTGCTCTCCGACGCGGTGGACCGGCTCGCATGAGGCCGGCGCGGCGCCATCCGGCAGGAGGTGCGCACGCCGGACACTCGCGCGTCCCGGCACGACCAGGCGGCGCGCGGCAGGCGCCGCCTATAATCGCGCCTGCCGTTCCTCCCACCCGCCCCGCAGACATGCAAGAATTGGTTTCCTCGCTCCCTTCGCCGATCGACTATGCGGCCCTGGGAGACCGTCTGCGCGCCTACCGCATGGGTGCCTCGCTGCTGGCGGAGGATGTGGCCGCCCGCCTGGGCGTTTCGCGGGCGGCGGTGTACCGGATGGAAAAGGGCGAGATCATCAAGATCGAGACCCTGGAGCGCTTAGCGCCCCTGCTCGGCACCTCGGTCGCCTCGCTGCTCGGTGTCGAAGTGGAGTACTACTCCACCGCGCTAGGGTTCCTGGAGCGCATGCGCCAGCTGGAGCAGGACTCCGAGCGCATCCTGGCGCACTTCGAGCCGATTTCCCTGCTGCTTACCTCCGGCGAATACCTGGACCACCTGCGCATCATGCTGGTGGAGGCGGCCTCTTCCAGCGCCAGCCCGGAGGCCGGGCCGGGCGAGCATCAGGTCGACGAGATGCTACGCGTGCTGCACGAGCGCAAGGCGGCCTTTGCCCGGCGCGCGCCGCACATCGTCAGCCTGATCGGCCTGCGCGACCTCGAGCGCTTCGTGTACACCGGCCTGGTCGGCCGCCTCGACCTGCCGCAAGCCGTGCGCCGC
Source organism: Betaproteobacteria bacterium (assembly GCA_028292405.1). Classification (GTDB taxonomy): domain Bacteria; phylum Pseudomonadota; class Gammaproteobacteria; order Burkholderiales; family JAEUOS01; genus JAQGMJ01. The sequence continues at coordinate 27,827 of JAQGMJ010000013.1, forward strand.
GAGCGCGTGGCGGCGGCGCGGCGCGAGGTCGAGCGCATTGCCGAACTGATGGAAAGCGAGTCGCTGCAGGTGCAGATCGGTCTGGTGGACGATGCCATGCCGGCGGCCACTTTCCAGGTCTTCGGCGGCAGCCGCCGCAGCACCCTGGCGGTAAGCCCGTTCCGTTTCGGCGAGCTGCCCAATGTGCGCAACGGCATCGCCACCGTCACCGCCTCGCCGGAGGCGGTGAAGCTGTATGAGGAAATGATCGCGCGCTTGTGGAAAGGCGCCTACAAGGGCCAGGCCGGCGCCGCGCGCTTGCGCGAGATGCTGGCGCGCATGCAATGACACCGGAGACCGATGTGACTGCCCCGACTCCCCCCTCCGCCGCGCGCCAGCAAGCTGCCCGCGCCGTGGCGCGCGCGCTGTTCGACACCGGCTGCGCGCAGGCGCGGCATGACGAACCGTTCCGCCTGCCCTCGGGCTGGGCCAGCCCGGTCTACATGGATTGCCGCAAGCTGATCTCCTATCCGGCGATCCGCCGCGAACTGGTGCAGCAATGCCTGGCGCTGCTGCGCGAGCGCGGCGTCACCGGGCTGGAGGCGGTGGCGGGCGCGGAGACCAGCGGCATCGCGCTGGCCGCCTGGCTGGCCGATGCGCTCGATGTGCCGATGCAATACGTGCGCAAGAAGCCGCGCGGCTTCGGCCCGGCGACGCAAGTGGAGGGCGTGCTCAAGCCGGGCAGCCGCGTGCTGCTGGTGGATGACGTGATGGCCGGCGGCCAGTCGCAGGTGTCGTTTTGCCGCGCGCTGGCGGCGGCGGGCGCGCCGGTGAAAGACGCCTTTGTGATTTTCGACTATGCTGCCTTCCCCACCGGCGAGCTGCTGGCGCCGCTGGGGGTGACGGTGCACGCGCTGGCCGACTGGCGCGACATGCTGGCGCTGGGGCGCGAGACCGGCGCGCTGCCGGCGGCGGCGCTGGCCGAACTGGAAGAATTCCTGCATGACCCGGTGCGCTGGTCGCACGCGCACGGCGGCATTCCCTCGGCTTCCTCCTCCGGCGCCGCGGCGCCATGACTGTTTGGAGACTCGTATGACTTTCAAGGAAATCGCGGCGCAATTCGAAGCCGCCGAATCGGGCACCGATTCGTTCAAGCGCCTGTACAAGGACGCCTTTCACCTGGCGGAGAGCGCGATGGATAACGCCGGCTCGTATTTCGTTATTGCCACCATCGCCCAGGCCTATGTGCGGCGCTATGAGGACGAGGCGGTACCGGTGGACCAGGCCAATCGCGCCAAGGCCCTGCTGATGCGCTTCAACGCGAAAATCGTCGAGGGCTTGAACAGCGACGCGGCGACCCATCTGCGCCTGCTGGGCGAAGTGGCCAACGAGTATCAGGCGCAGATTCACGACTTCTAGCCGGGAAATCCCGGCTGGCTTAAAGCATCGCCAGCGGCGTCGGTCCCTTCGGCGGGGCGAACAGCTTGTCCAGTTCTGCCAGTTGCGGGGGGTCCAGAGTTACCGCCAGCGCGCCATGGTTTTCGCGCACGCGCTCGCGCTGCCCGGTTTTCGGGATGGCGATGACGTCGTCCTTCGCCAGCAGCCAGGCCAGTGCCGCCTGCGCCGGGGTGACGCCGTGGTGTTTGGCGAAGTCCGCCAGGCCGGCGTTGCGCAGCAGGCGCGCCTGCTCGATCGGCGAGTAGGCCATTACCGGCACGTGATGTTGCCGCAGCCAGGGCAGCAGGTCCCATTCGATGCCGCGGCGGCCGAGGTTGTAGAGCAACTGGTTGGTTTGCACACCGCGCCCGGCTTCGCTGCTCCAAAGCTCCTGCATGTCGGCCAGGTCGAGGTTGCTGACGCCGTAGTGGCGAATCTTGCCCGCCTGTTGCAGGCCTTGCAGCGCCAGCATGGTCTCGTCCAGCGCGATGTTGCCGCGCCAGTGCAATAGGTAGAGGTCGATGCGGTCGGTGCGCAGGCGCTTCAGGCTGCGCTCGCAGGCGGCCACTGTGCCGCGTTTGGAGGCGTTGTGCGGGTAGACCTTGCTGACGATGAAGGCCGCGTCGCGCCGACCGGCGAGCGCCTCGCCCACCAGTTCCTCGGCCTGGCCTTCGCCGTACATTTCGGCGGTGTCGATCAGGGTCAGGCCGAGGTCCATGCCGAGCTGCAGCGCCGCCAGTTCCTCGGCGCGGGCGGTACGGTGCTCACCCATGTTCCAGGTGCCCTGGCCGAGGGCGGGGACGCTCTCCCCGGCGGGCAGCTTGACGGTTTTCATCGCGTTCAGAGTACGACCGGGTTGGGCGGCGTCTTGCCGGTGTAGAAGGCGTCGAGATTGGCCATCACCATCGCTTCCATCGCCCGTTGCGCTTCGCTGGTGGCGCCGCCGACGTGCGGGGTGAGGGCGACGTGGCGCATGCCGAAAAACACCTCGGGCACCTTGGGTTCGTACTCATAGACGTCGAGACCGGCGCCGGCGATCACGCCGGTTTGCAGGGCTTCGATCAGCGCGGCCTCGTCGATCACCGAGCCGCGCGAAATGTTGATCACGTGGCCTTCGCTGCCCAGAGCGGCGAGCACTTCGCGGGTCACTGCGTGGCGGTTTTCAGGCGCGGCGCGTACGGCGATCACCAGCACGTCGCACCATTTCGCCAGGTCGAGCAGGCTGGCGTAGTAGCCGTAGAGGGTGTCGTTGCGCGGCTTACGGTTGAAATAGCCGACTTCCATTTCGAAGGCGCTGGCGCGCAGCGCGATTTTCAGGCCGATCGCGCCCATGCCGAAGATGCCGACGCGGCGCCCGGTGAGGCCGCGCAGGGGCACGTTGGGTTCGGCGGAGAGGCCGCCCCAGGTGCCGCTTTTCAGGCGGTCGCGCCCGGCCGGCAGGTTGCGGATGGATTCGATCATCAGGCCCATCGCGAGGTCGGCGACGCTGGAGGCGTTGCAGTTCGGGCTGTGAGTGACGGTGATGCCGCGTGCGTTGGCGCCGGGAATGTCGACGCCCTCGTAACCGCTGCCCAAGCAACTAATGAGTTTCAGTTTTGGCAGCGCGGCCATGCCGGCGGGGGTGATGCGCACGGCGCCTACGGTGCAAATGGCGGTGATGCGGGCGAGGTCGGCGGCGGGCAGCTCCTTTACCGCATCGTCGAAATTGCCCAGTACCGGGCCGATCAGTTCATAGCGCTCGGCCAGCATGTCTTGCAGCGTGGCCGGCAGGCGGGAGGCGAGGAGGAGGGGAGGTTTCATCGTGGGACCGGCGAGAGTGGAGGCGGGGAAATGGAAGAGCGGATGCAATCGGGAAGCGGGATTATTCTGCGCCGGCGCGCGTCCGTCCAGTGTCCAGGCCTGATGCAGCCTAGCGCTTTTGCGCATGAAGAGCGGAGCGGCAAACAAAAGCCCCGCCGGGGCGGGGCTTTTGGGTCCGGTGCGGCCTTGGGGCTACTTGGCCGGGCCCTTCACCTCGACCACCACGCGGCGGTTCGGCGCCAGGCAGGCATGCAGTTCCTTGGCCGGCAGCTTGTCGTCGCAGGACTTGATCGGCATGGTCTTGCCGGCGCCCAGCACGTCGGCCGCGTTCATGCCCTTGCCCTTCAGGTAGTCGGCCACGACCTGGGCGCGCCTTTCCGACAGTTTCTGGTTGTATTGCTGCGAGCCGATGCGGTCGGTATGGCCGGTGACCAGGATCAGGTCGATTCTCGCGCAGGAGGCAGCGCGGGCGACCACGTCGCTATCCAGGCGCGCTTTCGCGGCGGGCTTGAGCACGGCTTTATTGAAGTCGAACGTTTCGTCATTGGCCAGGGTGATGTTGAAATCGCATGTCTTGGCGGCGGGCGCGGGCGCCGGGGCGGGTTTGGGCGCCGGGGCGGGCGCGGGCGGCGGCTCCGCGGGGCGCGGCTTGGGGGTGATGTCGGGGTCGCACTCGGCGATCGACTGGGCCGGGGTCCAGTAGCCGGTGCGCCAGCACAGGTTGCCGATGCGCGGGTCGCCGAAATTGGAATTGCGCACGATTACGCCGCGCCCGTCCTGCAAATAGGCGTCTTTGGTGGACTGGGCGGCGGCAGGGGTGGCAACAGCGGCGGACAAGCCGCCGAGCAGCACCGCCAGCGCGGCGGAAATTATTTTTTTCGGCATGGATGTCCCCTGACTCGGTTGTCTTGTAATTGGTGAAGGTACTTGATCGCGCCGGTGGATTTCTTTTTGGCCCGGCCCTGCTGCTGCATGTTGTACGAGTTGTTCATCATATTAAAACATATTCATGCGCCGCCCGACAAACCCGGTTTTTCGCGCTGGCGGGCGTCCGGCTCAAAGCGGGTGCGCATGGTAAAATTGCATGTTTTGAAACTGCGTTGCGCCAGTTCCGGCTAAGGCCCATTTTCCGTGCTCCGGAAGTGTGCGTTTCCGGCGGTGACGACCCGCCCCTGAAATACCAGAAAACGCAGTGCAACTGCTGCCAGCGAGACCGACCCAGCCGTGAATCCACCGTCAGACCAGTTCGCCAAAGAAACCCTCCCGATCAGCCTTGAGGAGGAGATGCGCCGTTCCTACCTCGATTACGCGATGAGCGTGATCGTGGGGCGGGCCTTGCCAGATGTGCGCGACGGGCTGAAACCCGTGCATCGCCGCGTGTTGTTCGCCATGCACGAGCTGAACAACGACTGGAACCGGGCCTACAAGAAGTCGGCGCGCGTGGTCGGCGACGTCATCGGCAAATACCATCCGCACGGCGATACGGCGGTGTATGACACCATCGTGCGCATGGCGCAGAATTTTTCGCTGCGCTACATGCTGGTCGACGGCCAGGGCAACTTCGGCTCGGTGGACGGCGACAATCCGGCGGCGATGCGCTACACCGAAATCCGCATGGCGAAGATCGGCCATGAGCTGCTCGCCGACCTGGATAAAGAGACGGTGGATTTCGGGCCGAACTACGACGGCAGCGAAAAAGAACCGTTGATCCTGCCGGCGCGCATTCCCAATCTGCTGATCAACGGCAGCTCGGGCATCGCCGTGGGCATGGCGACCAATATTCCGCCGCACAACCTGACCGACGTGGTCGATGCCTGCCTGCTGCTGCTGAAGCGCCCGGAAACCACCATCGACGAGCTGATCGAAGTGGTGAAGGCGCCGGACTTTCCTACCGCCGGCATCATCTATGGCGTAGGCGGGGTGCGCGAGGGTTACCGTACCGGCCGCGGCCGGGTGGTGATGCGGGCCAAGACGCATTTCGAGGACATCGGCAAGGGCGATAGCCAGGCGATCATCGTCGACGAGCTGCCTTACCAGGTCAACAAGAAGACCCTGCTGGAAAAGATCGCCGAGCTGGTCAACGACAAGAAGATCGAGGGCATCAGGCACCTGCAGGACGAGTCCGACAAGGACGGCATGCGCGTGGTGATCGAACTCAAGCGCGGCGAAGTGCCCGAAGTGGTGCTGAACAATCTGTACAAGCAGACCCAGCTGCAGGATACTTTTGGCATGAACATGGTGGCGCTGGTCGATGGCCAGCCGCGCCTGCTCAACCTGTGGCAGATGCTCGACCAGTTCCTGCAGCACCGCCGCGAGGTGGTAACGCGGCGCACCGTGTTCGAGCTGCGCAAGGCGCGCGAGCGTGGCCATGTGCTGGAAGGCCTGGCGGTGGCGCTGGCCAACGTCGACGAGATGATCGAGCTGATCAAGGCCGCGCCGACCCCGCCGGTGGCCAAGGAAGCCTTGATGGGCCGCTCCTGGGTTTCGCCGGTGGTGAAGGAAATGCTGGTGCGCGCGGCCTCCGACGCTTCGCGCCCGGACGGACTGCTCGAGGCCTACGGCATGAAGGAGGACGGTTACTACCTGTCCGACGTGCAGGCCACCGAAATCCTGCAAATGCGGCTGCAGCGCCTGACGGGACTGGAGCAGGACAAGATTGTCGGCGAGTACAAGGATGTGATGGATGTGATCGCCGACCTGATCGACATCCTGGCCAAGCCGGAGCGCATCACCTCGATCATCGCCGAAGAACTGGCGAAGGTGAAGGACGAGTTCGGCGACGCGCGGCGTTCGGTGATCGAGATGAATGCCTTCGATATCGACATCGAAGACCTGATCACGCCGATGGACATGGTGGTGACGCTTTCGCACTCGGGCTACATCAAATCGCAACCGCTGTCCGAATACCGCGCGCAAAAGCGCGGCGGGCGCGGCAAGCAGGCGGCGGCGACCAAGGAAGACGACTGGATCGACCAACTGTTCGTCGCCAACACGCACGACTACATACTCTGTTTCTCGAATCGCGGCCGGGTGTACTGGCTCAAGGTTTACGAGGCGCCGCAGGGCAACCGCGGCGCGCGCGGCCGGCCGATCGTCAACCTGTTCCCGCTGGCTGAAGGCGAGAAGGTCAACGTGGTGCTGCCGGTAAAGAGTTTTGTCGAGGACAAGTTCATATTCATGGCGACCCGCCAGGGCACGGTGAAAAAGACCAGCCTGGACGCGTTCTCGCGTCCGACCAAGCGCGGCATCATCGCGGTCAACCTGGAAGAGGGCGATTACCTGATCGGCGCGGCGGTTACCGACGGCAAGCACGACGTGATGCTGTTTTCGGATGCCGGCAAGGCGGTGCGCTTCGACGAAAACGACGTGCGCCCGATGGGCCGCGACACCACCGGCGTGCGCGGCATGCAACTGGAAAACGGCCAGCAGGTAATCTGCATGCTGGTGGCGCCGCAGGAAGGCGAAGTGGTGGGCGAGGGCTCGCATGCGCAGTCCGTGCTGACGGCTACCGAAAACGGTTACGGCAAGCGCACGCCGATCGCCGAGTACACCCGCCATGGCCGCGGCACCAAGGGGATGATCGCCATTTCCACTTCCGAGCGTAACGGCAAGGTGGTGGCGGCGACCCTGGTGGACGTGAAGGACGAGATCATGCTGATCACCACCGGTGGCGTGCTGATCCGCACCCGCGTGTCGGAGATCCGCGAGATGGGCCGCGCCACCCAGGGCGTGACCCTGATCAACGTGGATGAAGGCACCAAGCTCTCCGGCCTTCAGCGTGTGGTCGAGTCCGATGTCGATGTGGAAAACGGCAACGGCAATGGCGCGGAGGCTGAGGGCGGCGAAGGCAGCGGCGCCGCCGGTACGGCGGACGACTCTCCGGAAAAATAGCCATGGCACGCGCGATCAACTTCTCCGCCGGCCCGGCGGCTCTTCCCGAGCCGGTGCTGAAGCAGGCGGCGGAGGAGATGCTGGACTGGCACGGCTCGGGCATGAGCGTGATGGAAATGAGCCATCGCGGGTCCGAGTTCATCTCGATCTACGAAGAGGCGATCGCGCTGCTGCGCGAACTGCTGGCGGTGCCGGACAATTACAAGATATTGTTCATGCAGGGCGGGGCGCTGGCGGAAAACGCGCTGATCCCGATGAACCTGCTGGGGCCGACAGCCAAGGCCGATTACGTGATTACCGGCTCCTGGTCGAAAAAGTCGTACAAGGAAGCGCAGCGCTACGGCAGCATCAATCTGGCCGCCGATGCGGCGCAGGATGGAAAGTACCGCGGCATTCCGCCCGTGGCGCAGTGGAAGCTGACGCCGGATGCAGGCTATGTGCATGTCTGCACTAACGAGACCATCGATGGTGTGGAGTTCTTTTTCACGCCGGACACCGGCAAGGTTCCGCTCGTTGCCGACATCTCCTCGCATTTCATGTCGCGACCGATGGACATTATTAACTATGGCGCGGTGTACGGCGGCGCGCAAAAGAACATCGGGCCGGCGGGGCTGACGATCGTGATCGTGCGCGAAGACCTGCTGGGGCGCGCGCACCCGCTCACCCCTACCGCCTTCGATTTCAAGACCGTCGCCGAGAGCGACTCCATGTACAACACCCCGCCGACTTACGCGATCTATATCGCCGGCCTGGTGTTCAAGTGGATGAAGGCGCAGGGCGGCCTGGCCGGCATCGAACAGCGCAATATCGAGAAGGCCAAGCTTTTGTACGACACGATCGACGCCAGCGGCTTTTACAGCAACACGGTGGACAAGGATGCGCGCTCGCGGATGAATGTGCCGTTTTTCCTGAAGGACGAGGCGCTGAACGCCGACTTTCTCAAGGGCGCAAAGGAACGCGGCATGGTGCAATTGAGGGGCCACCGCTCGGTCGGCGGCATGCGTGCTTCGATCTACAACGCCATGCCCATTGAGGGTGTGCGTGCGTTGGTGGAGTACATGCGGGATTTTGAAAAGGCGCACGCATGAGCGACCTGAACCAGCTGCGGCTGGACATCGACCGGCTCGATGACGAACTGGTCAAGCTGCTGAACCAGCGCGCGGAAATTTCGCGCAAGGTAGGCGCGGCCAAGCGCGCCGAAGACCCGAACCCGGCGATCTACCGCCCGGAGCGTGAAGCCCATGTGCTGCGCCGTCTGCGCGACAGCAATCCCGGTCCCTTGCCCGCCGAAGCGCTGAGCAAGATTTATCACGAGATCATGTCCGCCTCGTCCGCGTTGCAGCGGCCGATCCGCGTCGCCTATCTTGGGCCCGCGGGAACGTTTTCCGAATCGGCGGTGGTCAAGCAGTTCGGCCGCTCCTGCGATGCCGTGGCTTGCGCGAATTTCGACGAGGTGTTTCGCCGAACCGAGACCGGCGACACCGATTTTTCGATGGTGCCGGTTGAAAATTCGACCGAAGGCATGGTGCCGCGCGCGCTCGACCTGTTGCTGAACAGTCCGTTGCGGGCTTGCGCGGAAGTGGTGCTGCGCGTGCACCAGAACCTGATGCGCAAGCGTGCCGGCCTGGACGGGATCACCAAGGTGTATTCGCACGCGCAGTCCCTGGCGCAAACCCAGGGCTGGCTGGCGCGCAACCTGCCGGGCGTGGACCGGGTGACGGTGGAGTCGAACGCCGAGGCCGCGCGCCTGGCGAGCCTCGACGAAAGCACAGCGGCGATTGCCGGCGAGAACGCGGCGGAGAATTACGGCCTGACCATCCTGGCGCCGAAAATCGAGGACGACGCCACCAACCGCACCCGCTTCATTGTCGCCGGTAACTACGACGCCGCGCCTTCCGGGCGCGATCGCACCTGGCTGGTAATGTCGGCGCCGAACAAGCCGGGGGCGGTGCACGCGCTGCTGACGCCTTTCGCCAAGCATGGCGTGTCGATGACCAAGCTGGAGTCGCGGCCGTCGAAAATCGCCTCCATGCCGGGCTCCTGGGAATACCTGTTCTACGTCGATATTGAAGGCCACCAGCAAGATCGCGTGGTCGCCAGCGCGCTGGCGGAATTGAAGGCCATCGCGCCTTACCTGAAGATCTTTGGCTCCTACCCGGTCGGCGACTATTGATCTGTTTGCCGGCGCGCTGCGCCCTATTCACTTGTTGAGCCCATTGCCATGAACTACACCGAACTCGCTCCCGCCTATGTGCGCGCCATCGCGCCGTATCTGCCCGGCAAGCCGATCTCCGAAGTCGCGCGTGAATTGGGCTTGAAGGAATCGGACATCATCAAGCTGGCGTCGAACGAAAACCCGCTGGGCACCGGCGAAAAGGCCAAGGCGGCGATGTTGAAGGCGATGCAGGAAGTGCACCTGTATCCGGATGGCGCCGGCTTCGAGCTCAAGCAGGCGATCGCAAAGAAATTCGGCGTGGCGATTGAGGAAATCGTCATCGGCAACGGCTCCAACGACCTCCTCGACTACATCGCCATGGCCTACCTGGCGCCGGGCACCAGCGCGGTGTACGGACAGCATTGCTTCGCGGTCTATCCGATCACCACCAAGGCGCGCGGCGCCGTCGGTATCGAGGTGCCGGCGAAGGCCTACGGCAGCGACCTCGACGGCATGCTGGCAGCGGTGCGCCCGGACACCCGTTTGATTTTTGTCGCCAATCCGAACAACCCGACCGGCGCGTTTTCGCCTTACGACGAACTCAAGGCCTTCATGAAGAAGGTGCCGGCGAACGTGATCGTGGTGCTGGACGAGGCTTACAACGACTTCCTGCCACACGAATTGCGCGCGGACACCGTGGCCTGGCTGAAGGAGTTTCCGAACCTGGTGCTGACCCGCACCTTCTGCAAGATCTACGGCCTGGCGGGCCTGCGCGTCGGCTACATGCTGGGCAACCCGCAAATCTGCGACATGGTCAACCGCGTGCGCGCGCCCTTCAACGTCAACTCGATTGCCCAGGCCGCCGCCGTGGCCGCGCTGGGTGACGACGAGTTCGTCGCCAAGGGCTACGCCAACAACCGCGCCGGCATGGCGCAGATCGAGGCGGGCATCAGGGCGCTCGGCCTCTCGTACATTCCGTCGTACGCCAACTTCGTCACCATGGACGTGGGCAACGGCGTGGGCGTGTTCCAGGCCCTGCTCAAGCGCGGCATGATCGTGCGGCCGATTGCCAATTATGGTCTGCCGCGCCATGTACGCGTGACCATCGGCCTGCCGGAAGAGAATGCGCGCTTCCTGGGGGCGCTGAAGGAAGCGCTCACCGAAGTGAAAGCCTGAGTTGTTCAAGCATGTCGTCATCGTCGGCGTCGGACTGATCGGTGGATCGTTCGCACTGGGGCTGAAGGCGGCCGGGCTGGCGCAGCGCATCACCGGCGTGGGGCGCGGCGCGGCCAACCTCAAGCGGGCTGTGGAGCTGGGCGTGATCGACGATATCGCTGCCGATGAAAGTATCTACGGCGAGGCCGATTTCATCCTGATCGCCACGCCGGTCGGGCAAATGGCGAAGGTGATGGCGCAGGTGGCGCCGCTGCTCAAAAGCGGCGCGGTGATCACCGATGGCGGCAGCACCAAGGTGGATGTGACCGGGCTGGCGCGCGCGCATTTCGGCGAAAAGCTGGCTCAATTCGTTCCCGCGCATCCGATTGCCGGTGCCGAGTTGTCCGGGGTCGAGGCGGCGCGCGTCGGCTTGTACCAGGGCAAGAAAGTGGTGATCGCCGCCTTGCCGGAAACGGCGCCCGAGGGGGTGGAAAAAGTGCGCGCGGCTTGGGCAGCCTGCGGCGCGAAAATCTTCGAAATGACGCCGGCGCAGCATGATGCTACCTTCGCGGCCGTGAGCCATTTGCCGCACCTGCTGGCTTTTGCGCTGGTGGACGATATCGCCGAGCGGCCCGAAGCCGATCTGCTGTTCCAGTACGCCGCCAGCGGCTTTCGCGATTTCACCCGGATTGCAGCCTCCAGCGTCGAGATGTGGCGCGACATCGCGGTAGCCAATCGCGAGGCGCTGCTCACCGAAATGGATGCTTATATGGCGGCGCTGACGCGCATGCGCCGCATGCTGGCGGCGGGCGACGGCGAGGCGCTGGCGGCGGTGTTCGCCAATGCGCGCCATGCGCGCGAAGCCTGGCTGGCCTCGATCGAAAAAAACGAGCCGCCGGCACCCAAGGACCACGAGGCTTGAGATGCAGACCCTGACCCTGGCTCCGGCCAAGACCGCGCGCGGCAATGTTGTGCTGCCCGGCTCGAAAAGCATTTCCAACCGCACGTTGTTGCTGGCGGCCTTGAGCCGTGGCACCACGCGCCTGGCCGGCTTGCTGGACTCGGACGACACCCGCGTGATGCTCAAGGCCCTGGGCGATTTGCGCGTGCCGATCGCGCGCGATGCTGCTACCGGCGAATACCTGGTGACCGGCGTCGGTGGCCAGTTCGCCAACAAGTCAGCCGAACTTTTCATGGGCAATGCCGGCACCGCGATCCGCCCGCTGACGGCGGCGCTGGCGCTGCAGGGCGGCACCTACAAGCTTGCCGGCGTGCCGCGCATGCATGAGCGGCCGATCGGCGATCTGGTGGACGGCTTGCGCGCGGTCGGCGCGAACATCAGCTACCTCGGCAACGAGGGCTTTCCGCCGCTGAAAATTTCTCCGGCGGCGATCAAACTAAAGGGGCCGGTGCAAGTGCGGGGCGACGTGTCGAGCCAATTTTTGACGGCGTTGCTGATGGCCCTGCCGCTGACCGGCGCCTCCGCCGCCATCGAAGTGGTGGGCGAACTGATTTCCAAACCCTATGTGGACATCACCCTGAACCTGATGCAGCGCTTCGGCGTGGCGGTGAAGCGCGACGAGTGGCGCGCGTTTCATCTGCCGGAGAAGGCGCAGTACGCGAGTCCTGGAAAGCTGCGCGTGGAAGGCGATGCATCGTCAGCCTCCTACTTTCTTGCGGCGGGCGCGCTGGGCGGCGGGCCAGTGCGGGTCGAAGGTGTGGGGCGGACCAGCATCCAGGGCGACGTGCGCTTTGCCGAGTCGCTGAACCAGATGGGCGTCAACCTGATGGCAGGCGACACGTGGATCGAAGTGCGCGGGCATGAAGAGGCAAAACTGCGCGCCATCGACGCCGACTTTAACCACATCCCGGATGCGGCAATGACCATCGCCGTGCTCGCCCTGTTTGCCGATGGGCCCAGCACCCTGCGCAACATCGGCTCCTGGCGGGTGAAGGAAACCGACCGCATTTCCGCCATGGCAACCGAGCTGACCAAGCTGGGCGCCGAGGTGGAAGCCGGCGCCGACTACCTGCGCGTCATGCCGCCGAAGGTGTTCAAATCCGCCGCCATCGATACCTACGACGACCACCGCATGGCCATGTGTTTTTCGCTGGCCTGCTTCGGCGGCGTGCCGGTGACCATCAACGACCCGCAGTGCGTGAACAAGACCTTCCCGGAATATTTTTCCGAGTTCGCACGCGTCGTGCAGGCATAGGAGCCAGCGGCATGCACGTCAACCCGGTGACCGTGGACGTTATCGCCATCGACGGGCCTTCGGCCTCCGGCAAGGGCACCGTGGCCCAGATGGTGGCCGAGCGCCTCGGCTTTCATTACCTGGACAGCGGGGCAATCTACCGTGCTGCCGCCCATGCCGCGCAGCAGGCCGGGCTCGATCTGGAGAATGCGCCGGCGCTGGAACAGGAAATTGCCGCGGTGGCGGGGGCGATGGAATTGCGCTTTGCCGACGGCCTTATCTTGCTTGCAAACCGGGACGTCGGCTCGCAATTGAGAACCGAGGGCTGTGGGCGGGAAGCATCGAAAATTGCCGCCCTGCCGGCGGTGCGCGCGGCGCTGTTGCAGCGCCAGCGTGACTTTCGCCAGGCGCCTGGGCTGGTGGCTGACGGCCGCGATATGGGCTCGGTGGTGTTTCCCGATGCGGCGCTGAAGGTCTTTCTGACTGCGGGCGTTGAAGAACGGGCGCGCCGGCGTGCCCTCCAGCTTGCCGCCGCGGCCCGGCCGGACGATCCTAAGAGATTGATCGGCAAAGAAAATAGTGGTAATATTGATGCCCTTTTCGCTGCCGTGCTGGATGACCTCCGCGCGCGCGACGAGCGCGATTCGAAGCGGGCGGTAGCGCCCCTGGCGCAGTTGCGGGATGCGAGGCTGTTGGACACGAGCGGTTTGTCGATCCAGCAGGCGGTGCAGCAGGTATTGGCCTGGACCAGGGAAGTACAAAGTGGGGAAGCGCAGAGCGGAAATCCGCAAAACGGAAATCCGCAGAACGCTATCTCACACGGCAGGTAAAAGCAGTCGAAGCAGTCGAAGCAGTTGGTAGTTGCAGCAAAGGTGGCATGCCTCCCCGAGGATGCCGGTGTTTAATCAACCCCGCGGACGCACGCACGTTTCTCTCCCATTAAGCGTCGCGGATTTTTAGGTCCTTCTCCAATGTCCGTTACCCAACAAGCCGCCGAAATGGCGACTGAAAGCTTTGCCGCCCTGTTTGAGGAATCCCTCAATCATCAGGAAATGCGCGCAGGCGAAGTCATCACTGCCGAAGTGGTGCGCGTCGACTACAACTTCGTGGTCGTCAATGCTGGACTCAAGTCGGAAAGCTACATTCCGATCGAAGAATTCAAGGCCGACAACGGCGAACTCACCGTCAAGATCGGTGATTTCGTCTCGGTCGCCATCGACTCGCTGGAAAACGGTTTCGGCGAAACGCTGCTGTCGCGCGACAAGGCCAAGCGCCTGTCCGCCTGGATGGACCTGGAAAAGGCCCTGGAATCGGGCGAACTGGTCTCCGGCGTGATCACCGGCAAGGTCAAGGGCGGCCTGACCGTCATGACCAACGGCATCCGCGCCTTCCTGCCCGGCTCGCTGGTCGACATCCGCCCGGTCAAGGACACGACTCCGTTTGAAGGCAAGACGATGGAGTTCAAGGTCATCAAGCTGGACAAGAAGCGCAACAACGTTGTCGTTTCGCGCCGCGCCGTGCTGGAAGCCAGCCAGGGCGAAGAGCGCGCCAAGCTGATGGAAACCCTGTCCGAAGGCGCGATCGTCAAGGGCATCGTCAAGAACATCACCGACTACGGCGCATTCGTCGACCTCGGCGGCATCGATGGCCTGCTGCACATCACCGACCTGGCCTGGCGCCGTGTCCGTCACCCGTCCGAAGTGCTGACGGTGGGCGATGAAATCACCGCCAAGATCCTGAAGTTCGATCAAGAGAAGAACCGCGTCTCCCTGGGCGTCAAGCAACTGGGCGAAGATCCGTGGGTGGGCATCAGCCGCCGTTACCCGCAGGGCACCCGCCTGTTCGGCAAGGTGACCAACCTCACCGACTACGGCGCATTTGTCGAAGTCGAAGCGGGCATCGAAGGCCTGGTACACGTCTCCGAAATGGACTGGACCAACAAGAACGTACATCCTTCGAAGGTCGTGGCCCTCGGCGACGAAGTCGAAGTGATGATCCTGGAAATCGACGAAGACCGCCGCCGCATCTCGCTGGGCATGAAGCAGTGCATGCCCAACCCGTGGGAAGATTTCTCGATGAACCACAAGAAGGGCGACCGTGTGAAGGGCGCGATCAAGTCGATCACCGACTTCGGCGTGTTCATTGGCCTGCCTGGCGGCATCGACGGCCTGGTGCACCTGTCGGACCTGTCCTGGTCGCAAGCCGGCGAAGAAGCGGTCAAGAATTTCAAGAAGGGCGATGAAGTCGAAGCTACCGTGCTGGCGATCGACGTCGAGCGCGAACGCATTTCGCTCGGCATCAAGCAGATGGATGGAGACCCCTGGTCCAACTTTGTCGCTACCAACGACAAGGGCGCGCTGGTGACCGGCAAGGTCAAGAGCGTGGACGCCAAGGGCGCCGTTGTGATGATCGGCGACGAAGTCGAAGCCTATCTGCGCGCTTCCGAAATCTCGCGCGACCGCGTGCAGGATGCTTCCACCCTGCTCAAGGAAGGTGAAGAGATCGAAGCCGTGATCATCAACGTCGACCGCAAGAACCGCAATATCAACCTGTCGATCAAGGCCAAGGACAACGTCGAAGAGCGTGAAGCGCTGACGCGCAACACGGCGGACGCGGGCAACGCCGCGACCGGCACCACCAACCTTGGTGCGCTGCTCAAGGCGAAGATGGATCAAAAATAAGTCCGACTTAAGCCTACAAGCTCTGTACGCATGACCAAATCGGATCTCATTGCGAGACTCGCGGCGCGCTATCCGCAGCTCGTCGCCAAGGACGCCGACTTCGCCGTCAAGACCATTCTTGACGCGATGGGCGAGTCTTTGGCGCGCGGGCAGCGCATCGAAATTCGCGGCTTCGGCAGCTTCGGCCTGAACTACCGGCCGCCGCGGGTGGGCCGTAACCCGAAGTCGGGCGAGAAGGTGCACGTGCCGGAAAAGCATGTGCCGCACTTCAAGGCCGGCAAGGAGTTGCGCGACCGCGTCGATGCAAAGCTGAACGAGGAAGAGAATGCCAAGGCGGCTTCGACCACCCGTGGTCCGGTGGTTGCGGCGGCGGGCGGTTGAGCGCAGGCGCGGAAAGCATAGGCAAGATGAAAAAGCGGCACGCAAGTGCCGCTTTTTTTATGAAGGCGTGGCCGTCGGCGTGGATAGCCGGGCGCAACCCGCCGCTCGGCCCGCAGCAGGGACTTTGCGGCGATAATGCGGGCTGGCGCGACAGCGGTCTGGGGCGTGCCGAAATTCGAGAAATCACTCCGGCCTGGAGGCGAGGATGCGGTACATAGCCTGGATTCTGCGGGTGTTACTGTTTCTGGTGCTGTTTTTGTTTGCCCTGAAAAATTACGAGGTGGTACCGCTCAAGTTTTATTTCGACTTCGAGTGGCGCGCGCCCCTGGTGTTGCTGTTGCTGATTTTTTTCGCCGGCGGCATGGCGCTGGGCGTGCTGGCCTGCCTGCCGCGCCTGTTCCGCCAGCGGCGCGAGCTTTCCGCGGCCCTGGCGGCGGCGAAAAAGCGTCCCGTGGTGCCGGTGCTGCCGCAGGCGCCGGCCGACGCGGTGGCGCTGCCCGAAAGCGTCGCCTCGGGCATTTGAGCGGGATAGGAACGGAGAACTGACGCGGATGGAAATCGAACTCTGGTGGCTGCTGGCATTGCCGCTGTTTTTCGGCCTCGGCTGGGCCGCGGCGCGGGTCGACATCCGCCATCTGGTCAGCGAATCCAGGGCGCTGCCGCGCTCCTATTTCAAGGGCCTGAATTTCCTGCTCAACGAGCAGCCGGACAAGGCGATCGATGCCTTTATCGAGGTCGTCAGCGTCGACCCGGAAACCATCGAGCTGCATTTCGCGCTGGGCAACCTGTTTCGCCGCCGCGGCGAGATCGAGCGCGCCATCCGCATGCACACCAGCCTGGTTAGCCGTAGCGACCTGAACGAAGAGCAGCGCCTGCATGCCCTGTACGAATTGGGCCAGGACTACCTCAAGTCCGGCCTGCTGGACCGTGCCGAAGACGCGCTGACCAAGCTGGCCGGCACCAGCTACGGGGGCCGCGCGGAAGTGTTTTTGCTGGAAATCTTCCAGCTGGAAAAGGACTGGGACAAGGCGGTGGCCGTGGCCACCCGGATCGAGGCCGAGACCGGCATTTCCAGGCAAAAGGAGATCGCCCAGTTTCATTGCGAACACGCGGTCAGCCTGATGGCGCAGTCCAAACCGGAAGAAGCGCGCGCCCAGGCCGAGGCGGCGCTCAAGGCCAACCGTAAGGCGGTGCGCGCGCAAATGATCCTGGGCGACATCGCCGCCCAGGCTGGCCGCCATGAAGAGGCGATCGAAGCCTGGCAAAAGGTCGAGTCGCAAGACCCGATGTATCTTTCCCTGGTGGCGGCCAAGCTGATCGAGAGCTACACCAAGGTCGGGCGCCAGAAGGAGTGCCTGACCCTGCTGCGCGGCTACCTGGAGCGCTACCCGTCGCTGGACCTGCTCGACGTCGCCTTCCAGCTCTGCCTGGAGCTCGAAGGCATGGACGCCGCCTACAAGCTGGTACGCGATGAACTGAAACGCAGCCCGACTTTGCTCGGCCTGGACCGGCTGCTGGAGGCGCGGGTGATGATGGAGCCGCCTGAGCGCCAGGCCGACCTGCAACTGGTGAAAAACCTGATCCATCGCCACACCCACCGGGTGGCCCGCTATGCGTGCGAAAATTGCGGTTTCAAGGCGCGCCAGTTCTTTTGGCGCTGCCCGGGCTGCGGCGGCTGGGAAACCTATCCGCCGCGGCGCGCGGAGGAATTTGACCTGAGCCCGTGACGCTCGATGCGCCGTTCGGGCCAGGTGCGGCGGCAGGCGATTCGACGCTTTTTCATAATGACGTGTTGCTGCTGCGCTAGCGTCGCAAGCTTTTAACTTTCTGGATAAATCAGTCGTGAAAATCACCATGATCGGCACCGGGTACGTGGGTCTAGTCACCGGGGCATGTTTTGCGGAAGTCGGCAACGAAGTGCTCTGCCTGGACCTGGATGCGAACAAGATTCGCATCCTCAACGAGGGCGGCATCCCGATTTTCGAGCCGGGCTTAAAGGAAATGGTGGAGCGCAACCGCGCCGCGGGGCGCATCCGCTTCACCACCGACATCGAGCAGGCGGTGGCGCATGGCGACATCCAGTTCATCGCCGTCGGTACCCCGCCGGATGAGGATGGCTCGGCCGATCTGAAGTACGTCACCGCGGCGGCACGCAACGTTGGCAAGTACATGACCGGGCACAAGGTGGTGGTCGACAAGTCCACAGTGCCGGTGGGCACGGCCGACAAGGTGCGCGCGGCGATTACCGAAGAGCTTTCCAAGCGCGGCGCGAAAATCGACTTCGCCGTGGTCTCCAACCCGGAGTTCCTGAAGGAAGGTGCGGCGGTGGACGACTTCATGAAGCCGGACCGCGTGGTGGTGGGCGTCGACAGCGACCGCGCGCGCGAAATGATGCGCGCCCTCTACGCGCCGTTCCAGCGCAACCACGAACGGATGATTTTCATGGACATCCGCTCTGCTGAACTGACCAAGTACGCCGCCAACGCCATGCTGGCCACGCGCATCTCCTTCATGAACGAAATCGCCAACCTGGCCGAAAAGCTGGGGGCGGACGTCGAACTGGTGCGCCAGGGCATCGGCTCGGACCCGCGTATTGGTTACCACTTTCTCTATGCCGGTTGCGGCTACGGCGGCTCCTGCTTCCCGAAGGACGTGCAGGCGCTGCTGCAGACGGCGAACGAAACCGGATTGGGCTCGAAGATTCTCGATGCTGTGGAAGCCGCCAATGCCGCGCAAAAGAAAGTCGTCGGCGACAAGATCGTCAAGCATTTCGGCGCCGACCTGAAGGGCCGCCACTTCGCCGTCTGGGGGCTGGCCTTCAAGCCGAATACCGACGACATGCGCGAAGCGCCCTCGCTGGAATTGATCCGCGAGCTGGCCGGGCGCGGCGCCACCATCACTGCCTACGACCCGGTCGCCATGCACGAGGCGGGACGCATGCTGCAGGATGTGCCCGGCGTCAAGTTCGCCGACAGCCCGATGGCCGCCCTCGACGGCGCCGACGCCCTGGCGATCGTCACCGAGTGGAAGGAATTCCGCAGCCCGGACTTTGCCGCCATCAAGGCCAAGCTCAAGCAGGCGACGATTTTCGACGGCCGCAATCTCTACGACCCGCGCATGGTGCGCGACCTCGGCTTCGCCTACTTCCCGATCGGCCGCCCGGACCTGCGCCAGAAGGCGACCGCATGAGCCAGGCAGCCTCCTTGCAGACCTATCGCGAGGCGGCCGGCCGTGGCCGCGTGCTGGTGGTGGGCGACGTGATGCTCGACCGCTACTGGTTCGGCGATGTGCATCGCATCTCGCCGGAAGCGCCGGTGCCGATAGTCAAGGTCGAAAGAAGCGAGGAGCGCCTGGGCGGCGCCGCCAACGTGGCGCGCAATGCCGCCGCGCTGCGCGCCAATACCACGCTGCTTTCGGTGGTCGGTGACGACGAGCCTGGCGTGACCTTGAAGCGCATGCTGGAAGAGGCGAACATCCGCGCCGTGCTGCATGTGGACAAGCAGTTCAAGACCACCGTCAAGCTGCGCGTGATCGGACGCCAGCAGCAACTGCTGCGCATCGACTTTGAGGAGTGGCCCAGCCACGAGGTGCTGCACGGCAAGCTCGCCGATTTCAAGGGCTACCTCGACGCCACCGACGTGGTGATCCTCTCCGATTACGGCAAGGGCGGCCTGACGCATATCGCGGAGATGATCGCGGCGGCGCGTGCCGCCGGCAAGATTGTGCTGGTCGATCCCAAAGGGGAAGAATACGAGCGCTATGCAGGCGCGACCGTGCTCACGCCCAATCGCAGCGAACTCAAGCAGGTGATCGGCGCCTGGAAGTCGGAAGCGGACCTGGCCGAGCGCACCGAGGCCCTGCGCAAGAAACTCAAGCTCGAAGCCCTGCTGCTGACCCGCTCCGAAGAAGGCATGACGCTGTTCACCGCCGCCGGCACACTCAACATTCCGGCGCAGGCGCGCGAGGTCTACGACGTTTCCGGCGCCGGCGACACCGTGATCGCCACCCTGGGCGCGCTGCTGGGCGGCGGCATCCCGCTGGACGAGGCGGTTAAAATGGCCAATCGCGCCGGCGGAATCGTCGTCGGCAAACTGGGCACCGCGGTGGTGTCGCCGGACGAGCTGTTTACCGAATGATTCACTGAAGCCCCAAGCATGAGCTACTACATTGTCACTGGCGCGGCCGGCTTCATCGGCGCCAATCTGGTCAAGGGCCTGAACGACCGCGGCATCACCGACATCATCGCGGTGGACAACCTGACGTGTGCGGACAAGTTTCCCAATCTCGTTGACTGCGAGATCGCCGATTACTTCGACAAGAACGAATTCCTCGATCTGCTCCAGGACGGACATTTCGACGGCGGCGTCGAGGCCCTGTTGCACCAGGGCGCCTGCTCCGACACCATGGAAACCGACGGCCGCTACATGATGGAGAACAACTACCGTTACTCCATCGCCATGCTGGATTTCTGCCAGGAAGAGGAAGTACCACTGATCTACGCTTCCTCCGCTGCGGTCTATGGCGCTTCGCCCACGTTCAAGGAAGAGCGCGGCTTCGAGAAGCCGCTCAACGTCTACGGCTATTCCAAATTCCTGTTCGACCAGGTGGTGCGCCGGCGCATGGATGACGCCAGTGCGCAGATCGCCGGCTTTCGCTACTTCAACGTCTACGGCTCGCGCGAAGCCCACAAGGGACGCATGGCCTCGGTGGCCTTTCACAACTTCAACCAGTTTCGCGCCGAGGGCAAAGTAAAACTGTTCGAAGGCTATGGCGGCTACGCCGCCGGGCAGCAGTCGCGCGACTTCGTTTCGGTCGAGGACGTGGTGGCCGTGAACCTTTATTTCCTGGAAAACCCCGACCGCTCCGGCATTTTCAACCTTGGCACCGGCCGTGCCCAGCCCTTCAACGACGTCGCGCGCGCAGTGGTCAATGCCTGCCGCCAGGCCGAAGGCAAGGGTGCCTTGAGCCTGGAAGAGTGCATCGCGCAGGGCCTGCTCGAATACATTCCATTCCCCGAGGCGCTCAAGGGAAAATACCAGAGCTATACCCAGGCTGACGTCGGCTTGTTGCGCGAGGCTGGTTACGACGTGCCTTTCCTGACGGTCGAGCAGGGCGTCGGGCGTTACGTGCAGAGCCTGCTGCGGTCGGCTTGACCGCTCCAGTCAACGCAGCGGGTGTTATGGCGTTATAGCAAGTACCGCCGTGCGGTAGTCGTCGCGTGTCGGATCAAACCAGGCAAGTTGCCGCGTAAACTCAAAGGGGAAGAGAAATGCATAAACTGATACTCGCCTTCATCGGCTTTTTCATGGCCATGGGCATGGCCTTCGCCGCCGTCGACCTGAACACCGCCGACCAGGCGGCGCTGGATGGCCTCAAGGGCATCGGCCCGGTCAAGGCCAAGGCGATTGCCGACGAGCGCGCGAAAAACGGCCCCTTCAAGAATCTCGACGACGTGCAGGCGCGCGTCAAGGGTATCGGCCCGGCCACCGTTGCCGGCTGGAAAAAAGATGGTTCGGCTGTTGTTGGTGGCGGCGGTGCTGCTGCGCCCAAGTCTGATGCAAAGGCGGATGCGAAGGCGGATAAAAAGAGCGATAAAAAGGTCGACAAAAAAGCGGACAAAAAAGCCGCCAAGGCTGATGCAAAAGCAGATAGCAAGGCCGACGCAAAAACCGACGCCAAGAGCGAAAAGAAATAATTCCGTCGCCGGCTTCCTGAACCCCCGCCGCTGGTGGGGGTTTTGTTTTTTGGCCCGCGGGTACAATCTGTTCGATCGTAACGCGCCACTCACTCCCATGTACCCTACTGTCGAAGCCGCCATCGGCAACACGCCCCTGGTGCGCCTGCAGCGCCTGCCGGGCGCCGCTAACGCGAAGCGCAACAACGTCATCCTCGGCAAGCTCGAGGGCAACAACCCCGCTGGTTCGGTGAAAGACCGGCCGGCGCTGTCGATGATCGCGCATGCCGAGGCGCGCGGCGAGATCAAGCCGGGCGACACCCTGATCGAGGCGACTTCCGGCAACACGGGTATCGCCCTGGCGATGGTGGCGGCGATGCGTGGCTACAAAATGATCCTGATCATGCCGGACAACCTGTCGCTGGAACGGCGCCAGAGCATGACGGCCTACGGCGCGCAGCTTATCCTTACCCCGGCGAAGGAGGGCGGCATGGAATACGCCCGCGACCTCGCCGAGAAAATGCAGCGCGAGGGCAAGGGGCGCATCCTCGACCAGTTCGCCAACCCGGACAATCCGCGCGCGCATTACGAAGGCACCGGGCCGGAAATCTGGCGCGATACCAAGGGCGGCATCACCCATTTCGTCTCGGCGATGGGCACCACCGGCACCATCATGGGCGTGTCGCAATACCTGAAGGAACAAAGCGAAACTGTGCAGATCGTCGGCTGCCAGCCCAGCGAAGGCTCGCAGATTCCCGGCATCCGCAAATGGCCGGAAGCCTATTTGCCGAAGATCTACGACAAGGCGCGGGTCGACCGCATCGACTATGTGAGCCAGGCCGACGCCGAAGAGATGTGCCGCAAGCTCGCCGCCGTCGAGGGTATCTGCTGCGGCATCTCGGCGGCGGGCGCCTGCCAGGTAGCGCTGCGCCTGGCCGAAGAAGTGGAGAACGCGACCATCGTGTTCATCGTCTGCGACCGCGGCGACCGCTATTTGTCGACCGGGATTTTCCCGGCCTGAGCACGGGCGCCGGCAGCGGCTAGCTCAAATCCCGCGGGCCTGCTTGATCGCCCGCGCCAGTTCCATCACGCTCATCGCGTAAAAGCTGGAGCGGTTGTAGCGCGTGATGACGTAAAAATTCTGCAGGCCGACCCAGTACTCGGTCGGCGCATCCGGTGTCACCAGATCGACCAGGGCGCCCAAGGTGTCTTCGGGTAGATTCTGGCGAATCAGCGACTCCGAAGTGACGCCGAATTTGGGCAGTTCGGCCACCTTGACCGAAGGCAGGATGTCGCGGTCAAGCAACTCACGCCAGGCGCTGCCATCGACACGCGCCGGAAACGCGATCGGTGCGCCGGCCACCCAGCCATGACCCTTGAGGAAGTTGGCGACGCTGCCGATGGCGTCCTCAAAACTGTTGCGCAGGTCGATCTTGCCGTCGCCATCGAAATCAACAGCCCACTTGCGCCAGGAGGAAGGCATGAACTGCGGGATGCCGATGGCCCCCGCATAGGAACCCTTGAGGGTGAAAATGTCGATGTTTTCGTCGCGGGCGAACAGCAGGTAGTTCTCCAGCTCGTCGCGGAAAAAGTCGCCGCGCCGCGGGTAGTCGAAGGCCAGCGTGGTGAGCGCATCGATCACCCGAAAGCCGCCGGTGTTGCGTCCGTACACGGTTTCCACGCCGATGATGGCGATGATGATCTCGGCCGGCACGCCGTATTCCTTTTCCGCTCGCGCCAGCGCGCGGCCATGGCTGCGCCACAGCGCCGCCCCGCCTTCGATGCGCACGGAATCGAGAAAGCGCGAGCGGTAGGCCTGCCAGGAGCGCACGCGCGGATTGGTCGGCGGCGCCATCAGGTCGACGATGCCGGGGTAAAAGCGGGCGCGCGCAAAGAGGAACTTCAGCTCGGTTTCGACAAAGCCGTGCTTTTGCGCCATGTCGGCGATGAAGGCCTGCACCTCGGGGCGGGTCTGGTATTGCACCACGCTGCCGCCGGCGGGTTCCGCGGCGGGCTTGACGGTCTTTTTGCGCGCTTCGGCCCAGCCGGGCGCCGCTGCCAGGGTGAGCGCCAGCAAGAGCAGGGCTGCGCGCAGCGGGGCGAGTTTCAAATCTGAAAGTTCCGGACGAGTTGGGTGAATTGGCGCACCCGGACTTTATCCGGTTTCGGCCCGTAGCGCAGGGCGGCGTAGGCAGCAGCGGCGGCTTCGATGGCGCCGGGAGTATCGGCCGTGCCTGTCCGAAGCTGGCCGGCGGCGCGGCGTGCGTAGTCCAGCGGCCCCTCGGAGGGCTCGCGCGGCGCGCCGGCGCGCGCCAGGCGCTTGCAAAACGCCCGCCAGGCGCGCTCCACCGGGTCGTGCTCGCGCACCGTGCGCAGCATCCAGCCGGTGACTGCCAGGCAGATCAGGCCGACGCCGGTGACCATGGCGATGGCCATGTCGCGCCAGTCCGGCGTTTTCATGCCCAGGCGCTCCAGGGTCTCGCGCTGGCGGTCCGGGCTGTAGTTGAGCACCAGCTGGTTCCAGCGGTTGGATAGGGCTTCCCAGTCGAAGCGCACGCGGTCCAGCCAGGCCGCGCTCCAGGCGCCGGTAAAGCGGGTGATCAGCGGCGGGGCGAAACGCTGCGGCAAGGCGCCATGCATGCCGAAGGAAATGCGCGCCGGCGACACCGCTGCTGTCGGGTCGACCCGGGTCCAGCCGCGGCCGCGCAGCCATACTTCGGCCCAGGCATGGGCGTCGGACTGGCGCACGGTGAAGACGCCATCGACCGGATTGATTTCGCCGCCCTGGTAGCCCGTCACCACCCGCGCGGGAATGCCGGCCGAGCGCATCATCACCACGAAGGCGGAGGAGTAGTGCTCGCAAAAACCGCGCTTGCTGATGAACAGGAATTGGTCGATCGGGTTGTTGTCCAGCAGCGGCGGTTCCAGCGTGTAGAAAAACTCCTCGGTGCGAAAGTAGTTCAGCGCCATGTCGACGATCTGCGCCGGCCCTCGGCCCTGGAAGAGCCAGCCGGCCATCAGGTTGCGGGTGCGCGGGTTGCTGCCTTCGGGCAGGGCGAGATAGGGCGCCAAATCTTCCTGCGTCTCGGTGGCGACCGATTTGTATTGCGGCGCGGACTGTGCGTCGTAGCGGCGGCGGCTGGTTATCGGCTTGTCGACCACCGGCTGCAGGTCCGGCGTCAGGTGGGCGTCGGCGGGCAGCTTGGTCGGCATCTCCAGGGCGAAAATCCAGGGCCGGCTCGACGGCTCCAGGGTTACCGAATAGTCGAAGGTGGCGCCCCCGGGTTCGAAGCGCGAAGGCCGCTTCGGGTCCGGCAACTGGATGCGCCAGTTGCGGCCATCGAAGGCCGACAACACCGGGCCGCGCCAGTACAAATCGGCGGGGCGCGGCTCGGCGCCGTTGAAGGTGACGCGAAAGGCGATGCCGTCCGAGAGCGAAAGCGAAGTGATCATCCCCGGCGACATATTGTCCGACAGCCCGGTGACGCCGGCGTTCGCATCCGCCGGCAGGCCCCACAGCGGCCCCGGCACGCGCGGGAACAGCACGAACAGCACCAGCATCATCGGGAAAGCCTGCAGGATTACCACTCCGGCTAAGCGCGTCTGCCTCATGAACGGCATGGCGTCGGCGTCGCGGTTGGCGGCGATCAGCGCGGAGGTGATCAGTACCAGGGCCACCAGCATCAGCGCGGCCACCGCGATCGACTGCGAATAGAAAAAGTTGGTAAGAATGAGAAAGTAGGAAAGCGAAATCGCCACCACGATATCGCGCTTGGTGCGGGTTTCCAGCAGCTTGAGCGACACCAGGATGGTGAGGAAGGTGACGCCGGCATCGCGGCCGAACAGGGTGCGGTGCGTATACAGCGTCGCGGCCAGGGTGATCACCAGCAGAACCATCAGCAGCCAGGTTTTCGGCAGCGGGGTCGGGCGTTTGACTTCGCGCCAGGTGATGTAGCCGCGCCAGGCGAACATCAGCGCGGCGAAGGCCGAACACCAGGCCGGCAGATGCGCCACATGCGGCCCCAGTACCGGCACCAGGGCCATCAGCAGGGTGAGAATGGCGGTGCGCCCGGCTGGCAAGCTTTGCGCCTGGCGGTCCGAAGTCAGGGACTCGCGCGTCATCCTGAAAAACTGCGGCATTTTCACGGCGCCACCCCGAACAGTGCAAGAGCACGCAGGCACGACAGGCGCTGTGGGTCGCCACCGGCCGGGCCCAGCACCGTTTCTTGCAGCTTCAGGGCATAGGTGAACTTGAGCGCATCGGCGTCCAGCACCCAACGCGTCAACAGCGAGAGCCTTTGCTCCATGTCCATGGCCGGCGGCAAGGTGTCGTAGTCGAGCACTACTTCGCTGGAAGCGGCGCCGTGGAAATGTTTGACCAGCAACGGCATGCCCGTTTCCATCGCCAGGATAGCGTTCTTCCACGCGATATGCCGTGGGCTGTCGGTCACCTGGTGTTCACGCAGGCCGGCGAAATCTTCCGCGCCCGGGCCGGTGGGCGCGCCTTCGCCGCTACCTTCGGGGGCATCGGGAAAGCGCATGCCGGTGGGTGCCGGCTTGGGGTAGACCAGGCAAGGCAGGTCGGGCTGCCAGTAGCTCCAGCTGCGCAGCAGGCCCAGGGGATAGCGTGTCTCCACCGTGATGCGCGGCAGGGTGAGCCAGCCGCGCTTCACCGCCGGTGCCGTCAAGGTGACGTTGACGCTTTGATATGGCGCAATGTCGGTGACGGTCTCGGCATCAACCGTCTTCAGCCAGATGGCGGCGCGCTCATAGCCCTTGCGGTTTTCCAGCAGCAGGTCGAAGCTGGCCTCGCTGCCGGCGAATACCGGCTCGGCCTTCAGCGGCTTGAGATACAGGTGCAACTGGTTGCGAAAAGTGTGCAGCATCGCCACCAGGCCGGCGGCGCCCAGGAAAAACGTCAGCACGAAGCCCAGAGAGAGATCGTAGTTGATCGACGAGGCGAGAAATCCGAGTAGGGAAAACGCGAAGAAAAAGCCGTAGCGCGTGGGGAAAATGAACACCCGCCGCTGATGCAAAAAGATCTCGCCGGTCTCCGGTCCGCGCGGCTGGAAGATCCAGTTGTAGATCATCGAGAAGCGGAACAGCTTGCTGGCGGTGGTGGCTTCCATGAGGTGCGGAGCGTGGGCTATGCCGATGTCGCTTTAGGGAATGGCGACCGACTTGATCCATTCGTTATGCAATTCCTGGGCGGCGGCGCGCGAAACGTTTTGCGCCGGCTTCAGGCGGTGGCCGGCGACCGAAGGCAATACCGCCTGCACGTCTTCCGGCAGCACGGCTTCGCGTCCGGCGACAAAGGCCCAGGCGCGCGCCGCGGCGATTAGGCCGAGGCCGGCGCGCGGGCTTAAGCCGCTGACGAATTGCGGGGCGCGGCGCGAAGACTCCACCAGCGCCTGGATGTAATCGAGCAGGGCCGGCGCCACATGCATGCCGCCAGCCTGTGCCTGCAGGTCGGAAAAGTCGGCCACACTCATCACCGGCTGCAGTTGCGCGGTCATCACGCGGCGGTCGGCGCCCGCCAAAAGCGCGCGCTCGGCGGCGCGGTCGGGGTAGCCGATTTCCATGCGCATCAGGAAGCGGTCGAGCTGCGATTCCGGCAGCGGAAAAGTGCCCACCTGGGTCGACGGGTTCTGCGTGGCGATGACGAAAAACGGCCTGGGCAGCGGGTGGGTTTCCGAGTCCATGGTCACCTGTTGCTCTTCCATCGCCTCCAGCAGCGCACTCTGGGTTTTCGGCGTGGCGCGGTTGACCTCGTCGGCCAGCAGGAATTGCGAAAAGATCGGCCCCGGGTGGAATTTGAACTTGCCGGTTTCGCGGTCGTAGATCGATACCCCCAGCACGTCGGCGGGCAGCAGGTCGCTGGTGAACTGCACGCGCTGGAATTGCAGGCCGAGTGACTTGGCCAGGGCGTGCGCCAGGGTGGTCTTGCCGACCCCCGGCACATCCTCGATCAGCAGGTGGCCGTGGGCCAGCATGCACGAGACTGCCAGGCGGATCTGCCGGTCCTTGCCGAGGATGATCTGGTTGAGTTGGGCAATCAGGGAATGCAGCTTGGGATGCGCGCTGGCGATGGGGAGGGCGGCCATTGTTCGTTCGAGGTCAAAACCGGCAGACCGGCAAATGCTTAATGTTTCGGATGTCCACAGTTGTTACGGCCGGCGCAGGCGCCGGGTTGCACTGCGGCATGAAAAAGTCGATCATAGCAATAACCAGCCCCCATATAGGGGAAGAGGCTCCGCATCGTGCCGGGCGCCAAACCGCTTCCAGGAATTCCATGACCACGGCCTATATCACCCACGCCGATTGCCTGCGCCACGAAATGGGCGAAGGCCACCCAGAATGCCCAGACCGCCTGGCCGCCGTCAACGACCAAATGCGCGCTTCCGGCCTGTTCGACCACCTGGCGTGCCTGGAGGCGCCGCTGGCCGATGCCGACGACCTCAAGCGTGTGCATCGCGCCAATTACGTCGACCTGATTTTCGAGAGCGCGCCGCAGCACGGCCACTCCGGCTACATGCAGCTCGACCCCGATACGGCAATGAACCAGTACAGCCTGGATGCCGCGCGGCGCGCCGCCGGCGCCGGCCTGCTGGCGGTCGACGAGGTGGTGGCGGGCGCGGTGGAAAATGCCTTTTGCGCGGTGCGCCCCTGCGGCCACCATGCGACCCAGGGCCGCTCGATGGGCTTTTGCATTTTCAACAACATCGCCGTTGCCGCCGCATACGCGCTGGAGGAGAAGGGCATGGAGCGGGTCGCGGTGGTCGACTTCGACGTGCACCACGGCAACGGCACCGAAGACATGTTCGGCCAGCCGCAATGGCAGGACCGCGTGCTGATGGCGGGTTTTTTCCAGCACCCCTTCTACCCTTACAGCGGCACCGACGGGCCGGCGCCCAACATGGTCAACGTGCCGCTGCGCGCCGGCAGCGATGGCAAGGCAGCGCGCAAGGCGTTCGAGGAGTTTTGCCTGCCGGCGCTTGAGGACTTCCGGCCGGAGATGATTCTGATCTCGGCAGGCTTCGACGCCCATCGCGAAGACCTGCTCGGTGGCCTGGCGCTGGTCGAGGCCGACTATGCCTGGATGACCGCCGAATTGATGAAAGTGGCGGCGCGGCATTCGCAAAAGCGCATCGTCTCGATGCTCGAAGGCGGCTACAACCTGTCGGCGCTGGGGCGCAGCGCGGTGGCGCACGTCAAGACCCTGGCGGAACTTTGAAGGCGGGCCGGCGTTGCCGGCCGATTAGGGCGGCCGCTGGTCGTTCTCGCGCCGCGCGGCGATTTCTTCGCTCACCGCCTGCGCCACGGTTTCGCGAATGATGTCGCGGGTGCTCAGTTTCAGTTCGGCGGTCATTTCCGCCAATACCTTTTCCAGCAGTTCGGAGAGGTTTTCCTTCAGGCGCGCTTCGACCACCGGTTCGATGCGTGGCAACAGCCGGTCCAGCACCGCGGTCCGCACACGCTCGGCGAAGGCTTCGGCCGAATTGGGATGCGGAGCAAAGGACTCGTGCGGTTCGGCGCCGAAGCCGGAAAATTCCGAGAGAGAGGGCGGGCCGGCGCGCGTCAGCGGCACCGCGCCGGGGATGGGCCCGGGGCCGAAGCCCGACATCGGGCCGGAGTTTTGCGCGGGGCCGTAGGGCGCGCCCGGGCGCGTCAACGGCGGAAGCTGAATCTTCGAATCGACAATGTCGGTGAGCACCGGAATGCCGTCGTCGGGCAGGGCCTCGCTCATGCGCCGGCCTCCTTCGCTAGGTCGTTGCTCTTGATCTCGTAGCCGCGGTCCTTGTAGAACTTGAAGCGCGCGCGGGCGCGGGCGCGGTCGTCTTCGTCGTCGCGACTCACCACTTCGAGAACGCGCTCGAAACGGCTGAAATTGGCGTGGCGCTCGTCGTCCAGATTGAGCAGAACGTCGTGGTGCGGCAGGGCTTCCGGGTCGCTGGTCAGCAACACCGGCGTTTCGGGCGCATTGGGGTCGCTGGCGCGGCAATGCGGCAAAAAACCGGTGGCGGGAATCTCCCACAGCTTGCGATCGAGCGCGCCCATCACCTGCGCATCGCGCGAGAAAATCAGCAGCCTGGCCCGCGTCGCGTAGGCTTTTTGCGCCAGACGCGCGGCTACCGCCAGTTTGTCCGGCGCATTGAAGTAAAAATCGATCCGGGTCATGGCGGGCAGGATGGGGTCGGGAATGGATCGCGGCTAAAACGCGGGTGGCGGCGGAGTACGGATACGCTTACTACCTGCATTCACAGACCGGCGCCGTCCGCCTCAGTTCACCCGGCCGAGCAAAAATTGCGTCAGCAGCGGCACCGGGCGCCCGGTCGAACCCTTGGCGGCGCCGCTTTTCCAGGCGACACCGGCGATATCCAGATGCGCCCAGTCGTACTTGCGCGCGTAGCGCGAGAGAAAGCAGGCGGCGGTGACGCTGCCGGCGGGGCGGCCGCCGATGTTGGCCATGTCGGCGAAGTTGGACTTCAGCTGTTCCTGGTACTCGTCCCACAGGGGCATGTGCCAGGCGCGGTCGTAGGCGTCCTCGCCGGCATGGAACAGTTCCTTGGCCAGCGTATCGTTGTTGCTATAGAGGCCGGCGGCGACGTGGCCCAGGGCGATGACGCAGGCACCGGTCAGCGTGGCGACGTCGACCACGCAGGCGGGCTCGTAGCGCTCGGCATAGGTTAAGGCATCGCACAGGATCAGCCGGCCTTCGGCGTCGGTATTGAGCACCTCGATGGTCTGGCCGGACATGCTGGTGACAATGTCGCCAGGCTTGGTGGCCATGCCGTCGGGCATGTTTTCGGTGGCCGGCACCAGGCCGACGATGTTCAGCGGCAGCTTCAGGTCCGCCGCTACCTGCATGGTGGCGATCACCGAGGCGCCGCCACACATGTCGAACTTCATCTCGTCCATGCCCTCGCCGCCCTTGATCGAAATGCCGCCGGTGTCGAAGGTGATGCCCTTGCCGACCAGCACGATGGGCTTGTCTTCCGGTTTGCCGCCCTTGTGTTCCATGATGATGAACTTGGGCGGCTGGCGCGAACCGGCGGCCACCGACAGGAAGGAGCCCATTTTCAGCTCTTCGCAGTCCTTGCGGTCCAGCACCTTGCACTCCAGGCCATACTCCTTGCACATCGCCACCGCGCGCTCGGCCAGGTAGGTGGGGGTGCAGATGTTGCCGGGCAGATTGCCCAGGTCTTTGGCCAATGCCATGCCGTGGGCGATGGCCTGGCCTTCGGCGGCGGCGCGCTCGGCCAGGTGGAGTTCGTTGCGGCGTTCTACCGTCAGGGTGAGCTTGCGCAAGGGGCGGCGCACTTCGTCTTTTTTGCTTTTGGTCTGGTCGTAGCGGTAGACCGCGTCCTGCGCCACCAGGGCGGCCTGGCGCACGCGCCAGCCCGCATCGCGCTTTTTCACCGGCACTTCGGTGAGGTAGACGGCGCCATCGAAGGCGCCGGTTTCGTTCAGGGTAGTGACGGCGGCGCGGATCGATTCGCGGTATTCGCGCTCGCGGAAGTCCTTTTCGCGGCCCAGGCCGACCAGCAGCACGCGGTCGCCCAGCAGGCCCGGGACGTTGTGCAGCAGGAGGGTGCGGCCGGCCTTGCCCTCCATGTCGCCGCGGCGGATGATGTCGGACAAATAGCCCTTGCTGGCCTGGTCGACCAGTTCGCCGGGAGCGGTCAGCTTGCGTGGCTCGAACACGCCGATGACGATGCAGGCGCTGCGCTGCTTTTCGGGACTGCCGCTCTTTATGCTAAATTCCATGGTTCGCGTCTCCGGCACATACGAGGTATGAATTTGAATTATGACTCGATTTCGGGACAAATTTCAAATTTTGCTGAATTTTGACGGTTTTCTTCCCGGCCGCATGGCATTTTATACTCCTGGTCCCCTCCGTTTTGGCGGCGTCGGCCGCCCAACCGTGCTGCGCCGGGCGCTGTTTTATGCCGCGATGACGGCGTAACCGGATTTTTCCTCCATATCCATGATTTTCCGTCGCGCCTTGCAGCGCGAGTTCGCCGAGTCCGCGGGCGCCGTGTTCGTCACCCTGTTCACCGTCATGGTGACCACGCAGTCGATCCGACTGCTCGGTCTGGCCGCCGGCGGTCGCCTGGCTTCCGAGGCGGTGCTGGCGCTGATCGGCTTTGCCGCGCTCAATTACCTGCCGGTATTGCTGTCGCTGACGGTGTTCGTCTCCGTGCTGCTGACCATCTCGCGGCAGTACAAGGACTCGGAAATGGTGGTCTGGTTTGCCAGCGGCCTATCGCTGACCGCCTGGATCCGCCCGGTGCTGGGCTTCGCCCTGCCTTTCGTGGTGATGATCGGCGGCCTCTCCCTGCTGGTCTCGCCCTGGGCGGTGGAGCAGAGCGACCGCTATCGCGAACGCCTGGAAGGGCAGGACGATGCCTCGCATGTCAGCCCCGGCGCGTTCCAGGAATCGAGCCATGGCGAGCGGGTATTTTTCGTCGAGGGCCAGATCGGCGAAACCGCCAGTGTGCAAAACGTGTTCGTCAACACCGTGCAGGCGGGGCGGGTGAGCATCATCGTCAGCCGGCGCGGCTACACCGAAACGGCGCCTAACGGCGACAAATTCCTGGTCCTGGTCAATGGCCGGCGCTACGAAGGCCAGCCGGGCCAGCTCGACTACCGGGTGATGGATTTCGAAAAATATGCCGTGCGCATCGACTCGAAGAGCGAAAGGGTAGTGGCCGGCGGCAGCCCGAAACAGACGCCGACCTTCGATTTGCTGAAAAACCCCAATAATCCAAACAAGGGCGAATTCCTTTGGCGCATCGGCCTGCCGCTGTCGGCTTTCACCCTGGCGCTGCTGGCGATCCCGCTTTCCTTCATCAATCCGCGCGCCGGGCGCTCGGCCAACCTGCTGCTGGCCCTGCTTACCTACATGGTCTACAGCAATGCAATGAGCATCACCCAGGCCTGGGTGGCGCAGGGGCGTATCAGCTTTCACCTCGGCTGGTGGGTGGTGCACGTGGCGATGTTCGCCGTGCTGATCCTGCTGTTCTGCCACCGCTTGGCGGTGACCTCGGTGTTCCGGATGCTGCGCCGCTAAGCCGCTAAACCCCCCCCGCCTGCCATGAAAATCATCCGCCGCTACCTCGCCCGCGAAATCTACGCTTCCACCACCCTGGTGCTGGTGGCCTTTCTCGGCCTGTTCGCGTTTTTCGACCTGATCCACGAATTGGGCGACATCGGCAAGGGCTCATACCAGTTGCGGCATGCTGCGCTGTTCGTGCTGCTCACCGTGCCCGGCCATGTCTACGAGCTGATGCCGATCGCTGCCCTGATCGGTACGGTCTACGCCCTGGCGCAGTTGGCCTCGCACTCCGAGATCACCGTGATGCGGGTCTCGGGTCTCTCCACCCCGCTCGCGTTGCGCGCGGTGGCGATCATCGGGCTGAGCTTCGTGGCCATCACCTTTCTTTTCGGCGAACTGGTGGCGCCGATTAGCGAGCGCAAGGCCCAGTCGCTGCGCCTGCTGGCCACCAGTTCTTCGATCGCCCAGGAGTTCCGTTCCGGCCTGTGGGTGCGCGACGAGGGGCGCTTTGTCAACGTCGGCGAAGTGCGTCCCGACACCAAGCTGCTGCGCGTCAAGATCTACGACTTCGACAAGGATGACCGCCTGCTTTCTATCAGCTACGCCGCCGAAGGTGAATACCTTCCGCCCAGCAAATGGCGCCTGACCAAGGTGCAGCGCACGGTATTCACATCGGTGGGCACGCGCCTGGAAGAGGTGCCGGAGATGGAATGGTCTTCCGAGCTGAACCCGGACATTCTCGGCGTGCTGCTGGTGCAGCCGGACAAGATGTCCATCGTCAATCTCTACCTCTATATCCGCCATCTCAGCGAAAACCGGCAAAAGGTCGAGCGCTACGAGATCGCGCTGTGGAAAAAAGCGGTCTATCCGATGGCCGTGCTGGTGATGATGATGCTGGCCCTGCCGTTTGCCTACATGCACGTGCGCGCCGGCGGCATTTCTCTGAAAATCTTTGCCGGCATCATGCTCGGGCTGTTGTTCCACCTGCTTAACAACCTGTTCGCCCATTTGGGGGCGATCAACACCTGGCCGCCGTTTCTCTCGGCGGTGGTGCCGTCGGCGCTGTTCCTGCTGCTGGCGGGGTTCATGATGTGGCGCGCCGAGCGCGCCTGAGGCCGGACGGAACGCTTTCAGCCCAGCGCGTGCTCGCGGATGCGCTCCAGCATGTCGATCAGCTGACGGCGTTCTTCCACGCTGAGCGCCTGCTCGAGAAATTTCTGCCGCCGGCGCGAAAGCTCCTCCGAGCGCTCCAGCAGGGCACGCCCCTTCGCGGTCAGGCGGATGGTTTTGTTGCGGCCGCTGGCCGGGTCCGGTGATACCCGGATCCAGCGGCTGGCCTGCATGCCCTGGGCCATGCGCGTCACTGCACCCTTGTCCTGGTTGTTGGCGCGCGCCAGTTCGGAGAGGCTCCAGTCGTCGCGGCGCGCCAGCAGGGCCAGCAGGGTGAGCTGCTCCGGCGTGATGTCGATTTCAGCGGCGGCATAGGTCTGCAGAAAGTGGCGCCGCAGCACGATGCCGGTGATGCGGATCTGGTAGCCAAAGGCATCCTGCAGAAGGTAGTCCATGATTTTGCTTTTCTTGCCGCGGCGCCTGGTGCGCAGGCAGGGTGGCTTGGGCGCGATGCTAGGCGGTCATGCTCGCGCGTATTTTCGCCATCAAATGATCGTGCGCGATTATAGGAGCATATTTGGCGGGGTTGGCCGGTCCCTGGCAGCTTGGCAGGCATTCGATGCGCGCATCCGCGTTCGGCCCGGTGAACAGCACGATGGACAGTCGGCGCGTCGAGCCGGTGAGGCTTTTCGGCGGGTTGATCACGCGGTGCACATTGGATTTCCAGCGGTCGTTGGTCCAGCGCGCCAGCAGGTCGCCGGCATTGACTACCAGGGCGCCGCGCACTGGCGGCACGTCGACCCATGACCCATCCGGCGACAGCACCTGCAGGCCGCCTGGTGCGTTGTCCTGCCGCAGCAGGGTGAAACCGGTGTAGTCGGTATGCGCGCCGTAGCGCAGCTGGCCCGGCAGGGGATCTTGCGCCTGGTCCGGGTAGTGCACCAGGCGCAGCGAGCTGGCCATGCGGTCGTAGTAGCTGTCGAAGAATCCATCGGGCAATTCCAGCGCCGGTGCGGAAAGGCGCATCAGGGTCTGCCCCAGTGCATAGACGCGGTCGAAATATTCGTTCAGGCGCTTGCGGAATTGCGGCGGCGTGTCCGGCCACCGGTTGGCGCGAAACAGCGCCTGGTCCACCGCGTTGTGCGGTGGGCGTCTTTCCCATTCCACGCCGGTGAAGGTCAGCGCCTCGCAGATGTCCGGCGGCGCCGCCTCATCGTTCAGGGTGCGCGCCACCGCCTCGATGCCCAGCGGCACGTAACCCTGGCCGGTTTTTTCCGGGCGAAAGCTGCTGCGCATTTTTTCTTCCAGCGGGCGGTCGAAAAAATCCAGCGCCAGACTGTGGATCTCATCCAGCAGGTCTTCGGGAATGCCGTGCCCCACCAGCGTGGCGAAGCCGATGGTCTCGAAGGCATGGGCCCATTGCCGTGCCAGCGTGGCGCGTGCCTGCTCGTCACCGCCGTGGAAGGCGGCAATGTCGATTACCGGTACCTGCATCACTTATTTCCCTTGGACTCGCCTACTTGCCCGGCATCTGGCCGTTCACGCCTTCGACCAGCCAGTTGATGCTGCCCAGTTCGTCGTCGCTCATGTTACGCCCTGCGGGAACTTTGACCGTGCCGTCCTGTGCCTTCACCGGACCGGCAAAGACATTGAAGCTGCCGGCGGCGAGATCAGCCTTCAGCTTGGCCACCTTTGCGGTGACGGCCGCGGGCACGGCGGAATTGATGCCGACCACGTCGACCATGCCAAGCTCGAAACCGCCGAACACCGGCGCCTGCAGGGGCTTGCCGTCGAGGGTGGCCTGGATCACCTTCTCGTAGTAAGGGCCCCACACCGGCACGGTGGAAGCGAGGATCGCCTTGGGCGCCAGCTTGCTGCGGTCCGAATCGATGCCGAAGGCGTACAGGCCCTTGTCTTCCGCGGCCTTGATCACGGCCGAAGACGAGGTGTTTTGCATCAGCACGTCGGCGCCCTGGCCGATCAGCACCTCGGCGGCCTGCTTTTCCTTGCTGACGTCGAACCAGGTGTTGACCCAGATCACCTGGGTGGTGATCTTCGGGTTGACGCTCCTGGCGCCGGCCTCGAAGGCGTTGATGTTGCGCACGATTTCGGGAATCGGGAACGGCGCGACATAGCCCAGCTTGCCGCTCTTGCTCATGTGCCCGGCGATCACGCCGGAGAGGTAGACCGCCTGGTACATGCGCGTGTTGTACACAGAAAGGTTGGGGGCGGTTTTGTAGCCGGAGCAATGGTAGAAGGTGACCTTGGGCATATTGCCCGCGACTTTCACGGTGCTGTCCATGAAGCCGAAAGAGGTGGTGAAAATCAGCTTGTTGCCGGTGCTGACGAATTCACGCAGGGCGCGCTCGGCGTCGGCGCCCGCCTCGATATTGTCGACGTTGGTGACCTTGATCTTGTCGCCGAATTTCTTTTCCACGTACTGGCGGCCGAGATCGTGGGCGTAGGTCCAGCCGCCGCTGGAAATCGCGGTGTTGTGCAGGAAGGCGACTTTCAGCGGCTCTGCCGCGATCGCGCCGGTGCAGCCCAGGGCCGCCAATACCGCCGCCAGTTTCTTGAGGATTTGCATGGTCCGCCTTTCGTTAGTCGTGAGCAGGTGCGCGGCGCCGAAGGCTTCTTCAGCCGCCGCGGGATGAGTGCACATCTGCAAGGCACGTGCCAGGGAAAGCGCCGAGCCATCCGGCTCCGGATGAAACTGTTGATGTATCAACTAAATGGTTGATGCATCAACAGGTTTTCTGTGCAGAACGTTGGCACGGCCTGCGGGCGGCTGGAAACCGGCCAGCCGGGGCAGCAAATGAAAAACGGCCCGCGAACGGGCCATTTGCATGCATCCGGCCTGACGCCGGCACCAAAAACGGGCGGCTACTTTTTCTCTTTCGGCACCCGGCCCATCAGGTAAAACTCGTCGTTTGGGCGCATGCCGATCATGTTGGCCATGCGGTTGGAAAGACCAAAAAACGCCGCGATCGCACCGATATCCCAGACGTCCTCATCGGAGAAGCCGTGGCCACGCAGGGTGGCGAAATCCTCGTCGCCGATGCGGTAGGACTCCTCGGTGACCTTCACCGCGAAATCGCACATCGCCCGCTGGCGCGGCGTGATGTCCGCCTTCAGGTGATTGGTCGCCACCTGGTCGGCCACCAGCGGCTTCTTTTCGTAGATGCGCAGGATGGCGCCGTGCGCCACCACGCAGTAGATGCAGTGGTTGCGCCCCGATACCGCCACCACGATCATCTCGCGGTCGCCCTTGGTGAGACCGCTGTTTTCCTTCAGCATCAGCGCATCGTGATAAGCGAAAAACGCGCGCCACTCGGCCGGCCGGTGCGCCAGCGTAAGAAATACATTGGGCACGAAGCCGGCCTTTTCCTGGGTCTCGAGAATGCGCGCGCGGATGTCTTCCGGGAGATCCTTCAGTTCAGGCACCGGGTAACGGCTGATCGGGTGGCTCATGATTTGTCTCTCATTTATGAGTATGGATGCAGTTTACAGCGCGCCGCGCGCGCTCTCCATCATGCGGCCGACGCGCGCGGTGAAGGCCTCGCGGGAAAAGCGCGCCAGGTGCGCGGTGGCTACGCGCGGGTCCGGGCGCGGTCCGTCGAGGGCGCGCACTAGCACGCGGCGAAAATCGGCGCCGTCGTCCTCGCGCGGGTCGCGGTACAAAAAGCCGGTGGCGCCGTCGGCGACCGTCTCGGTGAAGGGGGGCGCATTCACCGCCAGC
Organism: Betaproteobacteria bacterium; assembly: GCA_028292405.1. Classification (GTDB taxonomy): domain Bacteria; phylum Pseudomonadota; class Gammaproteobacteria; order Burkholderiales; family JAEUOS01; genus JAQGMJ01. The sequence goes on from JAQGMJ010000013.1 coordinate 65,083, forward strand.
ACCGGCGTGCCCAGGGCTTGCGCCTCGAGCAGATTCAAGCCCAGCGCTTCTTTTTCCGGCAGGCCGGAAAGCAGATAGTCGAACTGCGGGTAAAGGCGTTGCGGCTGCTCCTGATAACCCCAGAAGCGCGCTCGCGCCCCCAGCGGTTTGAGCGCGGCCCGCAGGTCGGCCACCGAGCGATAGCCGCCCCAGCCGAAAATCTCCAGCGACACCTCGGGCCTCGCCGCGAGGATAGTCGCGATGCGCTGGAACAACAGGTCGAACTGCTTGATCGGGCCGATGCCGGATACCAGCCCCAGGGTGCGCCCAGGCCGCTTTACGAAGGGCCGCGGCGGGCGCAGCAGGGCGAGCAGCGGGCGCGTCACGTTTTCCAGCAATCCGTAAGTGGCGTCGCGGAATTTGCGGCGGTCCCAGGTGTAGAGCTGGCCCGGCATGATCGGGGCATCGTTGCTGCAGCCGGCGAATCGTTCGAAATCGACCATGCCATAACATGGCTCGGGATCGAGATTGTCCAGGCCGGCGCTGCGCGCGGTTTCCAGCACATAGTTCGACACGCCGAACACCCGGTGGTATTGCGCCAGCACGCCAGCGCGCCGGCCCGCCAGCGGCATGTGGCAAAAGCCGGTCAGCAGGTGCTTCTCGCGCGCGAAAGCGGCGAATCCGCTCGAGATCGGCGCGTGGGTGACGATCCATTGCCGCTGTGCCGGCAGGTGGCCGATCAGGGCGTCGCTGTCGGCAGCTGCTTCGATGCACAGGCGCGGGTGGATCAGGGTCTCCCAATGCCGCGCCTGCGGGTGGGTGTAGAGGGTCACTTCGCAGCCGAGGTCGAGCAGCGCACGGGTGAAAAAAATCGTGTACACCTCGGCGCCGCCAAGGAACGCCTGCTGGTTCAGAACGTGGCAATGCATGTTAGGCCCTGGCGTCGAGAACCCGCGCGCAGGCGGCGTACACCTGCTCCAGCCCCAGGGCGTGCATGCAGGCCGGCGCGGCGCAGCGGTCGGTACCACGCTGGCAGCGCCGCACCCATTCGAGTTCACGCTTGAACAGGCTCTTCTGGTCGCGGCAGGGAAAGTCGGCGACGATGGCGGCGGCAAAACGGTGCGCACGCCAGAACCTGCCGGCACCGAACAGCACGTCCGAACCCGGCCCATACAGGCATACCGTCGGCGTGGCGGTGAGCTTGGCGAGGTGGGAAATGCCTGTGTCCGGTACCACCAGCAGGCTTGCGCCGGCAAGCAGATGCCAGAGTTGCGTCAGGTCGAGCCGGCCGGCCAGCGAGGCATAGCGCCGCTGCGGGTCGATACTTTCCAGTAGATGGGTTTCCTGTGGTCCCGCGGACCACACCGCCGCCAGGCCGCGCGTCGCCAGATGGTCGGCCAGCGCCAGCCAGCGCTCGGCGGGCCAATGCCGCAATACCGAGCCGGCGCCGACGTGCAGCACGGCATAGGGTGCGGTGGGTCGCTCGAAGGCTGCATAGGGTGGGGCCGGCCACTGCGCGGGGTCGTAGGCCTCGCTGCCCTCGCCACCGAGCGAGGCGAAGATGTCGGCGAGATTGGCGGACGTCGAGGGCCAGGGCAGCAGCGCATCGGCGGCGCGATTTTTCCAGCCCGGCGTGTCATTGACGAGAGCGACGACCCAGCGCGCCGCAGCGGCGCGCGCCAGCACGCAAAAACGATTGTCGCCCGGCACCAGCGCCAGGTCATAGGGACCGCGGCGCGTCAGCGCGCGCGTCAGGCCGGGCTGGTGCGGTTCGAAGGGTACGGCGTCGATGCCGTAGGGGCGTTGCGCATACAGCGGCAAAAAAGCCGGCGCCACGGTGAAGTCGATGGCGGCGCGCGGGTGCAGGCGGCGCAGGCGCGCCAGCAGCGCGGTGAGCATCAGGGTGTCACCCAGCAGCAGGTCATGCACGACCAGGATGCGTTTTACCTCGGTGGGGCGCACGCGCCTGGCGCCGCCGCGCAGCAGTGCGCGCGGCAGTACATGCAGGCGCGTCGCCAGGCGGCTCATGCGGGGGCTTCAAGGGCGGCGCGAAACACCGTTTCCATGCGGTCGAGCATGGCGTCGATGCCGTGATGCGTGCGCGCCTGCGCCAGTGCGTTGGCGGACAGGCGCGACCGCAGCGCCGCATCGTCGAGCAGGCGCCGCAGCGCCGCGCCCAGGGCAGCGGCATCCTGCATTGCCACCACCAGCGCCGTGTCTTCATGCCGCGCCACTTCGGGAATCGCACCGGCCGCGGTGGTGACCACCGGCAGGCCGCAGGCGAATGCCTGCAGGATGGCTTGCGGCACGCCTTCATTGGCATAGGAGGGCAGGGCGAACAGGTCGAGCGCCTGCAGCCAGGGCACGACGTCGGACTGGTTGCCGGCCAGCGTGACCTGGTCCTTCAGTCCGTCCCCGGCGATCAGTTGTTCCAGCGCCGCGCGTTGCGGGCCATCGCCGACGATCAACAGGTGCGTATCGGCACGCGCCAATCGCGCGAAAGCTTCGATCAGGTAGCGGTGCCCCTTCCAGCTGCGCAGGGTGGCGACGATGCCGATCAGCATCTTGTTCCGCGGCAAGCCGAGGCGTGCGCGCAATGCCGCGCGTGCTTCGTCGATGGCCACCGGCGTGTAAAGCGCCAGATCGATGCCGGTCGGCACCGAGACGATATTGGCGGCGGGAAAGCCGTTATCGCGCACCAGCTGCGTCTTCAGCGCTTCGCCGGTGGTGACGATGCTGCGGGTGGCGCGGGTGTAGAGCCAGCGTGTCGCCGCGTTGTCGGGCACCGGCGCGGAGATGTGACGCGTGCGCACCAGCACCGGCGCGCGCGGCAGGCTGGCGCAGGCCAGGGCGGAAAGCCAGCTGTCGGTGGAACTGTGGCTATTGATCACGTCGGCCGGGTGTTCGGCCAGCCAGCGGCGGATCGCCAGCAGCCCGCCTGGGCGCTTTTTCGCCATCGGCAGCGCGGTGACCGGAATGCCGCGCTGGCGCGCCACTTCGTAGATGCGCGCTTCCGGCGGGCACAGCAGGTGCAATTGGTGGCCGCGGGCGATCATGCCCGCCATCTCGTTGAGGATGCGGATTTCCTGGCCGCCCCAGCCGCAGGAATTTTCGGTATGGACAATGTTCATGCGGCCGCCTGAGCCGCCCGCGAAGGCGTGCCGCTCATGCCGCCGCGCCGTCCAGGCTGGGGCTTTTCTCAACCTCGGCGAGATGCGCCTGGGCATCGGTCAGCCGGTGCAGGCCGGAATAGATGCCGTTGTGCGCCATCAGCTCCGCATGCGTGCCTGCCTCGACCACGTGGCCGCGATCGATCACCAGGATACGGTCGGCCTTCTCGATGGTGGACAGCCGGTGAGCGATGACGATGGTGGTGCGGTTTTGCATCAGCACGTTGAGTGCTGCCTGCACGGTGCGCTCGGTCTCGGTGTCCAGCGCGGAGGTGGCTTCGTCGAGGATCAGCACCGGCGCGTCTTTCAGCAACGCGCGCGCGATCGACAGGCGCTGGCGCTGGCCGCCGGAGAGGCGCACGCCGTTTTCGCCGATCAGCGTGTCCAGCCCCTGCGGCTGCTCGTTGATGAACTTCATCGCGTCGGCGTCGGTCGCCGCCTTGACGATCTCTTCGCGGCTGACGTGGCGCCTCAAGCCATAAGCGATGTTGGCGGCGATGCTGTCGTTGAACAACACCACGTCCTGCGATACCAGGGCGAGGTTGGCGCGCAGCGATTCCAGGGTCAAATCCTCGATGTTGATGCCATCGAGCGAGATGCTGCCCGACTGCGGCCGGTAGAAGCGCGGGATCAGGTTCGCCACCGTGGTCTTGCCGCCGCCCGAGGTGCCGACCAGCGCGATGGTCTCGCCGGGCGCGATGTCGAAGGAGAGGCGGTCGATCGCGGCGCGCTCGGCATTCGGATAGCTGAACACCACAGTGTCGAAACGCAGCGCGCCTTGGGCACGCGCGATGGTCTTGGTGCCCTTGTCTTCTTCCTCCTGCTCGTCCAGCAGCAGGAATACCGATTCAGCCGCCGCCAGCCCGCGCTGCAACGGCGCATTCACATCCGCCAGGCGCTTGAGCGGCTGCAGCAGCATGCCCATCGCGGTGATGAAGGCGACGAAGCCGCCCACCGTGGTCTGGCCGCCGGCAGCCTGGTAGATGGCGATACTGATCACCACTGCCATCGCGGTGGAACCGAAGAACTGGGTGATCGGTACGGTGGCGGACGCCGCTACCGTCTGGCGCATGTTCATGCCGCGCAGGCGCGCGTTGGCCTGGTGGAAGCGGTTCTTCTCGTACTCCTGTCCGCCGTAGACCTTGACGACCTTGTGTGCCTCGATGGTTTCGCCCAGCACGTGGGTGATGTCCCCCATCGCGTGCTGCGCGCCGCGGCTGACGCGGCGCAGGCGGCCGGAGAAGACGCGAATCACCATCGCCGTACAAGGCACGATGGCCAGCGCCACCAGGGTCAGGGCCCAACTTTCGTAGAACAGGTAAGCGAACAGGCCGATCACGGTGACGGTGTCGCCCACCAGCGCCGTCAGCACCGTGGTGGCCGCGCTGGTGACGTTGTTCACATCAAAGGTGATGCGCGAAATCAGCACCCCTGAGGTGCTGTTGTTGTAGAAAGTGGTGGGCAGCTTGACCATGCGCGAGAACATCTCGTCGCGCATGTCGAGCAGGATGCGGTTGGAGACCCAGGCAAGCGCGTAGGAAGTGCAGAAGTTGATCGCGCCGCGGAGCACAAAGACGCCGACCAGGGCCGCCGGCAGCCAGTAAAGGCTGGAGTGGAAGCTCTTGCCGCTGAAGCCGTCGTCGAGCAGCGGCTTCATGATTGCGGGAAACAGCGGCTCCGTAAGCGACGCCAGGGCCATGCCGAGAATACCCAACGCAAAGACCATGCGATAGGGACGCACATAGCCCAGCAGGCGCAGGTACAGGCGGGCGCTGTCTAACGGCGCACTTTGGTCACCCTTGGGGTTTTCTGCCATCGATGTTTTACTGCGGGCCGAAGCCGCGCGCAAAGCCTTGTTTTCTAAACCGAAATTTTAACATTCGGCGGCGGCGCCGCGAGTTCGCGGTAAAGCGCCAGCAGTTGCCCGGCCATCGCGTCGAGCGAGAGGTGGGCAACGCTGGCGCGCGCGGCCTCGCGCATGCCCGCGGCGCGGCCTGGCGCGGCCAGCACACCCATCACCTGCGACAAGCCGGCGACATCAAGCGCATCCAGCACATAGCCATTCTCGCCCTCGCGGATGAACTCGCGTGCGCCGCATTGCCGGGTAGTGACCACCGGCAGGCCGCTGGCCAGCGCCTCCAGCGCGGCGTTGGGCATTGGGTCGTACAGGGTGGGCAGGACGAAAGCATCCGCTGCGCCGTAGAGCATGGGCAGGTCCTCGCGCGGGCCGAGGAAATGCGCACGACCTTCAAGGCCAAGTCGTTTGGCCTGCGCCTGGTAGGCAGCGGCGTTCTTGTCCGCACCGACGATCGCGGCGGCAGCCGGCGCAGCGGTGCCGGCCAGGGCTTCGAGCAGTCGCGCCACGCCCTTGCGTTCGAAGCCGGAGCCGACGTAGAGAAACAGCGGCGCGTCCTGTGCGATGCCGAGGGCGGCACGCACATTCGCGCGCTGCTCCGCCTGGCGCGGATTGAAGGCGTCGAGATCGACGCCGTTGTAGATCACGTGCAATTTGGATGCAGGAGTGCGGAAGCGCGCCGCAATGTCGTCGCGCACCATGGTGGAATTGCAGATCACCGCGCGCAGGGCGCGATGGGTGAACATCAGGCGCTCCTGCTTCAGCACGTACGGGTGGTAGGGGTTGATCCACACGTTGAAGCGCTGCCAGCGCGTCTGCGCCCGCGCGCGCAGCCCCAGCCAGGTGGCGTGCACGCCGTCGCCGGCGCGGTAGATCGCGATGCCGGGGATGCGTTCGTGGCTTTGCACCAGGTCGAAACGATCGCCGGTGGTCGCCAGCGCACGGCGGATCGCCGAGGAAAAGCTGCGGTCGCGGGTCAGCGAGCCGCGATAGGGCGGATTGACGCGCCAGAAGGTATAGCCCGGCGCCTCTTTCCACTCGCGCGCCAGCAGCGTGACTTCGACGCCTTCATGCGCGCGCAAGGCGCCGATGGCGCGCTCGATGAAGCGTTCGGCACCGCCGTAGGGATTGTATTTTTGCCGGACGATGGCGAGTTTCATTTGAACGGCATCGCCTTCACAGTTGCGAACATCAAATCAATCAGCCTCATTCAACAGCGCCTGCGCCGCTTCCAGCACGCGCTCCACCGGCAGGGTGGTCAGGCATTCGCTTACCTTGCTGCCGCCGCAGCCGTCGTTGCCGCAGGGCCGGCATGGGTGGATCTGCGAAGCGACGATGCGGTGTACCACCCGCCAGGGCGCCCACTCGACATCGCCCGAAGGCCCGAACAGCGCCACCGTCGGTGTGCCCTGGCTGGCGGCGATATGCATGGGCGCGGAATCGACGCCGATAAAAAGCATTGCGCGCGCCGTCAGCGCCGCCAGTTCCTTCAGCGACAGCTTGCCGGCGAGGTTCACCGGCGTGGCCTGCGTGCAGGCGAGGATGCGCTGGATCATCGCCATCTCCATCTGCGCCGGCGCGGCCGACAGCACCACGCGGTGCCCGAGCTCGGCCAGCCGGTCGATCAAGGCGCCGACCCGCTCGGCCGGCCAGGTCTTGAACATCCAGCGCGAAGTGGGGTGCAGGTGAATAAAACCCAGCTCGCTCAACTCGTGCTTTGCCAGATGCGCGGCAACGCTTTGTTCGGCTGCCGGCCCGGCGATCAGGGTGAGATGCTTTTCGTCTTCCGCCGGCATCAGGCCGATGCGCCGCAGCGCGTCGAGATTGACTTCGGCGGTATGCCGGCTGTTGCCGACGCGCGGCAAGGCATAGAAGTGGGTGAAGCTTTCGTCCCACAGCGAATCGGCTTCGTTCAACTTGGGCGCGACCGCTATCTTCGGACGCAGGGTCTTGGCCCACCACAGGCCACGCCGGTTTTCGGTCAGGTGCAGAAGCAAGTCGTAGCGCCGCGCGCGCAGCTTGCGCCACAGGCCGAGTTCGGCTGCAACGTGACCCAGCGCCCCGCGCTTTTTCCATTGCCGGTCGACGCCATGCACCTGCGCAATGGCCGGATGCAGGCTGAGCATCTCGGCGGTATCGCTGTAGACCACCGCGTCGATCTCGATGTGCGGCGCACGGTGCTTGAGCAGGTCGAACACCGGCGAAGTCAGCAGCACGTCGCCATGGTGGCGCAGCTTGACGACAAGCGCGCGTCTGACCTGCGAAAGATCGGGAGCATCAGCCGGCAGGGTCAAGCCGTCCGCTTGCGCGCCGGCCATCAATACAAGACCTCGACGCCGGCGGGAGTGAGCCAGTCGCGCAGACCCTGCAGCAACTCTTCGCGCGGCGTGACGCGCCATTCTTCGCCCATCGGGATTTCGCAGGAGGCATCGCCATTGTGGTAATCGATCACCACCGGGCAGGAGCCGCCGCCGCGATAAGGCGCCAGCAACTCCATCAGCTTTTTCGCGTTCGCCTGGCCGTTCATCGATACCTTCAGCGTCCGTGCATAGGCGCGGCGCAGGTCGACCATGCCGTAGAGCTTTTCCGCGGAAATGCGCATACCGCCGGAAAACTGGTCTTCACGAACCTTGCCGGAAATCACCAGCAACTCGTCGGGCTTGAGCAGGTCGCGGTGCGCATCCACCAGTTCCTGGAATACGGTGACTTCCAGCTTGGCGGTGCCGTCGTCGATTTCCAGAATGTTCATTTTGCCGCGCCGGGTCATCGCGGTGCGCATCTGCGTCACCACCCCCGCCAGCAACTGCGGCTCGCCGCGCGCCTTGACGTCGCTCAAGCGGGCGCGCACCAGCTTGCGTACCTCGACGGCATAAGCGTCGAACAAATGGCCGGAGAGGTAGTAACCCAGCGCCAGCTTTTCGTTCAGCAGGCGGTCGCGCGTCGACCACTTGAGGTTGCGCAGCAATTCGGGCTTGTGTTCCTGGTTGCCCTCGTCGGTGCCGCCGAACAGGCTTACCTGGTCGGCGCTTTGCTCGGCCTGCTCGGCCCCTTCCATCGCGATGCCGACGGAGGCGAACAGCGCCGCGCGGTCCGGCTCCAGCGCGTCGAAGGCGCCGGCGCGCACCAGGGCCTCGATGGCACGGCGGTTCACCAGGCGCTTGTCAACCCGCATGCAAAAGTCGAACAGGTCGGTGAAGGGCTTCTCCGCGCGCGCCGCGATGATGCTTTCGATCGCGCCTTCGCCCATGCCCTTGATGCCGCCCAGGCCGTAGCGCACCGCACTGATCTTGCCGTCCTTGCCCGGCACCGGCTCGAAGCGGTAAGCAGACAGGTTGACCTCGGGCAGCATCACCTCGATGCCGTTCTCGCGCGCGTCCATGGCGTAGATCTGCACCTTGTCGGTGTCGCTCATCGCGCAGGACATGTTGGCCGCGTAGAATTCGGCGGGGTAGTGCTGCTTAAGGTAAGCCGTGTGATAGGCGAGCAGGGCGTAGGCGGCGGCGTGCGACTTGTTGAAGCCGTAGCCGGCGAACTTTTCCATCAGGTCGAAGATTTCGTCGGCCTTGGGCGTGCTCAAACCATTTTTCGCCGCACCGTCGCGGAAAATCTGCCGGTGCTCGGCCATTTCCTCGGCCTTTTTCTTGCCCATCGCGCGGCGCAGCAGGTCGGCGCCGCCGAGCGAATAGCCGCCCATGATCTGCGCCATCTGCATCACCTGCTCCTGGTAGACCATGATGCCGTAGGTCTCGGAGAGGATGGGCTCGACGCGCGCGTCGGGATACACCACCTGCTGGCGGCCGTGCTTGCGCTCGATGAAGTCGGGGATCAGGTCCATCGGCCCCGGGCGGTACAGCGCCACCAGGGCGATGATGTCCTCGAAGCGGTCGGGCTTGGCGCCCAGCAGCATGTCGCGCATGCCGCGGGACTCGAACTGGAAAATCGCCACCGTGTTGGCCTTCTTGAACACGGTGTAGGCCCGGGCGTCGTCCAGCGGCAATTTCGAGCAGCTGAAGTCCGGCAACTCGGGGTGGCAGCGGCGGATGTAGCGCTCGGCCCAGTCGAGAACGGTGAGCGTGGTCAGGCCCAGAAAGTCGAACTTCACCAGGCCGACGGCTTCGACGTCGTCCTTGTCGTACTGGCTGACCGCGCCGTCGCCCATGCCTTGCGCGTACAGCGGTGTGAAGTCGGTGAGCTTGCCGGGGGCGATCAGTACGCCACCCGCATGCTTGCCCACCGAACGCGTCAGGCCTTCGACCTGCTCCGCCAGGCTAAGCAGCCCCGCCACTTCTTCCTCGGCCTTTTCGCGCGCCACCAGCTGCGGCTCCATCTCCCGCGCATTGGCAATCGTGATCAGCTTGCCCGGGGCAAAGGGAATCAGCTTGGCGATGCCGTCGCAAAAGTTGTAGCCGAGGTCGAGCACGCGGCCGATGTCGCGGATCGCCGCTTTCGCCGCCATGGTGCCGAAGGTGGCGATTTGCGAAACGCAATGTTCGCCGTACTTCTGGCGCACGTACTGGATGACGCGGTCGCGGCCGTTTTCGCAAAAGTCGATATCGAAGTCGGGCATCGACACCCGCTCCGGATTGAGGAAGCGCTCGAACAGCAGGTTGTAGGCCAGCGGATCGAGGTCGGTGATGCCCAGCGAGTACGCCACCAGCGAGCCGGCGCCCGAGCCGCGGCCCGGGCCCACCGGCACGCCGTTGTTCTTCGCCCAGTTGATGAAGTCCGCGACGATCAGGAAGTAGCCCGGGAAGCCCATCTTGATGATGGTGTCCACCTCGAACTCCAGCCTGTCCTCATAGCGCTTGCGCACCTCTTCGCGCTTGCCTGCGTCCGGAAACAGCGCCTGCAGACGCACTTCCAGGCGTTCCTGCGAGAGCTTGCGCAGGTAGTCGTCGATGGTCAGGCCCGCCGGCACCGGGAAGTCGGGCAGGCTGGGCTTGCCGAGTTTCAGCGAAATGTTGCAGCGCTTGGCGATTTCCACCGAATTGGCCAGCGCGTCCGGCAGGTCCTTGAACAATTCGGCCATCTCGGCCTGGGTCTTGAAGTACTGGTCTTCGCTGTACAAGCGCGGGCGGCGCTGGTCGCCCAGCACAAAGCCTTCGGCGATGCATACGCGCGCCTCGTGGGCGCGAAACTCGTCGGTGGAGGAAAATTCGATCGGATGAGTCGCCACCACCGGCAGCTTGACCCGGTTGGCCAGCGCGACAATGCGCCGCAGTTGCGGCTCGACCGCTGCCGACTTGGTGCTGCCGGCCTGGCTGCGCTGCACCTCGATGTAAAAGCGGTTCGGAAACAGCATCGCCCATTCGTTGGCCAGCGTCTCGGCCATGCCGGGGTTGCCGGCGGCCAGCGCCTGCGCAATGTCGCCGGCGCCCGGGCCCAGCAGCAGGCCTGACAAGGCAATCAACCCGCCCGTGCCTTCGCGCAGCCAGGTCTTGTCGATTTCCGCGCGGCCGCGATGCTGGTTGGTCAGCCAGGCGCGCGACAGCAGTTCGCACAGCTTCAGGTAACCGTCGTTGCTGGCGGCCAGCAGGATCACCCGCGAAGGCTTGTCGCGCTCCTCGGGGTTGGTGATCCACACGTCGGTGCCGATCACCGGTTTCACACCCTTGCCGCGCGCCGCCTTGTAGAACTTGACCATGCCGAACAGGTTGGCCAGGTCGGTCAGTGCCAGCGCGCCCATGCCGTCGCCCTGCGCCTGCGCCACCGCGGCGTCGACACGGGTCAGCCCGTCGGTGACCGAGTATTCCGAGTGCAGGCGAAGGTGGACGTAGGCCGGTTGTGGCATGGCAGGATTTTACTCGACAGCGGGGCGCAAGGGAGCCTTAAAACGGGGTCTTCAGACAGTATAATTTGCTCGTGCCGCTTGACATTGCCCGATGAATTACCTCAACGTTTCCGCCTACAAGTTCGTCGAACTGGGCAGCCTGGAGAGCCTGCGCGCGGACTTGCGCCAACGCTGCGTTGCGGCAGGGCTCAAAGGAACGGTTTTGCTGTCCCCGGAAGGCATCAATCTTTTCCTCGCCGGGGTCGAGGCCGGCCTGCGCGGCGTGATGGCCTGGCTGGCCGCCGACGCCCGCTTTGCCGGCCTGCCGGTGAAGGAGTCCTGGTCGGCCGAGCAGCCCTTCAACCGCATGCTGGTGAAGATCAAGCGCGAGATCATCACCATGAAAAAGCCGCAAATCCGGCCGATCGAGGAACGCGCTCCGCACGTGGACGCCGCCACCCTCAAGCGCTGGCTCGACGCCGGCCATGACGACGCCGGGCGCGCCGTCACCCTGCTGGACACGCGCAATGCCTTCGAGGTGGAAGTCGGCACCTTCACCGACGCCATCGACCCGCAAATCCGCTCCTTCAGCGAATTCCCCGCCACCCTGGAAAAACTGGCGCCCGAGTTGCAGGGGCGCACGGTGGTGACTTTTTGCACCGGCGGCATCCGCTGCGAAAAAGCGGTGCTGTACATGCAGGGTCAGGGTTACGAAAACGTCTACCAGCTCGACGGCGGCATCCTGAAGTATTTCGAGGAAGTGGGCGGCGCGCACTACAGCGGCAACTGCTTTGTGTTCGACCGCCGCGTCGCGTTGACACCCGAGCTGCGGGAAACCGGCCATGCCGAATGCTTCAATTGCCGCGCCGTGGTCTCGCCGATGCAGCAGCGCTTGGCTGCTTACGTGGTCGGTGTTTCCTGCCCGGCCTGCCTGGCTTCGCCCTTGCCTTCACCCTCTTCCTCGACCGCGACATAGTCGCGTTCCGGCGTGGCTTCGCTGGCGTCCTCGCGGTCGCCTTCGAGCAGGGCGTCGAGTTCGGCGCGCACGTCGTTCGACGTCTGGATCAGCTTGGCCTCGTCCTGATAAACGGCATACTGCCGCTTCAGCAACTGGATGTCGTGGTCGCGGAATCGCGCCACCGTCATCGCCGCCTCGGACTGAGGAATCGCCAGGCGCAGCAGCGCCGTGTGCGCCAGCTCCAGGCTCATGTGCCAGGTCTCGCGGTAGATCTTGGTGATCCCCAGGTCCATCAGCTTGTAGGCATGCTGGCGATTACGCGCCCGCGCCAGGATCGGCAGGCCGGGGAAATGGCGCCGCACCAGTTCGGCGGTCTTGTAGGAAGCCTCGGGGTCGTCGATGGCGAGAATGAACAGGCGCGCCTCGCCTGCCTTGGCCGCTTCCAGCATGTCGAGGCGGCTGGCGTCGCCGTAATACACCTTGATGCCGAACTTGCGCAGGCTGTCCACCTGCGCGGCGTCGACGTCGAGCACCGTCAGCGGGATCTTTTTCATGTTCAGCACCCGCGCCACCACCTGGCCGACGCGGCCCATGCCGGCGATCACCACGTGGTTGCCGTCTGCCTCGATGGTGTCGAATTCGCGTTCCTGCTTGCGGTCCAGCCAGGGGCCGAGCACCTTTTCCTCGAGGATGAACAGCAGGGGCGAAAGCAGCATCGAGACGGTGACCACCACCACCAGCAACTGCGCCTGCGCCTCGGTGAAAATGCCGAAGCCGCCGGCCACGCCGAACAGCACAAAGGCGAATTCGCCGCCCTGCGCCAGGGACAACGCCAGCTTGCGCGTGCTGGAGGTCGGGGCCTTGAAAGCGGCGCCCAGTCCCATCACGACCACGGCCTTGATTCCCAGCAGGCCGAGCGTCAGCGCCAGCAGCAGCAGCGGCTGCTTGAGGATCAGCGCCAGATTGGCCGACATGCCCACAGCGATAAAGAACAGCCCCAGCAGCAGGCCCTTGAAGGGCTCGATGTCGGCCTCCAGCTCGTGGCGATATTCAGAGTCGGCCAACAGCACGCCCGCGAGAAAGGCGCCCAGCGAAGCCGACAGGCCCACCAGTTCCATCAGCAGCGTGACGCCGATGACAATCAACAGCGCAGCCGAGGTGAACACTTCGCGGCTGCCGAAGCGCGCAATCGCGCTAAACAGCGGCCGCGTCAGGTAGCGCCCGCCGATCACCACGCCGACGATCATGCCCACCGCCTTGAGCGCATCCATCCAGCCGCCGCCGTCATGGGCGGCGCCGCCGCTGCCCAGGAAGGGCAGGGCGGCAAGAATCGGGATCACCGCCAGATCCTGGAACAGCAGGATGGCAAAGGCGTTGCGTCCATGGCGCGTGGTCAATTGCTGCTTCTCGGCCAGGGTTTGCAGCACCAGGGCGGTGGAAGACATCGCCAGGCCAAGTCCCGCCACCAGCGCGGCCTGCCATTTCAGGCCGAAGCCCCAGGCGACGGCGCCCATCGCCAGCCCGGTGCCCAGCACCTGCAGCAGGCCCAGGCCGAACACCTGCTTGCGCAGCACCCACAGGCGCGAAGGCTGCAGCTCCAGGCCGATGATGAACAGCAGCAGCACGACGCCGAATTCGGAAAATTCGTAGATCGCCTGCACATCGTCGATCAGCTTCAGGCCGTAGGGCCCGATCAGCATGCCGGCGAACAAATAGCCCAGCACCGCCCCCAAGCCAAGCTTGCGCGACAGCGGCACCGCCAGCACGGCGCAGGCGAGAAAAATGGCGGCTTGGACGAGCATCTGGGCCATGGGAACCGGATCGCAGGAAGAGGAAAAATAAAACGGGCGCCCGCAAGGGCGCCCGCCGATTGTAAGGCAGTAAGCCGCGCTTGCGGCCTTGCCCTGCTTCAGTCGAGGTCGAACAGCAATACTTCGGCCTTATCGCCGTTTTCCAGCACGATCTGCGCGGTCTCCTCGGCCATCAGCGCGTCGCCCGCCGTCAACGCCTGACCATTGACGGTCAAGGTGCCGCGCGCCACGTGCACATAGGCGCGGCGGCCCGGCTTGAGCTCGTGCACCGCCCGCTCGGCGCCGTCGAACAGCCCGGCGTAGATCGACGCGTCCTGGTGGATTTTCACCGCGCCTTCGCGTGCCTGGCCGTCGGCCACCAGCGCCAGCTTGCCGCGCTTGGCCGCCGCGTCGAAATGCTTTTGCTCGTAGCCGGGGTCGATGCCGCGCTGGTTCGGCTCGATCCAGATTTGCAGAAAGTGCGCCAGGCCTTCCTTCGAGTGGTTGTACTCGCTGTGCATTACGCCGCGCCCCGCGCTCATGCGCTGCACGTCGCCGGGCACAATGGCCGAGCCATTGCCCATGTTGTCCTTGTGCGCGATCGCGCCTTCCAGCACATAGGAGAGGATTTCCATGTCGCGGTGGCCGTGGGTGCCGAAGCCGGTGCCGGGGGCAATGCGGTCTTCGTTGATCACCCGCAGCGGGCCGAAACCCATGTGGTCGGGATCGTGATAGTCGGCGAAGGAAAACGAGTGGTAGGAATTGAGCCAGCCGTGGTCCGCATGGCCGCGTTCGTTTGCTTTGCGCAGGGTGATCATGATGTTCTCCTTGTTGCGGTGCTTGTTGTAGGCGTTTGCCGATGTGCACAATATAAGGCCGAAGGCATGAATTAAAAAGCCGCCGTTTGGAACGGATTGTTCGTCAGGGCCGCACAATCAGGGATGCCTCCCAGGGCACGGCGGCAAGAGAGCTAGGAAGCCGCGTTCGGCGCCGGCGCGTGAAACACCAGGCAGCCGCGGCCGCGCGATTTCGCCACGTACATTGCCGCGTCGGCGCAGCGGATCAGCCCGTCCGGCTGGGTCGAATCCTGCGGGAACATGGCGATGCCCACGCTACAGCCGATCTGCACCTCGGTGGCGCGGCGCCCGTGCTGGCTCACCCAAAGCGCGGGAATTGGCTCGGCTAAGGCGGCGATGATCTTTTCCGCCACCAGGCCGGCGTCGCGCGGCCGGTTCACCGACGACAGCACCACCACGAACTCGTCGCCGCCGTAGCGCGCCACCGTGTCGACCTCGCGCACGCACTCCTTCAGGCGCAGGGCGACGATCCGCAGCACCTCGTCGCCGGCGCGGTGGCCATGCGCGTCGTTGACGGGTTTGAAGTCATCCAGGTCGATCAGCAAAAGGCCGACCAGTTCCTGGTTGCGCCTGGCCTGGGCGATGGCCTGCGCCAGGCGGTCGTTCATCAGGCGCCGGTTCGGCAGGCCGGTGAGCGCGTCGTGCTGCGCCAGCACGCGCACCGCCTCCTCCGAGCGCTTCATCTGCGTGATGTCGGTATAGATGCCGACCACGCTGCCGTCGGCGGTGCGGCGCTTGATGATCTGCAGCCAGCGGTTGTCGCCGGTTTCGTAGACATAGGGGTGGCCATTGGCTTCGCGATGGCGGCGCATGCGCTCGCGCGCCCAGGCTTCGGCGTCGCCGAGAAATTCGGGCGGAATCTGCTCGGTGCGCTGGCCGGCGAGCAACTGCAGTTCGGAAACGTGCCGGCCGATGATTTCCTCGACCTGCTGGCCGGTGCCGTAAAGCTCGACGTAGCGGCTGTTGCACATCGACACCCGGTCGTCGCGGTCGAACAGGATGAAGCCGTCGCTCATCGCCTCGATCGCGCTGTGCAGGAGGTCGCGGGTGCGCTGCAGTTCCGACTCGCGCCGCTTGCGGTCGCTAACGTCGACCGCGGTGCCGGTGATGCCGACGATGTGCCCGCTGGCATCGCGCAGGGGCTGCACCGTCACGCTGACGGTGATCAGGCGGCCGTCGCGGTGCCGCACCCGGCTTTCCAGGCCCACCATGGTGTCGCCGGCGAGCACCTTGCGGAACAGGGCCAGGTTGCGCTCGTGCTCCTCCGGCGGGGTGAAGTCGGTGAAACGGCGGCCGAATACCTGGGTCACCGGCACGCCGGCGATCTGCCGCACACCGGCGTCGTTGGCGAAGGAAAAGCGGGCGTCGGCGTCGAGCGAAAAAATCACGCTGGGCACGGTTTCGACCAGGCGCCGGTAGGCGTCTTCGCTGGCCGCCAGCGCCAGCTCCACCTCCTTGCGCGCGGTGATGTCCATCAGCACCCAGATCGTGCCCTTGGCCGGGTCCTTGCGGTCGAAGCGGTGCCCCTGGGCCAGCAGGTGGCGCGCCTGCCCGTCGGGCCGGGTATACCTGGCCTCATAGACCGCCTCGCCCTGGTCGCGCAGGGAGTCGCGTACCGAGAGCGCAATGCGCTCGCCGTCGTCCATGGCGGCGAAAAACGGCATCACCGAAGTGCCGGGCAACTGTTCCGCCGGTACGCCGTAGATGCGCGCGCACTCGGCGTTGACGGTGACGAATTGGCGATTGCGCACATGGGAGATGCCGACCAGGGTATTGTCGAACATGGCGCGCAACTCGCGCGTCAGCACCTGCATCTCCTCCTGCTGCAGGATGCCCGGCATCACCGAGCGCCGGTAGGACAGCAGGGCGACGAAAATCGCCACCGGCAGCAATAGCAGGACCACCGCCGGCATCTGCTGTCCGATGCTGGTATGCCCGGTGAAAACCACGCCTTCGGCGACCACGATCGGCGTCACCAGCGCGAAGTAGTTTTTCAGGCTGGTGCCGATGGTGATGATGCAGGAATACATGATCGCCAGTACGGTGACCACCAGCGCCATTTGCAGCGCCTCGCTCCTCGGCATCACGTTCAGCAGCAGGCCGGCCCAGGCCAGGCCGACAGCCAGCGCGGCCAGGGCATAGAGGTTTTCATTGCGCAGCGTAAGCGCCGGGTCGCTGAGTTGTCCGCGAAAGCGCACCACCAGGCCGAGGCGCACCAGGTTCAGGCCGGCGACCAGGGCAAACCAGCCCCCGATCAACGCGGCCGGCGCCTCATCGCGCAGCAGAAAGGCGGTAAGCGCCGACACCCCGAGCATCGCCAGCATCGACTGCGGCGCGATCCGATAGCACTCGCGCATGCGCGCGGTTTCGACCGCGATGGCGAGATTGGCTGAGCTGGAGTATTCCCGGGACATGTTGTTCTTTTATGGGGCGGCCATGACGGTCCTGGGCGGCAACGCTGCGCGCGCCACGGGCCGCCTTTCCGCAGCGGTTTTGCGGCCGGCAAGTTTAGCAGTCTGCACCATGCGCACCTCCGATGACCGGCCGGCGAGTTTTCCCTGCCTCGCATGCACCATAATACGTCCATGCCGGAAGACTGGATTGCCGCCTGGAAACAGCGCCACGCCGCCCGCATCGCCGCCTGGCGGGCCGGCGGCCAGCCCTACGTCGGGCGCTTCGCCCCTTCTCCTACCGGGCCGCTGCACCAGGGCTCCCTGGTGGCCGCGCTGGCCAGCTACCTGGACGCGCGCGCCCATGACGGGCGCTGGCTGATCCGCATGGAAGATCTGGACCCGCCGCGCGAAATGCCGGGGGCGGCGCAGGCTATTCTGGAAACCCTGGCAGCCTGTGGTTTCGAGCCGGAGGGCGAAGTGGTGTGGCAAAGCCGGCGCAATGAGGCTTACCAGGCGGCATTCGATGGTCTTGTCGCCCGCGGCCTGGTTTACCCCTGCGCCTGCACCCGCAAGGAAGTGGCTGATTCCCTGCTCAATCAGCGCGAGCGCGCCTTCGGCCGCGAGCTGGTCTACCCCGGCACCTGCCGGCAAGGCCTGGCGCCGGGGCGCCAGGCGCGCGCCTGGCGGCTGCGCGTGCCCGACGACGAGGTCGTGGTTTTCGACGATGTGCTGCAGGGCCCGCAGCGCCAGGACCTGGTGCGCGAAGTCGGCGATTTCGTCATCAAGCGCGCCGACGGTCCCTGGGCCTACCAGCTGGCGGTGGTGGTGGACGACGGCGCTGCCGGCGTCAGCCACGTGGTGCGCGGGGCCGATCTGCTGGACTCGACCCCGCGGCAGATACTGCTGCAGCGCCTGCTCGGCCTGCCGACGCCGGTTTACGCTCATGTCGACGTGCTGACCAATGCGCAGGGCGAAAAACTTTCCAAGCAGACCGGGGCGCCGGCGGTGGGTGCGGCCGATGCGCCCGCCGCCCTGGCGCAAGCAGCGCAAATCCTGCTTGGCCGCGGCGGCTGAGCCGTCCGCGCCGGCCACGTATGTGTGCAAGAGAGGGGTAGAGGCGGTGTTACACTCGCGCAGGTTTTTATTCCGAAAGACGTCGATGGCCGACGACATTCCGTCACTGCGCCGCATCCTCGCCGAGAACCATGTGATCGCCGTGGTCGGCCTGTCCGCCGATTGGTTTCGTCCGAGCTACTTCGCCGCCAAGTACATGCAGGCGCATCACTATCGCATCATCCCGGTGAACCCGCGCTACGAGCAAATCCTCGGCGAGAAATGCTACAAGTCGCTGCGCGACATCCCGGAAAAGGTGGACATCGTCGACTGCTTTCGCAAGACCGAAGACATCGAGCCGATCGCCCGCGACGCGGTCGCCGTCGGCGCCAAGGTGCTGTGGCAGCAGCTCGGGGTGAAGAACGCGGAGGCAGCGCGCGTCGCCGAGGAAGCCGGCCTGGACGCGGTGATGGACCGCTGCGTGAAAATCGAGCATGCGCGCTTGTTCGGCGGCCTCAACTGGGTGGGCGTCAACACCCACGTGATCTCGGCCAAGCGACCCAGATACATCGCCAACTAGCAGCGTCCGCAATATCCATGGCCGACAGAAAATTCTCGTTCGAGACGCTTGCCCTGCACGCCGGGCAGATTCCCGACCCCGCCACCGGCGCGCGCGCCGTGCCGCTGTACCAGACCACCTCCTTCGTCTTCGACTCCGCCGAGCACGCCGCCAGCTTGTTCAACCTGCAGACCTTCGGCAACGTCTATACGCGCCTGTCCAATCCCACCACGGCGGTGTTCGAGGAGCGTGTCGCCGCGCTGGAGAACGGCCGTGCGGCGCTTGCCACCGCCAGCGGCCTGGCGGCGCAGATGACGGCCATCCTCGCCATCCTGAAAGAAGGCGACGAGATCGTCTCGGCCAGCACGCTCTACGGCGGCACCATCGGCCAGTTCGGCGCCGGCTTCGAGCGCATGGGCATCCGCACGACATTCGTCGATCCGGAAGATCCCGAGAACTTCCGCCGCGCGCTCACGTCCAAAACCAAGCTGCTGTACGCCGAGACTCTCGGCAACCCCTTGATCAACGTGCTGGACATCGAGGCGGTGGCGAAAATCGCCCACGATGCCGGGCTGCCGTTGATGATCGACAACACCATTCCCTCCCCCTACCTGTGCCGCCCCTTCGACTTCGGCGCCGACATCGTGGTGCACTCGGCTACCAAGTACATGGGCGGCCACGGCACCTCGATGGGCGGGGTGATCGTCGAATCGGGCAAGTTCAACTGGGCCAACGGCAACTTCCCGGAGATGACCGAGCCCTCGCGCGGCTATCACGGCGTGCGCTTTTACGAAACCTTCGGCGACTTCGGCTACACCATGAAGGCGCGCATGGAAGTGCTGCGCACCTTCGGCCCGGCGATCGCGCCGTTCAACGCCTGGATGCTGCTGCAAGGCCTTGAAACGCTGCACGTGCGGATGGACCGCCATGTGGAAAACGCGCAAAAGGTGGCGGAGTTTCTCGAGGCGCACCCGCTGGTGTCCTGGGTCAGCTATCCCGGCTTGAAGTCGAACAAGTACCACCAGTTGGCAAAGAAATACCTGCCGCGCGGCGCTTCCGCCGTCATGGCCTTCGGCGTCAAGGGCGGGCTTGCCGCGGGCGAAAAATTCATCGAGGCGGCGCAGTTCATGAGCCACCTCGCCAACATCGGCGACGCCAAGACCCTGATCATCCACCCCGGCTCGACCACCCACCGCCAGCTGTCGGAAGAAGAGCAGGTGAAGGCCGGGGTCTCGCCGGACATGATTCGCCTTTCCGTCGGCATCGAAAATGTGGACGACATCCTCTGGGACCTGGACCAGGCCCTGGCGGCTTCGCAAAAGAAGTAGCCGGTCCACACGGGCCGGCAAGCAAGGAGAGTTACATGCAACTCGCAGACAGCGAGCAGTTGATCACCGAAGTGCCGCTGGGTCCGGTGGCTTTCAGCGGCACCCTGGCGCTGACCGACCGGCGCCTGCTGGCCAGCGCCCCCGGCTATGAGGAAAGCATTCCGCTCAAGGCAGTCGCCTCGGTGCGCAGCGCCTATTTGCGCGATTTCACTGCCATCATCGTCGGCGTGATCCTGCTGGTGGTGGGATTGGGCTTCGGCTCGGCCTACAAATCGCTGGAGACGGCGGTCAATGGCCTGGCTTATTCCGCGCAGCGCCGGCTCTCCGACAAGGGGCCGCCCACCGCCGACCAGGGCGACAGCGAAATGATTTACGGCCGCTACATCAACATCCCGGCAGGGCTGATCTGGGTGCTGATGCTGCCGCTGCTCGGCTGGGGCGGCTACAAGGTCTATCGCGGCGTGGTCGGCGAAACCGAACTGGTGGTCGGTACGGCGGCGGGCGAATTTCGCCGCGTGCGCGACGGCAAGCGCGCCGATTTTCAGGACTTTGTTGAAGAGGTCGGCAGGCGGCTGCCTTAGGGAGGTCGGCAGGCGAGAGGTCAGGCGACTGACCCGGCAGGCGGCGTGGCCACCTGCATTACCTGCGGACGTTCAGGCGCCGGGCTTGCGGCCCAGGCCGCCCAGCAGGGCGGCAACAGCGGGCTTTTTCGCGCCCGTAGCCGGCTTGGGCGCTTCGGCGGCGGACTTGCCTTCGGCCGCTGCTGCCGCCGAAGGCTCGTAAGGCTTGAGGAACCAGGGGTCGACCTGCACCTTGTTCTTTTGCTGCCGCGAGGAATGGTCGCGGTCGAAGCGGCCGTGGCGGCGCTCGTGGGCGGCGGCATGGAATGCCGGCTCTGCGGCGGCGGCCTCGAAACCCTTGGCGCTGACCCGCTCGATATCTTTCTTGATCAGCTTTTCGATGTCGATCAGGTACTTTTCTTCATCCGGGGCAAACAGCGAAATCGCGTCGCCCTCGGCGCCGGCGCGGCCGGTGCGGCCGATGCGGTGCACATAATCTTCCGGCGCATGCGGCAGGTCGTAATTGATCACGCAAGGCATTTCCTGGATGTCCAGGCCGCGCGCGGCCACGTCGGTGGCCACCAGCAGCGTGATCTCGCCGCTCTTGAAGCGGTTCAGCGCCAGGATGCGCTCGCCCTGCGACTTGTCGCCATGGATGGCGTCGGCTTTCAGGCCCTTTTGTTCCAGGTAGCGCGCCAGGCGCGCGGTGCCCAGCTTGGTGTTGGAGAAGATGATCGCCTGGCTGATCTTCTTCTCCTCCACCAGGTGCACCAGCAAGGTCTTTTTCTCGTCGTCGGCCACCGCGTAGGCAACCTGGCGCACGGTGTCGGCGGTCTGGTTGCGCCGCGCCACCTCGATGGTCTGCGGATTGCGCAGAATGCCGCCGGCCAGGCGCTTGATTTCTTCGGAGAATGTCGCCGAGAACAGCAGGTTCTGGCGTTTTTGCGGCAGCAGGGCGACGATGCGCTTGATATCCGGCATGAAGCCCATGTCGAGCATGCGGTCGGCTTCGTCCAGCACCAGCATCTGCACCTGGCCCAGGTTCACGCTCTTTTGCTCGATGTGATCGAGCAGGCGGCCCGGCGTGGCGATCAACACCTCGACCCCGGCGCGCACGATCTTCAGCTGCGGGGCAATGTCCACGCCGCCGTAGACGCAGGTGGAGCGGATCTGCAAATATTTGCCGTAAGTGGCGACCGATTCGGCCACCTGCAGCGCCAGTTCGCGGGTCGGCAGCAGGATCAGCGCGCGCACCGGATGCCGCGCCGGCGAAGGCGAGACGTTCTGATTGGGTTTCAGCAGTTGGAGGATCGGCAGGGTAAAGCCGGCTGTCTTGCCGGTGCCGGTCTGCGCCGCGCCCATCACGTCGCCGCCTTGCAGCACCACGGGAATGGCCTGCGCCTGGATCGGCGTGGGTTCGGTATAGCCTTCTTCGGCAATGGCGCGCAGCAGCTCCGGCGCCAGGCCGAAGGAATCAAAAGACATGGATAACTCTCGAATCGAAGGCGCTAGGCCGGATGGGCTGGGGGCGGGCCGCAATGGCGACAACCCGGGCGCGGTGGGTGAGACAACGTATCATCAAACCCTACATTGTACTCCTGTGCGCCGCTCCCCGCCGGGAGCGGCCCGGGTCACAAATCCGAGGGCAGAAGCCCAGGCTCAAGAACCGAGGTAGGCGCCGCCGTTGACGTGGATGGTCTGACCGGTGGTGTATTGCCCGCCGGGCCCCACCAGCCAGAGCACGGCCGACGCGATATCGTCCGGCGCGCCGCGCCGCGCCAGCAGGTTATGCGGCGTGCCCTGGTGGCGCGCCTGCGGCTTGGAAGACCCGCCGCCGCGCACCGTGGCGATCATCCCCGGCACCACGCAGTTGATGGTGACGCCGACCGGCGCGCCTTCGTGCGCCAGCCCGCGGGTGAAGCCCACCAGCGCCGCTTTCGCGGCCGTCACGTGGGCGCGCTCGGCCGCGCCGATGTGCGCGGTCAGCCCGCCCAGGTTGATCACGCTGCCGCCCGCCTTGGCCAGCCAGGGCCAGGCCGCCTGAGTGCAATGGAAGGCGCCGTCCACGCTGGCCTCGAAGGCGCCGCGCCAGTCGGCATAGGTCAGCTCGGGAAAGGGCGCTTCCAGGCGGGTGGCCGCATTGTTGACCAAAATTTCCAGCCCGCCGAACTGCGCGGCTACCTGCGCGACCATCGCATCGACGGCCGGGCGGTCGGTAATGTCGGCCTGCACGAGCAGGCTGCGGCCGCCGGCAGCGGTGATTTCCTCGACGACGGCGCGGCCGTCATCGACGCTGCCGCGCACGTGCACGGCCACTGCGGCGCCGGCATCGGCCAGCATCAGGGCAATGGCGCGGCCGATGTTGCGGCCGGCGCCGGTGATGAGCGCGGTCTTGCCCGCGAGCGGTTTTGCGTTCATGACTTAGTGCCTGAGTGCTGAAAGATCAACCTGCTTGGTCGCCGGCACGCCGCGCAGCACCTGCAGCGCGGCCCCTGCCTCGGGTGCCGACCAGCCGCCATAGACACAATTGGCGCGGAATTTCGCTTCGAGTGCCGCCGGCGTCATCGGCTCCTCGACGCCGCCGCGGAAATGCCCCTGGCGCGCCTCGCGCACGCTGCCGTCCTTCAGCGTTACCTTCACATGTCCGGTGAAACGCGCCGGATACGGATTGGCCGGATCGACCACGTAATGCACCTTGGCAGCCAGCGCGCGCACTTTCGCATCGTGCACCACGCTCTCTTCGTAATCGGCCAGGCCGGCGTCGTTGCGCAGCATGCCCACGGCGATCGCATAGGGAATGCTGAACTTGGCGGAGTAGCCGTTCACCGGCGCCTGCTTGGACGCCAGCGGCTCCCACAGGCGGTGCAAAATGCCCTCGGCGGTCTCGCATTCGATACGGGCGATGTCCTCAACCTTCAGCCCCTCGTGCACCAGCCTGCGCGCACAGTCGATGTAGGGATGCGCCATGGTGCCGCAAGCGTAAGGCTTGAAAGCGATACCTGATGATATCCAGTGTTCCCCCACGCCCTGCATCATGCCTTCGATGTTGCCTTCATTCGTATTGGCGAAGGCGTGGAAAAAACTGTGCTCGCCCTCGAACAGGGTGCGCGGCCCGGTGAAACCAGCCTGCGCCATGCGCGCCGCGCGATAACCCGACTGCGCCGCCCAGCCGGGATGCATGCGCTTGGTCCATGCGCCTTCGGCCAGGTACTCGATGATCCCGGCGGACATGCTGCCGGCGATGCCCAGCGCATTGACCCACTGCTCTTTCGACAGCTTCAGCGCGGTGGCCACGCCCGCGGCCGCGCCCAGCGCCCCGAACACCGCAGTGGGATGAAAGCCCGCCTTGTGGGTGCGCGTCGGCGCCACGATAGGCAGGCGGCAGGTCAACTCGCAGCCGACGGCGATGCCGCGCATCATGTCGCTGCCTGAAAGCTGGTGTTGCTCGGCCGCGGCCAGCAGTGCGGGAATGATCACCGCGCCCGCATGCACCGGGCCGCCCTCGAAGGTGTCGTCGTAGTCCTCGCCGTGCGAGGCGGTGCCGTTGCACAGCGCCGCAGTGGCCAGGTTCCATGCGCCGGCGTGGCCGATCATGGTGCAGGTGCCGGCCTCGCTGGTGGCGGCGACGGTGGCCTTGACGTAGTCGGCATTGCGCGCGGCCACGCACAGGCCGGCGATGTCGGTCATCACCGCCTCGCACATGGCGGCGAGCTTGGGCGGTAGCGCGGCGGGCGTGCCGGCGAAGGCCTCCGCCAGTTGTTCGGAAACGGAGACTTGGGGCAGGTTTTTCATCGGAAGCTCGGAAATGTCGCAAGGCTGCCGGCGCGCTGCGCCGGCAAGGTTTGGTCGGGTCAGTCGGTCAGCTGGATCTTGTTGGCGCGCGCCACCTTGGTCCAATGCGCGACTTCCGCGCTGATGTACTTGCCGAACTGGTCCGGGCTCATCGGCATGGTGTCGAGCGCCTCGGCCGAAAGCTTCTCCTTGAAGTCCGGCTGGGCGAGGATCTTGTTGATTTCGGTATTGAGCTTGGTGATGATCGGCTGCGGCAGCTTGGCCGGGCCGACGATGCCGTACCAGGTCAGGCCCTCGAAATCCTCGTAGCCCAGCTCCTTGAAGGTCGGCACATCGGGCAGGATCGGGTGACGCTTGGCCCCGGTGACGGCCAGCGGCCGCGCGGCGCCCGAGCGCACATGCGGCATGCCCGCGGCCAGGCCGGGGAAAATCGACATCACCTGGCCGCCCATCAGGTCGATGAAGGCCTGGCCGATGCTGCGGTAGGGCACCGACAGGCTGGGGAAATTCGCAGCTGCCTTGAACTGCTCCATCACCAGGTGGTTCAGCGTGCCCTTGCCCGAGGTGCCATAGTTCATATCGCCGGCATGGGCGCGCGCATAGGCGACGAATTCCTTCACGGTCTTCACCGGCAACGAGGAGCGCACGATCAACAGGTTGGGGGTGCCGCCGATCATCCCGATCGGCGAAAAATCCTTCACCGGGTCATACGGCACCTTCTTTACCGCCGGGTTGGTGGCATGGGTGGCGACGTAGCCGATCTCCAGGGTATAGCCGTCCGCCGGCGCATGCGCCGCGGTTTCGGTAGCGATTGCCCCGCCGGCGCCGGCAATGTTGTCGATCACCACCGGCTGGCCCAGGACCTTGCCCAGGCGGTCGGCGAGAATGCGTCCGATCAGGTCGACGCCGCCGCCCGGTGCCTGCGGCGCGATCAGGCGGATCGCATGGTTCGGATAGTTGTCCTGTGCGGCGGCCGGCAGGCTAGCGGCGGCGATGGCCATTCCGGCTGCGCCCAGGGCGCACCGCATCCAGTGCATGGGAAAACGAATAGGGGCATTTTTCATGGGGCGCGATTATGGCATGCGTCAGCGGGGCGGCGCTGCGCAAATGCAGCAAATGGAGCATAAGAAAATCCGAGCGCGTTCGCTCTACGGCAGGCGCTGCGGCCGGCAATCGAGGTAGGCCGGTGGCCTTCGCCCGAGCGGATTAAAGCTTATTAATTTCCGCGTCGACGAGCACGGTTGCCGTTGCCGGCAATGCTGCCTGCGGCTTCAGCGCGAACGCTTTTGTGCGCCGTCAAGCTCACGCAGGGCGCGGTTTTCCGCATTGCGCGCGGCCGACAGGCGTTGCTGCGCGGCAAGGACTTCCCGATGCGAAGTATCGATCTCGACCTGCGCGGCCTTCAGGTTGTCTTCGGCGCGCTTCAGGCGGCGGTCCGCCTGCTGGGCCGCGGACTCCGCGCGCCGTGTTTCATGGCCGGCGGCATCGGCGGCGCGGCGTGCCCGATCCGCCTCGCTCACCGGCTGGGCCTGGCCGCAGACTGGCGCCAGGAATAGCGCCAACAATAAAGCCTGCAGCCAGGGGAAAATGGTGTGGGAAGACGCGATTCGCATGGGAAGGAATTATTGCACGGCCAAATTCGCCGGCTCTGCTAATGGCGAAAATTTGAGCTTGCAGCTTCAGTGGGACAGCAGTTTGGCCGGCGGCAAAACTGCTGGCACCACAAAGGTGCGGAAATTTTCTCAATGCACCATAAAGGTGTGATGCCGGCGAGCCGATTTGGTGCGCCTTTGTGGCACAATGCGCGGCGGCTTTTGCGGCCCGATTTTGTGCGGCGTTTTTCGAAAAACCGGCTTGCCCCAGCCAGCCGACGGAAGCAAAGAAGGGCAAGTGCGCGCTCTGTGCCCGGTCAATTGCGTGGCACAAAAAGTGCTTTTCCCTCTCGGCGCTTGAACGACCCCCGTGACTCGCTACTATCGAACTACCAGGAGATATAAAAATGGCAACGACTGCCAAAGATGTCTTGAAAATGGCCAAAGACAACGAAGTCAAGTTCGTTGACTTTCGTTTTACCGACACCAAGGGCAAGGAACAACACGTTTCCGTGCCGGTGAAGGCTTTCGACGAGGACAAATTCATCGGCGGCCACGCCTTCGACGGCTCGTCGATTGCCGGCTGGAAGGGCATTGAAGCGTCGGACATGCTGCTCATGCCCGATCCCAACACCGCCCACATGGACCCGTTCACCGACGAGAACACGCTGATCCTGACCTGCGACGTGCTCGAGCCCTCGACCGGCAAAGGCTATGACCGCGACCCGCGCTCGCTGGGCAACCGCGCCGAAGCCTACCTGAAGGCGAGCGGCATCGGCGACGTCTCCTACTTTGGTCCGGAACCCGAATTCTTCATTTTTGACTCCGTCGCGTGGTCGGTCGACATGTCCGGCTCCTCCTGCAAGGTGTGGTCCTCCGAAGCCGGCTGGGACACCGATGCGCGCATCGAAGGCCAGGGCAACGTCGGCCACCGTCCCGCGGTCAAGGGCGGCTACTTCCCGGTGGCCCCGATCGACCAGCTGCAGGACATGCGTTCCGAAATGTGCCTGTTGCTCGAGCAACAGGGCGTCGAAGTCGAAGTGCACCACCACGAAGTGGCGACCGCCGGCCAGTGCGAAATCGGCACCAAGTTCGCTTCGCTGGTGCAGCGCGCCGACTGGAACCAGATCCTCAAGTACACGGTAGCCAACGTCGCCCACGCCTACGGCAAGACCGCGACCTTCATGCCCAAGCCGATCGTCGGCGACAACGGCTCCGGCATGCACGTGCACCAGTCGGTCTGGAAGGACGGCAAGAACCTGTTCGCCGGCGACGGCTATGCCGGCCTGTCCGAGTTCGCGCTGTACTACATCGGCGGCATCATCAAGCATGCCCGCGCGCTCAACGCCATCACCAACTCGACCACCAACTCGTACAAGCGCCTGGTCCCCGGCTTCGAAGCCCCGGTCAAGCTGGCCTACTCGGCCCGCAACCGTTCCGCCTCGATCCGCATTCCATACGTGCCGAACCCGAAGGGCCGCCGCATCGAAGTGCGCTTCCCGGACCCCCTGTCGAACCCGTACCTGGCCTTCTCGGCCATGCTGATGGCGGGCCTGGACGGCGTGCAGAACAAGATCCACCCGGGCGAGCCGTCCGACAAGAACCTCTACGACCTTCCGCCGGAAGAAGACGCGAAGATCCCGACCGTCTGCTCCAGCCTGGAACAGGCCCTCGAGTATCTGGACCGCGACCGCGAGTTCCTGACCCGCGGCGGTGTGTTCTCCAACGAAGCGATCGACGCCTACATCGAACTGAAGATGAACGACGTCACCCGCTTCCGCATGACCACCCACCCGGTGGAATACGACATGTACTACAGCATGTAAAGATTTTTAACGCATGCGGACGGCGCGCCCTCGGGCGCGCCGTTTTTTTGGCAGGCATCGGCGAGCCGCAAGGCCCTGGCTTGCCGAAAGTTTTAATATGTAAAATCATGCAGTTGGAGCTGGATTTTCATGTAGACTTCAATTGCTGTGTCCGCCGATGGCGCGGTTCGGCAATGCGCGGCACCAGATTGGCGACGAGAGCAGGTTCAACCAATGACCGGCCTCGTGCATTATATTTGTCATCCTTGCATGAGTGGCAAGCAGCAACCAAAGGGAGGCGCTTATGTCGCGCAAACTAATACTGATCGCGGTCCTGACCGCAGCCGGCCTGGCGCTGGCGGCGCCTGCGCAGGCGCAAAAAGCCAAGGCGGAGAAGGCGGAAATGGCCGGCGGCGGCCTGTTCAAGTGCACCGACGCCGACGGCAGCGTCACCTATACCAACGTCGGTTCGGTCAAGGGCTGCAAGAAGGTGGAGGGCGAAATCAATTCGGTTTCCGTCGTCAAGTCCGTCCCCGCCGCGCCGCGCGCCGCCGGCGAATCCAGGGTAGACAGCAATTCGCAAAAAGCGCGCGACACCGACCGCCGCCGTATCCTGCAGGAAGAGCTGGCTGCCGAGCAAAAGCGCTTGGCCGACCTGCAAAAGGAATACAACAACGGCGAGCCCGAGCGTCAGGGTGGCGAGCGCAACTACCAGAAATACATGGACCGCAGCCAGCAGTTGAAAGACGACGTCGCGCGCAGCCAGTCGAACGTCGACTCCCTCAATCGCGAACTCGGCGGCCTGAAAAACTAGGCTGGGTTGCTCGGCAACGTCGCTTAAGCACCGTCTTTCGACACCTCATTTCCAGGCCGGCCGCGACTGCGCGCCGGCCTGTCGTTTTCCGGAGCCCGATTTGCCTGCAAAGCGTTTGCGTCCACTCGCCCCGCCGCCGGCCCCGGTAGTGCGGGAGAGCCCCTATCCGGGCCTGGATCTGCTGCCTTCCGCGATCCTCCTGCTGGACGTCGAATTCCGCATCAACCACGCCAATCCGGCGGCCGAGGCCTTGTTCGAGTCGTCCCTGCGCAACCTGCGCGGCCAGCCGGTGGACCGCCAGACCCAGTCGGAAGAACTCGGCCTGTTGCTCGAGGAGGCGCTGCGGGGCAAATGGAGCCATCGCAGCCAGGAACTGGAGCTTTCCTTCGCCGGCCGCGAGCGGGTCTCGATGGCCTGCGTGCTGACGCCGATCGAGCAGGGCGACAATCGCGTGCTACTGGAATTGCGCGCCATCGACCAGCAGCTCAAGGTCGAACGCGAGGAGCGCTTAAACGAGCAGGCCGAGGCGAACCGCGAACTGATCCGCAACCTGGCGCACGAGATCAAAAATCCCCTGGGCGGCATCCGCGGCGCCGCGCAACTGCTGGAATTCGAGCTGCCGGACAAGCGCCTGCGCGAATACACCCAGGTGATCGTCAAGGAATCCGACCGCCTGCAGTCCCTGATGGACCGCATGCTGACGCCACACCGCCCGCCGCACATCACTTCGGTCAACATCCACGAGGTGCTGGAACGGGTGCGCAGCCTCCTGGCGGCGGAATTCCCGCGCAAAATCAGCCTGGTACGCGATTACGACGCTTCCCTCCCGGAACTGCGGGGCGACAAGGAACAGCTGATCCAGGTGGCGCTCAACGTCGCGCGCAACGCCGCCCAGGCGCTGCTCGGCGCCGGCACCAAAAATCCGGAGATCGTTCTGAAGACCCGGGTGGTGCGCAACATCACCCTGCACAAGGAACGCTGCCGGCTGGCACTGGACTTGCATATAGAGGATAACGGACCGGGTATCCCGGAAAGCATCCGCGATCGCGTGTTCTACCCCCTGGTATCGGGGCGGGACGGCGGCAGCGGATTGGGCCTGACACTGGCGCAAACATTCGTGCAGCAGCATCGCGGCACGATAGAGTGCGAGAGCAGGCCGGGATACACCTGTTTCAAAATTCTCTTGCCATTTTCGTAAAGGGTGAAAATGTGAGGCGTGGGAACTGGGTTTTGTGGATTCCGTAGGCTTCACAGCGGTTTCAAGACGGCCGAAAGGCTGCTCTGAAAGCCGCGCCACAAAAAACTGTCTCGTGTCGCGCATAATTCACGAGCCATGAAGCCGATCTGGATCGTAGACGACGACAAGTCCATCCGCTGGGTGCTGGAGAAGGCACTCACGCGCGAAAATATCGCCTGCAAGCTGTTTTCTTCCGCCCGCGAGGCGCTGCAGGCGCTGGAAGAGGAGGCGCCGCAAGTCCTGGTGTCCGACATCCGCATGCCCGGCGCCTCCGGCCTGGAACTGCTGCAAGCGATCAAGGAAAAGCATCCCGGCCTGCCGGTGATCATCATGACGGCTTACTCCGACCTGGAGTCTGCCGTGGCTGCCTTCCAGGGAGGTGCTTTTGAATACCTGCCCAAACCCTTCGATGTCGAAAACGCGATCGAGCTGATCCTCCGCGCCGTCGAGGAGAGCATGCGCGAGACCGCCGCCGAAGAGACGGTGGAGGAGTCGCCGGAAATCCTCGGCGCCGCGCCCTCGATGCAGGAGGTATTCCGCGCCATCGGCCGCCTGTCGCAGTCGCATGCGACGGTGCTGATCAACGGCGAGTCGGGCTCCGGCAAGGAACTGGTGGCGCGTGCATTACATCGCCACAGCCCGCGCGCGGCCAAGGCCTTCATCGCCATCAACACCGCGGCGATTCCAAAGGACCTGCTGGAGTCCGAACTGTTCGGCCACGAGCGCGGCGCCTTCACCGGCGCGCAGACCATGCGGCGCGGCCGCTTCGAACAGGCCGAGGGCGGCACGCTCTTCCTCGACGAAATCGGTGATATGCCCTTCGACCTGCAGACCCGTTTGCTGCGCGTGCTGTCGGACGGGCATTTCTACCGCGTCGGCGGGCACAACGCCGTGAAGGCGAATGTGCGCGTGATCGCGGCGACCCACCAGGACCTGGAGCAGCGCGTGAAGGAAGGGGCCTTTCGCGAAGACCTGTTCCACCGCCTGAACGTGATTCGCCTGCGGCTGCCCGCGCTGCGCGAGCGCCTCGACGACATTCCGATGCTGGCCCGGTACTTCCTGCAGCAAAGCGCGAAGCAGCTCGGCGTCGAGCCCAAGCGCATTTCCGATGCGGCGCTCGTGCGGCTGTCGACGTTCGGCTTTCCCGGCAACGTCCGCCAGCTCGAAAACATCTGTCACTGGCTGACGGTGATGGCGCCGGCGCAGCTGATCGAGCCCAAGGACCTGCCGCCCGAAGTGGCGCCGCATCCGGCCGAGGTGGCCCGCAGCGCCGTGCCGGCGAACGAGCCGAAAGGCGTGGAAGCGGCGCCGGCCGAGCCGGTCGCCGGCATCGCGCCGCTGGCCGTCCGGGTCGCAGGCCCGCAGGCGTGGGAGGCAGGGCTGGAAGCGGAGGCGCTGGAGCTGCTGGCCAGTGGCCGGCACGATGTGTGGGAAGCGCTGACCAGGCGCTTCGAATCCAAGCTGATTCTCACCGCGCTGTCCATCACCCGTGGCCGCCGTTTCGAGGCCGCGCAAAAGCTCGGCATCGGCCGCAACACCATCACTCGCAAGATCCAGGAACTGGGGCTCGAGTAAATCAAATACGGGTGGGCAGCCGGACGCGGAGGACGCGACGAATTCGCAGAGGACGCAAAAGAAACCG